>NZ_JAPNJZ010000018.1:0-1134711 GCF_026626765.1 Corallococcus sp. bb12-1 | reverse complement strand
GCACGGCAGCGGACGCTCGGCACGCTCGCAGGCCGGTGCGGGCTTGGGTGCCCCGCGGGGCCGGGCAGGGAAGCCTCCTTCGGGCCGTCTCTTGTTGGAGCAACTGTATGACTGGGAGAAGGTGGAGGACCCGGTTACCCGCCGCTTCTCCCGTGCTTCCACGCTGGCGTGGACCCCTGGGGAATTGAAAGCACTCACCAGCCCCGAGGACCAGGCCCGGCTGGATTTCGAACGGATGCTCCAACTGCTGCTCGATGAAGCGGGCAGCATGTAGCGAGGAAGTCCCCCATGCCCATGCCCCCCGATACGAACGGCTGGAAGCCATCGAGGACCTGTTGGATGACAGGCACCTGGTGATGAGCAGCCACAACTGGACGTTGAGCTCGTTCACCCGCTACGACGAGACGAGCCTGTACCTGGACTCGGAGGAGCTGGGCGCGCGGCTCGAAGAGCGCTTCCGGGCGCTGTGGACGGAGAAGGCGGAGCGGGAAGCCGCTGCTGCCTCACCCATGGCCGCTGAGTCCGCGGTGGCCGAACCCTGAAGTCACTTCCGGCGCCAGGATGCCAGCGGTGTTTGAAATCGATGACGTCCGCGTCTACGCGCTGTCCTGAGCGGAGGGCCGCCCGCCCCCAGGCTCCGGCCGCCGCCGCGAGTGTTGGCAAGGCCCTCGGGGTGCACGCAGGCCCTGAGCCGGAGTAGACACGGGGGATGTCCGCCCTGCTCGACAGCGGCGTGCGCCGGGGCGCCGAGGTGCGCTGCCCCGGATGCACCCGCTTCATCCCGACCGACGTCGCCTGTCCGCACTGCTTCTGTGGCCCCGTCCCCCCGGAGCGCTACGGGGCCGCGCGGGAGCTGTTGAAGTCCGGGGTGGACCGCTTCGCCCTGGCATCCCGCACCGCCGCGCTGGAGCCCTCGCAGGTGGAGGTCCTGGCGGCCCGCTACGCGCGGCAGTGGGGCGTGGCGCTGCGGCTCATCGAGGACGCGCGGCGCATCGAGTCCCGGTTGCTGCAACGTGGCTTCGCGCGCGACATGGAGGACTCCTGGGCGGCCCAGTTGCCCACGGACGAGGCCCTCCTCGCCGAACGCATCGCGCCCTTCAGCCCCCTGCCGGATTCGCTGGCGTACCTGTCCCGCAAGGCGCCGGACATGGACCTGAGCAACATGGCGTCGCTCGCGTGGGTGCACGAAGGCACGTCCTCCGAGGATGCGCGCTCCACGGTGCGCTACCTGCTGCTCCAGGACGGACGCGTGGCGGTGGAGGCGATGCTGGCCCTGACGCGCTGGCGCAATGCCTTTCCCGTGCGGCTGACCCCCGAGGAGCGCGAGCGGATCCGCATGCTGGCCCTGGGCGTGCTGGACGTGCCCGACATCGGCGCGCGCGCCGCGGTCGCCTGGACGCGCGTGTCCCGGGAAGCGCCCCCCGCCGCCGTGTCGACCGCGCTGCACCAGGGTCTGTACGGCAGCGACCTGGACGTGCGCTTCGAATGCGCGCTGAGCCTGCGGGACGAGGTGGAGGTGGCGCAGGCGCTGGACTCGCCCGACGCGGACACCGTCACCTTCGTCCGGCGCATGCTGAGCGCGTGGGGCTCACCGCTGCTCTTCCCCCGGCTGAAGCGCGAAGGCGATGAGCGCTTCGTGCAGGACGTGCTCAGAGACCTGCCCTTCCCTCCGCCTGAAGGGGCCCTGGAGGCGCTGCTCACCGTGTCCGTGCGCACCGTCGGCTCGCTCGCGGACGAGCTGCTGGGCTTCGCGAAGCGGCAGTCCTTCCACGCCTGGGGACTGGAGGACCAGCGGCGCTGGGCCCGCTGGGCGCGCTCGGTGCTGCGCGACCTGCCCGCGGAGACCGCGCTGCGCTTCTTCGGCTGGGCCGCCACCCCGGGCGACAACGCCGAACCTCCCGAGGAGGAGGAGACGGAGGCGATGTGGAGCTTCCTGGAGGAGACGGTGCATGCGATTGACCGGGGCGTGGAGAAGGACCGCATCGCCTGCTTCAAGGACTTCCTCTTCGTGCACTTCCTCCACCACGCGGGGGTGGACGAACAGCGGCGGCTGAACGACTGGGCCCGCGACCCGCACAGCGGTGAAGCCCTGCTGGAAGCCCTGGTGATGTTCCCCTCGCGGCGCGAGCAGGCGCGCCTCCCCGCCTCCGGAGTCGAACACGCGGCCCGGCTGTTGATGGCGGTCTGGGAGGGCCCCGGCCAGCACCTGCTGGTGGCGCCCATGTCCAGTGTGGCGCGGCAGTGGAGCGCGTACTCCGGACGCGAGGTCCTGGTGGACGCCGTCTGGCAGCGCTTCCAATCCCATCCCTCCGAACGGGGCCTGCTGCTCGCCGCCTTCGCGAGCTGGCGCGACCGCCTGTGGGAGAAACAGCGCGAGGCGGAGCCCGACGCCCTCGTGCGCTTCCAGATGTGGTGGCGTCTGGACCCCGTGGGCCTCTATCCCCATGCGGAGCAACTGATGGACGGTGCACCGCTGGACGTCCTGCCCGCCAGGTTGCGAGCCCTCTGGGCGGCGGCGGAAGAAATCGTGAGCACGCGCCCGCGCACCGCGTCCCTCTCCGTGTCCAAGGGGGCCTGGGCGCTGCTGCGCGCGGTGGAGTCCGACGACCCCCGCTACATCCAGGTGATGGAGGCGGAGTTGGCGTACTTCGAGTCGCGCCTGCCCGCCTTCGAGCAGCGCGTGCGCACCACGCCGTCGCCGCCGGAGGAGTCCAACATCCACCGCGACTTCCTGGACGACACGCTCAACGCGCTGCGGATGATGCGCGAGCGCAGGGATCGCCGCCGCGAGCACGAGGAGCGCGAGCGTGAGCGTGAAATCGAACGGCAGGTGGCGGAGTCCCGCCGCCGCGACCAGCAGCGCCGGGCCGAGGAGGCCCGCGTCGCCGCCGAAGCGCTGGAGGCCGCCCGGCTCATCGAGCACGGACAGCAGCAGGCCCGGGCCCTGTCGGACGCCCGGCGCCTCATGACGGACCTCCAGCCCCAGGTGCCCGCGCGTCCCCTGGACCGGGAGGTGCTCTTCCCGGGCTCGGCGCTGCCCACGCTCCTGCACTACGCGCGGATGCTCAAGGCGCTGCAGGGGGGCGCGGACGTGATGAAGCTCTTCGAGGTCGTGGGACTGACGCCCACCGCCTGGGCCACGCAGGCGAACGCGTGGGGCCAGATGATGGTGGGCCGGCCGGAGCTGGCCATCCGCTTCTCCGAACTGCTGCAGGCGCCCTGGGCCTGAGCCGGGCGCCCGCGGAACCCCGTGCCCCGCGTTACTGCGCGGTGGCGCCGCCGTCGAGGATGACCTCGGCGCCGGTCATCAGCTTGGACTCGTCCGACGCGAGGTAGAGCACCGCGTTCGCCACGTCGTCGGGCTCGCCGAAGGTGCCCAGGGGGATGCCCTTGAGCATGCGCGCGCGTGTCTTCTCCGCTTGTCCTCCGGCCTGGGCCAGCGCCTCCACCATGGCGGTCTCCACGTAGCCCGGGTGCACGGAGTTGCACCGGATGCCGTAGCCCTTGGCCGCGCAGTGCAGCGCCACGGACTTGGACAAGAGGCGCACGCCGCCCTTGCTGGAGCTGTACGCGGGGAACTGCCCCACGCCCACGATGCCGGCGATGGAGGAGATGTTGATGATGGAGCCCTTCGCGTTGCTTTTCCGCATCGCGGCGATGCCGTGCTTGCAGCCCAGGAAGACGCCGTCCAGGTTGACCGCGTGCACCAGCCGCCACTCGTCCAGCGACATGGTCTCGATGTCCTTCACGATGCCCATGCCCGCGTTGTTCACCAGCACGTCCAGCCGGCCGAACTTCTCCAGCGTGCGCGCCATGGCGTTCTCCCACTGGGACTCCTGGGTGACGTCCAGCGCGACGAACAGGCCCGCGTCGCCCAGCTCCTGGGCCACCGCGCGCGCTTCGTCCTCGCGCCGGTCGGTCACCACCACCTTCGCGCCCTCGCGCGCGAGCATCCGCGCGGACGCGGCGCCCAGGCCTCCCGCACCGCCGGTCACCAGTACCACCTTGCCTTCGACTCGCTTCATGGTCGTTGCTCCTTCAATGCCGTGGGGGCGGCCCTGCGAGACTTCAGGTCGCGGGGTTGGGGGTGAGGATGATCTTCCCGTTGCGGCCCGGCTCCTGGGCGCGCTTCACCGCGTCGTGGATGCGCTCCAGCGGGAAGGTGCCATCCACGGGTGCCTGCAACGTGCCCACGGACATCAGCTCCGCGAGCCGCGCGAAGGTGGCGTTCTGCTCCTCGCGCGGGGCGTTGCGCATCCAGCGCACCAGCCAGAAGCCGCGCAGGGTGACGTCCTTGAAGATGGTGGCCGCCGCGGACAGCTTGGGGCCCTTGCCACTCATCGCGCCGTAGTTCACCAGCACGCCGCCGGTGGAAAGACAGTCGCCCAGCCGCCGGGCTGAATCCCCACCCACCGCGTCGATGCCCAGCCGCACCTTCGCGCCGCCCGTCGCGTCGCGCACCTGCGTGGGCAGCTCATCCGTGTCCAGCAGCACCACGTCCGCGCCCTGGGCCTTGAGCTCGTCGGCCAGGTCCTGGCGGCGCACCACGTTGATGGTCTTCAATCCCATCACCTGCGCCAGGGTGATGAGGTAGCGGCCCACGGCGGAGTTGGCGGCGTTCTGCACCACCCACTCCCCGGGCTGGAGCGTCACGAACTGGCGCAGCATCAGGTACGCGGTGGGCGGGTTGACCATCAGCATGCTCGCCTGGAGCAGGTCCAACCCCGGCGGCACGGGCAACAGCTGCGCGGCGGGCGCGGTGAGGTGGGTGCGCCAGGTGCCCGCGCCCAGCGGCAGGAACACCAGGTCCCCCACCGCCACGGCGTCGGAGCCCGCCACCTCCACCACGCGGCCCACGCCTTCGTTGCCCGGGGTGGCGGGCAGCTTGGGCAGCACGCCGTATTCACCGGAGAGGGTGAGCAGGTCAGAGGGGTTGATGGGCGTGGCCAGGACGGCCAGACGCGCCTCGCCGGGTTGGAGCGGCGCGGGGGATTCCTCCACCACCTGGGCGACGTCCGTGGGCGGACCGAAGGCCGAGAAGCGCACTGCTTTCATTGCATGCTCCCGCGTGAGGCCTGACTGAAGGCGGCGCCACCCTAACCGCCTTCGGCCCTGCTGCCGAGCGTGCAAAACAGGCCCACTCGCGGTGTGCGCCGGCCGTTGCATGAATCCATCCGCGCTTCATTCCGGCCCCGCGGGGGCGCGGGTCTGTCCACCCCCGAACGTGGGCTGGGGGAGGCTGGCGACCGTCGACAGTCGGCCCTCGCCACGGCGGCGAGGGCTGCACAGTTTCACGAATGGACCCCTTGGTGGGGCGCGTGGGGATGGGCGAGGGGGGCGAGTGTGAACAGCGTGCACCACGAAGTGGCCCTGGCCGGGCCGTTGGCGGCGGTCCCCGGAGGGCGGGCAGCCGAACCGGGCGTCTGGAAGCGCAGGCTGGTGACGGTGCTCAAGCCCGTCTTCGCGCTCGGCGGCCTGGGCATGCTGACGGCGATGGTGAACAAGGCGGGCGCCAACGAGCTGAAGACGACGCTCCTGACCGCGCTGCCGCTGCTCCCCTGGGTGGTGCTCATCGAACTGGGACGGCAGGGTTGTGACGCGACGGCGACGCGCCTGTCCTACGGAGCCCGCGCGGGCCAGGTGCCATTGTCGGTGTTGGTGCGAGCGCAACTGATTGGCACGGCGGTGTCGAGCATGGCGCCCGCGGGCCGCGCGGCGGCGGAGGCGACGAAGGCGACGCTGCTCACGCCATACGCGGGGGCGGCGGCGGCGGCGGCGGCGGCGGCCACGTCCCAGTCCGCGTCGCTGGGGGCCGGAGGGCTCATCTCCTTTCCGTGCGCGGTGGCGTCCTACCTGATGACGGGCTGGTCCGCGTTCACGGTGGCGATGCTGGTGCACGGCTTCGTGCTGCTGCTGGCGTCCCTGGGCGTGCGCGCGGGCCTGCGCGCGAAGCGGCTGGGTGCGTGGATGCGGCGCCGGTGCGGGAAGTGGGGCGAGCACGCGGAGTCGTTCCAGGCGTCGCTGTGCGCCGGAGGGCTGTGTCCGTGGCGGCCGATGCTGGCGTTCCTGGGCAGCCGCGTGTTGCAGGTGATGCAGTACGCGGTGCTGGCGCACGCGGTGGGCATCGACGCGACGGTGTTGCAGGCGCTCTTCACCCAGGGGCTCTACCTGGTGGCGCTGGCGATGGGCTCGCTGGTGCCGGGGCAGGTGGGCGTGACGGACAGCGTGTTCTCAATGGCCGCGGGCGCGATGGGGACCTCCGCGGCGAAGGCGATGTCCATCGCGGTGCTCGCGCACGCGGTGCAGGCGGTGTTCGTGCTGGTGGGGGCCCTCACGCCATTGGTGTGGCGGACCCGGAAGGCGACGGCGGCGCAGGGGGTCGCGCCGGTCGTACCCGCACCGGCGTACCACTGAAGGCGGCGTTGCCGCTGACGGCGTCCAGGGCCTGTTCATCCGTGAGGTCGTTGATGCTGACGCCCGCGTGCGCGCCCGCCACCTGCATGCGGATGCCCGAGCGTTGATGACCGTAGCCGTGCGGCAGGCTGACGACGCCGGGCATGACGTCGGCGGTGATGGCGACGGGGACGGTGACTTCACCCACGCGTGAGCGGATGGTGGCCTCCACTCCGTCGGTGAGACCCAGACGTGAAGCATCGTCCGGGTGCACCATCAGGGTGCAGCGGGGGCGGCCCTTCACGAGTCCCGGCACGTTGTGCATCCAGGAGTTGTTGTCGCGAAGGTGTCGCCGGCCAATGAGCAGCAATTCGTCCGCGCGAGGCGCCGCATCGTCGGGAAAGGCCGCACGGAGCCGGGCCACATCCGCGACGAGCAGCTCCGGAGCCAGTTGGATGCGTTTGGAGCGATGGCGGAGGCGGCCGGGGAGGGAAGGCTTCAAGGGGCCCAGGTCGATGCCATGGGGCGAGGCGCGAAGCTTCGCGAGCGACAGGCCGTCCTTCTTGAGCGGATGGAAGCGCGATCCATACGGCCCCATGCGCAGACCCAGGTCGAGCAGGCGCTCCGGCCCCAGGCGCTTGAGTGCCTGGTATTGGAGGGTGGCGCGTGCGGTGCGGCCGTGGCGCAGCGTCTCCAGGCGGTGCTGGAGCTCCAGGAGGATCTCCCAGTCCTGGCGGGAGTCGGGGGCCGGAGCGAACACGGGCGGTGAGTACTTGGCCGTGTTTCGCACCGCGAGCACGTGGAAGACGAGGTCGTAGTGCCCGCGCTCCAGCAGGGACGCGGGAGGCAGGATGTAGTGGGCGTGCCGGGTGGTCTCGTTGAGGTACGGATCCACGCTCACCATGAGGTCCAACTGTGACAGCGCGGTGTCCAGTCGGGTGCCATTGGGCGTGGACAGCACGGGGTTGCCGGCCACGGTGAAGAGGGCGCGGATGCGACCGTCGCCGGGGGTGAGGATCTCCTCCGCGAGAACGGCCACGGGCAGCTCCCCGGAGGACTCCGGCAGTCCGCGCACGCGGCTCTTCCAGCGGCCGTGGCTGCCAGGGCTGACGCCCAGCGCGCGAGGCCCACCGATGAGGTCGAACGCGGGCTGCGTGAAGAGCGCGCCGCCTTCGCGGTCCAGGTTGCCGGTGACGATGTTGAGGACGTTGATGAGCCATTGGCAGAGCGAGCCAAAGGGCTGCGTGGACACACCGACGCGGCCGTAGCAGACAGCGCCCTCCGCCGCGAGGAAGTCCCGGGCGATGCCGCGCAGCACGTCCGGAGCGATGCCGGTGTGTGGGGCCGTTCTCTCCGGAGGGAAGTCGCGCACGAGCGGCACGACGGTGTCCAGGCCGTCCACGAACCCGGCGAGTCGCCCCATGCGGTGGGCCTCGCCTTCCAGCACGACGTTCAGCAGGGAGAACAGGGC
Source organism: Corallococcus sp. bb12-1 (assembly GCF_026626765.1). Taxonomy (NCBI): domain Bacteria; kingdom Pseudomonadati; phylum Myxococcota; class Myxococcia; order Myxococcales; family Myxococcaceae; genus Corallococcus; species Corallococcus sp. bb12-1. The sequence goes on along the minus strand of NZ_JAPNJZ010000018.1, from coordinate 1,126,847 downwards.
GAGCGCATCGGTGCCAGGGCGGACGAAGACGTGCTGGTCGGCGATGCCAGCGGTCTCCGTGCGGCGCGGGTCGATGACGACGACCTTGCCCCCGCGCTCCTGGATGGCGCGGAGGCGGGCGCGGACATCGGGCGTGGTCATCAGGCTGCCATTGGACGCCAGCGGATTGGCGCCCAGCATGAGCATGTACCGGGTGCGGTCGATGTCTGGGATGGGGACGAGCAGCTGGTGGCCGAACATGAAGTGGGCCACGAGCTGGTGGGGGAGCTGGTCGACGGAGGTGGCGGAGAACCGGTTGCGCGAGCGCAGCGCGCGAAGCAGGCCGGGGCCGAACATCATCGCGCCCAGGTTGTGGACGTTGGGGTTGCCCAGGTAGGCGCCCACGGTGTGGGGGCCGTGCTCCTGCTGGAGGGCATGGAGGCGCCGGGTGATGTCGCTGAACGCGTCCTCCCAGGACACGCGTTCCCAGCCGGACGCAGTGCGCTTCATGGGATGGCGCAGGCGGTCCGGGTCTTCGTGCAGGTCGCGCAGCGCCACGGCCTTGGGACAGATGTGGCCCCGACTGAACGGGTCCGCGTCGTCACCCTTGATGGACGTGATGCGGCCGTCGGCCACTTCAATGCGCACCCCGCACATCGCTTCGCAGAGGTTGCAGGTGCGGAAGTGGACCTGGGGCGGGGCGGAAGCGGTCATGGGTGGAGTCTACGCCCCCTGCCGCGCTCAAAGCCTGAGGTGTTGAAGAATTGCACACACCATGAAAATCCCTCCTACATTCACTTGCAAGAGGCTCTGTGGAATCATCCCCACGCAGCAACCGCGGAGAGCACCCCCATTCGTCAGGAGGAACAATGCGCTCGTTGTTGATTGTCGGTCTTGCCGTTATCGGAGTTCAGTTTGGGTGTGGAGGGGACGGGGCCGACATGGGAACTCAGCCCGAACTTGCATCGCGCGAGGACCGACTCATCTGTCTCACTGATTCCATCACCACATATTACAGCGATGCCACATACACCACGGTGGTCGGCGAGGATCGGTGCTTCTGCAACAGCTTCCCAGAGCGTACGGGTAGGAGAAGCTCGTATTGGATTGAGGAAATCAATGGGGAGTGCCCCGGGCTTGCGCCGACGAATCCATAGCTCCAGACAACACAGGCACTGTACGGGCTGAAACGCAGTCGAGGTGAAGGAAACCGAGGAGGTTCTCCACCTTCACCTCGTAGCGAATGACGCGGCGACCAGGAATGGCCAGGCGCTCCTGTGGCCCACGGAAGGCGGGTTGCTCAGCCCGGGCTCGAACGGGGATCGTGGCCGTAGCTGTTGCGCTCCGAAATCTGACCGTTCTCGTTGTGGATGAAGTGTTCGACCTTGTCGCGCCGCGCGACCTCCGCGCCTTGCTGCACGGCTTCCTTCTTCGTCCGGTGTTGGCCCAGGCTCACGCCGTTCTGCTTGTTCACCCAGCCGTCGCCACCGGAGTTCGGCACCGTGTGCACATCCCCTCGACCGTTCTCAGCCATGTGTCCCCCGTTCCTGCCTTGAGATGGGGCGGGAGCGTCCGGCATGTCGCTTCGGTGGACCATCCCGCTGGGGGCAGGGGAGACTGTCAGGTGTGTGGCTTCAGCGCGGCATGGGCCGGGCCTTGAATCCGCTTCACCGTGTTTAGATTGTAAAACAGGTAATGCATGATGGTGCCTTCGTTCTCTTCAGGGAGGCACCATGCAACGGCTTCATTCGCTCCTGGGCGCACTGGCGACGGTCGCGCTCGTCGGCTGTGGCGGGCCAGAAGGCGCTGAGTTCACGGAGCAGCGCGCGGGCATCGACGCCGCGCCGAGCAACGTCACCCTCAACAAGCCGGCCACGGGCTCCGACACCGTGAGTGTGACGGTGACGGCCCCGGCCGTGGTGACCAACATCGCGCTCAACAAGCCCGTCTCCGCCGGCAGCAGCAGCACGACCTACGTGCCGGCGTTCGCGGTGGATGGTTCGCTCACCACCCGCTGGGAGTCGGCCTACAGCTTCCTGACGCACAACTACTTCGACGTGGACCTCCAGGGGCCACACGAAGTGCAGGGCGCGGAGCTGCACCTGAACACCAGCACGACCGCGTCATACGCGATGACGGCCTTCGAACTGCAAGCGTGGGACGGGGGCTGCTGGAAGACCATCCCCGGCACGGCGGTGGAGGGCAATCCGCTCAACAGCTCGCTGAAGACGCTGACGTTCACCAGCCCGGTCATCACCACGAAGGTCCGGGTGGTGTGCAAGGACGCGCCGTACTGCCGGCTGCGGGAGCTCAAGCTGATGGGGACGCCGAACGCCGTCCTGCCCACGGGCCCCACCACCTGCGCCGCCGGACAGCAGACCGTGGCGCGCGGCCCCCGCTATGACGCCGCGGTGTTCCTCCCCCAGGACTACAACGACGACCGCACCACGCAGTGGCCGCTCATCATCGCGCTCCACGGCATTGGCGGCTCGACGCTCACCGTGGACCACACCGCGGTGCTGGCCAATCCTGAGGGATTGGCGAAGCAGTTCAATTCGGCCAGCTTCCGCGCGGCGATGCAGGCCATCGTGATTTCACCCAACCAGCGCATGCCAGTCACCAACAGCGGCAATGGTTGGTTCAACATCCCCACGTTGATGGCGATGCTGGAGGACGCGAAGAAGAACTACCGGGTGGACGCGGACCGCATCTACTTCACGGGCCTGAGCGGTGGGGCCAACACCAGCGTCGATCTGGGCATGCTCCACACGGACAAGCTGGCGGCCATCGTCCCTATCGCGCTGACCTCCACGCCCACCAACAGCCCGGACGTCTGCGATCTGAAGCCGCTGCCCATCTGGGCCTTCCATGGCGCGCTCGACGCGCCATCGCGCTCCACCAGCATCAAGGTCTGGCTGGACACGAAGTGCGGCGCGGGCGCGAGCGCGATGCGTGCGGTCACCGTCTATCCCAACGGTGGACACAACGGAGCGACGTGGGACACCGCCTATGCGGACCTGGCCCTCTACGACTGGCTGTTGCAGCAGCGGCTCAGCGACCGGCAATAGCCGGGCCCGAGCCACGGAGGTGGACACATCGAGGCGGGGCGACCGGATGTAGGACGCCCCGCGCCACGCCCCCGTTGACCTCCCAACCAGGGAGTCACTTGCGCCCCCAACGTCCTTGCCAGTAAGTCCCGCTTGCCGTCCAATGGTGCACAAACCAATGATCGGCGCGGCTAGCGGTTTCATGGGGAGTGCACACCGTTGCGATCACCGGCTCGGTAGAGGGTGAAGGGGAAGGCGATGAAGGGGACGGCGTTGAAGATGGGGGCGCGAGGGTTCGCGCTGGGGATGCTCCTGCTGGTGGGCGGTGTCGCCCAGGCGGGACAGGCGGGCGGGGTCAACATGCCGGATTCCCTCCAGGTGGAAGGGCGCACACTCGCGCTCACCCACATGGAGCTGAAGAAGAAGCTCTTCTTCAACATCTACGTGTGGAGCCTCTACATGGAGGAGGAGCCCACCTGCTTCAAGCAGGCCGTGGCCTCCAACAGCCTGAAACGACTGCACTTCCGGTTCCTGCGCACCATCACCAAGGACCAGCTCGTGGGCAGCTTCCGCGAAGGCCTGCGCCAGAACCCCGCCATGCGCGAGGACGCCCTCAACCAGTCCCTGGAGAAGCTCCTCTCGTCGCTCCACGATGTGCGCAAAGGTGATGACCTCGTCCTCACCTACCTGCCCGGCTCCGGACTCCACGTCTCCGGCGGCGCGTCCGGCGGCGTCCACATCCCCGGCAAGCCCTTCGCGGATGCCCTCTTCAGCTCCTGGCTGAACACCCACCCCATCTTCCCCCCGTAGGCCACCAGGCCGGGAAGTTGGTTCCCAAAGTAGATGCGCGTTTCTCCTAGGTTCTGGGCCCGAGAGCGGTAGTCTCGGACCCACCAACATCTTGTCAGGAGAAATCGCACATATGCGGACACGTCTGGTTCTGGCTGCCCTGGTTGCCCTCTCCACGGGTTGCGTCTCGCAGGGCAAGTTCAACGAGAAGGCCCTGGAAGCCGAAGGGCTGACGAAGAACCTCACGGACGAGAAGGCGGCGCGCACGGCCGCCGAGGCGAAGATCAAGGAGTTGGAGGAGCAGCAGGCCGCCCTGAACCAGGAGAAGGCCGCGCTGGAGACGCGCCTCAACGCCTCCGAGAACCGCCTCACCGGCGCCGCGGCCGAGCGCCGCGCCCTGGAGGAGAAGAACGCGCAGCTGGCCGCGCTCAACGACGAGCTGGCGCGCAACTCCAAGAAGCTCGCGCAGGCGAAGGAGGAGCTGGAGAAGAAGAGCTCCGAGTACGAGAACCTGGCCCAGAGCCTCAAGCAGGAGATCTCCGACGGCAAGATTGAACTGTCGGAGATGAAGGGCCGGATGACGGTGCAGTTGAAGGACAAGATCCTCTTCGCGTCCGGCTCCGCGCGCGTGGGCAAGGAAGGGCAGGAGGCGCTCGTGAAGATCGCCGACGCGCTCAAGACGGTGCGGGGCCGTATCATCCGCGTGGAAGGCCACACGGACGACGTGCCCACCGGCGGCGGTCAGTTCGCCTCCAACTGGGAGCTGAGCCTGGCGCGCGCGATGGCGGTGGTGCACTCGCTGCAAGACTCGGGTGTGGACCCGACGTCGCTGTCGGCGGCGGGTTACGGGCAGTACCAGCCCATCGTGGCCAACGACACGCCGGAGCATAAGAGCCAGAACCGGCGCATCGAAATCGTGCTCGCCCCCAGCCTCGGAGGGCGCTAGGACGGTGCGCGGGAGACCCGCGCACCCTTCATGAAAACGCTCGCTTGCGTCGTCTGTCTATTGCTTGCGACCGGGGCTGCAGCACAGGCCCCGGACGCAGGTGTTCCCGCCGGCGATGCTGGCGTTCCCACCGGCGTGCTGACGAAGCCGCCCGCGCTCCTGCGTCAGGTCGAAGCGACCTATCCGCCGGAGGCCGCCGCCCAGCAGTTGGAGGGCACGGTGGTGATGTTCATCGACATCTCGGAGACGGGCACCGTCACGAATGTCGAAATCACCCAGCCCGCTGGCAACGGCTTCGACGAAGCGGCCACCGCCGCGGTGAAGCAGTTCCAGTTCGAGCCCGCGGAGGTGGACAACGTCCCTTCTCCGGTGCGCATCCAATACGCCTACCAGTTCGTCTTCCGCGCGCCGGAGCCGCCTCCCGAGGCCACCACCGACGGCGGCATCGCGGAGCCGCAGGGCCCGGTGAACTTCAGCGGCAAGGCGCTGGAGCGCGGCACGCGCAAGCCGCTCGTGGGCGCGGAGGTGGTGCTGACGGAGCTGGACCGCGCCACCGTGACGGACAGCGAGGGCCGCTTCTCCTTCCGAGGCGTCCCGGTGGGCACGCACCCGGTGGTGGTGGTGCTGGGCAGCTACGACCGCTTCCGCACGCAGGAGACCATCGCGGAAGGGCAGGAGACGCAGGCCACCTACTACGTGCAGCGGCGCATCTTCAGCTCGTACGAGACGGTGGTTCGCAGCGACCGTGAGCGCAAGGAGGTGACGCGCACCACCATCCAGGTGGCGGAGGTGCAGCGCATCCCGGGCACGCAGGGTGACACGCTCAAGGTGGTGCAGAACCTGCCGGGCGTGGCGCGGCCCGCGTTCAACGGCGGCGCGCTGGTCATCCGTGGCACCAGCCCCCAGGAGTCCGGCGTCTTCCTGGACGGCCTGCGCATCCCCATCCTGTATCACTTTGGTGGGCTCACCTCCGTGTACAACTCGGAGCTGCTGGAGGCGGTGGACTACCTGCCCGGCAACTTCTCCGCGTACTACGGCGACATCACGGGCGGCGTCATCAACGTGCGCAGCCGCGAGCCTCGCACGGACCGGCTGCACGCCACGGTGGGCATCAGCCTGATTGAGTCCAACGCGGTGGTGGAAGGCCCCATCACGGACACGCTGAGCTTCGCGATTGGCGGCCGGCGTTCGTACATCGACGTGGTGCTCAAGGCGGTGCCGTTCGACGACGACAGCCTCCAGGTGGCGCCGCGCTACTACGACGCGCAGGCGAAGCTGGTGTGGAAGCCGAACAAGCGTCACACCTTCACGTTGCAGGGGCTCACGTCGCGCGACCGGCTGGCGCTACTGTTGGACCAGCCGGCGGATGGGGACCCGTCCGTCAACGGCGGCCTGGATGTGACGACGGGCTTCAACCAGTTGCGCCTGCGGCACCAGTACCGCGAGGGCAAGCTGACGTTGGACACGCATGCGCTCATTGGCAACACGCTGTTGGACTTCTCCATTGGCGAGCGCGGCCTGCGCATCGCGTCCACGGATTTGTTCCTGCGGCCCACGATTGAGTACGCGTTCAACGACGCGGTGACGGTGGCGGGCGGTCTGGATGTGGTGACGAACCTGGCGAAGGTGCGCGCGAGCATCCAGCAGCCTCCGCGTGAGGGCGAGCCGCCGACCCCGTTGGTGACGGAGGACCTCATCAACATCGACGGCAACTTCACCCAGTACTACCCGTCCGCGTGGGCGGAGGTGCGGTGGCGGCCGGTGAAGGAGCTGCTGGTGGTGCCGGGCATCCGCACGGAGAGCTACATCTTCACGGATCAGCAGGAGGTGAAGCGCACGGTGAACCCGCGACTGGCGGTGCGCTACGCGCTCACGGAGACGCTGACGTTGAAGGGCGGCGCGGGCGTCTACCACAGCCCGCCGGTGCAGGATGAGCCGTCGCCGGGGTTCGGCAATCCGGACCTGGGGGCGAAGCGGTCGCTGCAGTACAGCGTGGGCGCGGAGTGGCAGGCGCGGCCCGAATGGTTCGTGGGCAGCGAGGTCTTCTACAACGACCTGGACGACCTCATCGTGCGCTCCAACGCGCGCATCATCCGCGACGGCGAATCGGTGCCGGAGGTGCTGAAGAACGGCGGCGTGGGGCGCATCTACGGTTTTGAATTGCTGATTCGCCGGGCGCTGACGGACCGGCTGTTCGGCTGGATTTCGTACACGCTCAGCCGCAGCGAGCGCCGGGACGCACCGGATGCTCGCTGGCGCCTGTTCGACAACGACCAGACGCATGTGCTGACGGCCATCGCCAGCTACAAGCTGCCGAAGGGCTGGGAGGTGGGCGCGCGCTTCCGCCTGGCCTCCGGCAACCCGACGACGCCGGTGGAGGGGGCGCGGCGTGACGACACGACGGACGTGTTCATCCCGTACTACGGCGCGGTCAATTCGCAGCGACTGCCATCGTTCAACCAGTTGGACATCCGCGTGGACAAGAACATCATCTTCGACACGTGGAACCTGGACGTCTACCTGGACCTGACGAACGCCTACAACAACCAGTCCGTCGAAGGCGTGGCCTACAACTACAATTACTCTCAGCGCGAGTTCTTCAAGGGCCTGCCCATCCTGCCCATCCTCGGCGCCAAGGGGAGCTTCTGACGCCATGCGCACTCCCGTCCTGCTGTGTGCCGCCCTGCTGGTGTTGAGCGCGTGCGGTCCCGACTTCGAATTGCAGAGTGAAATTCGCCGCGTGCGCGTGCTGGCCATCAAGGCGGAGCCCGCGGAGCTGGCGTTGGATCCGAACGCGTCCACGTTGCCGCCGCCGGTGACGTTCAACGCGCTGGCGGTGACGCCGGATGGCCGTCCGGTGACGGTGACGTACGCGCTGTGCCGGCCGGACGTGAATCCCTATGGGGACACGGGCTGTCCGGGCGCCAACGGCGTCGCGTTGCAGGACGGGGTGTTGTCGTTGAGCGACCCGGCGGTGCAGGCGCTGCTCATCGCGGCGTTCCAGGCGGCGACGGGCAGCACGGGGGGCGGGAGTGGCGGCGGGTTCGACTTCAACGATCCGACGGTGCGCGCGGTGCTGGAGACAGGGCTGCCGCTGTTCGTGGGGTACGAGGCGACGGACGGCAGCGGGACGCCGGAGGGCGTGGAGCGCGGGGTGCGGCGCATCACGTTGCGCTCCACGCAGACGCCGAACCAGAACCCGGTGTTGCAGGACGTGCTGTGGGCGGAAGAGCCGCTGGTGGGGCCGCTGCCGCTGGACTCGGAGGTGACGTTCAGGCCGGTGTTGGCGGAGGGCAGCGAGGAGGCCTACTCCACGGCGGACGGGACGAAGACGGAGCAGGTCTTCTACAGCTGGTTCGCGACGGGGGAGGGCGAGGTGAATTCGTTCCGTTCGTTGGAGCCGGTGGACGGCAAGCCCGGAGACCCGACGACGACCTACCAGACGTCCATGACGCCGGAGCGCATCACCTTCTGGGTGGTGGCGCGCGACGGCCGGGGCGGCGTGGACTGGGCGACTCGCACGGTGGACGTGGGGCCCTGAGGTTCGGCGTTTCGGCAGGTGTATGCGCTGCTGTGATGGCGCTGCTCCTCGCCAGTTGTGTGCATTCCCTGGGGGCATTGCCTGCTTCGTGGGAAGGGGACCGGAGCATCGTGTTCCCTTCCTTCCATGCGCAGTCCGCACTTCAGGTTGGAACCGAGAGCAGGCCCTATGAATTGGGTGGCAGGCTGCTCCAGGCCGTCCGGGTGGCGATGGATGACTTCATTCCGCCGGGCTCCAATGAAGAGCGCCCTTGCAGGGGACGGCCGGAAGCGTATCGCTCCCGTGTCATCCGACAGGGCGACGTCTTCTTCATCCTGATCCACGAAGATCCTGAGGCCTGCGGTGCGCAGTATGTCGGGGTGGACACCGACGCCCGCTACGCCGTCAGCCTCGACGGTCGGATCCTTCGTCGTAGCGTGGGAGCCGAGCCAGAACTTCCACTGAGTTCGGAGCCTGCTGATGCAGGCGTTCCGGATGCAGGAGATGCACCTCATCCGCCCATTCCTTCTGGCCCATTGGACGGCGGAACCTTGTAGGGGGATCCTCCCGTTACGGGACGGTGGTGGGCTCGCTGTCGAAGAGCGCGTCGAACAGGGTGGTCTGGGGAGGACGCGTCCAATCCACGATGACTGGCACCGGGGTGGCCGCTACGTCTCGCGGAAGCTCGCTGACGTTGTAACGGGCTTCCAGTTCCCGGGCGATGAGGCGTGCCGTCTCGGTCATGGCTTCAGGCAGCGGGTCCAGGTGCAACTGGGCCTTGCTCTGCTTGCGTCCCTGGTATTCGAACGAGATGCCGTACACGGTGAAGACGGGCGCCAGGATGCTCATGCAGCCCACGATGGCCCAGGGAATGGGCGGCATGGGAATACCCTTCGCGGGATAGGCGATGCAGCGGAAGCTGACCCGGGACGGTCCGGTGCCATCGCCCAGGCTGAACGCTGGAAGCAGTGTTCTCAGGTGGTCAAGGAACCCATGCCACAGTGGGATGTCTTGTGCTGCTTCGTCCCAGCGCTTGAAGAGACGTGCGTACTCCGGGCTGGTTTCGTCCGGGTCTTTCGGCCCTGGCGCTGGCCAATAATGTCTGGCGATGGCCAGCAATTGTTCAGTGCTGGGCGGCATGTTGCACGAACTCCCGTGTCAAAGATTGATGGCACCAAACTGCACCGGGGATGACTTGGCGTGACACAAAGTCGGTACCTTGGAACCACCAATCGATGCTGGCACGGTCGTACGAAGCGTTGCCTTCAGTGACTCGCAAAGCATCCCGAGCGGCGATTCCAGCGAGGCTGTCCTGAAGAGGGAATGCGAGGCTTCGTTGATTCGGTCCGCCGCGATGCGCTGCGCCAGGGAGGTGGAGACAGGGCCGTCCTTGGTGTGAAGAGGCGTTTCTAGCCCGAACTTGCACAAGATGGCTTCGCCGGTGTTCTCGCGCGAAATCCGGATGTGGATGCAGGCTGCCCGCCAGCCTCCTGCTTCCTCGGGCTGCGCTTCGACGATGGTCACGAAGCGGATCTGCCGGGGCTGGATTTGCCCCGTGACGAAGGTCCTGCCCGCAGGCCCGACACACGACAACGACAGTGAGAGCGCGGCGCCCGCCGCGAGCCAGCGTCCTGCTGTGAGCCCACCCATGCTTCACCCCGCGAGCCACGAGGACGCGCGTCCCAGACCCTCCGCCACGGAGGTGAATGCATCCGCGGTGCGCACGCGCTCCTCACCGAAGCGCTTCACGTACAGCTCCCGCACCGCGGGAATCTGTGACGAACCGCCCGTGAGGAACACGGCGTCAATGTCCCTGGCCTCCGGGTGCTTCGCCAACAGCCCTTCGGTGCACTGCGAGAGTTCAGCCAGCAACGCGGCGCTCGCCGTGTCGAACTCGGCGCGGGTAATCGGTTCGTGCAGGCGGATGCGCGCCTCGTCGAAGTCGATGGTCGCCACGTCCTCGCTCGACAGCCGCACCTTCGCCGCTTCAATCGACCGGAACAGCCGGTAGCCCAGGTTGTCCATCACCAGGTCGTAGAGCGCTTCGATCTCCGCCGGCCGGTCGCTCGTGTCGAGCATCACCTCCAGCAGCTCCTGCGTGGACTTCTCCCGGATGAACGACATCTCATGCCAGTTCAAGAGCTTCGCCATCACGTGCTGCGGAATGGGCATCCGCTTCTCGCTGAAGCCCTTCACCTTGTACGTGGACCCCGCCCCGAAGCGCGGCAACAGCTTGTGCCGCATGATCTCCGCGTCGAACCGGTCACCACCGATGCGCACACCCGTGGACCCGACCACGTCCGGCCTGCGGTCCAGGTTCCCCCGGCGCGACGGTCCCAGCTTCATCAGCGTCAGGTCCGTGGTGCCGGCGCCGAAGTCCGCCACCAACACCAACTCGTCGCGCGTCAGCCGCGCCTCGTACGCGAGCGCCGCCGCGATGGGCTCGATGAGGAACTGCACGTGCGTGAAGCCCGCCAGCTCCGCCGCCTTGCGCAGCCGCTTCTCCGCCAGTGCGTCCGCGTCCGGATCCGGCGTGAACACCGCGGGCCGTCCCATCACCACCGCGTCCGGCAGCTCGCCCAGGTGCGCCCCGGCCGACTCGCGCACGCGGCGCAGCAGGATGGCCACCAAATCCTCGATGGTGAACGTGCGCCCCTTCACCTGCGTCGCCCGGAAGGACGAGCTGTGCAGGAAGGACTTCACGGACTGGATGAACCGCCCGTTGTTGTCCTCCAGGTAGCGCTGGATGGCGTCCGCGCCCGCGAAGATCTCCTTCTCGTCCTCCGCGAAGAACAACACAGAGCGGAACAGACGCGGCTCCGGCGTGTGGGGCTGCAGGGGCAACACGGTGCCATCCGGCAGGGCCAGGGCGGTGTTGCTGGTTCCGAAGTCGAGTCCGCAGGCGCGCATGGGGGGGCGCCCCTTATCGCCATTCTTCCGGTCGCGGTAGCCCCAAAGTGAGTGCCTGCCGTGGAGCGGGCAGGGCATCGGGCGCTCGCGGCCCCATGGCTTGGTTCCTCGCGCGCCCTCGCCATCTTTGCCCTGTCATCCCTTCGACAGGAGAACCCCATGAAATCGCGCACGACATGGCTCACGGCGGGAGTCGCGGCACTGGTGGTGGGCACCGCCTGCCAGGACGGCGATCGCACCCGACAGGAAGGCACCCGGGCCGCCCCAGGGCAGGAGGTCGAGCAGGCCCAGGCCCGCTCGGAGGAGGCCTTCGACAGTGCTCGGGACGCGCAGAAGGAGGCCTCCCGGCAACAGCGCGAGGCCGCTCGGGCCCAGGAGGACCTCCAGCGCAAGCAGCAGGAGCTCCAGGAGGCCCAGGCCACCGCCCAGAAGGAATCGCAGGAGGCCCAGGCCAGCCAGCAGCAGGCGCAGGCGCGCACCCAGCAGGCCCAGTCCGAGGCCCAGCAGGCCCAGGCGAGCGCCCTGGACGCCCAACGCCGGCTCCAGCAGGGGCTGACGCCGTCACGTGAGGTCGTGGGCCAGAACGCGCCCGTGGCGGCCCCGGTGGCCAACGCGCAGCCCTCCGCGCAGGACCAGCAGATCTCCGGCGAGGTGCTGAGCGCGAGCTCCCGCGAGGTGCTGCTCAGCCAGGGCGGAGAGCCCCAACTGCGGCTCCAGGTGGGGCCCACCACGCAGGTGCGGGTGGACGGCCGGACCGCGAGCGCCGCGGACATCCAGGAAGGCGCGCAGGTGCGGGCCTCGTACCGCACGGATGCGAACAGCGGTGAGCCGCGGGCGCTGCGCATCGACGCCACGTCCCGCACGCAGCCAGCGGCGCCCGCCGCGCCGGAGAGCGGTGAGTCCTCGCCGGGCGTCGCGCCCCAGTAGCCCGGACATGACTCGGCCCCGTTCCTTCGCGCTTCCCACGCGAGGGTCCGGGGCCGAATCGCTGTCGCAGGTGCTACGCCTCGCGCGTTACGCGGCGAGTTCCGCCTGGTCCAGGCCGGCCTCGGCCATCAGGTTCGCCAGCTCCGCCTTCAGCTTGTCCTTGGCGCGGATCTCCAGCTGACGGGCGCGCTCGCGGGAGAACCCGAAGTGCTCGCCCAGCTCGCTCAGCGTCATCTCCGAATCGCTCATCACGCGCTGCTCGATGATGAAGCGCTCGCGGGGATCCAGGCGCGTCAGGGCGCGCTGCACCAGGTTGCGGGTGAGGCCCGCCTGCTGCCGGTCCGCGACTTCATCCGCGTGGGAGGCCGCCTCGGACTCCACGAAGTCCAGGTGCGTGGCGTCCCCGTCCTCACCCACCGGCGCGTCCAGGGACAGGTCCCGGCCGCCCATGCGCTGCTCCATCTCACGCACTTCCGTGGGCTTCACGTTCAGCTTGCGGGCGATCTCCTCCGCGTTGACGATGTGGCCGTCGCCGGCGCCCTGCTTCTCCAACTCGCGGCGGGTGCGGGCCAGGCTGAAGAACAGCCGGCGCTGCGCCTGCGTCGTGCCCAGCTTCACCAGGCTCCAGTTGCGCAGCACGTAGTTCTGGATGTACGCGCGGATCCACCACACCGCGTAGGAGATGAGGCGGATGCCCTTCTCCGGGTCGAACTTCTGCACGGCCTTCATCAGGCCGATGTTCGCCTCCTGGATGAGGTCCGACATCTTCAGGCCGTAGGAGCGGTACTCGTACGCCACCTTCACCACGAAGCGCAGGTTGCTCGTCACCAGGTGGTGGCCCGCGGACAGGTCGCCAGCGCGGAAGCTGCGGGAGAGCGCCTGCTCCTCCTGCGGGCTCAGCAGCGGGTAGTGGTTGATCTCCGAGAGGTACGTGGAGAGCGAGTCAGCAGAAGAGAAGGAGTTGGAAGCCTGCATGGGGGTCTCTCGGGGAAGAGGGCGGGATGTGTTCCGCTCGTTTGCTGCGACGGGAGAACCTTTAGCAATGCAGGTGCCAATGCCAGGTAGCGGCCAACCTCAATGATTCTGGTGGGTTGCGCGAAGACGCTCCGATGCTTAGGGCGGAAACCGGCAGTTTTTACAGCGCCCTGATCCGAAGGTTCTTCCGGATGCCCCCCGGGGAGGGTTGCCTGCCCTCCGACCTGTGCGCAGGGGAGATCACATCCATCAGGGAGGTAGGGACGCCTCGGCGCCTCCACCAGGGGCCCGGCGGGGCGAGTGTCCTCAATGCAGCGTGCCTGGCTGCTCCTCCTCATGAACTCCGCCGGCTGCGTCTGTGAGCCGAAGCCGGCGGAGGGCACACACCCGGCGGTTTCGGGCGCCGCGGCGGCGTCCGGCGGGGCCATCATCCAGGCCGCCGTGGACGCCGCGGAGCAGGCCCGTGTCCAGGATGCTTCGCGGCGTCCGCGTCAGGCGACACGTCAGGGCGTGACGGGCACGGACTCGTACCCGATGTCCACGTTGGAAATGGTGGGCTGGCAGGTGCTGCTGCGCCCGCCAGCCAGCGTGGCCTTCCAGCAGAGCTGGTGGCCGGGCGTGCTGGAGACATCCAGGATGCGGTACTGCTGCGGGCCTTGGAACGTCACCGGGTGCCAGGTGGGCGTGGGACTGCCGCAGTCGGTGGACACCGCATAGGCGATGGAGGACGTGGCATCGCAGGTGGCGGCATCCCGCGTGTCCTGCTTTTCGAAGTACACGTGGGAGATGGCGCACCCCGCGTCCGCGGGACTCAACACGCGCGAGCGCACGGCGCCGTACGGGTCGGACCGGAGGAGGAAGACGACGTCGTTGAAGTCCCGGTCCCCTCCGCCATTGAGGTCCTCGAAGGCCATCAGCACCTCGCCGGGCCAGTTGTCCGTCGCGCCCACCATGACGTGGGGCATGTTCATGTTGATGCTGAGGGATTGGGGCGCGACGGTGGCCGTCCTCGGGAGGTTGATGTTCCCGTAGTTGGGCGTGTTGAGCCGGACCCGGGCATCGCTATCCAACCACCCGCACAGGGACTGCGTGGTGCCGACCACGGTGCAGGCGCCCGTGGAGGGGGCCGCCGGATTGCACAGCTCACTGTAGGAACAGCCGAGGTTCCGGGCCGCCGCCGGCGCCTGGCCCACGGGGTCCTGGTCCAGGTTCCACTTCGCCTTGGAGAAGAAGACGGAGATGGGTGACTTCAGATGCAGCGTGCACTGGCCATTGGGGTCCTTGCGCAGACACGGGAAGACCGTGCCTTCGTCCGGGACATGGGACGGCGCGGAGGCGACGACCAGGAAGAAGACCAGCTCCCGGCCGCCCTGGACGACTCCCAGGTCCACCGTCCGGTCATAGGAGCTGATGCCCGGGTTTGGATTGACGGACCGCGGAAGGCCGTGGGCGTCGTAGGCGGAGACGTCGTAGTCGGGAATGCCGTCGCTGGCGGTGGAGCCATCACCCACCGCGCCGAGCTGTTGATACGTGCTCAGGTCGCTGTCGTCGTCGGAGAGCAGGAACGGGAGGTGGCCCAGGCCCCGGTTCCCATTCAGGGCGTGCGTGGGTTCCAGCAGGTTGGGGATGCGCGCGAAGAGTCCGTTGTCCGAATGGCCGGTGCCGGGCGTCGCGGGCGGGAGGCTACCCACGACATCGATGTTCACGTTCGGGTGGGAACCGGGCCGGGCATCCTCCAGGGACTGGTTCGCCGAGAAGGCCGTGGCGCAGGAGCTGTTGCTCGCCAGTTCGGGCTGGCTGTAGGTGAAGCCTCCCGAGGTGAAGGTCCGGGTACAGCGGCGGTTGACGCCGATGTACGCACGGGCCTGGGGGCCGGTGGGAGGCGCCAGGTTGTAGAGGTCCTCGTGCAGGTCCGCGATGCCGTTGGCGTTGGAGTCCCTCAGGTTGCCCTGGGAGTCCACGAAGCCGGTCGCCACGAGGTCATCGACGTAGAGATACCCGAGCGCATGGCTCCCACCCGCGCTCTCGTACACGAACGACACCGTCAGCCGCTGATCCGACGGCAGCACGAGATACTCCGGGGACTCCGGCATCCACGCCGGGTTCGCGCGCAGCGTCTGCTGCGAGGTGAGCGTCACCCCCTGGATCTCCGTGAAGCCCGAAGCCGCGAACGCCGGCTGGCGATCGAGGTACAGGTCCTGGACCACGCTGAACTCGAAGGCCGCTGAAGTGGACAGGCCCAGGCCATTGCTGACCGTCGCGACGACGGGCGCGCTGCCGTCCGCAAGACACGCGGGCGCGGTCCAGCTCCGGCTGCTCGAGTTCGCGCCGTTCACGGGCGCTCCCAACGTGCCCGCGCTCGCACTCCAGGAGAATGTGAGCGGACTGCCCTGCGGATCCACCGCCTGGACTCCCAGTTGCGCGGGGTCTCCCGCGTACAGCGCTTCCACGGACTGGGTGACAGAGGTGAGCTGGGGCGGAAGGCGGACCGCCTTGGGGCCTTGGAGGGAGGGGGACTCGGTGGCGACGGCCACCGTGGGCATGACGGACAGGGCGGCTCCGGCCACGAGGGCCAGACGCCGGGAGGAAGGGGGATGCAAGGGCAGACTCCTCTGGCTTCAGCGGACCCGCGAGGGCAGGTCGAGGCCCGCCGGGCCATGCGGACCCGGCGGACCCGCTGGAGACGCGGGGAGGTCGTCTGGATTCAAACAGGAAGTCGCTTTGTCCGATTTTCCTGTCAGGTCAAAGCCTTGCGCAGCCGTTTGGGAATGGCCTCCGCGTGCCAGCGCTGCACCTCGCGGGCGATTTCGGCGGACCGCTCCGCGCGCTCCTCCCGGGCCTGGGGCAGCAGCTTGCGCGCGGCCTTGCGCTGTCCGGGTGGGGCTTCGGCGGCGGCGCGTTCGAACAACTCCAGACGCACGTCCGCGTCGTGCAGTTCGCCCAGCCCATCCTGCAGGGGCACCAACACCTCCAGCAGCGCGCCCACGGTGCGGCGGAAGGCCGGCTGGTAGATCTCCAATTCGTAGCGCAGCTTCTTCAACTCCTTGCGCAGGGCGTGCGCGGAGGCGGCGTCGGGCGCGTCGGCATAGCGCTCCAGGCGCTTCTCCACGCGGCGCAGGCGCTGGCGCAGGTGTCCTCGCACGCGCTTGCCGGAGAAGCGGTGGTCGTCCTCCAGCGAGTCCAGCTTCTTGAGCAGGCGCGGCACGGTGCGCCCCGACCAGCGCTCCAGCTCCGCGCGCAGCGCCTTCTCCTTCGCCTTGAGGCCGGACAGGTGGGACTCACGCAGGCCGACCAGCGCCTTCGCGGCGTCCTTCTTCCCCTTCGCGGCGGTGTCCAGCCACGCGTCCTGGACGTGCAGGTCGCGCACGTCGCCCAGGGCGTCCTGGAGGCGCTTCACGTCCGCCTCCAACTGGGTGAGCTTGCCGGTGGCGTGGAACACCTGGAGCGCGGCGCGCAGGCGGCGGGTGGCCACGCGCATGTCGTGCACGCCGTCCTCGTCCAGCTCCTCGTCAAGCTGGGCTTCGGGGTGGCGCGCGTCCGCGAGTCGGCCGGCGAGGATGCGGCGGGCGGCGTCGCCCAGCGCGGTGTCGGGGCCGAGGCCCCGGATGGGAGTGGGAGGAGGCATGGCGGTCAGTCCTCCTTCTGGGCATATTGGATGACCATGCGCTCGGCGGCCTCGGGGCCTTCCCAGCCGAGGACGTGCGCGTCCTTGTCCGCGAAGTGCACCACCGCGAGGAAGAAGTGCTCCAGCTCCTCCAGCTCGCGCCGGGACAGGTCCTGGTAGGAATTCATCCCCTCCGCGCGGGGGGCGTTCACGGGGACGACGAGCACGCGATCATTGCGCTCGCGCGCGCCCGTCTGGCTGTCCTTCTTCTTCTGGTCCACCAGGAGCACGCCCAGCGGCCGGCACGGCAGCACGACGCCGGGCCACGTGGGCACGTCCCAGTACACCAGCGCGTCCAGCGGGTCGCCGTCCGGGCCCTTCGTGCTGGGGATGAAGCCCCAGTCGAACGGGTAGCGGAACCCGCGCGTCAGCGGCCGCGACAGGGTGAAGGCCTGGAGTTTCGTGTCGTATTTGAGCTTCACCGTCGAACCGCGGGGCGACTCGACGACGACGTTCAACGCATCCTGGAAGCCGCGCAAGGGCAGGCGGGTGAAGTCGGTGGCCATGAACCTTCAAGGCTGGTGTCGCCTGTCCGCCCACGGCAAGTGCTCCACCGGAAAGGATTTCACTCGCCGACCTTGGACGGCGCGCGCGGCTCTACCCGACAGGTCTTCCCAGGGGCAGCGGGGGTTCGCTCCGGGCCATCAGCCGCCGCGTCGCGCGCGCGGCGGCCAGTCCGCCCAGCGTGTACCAGGCGACGGTGAGCAGCGACGTGGAGGGCCTGGCCTGGGACGGTGCCTTGCCCAGACCCAGCCAGGGAGGCAGCGCCACCGCGCCCAGGCCGGCGAGCAGCCCCAGCACCGCGCCGCGAAGGTAGGGACGCTTGGGGCGCCCCAGGGCGACGAGCGAGAAGAAGAGCCCGTTGGACACCAGGTCCGCCGCCAGCGTCTGGCGATGCAGCTGGCGGTCCCTCGCGGGCTCGCCGCCGAAGAAGCGGATGCCTTTCTTGAGGGAGCGCATGCCCAGCACGTCCATGCGCGGCGGATGCTTCAGGACGCGTCGGGCACTCTCGTGCACCAGCGTCAGCGCGGTGGCGCCGACGAGCCCTGGACCGAGGGCGCGGAACACGATGCGGGGCGGAGCAGGAGGTTCGATCATGCCCTCCAAGCTAGGCACCCCGTTCCACGGACTCCCGCGAGGAGGTGCCCGCCTGCCTGCTGGGCGGACGGTGACAGCGCGCGTCAGGAACTACAGCTCACCACGAGGTGTCGGCCCCATGTCGGCGGAGCGGCCGCGTAGGCCTCCGAATCCGGGTGTTCGTCGAACGGCGCGGACACGAGCGCGAGCACCCGGTCCACCTCCGCGAAGTCCCCTTCCTGGGCCCGGGCGATGGCCTGCTGCGCCACCCAGTTGCGCAGGACGTACTTCGGATTGACGCGGTCCAGGCGCGCGTGGCGCGCGGTGTCCACGCTGCCCTCGGCGTCCAGCCGTGCCCGGTAGCGCGCGGCCCACGCGTCGAAGCCCTCCGGTGGCAGGAAGTGGTCGCGGAGCGCGTCGTTGCGCGCGTCAGGCTTTGAATCGAACCGGTTCAGCGCGCGGAAGAAGCGCGTGTAGTCCACGTGCGAACCCGCCATCAGGCCGAACAGGTCCTCGACGAGCGTGCGGTCCTCGTCGCGGGTTTCGGACAGGCCCAGCTTCTCGCGCATGCGCGCGAGGAAGTGCGCGGCGAACGCGGGCTGGAAGGCGCCCAGGGCGGCGCGGGCCTCGTCCTCGGTGATGAGCGTCAGCAGCGCTTCCCCCAGGCAGGCCAGGTTCCACAGCGCGACGCGCGGCTGCTGGTCGAACGCATAGCGGCCCTGGTGGTCGGAGTGGTTGCTGACGAAGCCGGGGTCGAAGTCGTCCAGGAAGCCATAGGGCCCGTAGTCCAGCGTGAGCCCCAGGATGGACATGTTGTCGGTGTTCATCACGCCGTGCTCGAAGCCCACCGCCTGCCACCCGGCGATGAGTTTCGCGGTGCGCTCCACCACCTCCTCGAAGAAGCGCGCGTGGCGCCGCTCCTGTCCCAGCAAGTGTGGGAAGTGGCCGGCGATGACGTGCTCCGCGAGCGTGGCCACGTGCGCGGGTTGTTCGGTGTGGTGGAAGAACTCGAAGGTGCCGAAGCGCACGTGCGAGGGCGCCATCCGCACCAGCATCGCCCCGGTCTCCACGTCCTCGCGGTACACCGGCGTGCGACTGCCCAGCATGCACAGCGCCCGGGTGGTGGGGATGCCCAGGGCGTGCAGGGCCTCTCCGGCCAGGTACTCGCGCACGGTGGAGCGCAGCACCGCGCGTCCGTCACCGCCGCGCGAGAAGGGCGTGGGACCACCGCCCTTCAGGTGCAGGTCCCACTTCGCTCCGTCCGGGGCACGCACCTCGCCCAGGAGCAGCGCGCGGCCGTCTCCCAGGCGGGGCACGTACACCCCGAACTGGTGCCCCGCGTACACCATGGCCAGGGGCTCCATGCCGGGCAGCAACTGGCCCCCGCCGAACACCCGCGCGAACTCCGGGCGCGTCGCCGCGTCCGCGTCCAACCCCAGCAGGCGCAGCGCGGCCGGGTTCACGCTCACCACGTGCGCGTCCGGGAAGGGCGCGGGGGCCACCCGGGCGGCGAACCCGGGCGGCAGGCGGGCGTAGGTGTTGTCGAAGACGAGCTGTCCGAGCGGGGCCATGGCCTTGGGGCAACCCCCGTCAGGGGATCTGCATGCCCCGCTGCACGGCGGGACGGCTGCCCACGCGGTGCAGCCACTGGAGGATGTTGGGCGTGTCCTGGAAGAATTCAGCGAACTTGGGGTTTCCGTGCACCGCCTTCAGCCACGGGTACGTAGCGATGTCCGCGATGGAGTAGTGGGCGGCCAGGTAGTCGCGCGAGCCCAGGTGTTTGTCCAAGACCCCCAGGATGCGCTTGGACTCCGCGCGGAAGCGGTCGATGGCGTAGGGAACCTTCGTGGGGGCGTAGACCTCGAAGTGGTTGAGCTGGCCGAGCATGGGCCCCACGCCGCCCATCTGGAACATCAGCCACTGCGTCACTTCCGCCTTGCCGCGCGGATCCGTGGGCATCAGCGTGCCCGTCTTCTCCGCCAGGTACAGCAGGATGGCGCCGGACTCGAAGAGGGAGAGCGGCGTGCCGCCCGGCGCCGCGTGGTCCACGATGGCCGGAATCTTGTTGTTGGGATTGATGGCCAGGAACTCGGGCTTGAACTGGTCGCCCTTGGAGATGTCCACCACGTGGGTCTTGTAGGGGATGCCCAGCTCCTCCAACGCGATGGAGATCTTGCGGCCGTTGGGGGTCTTGAACGTGTACAGGTCGATCATGCCTTCACTCCCGTGAGCTCTTCGCTCACCTGCCAGAGCCGCTCCGCGAGCGCCTCGTCCCGGGCGGCGGACGACGGCTTCACCTTGCGGCATTTGTTGAAATACTCCCCGCTGACGCCCGCGACCTCGGGGGAGGCCGCCAGGTACACCGACGTCCTCGCGCCCTTCTCGGGGGAGATCATGAAGGGCGCGCCCAGCTTCACCAGATAGCGGAAGATGCCCTGGCTGTTGTGCCCGAAGCCCGTGCGCACCGCACCCGGGTGCAGCGCGTTCGCCGTCACCTGCGTGCCCGCGAGGCGCTTCGCCAGTCCCTTGGTGAACAGGATGTTGCTGAGCTTGGCGTTGCCGTAGACCCGGATGGGGCGGTAGCGCTGGTTCGCCGTCTGCGGATCATCCAGGAATTTCGCGCTCGCGAGGGCGTGCCCGCCCGATGACACGTTGATGATGCGCGCGGGGCCACTGGCCACCAGCAGGTCGCGCAAGAGGTGCGTGAGGAGGAAGTGCGACAGGTGGTTCGTCGCGAACGTGGCCTCGTAACCATCCACCGTCACCTCACGACGGTCGATGATGAGGCCCGCGTTGTTGACGAGGATGTCCAGGCGTGGGTGCCGCTCGCGGAAGGCCTGGGCCAGGGCGCGCACGGACGCGAGCGACGACAGGTCCGCGAGCAGCGATTCCACGCGCGCCTGGGGCGCGGCTTCACGCACGGCGGCGACGGTGGCCGCGGTGCGGGCCTCGTCCCTGCCGGACAGCACCACCGTGGCCCCCAGCCGCGCCAGGGCCTTCGCTGTCTCCTGGCCGATGCCGCCGGTGGCCCCCGTGATGAGGCACACCTTGCCATCCAACCGGTCGTTCTGAGCCTGAGCCGCCATGCGCTGCGCCCTCCTGGAATCCAGAGGACGCGTTCTATACGGACCCGGACTTCCCCGCGCAGGGGAACCGCGCGGGAGTCAGCCGGGTTACGGAAAACTCAGGTGGTGGCCTGGCTGATGTCCTCGGCGGTGCGGCCGCCTCGGCGGTTGCCGCCGCCCCGGGGCGGAACGGTGGTGCCCACGCGGGCGTCGCCGTTGAGGTGGCTCTCCAGGAACCAGAGGTCCTCCTCGGTCTCGCCCAGGGTCTGGGTGAGGATGTCCGCGGTGACCGGGTCATTCACCTCATCCGACTTGGTGATGCCGTCGCGGAGGCTGGAGGCGTAGCGACCCACGCGCTCCACCAGCGCGCGGATGTGGGCTTCGCCGTCCACGGCCTGGAGGTCATATTCGGGCAACTGGCTGTTGTTGCTGGCCAGGCGGATGGTGCCCTGGGCGTAGCCGCCCAGCGCGCCCGCACGTTCGGCGTAGGAGTCCGCGTGCTTGCGGGCGTGCTTGGCCACTTCATCGAAGAGCAGGTGCCGGCTGTAGAAGTGCGTGCCGCGGATGTTCCAGTGCGCCTGCTTGACCTGCCAATGCAGGTCGACGGCGTTGGCGAGCAGCGTGTTGAGCATGTCGATGAGCTCTTCGCGCGCGTTCTGGGGAAGGTTCACGTGGCTGGTGGAGTACATGGTCCGCATCCCTCGTAAGGTGGTTGCGCGCGGCAGGGCGCCGCGGCGCTTCCGGTAGGGTGGGGATGGCCATGGCCTCGTGCCACGGCACGGCACACGGCGCCTGGTTGTCCGGCCGGCTCGTAGGGCAGGCGGCCGGACGGTCCGCGCGGCTCAAGCCGCGTCGGGGGCGGTCAGGCGGGCGGCGATCTCGGTGGCGGCGCGCTCGCCGGACTCCACCGCGCCGTCGATGTAGCCACAGCCCTCGATGGCCGTCTCGGTGCCGGCCCAGTGCACCCGACCGAACGGCGCGCGCAGGGCGTTTCCAATGGCGGTGAGCGTGCCGGGGCGGGGCAGGCCCACGTAGCAGCCGGTGCTGAACGCCTCCGCCTTCCAGTCCAGCTCCGCCACGGCGACGGGCGTCAGGGCCTGGGGCCCGAAGAAGCGCGCGAAGCCCTCCAGCGCGGCCCGGTGGATGTCGCCCGCGGGGCGGCCAGTCCACGCGCGTGCGGTATCGCCCAGGAAGAAGCCCACCAGGGCAGGGTGATGGCCCCCGGGGCCACAGTCGTCGAAGCACAGCCGCACCGGGCCCACGTCGCTGACGGCCTCGCCGGACAGGCCCGCTTCGCGCCAGAAGGGACGGGCGTAGGTGGCCACGACCTTGATGACGCTGCCCATGGGCAGGTCCGCGTGCACGCGGCGGCGGCCGGCGGGCAGGTCCGCGCCGAAGTCGATGCGTTCGGCGAGCGCGGGCGGCGTGGCCACCACCGCGTAGCGAGCGCGAACGGTGCGGCCGTCCTCGGTGGTGGCGGTGACGCCGTGCGCGTCCTGGAGGACCGCGCGCACGGGGGCGGAGAGGAGGACGCGGTCCGGGGGCAGCGCCTCGGCCAGTCGGAGTGAGAGGGATTGCGCGCCGTCCACGAAGCGCTCGGCCTGGGCGCCGCCTTCGATTTCGGTGAGCGGCATGAGGCCGCCGTTGGAGTGCACGTAGGAGAGGAAGTGCAGGAACGACAGCTCCGACGGCTCGGCGGCGAACACCGCTCGGGTGGCGATGTCCAGCGCGGCGCGCGCGCCCCACGTGGGCACGTGGCGCTGCTTCCAGTCTTCCACGGTGAGGGCGTCCCACTCCGCGGCGCGGGGCGCGGCGGCGGGCATCTCCCGGGGGACCTTCTTCGCCAGGCCATCCAGCTTCCACACCGTGCGTTGCAAATCGAGCAGCGACAGGAGGGGCAGGGACGGGACCTTGCCCTTGTAGGTGCGCAGCTCGCCGCGCACCTCCAGCACCTTGGTGCCCTGGTGGTGCTGGGCAAAACGCTTGAGGCCCAGGCTGTCCGCGAGCCGCAGGACATGGCGCTGGCGGGGGCCCACCCACTGGCCGCCCAGGTCCACGACGCCGCCGCCCACGTCGCGGGTGAGGGTGCGCCCGCCCACGCGGTCGCGCGCTTCGAGCACGGCCACGGTGGCGCCCGTGCGAGCGATGTCCCGGGCCGAGGTGAGCCCCGCGACGCCCGCGCCGATGACGACCACGTCCACGCTGGTGTCCATAGGGCCGGGCACTCTATGACGGAAGCCGCGCGTGGCCAGGGTGCGCGTGCCGGTGTGTCAGTTGGGAAGGACGGAGGTCCGGATGTTCGCGTTGGAGATGGTGGAGAAGGTGCGGCAGGTGTCGCCGGGCGCGGCGAACGCGCTGACGACGTTGGCGGTGAAGAACATCGTCCCGCTGGCGGCGGCCATGGGCTACCGCGTGGAGGAGGTGACGGACGCGCGCGTGAAGGCGACCGTGCCCCTCAACCGCAAGACGAAGAACCACGTGGGCAGCGTGTACCTGGGCGCCCAGGTGACGGTGATGGAGCTGACGATGGGCGTGATGCTCTTCCGCCGCTTCCCGCCCAGCCAGTACAAGATGCTCGTCAACCGCATGGAGGTGTCCTTCCACGCCAAGGCGAAGAGCGCGGTGAGCGCGGTGTGCGAACCCTCCGAGGAGCTGCTCGCGGGCCTCGCGTCCTCGCTTCAATCCACGGGCGACAAGGCGGAGGCGTGGATCCCCGTGCAGCTTCTGGGCACCGACGGACAGCGCGTCGCGGAGGCGCGCTTCCTGGCGGTGTTCAAGCGCGGCTAGCGCTGGGGCTCTTCCTCCATCAGGAAGTCGCCAATGGTCTTCCACATGGCCTCGAACTGGGGCCTGCGGAAGCCTGAACCGGAGATGAGCCAGTCCACGTGCGGGGGCTGGTGCGCCGGCTGGTCGAAGTGGCCAATGGCATCCAGGTGGTCCGCGCGCACCGCCGTCAGCACGCGCCCGTACACCTGCGAGCGCGTGGGCACGATGCCGTCGCACGCGGTGGGGCCGGGCATCGCGCCGTAGGCCTGCACCAGCGCCGCCGTCTGCGCGGGCGTGTGCAGGGGCAGTTGCGTGAGCGGCATGCGCTGCGTCTGGCCGTACACGAACGCGTAGATGGTGTGCGTGAGCTGCGCGTACGGGTCCAGGCCCGCGGCCAGCCGCGTGCGCAGGGACGGGGGCCGGGCCTGCGTCACCACGGAGCCGTAGCGCACGCCGGGCCTGTCGTGGGTGCCGCCGTTGAACAGGTCGATGCCTTCGGGCGTGAGCTGCGGGATCAGCGACGTGTCACGGCCCACGTCCCAGAGGAACTTCGTCACCGCGTCGCGCCGCTCGCTGGAGAAGTCGCCCAGGAGCTGGTCGAAGAGCTGATCCAACAGCGTCGCCTTCCACCCCAGCTGATCATCCGCGCGCGCCATCAGGTGCCCGAAGCGGAACACCACGCTCAAGGGCAGCCGGCCGAACCTCAACACGTACATGGTGAACAGCGACAACAGCTTCAGGAGCTGCTGGCCGAAGAGCCCCAGGAAGAACGTGGCCAGCGGCGTGCCAGCGTGCGGCGCGGAGAGGGTCACCACCGTGCGCACCCGGCGCGCGAAGGGCTCCAGCTCCAGGGCTTCCGACACCTGGGCGCCCGGGCTGACGAACAGGCGAGCGTCCAGTCCGCCGGTCGAGTGGCCCACCAGATGGATGGGGCCGTCGTCGCCGGAGGCCGTCTCGTGCACGGCCTTGAGCAGATCCGCGGTGCGCTGACGGATGGAGGCGGTGGGGTGCGAGACGATGGTCACCACCTCCGCGTCCACTCCCCGGCGCGCCAGGTCCTTCTTCAGGAACTCGTACGCATGGCCGAAGTAGAGGAGCTCGCCCAGGTTGGTGAACCCGAAAAACCCGGGGACGAGGTAGACGTGGTGCTTCGCGGCCATTGGGCCCGAGCATACCCCGCCGACCCCCACACCGGCTTGGAATACACGGTCGCCTGCCGGGTTGACGCGCGCCCGTCCGCATTGACAGAACCGGGCGCCCTTTTCTCGCTCTCCAAGGAAGCCTGACCATGCATCGCGGACTCCTCGCGCTCGGCCTGCTGTTGTCCCTCCCTGCCTCCGCGGAGGAGGGCATGTGGACCTATGACGCCTTTCCCGCCGCCCAGGTGAAGAAGGCCTACGGCTTCGAACCCACGCAGGCCTGGCTGGACAAGGTGCGCCTGGGTTCGGTGCGGCTGGCGGGCGGCTGCTCCGCGAGCTTCGTGTCGCCGGACGGCCTGGTGATGACGAACCACCACTGTGTGCGCGGCTGCATCGAGGACCTGACGACCGCGAAGGACGACCTGCTCGCGAAGGGCTTCCAGGCGAAGTCCGCGAAGGAGGAGCGGCGCTGTCCCAAGGTGGAGGCCAACCAACTGGTGGAGATGACGGACGTCACCGAGCGGATGAACACGGCGACGAAGGGCCTCACCGGCGCGGCCTTCAACACCGCGCTCAAGAAGGAGACCGCGGCGGTGGAGGGCGCGTGCGCCACCGGCACCGACGTGCGGTGCGACGTGGTGACGCTCTACAACGGCGGCAAGTACCAGCTCTACAAGTACCGCCGCTTCCAGGACGTGCGGCTCGTCTTCGCGCCGGAGTTCTCCATGGCCGCCTTCGGCGGGGACGCGGACAACTTCAACTTCCCGCGCTTCGGCTACGACGTGGCCTTCGTGCGCGTGTGGCAGGACGACGCGCCCGCGAAGAGCCCGGACTTCCTGCCGTGGGCGAAGGAGGGCGCGAAGGAGGGGGACCTCGTCTTCGTCTCCGGCCACCCCGGCGGCACCGAGCGCAAGAGCACCGTGGCGGAGCTGGAGTTCCAGCGCGATGTGGCCCTGCCCCAGACGCTGCTGACGCTGGCGGAGATGCGCGGGATGCTGCGTGAGTTCACCAGCGGCTCGGCGGATCGCTACCGGATGGCGCGCTCGCGCCTGCGCGGCGTGGAGAACGGCCTCAAGGCCCTGCGCGGCCGGCAGGAGGCGCTGGCGGACCCCGCGCTGCTTGCGCGCAAGCGTCAGGAAGAGGCGGAGCTCAAGAAGCGCATCGACGCGAACCCCCAGGCGAAGGCCCTCACCCAGGGCATGTGGGACGAGACGTCAAAGGCGCTGGAGGCGTGGCGCCGGATGATGAACGACTACCGGATGAAGGGCGCGGGGGACGCGTTCCGTTCGGAGCTGTTCGCCCACGCGCAGGCGCTGGTGCGCGCGGCGGAGGAGCTGCCCAAGGCCAACGCGGAGCGCCTGCGCGAGTACACCGACGGTCAGCTCCCCGGCCTGCGCCAGCAGCTCCTGCGCGACGCGCCCATCCCGCCGGAGCTGGAGACGCTGCAGATGACGTTCGGCTTCAACAAGCTGCGCGAGACGCTGGGCGCGGATGACGCGTTCGTGCGCGAGGTGCTGGGCAAGGAAGCCCCGGCGGACCTGGCGCGCTCGCTGGTGCGCGGCACGAAGCTGGGCGACGTGAAGGTGCGCAAGGCGCTGCTGGAGGGCGGCAAGGCGGCGGTGGATGCCTCCAAGGATCCGATGATTGTCCTGGCGCGCAAGGTGGACGCGCGGACGCGCGCGTCGCGCAAGCAGTACGAGGACACGGTGGAGGCGGTGCTCAAGCGCAACGGCGAGCGGCTCGCGAAGGCGTACCTCGCGGTGAACGGCACGTCGGGCGCGCCGGATGCCACGTTCACGCTGCGGCTCAACTACGGACAGGTGAAGGGCTGGGACGACAACGGCACCGCGGTGCCCGCGCTGACCACGTTCGGCGGAGCGTACGGACGCGACACCGGCAAGGAGCCCTTCAAGCTGCCGGATCCGTGGATGAAGGCGAAGGGGAAGGTGCCCGAGCAGACGCCGCTCGACATGGCGACGACCAACGACATCATCGGCGGCAACTCCGGCTCGCCGGTGGTGAACCGCGAGGGCGAGGTGGTGGGCCTCATCTTCGACGGCAACCTGCCGTCGCTGGGCGGCCGCTACGCCTACGTGCCCGAGTCCAATCGCGCGGTCGCGGTGCACGGCGACGGCATCCTCGCCGCGCTGGAGCACGTGTACGGCGCCACGCGCGTCGTCAACGAGCTGAAGCGTCCGGTCGCGCCGGCGGCCCCGGCACGTTGAAGCGGAGGCGCTGGGAGGCGTAGGGGGACGGCGGCAGGTCCCTCTACGCCACGAGCGACTGCCGTGCGGGTCGAAATGTGTTGATGATGGGCGCATGTCGTCGCCCCCGGCCCATCCCTCCCTGACCTCTCTCGTGCCCCCACCGGGCGAGCTTCTTCGCACGCAGAGAAAAGCGGGCCGGTCCGCCGTGGTCGGTCTGATGCTCCTCTGGGGCGCCGCCTTCGTAATCCCCTTCGTGGCCTACCAGGAGGACGTGAAGACGGCGGAGGGCGAGATCCTCGCCCACCTGTCGGACCGCGCGGGCCTCCAGGCCCAGGCACTTGGCGCGCATCTCGGACTGCTGCGCTCGGAGCTGCAACGGCTCGCGGATCACCCGTCGCTCAGACCCGAGGATGGAGCAGCAGGACCCGAGGTGGCGCTCCTCGAGAACGCCTTCAGCCACACGTCTCTCTTCTCGGCGGGAGTCGCGCTGGTGTCAGCGGACGGCAAGCGCATCTGGAGCGACCCTGTGGCCATGCCGCTCGGGCGCACACCGCTCGCCTCGCGCATGTGGTTCCGGCGGACGGTGGAAGCGCGGGTCGCTTCGGTCGGGCTGCTGGACGAGGAAGGCGGGGGGCTCGTCGCGGTCGCGGTCCCCATCGTGCGCGCCGAGCGCGTCGTGGGCCTCCTCGTGGGCGAGCTCGCGACGGCGAACGAGCTGCTACCGACGACCCCTCACGGGGGGAACGAATCCATGGTGGCCCTGCTCGGCGAGCGCGGTCGGCTCCTCCTCCCGGCAACGCCCCCGCCCCCCCTGCGCCAGCCGGAGCTCGCCACACGCCTTCGCCCGTTGTTGGACGCTCCCGGGGCCGTGACGCTCGGAAGCACGCGGCTCCTCGGCTCGGCGGCGCTCGTTCCCGGAACCGACATGCTGCTCGCCGTGCTCGAGGACGAGGCGCGGGACCGCGAGATGCTCAAGCGCCGCTACCTCGGCCAGCTCGGCTTTCACACCGCGCTGTTCGGCGGAGTGCTCCTCCTCTTCACGGTGCTCCTGCGTCGCTCCTACCGTTCGCTGGTGGCAGCCGAAGAACAATTGCGGCGCCAGGAGACGATGGCGGCGCTCGGCACGGCCTCCTCGCTCATCGCCCACGAGGTGAAGAACGCGCTCAACAGCATGCAGGCCGCGCTCAGCATGATTCGCGCGAAGGGAGGGGAGACGACCTTGCCCGTCCAGGCGCTGCGTTCCCAGGCGGACCGGCTCGGCCACCTCGCCCGCTCATTGCTGAGCTTCGCCTCCCCCCAGTCCATGCAGCGGCGCAGCTGCGAGATGCACCTGCTCGTCCAGGACGCGCTTCAGGCCGTGAGGCTCCTGCCGGAAGCCGCGGATGTCGCCATCGAGACCACGCTGCAGGAGGGGCTCTTCGTGAAGGGGGACCCGACGCTGCTGGTCTCCGCGGTCGACAATCTCATGCGCAACGCCGTCGAAGCTGGCGCCGTGGCCCATGATATAGGCCAACAGCCCACGCCTCGCGTCGGGGTCCGGCTCCTTCGCGAAGGCGGAGAGGTGGTGCTCGTCGTGGAGGACAACGCCGGAGGAGTGCCCCCGGCCTTCGAGCCGCGGCTCTGGGAGCCATTCGCGGTGGGTCGGTCGAAGGGGATCGGGCTCGGGCTTCCAATGGTGCGCACGGCCATCCGTGCGCATGATGGAGGAAGCGTTTCCTACACCCGTGTGTCCGGAGGCAGCCGCTTCACGGTTCGTCTTCCGCTTGAGAAGATGGCTTCATGAGCACCTCCCTGCTGCTCGTCGATGACGACCGGACCTTCTCCTCGCTCGCGGCCTCCATGCTGAGCCAGGAAGGTTT
The DNA here is from genome assembly GCF_026626765.1 of Corallococcus sp. bb12-1. Classification (NCBI taxonomy): domain Bacteria; kingdom Pseudomonadati; phylum Myxococcota; class Myxococcia; order Myxococcales; family Myxococcaceae; genus Corallococcus; species Corallococcus sp. bb12-1. Next base: position 1,097,977 of record NZ_JAPNJZ010000018.1, on the reverse strand, counting down.
TCGCGTCCGGGTTGCTCGCTCGCTGCATGAGACCCGCGTCGCGCTCGCCGCCGAGGCGCCTGACCTCGTCGTGCTGGATCGAAGGCTGCCGGACGGAGATGGGCTCGTCTTCCTGCCCGAGCTGCGTGCTCAGCTTCCGACCACCGTCGTGCTGATGGTGACCGCGCACGGCGATATCGAGAGCGCTGTCGAAGCCATCCGGGCGGGTGCTCGTGACTACCTGAGCAAACCGGTCGAGATTGACGACCTGGTGATGCGCGCACGCCGCGCGGCAGGCGACCTCCAGCTCCAGGAACGGCTGCGCCAGGCCGAGAGCGTCCTCGAAGGACGGCATCGGATGGCGGAGCCTCGCTCGCCGGCGATGCAGCGAACCCTCGTGATGCTGGAGCGGATCGCCACCACTCCGCGAAGTCCCGTCCTGCTGCTCGGGGAGACCGGGACCGGCAAGGCGGTGCTCGCCCGCCATCTCCACGCCCTGCGCCAGAAGCAGGGGGCCTTCGTGCAGATCAACTGCGCCGCGCTCCCGGACACGATGATGGAGAGCGAGCTCTTCGGACACGAGCGCGGCGCTTTCACGGATGCGAAGACGGCAAGGCGCGGGCTCGTGGAGCTCGCGAGCGATGGGCTCCTCTTCCTTGACGAGGTGGGTGAGCTGCCGCTCGCGCTCCAGGCAAAGCTGCTCACGTTTCTCGATAAGGGGGCCTTCCGACGACTCGGTGGCACGAGCGAGCTCACGAGCACCGCCCGGATCGTGGCGGCCACCAACAAGGACCTCGAAGCGGAGGTCGCCGCCGGGCGCTTTCGTGAGGACCTCCTCTTCCGGCTCAGCGTGTTCCGGGTGGACGTGCCCCCCTTGCGCGAGCGTCGCGAGGATGTGCTGCCACTCGCACGGGCGCTCGTGCTGGAGCTCTGCTCGGAGCTCGGTCGACGCCCGGTCCCTTTCTCTCCCGCCGCGGAGGAGCGCCTGCTGAGCTATCCCTTCCCCGGCAATGTCCGGGAGCTGCGCAACGTGCTCGAGCGAGCGCTCGTGCTCGAGGGCGGGCCCGCGCTCGAGCTGCAGTCCCTCGCCAAGGGGGGCGGCGCGCCGGCCACTGTCGACCCCAACGCGTTCTCCGTGTCAGGCCCACCTCGGCCGCTCGATGACGTGGAGCGACTCTATGTCCGGCACGTGCTCGAGCAGCTTGGAGGAAGGCGCATGGAGGCGGCCCGCGCACTGGGCCTGTCCTATCCGACCTTTCTGCGCCGCCTGGAGGAGAACCCACCCTCGGAGTGAAGGACTTAAAAAGTCTTTCATCGGTTGGGTCGCGGGCTTCAAGTTTCTTTCATCCCCCCGGTTCTGACGAGCCACGCCCCAGGCGGGAAGGGCCTGATCCTGGCTGGCACAACGCTTGCGTAGCCTCCCGCGTCACGTTGAGCCCTTGTGCGGCTCGGCAGATGACAGGGGAGCGCAAGCAATGACTTCGGGTGGAAAAGCGGCAGAGGCGAGACCCTCGTTGAAGGAGATTCTCGCCTCGGATCTGCCAGCTTCGCTGGTGGTGTTCCTGGTGGCCCTGCCCCTCTGTATGGGCATCGCGCTCGCCTCCGGAGCGCCCATCATGGCGGGACTCATCGCCGGCGTCGTGGGAGGCCTGGTGGTGGGCCTCATGGGCGGCGTGCCGCTTCTCGTGAGTGGCCCCGCGGCGGGCCTCGCGGTGATGGTCTTTGGCTTCATCCAGGAGCTGGGCTTCGCCGTGACGTGCGCGGCGATCGCCGTGGCGGGTCTCGTGCAGGTGGCGCTCGGCGTGCTGAAGGTGGCGCGTTCGGCGCTGGCCATCTCGCCGGCCGTGATTCACGGAATGCTCGCGGGCATCGGCATTCTCATCGTGCTGGGGCAGATCCATATCGTTCTCGGCGGCTCTCCGCAGAGCAATGCCTGGAACAACCTGCGGGAACTGCCCGGGCAGATTGCCGACCTTCATGGACCGGCCACGCTACTGGGTCTGCTCACGCTTGGAATTCTCATCGCGTGGCAGTTCCTGCCGAACGGGCGGCTGAAGAAGGTTCCGGGGCCGCTGGTGGCGGTCGTGGGCGGGTCCGCGGTCGCTGCGGTGTTGAATGCGAACGTGGCACGGGTGCAGCTGGCGGCGGATGCGCTGTCGGCCATCAATCTGCCTTCCCTTCCAGAAGGGGCCGCGTGGAGCGCCTTCTTCGTGGCCGTGCTGTCCCTGGCCCTCGTGGCGAGCGCCGAATCGCTCTTGAGCGCGGTGGCGACCGACAAGCTCCACACGGGCGCGCGGGCGAACCTTGATCGCGAGCTGCTCGCGCAGGGCGTGGCGAACACCCTCTCCGGTCTGGTCGGCGGTCTGCCCATCACCGGCGTCATCGTGCGCAGTGCGGCGAACATCAATGCCGGCGCGAAGACGCGCTGGTCGGCGGTGCTTCACGCGGTGTGGATGCTCGCCTTCATCACCCTGCTGGGGAGTCTGGCGGCCTACGTGCCTCTGACGGTGCTCGCCGGCCTGCTCGTGCACGTGGGCCTGAAGCTCGTGAACCTCGCCCACATCCGGGAGCTCCGGCACCGGGGCGAGCTGCCGGTCTACCTCATCACCGTGGCGGGTGTCGTGGGCATCAACCTGCTCGCGGGCATCGGTCTCGGGCTCGGCGCGGCCATCCTCCGGCTCCTGTGGCAGCTCGGCCAGGTGCGCGTGGAGAGCCACGTCGCCAATGGCGTTCACCAGGTCTGCATCAGCGGAGCGCTGACGTTCGTCGGGGTGCCGAAGCTGTCGGCGGCGCTCGCGAAGATTCCCTCGGGCTCCAAGGTGGAGGTGGACGTGGCGGTGAACACGCTCGACCACTCCGGCTTCGAGGCGCTCGAGAGCTGGGCTGACACGCATCGCAAGACGGGCGGCACCGTGACCATGGAGCCGCTCGAGGACGTCTGGAAGCGGCGTGACGCGCGTGCGGCCCCCGCTGCTGCTCCAGCCCCTTCATCCTCTGTTCATCACGTTTCGTCTCTCGCTCCCGGAGGTGCTCAGTGAAGAAGCTCATTAGAGGTCTGCTCGATTTCCAGCGTCATACCCTGCCCTCGTACCGGGCGACCTTCGCGAGGCTCGCGAAGGGGCAAACCCCTGACTGCCTCTTCATCAGCTGCTCGGACAGCCGCGTGGTGCCCAATCTGCTCGTCTCCACGGACCCCGGTGACCTCTTCACCGTGCGCAACGTGGGCAACCTCGTTCCGACCGCCGCGCTCAACGGACAGCCCACGGCGGACCGCTCGGAGGCGGCGGCGATCGAGTTCTCCCTGGGCTTCCTGCCCATCGAGGACGTCGTGGTCTGCGGACACTCGAGCTGCGGCGCGATGAAGGCGATCCTGGCCGGAGGCGTTGTGAACGGCGCACCGAACCTCGAGAAGTGGCTCGCGCACGGAACGCCCTCGCTCAAGGCGTTGAAGGAGAACACCCAGGTGGGCGTGGGGCTGCCCGAGGCGGATCGCCTCTCCCAGCTGAACGTCCTCGAGCAGCTCGAGCACTTGAAGACCTACCCCATCGTGCGCGACCGGCTCGCGGCGGGGACGCTGCGGCTGCACGGCTGGTGGTTCGACATCGGGGCGGCACAGGTTCACGCCTACCGCTCTGATCTCGGCCGCTTCGTTCCCATCGACGAGACCGAGGGTGAGCGGCTCCTGACGAACCTGAGCGACGCAACCGAAGAGCAGTCGGGTCTGCGCGCCGTCCAGTAAGGTGGCATCGAGCCTTGGCGATCCTGCGTTCAGCGCGGATCGCCGAGGCCTGGCTTCCGCCCTGGGAGGCGTGCGCTCCGCTGTTGCTGGGAACTGTCATGGGCCGCCTCCGCAAACCCTCGGCAAGAACTGGCTCGGTCCCTAGGGTCTTTGCCGGTTCGCACGAGAAGGCGATCGTGAGGGGTTTTGAGGTCCTCTGCCCGAGGGCGCCTTCCCACGTGTCGTCTGTGTCGTCTTTTTTTTCACATGCTTGCGTGGCTTTGCTCCGGACACAACCTCACGCATCTCGTCGTTGAATTGCTTGATGAAAATCATTGCGTTCATGAGTGCGTCCACGGGTCCCTGACCGAAGATAGGCGTCACCTTGGTCAAATGCCCCTCGATCATGACCGGCGTATACCAGCAGCGCTCCTGTGGGAGATGGACAGGCTGCCCTACCGTGAGTCTTGAAGTGCGCCGTTTGCCCCTGGGCGTCGTATATCTCCAGTAGTCATCCGCGATAGGAGCTTCGATCCCGGTCAACTTCGGGCGCCAATCGTCTTCAGGCACATGTCACCTCAGCGGTTGGATTTGGCAGGAGGGCCGAAATACGCATTGCAAAACACGATGCACGCTTCTTTGGAGGCCCTGCTGGTCGCCCAGCATGCTCGCCTGATCGCACTCTGCCTTACGGACCTGTCATGAAGCGCCCTGCAGAACGACTCCATGGCTTCACCACCGGCCTGACATGCCTGCGTGCAGGCAAATGACTTCCAGGGATCTTTGATAGTCGGCTCATACTCATCGCTTGGAGTCGCGGAAGCCGAGTCTGATGCCAAATTCCTCTCTGGAGTCGCAGCCTCGCTCCGGGAGAGATTCTGGGAGGCCGTGCTCCGCCACTGAGAGGCTGGTCCTGCTTCACTCACCGGCGATGCCAAAGAAAACCGTGAGGCCGGAGTCGTCGCGCACGCCAATAGAAGCGTGAGGACGGAGAGTGCACGGAGCCGGGTCATAGATTCCCACCAGCATATTGTCCCTCGCCGTCTCAAACAGCGTCGATCCCTCCAGCCGCCTGCGCCGGTACGCCGCATTGCTCCCTGCCCTGGCCACCCCTCGCCAGGGCGCATGCCACGGGTGGGCTCCCACGGAGCTCCACCAGGCCCGCCTGGGAGGGCCGTGCCGGGCGGTCTTGCGAAGACGGTGCTCGACCGAGTTGGAGCGCGCTCGTCGGTTGTTCCGAGTGGTGGGTTCCGCGCCCGTCGCCTCCAGGTCTCCGTCCCGCAGCCACGCGGCCATCTCCCGGCGGGCCTCCTGTCGGGCCGTGCGGTGCACGCTCGCGCGGCTTCCGCGAGCCCCCTTCCGATTCGTGGAAGGCCTCAGGGCGCGCGCCCTCTGTCGGACCTTCTCACCGGCGTAGCGCAGGGCCCGCGGACCCTCCAATGCCGCGTGGGACACGTCTTCACGCGGGCCTCCTGACACGCAGCGGACGTCTCCCACCGCGACGCGTCGGATGTCGGACACCGGAGCCTCCAGACCTCCCGGGTGCTTGGTGCGCCGCGTCAGGAAGTCACTAGGTTGGGGGTGCGGACGTGGGGTCCGCCTCTGACTTCGCACGGTTGCGTTCCCCGGAACGTGTCCGTCCGGGTGGGTTCCCGGCCAGGTTGGGAGCCCGGGCCCGTCGTGCAGTAGCATCGCGGTGTCTGCGCCGGGGGGAGGGAGGATGCACGATGGTGGTGGAGGCCCCGGAGCCCCGGAAGTTGTCGGCCATCATGTTCACGGACATGGAGGCCCCTGCTGGTCAACGCTGGCGGGATGAGTGTCTTCAGCAGGCCCTGCACGACGAGCATGGACAGCTCGTGCGGGACCTGCTGCCGCGCCACGGAGGGCGCGAGGTGAAGCGGATGGAGGAGGGCGGTTTCCTGCTGGAGTTCGGCGCGGGACTGTCCGCGGTGTCGTTCGCGCTGGAGTGGCGCTCCGCCGTGGATGCACGCAACCGCTGCGTGCCGGGCGAGCGGCGCATGGCCATCCGCGCGGGCGCGCACCTGGGCATGGTGGTGCACCGCGACGGCGACGTGTTCGGCGAAGGCGTCAACCTGGCGGCCCGCATCGAATCCCTGGCGCGTCCGGGCACCGTGTACGTCAGCGAGACGGTGGCGGCGCAGGTGGAGGGCCGCTTGAGGGCGCCCCCCGTGCGGCTGGGCCGCAATGAATTGAAGAACATCAAGCTGCCGGTGGCCGTGTTCCGCATCGACACGCCAGAGGAGCCCCGGAGCGAAGGCGCCCTCATGGCGCGCGTGCGTTCACTGCTGGGCCGTCGGCGCGTGCCCGCGGGCGGTTGAGGCTGACGGACAGGCGCGCGGCGGTATGGTGCCGCGCCATGTCCGAACTCACCCTGGTTGTTGGTTCCAAGAACTTCTCTTCGTGGTCGCTGCGCCCCTACCTGGCCCTGGCCCACACCGGCCAGCCGTTCCGCGAGGTGCTCGTTCCGCTGGACACGCCGGAGACCGCGGCGCTCATCGCGATGCACTCGCCCAGCGGGCGCGTGCCGGTGCTCAAGCACGGCGACACCGTGGTGTGGGATTCGCTGTCCATCTGCGAGTACCTGGCGGAGAGCTTCCCCGCCGCGAAGCTGTGGCCCGAAGCCAGCCCCGTGCGGGCCATGGCGCGCTCGGTGACGACGGAGATGCACTCCGGCTTCCAGGCCCTGCGCACCCACCTGCCCATGGACCTCACCGCGCGCAAGACGGTGCCGGGGCTGGACGCGCCGGGCGTGCACGCGGACATCGCCCGCATCCAGGCCCTCCTGTCCGGCTGCCGCGAACGCCACGGCAAGGCAGGCCCGTTCCTCTTCGGTGACTTCAGCATCGCGGACGCGTTCTACGCGCCGGTCATCACCCGCTTCGTCACCTACGGCGTGCCGTTCCGCCCGGAGCTCACCACCTGGCGCGACGCCGTGCTCGGCCTGCCCGCGATGATCAAATGGTCCGAGGCCGCCCAGGGCGAGCCGCAGCTGGCCCGCTACCGGTAGCGGCTTTAGAGTCCCAGGGCCTTCAATTGTGCGTCGAACGCGGGCGCGTCCGTGAAGACGTGCCCGCGGATGCCCAGGGCCCGGGCCGCGTCGACGAACTCGGGCAGGTCGTCGAAGAAGGCGGCCTCGTCCGGCGCGCAGCCTGCCTTGTCCAACGCCAGCCGGTAGATGGCCGGCTCCGGCTTCACCGCGCCCACCTCGCAGCTCAGCACCAAGGCGTCGAAGCGCTTCAGCAGCGGCAGCAGCGGCTTCAAGTACGCGACGTGCAGCGCATTGGTGTTGGACAGCAGCACCAGCTTCACCCGGCCGATGAGCCCCTCCACGCGCGGCAGCACCGCGTGGTGCACCGTGAAGTGACTGCTCCACAGGGGCGCGAACTCCTCCATGGGCAACTGCACGCCCAGCGCGCCGCACACGTCCTGGCGGATGCCCTCCGCGTCCAGCAGGCCCCGGTTCGCCGCCGTCCAGCCCGCGCCGGTGAGCCGCCGCGCTGCTTCGGTGGGCTCCAGGCCCGCCCGCGCCGCGAGCCGCGCGAAGAGCAGGGCGTTGTCGTGGAACACCAGCACGTTGCCCAGGTCCAGCAGCACGGCCTTCACGGCGGGGACAGCGGCCACTTTGGATTCCTCCGGAGGGGGCGGCTTAGATGCGGTACGCCCGGGCGACGCCTTCCATCCGCCCGGCCACTTCCTGCAGCCGCCGCGCGGCCCCGGTGGTGGACTTCAGGCTCGCCTGGGTCTCGGTCATCATGGAGGACAGGTCCGTCACCGCGCTGAAGATCTGCGCGATGCCCGCGTTCTGCTGGCTCACCGCGCCAGCGATCTGCCGCGCCGCCGCGGCGTTGTCCTGGACGATGGTGGCCAGCTCCTTGAGGTGCTCGCCGCTGGTGCGCACCTGATCCAGGCCCTCCGCGACGCTCGCGTGGCTCTGCTCGGTCATCTTCGCGGTGGAGATGATGGCGTGGCCCAGGTCCCCCAGGATGTCGCGCACCTTCTCCGTGGCCTGGATGGACTGGTCCGCGAGGTTGCGGATTTCGCGCGCCACCACGCTGAAGCCCTTGCCGTGTTCGCCGGAGCGCACTGCTTCAATGGCCGCGTTGAGCGCGAGCATGTTGGACTGGTCCGCCAGGTCCTTCACCGTCTGGGTGATGCCGCCAATCTGCTGCGTGCGCTCGTTGAGCTGCACGATGCGCATGGCCATCTCCCCGGACTGTTCGTGCAGGCCCTGGAAGCCGTCCAGGCTGTCGCGGATGGCGCCCTCGCCCGCGCGGCCCACCTCTTCGGCTCGCGCCGCCACGCCCAGCACCGTCTCCGCCTTCTCCGCGGCCAGGAGCGACGTCTGCTTGATTTCCTGCGCGGTGACCTGCGTCTCCTGGAGCGCGGCCGCCTGACGGGCCACGTTGCGCTCCTGCACCTCGGAGGCGAAGTTGAGCTCCGCCACCGTCTCGCTGAGCACGCGCGTGCCCTGCTGGAGGCTGGTGGCCGTCTCGTGCAGGTTCTTCATCATCTGCACGAACGCCTCCGTCAGCTCGCCCACCTCGTCCTTGCCCGCCTGGCCCTCCATCACCTGCGTGAGGTCGCCTTCCTTCACGACGCGGCGGACCATCTCGCTGAGCGCGCGCAGCGGCCGGGTGATGCCGCGGGCCAGGACCCAGGAGCCCACGCCCACCGCCGCCACGAAGAGGGCCGCCAGGCCCAGCACCAGCCGGCGCATCTGGTTGAGCGGCGCGTACGCCTCCGCGGGATCCACCTGCGCCATCACCTGCCACCCGTCGCCCACGTCGCGCACGAGCGTGCCGTCCACCGCCGTCACCGCCACCCGGCCCGTGTCGTCGTGCTCGCCCTGGCGCGAGTCGAACAGCGTGATGCCGTTCGCGCTCCGCACCTCCATGGAGAAGCTGGGATGGCCGCGCTGCTGGGCCCGGGCGAGCGCGGGCTTCACCAGCTCCCCCACCTGGCCCCAGTCGAACGCGGCCAGCAGCACGCCCAGGGGTTTTCCACCTTCGTCCGTCACCAACACCGCCAGCGGCAGCACGTGCACGCTGAAGATGGGGTCCTCCTCGTTCACGCCCTCCGCCGTGGTGCGACCGGCCTGGGCCTCGCGGAACCACGCGGACGCGAGCACCTGGGCGTGGGTGCCGGTATACGCATCGCGCAGCGCGGGCGTGCTGGCGGAGATGGCCATGCCTTCATTGCTGAAGAGCACGATGCCGTTGAGCGTGAGGTAGCGCCGCTGGAGCAGCGACAGCATCACGTCGCTGGCGGAAGCATCCTTCGTGCGCAGCGCGGCGCGCAGCACCGGGTCTTCCGCCCAGCTTCGCGCGCTGGACTCGCGCTCCGCGAGGGTGGACTCGAGCAGGTCCTTGAACCCTTCGGCCTCCATGCGCAGCGACGAGTCGATCTGCGCCTCCGTCTGCCGGCGCATCAGCGAGTCCTGCATCCCGGTGAGGGCCAGCAAGGGCACGCAGGACACCAGGGTCATGTACAGCAGCAGCCGCCCACGCAGCGTCAGGGATCGCAAGAAGAGAGGAGGCATGGCACGTCGGGCGCGAAGAGAGGTAACCCAGGTCCTATACCAGAACCCGGGCCACATACCCCTTGGCCGGCTGCCCGCCTACAACAGGGGCACCCGGTCGTGCAGCTCCCGCTCCGGCAGGCTGGAGAAGTCCGAGGCCAGGTCCAGCCGCACCCGCTGCTTCACGCGCGTGCTCAACAGGCCCCGCATCTTGCCCAGGAACGTGGGCGGCGCGGCGATGACCAGCTCGTCGAAGGCCCTTGAGTCCACCCCCTTGTCCAGGCGCGCGGACAGCTCCCGTGCGAAGCGGTCGTGCTCCAGGTCCCTCCGTCCGTTGGGATCGTTCTCCGACGCCGGGCCGTGCAACGTGCCCGCGTTGGGATTGTCAGCCTGGTTGAACAGGTCGACGGGCTTGGTCCGGCTCTCGTCATGTTGGAACTGCTCGATGAGGTCCCACTTCTCCGCCTTCGCGTCCGTGGCGAAGAGCCGGGCACGACTCGCGTTGGCCACCAGGATCCAGAGCCTCTTGTCCGCCATCTTCACGCCTCCTTGGGTCGTGTCTTGAGGAGTGCGGACCCCCTTCGTCCCCGGCAAGCTTCCCCCAGCGAGCACTCCGACCTCCGAGCGGAGTCCAGGCGACCCGTCCAGCGCACCCTTCATGCCGGGAACAGTCTTCCCGCCACCGTGCTAGCGGCCCTTCCGCCCACGTTGACCAACCGCATCCAAGCGGCGACCATCGATGCCGGGGGAACAGGACGGGAGTGCGCTGTATGGAGAAGTATTTCAATGTCCGTGGACGGAAGGTGCGTGCTCGCCGCACATGGGACGGCTCCATGCGGGGTGGGGTGGTCCAATCGTCACGTGGCGAAAGTTTTTCCGTCGTTGGAGCGATAGATGCTCGCCCCTGGGTTGCAGGGTTGCCCGACCATGGAAACCTGATCCCCCCATGGTCACCGACGATCTCTTCGCCCACACAGTCCTGTCCGGCCACGGTGAAGCCGTGAGCGACAGTGGCGGGATGCCGGCTCCGGTGGTGGCTCGGCCTGGCGAAGAGGTCCAGGAGGGGACGGTGCTGGGCAACTACCAGCTCGAACGGCTCCTGGGTGAAGGCTCCATGGGGCGGGTGTTCCAGGCGCGGCACGTGCGGCTGGGCCGGCAGGTGGCGCTCAAGGTGCTGCGGCCGGAGCACGCGCGGGACAGCTCGTTCGTGCAGCGCTTCTTCCAGGAGGCGCGCACCGTCAACCAGATCAACCACGAGCACATCGTGGAGATCTTCGACTTCGTGGATGAGTCGCCGCACGGGCACGTCTACTGCGTGATGGAGCTGTTGCGCGGCCAGAACCTGGGCGCGCTCCTGAAGGAAGAGGGGCTGACGCTGGCGCGGGTGCAGCGCATGGGCGTGCAGGTGTGCGCGGCGCTGGGCGCGGCCCACCAGGTGGGCGTGGTGCACCGGGACATCAAGCCGGACAACCTCTTCATCAGTCATCGCTCGGGGCAGGCGGACTTCGTGAAGGTGCTGGACTTCGGCGTCGCCAAGCTGATGACGACGCAGACCGGCGTGAGCCTCACCGGCACGCTGGATGGCACCATCATCGGGACGCCCGCGTACATGGCGCCGGAGCAGGCCGCGGGCCTGCCGGTGGACGCCCGAGCGGACATCTACGCGGTGGGCAACATCCTCTACGAGATGCTCTCGGGCCATCCGCCCTTCCAGGCGTCGGCCTTCGGGCAACTGGTGGTGCAGATCATCACCCAGCCGCCGCCGCCGCTGCCCGCGCACCTGCCGTCGGGTGAGCCGATGCCGCCCGCGCTCGCGGCGCTGGTGATGCGCTGCCTGGCGAAGGAGCCGGAAGCCCGTCCGCAGCAGCTGGCGGAGGTCACCACCGCGCTGCTGCTGCTGCCGGCCCTGACGGTGGAGCCCGCGAATCTGTCTCCGCCGGCTCTGGTCGAAGAGCTGGAGCGGCCCACCGTGCGCATGCGGATGCCGTCCGCGCTGCGCGACCGGCGACTCCAGGTGTCGGCGGCGCTGGCCGCGCTGGCGTTGGTGTCCGGCATCACGACCTGGAAGAGCCTGCATCCGGTGCGCACGCCCGAAGCCGAAGTCGTTCAGGTCGCGGGGGCCCCGGCCGCCGTGGGCCGTCCCGGCGCGGGGGCGACCGACGCGGTGACGCTGATGGTGCAGTCGTCCCCTCCCGGCGCGAAGGTCGTCCGCGTGGACACCGGGGAGGAGCTGGGCGTCACGCCGCTGACGAAGGCGCTGGAGCGCCGGTCGATGCCGTCGCAGCTGCGGGTGGAGCTTGCGGGCTACGTGCCGCTGGAGCGCGCGGTGGAGCTGAAGCAGGATGCCGCCGCCGCGGAGCTGACCGTGCCGCTCGTGAAGTCGAGTCCGGGACCGCGCCGTGCGCCGGCTCGCGGGACGGGTCGCAAGGGAGGAAGCAGGGATGCGGTCATTGATCCATTCGCGCCGCATTGACCGCAAGGCGCTGAGCCTCGTGCTGGCGCTGTCGTTGGGAGCGCCGTTGCAGGTGGTGGCGGCGGAGGCACCCACGGCCTCTTCTTCGGAGGCGCAGGCGCGCGAGAAGTTCTCCGAGGGCAATCTGGCGTACGACCTGGGAGAGTTCGACCGGGGGCTCAAGGCCTTCAGCGAGGCGTACCGCCTCAAGCCGCTGCCCGCGTTCCTCTTCAACATCGCGCAGTGCCAGCGGCAGTTGAACAACCCGTCGCGCGCGGCCTTCTTCTACCGGCGCTACCTGGCGCTGTCGTCGGAGGAGCCCGCGAACGCGGACGTGGTGCGTGAGCTCATCGCGGAGATGGACAACAAGGTCCGTGTCCAGGAGGAGCAGCGCCGCGAGCGCGAACGCTTCACGCGGGACCGCGAGCTTCAGCGCGCGCGCGAACAGGCCGCGTTGGCGGAGGCCCGCGCCAGCCAGGCGAAGCTCGCCGCGAATCCGTCCGCCGCGCAGGAGAAGAATGGGGCCTCCGAGGCCCTGGCGATGCAGGTGCCGGAAGGCGCGGTGACGGCGCAGGACTCCAAGCCCTGGTCGCGCCGCTGGTACGTCTGGGCCGGCGTGGGCGCGGCGGCGGTGCTCGCGGGCGGCGCGGTGTGGCTCGCCACGGCCCCCAACCCCCGGGACACGACGCTCGGCACCGTGGGGCGGTAGGGCCCGTCGCCGGGTTCGGGCCCCCGGCATGCCGGGGACTCCGCTCAAGCGGCACCCGGACTTCGCTTCAGCGCGGCGGCGGCGAAGCGGAGGCCTGTGCGAGCACCTGCGCGGCGATGCGGCCGATGCGCGCGTTGAACGTCGCGGCGTCGTGGAAGGTGAGGCGCACGTCGCCCACCTTCAGCTCATCTCCGGGATGCAGCATCCGGGGCTGCTCGGGCTCCAGCGCTTCACCATTCACCGTCGCGGGCTTGGAGTGCGCCAGCCGCTCCACCGTCCAGCGCCCCTCGGTGGTGGGGTGCAGGGCCAGCTGCTCGCGCGACACCGTGGCGTCATTGACGACGAAGGTGTTGTGCTCGGCGCGCCCCAGCTTGAGGGGGCCGCGCTCCGCCACGCCCATCAGCTCGAAGCACAGCGCGTCGCCCGCGGGCAGGCAGTCGCGCAGGTCCATCATGGGCAACCGCGTCGCCGACACGTTCTGCTCTTCGGGGACGTTCCACGCGCCCGCTTCCCACACCAACCAGGGGTGCGGGTACTTGGCGTTGAACTTCTCCTTGAGGGCCATGTGCTGGCGGATGAGCAACGAAAGCAACAGGGCGCGCATGCCCCAGAGATAACCTCATCAGGGCCCTCCACCGCCACCGCGCGTTCGCAGGTGTCCACGAGTGGTCGAATGGTTGGCGGGCCCCGGTCCGGGCGCTACAGCCGGGCAATGACGGCCCGGGCCATCCGCTCCGGCGCCGCCGCATCCAGGGTGAGGAACAGGCACGGCTCCGTCACCTCCACCTCCTGCAGGCGGGTGCGTCCCGCGTTGTCCGTGGCCACGTCCACGCGCGCGTACAACAGCCGCGAGCCACCGGACGCCTCCAGCACCGCCTCCGCCACCTTCAGCTCCGCCGGGTTGTCCGGGGTGAACGCGTGCGGCTCCGCGAAGCCCCGGGGCGCTGACGCCAGCGTGGGAGGGCGGCGCACCGCGTGGCTGAAGACGCCGTTGAAGAAGATGTAGGAGCGCTCGCCCTCGGTCTCGAAGGCGGTGAGGTAGGGCTGCACCATCACGTCGCCCTCCTTCGAAAGCTCCGCCACCTTCGCGCTCGCTTCATGAAGCGCTTCCTGCCGGAAGATGAAGACCTTGAGCCCGCCGGCCGCCACCGCGGGCTTGAGCACCACCGCGTTCCAGTCCCGTTCGCGCGCCACCTGCTCCACGTCCAGCGTGCCGCCGGGCGCCACCCAGACGGTGGGCGTCAGGGGCAGCCCCTGGGCCTCCATGTCCTTCAGGTAGCCCTTGTGCGTGTTCCAGCGCAGCACGTCCAACGGGTTGAACAGGCGGGTGACGGCGTCCACCCGCTCCGCCCATGCGAGGAACTCATCGCGGCGCAGGTGGCTGTCCCACGCGTTGCGCACCACCGCCGCGCGCACCCGGCTCCAGTCCACGGAAGGGTCGTCCCAGATGACCGGCCGGGCATCCAGCCCCAGCTCGCGCAGGGCGGGCACCAGCGGCGCGTCCAGCGGGTACAGCTGCGGCATTCCTGCGTAGGTGATGACGGCGATGTCCAAGGCGACGCACTCCGGGAGCGGGGACGCGCCCGGGTTCTAGCGCGCTCCCAGGCCCCGTGCAGCGCCTCCGCGCGCCGCCCGGACTTTCGCGTCCAGGGTGCCCAGGCCTCAGGCCGAGCGCACGGCCGGCGCCTTCTCGGCGGCGAAGGACTCGGGATCCTCCTGCGTCAGCGCCGTCGCGAGCGCCTTCGCTTCGCGCGCCACCCGTCCCAGCTCCGCCTGTCCATGGGGGAAGGGGGCCGCGGGGCCCTCCAGCGCCAGGAGTTGCTGGCGCAGCGCCGCGCCGTTGGGCGTGCGCCGCTGCGGGTCCTTCTGCAGGAGCGACATGACGATGGCATCCAGCGCCACTGGCACCGCGGGGTTGAGCTGCGAGGGCGGGACGACCTCTTGATCCACCGCCGCGCGCAGCAGCAGCTCCTCCGAATGCCCGCTCAGCGCGCGCCGTCCGGTGAGGGCCTCGTGCAGCGTCAGCCCCAGTGCGAACAGGTCCGCCCGTCCGTCGAAGTCCCGGCCCATGGCCTGCTCTGGCGCCATGTAGCCCAGCTTGCCGCGCACGCTGCCGGCCACCGTGAGGTTCGCGCGGGCCGCGTCGCGCGCGATGCCGAAGTCCGACAGCTTCACCTCGCCAATGCGCGAGATGAGGACGTTGGGCGGGTTGACGTCGCGGTGCACCAACTGCAGGGGCTCGCCGTCCGGGCTCGTCTTGCGGTGCACGTAGTCCAGCGCGGACGCCAGCTCCGCGGCCAGGAACGTCGCGGCCGACAGCGGCAGGGGCTTGCGGACCTGCGGCTTGAGCACGCCGCTGAGCGGCAGCCCGTCCACGTACTCCATCGCCAGGAAGTAGGTGCCGCCGTGGCGGCCCAGGTCGAACACCTGGACGATGTTGGGGTGGTTGAGCGACGAGCACAGCTCCGCCTCGCGGCGGAACATCGTCACGAAGGCCGCGTCGTCCGCGAACGACGGCAGGATGCGCTTCAGGGCCACCTGCTTCTCGAAGCCGCCCTCGGGCGAGTACGTGGCCCGGTACACCTCCGCCATGCCGCCCGCGCCCAGCCGCTCATGCAGCACGTACTTGCCCATCACCTCCTGCTCGCGCAGCGACGCGAGCGCGCTCCGGGTGCGCTCCAGGAAGTGCCGAGCGAGCACCGCCGTCAGCGCCCCGGTGGCCACGAAGAAGAACGCGCGCACGCAGATGAACAGCGGCGCCAGCGTGATGAGCGGATTCTCCGGCAACAGCGGCCGCACGAAGCCGAAGTAGAGCGTCAGGTACTCGGCCGCCACCAGCGCGCCCGCGGCCAGTCCCAGGCGCGGGTTGCTGCGCAGGCCCGCCAACGTCACCAGCGAGCCCCAGATGACCAGCGTGGGCGCGGTGAGCGCGTAGACGGGGCCCTGGTAGCGCAGGTCGAACGTCAGCACCACCGCGGGGATGCTCACCTCGATGGCCACGTTGAGCCACGGGATGGCCGGGTGGAACGTGCCCTTGCGCAGCACCGCCCACATCAGCGCGTAGTAGCCGGCCAGCACCACCGACAGGCCCATCAGCGCCAACGTCAGGTCCCAGCCCATGGACGGGCCCAGCGCCGCGGCCACCACCACGCAGATGCCGGACAGGATGCTCATGAAGCGCGCGACCGACAGCTCACGCGCCTGCGCATCGCGCCGCAGGTGCCCTTCGAGGAAGCGGGAAACGGTACTCGACGGATTCCGGGTGATCATACGTCCCCTACTCTAGACCTTGTGCGTCCGCGTCATGAGCACGCTCCCCCACACGTTGGGTGTGCTCCTACCACACCTCCAGGCACATGACTGACGCTTTGAGTCCCTCGGAGTGGACTTCACGGGTCAGGTATCGCTGAAATGTTGCACCCCGGGTCCTCTGCCACGTGCGAGGTCCGGGGTGCTCTTCGTCGCTCCGACCTTTCTCGGCACTGCCTTTCCGGCAGGAGGCTTCATGCGCAGCTCCCCCCGCTTATTGCTGGCCGCCCTGGGCGCGGTCCTCCTCTTGGGCAGTGCCTGTGGATCCGATGATCCCGAAGTTCCCGTGGTGTGCGGCGACGGCAAGAAGGAGGGCAGTGAGCAGTGCGACGACGGCAATACGGTGGGAGGCGACGCGTGCGAAGCCAACTGCACGCTGCCCACGTCGAAGTGTGGCGACGGCACCAAGGACGCCACGGAGGTATGTGACGACGGCAACGACGTGAGCGGCGACGGGTGCGAGGCGGACTGTACCGCCACGCCCACCAAGACGACGCGGTGTTGGGCCGCGCCTCCCGCGGCGCTTCCGGACGGCGCCACGTGCGCGGTGACGAAGGCGGGCACGGCGGGCACGCTGTTCACCGGTGTGGTGCTCACGGACGGTGAGACGTTCCTGGGCGGACAGGTGCTGGTGGATGCCCAGGGCTCCATCACGTGCTCCGCCTGCGACTGCTCCCAGACGGCCGGCGCCGCGGACGCGACGCAGGTGATGTGCCCCACGGGTGTCATCTCCCCGGGCCTCGTCAACCCGCATGACCACATCACCTATCCGGGCGCGCCCCAGCCGAGCACCAGCGTGGAGCGCTACGAGCACCGGCACGAGTGGCGCACGGGCAGCAACAAGCACACCCGGCTCAACAACACGGGCAGCGCGAAGGCGGACGCCATCCTCTGGTCGGAGCTGCGCCAGGTGATGGCGGGCACCACCTCCGTCGCGGGCGCGGGCGGTCAGAAGGGCTTCCTGCGCAACCTGGACGTCAACACGCTCGCGCAGCAGGAGGGGCTGGGAGAGGGCGCCGCGGACTCGGACACCTTCCCGCTGGGTGACAGCAGCGGCACCACGCTGGTGGGCAGCTGCGCCTACGGCTCCTTCCCGTCCGCGTCGGACGTGGCCTCGCGCACGTCGGCGTACCTGCCGCACATCGCGGAGGGCATCGCGGCCACGGCGCAGAATGAGTTCCGGTGCCTGTCCTCGGGGTCCGCCAACGTGCTGTTCCCGCGCTCGGCCATCATCCACGGCATCGGGCTCACCGCCCGGGAGATCTCCCAGATGGCGGCGCACGGCACCGGGCTCGTCTGGTCGCCGCGCTCCAACATCTCGCTGTACGGCGACACGGCCATGGTGACGGCGTTCAAGACGCTGGGCGTGTCCGTGTCGCTGGGCACGGACTGGATCCGCTCCGGCTCCATGAACATCCTGCGCGAGCTGCGCTGCGCGGATCACCTCAACACCACCCGCTTCGCCAAGACCTTCACGGACGAGGAGCTGTGGCGCATGGTGACGGCCAACGCGGCGGACGCGGTGGACGTCTACGAGAAGGTGGGCCGCATCGCGCCGGGCAAGGTGGCGGACCTGGCCATCTACCGGCAGGGCAGCTACGCCGCGTCCCCGCACCGCGCGGTCATCGCGGCGGAGCCCGCGGACGTGGTGCTGACGATGCGCGGGGGCAAGCCGCTCTACGGCGACCAGGCCCTGGTGGACGGCCTCAAGGGCGCGGACACCTGTGACGCGCTGGCGGTGTGCGGCACGGCCAAGGCCGCGTGCGTGCAGTCGGAGATTGGCAAGAACCTGACGGCGTTCCAGGGCTCGCCGGACACCGCGGGCCTCTACCCGCTGTTCGCGTGCGAGACGCCCGCCAACGAGCCGACGTGCGAGCCGTCGCGCAGCGCGGTGGGCACCGCCTTCCCCGTCGCCGCGGTCAACGGCTCCACCGTCTACACGGGCGTGGCGGGCGCGGACGACACGGACGCGGACGGCATCCCCAACGCCACCGACAACTGCCCGGCCATCTTCAACCCCGTGCGTCCCATGGACGACGGGCGGCAGGTGGATACGGACGGCGACGGCGTGGGCGACGCGTGCGACCCGTGCCCCCTGGAGGCGGGCACCACCGCGTGCGTGGCCTCGCGCGGCGATGACGACGACCACGACGGCGTGCCCACGTGGCGCGACAACTGCCCGTTCGTGGCCAACGCGGACCAGAAGGACACCGACGGCGACGGCAAGGGCGATGTGTGCGACGGCTGCCCCACGGAGGCCGGCGTGTGCTCGGCCACCGACCCGTCGGACTTCGACTACGACGGCATCCTCGCCCCCGGCGACAACTGCCCGCTCGTGGCGAACCCGGACCAGAAGGACACGGACGGCGACGGCGTGGGCGACGAGTGCGACCCGTGCCCGGTGCCGAACCCGAACGGCTCCGCGTGCGCCGTCACCGTCTACGACGTGAAGACGACGCCCTCCTCCGGCAAGACGTCGCTCGTGGGCGTCAAGGTGGCGGTGGACGGCGTGGTGGTGACCGCCGTGGATGCGAATGCGACCGCGACGCGTGGCTACTGGGTGCAGGTGGCGAACTACCCGTCGGGCAAGGGGGCGGAGAACTCCGGCCTCTACGTCTATGGGGAGAAGGCCAACGTGGCGGTGGGCGACAACGTGAAGCTGGAAGGCACGCTGACGGAGTACTTCGGCCTGCTGGAGCTCATCAACGTCACGGTGACGAAGCACAGCGCTTCCAACGCGTTGCCCGCGCCGGTGGTGGTGCGCACGGAGGCCATCCGCACCGGGGGTCCCCAGGCCAAGGCCCTGGAGGGCGCGCTGGTGGAGGTCCAGAACGTGTTCAACACCCGGCTGGAGAACGCCCAGCGCGAGTTCATCATCGACGAGAACAAGTCCGGGGACCCGGCGGCCACGGGCCTGATGGTGGACGACCAGGCCTTCAGCTACCCGGTGCAGGTCGTGGGCACTGAATACCGCGTGGTGCGCGGCGTGCTGACGTACACCTTCAGCAACCACAAGCTGCTGCCTCGGAGCGCGGGTGACATGCAGATTCCCCTGCCGCCCCTGCCGGCGCTGACGGCCTTCACGTCCGGTGGCTTCGTGCGCGTGGGCGGCTCCCAGGCCATCCCGCAGGCGCTCACCGTGACGATGGCGTCCACCTACCCGGTGGACGTCACCGTGGCCCTCTCGTCGAGCGACGCGGCGGCGCTGAACGCGGTGGGCGGGCAGGTCGTCATCCCCGTGGGCCAGACGAGCGCCACGGTGGCGCTCCAGGCGCTGGCGCCCTCGGCGGCGGTGAGCCTCACCGCGACGCTGGGCACGTCCACGCAGACGGCCACGCTGCGCGTGCTGGGCACGGATGAGGCCGCGTCCCTCGCGAACCTCACGCCGCAGACTCCAGGGGTGGCGCCGGGCGGAACGGCGCGCTTCACGGTGACGTTCGACCGGCCCGTGCCGGCCGGCACGACGCTGGACCTCGCGGTGTCGCCCGTGGGCTTCGGCACCTTCTCCAACACGACGGTGGCCACCGACGTGCTGAGCACCACCTTCGACTTCACCGTGGACGAGGCCAGCACCGGCGCCGGCACGGTGACGGTCACCCATGGCACCGACACCCTGAACGCCACCGTGAACGTCATCACCGACGTGCCCCGGCTGGTGTCGCTCTCCCCGTCCACCGCCACGGTGAACGCGGGCGCGCAGCAGGTGTACACGGTGACGCTGGAGTCCGCCCCCACGGAGGCCGTGCAGGTGCTGCTGACGCTGACGTCGCCCACGGGCACGCCCTTCGGCGCGCTGTCCAGCACGTCGGTGACGGTGAACCCCGGTGAGACGACGGCGACGGTGACGTTCACCGCGGCGGCGGAAGGGGAGGGCACGGGCTCCGTGTCCGCCTCGCTCAACGGCATCACGCGCACGGGCGCGCTGACCGTGCTGCCTCCGCCCGCGAAGCTCTCCAGCATCACGCCGGACGTGGTGACGGTGAACTCGGGCAAGACGCAGGTGTTCACCGTGACGCTGGATCGCAAGGCTCCGGCGGGCGGTACGACGGTGGACGTGGCGCTCGCGCCTTCTGGCGTGGGTGAGCTGTCGCCCGCCGCGACGGTGACGGTGCCGGAGGGCCAGACGACCGCCACGGTGACGTTCACGGCCGGGGCCACGGCGGGCAGCACCCAGCTCACCGCGTCCTACGCGGGCGTGACGAAGTCGGCGGCCATCACGGTGGTCGTCGTCACCGGTGCCGGTCACGTCGTCATCAGTGAGTTCGCCCCGGCGGGTCCGAGCGGTGCGAACGACGAGTTCGTGGAGCTCTACAACCCGACGAACGCGGAGGTGGACCTGGCTGGCTGGAAGCTCCAGTACAAGAGCGCGGCCGGCAAGACCTACGGGGCCGCCACGGTCTTCACGCTCCCCGCGGGCGCGAAGATCGCCGCGCATGGCTACTACCTGCTGACGGGCAACACCTACTCGAGCGCCGGCACTGCGGCGTCCGATGCCTCGTTCGGCGTCACCATCCAGATGGCGGCGGGCTCCGGCCACATCCGCCTGGGCATGCCCGGCATCGGGCTGGAGAAGACGGAAGCGCTCGCGGTGGACACGGTGGGCTATGGCGCGGACGCGGACTCGGCGGAAGGTGGAACCCCCATCGTGGGTCCCCCGGCCGCCGCTGGTACCTACGAGCGCAAGGCCAAGGCCACCTCCACCGCCGCGACGATGGCGGTGGGAGGCGAGGACGCGGCCCTGGGCAACGGCTACGACACGGACGGCAATGCCGCGGACTTCGTGATCCGCGCGGCGCGCCAGCCGCAGGGCACGCAGAACGGGACGGAAGCGCTGTAGCGCGGCAGGCATCTTCCGCTTCCCTCGAACCTGGGGGAAGCGGGAGCCTTCACCGCTGAATCCACCGAAATGACCTGACGCCCGCTCCCCAGCTCATCCGGGGACGGGCGTCTTCTTCTTGCCGGGGGTTAGCCCAGCGGGCCGCGCACGTGCAGGCCGCCGGAGAGGATTTGATCCAACGACGCCATCAGCGGGTCGTAGTTCACGGTGGTGCGGAACAGGTTGTGGTGCAGCAGGATGCCCAGGTAGCCGCCCATCATGGTGTGGGCCATGTGCAGCGGGTCCACCTCCGCGCGGAACTCCTGCCGCTTCTGGCCGTAGCGGATCATCCCCGCCAGCACCTGCACGTAGACGGCGATCTTCTCCCGCAGCAGCTCCGCCACGCGGTCATTGGACTCCGCGGACTCGGCGGACAGCATCCCGAAGAAGATGCCGTACTCGCGGTGGTAGCGCAGGAACTGCGAGGTGCGCGAGACGACGAACACCAGCTGCTCCCGGCCGGACAGCGGCCGGCGCTCGGTGAGCAGCGGCAGGAACTCCGCCTGGTAGCGCGAGTGCAGCTCCTCGATGGCCCCCAGCAGCAGGTCTTCCTTGGTGGGGAAGTGCCAGTACAGCGCGCCCGGGGTCATCCGGATGGCCTTCGCCAGGTCCGACATCGTCGTCGACAGGTAGCCCCGCCGAGCGAACAACGTGATGGCGGCCTCCAGGATTTCCACCCGCGTCCGCGCCGCCCGCTCCTGCTTGATTTCGCGCTTCGCTGGTTCCTTGCTCATTTCCGGGTAAATCTACACCTCACGCCAGAAGCGTCACCTTAACGATTTCAGACGGCGCGGCGACGCGCAGCGGGGGACCCCAGAAACCGGTGCCGCGGCTGACGTAGAGGTGGCGATCGCCTTCCTGGAAGAGGCCGGCGTCGTGCTTCCAGATGGCGGAGACGGCGACGGTGAAGGGGAAGAACTGCCCGCCGTGGGTGTGTCCAGACAGTTGCAGGCCCATGCCGGCCTTCGCCGCCACGTCCCAGTTGGAGGGCTGGTGCGCGAGCAGCACAGCGGCCCGGCCCGGGTCCCGGCCGGCCAGAGCGGCGTCCAGGTTGTAGCCCTGGGGCCCGTTGCGCATGGACCAGTCATCCACGCCCACCAGGTCGAACGCGCCGCCCGCATCCCCGATGGTCACGTGGCGGTTTCTCAGCACCGTGATGCCCAGGCCGCTGAGCGCGTCCGCCCAGGTGCCCGCGTTCCAGTAGTACTCGTGGTTGCCGGTGATGAAGTGCGTGCCCGCTCTCGCCTTCAGGTTCTGGAGCGCGGCGACGGAGTGCCCCAGGTCGCTCACCGTGCCGTCCACCAGGTCTCCGGTGATGGCGACGAGATCCGGCTTGAGCGCGTTGCAGCGCGACACCAGCTCGTCCATGAAGCGGCGCTGGATGATGGGGCCCACGTGGATGTCGCTCACGTGGACGATGCTGAAGCCGTCCAGGGCCTTGGGCAGGCCGGGCAGCCGCACGGTGACTTCATTCACCACGGGCGGGTGGAAGGCGCTCCACATGCCGTAGCCCGTCAGGCCGCCGGCCGCGAGCACCGCGCCGCCCGCGGTGGCCCGGGCGAGGAACCTGCGCCGGTCCTCGTCCACGGCGGGAGGCGGGACGGTGATGGACAGCTCCGCCAGGGACGGCGTCCGCGCTGTCTCCGGGCTGGCCGGACCCGAGGCCGCGACCGGGGCCGGAGGGATGATGCCCCGGTGGCCCCGCGTCCGGGCGACGAGCCAGCGCACCCCGCCCAGCGCCGCCAGGGAGAGCAGCAGGTACACGGCCACGCCCATCCAGGTCCACGACATGATGGCGATGGCGAACGCGGAGGGCAGCACGCGTGTCACCACCCACGACAGCAGCAGCGGCAGGCACAGCGCCGTCAGCAGCACCTTGCCGGTGAGCCGCCACGCGCGGCTGTCGGACGTGTCCCGGAACAGGCGCCGGTACAGATAGATGTGGACGTAGACCGCCGCGACGCCGACGACGAAGAAGAACAAGATGAAGCGCAACGGGCTTTCCATGGCGGCCCCCATCCTCGCGCGCACGCGTCACGACGCAACCGGCGCGCGCGTGAAGAAGCGTGAAGCGGTGGGGGCGAAGCGGGGAAGCCGGCTATTTCCGGGCGTCGCCCAGCGCCACGCCAATCTGCTGCCACTCCTGGGCATAGGTGCCACGGGAGAAGGCGCGCAGGTCGTCGGACGTCACCGTGCCGCGCGTGAGCGCCGTGTCGAGCGCGCGCACGATGGCGGCCTTGTGCGGCTGCTCCACGAAGGGGTTGTCCTCGCGGAACACCTCACCGAAGAGCGACTCCAGGCGGCCGTCCTGCTTCAGCCGCTCCACGATGCGGTTCTGCGACACCGGCGCATCCGAGTGCGCGTGCAGCATGGCGGACGCGATGCCGCTCTGCGCGTCGGCGTCCGGGAACTCCTCCAGCAAGCCCAGCTCCATGTCGGCCTGGGCGATGGACTCCGCGTCCGCCGGAGAGGGTGGGGGCTTCACGGCCGGCGTCTGCGCGGGCGTGGGGCGGGAAGGCGAGGGGCGCGCGGGTTCGAAGTCGCTGCGGCCCTGGAACGAGCGCACCGTGGCGTTGGCGGGCGTTTTGGCCTGGGCGGTGGTGGCCGGCTTCTCGCGCGTGGCGTCGCCCCGCTCGAACTCCGAGCGCTTCGTGGGGGGGGACGGGCGGTTGCCACCATCGACGCGGGACATGACGGAACTCCAGGGCGGGGGGGGCCGACGCGGTGCTCGCGTCAGGATGCGCACCTACATCTGTTATCGCACCAGCCTCCCCCCATGTTGCGTAGCCCCGGAGTCCACACGTCCTGTCCGGCTGCCCGCTCGCCGCGTCAAAGCCGTGGATCAATCCCGGATCATTTCGTTTTGAGCGCTTTCCAAAAAAGCCAACCCCTTGTTCTCACTGACCTTCCGCTCTGGACGGAACCCCGGTGGACCGCCGCGTCGCGTCATCCAGGCGTCGAGAACAATTCTTCCAGACCGGCCGGCAGATCGCATTGCCAGGCCGGATAATTGTGTCCGCCATTGTAGGTCCGGGACGTGACGCGGTGGCCGGCCGCCTGAAGGACGGGCAGGAGGCGCTGGTTGCCGTCCAGCAGGCCCTCGAAGTGGCCGCAGTCCATCCAGACGTGGAGCGGCGGCTGGGCCTGTCGCCGCGCCAGGTCGAAGACCACCATGTCGGTGCCCTCAATGGAGAAGGCGCCGGACTGGGACAGCACGCGGCCGAAGGTGCGCGGCAGGCGCTGGGCCGTATAGAGCGCCATCAGTCCTCCCAGGGAAGAGCCCAGCACCGCGTGCACGCCCGGCGTGCGCTGCTCGTCCACCAGGGACAGCTTCTCGCGCGCCAGGGGCAGCACGCGGCGCTCCAGGAAGGCGACGGTGGCCTCGCTGCAGGCATACTCGGCGGTGCGCGCTTCCTTGCCGTTGGACACGAAGGCCATCGCCACCGGACGCATGCGGCCCTGGGCGACGAGGTTGTCCACCAGCGTGGGCAACTGGACGCGCTCCAGGTAGTCGTCTCCGTCCAGCACCACCATCAGCGGCACGGGCCCCGGCACCGGCGGCGCGTAGAGGGCCACCGCGCGCTTCTTCCCCACGGCCCACTCGTGCGTGTCCACCTGATGGCGCGTCACGCGGCCCCGGGGCACGCCGCGCGCGCGCCGGTTCAACGTCGTGGGCTGTCCCTTCGGCATCCAGAAGCAGTGGTTGAAGCCGCCGAAGCCATTGTCGGAGCGGCGCTTGTTGAGCGCGTCGCGCACGCGGCGGCCCTTCGCGTCCTGGAGCGCGTACTCGACGTAGGCATCCTCCGGCAGCGCCAGCGACCGCGCCCACAGGCCCTTGCCCACGCGCTCCAGCGGCAGGGGCGTCCCCTGCCAGTCCTGGAAGTCCCCCTGGAGGAAGACGCGGCTTGCGCCCTTCCACACGAAGGTGGCGGTGTCCCCATCGATGAGCGGCGTGCCTTCGCGGCGCGCGCGTGCTTCCAGCGTCTGCGTGTCCATGCGTGACGTGCACTGTACGCACCGCGCTGGTGCGAGGGGGCTCCACGTCGGCCGCGCATCGTCGCGTGGCGGATCCGCGTCCACCCGCGGACATCACGTCGGCATGCGGGAGCCCCGGAGGTCTTCAGGCCCCTTCGTGGGGCAGCAGGTCGCGCAGCGCCCCGCCCAGGTCGGGGTGGCGGAACTGGAACCCTGCCTCCAGCGCGCGCCGGGGCATCACCCGCTGGCCCTCCAGCGCCACGCGCGCCATCTCCCCGAAGCGGGCCTTGAGGACGAAGCCCGGCACCTGCAACACCGCCGGCCGCCCCAGCACCGCGCCCAGCGTGTGCGCGAACGTCGCGTTGGTGACGGGCTCCGGTGACGTGGCGTTCACCGCGCCTTCCAACGTCGGGTGCTCCAGCGCGAAGCGCATCAGCGCGAGCAGGTCCTCGCGGTGCACCCAGCTCACGTACTGGTGCCCGTGGCCCACCCGTCCGCCCGCGCCCATGCGGAACACCGGCAGCATCCGGTGCAGCACGCCGCCCGCCGGGTGCAGCACCACGCCGATGCGCAGCCGCACCGTGCGCACGCCGGCCTCCGCCGCTCGCAGCGCCTCCGCCTCCCAGCCCTGGCACACGTGGGCGAGGAAGTCGTCGCCGGGCGCGTCCTCTTCCGTCAGCGTCTGCCCTTCGCGCGCGCCGCCGTAGAAGCCCACCGCCGAGGCGCAGACGAAGTGCCGCACCGAGCCTGCCTGCTTCATCGCCTCCTCCAGCACGCGAGTCCCCTCCACCCGGCTTGCGTGGATGCGCTGCTTGGCCTCGTGGGTCCACCGCTGGTCCACCGGCTCCCCGGCCAGGTGCACCACGCCCTCCGCGCCGGCCAGCGCGTCCGGTGACAGCGGCGTGCTCCCGTCGAAGAAGGAGCCCGTCACCCCGGAGGGCAGCCTGGACAGCGCGTGTTCAACGTTGCGGCTGAGCACATGCACGGTGTGGCCCGCGTCCAACAAACCCTGGACAAGCCCTGGGCCCAGGAAGCCGCTGGCGCCCGTGCACGCCACCTTCACGGCTGGGCCTCCGTCACCGCTTCCGTCGTGAGGTCCTGGCCCACCAGTTCGCTCAACGCGACGAAGAAGCGCGCCCGGTCCTCCGGCTTCATCCGGCCCGAGTGTCGGAAGACCAACGCCCCTTGCGCGTCCAACAGCATCACATTGGACGTCTTGGTGGGCAGCTTCCAGGGGGCCTGTCCCAGGGTGCCCTCCAGGTCGACCAGGATGGGGACGCCGGCCTTCTTCTCCTCGTCGCGCACGTACGACAGGGCAATCTCCCTCGCGGGGAAGAAGTCGTACTTTTCCAAATTGGCGACCGCGACCACCCAGGCGCTTTGAAGGAGACCCCGCTCGCGCCCGCGAGCGAACAACTCCTCCTTCAAGGGCGCGTTGAGGGTCGTGGAGTCCTTGTCCTCGTAGAACAGGACGACGGGCTTTCCACGCCACCGTGAGAGGCGCACGCGCTCGCCTTTGGAGGTGCTCAGGGTCGCATCCACCGGCTCCGGAGTCGGAGGCGCGCTGCTCGCGCTCCCCGCCGCCAGGGTCACCGTCAACGCACTTGTGATCCACGCTTTCATTGGGAGCCTCTCGTGTACAAGGTTCTGACAAACCTTAGACATAGCCTTGACAATCACTGGACGCAAACGCTACCTCTAGCTGGAAAGGCTGCTGCTGTGCTCCCGACTTCGGAGATCCGCTGTATGGCCATCCCGCTTCCCAACGTGCAGCAGGCTCCCTCGGACGGGGCGCCTCCGGAGCAGGCCTGGCTGCAGCTCGTGCAGGCACGGGTGGAGACGGCGCTCGGGCTGCTGTTCGAGCTGCCGGACGAGGCCTCGCTGGACCCACGCTGGTCGCGCGCCGTGGATCAATCGCGCGACTACGCGCTGCGGCCCGCGAAGCGGCTGCGGCCTGCGTTGGTGCTCGCGGGGCATGGGCTGGCGCGGGGAAGCACGGCGGTGCCGCCGGGCCTGTGGGGCTTCGCGGCCGGGCTGGAGCTGCTGCACACGTTCCTGCTCATCCACGACGACGTGGCGGACCAGGCGGAGCTGCGGCGGGGCGGGCCGGCACTGCACCGGATGCTGGCTCCGGGACGGCCGGGCGAGGACCTGGCCATCGTCGTGGGGGACCACCTCTTCGCGCGCTCGCTGGAGGCGATGCTGGAGTCGGGGCTGCCGGGCGTCGCGCGCGTGGTGCAGTACTACCTGGGCGTGTGCCGGCACACGGCCGCGGGGCAGTACCTGGACCTGGACCTGTCGCGCATGCCGCTGTCGGAGGTGACGCTCTTCCAGACGCTGCGCGTGGCCCACCTCAAGACGGCGCGCTACGGCTTCAGCGCCCCGCTGGTGTGTGGCGCGATGCTGGGCGGCGCGGATGAAACGCTCAAGAAGGGTCTGGAGCAGGTGGGCCGTTCGGTGGGGCTCGCCTACCAGCTTCGCGATGACCTCATCGGCCTGTTCGGCGACGCGTCGGTGGCGGGCAAGGCGTGCGACGGGGACTTCACGCAGGGCAAGCGCACCTTCCCGTTGATGGCGGCCTACGTGCGCGCCACGCCCTCGGGCCGCGAGGAGCTGGAGCGGTTGTGGGCGCTGCCGGTGGAGCAGAAGGACGCGGAGGCGCTGGCCCGGGCGCGTGCGCTGGTGGAGTCGTTCGGAGGCCGTGTCGCGTGTGAGCGCGCGGTGGAGCGGGCGTCGCGTTCGGCGCGTCGGGGCCTGCAGGCACTGCCCAACTCCCATGGCATGAGGGACCTGCTGGACGCCCTCATCGCCCGTCTCGCGCGCCGCGCTTCCTGAGGACACGTCCATGAGCGCACAAGGCAAGCGGGTGGTGGTGGTGGGCGCGGGGGTGGGCGGACTGGCCGCCGCGGCGAGGCTCGCGCGGCAGGGCTTCGACGTGCAGCTCTTCGAGAAGACGCGCGGCCCGGGTGGGCGGTGCAACCAGCTCCAGGTGGACGGGTTCACGTGGGACATCGGGCCCACCATCGTGCTGATGCCGGAGGTGTTCGAGGAGACCTTCCGCGCGCTCGGCCGTCGCATCGAGGACTACCTGACGCTGATGCGCTGTGACCCCAACTACCGGGTGCACTTCCGGGACGGGTCCGACGTCACCTTCACCTCCGAGCTGTGCACCATGGGCCGCGAGCTGGAGCGCGTGGAGCCCGGCAGCTTCCAGCGCTACCTGTCCTTCCTGGCGCAGGGCCGCACCCAGTACCGCATCAGCCTGGACCACTTCGTCGGCCGCAACTTCGACGGCATCTCCGACTACTTCGCCCCCAGCGTGCTGGCGAAGATCTTCAAGGCCCGCGCGCACCGCCGCATGTACGCGGACGTCAGCCGCTTCTTCGAGGACGACCGCCTGCGCGCGGCGATGACGTTCCAGACCATGTACCTGGGCGTGTCCCCCTTCGAATCACCGGCCGTGTACGGCCTGCTGCCCTTCACCGAGCTGGGCGTGGGCATCTGGTTCCCCAAGGGCGGCCTGTATGCCATTCCGCTCGCGCTGGAGCGGCTGGCGCGCGAGGAGGGCGTGCGCCTGCACTACGGGGCGCCGGTGGAGCGCATCCTCACGGAAGGGGGCCGCACCACGGGCGTGCGGCTCGTCGGTGGGGAGGTGGTGCCCGCGGACGCGGTGCTGTGCAACGCGGACCTGCCGTACGCGTACGAGAAGCTGCTCGACCCGAAGGACGCGCCGTTCAAGCGCGATAAGAAGCTGCGCTTCACCTCCAGCGGCTACATGCTCTACCTGGGCATGAAGAAGAAGGTTCCGGAGCTGCTGCACCACAACGTGATGTTCGGCCGCGACTACGCGGGCTCCTTCGAGGACATCTTCAAACGCTTCCGCGTGCCGGAGGACCCCAGCTTCTACGTCAACGTGCCCTCGCACACGGATCCGTCGCTGGCGCCGGAGGGCAAGGATTCGCTCTACGTGCTCGTGCCGGTGCCGCACCAGCACGCGAACCTGGACTGGAAGACGGAAGGCCCGAAGGTGCGCGCGAAGGTGTTCCAGCGCCTGGGCGAGCTGGGCTTCCCCAACCTGGAGGCGGACATCGAGGTGGAGCGCGTGTTCACCCCGGACGACTGGGCGGGCACGTACAACCTGGCGCGCGGCAGCGCGTTCGGACTGGCGCAGAACTTCTTCCAGGTGGGTCCCTTCCGTCCGGCCAACGTGGATCCGAAGGTGAAGAACCTCTTCTTCGTGGGCGCCTCCACCCAGCCGGGCACGGGCCTGCCCACGGTGCTCATCTCCGCGCGGCTCGTCACCGAGCGGCTCGTCACCTGGGCCCGGAAGCAGGGCGTGACGCTGTCGCCGCGCACGGAAACACCGACCTCCGTGGAGGTGGCGGCATGAGCGCCATCGAATCCCCGGCGCTCATCGCGCAGGGCTACCGGCGCGCGCGCGTCGTCACGCGCCACCACGCGAAGAGCTTCTTCTTCGCCTCGTACCTGCTCTTCGGACAGCGCAAGAAGGCGGCCTTCGCGCTGTATGCCTTCTGCCGGCGCCTGGATGACCTGGTGGACGCGGGCGAGAGCGCGCTGGAGGGCTCGCCCCTGGACCTGCCCACGCGACTGGCCCGGGCGCGCGAACGCGTGGCGGAGGTGTACCTGCCCCTGCCGGAGCTGGCCTCGAAGGGGCTGGGGCCCCCGGCCTCGCGGCAGCCCGCCGCTGACGCGCCGTCGCCGTGGGAACCCAGCGAGTTCGCGGCGCTGCGCCACACCATCCACCTCTACAGAATCCCCGAGCAGCCCTTCCAGGACCTCATCTCCGGCATGGAGATGGACCTGACGAAGCGCCGCTATGAGACCTGGGACGAGCTGGAGCTGTACTGCTACCGGGTTGCAGGTGTGGTCGGGTTGATGTTGACGCCGGTGCTGGGCTGCGAGGACGAACGCGCGGTGGAGCCCGCCGCGGACCTGGGCCGGGCCATGCAGCTCACCAACATCCTGCGCGACGTGCGCGAGGACCTGGAGCGCGACCGGGTGTACCTGCCCGCCGAGGAGCTGCGCGCCTTCGGGCTCACCGAGGACGACCTGCGCCGGGGCCAGGTGGATGCGCGGTGGCGCGACTTCATGCGCTTTCAAATCCAGCGCTCGCGGGCGTACTACGCGCGAGCGGCGGGCGGCGTGAAGTACCTCACCGGCTTCGGCAGCCAGCGCATGGTGCGGCTGATGGGCGGCATCTACGGCGACATCCTGCGCGACATCGAAGCGCGGGACTACGACGTGTTCAGCGCGCGGGCCCACACCACGAAGGGCCGCAAGCTGGCGCTGGCGACGGCCGCGTTCGTGCGCCCCCGCGCGGTGCTGCGGGAGGCCGACACGGCCATGCCGCTCCTGGCGCCGTCAGCGCCGCTGCTGTCCACGGGCACGGGAGGTCCGGCATGAAGACCTCGCGCGTGGCGGTGATTGGCGGCGGCATTGGCGGGCTGACCGCGGCGGGCCTCCTGGCGAAGGAGGGCCACGCGGTGACGCTGTTCGAGGGCAGCCCGTCCCTGGGCGGCAAGGCGCAGGCCGTCACGGTGCAGGGGCTGACGCTGGACACCGGGCCCACGCTGCTGACGTTGCCGGCGCTGGTGCGAGGCACCTTCGAGAAGCTGGACGCGCTGGACCTGCTGCCCCCGTTCACGGAGCTGGAGCCGCAGTGCACCTACCGCTTCACGGACGGGTGCGGCTTCACCGCGTACAAGGACCTGGAGCGGATGGCGGACAGCGCCGCCGAGCTGCGCCCCGGTGAGCGCAAGGGCGTGCACTCGTTCTACGCGGAGGCCGCGGCCATCTGGCGCGCGGCGGGCGAGCCCTACCTGGAGGCCCCCTTCGAAGGTATGCCCGGCTTCATGGCGCGAGTGGCCCGTCGGGGCATCGGCGCGATGCTGGCGGGGATGCAGTTGGACACGCTGCACACGCTGGCGACGAAGCACTTCCAGACGCAGCACCTGCGACAGTACGTGGGCCGCTTCGCCACCTACGCGGGCGGCTCTCCCTATGCGTCCAGCGCGGCGTTCGCGCTCATCCCGCACATCGAACACGCGTACGGCGTGCACCACGTGAAGGGCGGCATCGGCGCGCTGGTGGCGGCCCTGGGGGATGCCGTGCGGCGGCAGGGCGCCACGGTGCACCTGGACACGCGCGCCCGCTTCGAGCGGACGCCCGAGGGCTACCGCGTGGGCCCAGGCCAGGAGCTGTTCGACAGCGTGGTGGTGAACGCGGATCCGCTGGCGTCGCTGCGCCGCGACTCCGAGCCCCTGTCGCTGTCCGGCTTCGTGCTGCTGCTGGAGGTGGAGGGACGGCCGGCCCTGCCGCACCACACGGTGCTCTTCGGCGGGGACTACCAGCGCGAGTTCGAGGAGCTCTTCGCGGGTCGGCTCGCGACGGACCCCACGGTGTACTTCTGCAACCCGTCCGCCACCGACCCCAGCATGGCGCCGCTGGGCCGCACGGGCTTGTTCGTGATGGTGAACGCGCCGGCCATGCCGGTGGGCGCCTCGCAGGCCGAACAGGCGGAGCGCGACTGGGAAGCGATGGCGGAGCGCGTGCGCACGCAGATGTTCGACAAGCTCTTCTTGCACTACCCAGCCCTGAAGGGGAAGACGCGCGTGGTGGGACAGCGCACGCCGGTGGACCTGGCGGCGCAGGGTGCGCCCGGGGGCTCCATCTACGGCTTCCTGCCGCACGGCCGCTTCGGTCCGTTCCGTCGGCCGCGCATCCGGGGCGGCACGCCGGGCCTGTTCTTCGCGGGCGGCGGCACGCACCCGGGCGGCGGGGTGCCGCTGGTGATGCTGTCGGGCCGGTTCGCGGCGGAGATGGCCTCCGCCCACCTTCGGGGGAGCGCATGACCTCCATGCTCGCGCATCCCTTGATGCCGGAAGTGCCCGCGCTGCCCGCGCTGCCCGATGCGGCGGGGGCCTACCGCTGGTTCTACGCGGACGTCACCGCGGGGGACTACAGCGCGGTGTGCATCTTCATGCTGGGCTCGCTCTTCTCGCCGCGCTACTCGGTGGCGGCGCGGCGCGGGGGCCTTCCGCAGGAGCACAGCGCGGTGAACTTCGCGCTCTACCACCGGGGTGTGCGCAGGTTGTGGGTGCTCAGCGAGTACCCGCGCGCGCAGGTGGAAGGGCCCGGAAGGCTGCGCATCGGTCGCTCCACGCTCACCCATGCGCGGGACGGCACGGTGCGCATGGACGTGGACGACGGGACGGCGCCGTGGGGCCGCCCGGTGCGCGCCAGCCTGACGCTCCGGCCGCTGACGCCCCGGGGCCTGGAGATGCAGCTGATGCCAGGGCTGCCGCACTACTGGCAGGCGCTGGCGCCGCGTTCGGAGGCCCGGCTGGAGGTGTCCACGATGGACGTGGCGGCCGAAGGCATGGGCTACCACGACACCAACCACGGCCAGGAGTTGCTGGGCGACCGGCTGTCCGGGTGGCACTGGGCGCGCACGCATCATAAGACTCACACGGTGGTGGACTACCACCTGCCGGATGGCGTGGCGCCGCTGCGCCTGATGGCGGGACCGTCCGGTGTGGTGTGCGAGCGCGGCCCGCACCCCGAGGCCCGGCCCACGAACATCACCGGCTGGGGACTGCGTGTCCCCTCGCATCTGCACGCGGGCAACGAGGTGGTGGGCGCGCCGCGCCTCCTGGAGTCATCGCCCTTCTACGCGCGGCTGGAGTCGCGCCGGGGCGCGCTGGACACGATGGGCGAGGTGGCGGACTTCCGCCGCTTCCATTCGCCCTTCATCCGCTGGATGGCGCACTTCCGAACGCGCGTGGAGCGGGCGGTATGAACGCACTCGCTTTCATCGCGCTCGGGTGGGCGGGGATGGCCGGAGGCTTCAGCGCGGTGGCGCTCGCGCGGCTCCTGCGACGTGCGCCCACCCCGGCCACGCAGGCCCTCCCGTCCGTGCTGCTGCTGCGCCCGGTGGATGCGCCCACGCCGCAGGAGCTGGAGAACCTGGCGCGCCCCATCGACTACGCGGGCGTGCTGGAGCAGGTGGTGCTGTCGCCCTACCGCCCCCGGCTGGCCGAAGGCGTCCGGTGGCTGCCGAGCGACCCGCTCTCCCCCAACCGCAAGGTGGGGCACCTGCTCTACGCGCTGGACACGTTGGACACGCGCGGGCGGGTGGTGCTCGCGGTGGACGCGGACGTGGCGGTGACGGGGGCGCTGGTGGAGGGCCTGGCGTCTTCGCTGGTGGCGGGCGCCGCGCTGAGCACCGCCGCCCCCACGCCCGTGGGCGCGATGGATGCGGCAGGGCGTGCGATGGCGGGGCTGCTGCGCTACACGCATCACAGCTTTCGCGCGCTGCATGCGATGAGCGCGGGCGCGCAGGCCGTGTGTGGCAAGGCGCTCGGGTTGTCCGCGAGGGCGGTGGAGGAGCTGCGTGGCTTGTCGGACCACATCGGCGAGGACCTGGAGCTGGCGAAGCGCCTGCACGCGCGGGGGCTGGACGTGGCGCTGAGCCCCGCGCCCGCGTGGGTGCCCATGGCGTCCGAAACCTCCTGGCGCGTGCCGTTGGAGCGCTTCACGCGCTGGATGCAGGTGCTCGCGAGCCACCGGCCGGGCCTGTACCCCACGGTGCCGCTGCTCTTCACGCCCACGCTCCCCCTGCTGCTGCTGGCCGCGGCCCTGGGCGAGCCTGCGGTGTGGCTGGCGGTAGGGGCCCTGGTCGCCGTGCGCACGCTCCTGTCGCTGCGGCTCTCCGCGCTGAGCCATGTGCCCGGCGAGGAGGCGCGAGGCCATGCGCTGACCGACTGGCTGCTGGGGGAGGTGCTGTTGCTGACGGCCTTCGGGGCTTCGCTGAAGCGGCAGGGAACGGTGACGTGGCGCGGACACACGTACGCGCTTCACGCGGGAGGGCGCATGGTGCGGGTGGCGTCGCAGTGGAGTGGAGGCCCGGGATGACCTACGCGCGCTTCCTGGGGTTGTTCGTGGTGCTGCCCATCCTGTTCCTCGTCGTGCGCTACCGCCGCACGCTGTCGTGGAAGGGCCTGGCGCCCATGGGCGTGCTGCTCGTGGTCGTCTACGCGGCCACGTCTCCGTGGGACAACATGGCGGTGAAGTGGGGCCTGTGGGGCTTCGACCCGGAGCGCATCTGGGGCGTGAAGCTGGGCTACCTGCCGCTGGAGGAGTACCTCTTCTTCGGCCTCCAGACGCTGCTCGTGGGCCTGTGGGCCCGGGCCCGGCTGGAGCGCGTGCTGGCGAAGAAGCCGGAGGCGCGGCCGTCCGAGAAGCACCGTCCCGTCCACGTCGAGCGTCCCCTGGGCCCGCGCGAGGTATCGCCATGATGGAGACGCGCTGGGCGTATCTCATCCACCTGCTGGGGTGGACGCTGCCCGTGATTGGCATCCAGTTGGCGCTGCTGGTGAATCACTACAAGTCGCGCGCCGGCGAGGTGCTGCGCGCGGTGCTGCCGCCAGCGCTCGTGGTGGGCGTGTACCTGTCCATCGCGGACCACCTGGCCATCTCCACCGGCATCTGGAACTTCGGGGCGGGGCGCCACGTGGGCGTGTACGTGGGCGTGGTGCCGCTGGAGGAGGTGCTCTTCTTCCTCATCACCAGCGTGCTGGTGTCGCTGGGGCTCGCGCTGTTCACTGCGCTGTTGCGCCTCGATGAGGCGCGGACGTCTTGATCCACGCGGCCAAGGGTGGGCCCTTCGGGTGGGCGGTGGACCGGTACATCGGGTGGAAGGTCCGCTCGACGTTCCGGGGGCTGTGGGTGCGCGGCGAGCTGCCCGCGGACGGCGTGGGCCGGCTCATCTACCTGAACCATTGCAACTGGTGGGATGGCTTCGTGCTGCACCAGCTCTGCCTAGTGGCGGGCTGGGATGGCTATTGCCTGATGGACGAGGAGAACCTTCGCCGCTATCCCTTCCACACGAAGATGGGCGCGTTCAGCATCCGCAAGCAGGACGCGATGTCGTCCTTGTCCTCGCTCCGGTACGCGAAGGAGTTGCTGCGCCGGCCGAGCGCCGCCGTGTGTGTCTTTCCGGAAGGGGAGCACCGGCCCTTCGGCGCCTTCCCGCTGAAGCTGGAGCGGGGCGTGGAGCTGCTCGCGAAGGCGGCGAAGGCGGAGTGCGTGCCCATCGCCATCCGCTACGCCTTCTTCGAGCACGAGCGGCCGGACGTGTTGCTGGAGGTCGGCACGCCCCATGAAGCCGGCCCGCTGTCGCGCTTCCAGAGCGGGCTGGAGTCGGTGGTGCGCGCGGTGTCGCAGGCGACGGACCTGGAGGGCTTCACGCGCAAGCTGACGGGCGCGCGCGGCGTGGCGGAGCGCTGGGACACCGCGAGGGGCCTGGGCCGATGAGCCTGCGCATCCGCACCATCGCCCGGCTCACCGGCATCCGTGAGGCCACGCTGCGCGCCTGGGAGCGCCGCTATGGCTTTCCGCGTCCGGAGCGCAGCGAGAACAACTACCGCGTCTATTCACGCGACGAAGTGGAGGCCGTGCGCCGGGTGGCGAAGTTGATGGAGGGTGGCCTGTCGGTGAGCGAGGCCATCGCCCAGGTGCGCGCTTCTCCCGCGCAGCCTGCCCGGCAGGATTCGCGGCTGATGGAGCGCTTCTGGGCGGCGGTGATGGTGTTGGACGCGGACGCCGCGGACGCGGTGCTGGAGGAGGCCGGGGAGCAACTGGACGCCACGGCCTTCTGCGACACGTTCTTGATCCCCGCGCTCCGGGAGATGGCGTCGCGCCTGGATGTGGCGCGCGAACACCTGGCCTCCGCGCTGGTGCGGCAGCGGCTGCGCCTGTTGCTCGCGGGCATGGTGAGCGCGAGCGATGGGCCCCGGGGACTCCTGGCCTGCCCGGCGGGGGACCACCATGAGGGAGGGCTGCTCGCGCTGGGGGTGCACCTGAAGGCGCGGGGCTGGCGGGTGACGTTGCTGGGGGCGGACACGCCCGCGGAGGCGTTGCACGGGGCCTGCGTGCAGGTGCGGCCGGACGTGGTGGCGTTGTCGTTCGTGCGGCGTCGGGAGGCGCAGGCGTTCCTCACGGTGCTGTCGGAGTCATTGCAGGCCTGCGCTTCGGTGCCGATGGTGGTAGGCGGTCCGGGGGCGCGAGAGCACTTGAAGACCCTCTTCACCCTGGGCGCTCAGTACGCGGAGTCCGCGGAGGAGCTGATCGCCATCTGGCAGCAGGTGAGGAACGCCCAGAACCGACCGTGACGGAAGCACCATGGCTGAGCGCACCTATCGCATCCACATCGCCGCGGAGCTGTCAGGGGTCCGCGTGGAACTCATCCGGGCCTGGGAGCGCCGCTACGGAGTGCTCGTCCCGGAGCGCACGCCAGCGGGCTACCGCGTCTACACCGACCGCGACGTCGCGCTGCTCAAGCGGCTCAAGGCGCTGACGGACGAAGGCGTGGCCATCAGCGAGGCGGCGAAGCTGCTGCCCCAGTTGATGGCGGAGCTGGTCACCGTGCCGGAGCCGCCGGTCCGGAAGGAACGGGCCAGTGGTGACGGGGGAGCGCAGCCCACGTCGTGGCGCGCGGCGGTGATGGCCGCGGCGGAGGCGTATGACCAGCCGCGCGTCTCCCGCATCCTGGACCAGGTGTTGTCGGCCCTGCCGCCCCTGCGCGCGTTCGAGGACGTGCTCGTGCCGGTGCAGCGCGAGGTGGGCGATCGCTGGCACGCGGGGACGCTGTCGGTGGCGCAGGAGCACCTGGTGACGCAGGTGGTGCGCGAGCGGCTGGTGAGCCTGCTGCACGGCGCGCCCGAGGGAGGTCGCAAGCACGCGGTGCTGGCATGTTTCCCGGAGGAGGAGCACGAACTGGGCCTCCTGGGAGCGGCGCTGCGGCTGCGGTACGCGGGCGTGCGGGTGACGCTCCTGGGGCAGCGCGTGCCGGCGGAGGGCCTGGGAGAGACGGTGGCGAGGGCCCGTCCGGACGTGGTGGGCCTGTCGGCGGTGATGAACCGGGGCGCCACGGTGTTCGAGGATGTGCTCCGGCGCTTGCGTGAGGCATTGCCGAAGGAGCTGCCCGTCTGGGTGGGCGGCCCCGCGGCCCAGGCGCACGCGGACGTGTGCGAGCGCCTGTGCGTGAGGCTGTTCATGCACGAGGACGACTGGACGCGCCTTTCGGGCTGAAGGCAGTCACCGGGCGTCACTGCCGGTAGC
The DNA here is from genome assembly GCF_026626765.1 of Corallococcus sp. bb12-1. Lineage (NCBI taxonomy): Bacteria > Pseudomonadati > Myxococcota > Myxococcia > Myxococcales > Myxococcaceae > Corallococcus > Corallococcus sp. bb12-1. The sequence continues at coordinate 1,061,279 of NZ_JAPNJZ010000018.1, read as the reverse complement.
GCAGAAGCCGTGGACTGGCCAGCGCCGTCTCGGCCTGGGATTCCGTGCGCCCGGCGTCTTGGGCACTCATCATGGATTGATACTGAGCGCCCAAGGACTGTGAGTCAACTGACTGCCCATTCGAGTTTATTGCGATTCGCCTTGAAGCAAGGATAGCAAGATGGTTTGAGGAATGTGGCGTTGTGGTCGGTGCCGCAAACATGGCAGTACATTTCAGGCTCTGATTTTTCGCCATCCCAATCGTCATGGCACTCCCGACAGTAGGGGTGTGTTGGACGAAGGGGGATCTCATCCTGGCAGCGGATGCAATGTCCAGCAGGCTGGGGCGCAATTGCCGGCTCAGTCTTTTTCCGCTGCGGGGCCGGAGTCGGACTTGGCGGAATGGGAACGGGGATTTGTGGTGGGACCTCTGGCTTGGTGCGCTCAATGGAGATCTGGACTTCGTCACTCATCCGCAGCAGTCGTTGCACCTCTTCGCTGAGGTCCTGATAGACAACGGAGTCCTCGGCTTTGCTGATGTAGATACCCATCTCCGCGTTGTTGACCTGAGAGAATTCATAGAGATTCATCGAGGTGATGATGGCCTCGGACTCATTCAGGTAGCACTTGGCGTGAAGGTTCTTGCAGAAGCTAAGGCGGATCGACTTTACGCTCTGGATCCATTCCGTTTCACTTGGTTGGAGTTCGCTCTTTCCGTAAATAATGCGAATATCTAGTTTGAATGCATCTCGTTCCATCAACGATTGTTTCACGCGCTCGTTGATTTTCAGGTAGGGGCTGACGAGGATGAGCTTCTCCTTCGCCTTGTTGATTAGTTGTTGCAGATGGTAGGAGACGCCTGTGGTGTCGAGAAACTTGGCCATGGGCGGTATTGGACGGGGATGACTGGCGGCTCGTCAACCATGGGGTGCCTTGGACCCGTTACTGGTCTTATGCTGCCCGGCGGCCTGCGGTTCCTCCTTGGTGGCACTCAGCCCGCCAGCGCTTCGATGGCCTTCGCCTGGGCGTCGATGAAGCGCCCATAGTCCTCGTCCACCTGATCCGAATAGGTGCAGGCGAACTCCGCGACGGCTTCATCGAAGTGCTCGCTGCTGCCCAGGTAGCCCGCGATGAGGGCGGCATCCCCGGTGCGCGCATGGGCTCGCGCGAGCGTCGAGCCGCACGCCTCCGCGTAGTCCAGGAACACCGGGGCATCCATCTTCTCCGCGTCCAGCGCGCCCTTCATGTCGCGCAACTGGCGCACATAGAAGGCGCCCATGCCCTCCACTTCCGTCCATCCCAGGAAGAGGTCGGAGAAGGCCTGCATGCGTCGCTGGCCCACCACCACGCGCTCCCCCGCGCTGCCGAACTCACTGGGGCCCAGGTAGGGCTCCAGCACGGAGGCTTTCGCCTCCTTCAACTGCAACACCAGTGGATCCTTCCCCCCGTTGCCTTCGCAGAGCACGACGTAGGCCTGCAATCCCACGCTGCCCACGCCCACGACCTTGAAGCCCCACTCCTTGCGCTGGTAGCGCAGACACAGGTCGCGCACCGCGCCGTCCAGCGACGCGAGGTAGCCCACCGTGAGCTCCTTGATGCGCCGCTCCAGCTCCGCGGAGGAAACATCCATCTTCACCGCCGACAGGGGGAAGAGCAGGGGAGGCTGGTAGGCCAGGTGGCGCTGGCCGTTGCGCTCCACGGTGAGCTTCTCCACCGCGTGCGCACTGGTGCGGCGCTTCGCCTTCTCCACGGCTTCCGCGGCGAGCTTCGCGGTGTCCTCGGATTCAGCGCGCCGCAGCTCCTTCGCGTCCACGTGCAACGACCACACGTCCAGCAGGCTCCGCGTCGTCAGCTCGCGCATCATGAGGCGGTAGGACTCCACCGCCTTGCGCGCGGCCTTCCTGCCGCAGCGGCCGCCCAGGCCGTTCTGTTTCGCCGCGACGACGAAGCTGGCGGCCAGACGCTTCACGTCCCATTCGAAGGGGCCGGGGAGGGTCTCGTCGAAGTCGTTGAGGTCGAAGATGAGGTTGCGCTCGGGCGTGCCGAACAGGCCGAAGTTGCTCAGGTGCGCGTCGCCGCAAATCTGGCTGTGCAGGCCGCTGTGGGGCGTGTGCGCCAGGTCGCGCGCCATGGCGAAGGGTGTGCCGCGCAGGAAGGCGAAGGGGGATTCGGACATGCGCTCGTGCCGCACGGGCACCAGCCAGGGCAGCCGGGTGGCGTCGGATTCCTTCAACTGCGCCAGCGGGTCACGTCCCCGGAACGGCTTCCACGCGGCGTGGCTGCTGCGCGGGCAGCGCTTGCGCAGGGCCCGGCCGGAGTCCATGCGTTCGTCCACGCTCCGGAAGTCCACCTCGTGCAGCCGTGAGGGTTTGAGCTTCTTCGGGGGGCGACGAACGCGCTGCTGCTTCTGGGTGGACACGAGGGGAACCTTCGCGGCTCCCAACTCCGATTTGCCGTCCGCATCCATGGGGTGTGTGACTCCTCGGCGCGAAGGTGGTGGCGCCGGGGTCGGACGGGAAGCGTCCTGCGCTGGAAAATCATCCCGGCCGGAGGGCGGACGGGCACGGAGTGTTCACCGCTGGGCGGGCGTCACGGGTGGTGTGAGCCCCCTGCATTCGTCGCGCTTCGCAGAACGCCAGAAGCCTCAGGCTTCTTCGTCGGGGAGGAGCGTGAGCAGTAGCTCGTCGTCGGGGCTCAGCGGGCGCCATCCAGGTGGAGGTGGTGTGGCGCGGAGCACGACCCGGGCCTGCTTGACGCGGGCCTTGTGGGTATCTGGGGTGTCCGCGGTCCAGATGCCCATGGTCTTGGCGATCTCGAAACGGTTGGCGTCGTCCATCACGGCGGGCCAACCATCAGGAAGGTTTTCCGTGAACTCACGCACGAAGACATCGCGCACGAATCGAGTGACCTGCTTGCGCCGCTCCGCCTCGGCAAGCAGCCCGGTGAACACCTGCACTCCTGCGATGTCGTCCTTGCCCAACTCCTCGGCCAGGTCCACCAGCGAGACCGTAGGGCGGGCCTCGGCGAAGGCCGTGAGCGACGAGTAGCCGCGCTCACGGACCCTCTCATATAGGCGAACCTTCCAGTTGCCTTCCCAGGAGCGTCCGTCAGTCATGGCCATCTGCCAGGAGGTGGAGTCGCGCCATCAAGCGTCCAACTCCGGTTTCTGCGTGGGTGTGCCCCTCGCAGCAACTCGCGGTCCCGTCGATACGGTCATGCCTCCTCGTCGGGAAGGAGCGTCCGCAGAAGTTCGTCGTCGGGGCTCAGCGGGCGCCATCCAGGTGGAGGCGGATGGGAGAGAAGTTCCATCATGATCCGTCTTGCGCGTGCTTGATGGTCTTCAGGGGTGTAGGCAATCCAGCCACTGAGTGCCTTGGCGACCGCGAAGCGGTTCGCGTCGTCCAGTACGGAGGGCCATCCGTGGGGGAGGTCCTGGGCCAACATGCGCACGAGTACATCGCGCTCGAAGCGCGTGACCTGCTTTCGCTGTTCCGCTTCGGCGAGCAGTCCGCTCAACACCTGGACCCCTGCGATGTCATCCCTGCCCAGCTCTTCGGCCAGCGCCACCAGTGATGCGGTGGGACGGGCCTTGGCAAAAGCGGTGAGCGAAGCGAACCCCCGCTCGCGGACCCGTTCATGCAGGCGAACCTTCCAGTTGCCCTGCCAGGAACGGCCGCCGGTCATCGTCGTCCTCCCCGAATGAAGTTCATCGGAATGTCGGCCGCCTGCATATGCGCCGCGACGATGTTCAAGATCTCGTTTCGCGTCAACATCCTGCCGACTGCGGATTCTGCGTCTCGAAGTCGACCCATGATCATCCTGTTCCACTCGCCAGCCCACGTCCGCCCCAGGCGCCAGTTGCCTCCACCGTGAATCGCCTCGTGGTGCGCCTCCTCCATCCTGACGCAGAACTGATCGATATCCATTGCGCCCTTGAAGCCGCGCTTCTCGAACCACTCCCGGTGTTCCCGCGGCAGGACATGGTGCTTCGGCGCATCGGACATGCCGGCTCCGGCCCTGCCGGTCTCGTGCATGCCGCGAACCTCGGGGCTGTCGCCCAGAGCGTCGCGTACACCCTGGGGCAGGTCCCGGTTCGACTGCGACATCATCACCTGACCGGCGTGGACGCGGATGGCGGAGCTGACGGCGGGCACGGAGATGACGCCCGCCTGCACCAGCCTGCGCATCCTCTCCACCCATTCAGCGGAGACGACCACGCGCGTGCCCGTCATCACGCCGCCGGAGCCCATCGCGAGTCCCACGCCAAGCATGGCGGGCGCCGCAGGGGGACGCTTGGGGAGTGACATCCTCAGGGTGGAGACCAGGGTGAGCATCTCCATGAACTGCGCCACCGCGATGACCTTGCCCGCGCGCTCCGATGCCACCCGTGCGCCCTCCTGGATGGACTGGAACTCGCGGGTGAGCTGCGCCATCAGCACGGGAAGCGCACGGGCGGTGGCCTCCACCTGCTCGGGCTCCAGCGAAGCGAGCGCCGTCATGGAGGGCTCGATCAACTTCTGCACGCGGTCCATGTCCACGAACAGGCGCTCGGTCCCATAGAACGGACACTGCTCTCGTACCGCCTCCGCCAGCCGGAGGAAGTCGAGCCACGCCGCGAGCAGCATGGCACCGGACATGGCGGCCTGGAGCCGTGGACCCGTCATCCGCAGCAGGCCCACCGCCATGTCCGCATCCGCGACCGCTTCGGAGGTGTTCGCCAGCAGCGCGACGCTTCCCTGTGCGCCGCGAAGCCAGGGCAACTGACTGGAGCCGTAGTCGGTGTAGCGGGTGAACACGTCCCAGTCGCCGCGCGAATCCAGCTTCGACAACGCGCGGGCGATGCTCTCCGTGGAGCCCTTCACGTCGGCGATGGCATCGAGGACCGCCTGACGGGTCGGCGTCGCGTCCTGCCCACCCAGGTCCTCTCCTGGATGCTGACCCCGTGACCGTGGCTCCGGTACCTCCACCGGAGGACCCGAAACCACGTGCCGCGCATGGTTCAGCCGCATCCTCCGTCCGGGCCCCGGCGATGGAGAGGCACATCCCGTGGTCAGCAGCACCACGCTCAACACCAGGGCTCCTGTTCGCATGGCCCATGATCGCCTGTTCGCGAGAGGAAAGGACAGCCGCGCTCCAGGCTCCCCGAGACGTCAAGGAGCAGCCCGTCCGCGGTTTGCGTCCCGGCCTGACTCGGCCGCGTGACGCCAGGACGCACGCGGCGCGCTCTCGCCGCGCGGCTCCGAGGGAGCACGAGCGCGCACGCGATGGCGCGCCCCTTGCTCTTGCGTGGAGGCGGCCCTGACGCCCGTCACCTCCGCCGGGCGCGGGCCTTCCTCTCAACCTGGAGCCCACACCATGCGACCCATGTATCAGTACGGCACGGCCGACGTTCGCTACGGCCAGTACGTCCAGTTCGGCGGGCAGTGCCCGCTCGACCTGAGCGGTAACACGTCCTACGCCATCGGTCTCTGGCTGCGCCCGCGCGCCCCAACCTACGACGGCAAGCTGCTGGGGTCCGGATCGAGCTGGTACCTGGGGCTGCACGGCCTGCAGTTGACGTTCAGCCTCCCGGGCATGTCGTCGCGTCAGCTCTCGGAGCTCGAACTGCGGCCCGACGAGTGGCAGTACGTCCTGATCAACTTCGAGTCGACTGGCACCAGCGCCGGCAACTACACGGTGTACGTGGACGGCACGGTCCTCATCGAAGGGAGCCAGTCCAACATCACCCGCAGCACGGCGCCGTTCGTGCTGGGCATGAGCTGCGACGCGCAGTTCTTCAACGTCGCCTTCTGGTCCGCCGCGAAGTCTGGAGACCAGCTCAAGCCGGTGTGGGACGTGCCGCAGCCGGACCCGACGCTCGCCGCCTGCTACAGCTTCAGCGACGGCTCCGGCGCGGACGTCTCCGGACACAACCTGGGCCAGGCCAGCCTCCTGAACGGCGCGCAGGTGGTGATGCTGGCCCCTTCGCTGCGGCTGGTGAACGCGGCGGCGCAGCCCTCGCCCCGTGACGGCCTCACGATGTCGGCGGACGGCGGCCCCTTCAGCGTGCAGGCGTGGTTCCACCTCGAAGCGCCCTCTCCCTACCAGGCGGACTCGCACACCCTGTTCGCGTGTCTGGACAGCGTCAGCAACGAGGGCTTCACGCTCGGCCTGCAGTGGGACGAGACTGGGTACAACCTCCAGACCTCCGGGTACGTCTCCGACGGCAAGCGTGGCTGGGGGAAGAGCACGCGGTTGCCCCCCGGCGCGTGGCACCACCTGGCGGCCACCTATGACGGCAGCACGCTCATCCTCTATCTGGACGGCGAACTCACCCTGGAGATCCCCGGGGTCGTCCAGCCGACGCTGGCGCAGCCCGTCTGGCTTTTCGGCGCCCAGCCCAGCTCCCGCATCGCGGGCGGGGCCGCCTACGACTTCCAGGGTCACCTCCAGGCGGCGGGGCTCTGGTCCCGGGCGCTCTCCGCCAGCGAGGTGCAGCAGTACATGTCGCAGGACCCCAGCGACGTCGACGGCTGCGTGGCGTACTACGCGTGGAACGGCACTGTCCTGGGCAACCAGGTGACCGGCAACCCGCCGCTGTTCCACAACACGGCCACCCCCAGCCTCGTCGTCACGCCGCCCTCGGACTCCACGCCGCCTCCGGGCTCGGACGTCGCGGCGCAGCAACTGGCGAAGGCCGACCCGCCGTTGCCCTCCGCCCAGATGAGCTTCGCGGAGCCGGTGGCCTTCCCCGCGCAGAAGCTGCTGACGCAGGACCAGGCGCAGGCCGTCCTCGCCTCCCTGGAGCCCCTGCTGGCCACCCTGCCCGAGTCGACGCGTGAGCGGATGCGCTCGCTCTCCCGCGACAACCTGTACCAGGGGCTGGCGCGGGTGGGCGGACCCGGGGGCACGCCCGTGGGCGCCTTCACCGGCCAGGTGGAGGGCAACCACTTCGTCTATTACCACCACACCGCGCAGGGCAAGGTGGAAGCCGGCCGGATGGAGCTGAGCGTCAACACCGAGTGCATCGGGTGGATCGTCACCGTGGCCGCGACCGGCTTCTCCATGCTGCTGGCGGCGTTCGGGGTGGGCTTCGCCGGTGCGCGGCTCATCTCCCCCATCCAGAAGGCCGTCACGGAGAGCACCGCCCTTCTCAACACGGTGAAGAGCGTGGCGGAGAGCTCCGTCCAGGACGCCGACAGCATCATCCGGATCATCAAGGCGTTCTACACGGCGGGGACCCTGGGCAAGATCTTCGGCGCCGTGTTGACGGGCAGCTGGTTCACCATCGCCGCCAACTGCGCCATGCTCCTGTTGCAGGTCGCCGCGCTGTGGGCCACGGGAGGCGCCTACGTGGCCATCGTGATCCTCCAGCTCGTGGCCAACTTCGCGCTCTTCGTCTACGCCCTCACCCAGAAGCCGGCCGGCTGCTGACGTCCGCACCGCCTTCTCCGTGTCCCGGGGCTCCCGCTCAGGCGGGGGTCGCGGGCACGGGGCGGGCCCGCGGCCTCCACGCCGAGGCCGCGAGGCCCGTTGCGCTCGCGAGGCGCGGGTGAACGACCAGCCAGGTCGCTGCACGCGGCCTCATTCGCAGCGAGTAGGCTCATGCCCATGGTGCGAGGCGCATTCATCCAGGAGCAGGGCTTCGGGCGCATGGAACCCGAGATGCAGGCCCTGTTCGACGAGCTTCGGGCGAGGGGCGTGCCGGTTGAATCATTTTCCGCGAAACGGCTCGCGCGCAGCCAACTCCCGCTTGCCCGCGGCCTCCTGGTGGCGGGCGATGTCCCCACCGTCCTGGGGGCCTTGAAGCAACTGGGCATCGAACCCCCCGAAACCCGGGACTATCCACCGAGTCTGACGGGCCTGCTCCACCGGCGCGTCTGGTCCAGCACGGTCCGGCAACTGACCGCCGACGTGCTCCATGGCTCGGGGCCTCCGGTGTTCGCGAAGCCCCATGGCCGTCGCAAGCGGTTCACCGGCCATGTCTTCTCCAGCGCGGAGGATCTCCTCTGGCTGGAGCGTGCGTCCGCGAGCACGCCCATCCTCTGCTCGGAGGTGGTCCAGTGGCTGAGCGAGTACCGCGTGTTCGTGGTGAAGGGCGCCGTCGTGGGCCTCCGTCACTACGCCGGTGATGCATCCCTGCGGGTGGACGAGGCGGTGGTAGCGAGCGCCGTCCAGGCGTTGGCGTCCGCGGGTGAGGGCACCGCGGGGTACGCGGTGGACTTCGGCGTCCTCGACTCGGGGCAGACGGCCCTGATTGAGTGGAACGATGGTTTCTCGCTCGGCGCCTATGGCCTGGAGCGCGGTCCCTACACCGAGCTGACCCTGGCGCGCTGGTGTGAGCTGACCCACGCCGGGTGATTCAGGCTCGGGAGTTTATTCCCACGCGCTCAGCGTGCTGCCTGAAGGACATCCACACCCGCGCGCGGGCCCGAAGGGTTTCCTCTCCAGCAGGCCCACCCCTATCGTGATGGACACCCACCCACGACGGAGTGAACGCATGGGCAGCTACGAGGACTTCTACCGGCACTCCCTCGACCAGCCGGATGCGTTCTGGGCCGAGCAGGCCCGCCTCATCGACTGGGAGCGCCCGTTCGACCAGGTGCTCGATGCCTCGCGCCCTCCCTTCGCGCGCTGGTTCGTCGGGGGCCGCACCAACCTGTGTCACAACGCAGTGGACCGGCACCTGGCCACCCGCGCGAATCAGCCCGCGCTCGTCTTCGAGTCCACCGAAACCGACCAGCGGCGCCAGTACACCTACGCGCAGCTCCACGCGGAGGTGAACCGCGTAGCGGCCATGCTGCGCGAGCTGGGTGTGGGACGCGGCGACCGCGTCATCGTCTACATGCCCATGGTGCCTGAAGCGCTCTTCACGCTGCTGGCCTGCACGCGACTGGGTGCCATCCACTCCGTGGTGTTCGGCGGCTTCGCGGCGCACAGCCTCGCGATGCGCATCGACGACGCGCGGCCCGTGCTGCTGGTGACGGCGGACGCGGGCATGCGCTCCGGCAGGGTCGTGCCCTACAAGCCGCTGGTGGATGAGGCCCTGATGCTCGCCCAGCACCCTCCCGCGCGCGTGCTGGTGTTCAACCGGGGGCTCGTTCCCGGCACCTCGCTCACGCCAGGACGCGACGTGGACTTCGCCACGCTGGGACAGAAGCACGAGGGCGCCCTGGTGCCCGTGGAGTGGCTGGAGTCCTCCGAACCCAGCTACATCCTCTACACGTCCGGCACCACCGGGAAACCCAAGGGCGTGCAGCGCGACACGGGGGGCTACGCGGTGGCCCTGGCGGCATCCATGCGCCACATCTACACGGGCCAGCCCGGCGAGGTGATGTTCACGGCCAGCGACATCGGCTGGGTGGTGGGCCACTCGTACATCGTCTACGGCCCGCTGCTGAATGGCATGACGACGGTGCTCTACGAAGGCCTGCCCACCCGGCCGGATGCCAGCATCTGGTGGCGGCTGGTGGAGGAGCACAAGGTCAGCGTGATGTTCACGTCGCCCACCGCCATCCGCGTCCTCAAGAAGCAGGACGCGTCCTTCCTGAAGCGCCACGACACCTCCCGCCTGCGCTACCTGTTCCTCGCCGGCGAGCCGTTGGATGCGCCCACGCATGCGTGGATTTCGGATGCGCTGCCCGCAACGCGGGTGCTGGACAACTACTGGCAGACGGAGACGGGCTGGCCCATCCTCGGACCTGTTCCCGGAGTGCAGGCGCGTCCGCGAAAGCTGGGCTCCCCCGGCGCGGCCATCTATGGCTACCGCGTGAAGCTGCTGGATGGCATCAGCGGCGCGGAGGTGACGGCCCCGAACCAGAAGGGCGTGCTGGTGATTGAACCGCCGCTGCCGCCGGGGTGTCTGTCCACGGTGTGGGGTGACGACGAGCGCTTCGTCTCCACCTACTTCTCCAGCTTTGAAACACCTGCCTACAACACGTTCGACTGGGCCACTCGCGACGAGGACGGCGACTACTTCATCCTCGGCCGCACCGATGACGTCATCAACGTGGCCGGCCACCGCCTGGGCACGCGTGAAATCGAGGAGGCCATCAGCGGCCATCCGGCCATCGCGGAGGTGGCGGTGGTGGGCGTGAAGGACGAACTCAAGGGCCAGGTGGTGATGGCCTTCGCCGTGCCCAAGGACCCCACCCGTCTCCAGCGCGATGAGGACCGCGCCGCCCTGGAGCGCGAGGTGATGGACACCGTGGGCCGCACGCTGGGCGCCGTGGCCCGTCCTGCCCAGGTGCACCTGGTGGCCAACCTTCCCAAGACGCGCTCCGGCAAGCTGCTGCGCCGCAGCATCCAGGCCGTGGCCGAGGCGCGCGAGCCGGGCGACCTCACCACCATCGAGGATCCCACCGCGCTGGAAGGTATTCAGGCCGCCATGAAGACGCGGGGACCCAAGGGGTAGTCGGGCTCGCCTCCCGCATCCACATCATCTGCGCGCTTGGAGAGACTGCCACCCTCAACCCCGCCGCTTCGGCTCGCGCTTCACGCCGGGCGCGCTGGGGTCCTTCGGCAGGTGCCGCAATCCCATCCACCCGAGCGCCGCGACATGCCGGGCCACGTTCTCCGTGGAGAACGCCTTGCCCTCCGCGGCCCACCAGTGCCCCACCTGGGTCACCATGCCCACGAGCGCGTTGGCGTAGATGGGCGCGACCTTGGAGGAATAGCCCGCGCGTTCGAACTCGCTGCGGAAGACGTCCCCCACGCGCTGCGCCAAATCGTCGATGACGCGCGTCAGCCCGCGCCGAGCCACCGCCGTGGGTGAGTCGCGCGTCAGCACCGCGAAGCCGGCGGGCTCCTCCTTCACGTAGCCCATGAACGCCAGCACGGCCTCCTCGAAGCGCTCCCGGGGCGTGCCCTGCGCAATGCGCTGCGACACGCGCGCCACCAGGTCCTCCATCTCCCGGTCCACGATGGCCGCGTACAGCCCCTCCTTCGCGCCGAAGTGCTCGTAGACGATGGGCTTGGACACGCCCGCCTGCTGGGCGACCTCTTCAATCGAAGTCGCCTCGTAGCCCTTCGAGGCGAAGACCGACCGCCCGACCTCCATCAACTGGACCCGGCGCTCCGCGCCTGTCAGCCGTTGCTTCTTCTTCAAGTTGACCTCGAACCTACCCACACGTAACTTACCCGCCCGAAACCTACCATTCTGTAGGCAAGACGAGGAGTCGTTACCGTCATGAAGTGCTTCGTCTTCCAGGATATCGCGGCCCGCGGGGTGTGCTCATGACCACGGCGGTCCTGGCGTTGGAGAAGCCGAAGCTGCGGGGCGTGCTGCACCAGTGGGCGGCGGCGTTCGCGGTGGGGGCGGGGGTGGTGCTGGTGGCGCTGGCGCCCACGCCGCGCACCGCGCTGGCCTCGGCGCTGTATTCGTTGAGCCTGGTGGGTCTGTTCGCCATCAGCGCGACCTACCACCGCGTGAACTGGGCCCCCAGGGGCCGTGCGTGGATGCGGCGGATGGACCACGCGGCCATCTTCCTGCTCATCGCGGGCACGTACACGCCCGTCGCGATGTTGGGACTGCCGGAGGAGCTGGGCAACCGGCTGATGCTCTACATCTACGTCGGGGCCCTCGTCGGCATCCTGCAATCGCTCTTCTGGGTGGGCGCGCCGAAGTTCATCACGGCGGCGCTGGCGGTCTCGGTGGGGTGGATCATGATGCCGTACTTCGGTGAGGTCTTCCGCGCGCTGGGCGCCGGTGGCGGTGGGCTCATCATCGCCGGAGGCATCGCGTACACGACGGGCGCGCTGGCGTATGCCTTCAAGCGCCCCAACCCCATCCCCGGCGTCTTCGGCTACCACGAGGTCTTCCACGCGCTGACCATCGTGGGCGCGGGCTTCCACTTCGTGCTGGTGCTCCAGATGGTGCGCGCGGCGGGGTAGGGCGCTTCCTTCATCGCCGGGACCCGCGCGCTTCGAGCGCTGGCACCCCTGACATGGATGGCCCATGGCTCCGAGGGGCTCCTGCCGTTAGAGTCCTGGCGGAAGGATTGACGCCAAGGGGGCTCGGTGAAGGCTGTGTTGATGCGATGGCTGGGATGGCAAGGCGTACCGGTCGTGTCGCTGCTCTTCGTGCTGGTAGGATTCGCGTTTCTCCTGCCCTTCCCAAGCCTCTTCACGGGGATGGGAACCATCTACTACTACCTGGCGGGGATTGCCGTGGGCCTGGCGGCTCTGGCGGCCCTGGGCATGCGCTTCCGGGTGGTGCGTGGCCTGGCACGTTTTATAGCCAGTGTCTCGTTGGTGTTCGCGTCGTTCTTCCTCCTGCGAATGTGGGGGCAAAATTACGAGACGCGCTCTTTCAATCGGTTGCATGCGGTCGCCCCCAGGGCCTGCCAGGAGGCAGCCGTTGACGGTGCGAGCGACGAGGACGCCCTGCGTCGTGGGCTTGAACTGGCGGGTTCGTCGCCCGAGGATCGGTATTTCCTCTACCTCTCATGCGAGAGGGACGGCGCGGAGACGTCCTTCACGGACGGGTTCGACCTCTATGGGACGCTCAAGTCAGATGCAGGGGTTCTGCCGTAGCATGAGGCCATGATTCCCGAGGGACTCCGCAGTTGAAGTCCTGGAGGGGGCGGTGGATGCTACGGGGCTCAATGGAAGGCACTGGGTTGAGAGGGCTGTTGGGATGGCGCGGCGTGCCAGTCGTGTCGCTGCTGCTTGTTCTGGCAGGACTCGCGCTGCTTCTGCCCTTCCCAAGTGCATACGGGCACCTGTGGAGGATCGACCACTCCCTGGTAATCATTGCCGCTGTCTTGATGGCCCTGTCCGTCCTGGGCATGCGCTTCCAGATGGTGCGTGGACTGGCACGCTTCATCGCCGTTTTTTCGATGGTGTTCGCGTTGCTCGTCTTCATGCGGATGTGGGGGGTGAGCTACCAGATGCGCTGGTTGTATCGGGTGCATGCGGTCGCTCCCCAATCCTGCCGGGAAGGGGGCCCCGTGGGTCCGCGTCATGACGAAGCCGTCGAGCGGCGTGCGTTCGAACTGGCAGGTCTGCCTTTGGAGGAAGGGGATTTCCTGTCGATTGAATGCACGGAGGATGGCGCGGAGGTTTCGACCTTGGTGCTTCTGGACAAGGGATGGACCCTCACTCCAGACGGAGAGCTCCAGGGCTAGCGAGGCGTTGGAGCGCACCCGCGACCTTCACCGCGCCGCGACCGCCAGCACACGCTTGCGGCCCTTCTGCCCCAGATACGCCTCGCCCCAGTGCTTCAGGGCGAGGATGACCTCGCGCAGCGTTTGTCCCTGCGCGGTGAGGCTGTACTCCACGCGCGGCGGGACTTCCGCGTACACCTTCCGGTGAACGAGCCCGCTCGTCTCCAGTTCACGCAGGTGCTGCGTCAGCATCCGCTGCGTCACGTCCGGGATGCACTTGCGCAGCTCTCCGAAGCGCAGCGTGCCTTCGAGCAGGTGGTAGAGGATGAGCCCCTTCCACTTGCCGCCAATCAGGTCCAGCGTCGCGGAGACGGGACATCCCGCGGAGCATTCGTAGGTCTTGTGCCGGGCCATGGTTCCCTTTTCGTGCTTAGGGCGCGATCAGAAATTAGTTAGTCGAATAGTGGAATAGACAGGCGACCGAGCGTGTTGGCCGGAGATGGACGCGGAAAAGGCCGTGGCGGAGCGCTACCAGGCACTCCGAGACGTCATGGATGAGCGGGTGACGCGCCGCTGGGCAGGGGCCGAGGCACTCGCGCTGGGGCGCGGCGGCGTCACTGCGGTCGCACGGGCGACGGGCTTGGCGCGCATGACGGTGCGCGCGGGGCGCGACGAGGCGAGCGGAAAGAGTCCTCCAGGAGAGCTGGTGCGGGTGCGGCGCAAGGGTGCGGGCCGCCCCCCGGTGGAAGTGGCTCAGCCGGGGCTGACGGAAGCCTTGGAGTCGCTGGTGGACCCGGTGACGCGGGGAGACCCGGAGTCGCCGCTGCGCTGGACGTGCAAGAGCACGAGGGTGTTGGCCGCGGAGTTGAAGAAACAGGGTTATGAAGTGAGCCCGCAGAAGGTGGGGGAGCTGCTCAAACGCCAGGGCTACAGCTTGCAGGCCGGGGCCAAGTCGCTGGAGGGAGAGTCGCATTCCGACCGCAACGCCCAGTTCGAGCACATCAACGCCCAGGTGGGGGAGTTCCAGCAGCGGGGGCAGCCGGTCGTTTCGGTGGACACCAAGAAGAAGGAGCTGGTGGGGGAGTTCAAGAATGGAGGTCGCGAATGGCAGCCGGCAGGGGCGCCAGTGCTGAGCCTGACGCATGACTTCCCGGACACGGCAGTGGGCAAGGCGATTCCCTATGGCGTGTACGACGTCGGGGACAACAGCGCCTGGGTGTCGGTGGGAGTGGACCACGACACGCCCGTCTTCGCCGTCAATAGCATCGCCACCTGGTGGCGCAAAATGGGCCAGGAGCGCTATCCCGAGGCGCAGCAGTTGCTGGTGACGGCGGACTCGGGCGGCAGCAACAGCGCGCGAAGCCGGGTGTGGAAGGCAGAGTTGCAGCGACTGGCGGACACGACGGGATTGTCCATCAGCGTCTGTCATTTCCCTCCCGGCACGAGCAAGTGGAACAAGGTGGAGCATCGCCTCTTCAGCCACATCAGCATGAACTGGAGAGGCCGTCCGCTGGAGGACTACGAGACGGTGGTGAACCTCATCGGCACCACGACTACCGCCAAGGGCCTGAAGGTGAATGCACGGCTGGACCGGCGGCGCTACCGCACGGGAGTCAGCGTCTCTCAGGCGACAATGCACCAACTCCGCCTCATCCGCTCAGACTTCCATGGAGACTGGAATTACGTCCTCAAGCCCATTTCGGCCAAGTAATTTCTGAGCGGACCCTTACCGGCCGAAATAGTGCGTACTTGTCCACATCCACCTTCAGGACGATGTTGGCACGCAAGGAGACTCCCATGCGAGCCGTTGCCCTCTACAAGTACCTCCCCAGCGATCATCCCGAAGCCCTCGTCGACGTGGAGCTGCCTGCGCCCACGCCCGGCCCCGGTGACCTGCTCGTGCGCGTGCACGCGGTGTCCGTCAACCCCGTGGACACCAAGGTGCGCGCTCCGAAGGAGAAGGTGGAGACCGAACCCCGCGTGCTCGGCTGGGATGCCGCTGGCGTCGTCGAGGCCGTGGGCTCCGACGTGAAGCGCTTCCGCCCCGGGGACGAGGTCTACTACGCGGGCTCCATCGCCCGGCCGGGCACCAACTCCGAGCTGCACGTCGTCGATGCGCGCATCGTCGGCCGCAAGCCCAGGAGCTTGTCGTTCGCCCAGGCCGCCGCGCTGCCCCTCACCGCCATCACTGCCTGGGAGCTGCTGTTCGAGCGGCTGGGCGTCTCCCGTGAGAAGGGCGGACCGAAGGACGCGGTGCTCATCGTGGGCGGCGCGGGCGGCGTCGGCTCACTGGCCACCCAGCTTGCGCGCCAGCTCACGAACCTCACCGTCATCGCCACCGCGTCGCGTCCGGAGACCGTGGCGTGGTGCACCGCCCAGGGCGCGCACCACGTGGTGGACCACCGGCAGCCCCTGGCGAAGCAGGTCCTGGCGCTGGTGCCGGAAGGCGTCCGCTACGTCCTGGCGCTGACGGCGACGGAGCAACACTTCCCGCAGCTCGTGGAGGCGATGACGCCCTTCGGACAGCTGGGCATCATCGACGACCCCCAGTCGCCGCTGGACGTGTCCGCGATGAAGCGCAAGAGCCTGGCGCTCCACTGGGAGCTCATGTTCACCCGCTCGCTCTTCAACGCGGATCCGCTCTCCCAGCAACGGCTGCTCGACGCCGTGGCGGACCTGGTGGACGCGGGCACGGTCAAGACCACGATGGCGCAGGACTTCGGCCCCATCATCGCCGCCAACCTGCGGCGCGCGCATGCCGCCGTGGAGACCGGCCGCACCGTGGGGAAGATCGTGCTCAGCGGCTTCCCCTGAGCCACGCGGACACGCGGTCCGGTCGGGCGAGCAGCCAGCCTTGCCTCGGCAACGCCCGCCTGCCCGGTCGCGGGGTATGAGAACGGTGCACATCTTCGCCATGCGTTGACCAGCCCCTGGCGAGGTGTGGACCATGAAGAAGACGGTGGCGGACCAGTTCGCGGAAGTCCTGGCGCTCGCAGGGGTGAAGCGCATCTACGGGGTGGTAGGCGACAGCCTCAATGCCCTCTCCGAAGCCCTGCGCAGGCGCGGTGACATCGAATGGGTCCCCATGCGCAACGAGGAGGCCGCGGCCTTCGCGGCGGGCGCGGAGGCGCACCTGACCGGGCAGCTCGCGGTGTGCGCCGGGAGCTGCGGCCCCGGCAACCTGCACCTCATCAACGGCCTCTATGACTGTCACCGCAGCCGTGCGCCGGTGCTGGCCATCGCGGCGCAGATTCCGTCATCGGAGCTGGGCACCGGCTACTTCCAGGAGACGCATCCGGAGTCGCTCTTCCGCGAGTGCAGCCACTACTGCGAGCTCGTCTCAGCGGCCAACCAGATGCAACGCACGTCGGAGATCGCCATCCGCAACGCGGTGGGCAAGCGGGGCGTGTCCGTGGTGGTGCTCCCTGGCGATGTCGCGCTTCAAAAGGCGGAGGACGCACGGGCTCCCACGCCCGAGTCCCTGTTGATGTCCCCGTCCCAGGTGACGCCCTCCGCCGAACAGGTGCAGCGGATGGCCGCGCTGCTCAACAGCGGGGCCCGCGTGACGCTGCTGTGTGGCGCGGGCTGTGAGGGCGCGGGGCCGCAGGTGGTGGAGCTGGCGCGCAAGCTCCAGGCGCCCGTCGTCTCCGCGCTCCGGGGCAAGGAGTTCGTGGAGAAGGACAACCCGCACTTCGTGGGGCTCACGGGCCTCATCGGCTACGCGTCCGGGTACTGGGCGATGATCGACTGCGACGTGCTCCTGATGCTGGGCACGGACTTCCCCTACCGGCAGTTCTATCCAGACACCGCGGACACGCACATCATCCAGGTGGACCTGCGCGCGGAGAACATCGGCAAGCGCACGCGGGTGGACCTGGGCGTGGTGGGCAGCGTGGCCGCCACGGTCCAGGCGCTCCTGCCCCGCATCGAGGCGAAGAAGGACACGAAGCACCTGGAGCGCGCCCTGGCGCACTACCGCAAGACGCGGGAGGAGCTGGACGGGCTGGGCCGGGGCACGGTGGGCCGCAAACCCATCCATCCGCCGCAGGTGGCCCGCGCGTTCGACCTCCAGGCGTCCGACAGCGCCATCTTCACCTGTGATGTGGGCCTGCCCACGGTGTGGGCCGCGCGCTACGCGACGATGAAGGGCCAGCGGCGGCTGGTGGGCTCGTTCAACCACGGCTCCATGGCCAGCGCGCTGGCGCAGGCGATTGGCGCGCAGAAGGCCTTCCCGGACCGGCAGGTCATCTCCTTCTCCGGAGACGGCGGCTTCACGATGTTGATGGGGGACTTCATCAGCCTCGTGCAGTTGGAGCTGCCCATCAAGGTCGTGGTGTTCAACAACAGCTCCCTGGGCTTCGTGGCGATGGAGCAGCAGGTGGGTGGCATGCTCGACGTGGGCACGTCCCTGCGCAATCCCAACTTCGCCGCGCTGGCGGAGGCCGTGGGCATCAAGGGCCTGCGCGTGGAGGACCCGGGCGACGTGGACGCGGCCGTGCAGCAGGCGCTCGCGACGCCGGGGCCCGTGCTGGTGGACGCCGTGGTCAGCAAGGCGGAGCTGGTGATACCGCCGAAAATCACCGTCTCCATGGCCGCCGGCTTCACCCTGTTCGGGGTGAAGGCCCTGCTCAATGGCCGCACCAATGAAGTGCTGGAGCTGGCGCGCACCAACCTCTGGAGGTGAAGCCTGGGGGAAAGCCCTGGAGTTCCCATGGGTTGGGCGCTTCGGCGCCCGGGGGCGGAAAAAATAAACAGGGCCGCGAATCCATTCGCCCGGTGGCTGCCTCTTATCGTGCGTAGGGGGATTTTCCCCGCCGCACGAGGTCCGAAGAAGCGCCATGGATTCGCCCACGCCCCCCAACGCGATGCTGCTCGCGGCCCACGCCGGGGACCGCGATGCGATGGTCCAACTGCTCCAGGTCTACCGCCCGAACCTCCGGCGGTACGCGCAGCAGCGCTGCCTCATCAGCGACGTGGACGACGCGGTCCAGGAAGCGCTGCTCGTGATGGCGCGCCACCTGGGCGCGGTGCGGAAGCTGGCGTCGTTCTCCGGCTGGATGTTCAAGGTGGTGCAGCGCGAGTGCCGCCGGCTGGGCCGCGTCGCCTTCAAGCAGGACCCGTACGAAGAGGCGCTCGTCGACCAGTGGATGGCCGCGCACACGCCGGACTCGCTGCGGATGGACCTGGCGGCGGCGATGGAGTCGCTGCCTCCGCATTATGCGCAGGTCGTGTTGCTGCGTGACTTCGAAGAGCTGTCCATCCGCGAGATCGCCGAGCGCCTGGAGCTGGATGTGCCCGCGGTGAAGAGCCGCCTGCACCGCGCCCGCGTGATGATTCGCGAATACCTGCTGGCCTGATTTTCAATCCCATTGCTGTCCGGAGTCTTCCCATGGCGAACCCCATGTCCCTGCTTGGCATCCTCCACACCGTGGTCAGCCTTCCCCCCCTCGTCTTCGGCGTCTGGGGCTTCGTGCGCGACGGTCGGATCGACCCCACGAACCGCGTGGGCAAGGCCTACGTCGTCAGCATGGTGACGTCGGTGGTGACGTCCTTCGGGCTCTCCAGCACGGGCGGCTTCAACCCGGGCCATGGGCTGGGGCTGCTCGCGCTGCTGCTGATGGCGGTGGGGGCGCTGGCTCCCCGACCGGCGGATGGACGCGCCACGACCTACCTGCGGATGCTGACCTACTCGGCCAGCTTCATGGTGCTGCTGGTGCCGGGCATCAATGAAACGCTGACCCGCCTGCCCGCAGGCCAGCCGCTCGCGGACAGCCCCCAGCACCCGCTGGTGCAGTCGGCGCTGGCGATCCTGCTGGTGTCGTTCCTCAGCGGCGCCACGTATCAGGTGGTGAAGCTGCGCGGGCAGACCCGGCCGCAGGTGTCCCCCCAGGCGTGAGGTAGGGGCGGAATGCCCCCCGGCCGAGAAAAAAGAAGGGGTGTGTCGATTTGGAGGCGCTTCAAACGACGTGGAGGTAGAGGCAGGGCCTCGACCGAGCTTCCAAACCCCCCGAACCCGCAGCACGCTGTCAGGAGCACGCCATGGGAACCGCCACGCCTTCCAGGACCGACGCAGTGGAAGCACACCCGAAGAAGTCGCTCACCCGCTTCCTGCCCACGGTGGCCCGCGTGTTGATGGGGGCCCTCTTCCTCTTCGCGGGCCTGAATGGCTTCCTCAACTTCGTTCCGCCGCCGGCGAAGCTTCCCCCGGAAGGGGCTCTGGCCTTCAGCAAGGCGATGATGGACACCGGCTACCTGTTCCATCTGGTGAAGGGCACGGAGGTGCTGGTGGCGGTGCTGCTGCTGGCCAACCGCTTCGTGCCGCTGGCGCTGGCGCTCATCGCCCCCGTCCTCGTCAACATCTTCGCGTTCCACGCGTTCCTGGCGCCGGAAGGCGCGGGGCTCGCCGTGGTGCTGCTGGCCATCGAAATCTTCCTGGCCTGGACGTACCGGGCGGCGTTCCGCCCGATGCTCGCGATGCGCGCTACGCCTTCCGTGACGACTCGCGAAGCTCCATGAGCAGGCGGCCCAGCATGTTGCCGCCGCTGCCGTCCCCGCCGTCGCCCCAGTAGTCGTCGTTCTCGGTGTGCTCCACCAGCTTGGCATCGCCGGTGGCCTGAAGCAGACGGGCGAGGTCCTCGTGCTGGGCGAACTTCGCCTGGAGGG
The DNA here is from genome assembly GCF_026626765.1 of Corallococcus sp. bb12-1. Lineage (NCBI taxonomy): Bacteria > Pseudomonadati > Myxococcota > Myxococcia > Myxococcales > Myxococcaceae > Corallococcus > Corallococcus sp. bb12-1. Next base: position 1,041,552 of record NZ_JAPNJZ010000018.1, on the reverse strand, counting down.
CCTCGCGCATCACGGCCACCTTCACCGACTCCCAGTCGCGCCGCAGCTTGCGCTTGCGGTCCCTCCCCATGCGCGCCGCGAGCATCGGGGAGTTGGCGCGGCGGATCTCCTCCTGGTCCTTGGCGTCCGCGAACTTCTGGGCCTGGAAGTAGTGCTCGGAGGTGGGCCAGGTCTTGCCCCGGGCCTTGATGGGGTAGGGCGCGAAGTTCGAGCACCACCCGTAGTCATCCGTCACGCTGTAGAAGTTGATGACTTCCGCCATGGGGTCCCCCGTGAGGGGGCCGAGCTTCGCGCACCGGGGGCCCCGCTGGCTACGCCAGGCGCTTCAGGTCGATGACGAAGCGGTATTTCACGTCGCCCTTCTGAAGCCGCTCGAAGGCGTCGTTGATGCCCTGGATGGGGATCAGCTCGATGTCGGAGACGATGCCGTGCTTGCCGCAGAAGTCGAGCATCTCCTGCGTCTCCGGCAGCCCCCCGATGGAGGAGCCGGAGAAGCCCAGGCGCTTGATGAGGAGCGGGAGGACGGAGACCTCCAGCGGCCGTTCCGGCACGCCCACGATGGACAGGTGCCCGTCGCGCCTCAACAGTCCCAGGTAGGCATTGATGTCATGGACCGCGGAGACGGTGTCGAGGATGAGGTCGAACCGGCCTGCCTGCGCGGCCAGCGCCTCCGGGTTCGAGGACACCACCAGTTCGTGCGCCCCCAGCCGGAGCGCGTCCGCCCGCTTCCTGTCGGACTGGCTGAACACGACGACGTGCGCGCCCATCGCCCGCGCGAGCTTCACGCCCATGTGGCCCAGCCCGCCCAGCCCCACCACGCCCACCCGTTTGCCGGGACCGACCCGCTGACGGCGCAGGGGCGAGTACGTCGTGATGCCCGCGCACAGGAGCGGCGCGACGGCCGCCGGGTCCAGGTTCGCGGGAATCCTCAGGGCGAAGTCCTCGTCCACCACGATGGCTTCCGAGTAGCCGCCCAACGTGGGCGTCTTCCCGTCCTTCTCCAGGGCGTTGTACGTCTGGACGTTGCCGGTGGTGCAGTACTGCTCCAGCCCTTCCTGGCAGCTGTCGCAGGTGCGGCAGGAGTCCACCAGGCAGCCGACCCCCGCCAGGTCCCCCGTCTTGAACTTCTTCACCTCGTTGCCCACCCGGACCACGCGGCCCACGATTTCGTGCCCCGGCACCAGCGGGAAGCGGGAGAAGCCGAGCTCGTCGCGGGCCATGGTCAGGTCGCCATGGCAGACGCCGCAGTAGAGGATGTCGAGCTGCACGTCGCGCGGACCGGGATCGCGGCGCTCGAACTGGAAGGGGGCCAGGGGAGAGCGGGCGTCCTGCGCTGCGTAACCACGAACGGGAATCATGGGCATGGGCTCCTGGGGACTGCGTGACGCCAGGAATGATGGGGGACGCCCACGCTTCTCGAAACGGATGGAATCGAGACATGGAATGTAGGAAAGCTTCCGAATGGCCTTCACACCCCTCAATGCCTTGAACGCCTTCCTGGTGGTGGGCCGTCGGCGCAGCTTCGCCGCGGCCGCCAACGAGCTGGGCATCTCCCCGTCCGCGCTCAGCCAGTCGGTGCGTCAGTTGGAGGCGCGGCTGGGCGTGCCGCTGCTCACCCGGACGACGCGCAGCGTGTCGCTGACGGACGCGGGGCAGCGCCTGCTGGAGCGCGCGGGGCCCTCCGTGGAGAACGCCCTGGAGGCGCTGCGGACGGCCACCGCCAGCGCGGGCGAGGTGACGGGACGGGTGCGCCTGTCCGTGCCCACCATTGCCCTGTCCACCGTCGTCACGCCCATCCTGCTGCGCTTCGCCGCGCGTCACCCGCGCGTGGAGGTGGAGCTGCGCGTGGAGGACCGCTTCGTGGACATCGTGGCGGAGGGGCTGGACGCCGGCATCCGCCCGGTGGAGGCCCTGGAGCGAGACATGGTGCAGGTGCGGCTGTCGAAGCGCTACCGCTTCGTGATCGTGGGCTCGCCCGCGTACCTCAAGCGCAAAGGCACCCCCCAGCGCCCGGAGGACCTGCTGGAACACGACTGTCTGAACATCATCATGCCCTCCTCCGGGGTGCGCTACGCGTGGGAGCTGGAGCGCGGCAAGAAGACCTGGCGCATCCCGGTCCGGGGACCCCTGCTCTGCACCAGCGAGGCGACGCTGATGACCCTGGCGGAGGCGGGGCTCGCGCTGATGTATGCCTTTGAGCCCACGGTGATGCCGAGCCTGAAGCGCGGCACCCTGCGGTGTGTCCTGGAGCCCTACGCGGCGACGGTGGACGGACTCTTCCTCTACTTCCCCAGCCGCGCGCAGGTGTCCCCCGCGTTCCGCGCCTTCGTGGACGTGGCCCGCGAGGTGACGGCCGAACGGCCCTGACGTCAGTCGCGCGGCGGCGCGCGGCGGCGGTCCACGAAGCCCGTGCGGATGTCCTCCTCGCCCGCGCTGTTCTTCAGGCCCACCAAGGGGATGGTGGCGGGGACGCCCGCCCACGCGCCCAGCCGCTCCAGGGCCACGGCCCGGTCCGCTTCGGGCAGGGTGCGGATGCTGGAGCCGTGGTTGCCGCCCGGCACGTAGAACCGGTACGAGTCATTGCGCGAGCGCACGTCGAACGCGCCCGTGGACCAGGGGTCGTTCTCTCCGTACACGAAGAGGATGCGCTGCCCGAACGCCTTCACCCAGCCTTCGATGAGCGGCATCGCGAAGGGGTTGAACTTGTAGGGCTTCATGTCGAAGGGCACGAGCGCCCTCGGGTCGTAACCGCCGGGGTAGCGCTGGACGCCGCGCAGGTGGCGCTCCTCGGACGCGTAGCTGCCCAACTGCGTGGCCGCCTGGAAGTCATAGGGCGCGTAGTAGTCCAGGTCGGAGTCGCTCATGTAGGAGAGCCCGACGATGGCGTCCAGGAAGTCCACCAGCTCTTCGGCGGTGGCGCCCGGCGCGGGGATGTCGCCGCACCGCGAGGCGTTGCCGTACTGCCAGAACGCGAAGGCGAACTCGAGGACGGTGAACTCCAGGGCCTTGTCATGGCCGAGCAGCTCGTAGGACAGCCACTGCGTGCGCGCGTCGAAGACGGCCTCTGTCTCCGCGCGCCGCTCCAGCACCTCGCGCTGGAAGCCGCGGATCCGCTCACGGCATTCGGGCGTGCCCCGCTTGCTCAAGAACGCCACATAGCGCGGGTCCTGCGTCCCGTAGCTGTTCGGCGCGACGTAGGCCACCGTGGCGTCCACGTCGTTCGGGTAGAAGGCCCGGTGGTACACGGACGTCATGCCGCCCTTGCTGGCGCCGGTGCTGATCCACTTGCCGGCGAAGAGCGGCTTGAACGCCTGGACGATGCGGTGGTGGTCCGCCGCGGCCTGCTCGATGGTGAGCAGCTTCCAGTTCGCGGGGTTGGGCCGGGAGGGTTCGAAGAAACGGTGCTCCACCATCAACTGGTTGGCCTGGAGCAGCGCCGTGGGCTCCAGTCGGTAGGACTGCGTGCCGATGGCGTAGCCGCTGCTGCCCAGCACCATGGGCGCCTCCGCGCTGACGAAGCGCAGGGTCAGCCGCTGCTGGAACCGGGTGCCTTCCGGGTGCCAGTGGTCCGCGGGCTGGTCATAGCTCAGCACGAAGTGCCGCACGCCCGGGGCCGGAGGCGGCGCCTCGCGCACCACCGTGAGGCCTGGGATGGCCTGCAGCGCGGTGAGGATGTCGCCCGGCACCGCGTCGTGGATGAGCTGCTGCGTGCCGGCCACGGCTTCGGACGGAGCGGGGAGCACCTCGTCGGCCGGAAGTTCGGTGCCGCCACAGGCCTGGAGCCCCAGGGCGAGCGCGGCCGCGAGAAGCGAAGGACGTCGGAAGAAGCGTGTCATGTGAAAGCCCTCCTTGTTGGAATACCCGGCGGAAGATGCCGGGTTCGCATTCCGTGCAGAAGGACTTCCCAGGTGCGGCCGGCCAATGCTTGCTCACGGAAAGCATCAACCTTCGCGCAACAGCTCCTTGCCTTGACCCAGGCGCTTCGCGAGTTCGCGGTAGGCCCCTGCCTTCTGCGCATCCCAGGCCTGCGCATCCAGCACCTTCCCCAACGCCTCCGTGATTTGACTGGAGTGTCCGTTGAGGTGCGTGTCCGCGCGAACCACGTCCACGGCCTCCGCCCGGTCATCGGCCACCACCACCCGGGCCGTCAGGAGGTCCGCATAGGTGGAGTGGTCGTTGTAGTAGGTCCACGCCACGCCCTTCACGGAGATGCTCCCCAATGACACCAACTCGCCGTGGAAGAGCAGGTTGCTGGCCGTGAGCGCTCCGCCGACGAAGAGCAGGGCGTAGTCGAAGCCTTCGTTGATGATGTTGCCCTCCACCACCAGGTCGCCCGCGACGAGCAGGCGGGACTGCTCATCGAGGATGAGGTGGCCCTTCACGTGGACGCGGCCCTCTTCGAGGAGCAGGTCCTGGCCCTCGGAGAGCTTCAGGTCTCCGTCCACCTGTTTCGTGGTGGGGGTGGGCGAAAGCGTGGCCTTGAGTCGCGCCCGCTTCGCGGCCGTCCCACACACGTCGTGGAGCGAGGACTGTTCAAGCAGTGTCTGGAGCGGTGTCATGGCGGATAACTAGCATTTTCAACGCTGCTCCCGCAGCGAGTCGAACCTTCGCGAGCGCCGCTCCCAGGGCTGGATTAGGAATCCTCTTCCATGAACGTCTACGAGATTCGCGGTGCCTTCGGCCTGGACAATCTGGTGCGCGCGGAGCGGCCAGACCCCACGCCCGGTCCCTTCCAGGTGCGCGTGCGGGTGAAGGCGACGAGCCTCAACTCGCGCGACCTGATGATGGTGGAGGGCCGCTACAACCCGCGCCAGAAGTTGCCGCTGGTGCCCAACTCCGACGGCGCGGGCGTGGTGGACGCGGTCGGTCCCGGTGTCACCCGCGTGAAGCCCGGCGACCGGGTGATGACCCTGTTCGCGCAAGCCTGGCAGTCGGGAGGGCCCACGAAGGGCGCCGCGGCGACCACGCTGGGCGGGCCGCTGGACGGGGCGCTTTCGGACACGATGCTCCTGCACGAGGACGGCGTGGTGCTCACGCCCAGGTACCTGACGGACGTGGAGGCCGCCACGCTGCCGTGCGCGGCGGTGACGGCGTGGAGCGCGCTCGTCACGCAGGGACACCTCCAGGCCGGCGACACCGTGCTGCTCCAGGGCACCGGGGGCGTGTCCCTCTTCGCGCTGCAGATCGCCCTGATGCACGGCGCGCACGTCATCATCACCTCCAGCCGCGACGACAAGCTGGAGCGGGCGCTGAAGCTGGGCGCGCACGAAGGCATCAACTACACGACCACTCCGGACTGGGAGAAGGCGGCGCGCACGCTCACGGGCGGCGTGGGCGTGGACCACGTGGTGGAGGTGGGCGGCGCGGGCACCTTCGAGCGTTCGCTCAAGGCGGTGCGCGTGGGCGGCACCGTGTCCCTCATCGGCGTGCTCTCAGGTGGCGCGGGCGCGGTGTCGCTCGTCCCCATCCTGATGCAGAACCTGCGCGTGCAGGGCGTCTTCGTGGGCCACCGTCAGTCCTTCGAGGCCCTCACGCGCGCGTTCGCGCTGCACGACGTGCACCCGGTGGTGGACCGGGTGTTCCCCTTCACGGAAGCCCGCGCCGCCTTCGAACACCTCAAGAGCGGCGCGCACTTCGGCAAGGTCGTCATCCAGGTGGGCTGACCCACGCGAAGTGGAAGTGCGCCTCCAGCGTGGCGGCCGTGGCCGTCTTCGGCAGCGGGGGGAAGGGCGCCGCCTTCTTCACCGCGGCGAGCGCGGCGGCGTCCCACGCCTTGGAGCCGGATTCGGTGAGGACGGCGGTGGAGAGCAGCTTGCCGTCCTTGTCGAGGATGGCCTGGACGATGGTCTTCTTCCCCAGCGCCGGGGTCCCCTTGGGTCCCGGCTGCTTCCAGTGCTTCGCGACGCGCTGGAAGGTCTGCTGCTGGTAGGTGGGGCTGTCCACCGTGCCCTGGAAGTAGGTCTGCAACTGGGGGCTGCCGCTCGCGGCCAGGGCCCCGGACGAAAGGGCCAGCGCGAGCACCGCCACGGCGGGTGTCGGGATGCGAAGCATGGGACGAATATAGGCCCCGCTCAGCTCCGGGGCTCGGGGCGCTTCGTGGCGGCGGTCTTGTCGCCCTGCCAGGAGAGGTCGTACACGGCCGCGTCCCCCGCGCTGCGCATCAGCACGACGGACGGGCTCTTGGCTCCGCTCATCTCAAGGCCCGCAGCGAACAGGCCCCGGTAGAAGCCCGCCACCACCACCGGCCGGCAGGTGAGCACGTAGCGCGTGGGGCCCGTCTGCTCCAGCCGCGCCTCCAGGTAGTTGGTGCCCGTGCGCAGGTTGCGCGTCATCCGCTCCAGCATCCGGTGCGGGCCCAGCAGTCGCACGCCCGCGAGCAGCGCGCTGCCGATGAGCGTGGCCCCGTAGCCCTCCAGGAAGCGCCGGCCCACCACCTCCGCGCCGTCCTCCAGCGGGACCGCTGGCGCCAGCACCGACGCGGCCAGCTTCAGCGACTCCACCCACACCTCCAGTGGGTAGGCCACCGACAGCTTCCCACGAGGGTCGATGCCCGCCTTGCGCAGTTGCTTGGCGCACGGCTCGTCCAACTGGTCACCCAGGGCGCGAATCAACCCTTCGAAGCTCTGCTGGAAGACGAGGCGTTCAGTCCCTGGCATGTCTTGCCACGCTACCCGTGAGCCCGGAGCTTTCTCAACCCGTGAGGTTCCCAGGGTTCGAGAACTTTTCGGGGATTGTTCGAAAACGCGGTGCGGCAGTCGGTTCGACGGGTCGGTCGACGCGGTTTCGACGTGTCGAAGGGGGCCGTGCGGGGGCGGCGCGGTGGGCTTCCCGAGGGAGCGGCTCCTGGCATCGCGGTTGCTCTAGGGCTGGGGGTCACCTTCCAACAGGAGCAACCCCATGGGCGTCGCCAATGTGCTGTTCGTCGTCAACAACTCCAGTGGTGCCAACTGGCTGCCGGGCACCCCGACCATCGACCACGGCTCCATCAGCCCGGCCACGTTGCCCAACGTGACGACGGCGAGCGGGACGCAGAACCTCTTCTCGGCGCTGCCCAACTGGGGGCTCATGGGGGACGAGGGCGCCGTGACGTACACGTGCGGCGCGAGCCCGGCCACGGATCAGTTCCAGCTGTGGTGGGACAACCGCTGGTCGCACGCGTCCGGCCCGGGCGTCAAAGCGCAGAGCGCCAACTACAACATCGGCTCCACGGTGTCGTTCAACGGGGGCACGGCGACCTACACGGTGACGGTGAGCCTGTCGCCGAAGACGGCCCAGCGCTGACGGCTCGGGAGTCGAGGCCGCGAGTGGGTGCGCTAGGCTACGGGGTCATGCCGCATGACACCCTCGCTGATGTCTCCACGGCCGCGATGCAGGAGCGAGGTGGCGCGGGGCGCGCACCCCGTGTCGTCCCCGCGCTGACGGTGGTGTCCCATCCGATGCCCCGACGGGTGGGCGCCCGGCTGCTGCTGGACGCAGTGGCTGCGGGGCGCACGGTGGCGCTGTCGCGCAATGCGCCGGACTTCGTGGCCCCCGGAGGTTCGCTGGGGCTGCCGCTGTCGGATCCGTTCATCAGCCGCAAGCCCGTGGAGTGGAAGCCCGCCCCGGATGGGGGCGTGCGGCTGGTGGTGCCGGAGGACGGCACGCATGTGGCGCTGGAAGGCACTCCGCTTCGAGGGGAGCACGACTTCGGGCCGCGAGCGCTGGCGGACGGGGTGGCGCTGGAGCTGGCGGGCCGCGTGGTGGTGCTGCTGCACACGGTGGAGCTGGACGGGGAGGGCGCGGCGGACACGCTGGGCATGGTGGGGGAGAGCACGGGCCTGCGGAAGCTGCGCCGGCACATCGAGCGCGTGGCGGACCTGGACGTGTCGGTGCTCATCCGGGGCGAGACGGGCACGGGCAAGGAATTGGTGGCGCAGGCCATCCACCAACGCGGGCCGCGCCGGGCCGGGCGCTTCCTCAGCGTCAACCTGGGGGCGATTCCGAAGGAGCTGGCGGCGGCGGAGCTGTTCGGTGCGCACAAGGGGGCGTACTCGGGGGCGACGCGCGACCGCGAGGGCTTCTTCCGCGCCGCGCACGGCGGCACCCTGTTCCTGGACGAGGTGGGCGAGGCCCCGCCCGAGGTGCAGGTGATGCTCCTGCGCGTGCTGGAGACGGGCGAGCTGTACCCGGTGGGCGCGAGCAGCCCGGTGACGGTGGACGTGCGCCTCATCGCCGCGACGGACGCGCACCTGGAGGAACAGATTCGCGACGGGCGCTTCAAGGCGCCGCTGCTGCACCGGCTGGCGGGCTACGACCTGCGCGTGCCGCCCCTGCGCGAGCGGCGCGAGGACATGGGACGGTTGTTCTTCCACTTCGCGCGCGAGGAGCTGGCGGCCCTGGGCGACGCGGCGAGGCTGGACACGGAGGACCCGCACGCGGAGCCGTGGTTGCCCGCGTCGCTGGCGTCGCGGCTGGTGCGGGCGGCGTGGCCGGGCAACATCCGGCAGCTTCGCAACCTGACGCGGCAGTTGGTCATTGGCAGCCGGGGACAGGCGCGGCTGCAATGGGACTCACAGTTGGATGAGGCGTTGGGGGCTCCGGACGCGGTCATGCCTGTCGTCGCGGCCGTGAGGGCACCGGAAGCCCGCGAGCCGGCCGTGCCCCGGCGTAAGCCCTCACAGGTGACGGAAGCGGAGCTGCTGGCCGCGCTGCGGGACCATGCGTGGGACCTGAAGGCAGCGGCGGATGCGCTTGGCATCCCCCGACCGTCTGTCTATGACCTCATCGACAAGAGCCCGAACCTGCGCACCGCGGGCGACCTGGGCGCGGACGAAATCACCCGCTGCTTCGAGGTGTGCGGCGGCGACCTGGATGCGATGGTGCGCACGCTGGAGGTGTCGAAGCGCGCGCTGGGACGCCGGTTGAAGGAACTGGGATTGGTGGCGAAGGCCTGAGCGATACCCCACGCACACCGATGGACGCCTCGGCGCGGATGGCTCGTGCCCTGGCCTGCCCGGTGCACACAGACCGCACCGGGAACCCTGCGCCAGCCGAGACCGCCTGGCGCGCATGGGCCACGACTCCCATCAGAAACGATGCCGCTCCGCCTCCCTGAAGAACTGGGGGGCGACAGGCGAGTTCATCCATGCGGGCCCGGTGCCGCCGCGCCACCCGGCACCGGGCTCCCGGGAGGACTTCTCGTCCTCCCGCTCAAGGCTTCCGCCAAGACCAGACACTATTCAGTCGGTTCCGAGGACGCCGCGTCCTGGCCGGCAGGGCTCGCTCCTGCCGCAGGCGCGGGAGCCGCGGCGGGAACTGGGACCTTCGACTTGAGATGCGCCTTGAGGTTCTGCGAAAACTCACTCAAGTCAGCCGCGGACAACGCCTTGACCTGGTTCATGAGGTCCTCCTTCGAAATCTTCGCCATGGTATTTCTCCTGGATTGCAACTCTGTGTGGGTTTGACGCGAGGGGACCTGAGTTGGCGCTCCTCGCGGATGACTCGCCGACTTCGAGGCTCGACGTCGGCGGCGCAGCTCTTCAAGATTTGGCGGTGCACGCTCCTGGCGGAAGTCCCCTCGGGGACTGGACCACCCCTTGAGTTCGGGCAGGAGCCCTTCTCCCGCCCAGGCAGAACCCGTCCGCCCCATCTCCGCGGGCTCCCTGAGGCTGTCCCACGCCCTACCGAAAGGTGCTCTCAGGGACGTATCAAACTGTTTCGGGACACGCGCTCAGAACATCTGCCTGCAACTGATTGTGTTCTCGACCCATCCGGTGAAGGCGGCCGGGGCGCTCGATGGCGCGGCGCCCAACTGGATGGGTGGACTCCACTGTCCGCCGTCGCAAGGATTGCCACTGTTGGTCGTGTACCAGAGCTTTCCAGTCGTACCATTCTGGTAGACCAGATAGAGCACCCCATCCAACACGGCCATGCTGAACGCGCACGATGCCGTCGTCGTTCCCAGGATGTTGTTCGGGTGGCAGACCGAGCTGTCGGTGCTGAACTCGTTGATGTAGAGTTCTCCACCGTTGGCCAGGTATCCGACATACAGGATGTCGTTGAACACGACACCGCATGGGGCGTTGGTGCCGGCGTGATTGCTTCCGGTCTGGTTGGAGTACGTGACGGTGCTGGTGTTCATCTGCGTGGAACCACTCCAGCTTCCATTGCTGCTCATCACGCTGTACCAGACGCCGTTGGCGTTTCCCATGCCCTCATAGAAGACGTACAGCTGGTTGTTCCACACCACCGGCCCGGGCCATCCCGACATGCCTGCATTCGGCACGACCCCCTGCTGCGCACTCCAGCCGCTGCTCGGGCTGTAGGTGTTGTAGCGCAAATTGCCCGTGTAGGCCCCACCTTGAGAGAAGACATACAAAACGTCGTTGTACACGACCGGCGCGGGAGACCCCGTCATCCCCGTCTCCCCTACGATCTGGATGGAGGGCTGCCATCCATTCGAATCGCCGATGCAGCAGTACATGGCGCCGCTCTCGCCTTCTCCCTGGAGAAAAACGAAGACTTGACCATTGTACACCGCGGCGCCAGGCGACCAGGACATGATTTCATTGTTGATCTGGGCCATGAAGCTGTTGGTCTGGCCAGGGGTGATGAGGCAACTCCACAGCTGGCTGTCGTTCCCGGGGCCCTGCGTGAGACAACACAGCTGGGAGTCGTAGACGACCAAGGACGGCGAAGCCGATCCCCCGGTTATGCCGAGTTGGACCGGTTCACTCCAGTTCACCGCATCGTTGGAGTTGAGGTACCACGATGATCCGCCGTCCGAGCCCTGATAGAACACGTAGAGGACGCCGTCGTAGACCAGGGGGCTCGGGATTCCGGACATGCTCACGTTGGGGATATGAACCTCGGTTCCCCAGGTGCCCGCGGTGTTCATCCCCCTGTAGTACATCGTGTTGTCGTTGGAGCTCTGGTAGAAGATGTAGGCTTGGTTGTTGAAAATCATCGCGCCCGGCGAAGCCGACGCGGGCAGCCCAACATCCGGGACCTGGGTGGAAGCCGCCCAGTTGCCGCTGCTGATATTGGAGGAGTGGGTGAACCAGATCTGCTCGTCGTTCCCCGGCCCCTGGTAGAAGACGTAGACTTCGCCGTTGAACTCGACTGCCGTGGGAATGTTGGACATGATCACTTGATCGCCCAGCACGTTCCAGTAGGAGCCGGACGGCAGCTGCTTGACGAACAGCTGTCCACTGTTCTTCATGTTCAGGGTCGTGCCCTGATAGAATGCATACGGCACATTGTTGTACGTGACAGCGCCCATGCCGCAGTTCGTCAAGACCCCGTCGAGTTGGCCGGAGCTGCTCCAGGTCGTACCCGTGCAGGTGTAGCAGAATGCATTGGATGTATCATTGAGGATGCTGGGGTAGACCACGTAGACCGTGCCGTTACAGATTGTTCCGCTCGGTGCGATGTTCATCGCCGCGTTGACCGCGAAAGCGTGCCACAGCGGCTGCCAGGCGATTTGATTGAGGATCTCCGCGGCACCTTTTAGGCCAACGGCAACTACCAGGCTCATCTTGTCTGCGGCTGGACTGAGAATGGCCATGATGCCATTCGTTGTTGTGGACATGGGAGTCTCCTTGGATTGGGCGGCTGTGGGAAAGATCAGACAAAGACAATTTCGTCTGATCGCTGGCGAGTCGCTACTGCGCCCGGTGTGCGCTCTACCAGTGCCTGTGTATTTTTATATTGAGTTCGGATTTTGCGAGGCCTCTGTGTCGCCCGGATTTCGTGAGTGCTTATTTGGATTTAAATGACGGCGATTGGCTCTCTTTGGATAGACGTTGTCGACCTGGAGCCTTCAGGACAGTGATTGCGAGGGAAGTGCTGAAGATGCGCCCTCCTCGCGAACTCCAGACTGCCATTCCACCTCCGCTGGCCTTTTCTGATTTGAAGGGGGCGGCTCCGGAAAGAGTGTGAGCCGCTGGAACGGAACAAGGCTCCGCGACGAAAATGCATGCCTGCTGGCCGTCCCACACGCCCCGCCTGCGCCACGCTGCTGAATCGCGCGGTGTGGGGACCGCATCGAGGCGCATGGCCGCGCTGTGCCGCGCCTGCCGGGGGGGGCGGGGTTGGTGGGCGCCGCCGTCACGAAGCGCTGGCGCGGGAGCCCGGCATGCGCGCGAGCTGCACGAGACACATACGCCCGACTGACGCTACTTCCGCCTGGACGTCGAGGGCGTGCCCTTCACGTGGGTCTCCCTTGATTGCCAGGGAGGCGCTGAAGATGCGCCATCCTCGCGAATTCAGGCTTGCGATTCGCTTCGCCGGGATTTTCCGAGCAACGATTTCCCGCGGTCGAGTGACGACGGGTTCGCGGGTTCGAGAGGGATTTCCTTCTCGCGCTCACCTTGCCGCGAACCGTCGCCGCGCTGCGCTGGGTCTTGCGCGCGGTGGGGCTCTTCGCCTGTTCGTACTTCGAATCCAGTTCGTCCTGGGGCAGCATGTCTGGCTCCGGCCATGGTGGGCCCTGCCTGGGTGGAGGAAGCGAATCGGATGGCGGATCTGCCATCCGACTGCGCTGTCGCCCGGCGGCTTCGACCCTTCGGAACCGGTGGTGCAGCTCCCCAAGATTCAGCAGCGCCGTCTCATTGGGGCAGCCGTCCTTCGGGGTGTCTCGGCTCGGTCCCCAGGGGAGGGTGCCTCTTCCACATGGGGGGCGCCTTGCTTCCGCTCATGCTTCGTGTTCGGCGACCTCGGCGGCGTCCGGGCTGGGCGGGGCCTCGGGGGCGCTGCCGTCGTTGCGCACCGGGGACTCGGTGCTCTGGATGGCCACGCCCTCCATGGTGGCGAAGGTGCGGAAGGCCCACCAGCCCAGGTTGAACCACGGCGGGCTGGACAGCCTGCCCTTCACGGCGACATCCACCACGCCCGCCACCGCGAAGCTCATCGCCGCCAGCGAGCCCAGGTCCACGTGTCCCTGGGTGGCCCGCAGCAGGTCCACGTTGATGCCCTTGAAGAACTGGCTGGCCGCGCGCGCCACGCCGCTGCCCTCCGAGAGGGCCCGCAGCAGCACCTCCTCCTCCTCGAGCGGCTCCTCCCCGGGGCGCGACACCCGGTCCACGCCGGTGCTCCGGCGTACCTCCTCCAGCAGGCCCTCGACGCCCAGCTCCTGGGGGTCGTGGATGCACAGCACGCTGCCGGTATAGGGCCGCACCCGCACCTCGTGGATGCCCTCCACCCGCAGGAGCGCGTCCGCCAGCGACGTGGCCCGCTTCGCGTCGTCCCTCAACCACGGCAGCCGCAGGCGCGTGCGCCCCGGAGAGAGATGGATGACCTGGATGACCCTTGGCATGTTCACTCCCTAGGCCTGGGCCTGGCCTGCCGGCCGCGTGCGCTCTTCCCGGCGGGCCCGGGCCTTCGCCTCGGCCATCAGGTCCTCGAGGTCCTCCTGCTTCATGGCGGCGCGCGCGGCCACCTTGTCGACGAAGCGGTAGCCCGCGGTGGCCACCTCCACGAGGAGGGGACGCAGGTGCTTGCCCAGCAGCATCGTGCTCGCGCCCGCGCCGTAGCCCAGGAGAAAGGATGGAAGGTCGAACTTCACGGGGTTGCCTCCAGAAGGGAAGTTGCGTCAGTCATGGACCCTGCCTCGCGGTGCCTCACCCGGCGCACCCCCCGCCCGCCCCACGCGGGCGCCGCGTTCATCAGGGTCGGAAGGACGAGGCCCACGGCCAGCCCGCCGAACGTCAGCAGCGTGGGCGCCGGAAGGCCCAGCACCCGCCGCAGCGGGGGGAGGGTGAGCGCCGCCATGTGCACGGCCGCGGCCCCTCCGAGGAAGACGGGGAGGCGCCACTCGCCGTCCGAGGGGATGTGGCGCCGCGCCTGCCTCGGCGCCCGGCACACGACGGAGTAGCCGAGCTGCACCGCGGTGAGCGTCCCGAAGGCCAGCGGCGGCCCGCCCAGCGCCATCCCCAGCCCCCCGACGCACGCCATCAGCGCTCCGTCCCGCATCACCCGCCGCGCCGCCGGGCGCGTCAGCAGCGGCATCCCTGGCGGCGCGGGAGGCCGGTCGAGGATGGCCGGGTCTCCCGGCTCCATCGCCAGGGCGACTCCCGGCAGCGTGTCCGTGAGGAGGTTGATCCACAGCAGTTGCAGCGGCGTGAGCGGCTCCGAAAGCCCGAGGAGGCCCGCGCTCAGCACCAGCGCCGTCTCCGAGAGGTTGGTGGCGAAGAGGAAGCGCAGCGCGCGGCGCAGGTTGTCCTGGACGATGCGGCCCTCGCCCACCGCGGACATGATGCTGCGCAAATCCTCGCTGGCCATCACCACGTCGGCCACCGCGCGCGCCATGTCGCTGGCGCCCACCCCCACCGCGACGCCTACGTCCGCTGCCTGGAGCGCCGGGGCGTCGTTGATGCCGTCGCCCGCCATGGCGACGATCTCTCCCCGCGCTCGCAGCGCCTTCACCAGCTCCCGCTTGTTCTCCGGCGTCACGCGCGCCAGCACCGCGACGCGGTCGAGCCTCCGCGAGAGCGCGTCGCCCGGCAAATCGAGCATCTCCGCCAGGGCCAGCGGGGTGAGCGTGTCGCCCTCCAGCCCCACCCGCCGTGCGATGGCCTCGGCCGTAGGGAGCTGATCTCCCGTCAGCACCACCGTGCGGATGCCCGCGCCGCGAGCCTGCCGCACCGACTCCGCCGCGCCCTCGCGAAGCGGGTCTCTCAACCCCACGAAACCGATGAATGTGTAGCCGTCCGTGGGCGCGGGCCCTCCGTCCCCGGGGAGCTGCCGCCATGCCAGCCCCAGCACCCGCAGCCCGTCCGCCGCCAGCGCGTCGTTGCGTCGCGCCAGTCGCTCCCGGGCTCGCGCGTCCAGCGGCCCTTTCGAGTCCCGCTCGCACAGGGCCAGCACCTGCTCGGGGGCCCCCTTGACGAAGGCCAGCTCCTCGCCGCCGGGCGCACGGTGGACGCTCACCACGTAGTGGATGCCCTCGGAGCGCTCGCGCAGGTGGCGGCGAGGGAAGTCACGACGCAGCGCGGCCCCGTCCAGCCCCGCGGCGTGCGCGGCGGCCACCAGCGCCTTCTCCGTGGAGCTGCCGGACACCACCATCTCCTTGCCGCTGCGGTGGACGTCCACGTCGCTGTTGAGCAACCCCAACGCCAGCGCCAGCGTGGGAGGGTCCTCCAACACGGCCTGGGGCCGGGCGCGCAGCGAGGACAGCTCCAGGGGCCCGTCCCCCAGGTCCAGCACGTCCAGCCGCATCTCGTTGCGGGTGAGGGTGCCCGTCTTGTCCGTGCAGATGACGGTGACGCCTCCGAGCGCTTCGGCGGCGGAGACGCGCCGCACCACCATGCCGCGCGCGTACAGCCGCTGCATGGCGCGCACCAGCGCAGCGGTCGATACCAGGGGCAGGCCCTCTGGCAGCGCCGCCACGCCCAGGGCCACCGCGCCGCGCAGCACCTGGGCCCCGGAGCGACCATGCGCGAGCCCCGCCAGGGCGGACAGCGACGCCGCGCCCACGGAGGCCACAGCCACGCGCCGGTTGAGCTTGTCCATCTTGCGCGTCAGCGGCGTGGGCGGCGCGGCCTCCTGGGCCACCAGCTCCCGCACGCGCGCCAGCTCCGTGTCCGCCCCGGTGGCCACCACCAGGGCGCGCCCATGTCCCGAGGCCACCGAGGTGCCGGCGAACAACAGGCACGCCCGCTCCGCCAGCGGCGCCCGCGCCTCCACCGGCGCGGCCTGCTTGGCCTGCGGCTCGCTCTCGCCGGTGAGGGGCGACTCGTCCGCGGAGAGCCGGTGCGCGTCCAGCACCCGCACGTCCGCGGGCAGCACGTCCCCCGCGCGCAGCAGCACCACGTCCCCGGGCACGAGTTCCGCCACCGGCACCGTGAGGAGGACGCCACCGCGCAGCACCTGCGCCGCGCCCGCCTCCAGCTTCTGCCACGAGGAGAGCAGCTCCTGGTTGCGGTGCTCGATGCGGTAGCCGATGCCCGCGTTGAGCCCCACCACCGCGAGGATGGCGGTCGCCTCCAGCCCGTCTCCGGTCAGCGCCGAGGCCCCCGCCGAGCCCAGCAGCAGCAGCGTGGGCACGGTGGCCAGCTGCGCGCCCAGCATGGCCAGACGCGAGCGCGGCTCCTCGGCCACCACGAAGTTGAGGCCGAAGCGCTTGAGCCGCCGTGCCGCCTCCTCCGAGGAGAGTCCCTGGTCCGTGCCGTCCAGCCGGGCCAGCACCGCCTCCACCGTCATCGCGTGCCAGGGCTCCCGGGGAGCGCTCCGTGTGCCTGGCACCGGGCGGGCCTGGTGCGGGGCGGGCCAGGCGACGGGCTCATCGGGCTGCTGGCGCAGCCGGGCCAGCAGCGGGGCCTCTGGCGCGTAGCGCACCAGCAGGCGGCCGGTGCGCGGCTCCGCGCTCGCCTCCTCGATGCCGGGCCAGGTGGCGAAGGTGCGCTCCAGCCGCTTGCTCAGGAAGCGGTCCCATTGCAGGCCGGGGACCTCCAGGCGCAACCGCCGCGCCGCGGTCGAGTGGCGCACCACCCTCGCGGGCGCGAATTGCCCGTCCATGAGGAACACCACCATGCGCACCCCCGACCTGCCCTCCCATACGTGGGGATGGCAGCCCGCCCGGACAAGGCGACCCGGCGCGCCGGGGGACGCTGATGGGGTGACACCCGCGCGCCGGCGGTTCCACCTGTGAACACCCCGCTGGACCTCCAGGGCCTGAAGGCAGGACCTGGAGGGGGGGGCGGCCTCAGTGGAGGCGCGCCGGCGTCTCCTGCGCCCTCGCTGTCCGGGGGGCCTGCGCGCCCTTGCGTCCGGCGTGCTTGCGTGCGCGCGGCTTGGCGGCCCGCGCCGGGGCGGCGAACGCGTGTGCCACGCCCTCCGAGCGGTAGCGGCGCACCAGCGTGTCCAGGTGATGGCCGTCCATGGGGGTGTGCAGGGCCTCCGCGGCCTTGTGCAGCAGGTCTCGCTCGGGTGTGGACGCGCTGAGGTCCGCGGCGGAGAGCTGGTTGAGTGACCACATGAGGACCTCGCGCGACCTGGCCGGCGCCGAGCGCAGACGCTTGAGCCACGCGGAGGCATCCTCCACGAAGCGGCCCACGGTCTCCCGGCGCCGTGCCGGGGAGAGCCGGGCGAGCTGGTGGGTGAGCACGGCGGACTCCTCCTCGCGGAGGCCGCCGTCGGAGACGAAGAGGAACCACAGGCTCTCCAGCAGCAGGCTCACACTTTCCGGGGCCACGCGGCGGATGGCGGCATCGGAGTCCTCCAGCGCGCGGCGCAGTCGCACGTAGCGCAGCACGGAAGCGCCCAGATGCCGGGTGCGCCGCCAGTTGGCCATGGAGGACGTCACCACGTTCAGGAAGGGCACGAGGTTGCGCGTCACGCTCTCCCCCAGCAGCTTCGCCCCGATGTCCTCGCCCAGGTCGGTCCCCTTCGCATGCACGAGGTGCTCCACGCGCCCCAGGCCGAGCGAGTCATCGTCCTCGTCCTGCTCCCCCTGGCCATGGATGATGGCATAGAGGCGCGAGAGGTCGGAGGGGTCCTCCGGGTCGAAGCGCACGCCGAAGGCGCTGGCCAGGTCGCACGCCATCCGCAGGTTGATGAGGGCGTGCGCGAGCATCTCTGTCGTGACGACGAGGCCCGCGGCCGGGATGGCCACCACCAGCCCGGGGACGCCCGCTTCCGCCGCGATCGCGGTGAGTCCGGAGGTCACCGAGCCGCTCCCCGCGCCGGAGAGGAAGGAGGCCCCGCAGGCCCGCCGGATGATGGCCTCGGTGGCGTCGGCTCCCGTCCCCTTCGCGGCGGCGGCCTGGTGAAGCGCGTGCGCGTCGTAGTGTCGCAGGTAGGTGGACAGCAGCTGGGTGAACCAGCGCCCCGTGCGCAGGTCCCTGGGGGAGAGCTCGTGTCTCAGCGCCCCCACCAGTTGCCAGGTGCGTTGGAGGAGCGCCGCGCCTTCCGCGCGCTCCCGTGGGGCCAGTTCCATCGTCTCCGTCATGGTCGCTCCTCGGCAACCCACGCCACGGGCCAGGGGGGGGCTCCCGTGCGGCATTGCCTTTCAAGGACGTTAGGCACGCGCTCAATGCCTTGGGAGACACCGCGGGGAGGGAGGGACGCCTGGGCAGGCGTGTGCCTGAAAGGGCTGCACTGCCCTTGCGGCACGCCACGGCTGGATGTGTTCTCCTGCTCTTCTTCACATGCACCCGATCGGGTCCACACCTTCGGACCCGACCGGGAACGTCCTGCCTCAGTACACGACGGCGATGTCGCGCAGCTCGGGGCCGGAGGCGCCACCGATGGAGGCCAGCTCCGCCGTGGTCGCGGTCCTCGGGAAGAACGTGGCCGCGCCGGTCAGCAAACTGACCTGGTACAGGACATGGGGTCCGCTGCTCGCCGTGCGTCCCGCCACCAGCGGCAGGCCATTGTCACCGCCGGCGATGTCGAAGCCCGCCGCGCCGACGAACGTCACGCCCAGCGCGCCCACGTTGACCAGCGTGCCGTTGTTGGGCGGGTCCTGCTTGGCCAGCACGTTGCTGTTGCGCTCCAGGTCGAACAGCGCCGTCGCGGTGGTGCCCATCACGCTGTTCGTGTACGCCGCGCCGAAGACGACCGCGGCCGGTGAGCGGTTGATGTCGCCGTCCGTGGTGGTGGCGCCGGTGTCCACGTTGATGCGCAGGTTCTGCCCGGTGTCGCTCACCACGCGCAGGCGGTCCGCCACCGGGTTGAAGTCGATGACGAACCAGGTCCCCGACAATGCGGTGAAGGGCGCCGTGAGGTCGGCGGGGTCCGCGCTCAGCGTGGACTTCGCGGTGACCGCGCCCGTCTGCGGATCCACCGTGTAGAGCTTCCCGGCGGAGGAAAGGGCATACATCTTCCGGTCCGCCGGACGCACGTCGATGCCGAGCAGCGTCTCCCCTCCTGGCACGCCCGTCAGGGCCACCGTCGCCGTCAGCGTGTTGGGCGCGGAGACCGCGGCCCGCACGAGCCGGCTGTCCGTGGTGAGGCCGTAGACCGCGGCCCCGGACGCCTGCTTCAGGGCCAGGCCCTTGAGGGCCTCCGTCGTTCCAATGACCGCCAGCTCCGTGGCCGCCCCCGCGGCGTTCTCCGGGGTGATGCGGTACAGGCGCTGCGTGCCGCCCACCGTCAGCGCGGCGTAGCCCACGTTGGTGCGCGCGTCGATGTCATAGCCATTCACCCCGGAGGCATCCACGCCCAGTGGCACCGGAGCGGAGAGCGTGCCGTTGTTCGGCGGGTCCTGGAGGTAGACGGTGTCCGTCGCCGCATCCAGCACGAAGAGGCGGGTGTTGGCCGTCTCCGGGAAGGAGTTGGTGTAGCCCGCGCCCGTCACCTTCGCGCCGCTGTTGCCGCCGTTGATGTTGCCGTCGGTGGTGGTGGCGCCGGTGTCGACGTTGATGCGCAGGTTCTGCCCGTCGTCGCCCACCACTCGCAGGCGGTCCGCCACCGGATTGAAGTCCACGGCGAAGTCGGTGCCCGACAGCGCGGTGAACGGGTTGTCATCTCCCGCCATGGCGGCCAGGGTGGACTTCAGGGTGGCGACGCCGGTGTCCGGCGCCAGCGTGACGATGCGCCCCGCGCTCGTGAGGCCATAGAGCTGCGAGTCCGCGGGACGGTAGTCGATGCCCAGCAGCGACTCGCCCGAGTTCAGGCCCGTCACGTCGACGGAGCCCACCAGGGTGCCCGGCGTCGCGCGATCAAAGGACACGAGCTTGTTCGAAGCGGTCAGGGCGATGACTTCACCCACCATGACCGGGGTCGACCCGCCGTCGGTGCCCGCGTCGGTGCCGGTGCCCGCGTCGGTGCCGGCATCCACGCCGGTGCCCGCGTCAGGCGGGGGCGTGGGGTTGTTGTCGTCGTCGTCTCCGCAGGCCGTGAGCATGAGGGCGGTGGCGAGCGCGGCGAAGATTCTGCTCTGATTCCTGATGAGTGACATGGGCTCCCGGGTGGCTGTACCGAATCGGCGTTCGTGGGGCCTTACGCGGGGGCTCTGGAACTGGATTCAATCCCCTGTCGGAGCCCCTCCATCCGTTCACCAGTCAAACTTGCGCCCATGCCCCCCGGCGCCTCCAGGGCTCCGGGGGGCTGGAGCGCTGCCTACTGCCCCAACACGACGCGGAAGATCTTCTCGTTGCTGTTGTTGGGGACGCTGTCCTTGTCGCCCTGGTTGGTGGTGGTCATCCACAGATTGCCGTCAGGGGTCGGCTCGACGGTGCGCAGCCGGCCGTAGGTGCCGACGAAGAACTGCTGCACGTTGGTCAGGTTGGAGCCGCTGATGACCTCGCGGTAGAGGCGGGAGCCTCGGGCGCAGGCCACGTAGAGGACGTCGCGGACCACCGCGATGCCGGAGCAGGAGCCTTCCGCCGTGGAGTAGGTCTGCTTCGGCGCGATGTACCCGGCCGTCGCGCAGCCCGAACCGCCCTGGGACACCGTACCCTCACAGTTCGGCCAGCCGTAGTTGCCGCCCTTCTGGATGAGGTTGGTCTCGTCCATCACGGAGTTGCCGAACTCCTGCTCCCAGAGCTGGCCCTGGGAGTCGAAGGCCAGCCCCTGCGGGTTGCGGTGGCCGTAGCTCCACACGTAGTTGCCGAAGGGGTTGTCGGACGGGATGGTGCCGTCGGCATTGAGGCGCAACACCTTGCCGGCCAGGTTGTTGATGTCCTGCGCGTAGGCGCCGTTCTGGGCATCCCCGGTCGACGCGTAGAGCTTCCCGTCCGGACCAAAGCGAAGGCGCCCGCCGTTGTGGAACTTGTTGCGGCCGATGCCCTGGAGCAGCACCTGGAGCGACGCGGTGTTGAGCGCCCCGTTCTCATACCGCAGGCGCACGATGCGGTTGTCGGTGGGGGAGGTGTGCATCACGTACAGCCAGCGGTCGGTGGAGAAGGTGGGGGAGAGGGCCAGCCCCATCAGCCCGCCCTCGCCGTCGGTGCTCTGCACGTTGGGGACGGTCCCCACCGACGTCTTCACGCCCGTCGCCGGGTCCAGGCGCACGATGTTCTGCGCGTCCCTGCGGCCGTAGAGCACCGTGCCGTCCGGCAGGTTCACCAGGCCCCACGGGATGTCCGTGTCGGTGGCGACCTGGGTGACGGAGCAGACGGCGTTCGTGCAGGCCTGGCCGGTGGTGACCGTCGCGGCCGCGCTCTGGGCGGACGCATTGCCCTGGGCGTCGCGGGCGAGCACGGCATAGGAATACGTCGTGTTCGCGGACAGGCCGCTGTCGACGAAGGACGTCCCGGGCGGCGAGCCGGGCACCGTCGCGATCTGCACGCCCCCCCGGAACACGGCGTAGGCGCTCACGCCCAGGTTGTCGGTGGACGCGGTCCAGCTCAAGGTCACGCTGGTGCCCAGGGCGGTGGCGGTGACGCCGGTCGGGATGCTGGGGGGCTGGGTGTCCACCTGGCACGGCGGCGGGGTGATGGAGAGCGTGGCGCTGCCCTGAGAGACATTGCCCGCCGCGTCCCGCGCATTCACGTACAGGCCCCAGGTCGCGCCGGGGACCACGGTCAGGCCGGTGGACACCGTGGCGCCGGAGACGGACTTCATGAGCTGGCCGTCGTGGTAGACGTCATAGAAGGCGACGCCCTGGTTGTCCGTGGACGGCGACCACGTGAGCGTGGCCGAGTTGCACGTCACGTTGGACAGGGTGAGCCCCGTGGGCACGGTGGGGGCCTGGGTGTCGGCCGGGAACGACCACTGCTGGTTCGTCTGGCCGTTGCAATTCCAGACATTCACCGGCGAGCTGTTGGCGGTGGCCTGACCGGACACGTCGAGGCACAGCGAGGACGCCGTGTGGACCACCGCGCCGCTGGCATTGCGGACCCACCGCTGGTTCGCGGCCCCGGTGCAGGCGCCGATGACCGCGCTGGCTCCGGCGCTGGCGGTCGCGGGCTGGACGCACCAGGCGCCGTCGAACACGCGCAGCTCGCCCTCGGGCGTGAACAGGAACCGCTGGTTCGCCTGCCCGTGGCAGTCGTAGATGTGGAGCACCTGCCCCGGCGTCTGGCTGTTCTGGGCCACGTCGAGGCAGCGGCCGGACTGCGTGCCGATGAGCCGGGTGCCCGCGGTCACCTCGGCGGACTGCGTCTGGGGTTCGGGGTCGGTCTCCGCCTTCCCTCCACAGGCAACGACGGTGGCGAAGAGTACGGCCAGTCCCGTGCGGCGAACACCGACGGGCAGATGATGGACATGCATTGAGACGCTCCTTGGCATGCCGCCTCCTTCCCGGGATTCCGGGTCTGGCTCAAGCGAACTTTGTGGAGCCACCTGGGCGGATGTTGAACCCCGAGCATCAGGCCCATGCCCCAGGTCGTACCCCTCGCCGGGTTCCCGCAATGGGTCCGCACCTTTTCGTCAGGAGCGGATTCGGCTCAGAGCGGCAGGTCGCTCCGCAGGGAGGAGGGGGGATTCGAACCCGTATAGAGGGGAAACCGGCCCCCTCTGAACGCCGACACTCCCCCTGGATTCCCTCTGGCCCCGTGCGGCTCAACCCTGCCCCGAACCTCGCCCCAGTAGTGCCGACGATGACCGCAACTGCGTGACATGTTTCACGCGACAACTACGTTGACACTCACCAGACCCGACTGCGATCCATTACCCCGGCCCGTTACACTTGGTACGGCGACGTCCGCGATGAACCTACTCCGGCCTGGACTCGCTGGCCCCGAACTAGGCCAGTGGTGCTTCGGGATTCTCTGCACCTTTGGTGATGTCCGAATAAGGTCCAGGCCCCGCCAAGTTCCTGAAATTATTACAGCCCGATCCGTTTGCCCGCGCTTGCATCATGGGGATGCAACTAGAGCTTCCTTCATTCGATGATTCTCCGCGTAATCGGAAAATATCGGCATGCGCCATGTCTGGATGGTGAGGCAGTTATGCGGGATCCAATCGCAGCTAGACCAGCCCGAGCGCACTTCACCTTGCTCCTAGCGGCCGCAGCACTGGTGGTTTCTTTCGGTTGTACTTCCGCCAACTCTCATAGAACGGGCCGGACGACGTTTGCCTTGGCGCAAGCTGAGTGCAACCAAAGCGACTCTACAATTTCCTGTTGCCTCAAGAGACATCCGTACAGCCCTGAAAGTTGCGGAGCTGAGACGCCTGTAAGATCGCCTCAACCTCCCATCCTCCTCCCGCCGCCGGGGGCTACGGACCCCGCAAGCGCAGAAGAGTTGCCAACACCAGCAGAGAGAGAACGCTGGCGCTCAGAAATATGCGAGCCGCACTACGACAAGTGCGTAGACAAAGGGGGCGGAACAAAGCCCGGCCGCGTCCACAATGAGACGCAATGTAAAGCCTGTTACGAATACTGCACGCGCAGAGGTTTTTGGCCAAGCTCCGCCAACGGGAAAAGGTGTCCAGGAGGATGAGAAACCGCCAGCCGCAGAAGGCAGAAAACGAGCCCATTGGCGCACTGGAGAGCGGTAGGCTTCACCTCTCTTTGTCAAAGGCGACCTTCGCGGAGTTCGAGCGCACATTTCTAGAACGCCAGCGAGCATGGCTGCGCGAGGCCAAAACGCCGAAAGAGCAGCTTGTCATCATGCGAAGGACGGCCGAAGACATTCTGCTGGGCGCTTACGGGCGCGAGTGCACCTGGGCTGAGTTCAGCCGCGCGTTACGTCGCACTGAAAAGCTGGGCTACGACAATCCAGGAAGGCGAGCGCATGTAGCGTGCTTATTCGCATTGACCGTCAAGCAGTTTCCTGGCCAGTCCGATAGGGCGCGGCGGAAGCTGGATGAAGCAGAGAGGCACCTGCTCTTTCTGCGCAAAGCCCACCCCGTGCGGAAGGAAAATCTAAAAGACATTCAACGCATCCGGCGGATGGCCGGCTGGGAGACAAGTGCCCCACGGGCGCGCTAGAGCGCCGATCAGGTTTCCGCCCGAGGAAAGTCGAATACTTGCGCGAGCGATCGACGCGGGTTGTCGCTGCGTGATCAGGTCGCCACCTCACGGAGGTGGCTCATGGAACGCTGGAAGCCGGCTGTGGAGCAGAGCGCCCGGGAGCAACGCCTGCTGAAGATCGCGGGGAAGAGCAGGAAGCTCTTCGTCTTCCTGCGCGAGCATCGGCACGAGTTGTTCGACGAGGCCTTTCAGGACGAGCTCGAAACGATGTACCGACAGACGGGCCAGGGGCATTCGAACCCGCAGCAAGGCGTGAGCAAGACCCCAAGCAGGTCGCGCTGTTGCCGGCCAATGTCTTGATCTCTCATCGGTTCGTTCTGCCGCCGGGCGCATGTGACGGCACAGTGCAGCGGCCGTCCTCCGTTCGTGGCAGAGAGGGCAGCCGCGCCAGCGCACCGCGCGCCCCGTTGCGTCCCTGTCAACATCCGCGGGACCTTGGATTTGAGCGACAATGGCGGACATGGCGGTCCGCCTTGCGTCCATCGTTTGTCTCCTCGCTGCATTGCCCGCCGCCGCCAACGTTGCCGCGTCCACGCGTACGCCAGCGACCTTCACCCTGTCATCGGGGACCGCGCGCACGCGCTCGGAGGTGCTCAGCGAGAAGCTGGACTTCGATTGCGCGGAGGCGGAGCAAGAGGCGGTCTGCCACTTCGAGGCGCGCTACCGGCTGCGCAACGGGACCCCCGAGGCGGAGGTCGTCGATGCCGCCTTCCTGGGACTCCGCACACGCGAGGTCAGCGTGCAGTTCGACGAGGAGCCTCTGCCGGTGACAGAAGCACAGGCGGCCTCGATGGGTCCCACGTCGGACTCCGGGAGGCTCGCGCATTCCCCGGCGGAGCGCTTCGGCTTCACCCTCACGCTTCCACCCGGGAGGGAGGGGGAGCTACGGGTGCGGGGCTTGATGCAACTCGAGCGGCGCTTCCTGCCATCGGGGTACGTGTGGCCCGCGATCCAGTCGCGTCACGCACTGCTGTCTCCCGGGCCGGAGCAGGCCTCGCACTGGGACATCGACTATCTGCTGGGGCCCATCCGGACCTGGGCAGGCAACCCCACGCTCCACATCACGGTGCGTGTCCCTTCCGCGTGGGAGGTGGGCAGCAGCCCGGACGCATCCGCGCGCACGTTGCCGGTGGCCACGGGATGGCGCCTTCGGCACGAGGGCGAGCATGTGGTGGCGGAGCGGCGCCTCACGGCGGCGAGCGCGCCCGAGTGGCTCAACGTCACGCTGACGAAGCGCAAGCCGTGGTGGACTTCGGGCGGTGTGCAACTGGGACTGGGCGCGCGCCTCGGAGACGAATCCCGCTTCATGGCCCGTCTCGGCTACCAGTTCGCCACGCCCGAGTCCTTCCTCCATTCGCTCTCGGTGGAGACGGACTTTCGCGAGCAGGTCGTCCTCACGCCCCTCACGCAGTACGCGACGCCCCAGGTCGCCATCATCCCAAGCTTCGGGCTCGGCCTGGGCATACCGGTGCAGGTGCTCCCCGAAGCCAGGCCTGGCCTGCGACTCCTCGCGGATCTGCATTTCGGTCCGCTGGGGGCCGCGCTCAGTTGGGACCACTATCCGGCGTTGCGGGAGGGTACGGACTCCTTCTCGCGGCTGATCCTCCTGTTCCAGGTCGCGCTGTAGGCCGGCCGAATCCTTCCCCAGGCCCAGGCTCCCTCATGGCCGCGAACCCGCCCCCTCTGGACGACATGCGCCTCTCATCGCTCGGGCGTGGGGCTGACGCCCTCCGCCCATGGAGGGAGCCCGGCGCGCATTGGCTGACAGCAACCCGGGTCCGGGGGGCGAATGGCTGAAGGCAGACAACGTGCCAGTCTCTCGAACCTCCCGCACGCGAGGGATGCTTTCATGCCGTCACTTCAACGCTGTCCGCCTTGCCTCACCGTCCTTCTCGCCCTGTGTCTGGGTGGGTGGCCGCCCGCCAGGGCACAGTCCCCGGCGCCCCTCACCCTTCCTGGAGGCTTCTCCTCCGAGCTCGTCGTGGCGGGCCTGCAGTATCCGACGACGTTCGCGAGCCTTCCCGATGGGCGCATCCTCATCGCGGAGAAGGACGGGGTGGTCCGGCTCTTCAAGAACGGCGTCCTCCAGGGCGTGCCCTTCATCGACATCCGTGGCCGGGTGAACTCGCACCATGATCGCGGGTTGATGGGGCTCGCGGTGGATCCGGCCTTCGCTACCAACGGCTTCATCTACCTGCTCTACACCTACGACGACGATGACACGGATGACTCCGGGCCGAAGACGTCGCGGCTGGCGCGCTACAGCGCCCTGGGGGACACGGCTTCGCCCGCGAGCGAGGTCGTGCTGCTCGGCACCGCCGTGGGCAGCTCCTGCAATGCTCTTCCCACGGGCGCGGATTGCATTCCCTCGGACGGCACATCGCACTCCGTGGGCAATCTGCGCTTCGCGCTGGACGACACCCTCTTCGTGACGTCGGGAGACGGGGCCCGCTTCGACGCGGTCGACGACGACGCGCTGCGGGCGCAGAGCCTGGACTCCCTCGCGGGCAAGGTGCTGCGCATCACCCGCTCCGGCGAGGGCGTGGCCTCGAACCCGTTCTGGAACGGGGATGCCAGGGCCAACCGCTCCAAGGTGTGGGCGCTGGGTCTGCGCAATCCCTATCGCTTCAGCCTGCGTCCAGGCACTGCCACACCCTACCTGGGCGACGTCGGCTGGAACACCTACGAGGAGATCAACGTCGCGCCGCCGGGGGCGAACCTGGGCTGGCCCTGCTACGAGGGCCCCTTCCGCCAGCCCGGCTACGAACCCAAGCCCGTCTGCCAGGCGCTCTACGCCCGAGGGCCCGGCGCGGTGAGGGCTCCGCTGCACTTCTGGGACCGCGGCGTCGGCCAGACGGTCACCGGCGGCGCCTTCTACACGGGCACCGCGTTCCCGGAGACGTGGCAGGGCGTCTACTTCTTCGGCGACTACAGCCAGCAGTGGATCCGCTCCCTTCGGGTGGATGCGGAGGATCAGCTCGTGCCCGGCAGCGTGACGCTGTTCGCGACCGGGGTGGGTCGGCTGGTCGAGCTCGGCATCGGGCCGGACTCCAACCTCTTCTTCGTGGACATCGTCGCGGGCGAGCTGCGCCGCATCCGCTACATGATGGGCAACACGCCGCCCGTGGCCGTGGCCTCGGCGACGCCACGCAGGGGTGGACCTCCCCTGCTGGTGCGTTTCTCCAGCGCGGGCTCCAGCGACGCGGACGGCGACGTGCTCCAGTACCGCTGGGACTTCGGGGACGGCTCCCCCGTGTCGACGCTGCCCGGCCCGGAGCACACGTACGCCGCGACCGGCTTCTACGTGGCCCGGCTGACCGTCAGCGATGGGCGCGGCGGCAGCCATTCCTCCGCTGTGAGCGTCACCGTGGGCAACGCGGTGCCGGTCGTGACCATCCACTCGCCCCCGAGTACGTACCGCTTCAAGGTGGGCGACGTGGTGACCTACTCGGGCTCGGCGGTCGACGCCAACGAGGGGCCCATTCCTGGCGACCGGCTGCGGTGGATCGTCACCCTGCGCCACTGCACCGCGGGAACCTGCCACACGCATCCGTACTCCACGAGCACGGGTGCGACCGGATCCTTCACCGTCCCGGACCATGGTGACGAGGTGCGCTTCGACCTCAAGCTGACCGCGACGAACTCGACGGGGGTGACGAGCAGTTGGATGATCACCTTGGACCCGCAGAGGGTGCAGGTGACGCTCCAGACGTCACCGCCGGGGCTGGAGCTGGTGTTCGATGGCACGAGCGGACCGGCGCCCCGGGTCCGCTCGGTCATCGTCGGCTCCTCGCACACCGTGGCCGCTCCGTCACCGCAAGGCGTCCTTGGGTTCCGCGAGTGGTCGGACAGCGGGGCCGCGGAGCACGTCATCCAGGCCGGTCCGAACGACGCCAGCTACACGGCCTTCTTCGAGCCTGTCGCGCTGGCATGTCCGCTCGGACAGTACCGGGCGGAGTACTTTGGCAACCGGGACCTGGAGGGTGCCCCGGCGCGGGTGCGCTGCGAAGGAGCGCCGCTCGAGAACTTCTGGGCCACGGGCAGCCCCGTGCCAGAGGTAGGGCCCGACGACTTCTCCGTGCGCTGGACGGGACGGTTCAACTTCGAGTCGGGCCTCTACTCCTTCCTGGCCGAGGCGGACGACGGCGTTCGCTTGTTCGTGGACGGCGAGCGCATCATCGACGGGTGGAGGGACCAGCCGACCACGAGCTTCTTCGAGACCCGTTGGATGAGCGCTGGCGAGCACACCGTGGTGATGGAGTACTACGAGCACGGGGGCGACGCCCTGGCCCGGCTCCGCTGGTATCGCTGAGCCGGGGGACGTGACTGCGCGTCCACCTCCTCCGACTTCAGCACCTTTTGTTCATCCTCGGGCACCATACGGGTGCCGCACCCGGTGGAGTGGCTCTCGGACAATGACTCCGTCTACACCGCGCACGACACGCGCGAGTTCGGCCGCTCCCTGGGGCTGTTGATGTGCACCACGCCCGCGTACTCGCCGCAAAGCAACGGCATGGCGGAGGCCCTCGTGAAGACCTTCAAGCGCGACGACGTGTACGTGAACGAGCTGCATTCTGCCGCCCACGTCCTGACGCGGCTGCCAGCCTGGCTCGAAGACTACAATTCGGTGTACCCTCACAAGGGGCTCGGAATGCGCTCGCCACGCGAGTTTCGCGGGGCGGTGGCCGCAGGCGCCTGTCCAGCGGAGGTCGGCTGATGTCGTCAGGCTCCCCATCGATGCAGCTTGAACTCCGCAGCGCCCACGTGCCCGGCGAGGGCAACGAGCGTCGGCCCCTGGCAGCGCTTTGCGAAGATGAGCCTCACGTTCATGGTGAATTGGCGTGGACCATCGGCGAGCGACGCGTGCCTTGCATGGGCTTCTGGGGGCCGGACGATGTGTGCCTCGGGCAGTGGTGGGACGAACTCACCGGGGCCGTGGCGTCACTTTCCGACAGACAGCCCTACACCCTCGACTCGTGCGAGCAGGGCGACCCCGCCTTCCTCTTCGAGCGCACGGACGCGTCCATCCACCTCTCCATCGTCGCTGGCATAGGTGGTGGCGCCCCGCATCCCGAGTGGCAGAACGCGGAGTTTGCCTGGGACGACCTGGGCGCAGCACTCCGGCGCTTCAAGCACGACTTGCGGCAGCGTCTTGAGTTGAAAGGCCCGCCCACGTTGCCAGCGGAGTGGAAGAAGCGTTTCTCAGAACGGGTGTGACAGAAGTGCGTAGTCGAGCCGCCAACCTGTCCGAACTTGACGGGGCAACTCCAAGAGGTTGGCCCCCGCGACCGCCGGAGCGCTGCCCAGCAGTGCCAATCCCAGTCCAAGACCCAGCAGCGTGTTGCTCCGCTTCATGAAATCCTCCGTGCCCATGGGCATGTTTGAGGCGCTCCCCCAACCCACCCCGAGGGTGGAATACAGCGATTGACCGGTTGTTTTGTTTTGTAGGAAGTCGAGGGCCATGTCCCGCCGCGCCCAGCTCCTGTTCGTGCTCCTGGTGTCGGTGGGGCTGCACGCGGGAGACGTCTTCACCTGCTCGCCGTCTACGGAGCCTCAGCGCGTGCCAATCGTGCCCTCCAGCTTTCCCGTCGCCGCGTCGAACACGTCCAGCCACATCCAGTTCGGCAGGTACACCCGGCCTCCATGGACCCAGAGGGCCGAAGGCCCCATGCCCACCGTTTCGTGGGGCAGCGGCACGTCCCAGGCGATGGCGCCGGTGCGCAGGTCGCGCCGGACGAGCCGCGCGCCGCCCTTGTCCATCTCATAGAGGATGTAGACGGCGTCGCGGGTGATTTCCCCCACCCTGGGCGGGGTGTCGCGCAGCAGCAGCGGGTCCTTGTCGGCGACGACGCCGTGCCACAGGGGCTTCCTGTTGCCGGGCTCGTACACCGCCACCAGGGGCACCTGGGTGCCCGGCCACCGCGTGCCCATGGACAGGGTGTAGCCCTGCGAACGGAAGAGGTAGCGCGTGGAGAAGCCGCGGATGTCGGAGGGCGGATAGCTGGAGCGCACGCAGCGCGTGGGGTGCTCCGGAGGGCGGCTCATGTCGCACGTCTCGGGGCTCAGCGGCGGGGTGGCGCAGCCGGGCGGGGCCCGGGGCGCGGGCTTCGCGGTGGCCGTGCGCGTGTCGAAGAGCAGGTGCTTGTGGTCGATGACCTCCACCCAGACCGAGTGCGCTTCCCCCGGCGGGATGCACAGCCGGCGCGGCGAGTCCGACAGCGGCACCTGCCCCAGCCGCTTCCCCGTCGCCAGCTCCAGCAGGTTCACCGCGCGTTGCTCGCTCGACACCAGCATGCCGTTCTGGGCGATGACCTTCGTGCGGCTTGATGCGTCCGGTCCCTTCGAGGGCAGGCTCTCCCAGAGCTTCTGGAACGTCTTGCCGTCGAACGCGGCGATGAGGTCCGCGTTGTTGGCGCCACCGAAGCGGCGCACGTGCCCGACGATGTCGTCCGTGCCGTCCCCATTCACATCCACGAACACCGGCGCGTCGCGCTCCATCCACTGCACGCGCTCCGGCGGGGGCGCGGGTGGGGGGACGGGCGGGGGCGGAGGCTGGGGCGTCACCACCCGCGGCGGCGGGGGAACGTAGGGGGCCGGCTCGGGTTCGGGGTCGGGTCCCGCCATGAGCAGGGCCGTCAGCAGGCCCATCATGACCATGACGCCCAGGGCGGCGGCCATGACGACTTGCGGCTGGGCGGACTTCGCCGGGGTGGGCGGGCGCGGCGGGGCCGGCGGCTGCCCCGGGCCCCCCAGGTCGAACTCCTCGCCGCAGTAGCCGCAGGTGTAGTGCGTCTGCCCGGGCCGGGGCGCGAATGGCGCGTTGCAGTAGGGACAGCGCGAGGCTCTGGGGGTGGTCCGGGCCATGAAGGACGGGTGTAGCACTCCCGACCCACCCGGGGGCTGGAGCGCGAAAGCCCCCTCCCTCCATGACGGAGGAAGCGGGCTTCGCGAGCATCAGGCTGGCTTCAGCCGACGACTGCGGCACCGTGGCCTTCACGCTCAGGCCGGAGAACGTCGAGTCGCCGCGCACGGACACGTACCAGGTGCCGGCCGCCGAGGCGCTGAAGGAGCAGGACTCCGCGTTGCCACCCAGGTACGGACGGCGGTCGTAGGCGCTGGTCGTGGGCTGCGAGCCGCGGCGCACGTACAGGTCCGCGTCACCCGTGCCACCCGCGATCTCCACCGTCAGCGACGTGGCGCCGGCGGGAACCGTGATGGTGAAGTGATGATGTTCACGTCCACCGTCTGCAGCGTGGTGGGCTCTGCTGGAGATGAATGGCTTCTGCGCCGGCCCGGAGTGCGGCTCATGGGCTACCCGTCAGCGTCCCTCACCGGATTCGGCGGGGCTGCTGAGGGGGCCCTTCTCGGACGGCTTCACCGAGAAGCGAGAAGCTTCCCGCGTTCCTGCTCGCTCCTCTTCACCGACTACACAAGACTCGGGTGTGAGGACGAAGACTCGGGAGGGGACCGGCAAATGTCCGGCCCCCGACTGGCGCGGTGCCCTACGGGGTGATGTCCCGGAGTCGGAACCAGGTGCACGGTGGCTCACCCACCCCTTCCGGAGCGCCCCATGTTCAAAGCCCCCGACTTCGACGTGGCCGCCAACGCAGCCGAGTCCGTCGACAGCCGCCCCCTCCTCACGTCGCTGTCCGACGTGGGACTCCTTTCCAAGGAGCGAGGACGCGCGCTGACGGACAAGCTGAACCGCTTCTTCGAGGCGGTCCGTGCCCCATCAAAGAAGACCGACGAGGCGTTTTGGACGGCGTTCCAGCAGGAGTTCGGCTTCGCTACGGTCGCGCCCTCCGAGCGCGTCACGCCGATGAACGCCGCCAACCTCTGCCCGGAGCCCACGGCGCTCATCGAGTCGCTCAACGAGCTGCGCCTCGAATACAGCCTCAACGTCTCGCAGCAGATGCGCACCGCGCAGGGCGAGCGGGTGCTCCAGTTGGAGCGGACGCGCAAGAGCCTGGCCTTCGGCCTGGGCCTGAGCGACCCGACCGACCTCGCCATCGTGCGCAACGCCACGGAGGCGAACAACGCCATCCACTGCGGCTTCCGGGGCTGGAGCGCGGACGGGAATGACACCGTGGTGATGTGGGCGGAGAACCACCCCACCAACCGCGAAGCCTGGAAGATGCGAGCCGAGTGGCCCGGCGGCCCGACGCCCTTCAAGGTGGAGGAGGTGTCCTTCCCGACGAACGCCCCAGAGGCGGACATCGCGGCGGCCTTCATCAAACGAATCACCGAGCGCACGCGCTTCGTGACGTACACGGAGACGGCCAACAGCAATGGCTTCCGCATGCCCGAGTCGGTGATGCGCGCCATCTGGGACCACGTGAAGACGAACCGGCCGAACTGCCACGTCCACATCGATGGCACGATGGCGTGGGGCGCGCGCCCGCTCAACCTGGCGAACGCGTACTGCCACAGCCTCGTCTCCAGCGCCCACAAGTGGTTCCTGGGGCCCAAGGAGACGGGCATCCTCTTCATGCGCAAGGAGAAGGCCCGGAACTTCATGCCAAGCATCTACGGGTACGACTACCGCATCGCCATCGTGCCGTACCGGGAGCTGCCGGAGAACGCGCTGAGGTTCGAGCTCATCGGCCAGCGCGACGACGTGAACATCATCGCGCTCGACCTGACCCAGAAGATGTGGGCGGCCCTGCAGCCGCGCAAGCCCTACGCACGCATCGCCCAGCTCGCCCAGCACCTCATGTCACGACTCCAGCAGACGGGGAGCCAGTGGAGGCTCGTCACGCCGAGCGACCCCGCGCGCAGTTGGGGCGTGGTGCGCGTCGAGGCGCCGAAGGAGCACCGGAAGAAGACGCTGTACGACTGGCTCTACGAGGACCCGCGCTACCGCATCGCGGGCTCCGGGGACGACAAGACGTTCCGCCTGTGCCCTCACATCTACAACACGATTGCCGATGTGGACCGGGCCGTCGATGGAATGAATGCCTGGTACGAGGACAGGCGTTCGTGATGGGCGGGCCGTGACGCGGCGTACCGACCGAGACGGGGGCCGCAAGCACTGCGGGGCCGTGACAGGTGTTGAGCGTCATCCGCATCGCGTCAGGTGAACCGCTCGCGGAAGGCCCGCAGGTTGGGCCCGTCCCCGCCCCGCTCCCACACCGCGAACACCACCCGCTCGAAGACGCCGGGGAACGCGTCAAGGGCGCTGGCGAAAGCGTCCGCCGCGTCATGCGGGTTGTTGCGGAAGGCGCCGCAGCCCCACGCGCCCAGCACCAGCGCGCGGTGTCCGTGGTGCGCCGCCACCTGGAGCACCTTGAGGGCCCGCGCTTGCAACACCTCGCGCATGCGGGGCAGCAGGTGCGGCGCATTCTGTTCGGCCGAGCCGGCATTGGGCGCGGGCGCGGTGATGAGGGACACGGAGAAGGGCCTCTCCAGCAGGGTGAGCCCCTCGTCGCGGAAGAAGGGCACCTCCGGCGAATAGATGAGGTGGTCCGTGTACAGCGGCGACGACTCCGCCCGGTTGCGGTCGTAGTACTCGCGCTGCGTGAGCAGGCACGGGTAGAGCGCCGAGCAGCGCGCCAGGTCCTCCTCCTGCGCCTTCGCTCCACCCAGGAAGCCGCCGCCCGGATTCTTCGCGGACGCGAAGTTGAGCGCGACGACGCCCGTCACACCTTCCTCCTCCACCCAACGGCGCGACGCGGCGCCCGTCTTCTCGGAGGTGACTTCGATGCGAAGCGCGGCGCCCCTCGCGTGAGGCTCGGGCAGGGACAGCCGCGTGAAGTCACCGGGCCGGTAGAGCACCGTCCCGCGCAGGGCGCGCTCCACTGACTCCCGAAACAAGACGTGCTGCCCGGACGGAGCCACGTACTCGCCCCGCTCCGCGATTCCCACCGTCTCCTGCGCGACCCCCTTCAGCGACATGTCCCTCTCCCGGCTGGCTGCTCCCGGGACAAACCCAGGAGTCTTCGTGTTTATAATACACGAAGAGTGGCGGGCGGGCCTGACATGCATCCGGTGTCGCCAGGACGATTCGCCCCACCTCCAGCGCCTTGTCGTGGCCGTTCTGGGGGAGGAGATACCGCCGGACGCCCCGGGTGAGCGTCCGGCGGGAGGCTCAGGGGCAGAGCCGTTCGACGGACTTGATGCGCACCGTTCCGTCGACGTTCGGGTCGTTGGTCTGGTCTCCGATGGCGATGGTGCCAGTCGCCGTGAAGTTGTTTCGCGTGAGCTTCGCGACGCCGTCGATGCTCACCGTCGCCACCTTCGCTGCATCCACCGCGAGCTCGTAGACATGGTACGCGCCGTCGATCGTCGAGAACGCCGCGGACTGCGTGTCGTCCGCCCAGCCGAGCGCCGCGTTGTCGAGGTAGATCATCTGCGAACGATCCGTGCTGTTGCCGAACGGCGGCGTGAAGCTCCCCAGGATGGCCGCGCCGCTGTCGAGCGAGTTGTGGTTGTTCACCGCTTCGACCTGCATCGTCACCTGGAGCTTGAACGGCTTTGTTGCGTCGAACGCGTTCGCCCGCGTGATGAGCAACTGCCCGCTCGTCCGCCCACCGGGGTTCGTTGACGTCGCGAGGCGAACGTGGTCCGCGCCATACGTGAGCGTGTTCGGCGTCTGCGAGACCGTCGTCCAGCCTTGCTCCGCGATGTCGGTGCCGCCGACCAGCAGCGGAACGCTCGCGCGCGCCGTCCAGGTCGTCGTCGAGGTCGCCGGCGCGCACGTCTCGCAGGCGTTCGCCGGGTTCGGCGTGCCCGCGTCGTGGAACGTGCCCTCGATGAAACACTTCGGGCTGCACACGTTGGCCGAGCAGACCTGTCCGTCGCTGCACGATGCCCCGTCCGCGCGTTGCGTCCACGTCGTCGTCGACGTCGTCGGCACGCACACCTCGCAGGGGTTCGCCGGGTTCGGCGCGCCCACGTCGTGGAGCGTGCCCCCGATGAAGCACTTCGGGCTGCACGCGCCGGCCGAGCAGAACTGCCCGTCGTTGCACGATGTCCCGTCCGCGCGTTGCGTCCACGTGGTCGAGGACATCGCCGGCACGCACTGTTCGCACGCATTCGCCGCGTTCACCGCCCCGTCAGAGACCTGCTGGTCGCCGATCCGACAGATCGCGACGCAGACGGCATCCTGACAGGCCTCGCTGGTCGCGCAGGCGTTGCCACACCCCCCGCAGTGAGCCGGGTCGTTCGTGGTGTTCACGCAGGTGTCGCCGCACAGCGCGAAGCCAGCCTCGTCGCACTTCAAGGGGACGGACGCGTCGGGCTTCTCGATGGGGGGAGGGGAGTCGCCGTCGCAAGCAGCGACGAAGCCGAGCACGACGATGCAGCAGAGAGCAGTAGCGCGAATACAGATCATAGGACCCCCTACCTCATTTTCGGGAGGCCTGGGGGGGCAGGTTGCTCGCGTCCGTAGGTGAACTTCCGATGTTTCCGCGATGGCTTGCCCCGAGCCTCTCCGCGCGCAGGCGGCGCAGGCGACGACTGCTGAACATCAACCCGTCGACTCCACCGGAGGCCGCCCGCGTGAACGTGACCGTGCCGAGCGAGCCCACGAAGCGGTCCCCGCCGACAGCTTCCAGGACGACCTCGTCCCGGCGTGGCCAACGCATCACCAGCTTGCCGTCCGCGACGCGCACCGTGTACGTCATGTCGACCTCGTCGCTGTGGTAGCGCCCCTCGAAGGATGCCAACGCCGGACTCGCGGGGAGGGGCGCGGTCACCCGGATGAAGTCCCTCGTCGTCGGCCAGGAGTCCTGGATGCTCAGCCCGTGCGGGGCCCCGGCGCTCGGCGCTGAGAAGCGCCACACGTGCATCGACTCGCCGGGCCGGAACGCACCCTGGCCCATGGGCACGAAGGCCGTGGGCATGCCGACCTGACGCAGCGCTCCGTCCTTGACCTCCAGCCGAACCACTTCATCTGTCAAGGGACTCCAGTAGTTGCCGACCCGCGCCGTCAGCTCCGCCTCTGAAAGCTTCACGGCGGGCGGCATCACGTTCTTCATGCGGTCGCCCAGATACACCTCGGCCACCTTCCGCGTGAGCTCCGAGGGCATGAGGGTGGCGCCGTTGCACAACGCGACGATGGCCAGCCGCTGGTCCGGAAAGAGGAGGGCCTCCGTGCGGTAGCCGCCGTCCATGCCGTCGTGGCTCACCATGCGCAGGCCGCGATAGCCCGCCAACCGCAGGCCCCCGCCATAACCCGTGGCGGTGCCGTCGTTCAATCTTCCGGAGGTCTGCATCCACGCCATCAGCGCCTGCCCGCCGATGCGCGCGTCGAGCAGGTTCTGCTCCCACTTCAGCAGGTCACCGATCGTGGTGAACAGGCCGGTGGAGCCGTAGTAGTCGGCATGGGGGACGCTGATCCGCCAGCCACCACCCTCGCGGGGGCTGTAGGCCGATGCGCGCCGAGGCACGATTTCGGTGTGGTCGTCGCGGAAGCGGGTGTCGGTCATGCCGAGCGGTTGGAAGATGCGCTCGTCGGCGAAGGCCCGCAGCGACTTGCCGGAGACGCGCCGCACGATCACCCCCAACAACGTGTACGCGGCATTGCCATACACGACCTCCGAGCCCGGCTCGAAGTTCGAACCGCGCTGCCGGCTCAACGCCCAGAGGATGTCTGCTTCGGTGTACAGGTCGTCGCCGCGCCAGCCCGCCAGATTCAGCAACTGGCCCTGTTCGCGCAGGCCGTTGGTGTGGTGGATCAGGTGCGCGAGGGTGAGGGTCTTGCCCAGGTCGGGCAGTTCCGGCAGGTGCTTGCGGAGGTCGTCGTCCAGCGACAGCTTGCCCTCCTGCACCAGCAGTCCGATGGCGAATGCGGTGAATTGCTTGGAGATGGAGGCGATGAGGAAGACAGATTGCGGCGTGATGGGGACGTCGTACTCCAGGTTCGACATGCCGTAGCCGTGCGCGTAGTCCAGCGCGCCGTCGCGTGAGATCCCCACCGCGCAGCCAGGCGTGCTCTTGCTGCTCCAGGGCGCGAAGAGGGCGTCCACCTGCTGATGGCGGTCCTTGGGCAGGGTGTCCGCTGCCCGCGCTCGGATGCCCTCGGGCCGCGAGGCCAGCGCGGTGATGGGGGTGCACGTGAGACCGAGGAACAGAAGCGACGACACGAGTGACCTGCGCGGCATCAGGTGCCTTCCGGGCAAAGGGGTTGTGGGACACACCCTGCCCGCGCGGGCACCGCGCAGGGGGCGTGTTCAGCCGCTGGGTCCGGGCCTGCGGTGAACGGGCACCGGCGTGCGGCGAACGGGCCGCCTGTCAGTGCGGGGGCTGGAACGTCTCGCGGTGGCTGCGAAGGCTTCGCGGCCTGGCTGCCGCCCGCGAGCACCACGATGGGTTCCCTGCCCTGGGACCTCCATGACACGTCCACCGCGGGCCCTGCCGACGCTCCAGCCCCCGCGTGAGCGGCGGCTCAGCCTCCATGCGTCGCCACCGACAGGGCCGCGGGGATCGTCTCCCGCATCAACTCCACGAACCTGCGCAGCCTCGCGGGATGGAACCGCGCCTGCGGATAGAGCAGATACATGGGCAGGGGTGCGGCCCGCCACTCCGGCACCAGGTGCAGGAGTCGGCCCCGCGCGAGGTCCTCCTGGAGCACCCAGGCCGAGGCCACGCAGACGCCCAGGCCCTTCACCGCGGCGCTGCGGACGGCGTAGAGGCTGTCCGTGCTCACGCGCGGATGGAAGACGATGGGCCGCACCTCGCCGGTCTCCACGTGGGTCAGTGAGATTTCGTTGCGGTAGAACGTGCGCAGGGACAGCCAGGGCAGCCGTGCGAGCTCGTCGGGATGGGTCGGCATGGGGACGCCCTCCAGCACCGACGGCGCGGCCACGACGATGCGCGGGACCTCGGCCACGCGGATCGCCACCACGCTGGGGTCATGCACTTCGCCCATGTGGATCGCGCAGTCGATACCGTCCGCGACGAAGTCCACTGCCCGGTCGTGCAACAGCCATTCGACGGAGACCCGCGCGTGGCGATGCAGGTACTCCGTCAACGGCTCCACCAGCAACTGCTGCCCGAACGCATGGGGCACCACGACCCGCAGCGTGCCCTCCGGTTCGTCGCTCGCGCCCCGCAGGTCGGCTTCGAGCAGGTTCCAACTGGCCAGCAACTCCTTCGCCCGTTCGTAGCAGCGCGCTCCGTCCTCGGTGAGCTTCATCGCATGGGTGGAGCGCTGGAGCAGCCGCAGCCCCAGGGAGCGCTCCAGCGCCTGGAGCCGGCGGCTCACCGTCGGCTGCGTGGTGCCCAGTTGCGCGGCGGCGGAGGACAGGCTCCCCGCGTCGACGATGCGGATGAAGGTCTGCATCAGCTCCAGCCGGTCGGCGGTGGCCGGCGCGGCGGGAGGGGGAGTCCGCTTCGGGGGGACACGCGGCCGGGCCGGCTTGGAAGGTCTGGGCATGATACGTAGGACGTATAACCGCTGTGCGGAGCACGCTACTACCGTCTCCTTCTCCTCTGGCGCACTGTTGCTTCGACTCGCAGCGCCAGGGAGACTCACATGTCCTTCATTCGTCCCGTACATGGAAGCGCCGAAGGGAGCAGCCCGCCGCCCGTGGCGGCTCTCGCCGCCAAGGCCCCTTCGTCCCGGTCCGCGACGGCCAGCCACGTCGGCGGCGAGCCCATGTCGAGCGGCCTGCGCCTGCTGCTGGCCTCGGGCGCCGGACTGTCGGTGGCGTCCATCTATTACAGCCAGCCGATGCTGGGCGTGATGGGGGCCAGCATCGGCGCCTCCGACACCGCGGTGGGCCTCGTGCCCACGCTCACCCAGTTGGGCTACGCGCTGGGCATCCTGCTGCTGACGCCCCTCGGTGACCGCTTCGACCGGCGCCGCATCATCCTCCTCAAGGCCGCCCTGCTGAGCGTGGCGCTGCTGCTGGGCGGCATCGCCCCGGGCATCAGCCTGCTGTGGGTGATGAGCTTCGCCGTCGGCCTGACGGCGACCCTGGCGCAGGACATCGTGCCGGCCGCCGCGACCCTGGCCCCCGAGCATGAGCGCGGCAAGGTGGTGGGGACGGTGATGACCGGCCTGCTGCTCGGCATCCTCCTGTCCCGCGTCATCAGCGGGGTGGTCGCCGAACACTTCGGTTGGCGCGCCATGTACATGGTCGCCGCCGCCAGCGTGGCCCTGGTCGGTGTGGCGGCCTGGCGCGGCCTGCCTCGCTTCAGTCCGACCAACACGCTCTCTTACGGTGCCCTGATGGGGTCGCTCGCCAGCCTGTGGCGCAAGCACGGTGCACTGCGCCGCGCGGCGCTGTCGCAGGGGCTGGTGTCGGTTGGCTTCAGCGCATTCTGGTCCACGCTCGCCGTGATGCTGCATGGCGCGCCGTTCCACCTGGGGAGCGCGGCCGCAGGTGCCTTCGGTCTGGCGGGCGCGGCGGGGGCGTTGGGTGCGCCCATCGCGGGCCGTGTCGCGGATCGCTTCGGCCCGGAGGTGGTCACCCGCCTGGGCGGCGCACTGGCTGCCTTCTCCTTCGCCACGATGTTCGCGGTGCCCTGGCTGGAACCGAACCACCGGCTGTGGCTGATTGCCGCCAGCGCGATCGGCTTCGACCTGGGTGCGCAGATCATGCTCGTGGCGCATCAGACGATTGTCTTCGGCATCGACCCCGCCGCACGCAGCCGGCTCAACGCGGTGCTGTTCGTCGGCATGTTCATCGGGATGTCGGTGGGCGCGGCGACCGGCAGCTTCGTGCTGGCCCGGTGGGGCTGGCTGGCGGTGACGCTGCTGGCGACCGCCTCCGCGCTGGCGGCCCTGGGGGTCCGCCTGTTTCCGGGAGCGCGCACGGCCCGCTGAGCCACCACCGTGGGACCTTCCGCGCGGTGGTGACCCGGAACGGCTTGTGTCCAACTACTCCAGGCTCGGGACCTGGCTCATGCTGGCCATCATGCCCTGCAGCGGGTTCGTTTCCTGCGACGCCGAGCTGGCGTCGAGCGACACGGGCGACTTCTCCTCCGCGCCCTGGAAGCTGTCGGAGAAGGGAGAGCCGCCCGAAGCGCCCTGGGCCCCCGTCGCCCCCTGCACGCCCTGCGCGACGGTCTGCAGCAGCTGGGTGATGCCGCTCAGCACCGAGAGGGCGCTCTCCAGCAGCTTGCCCAGCGACTCCGCCTTGCCCGCGCCACCGGCGTCGAAGCCGTCCATCTTCAGCGCGTCCATCAGGGGAGAGCCCTTGGCGCTCGCCTTCGTCCCGGAGGCGGAGGCATCCACGGCGCCCGGGAGGCTGGGCGCGCGCAGGGCAGGGGACTCCATGGCGGGCGTGCGGCTCATCGCGGCGGGGCTGCTGCGAACGGAGGAGATGCTCATGGCGGGGCTCTTTTTCGGAAAGGGAGGGTGTGTTGCGTTCAGCGACGGGGACTCCCATAGCAGCCGGCATGCCAGCGCCTTGGCCCCGGCAGGGCGCTCACAAGTCGTTGATCTTGTTTGGAATGCGGATGGCCCCGCTCCCGCCAACCGGGGCCGCCCTGGTGACTCCCGTCACGGGCTGATGTTCCCAGTCACCAGGGGTGACACGATGCCCGGGCCTGCCTGTCATCGCCTGGAAAGGTCGTGCGAAATGTCGGCGCAGTATGACCAGATTGGAGCGAGGGTCGCGGACTGGGATGTCCTGCCCGTGCGCTCGGAGTACATCGAGGGCCATACCTTCTTCAAAGCGCTCGGCTCCGTGGAGCAGCGAACCGTCCTGGACCTGGCGTGTGGCGACGGGCTGTACACGCGGCAGCTCAAGGCGCGAGGCGCGAACCGGGTGGTCGGCGTGGACATCTCGGAGGAGATGATTGGCGGCGCCCGGCGATACGAAGCGGACCAGCCACTGGGCATCGAGTACCACGTGGCGGATGTGGCGGACATGGCCCCGCTGGGTGTCTTTGATTGCGTGACGGCCGTCTATCTCCTGCACTACGCGCACTCGCCCGAACACCTGCTGCGGATGTGCCGGAACATCCACTCCCACCTGAAGCCGGGGGGCCACTTCGTCACCTATGCGTTCAACCCCGGGTTCAGCGCGAAGGGCCCCAACAGCACCCGCTATGGCATCACGATGCTGGACTTCCCGGAGGCCCCTCGGGAGGCGCAGGCCATCTCCGCGGAGCTGCACACGAAGAGTCCCTTCACCATCCACTTCACCTACTGGAGCCGCGCCACCCACGAGCAGGCGCTGCGCGAAGCGGGCTTCCGCAACCTGACCTGGATGCAGCCCGAGTGCTCCCCCGAAGGCCTCTCCCGGTTCGGTCAGGCGTTCTGGCAGGACTATCTCGACAACCCGCACGCGGTAGCGCTGCGCTGCGAGCGGTGAGCCGCATGGCCCCCCGGGAGTTGCTACCCCCGGAGGGCCCTGTGGGTGACGAGGACCCGGTGGCGCCTTCACCGACCGGACCTCGTGCCAGCGTGACGACTACAGGCTGAGGGAGAAGCTCCCCGACCAGGCGCCGTAGGAAGACGTGGTGATGCCGTTGCGGGTCGTGCCCGTGTAGCTGCTCTGCCCCGGCTGGATGGTGACGCGCACCGTTCCGCCCGTCGCGGGAATCACACCGGCGTGCACCGCGGCCACGCAGACATTCGAGTCGTCGGTGTAGAGGTCCGTCCCCCACACAGACCCCGTGCTCACCGCCGGGCAGCCGCACCGGACCTGCGTTCCGTTCTGCCCGCGGTAGGACGTGAAGCTGTAGCTCGAGCAGCTGCTCGGAGCGGGCGTCTGGCCGCTGATGGAGAAGCTCCCCGCCCAGGCGCCATAGGAAGACGTGGTGATGCCATTGCGGGTCGTGCCCGTGTAGCTGCCCTGTCCCGGCTGGATGGTGACGAGCACCGTTCCTCCGGTGGTGGGAATCGCACCGGCATGCACCGCGGCCACGCAGACATTCGAGTCGTCGGTGTAGAGGTCCGTCCCCCACACGGACCCGCTGCTCACCGCCGCGCAATTACACCGGATCTGCTGCCCGTTCTGCCCGCGGTAGGACGTGAAGCTGTAGCTCGAGCAGTTGGCGACCGCCGCGCCGGGGTAGAGGAAATCCAGCGCGGTGAGGTCGGAGCTGGTCCACTCGCCGGTCTCGTTCGCGCTGAAGCAGGAGTTCATGATCGACCCGCCGAAGGTCGCCGTGGTCGGCGTCCCGGGGATGAGGATGGCGCCCACGCCAGCATCTCCCTCGTCGCCGCCAGCGCCGCAGCTGATGCTGCGATTGTAGTAGTCCGAGTGGCGGAAGCCGATCGCGTGGCCCACCTCGTGGGTGATGACGTGCTCGTTCACGTCCACGCTGTAGGCCTGCAGGCCGGTGCCGATGAAGAAGTTCCCGTAGGGCAGGCCGCCCGACGGAAAGCCCGCCTGGCCGCCGGTGCCGGTCGTGGTCTGCGCGGTGATGGTCGCGGTGCAGTCGGTGGCCGGGCCGCGTGCGAAGGTGATCCGCAGACCCCGCTCATTGTAGTTGGAGATGGCCTGGTCGAGCCCCTGGCTCAGGTTGGTATAGCTGTTGAAATCGGCGGTGGGGTTGATGCAGATCTTCGTCACGCCCGAGCCGACGAGGTTGGTCGTGCGGTACTGCTCCGCGCTGCCCTCGGGGGCCTGGAGCATCTCGCGGGACGCCTCCAGGGTCACGTGAGCGTCACGGCCCACGTACACGGCACCGTCGGCGACCATGATGTCATTGGCCGGAAACCCAGCTTCAATCAGGTTGGAGACGATCTCCTGGCTCTCGGCCTCCGGGTCGCCTCCGCAGCCGACGAGGGTGGCACCGACCAACAACGCCATTGAAAGCTTACGCATTGGGGCTTCCTTTTCGAGGGATGACAAGGCTTGGCCGCGTCCGCCTGGGATTCCAGCCGCGACCGCACGCACCTGTACATTGGCAACTCTCGGACAGAC
Source organism: Corallococcus sp. bb12-1 (assembly GCF_026626765.1). NCBI lineage: Bacteria > Pseudomonadati > Myxococcota > Myxococcia > Myxococcales > Myxococcaceae > Corallococcus > Corallococcus sp. bb12-1. The sequence goes on along the minus strand of NZ_JAPNJZ010000018.1, from coordinate 998,886 downwards.
AGCCACAAAACAGCAAACTTCGTTTAGTCTACAATCATGGAATAGCCAGCCGCGTCACACCCGTCGGCGCAGGGGCTCCCGAGCGGCAAGCCACGGCGCGGGCAGGGAAGCGCGCCCCGCGCTCAGGGCGACAATTCCTCCCACGATGGCGCAGGTGGTGTCCCGGTCCCCGAAGCCGGCCACCGTGCACCAGAGGGCTTCCTCGAAGGAGTCCAGGTGCCTTGCCGCGCACCACACGGCGAAGGGCACGGTGTCCTCGGAGAGGACCTTCTGGCCGCTGCCCAGCGTGCGCGCCGCCGAGGAAGGGCTGGTGTCCAGCGGCCAGGACCGGGCCTTCTCCAACCCCTGACGTGTGGCTCCGGCGGGCGTGCAGTCCAGCATCGTGTCGAAGAGCTCCGTCGCGGAGCCGCGGGCCTCCGGCCACTGGCAGGCCCACGCGGCGGCGACCGCGACGGCGATGGCTCCCGCCTGTCCCTCCGGGTGCAGGTGCGTCACCTCCGCCGACGCGCGCGCCTCCGACACCACCCGGGTCAGGTCTCCCGCGAAGTACGCACCCAGGGGGGCGACGCGCATGGCCGCACCGTTGCCCATGGAGCCCTGGCCTTCGAAGACCTCCGCGGACACCTCACGCCAGGGCAGCCCGAGCCCCAGCTTCCACAGGATGTCGTGCGCGGTGCCGCCATAGCCACGGTTCTTGTCGCGGCGGTAGCGCTTCGCGAAGAGGCTCGCGAGCACGTCCTGGTCGACATGGTCGTGGTCTTCCAGCACCTGGACGACGGACAGCGCCATCTCCGTGTCGTCGGTGTATGCCCAGGGTGCGCGGGGCACGGCACGCTGCTCCACCCAGGGCTGCACGAGTTCGTGCGGGCCGAAGAAGCGCTCGCCAAAGGCATCCCCGACGGACACGCCGTCCAGCGAGACAAGGGCGCGAGCCATCCGCGCCGCGGCATCCATCGGTTTCAGTAGGGGATTGTTCACGCCATGCCTCCAAGCACGCCGAGGCCGGCGCACCCTGTCATCCCTACCTCAGTCCGAGAACGTGCAGAGCATCGTGTCCGGGTCGAACGTGGCGTTGTCCCCATCGCCAAAATCCACGCCCACGTAGGGCGGCAGGGAGCTCATCACCCGAACCTGCACGGGACGGGGCATGTCTTTGAACTGGAAATACACGGGGTTGGCCTTGAACCAGTCGCGCGCCACGACCACCTCTTCGTGCGACAGCACCCCGCCTTCGCGCTGAACCTGTTCGAGCACCTTGGCCTCGCCCTGCTGGATCAACGCCTTCAACTGGCTCCATTCGCCGAAGTTGCGCCTGCCGACCTGGGCCAGCACCGGCGCCAGTGACAAGACGGACCGCACCGGGGGAGCGGGGCCCGCTTTCGTCATCGGCGGCTGGCGCGTCCCCACCGGAGTGACAGCCCGAGATAACCGGTGGGCTGACGGCGGCCTTCTCTCAGGTCGAGCGGGAGTTCGAGGCCGCCCTCTGCTCGCAGCTCCAGTGACGGATTCAGCCGGTATGCAACGCCCAGCGACGCGCCCGGTGAGGCCAGCAGGTGCGAGCCGTTGAACCTGCCTTGAAAGACGGTGAGCGGTCCCGCGAAGGTCCCCATCAGCGAGGCTCCCCCGGTGAGGGTCCACGTGGGATTGATCCGGTAGTCGAGCAGCGCCTGTGCTCCGAGGCGAAGATTGACGGGCTCCGTGGAGTTGTTGGTGACGGGCACGAACCAGACACCCGCGCTCGGGGCGACCGAGAACGTCCAGGGGGAGTGCTCGACGAGCCGATGCCGGGTCCCGAGTTCGAGGCCCAGGAGCGTGAGGCGACCGCCCCAATCCCAGTTGTCGCCGGCCCCCTTGCGGAAGGTGAGCTCGGGATTGGGCAGATACGCCCGTTCCCGGCCGCGCTCGAAGGCAATCGCATTCATGGAGACGCCGACCTCGGTCGTTCCCACGGGGGTCGTCGCCGCGCCCAGGTTCCGCGCTCCGCTCAGACAGCCGGGGGCGAAGAGGAGCAGCCCCAGCACCCACAGGGCCCGCGGTGCGTGCCGCGGCGTCATTGCGGCCACGCGAAGCGGACCCAGACCGGATGGTGGTCGCTCCCAGCGGGACGCCTGTCCACGCCGCGCTCCACGGGAGTGAGCCCCCGGGTGAAGACGGAGTCGAGCGGCAGGCCGCCGATCATGGAGTCCACGGTGTCCCCCACGCCTTCCGAGGACCATTGGTAGCCCCGCTCCGAGAACAGCTTCACGGTCTGGCCGAGGCTCCCCGGGTCGGAGGTGTTGAAGTCGCCAGCGATGACCTGCAACGGCTCCCTTCCGTCGACCGCGTTGATGATCGTCTCCGCCTGATCGAGCCGTCCGCCGAGCCCGACGATGGGGGTCGCGTTGTGCACGGAGACCACCTGGACGGGGGTCCCTCCGACGTCCACCGTCGCGCCGACGGCGATGCGGTGCTGCTTGCGGTACGGGTCGTCATGGGGAAGGCCGAGCTTCCAATCCGCGGTGATGGGCCACCGGCTCAACACCGCATTGCCGAAGTCACCGCCGTCCACCTGCACGGAGGCGGGGTAGTAGACGTAGGTCAGCCCAAGCTCGCTGGCGATCCTCTCCACGGCGGGCGCGTCCATCTCCTGCATCACGATGACGTCCGCGTCCGCGAGCGGAGGTCTCGTGAGGGCGGTGATGGCCTCGGTGACGTTCTCGGCGAAGGCGAGGTTGAACGTCACGACGGTGAGCGAGGAGGGGACCGCCGCGGAGGCGGAATCAGGAGTCCGATGGTCTCCGCTGTATCGCGGGCCGCTCTCATCGGCGTAGTTTTCCGCGAGCGGGCACCCGGTCAGGAGCGTGAGCAGCAGGAGGGTGCACGGCAGTGCGACGAGCGGTCCCTTGCGGGGAGGGTGCTTCCTGTGAGCGCCCGTCCGCGCCGCCGGCCCAACTCCAGGCATTGCCTCCTGCCTGGACGCCAGCCTTCGCTGAAAGGCCTGTCGTAGGGGGGGGCCACTCACTGCATGGCCCGGCGTGCTTGATTGCTTTGCAATGACTTATTCATCGCACACAAGAACGGTGCGGGGGGACGATGATTCCACCGCGGCACCGAGCGATGCGCCGCTCCCTCAGGAGGGAGCAGGGGCGATGAAGGAGCGCACGCCTCGATTGGCTCCAAGCCCACCTCGGGCCCCCAGGGCTCGCTCCTTGGGGGGGCGTCTCCTGGGGACCCGAGGGCTGAAACTCAATCCGGCCAGTTGCCTTCCATGGGATGGGGGCCGTCGGTGAAAGCACGCACCAGATGCGTTCCGCCAACGAAGGCGCCCGCCCACGAACCACCCTTGCCGCCGAAGGCTTCCTCGCGGTCGCCGCGCGAGCGCAGCGCGTTGATGCCGACCTTGAAGGCGTGGAGCCGCGCGGCGATGCGCTGGGCAAGCTCGGGGTCGTCCGTCGCCACCGAGGCCACGAGCGCGCCGTTGGAGACGTTGGCCTCACGCACCAGCTCCTCCTCGGAGTCCACCGACACCAGGAGGTCGACGGGGCCGAAGGGCTCGCGCAGGTAGAGCTCACTGTCTCGCGGGATGCCGAAGAGCAGGGTGGGCGGCAGATACGCGCCCCGCTCCTGCCGCGCGGTGAAGGCGTCCTCCGCGAGCTCACCCTGATACAGCACCGCCGTGCCCAGCTCCCGCGCTTCCTCGATGAGGGCGCGGAGTTCCTCGGCCTTGCTGGGGGCGATGAGCGGCCCGAAGTCCACGGGCGCGCCCAGGACCGGATTGCCGACGCGCAACGTCGAGACGGCGTCGATATAGGTCCTGACGAACTTCGGGACGAGCGACTTTTCGACGACCCAGCGCGTGTAGGCGGTGCAGCGTTGCTTGCCGAAGTCGAAGCCCGCTCGAATCTGTCTTTCGAGCGTGTCCCAGTCCGTGAAGTGCGTGATGGCGTAGGCGTTCACGCCCTCCATTTCCAGCGCGTAGCGCTTGTCCGATTCGCGCAGGCGGCGGTGGACCTCGGCGCCGTTGGCGCGACCGCCGATGAAGGCGACGCCCGCGATGCGAGGGTGACCGACGAGCGCCTCGGAGAGATCCCGTCCGCGCCCGCCGACGAGCGAGACAGGAAGGCCCGCGCGGCGCAGCAGGGCGAAGGCGAGGGTGAGTGAGACACCGCCGCCCTGGGTCGGAATCTTCGCGATGACCGAGTTGCCCGCGAGCGTCTGGACGAGCACGTTGAGCAGCAGCACGGAAAAGGGATAGTTCCAGGAGGCGATGTTCGACACGAGGCCGAGCGGCTTGCGGCCGTCGACCATCGTTCCCATCTGCCCCAGGTACCAGGCGATGCCCGCGAGACACCGGTCCACGTCGTTGGCGGCCGTGGGCAGTGTCTTGCCAATGTCCCACGCCAGGAGCCGGACGAGCAGGTCACGGTGCGCCTGGAGCTGTACCACCGCCTCCATGACGGCTCGGGCGCGGTCCTCGAGCGGACGGGCCGCCCAGGGCGCGAACTCCGCCGCTGCCTGCTCGACGCCCGCGGCGACCTGTCCAGCGCCAAGCAGCGGCAGCTCCGCGAGGACGCTGCCGTCGATGGGTGAGATGGCATTGAACCAGGCGGGCGGCCGGGCCCACCTTCCGGCGATGGGCGAGAGCAGCCGTCCCTGGGTGTCGAAGGCTTCCGGGACGGCCCTCCGGGCCTCTGCCAGCAGGCGACCGCTTTCAAGATGAGGAAGGGGTTCGCCAACAAGTTCGGTATTCAGCATGGGTGCACCTCCTCGCGCGTCGGATTCACTCTGAATCCGCTGAAGCCCCGGCTCATGACAAGCCGCGGCATGACCGCAATATCGTCATGCGCGCGCCATGTGTCTGGGCAGGCAGACAAGGGCCCGGTGGGAGGGTGCGTGGCCCTCAAGGCCCGCCGTCGTCCGTCTCCGGGAAGCACTTCACGGGGAGCGCCCAGGGCTCCTGGCCGTGCGCGCCGTCGTCCGCCGAGAAGAAGACCCACTTTCGCAGGCGCGTGAAGCGATACGGAGAGGAGTTCTGGGGCCCCGGGTTGAGGTCCGTCATGCGCGTCCCTCGAGTCGAACCGTCGGTCCACCACAGCTCGCGACCGTGGACGGGCTCGAAGGCATCGAAGATGAGCCCGCTGCCCACGGCCAGGGGGTCGTTGGGGTCACCCGAGAAGGCGTTCGCGGGTCCCGGATTGATGTCCTTCAGCAGGCGGGTCCGGGTGCGGGTGCCATCCGTCACCCACAACTCATGGCCATACGTGGGGTTCTGGCCGAAGAAATAGACCGTGCCGTTCGCCGCCGTCCCACGCTCGACCCCCGACTGGGGCCCTGGCCACACGTCCGCCAGCAGCAGCGTGTGGCGCGCGGAGTCCTCGGAGCGCCAGGGCTCGCGGCCGTGCACGCCGTCATTCGCGGCGAAGAAGACCTGGTCGGTCCCCACCCGCACCAGGCTCATGGGCGCCGAACTGCCGGGACCGGGGAGGATGTCCTCCACCAGCATCGTCCCGGCCGGGGTCCCGTCGCTCTTCCACAGCTCCTGGCCGTGGCGGCTGTCATTGGCACTGAAGTACGCCAGCCCGTCCACGATGGTCAGCGTCGGGATGGACGACTCACCTGCCCCTGGGTTGATGTCCCTGACCAGGCCGGTGCCTCCAGGGGTTCCATCCGTCCTGCACAGCTCGCGGCCGTGCCCGTCGACCTCCGCGATGAAGAGGAACCTGTTGCCTGTCAGTCGTTGGAAGGGCGTGGGGTCGGAGCCGAGGGGCCCGAACACCAGGTCCTCCACCAACCGGGTGCCCGCGCGGGTGCCGTCGCTCTTCCACGGCTCGCGCCCGTACACGCCGTCATCCGCGTTGAAGAGCAGCGTGTTGGCATCCGCCTGCACGAGGAAGTTCGGGAACCCGCTGTCCGGTCCCGGGAAGATGTCCTCGACGAGGCGGGTGCCGCCCGGCGTGCCGTCGCTCTTCCACAGCTCGAAGCCGTGCACGCCATCGTCGGCGACGAAGTAGAGCGTCCGACCCACCGCGAGGAACCGCAGCGGCTCGGAGCTTCCGGGGCCCGGAGCGATGTCCTTCACCATCACCGTGCCCCCGGGCGTGCCATCCGTCTTCCACAACTCCAGGCCGTGCACGCCGTCGTCGGCGGCGAAGAACAGTGTCCGGCCAATGACGACGGAGCCGAAGAGCAACGGCGGGCCCCCCAGGCCACCCTTGAGGAGGATCGCGTCCCACGCGGGCACAGCGCAGTCCGGGGCCCTGCGCTCCACCAGCTTCCACAGGGCGTTGAGCTCCCCGTTGTAGGTGTTGACGAGCGGCGTCCCGGCTAGGTCCCTGAAGTCCCGGATGTCCGAACCCTCCGAGCCTGGGGTGAGGTCCGCGATGAAGGTGGGGGACCGACAGCCGCAGCCCCGCCCACGCTCCCTCGCCTCGGGCAGGGGCCGCTCCTCGGTGGACCCTGCTTTCACCGCCGATGCGTCGTGCGGGCCCTCCGATTCCCATGCCTCCGTCGGGCCACAGGCGGCCAGCAGCGTGCACAGCCCCGTCAATGACAGCCAGGCGCTTCGTCGTTTCATCACGACTCCCCTCGGTTGTTCCCCAACCCACAGCGGCGCCTAATCTGTCGCGCCTCCGTGTGAAGTCGACCGTGCGCGAAGTGCTGGCACTGCGTCAGGCAGTGCACGCGGAGGGGAGCTGGCTGTCGCAGCGGTGCTAGGTTCTCCGCTCATGCCACCGAGCGCCGACGTGAACTGGGCCGAGATCGTGCGCTTTCCCACCACCCACCCTCATTTCAAGGAGTACGAGCGCCGCTGCCGCGACGCGCGGGTGCAACCCGCCTTCATCCAGGACTCGTGGGAGCTCATCATCCGAGGGCTCCAGCGCCGGGCCGAGTTCATCGCCGTCAACGCCTGGAACCTGCCCGTCCCCGAGTTCGTCGCCCTGGACACGCTGGTTGGAGCCAGGGCCCGGGACCTGATGATGCCTTCGGTCTCCGGCACGCCGCTGGCCCTCTGGTCTGGAGGGCTTCAGGTCAGCCAGTACGTGCGTGGCAAGGGCTACGACACGCTGGAGAGCACCGTGTACGGCGGCATCCTGGACAAGATGACCAACCCCCAGTTCAAGATCTGGCTCGGCAGCGACGACTGGGGACCGCAAGGCGCGCTCTGGGACACCCTCTCCGCCCGGTATGTCGAAGTCGCCGCGAGCTGCCGCGACACGATGCATGTCTTCCTCCGCACGCACGACCTCGAGTCCACGTTCTACGGCGAGGAGCTCGTCAACTGGCGCAAGGCGAAGCGCAATCAGGCGCAGGCGCTGGATGGCCTCACGTACCACGTCCTCGTGGGCATGGACTCCTTCGGCCTGGAGCGGGTCTTCCACCGGGAGCAGGAGGCAAAGGCATTCCTGCTGACGTTCCTCGGGCAAATCCAGCAACGGTTCGAGCAGGGCATGCTCGAGCAAGGCGTGAATCACCGCTACCGGAGCGAGGTCTGGAGGGACAACGAGCGGGCCTACAAGGACACGTTGCGCAAGAAGACCTACGAGTCGTATCGGCAGTACATGGAGCACCCGCTTCGGCAGCTCGTCGAGCAGTTCTCCGTGGCGGAGCAGGCACTCTCCCCGGACAAGGGCTTCGATCCCCGGAAGTTCTCGTCCGTGATGGATGAACTCCTGCTCAAGACCCGAGCCAGGCGCGAGGAATAGGTCAGCGCACTTCGGAGGGGCCCGCCGCGAGCGCGGTTCCCAGGGTGAGCCGCGTCACGCCCCCCAGGGTGACCTTGTCTCCTGTGCGACGGCTCTCCAGTTCGGCAAGGAGAGCCGCCTCCCACGCCCGCTGCTGCGGCTCCGGCAGCTCGCCCACGAGCTCCACCACGGGCCCGCCCAGTTGCCGGATCCAGGTCACGATGTCGCTCGCATCGTGGGCCTCCACGATGGGGACCTCCAGCTCCTCGGACGCCTCCACCGAGAAGCCGTTCCTCGCGAGGGCTGTCTCCAGACCCGCGGGGTCCGCGTGGCGGAACACCCCGGGCTCATCGGCGCGCGGAAGGGGAGGGACCTCGCGATAGCGCTCGAGGATCCGGCGGGCGAGCGATGCCCAGGGAACCCGCGCCGGTTCGGCCCATGAGGCGATGACGAGCGCGCCGCCGGGCTTCAGTGCGCGGTGGATGGACGCGAGGGCCCGCTCGGGCGCGCGCATGTACATCAAGCCCCAGCGCAGGGTGGCCACGTCGAACATCCGCGCTCCGACCTGCAGCGCCTCGGCGTCGCCCACCTGGAACGCGATGTTCTCCAGGCCCTCTTGCCGCGCCCGCTGCCGGGCGAGTTCGAGCACTCCGTCCACCAGGTCGATCCCGAGCACCCGGCCCTCTGGACCCACGCGGTGGGCCGCCGGCACGGCGGGCTCGCCTCGTCCACAGGCGACATCCAGGACGTGCATTCGCCGCGAGACACCGGCCAGGTCGAGCATGCGCTCGGTCAGGGGGCGCGAGAGCCGCGCCTCCATCGCATCGTATTCGCGCCAGAACTCAACCATCCGGGCCCGGGATGCCTCCTGTTGCTCACGTGAGGTGTCGCTCATGTCGTGCGTCTCGAATCGCAGGGGGCCCCGCCGTGAAGTCTCCCGACGGGGCGCCTGCACAGTGCAGATTCTTTCGCGGCCTTCCGGCTACAGCCCCACCGAGCCTACACCTGCGTGCGTGAGGGTCTCCCAGGAGATCTGCAGGTCCGTGAACGAGCCGCCCGCGCGCACGCGGGGGAGGAGCGCTCCCGTGGAAGGCATGGAGCGACCCTTGCGCGTCACGTAGTGGTTGAAGAGGATCTCCCAGGTCGGGAGGATCTGCATCTCCATCGTGTTGTTCGGCACGGCCTGGCCGTTCTTCGTCACGTACTCGCTCCGGCGCGCGCACAGCCAGGAGTCGACGGGGATGGTGAGCTGGGCGTTCTTGTCCGGGGCATGGGGGACCAGGAACCGGGCCATGAACTCGGCGCTCGCGATGAGCCGGGTCTCCTGTTCGGAGTAGAGGTCCACGCCCTGGAGGAGCGCCGTCTCCGCCGCCTGGGAGATGGAGGCAATCGACATCGTCGCATGGCCGAAGTCCCGGCACGCCTCCATGGAGATGCCATTGACGCGCGCCGTGCCGAACTCGGTCTGGCCGCGCCAGGCGCTGAGCATCGCTCCACTCTTCCAGCTCCCGTCCGCGTTGCGTTGATCCGGCGCCGACACGGGCAGCGCGCCGTCACTCGTCAGGTAGTAGGTCTCCCGCACGCGCTGGCGCCACATGCCGAGCGACTTGTCGAACAGCGCCTTGTCATTCGTGTAGACGGCGATGTTCATCACGCCGTTCGTCATGGAGTTGTTCCAGTTGGAGCCTCCGCCCGGCCAGCCGTTGGTGATGCGGGGGAGCACCGCGAGCTTCAGCATGTCGCCGAACCGGTTGGCCTTCTCCTCCGTCCAGCCCGCGCCGCTGTAGCGGATGATCTCCGCCGCGCGAGGGAACAGCTCCGCCAGCCAGGCCGCCTGGAGCGGGCCGTTGTAGGTGCTGTTGTCACCCTGGATGAAGAGGATGGTCTGGAGCGTGTTGGCGTACGCGTCGAGGATGCGGATGGTGGCATCCGCGTAGCGCTGCTCACGCGTGTGATACCAGAGCAGCGAAAGCGTATAGGCGTGCAGGGCGTCCTGCCGGGAGTCATAGCAGCCGATGTCCACCGTGCTGCCGCCGTTGCCACACTGCATGGTGGGGACGGGCTTCGGCGTCCAGGCCGTGTTCGCGTACGCGCCACCGGCCGCCTTGTTGAACTGGGCGAGCCATGGCTGCGCACCGGCGCCAATCTTCGCCCGGACGAAGTCGAGCTGGGCCCTGGAGACGTGGAGCCCCGGGTGGACGAAGCCGGGCGTGTAGGTGACGGTCAGCTGCGGCCGCTGTGAAGCGGTGGCGGTTTCGGAGGACGCGAGGTCCAGTCCGTCCATGTTCGTGTTGGCATCCAGCACGAAGCCACGGTTGGTCGCGGGATTGTCCACCCACGCCTGGACCGCGGCGATGCCCGCCGCGCCCAACGTCACGGTGTAGGGGCCGGTGGCGGCGGGCAGCAGGGTCCCTAGCACGCTGGAGCCACGGTCCGTCGCGCCGCGTGCGCCCGGCGTGCTCCAGGTGTTGGCCGAGTTCGCCCGCGCCCAGGTGGCCTGCGCCTCGTTCCAGTCACGGCCCGCGGTGTAGAGGAAGAAGCCCTCTCCGCTCGTGCGGTTCGTCACGTTGAGGGTCAGCTTGACGGAGCGCACCGTCGCGCCCGGAGGGAGGGTGCCCAGGTCGAAGCGCAAGAGGGCGTTGGCGCTCTGCCCGCTGGACGACGGGTAGTCACGGTCCATCCGCAGCAGCGCGTCCGCGCCCGCGTTGGTGGACGGCAGGCCCTCCTGGAGCCACGTGTCGGAGACGCCCGCGTAGCTCGACGACGGTGACACGCCCCGCTGGAAGGACACCGTCACGTCCGCGGCGAGCGCACCGTGCTGCTCATGGACGGTGTCGACAGCCGCCGCGTCTGACAGCTCAGGGCCGCCACACGCGACGAGGGTGCAGGGAACAAGAACAAGCGCCAGCCGGCGCCGCCACATCGAGATGCTCACGCCCACTCCGATATCTGGAAAAGTAGAAATACCTTCCGCAGGAGATGTTGTCGCGCGGCGTGTCGCTCAGTTGCGTCCACGCAGCGCACGGGCGGAAGAACTTTTCGCGGGGCCGTGCGTGGAAGGTGCAGCGTCCTTTCCTCCCGTCGAGGTTCTCTCGTGCGTGCCCTCCGCCCGCTGCTCTGCTGCATTGCCTTCGTCCTGTCCTCCACGCCTGCCCTCGCGCAGTACAACAAGGTGGCGGGTGAAAACGCTCCCATGGAGCGCGTTCGGAAGGAGGTGACGCGCGATGACGGCACCAAGGAGGTTCGCGATGAGGTGCGCCCCGCGGCGCGCGACGGCTTTGGCAACGCGGGCGGCAACCAGAACGACCTCGCGGTGGACGGCGCCTTCGACGGTCAGACGGTGGCGGTGCTCCAGTTCTATACGATGGACTTCGACTTCTCGCTGCCGAAGGCCGCGCTGAAGGAGAAGGGCTTCTCCGTGTACCGCTGGGTCAATAGCGCGCCAAGCCCCCAGGAGCTGCGCAAGGGGCTCCAGAAGGCGTGCCAGTTGTGGATCATCTCCGATTCGACGCGGCGCCTGACGCCCGAGCACGTGAAGGTCATCAAGGAGTTCTTCGACGCGGGACACGGCGTGTACATCTGGGGCGACAACGAGCCCTACTACGCCGACGCCAACGTGGTGGGCGAGGCGCTGCTGGGCACGAGCATGCAGGGGAACGTCATCGGCGACCAGACGGTCGGCCTGCGCAAGGACGGGGCGGGTCCGGGGCTGCTGCGCCGGCACCTGCTCACCACCGGCCTGGAGTACCTCTACGAGGGCATCACCATCGCCACCATCCAGCCGAACCCGCAGCTCACACCGCTGCTTCATGGCTCGGCGGGCAACATGGTGGCGGCCTTCTATGACAACGGCGGCAAGCGGGCCATCTTCGATGGCGGCTTCACGCGCCTCTACAACAAGTGGGACACGGCAGGCACCGCGCGCTACGTGAAGAACGCAGCGGCGTGGCTGACCAACGTGGAGCGCTTCGGTGACGCCGTGGTGCGCGCGGACCTGCGCAACACCCCGGCGCAGAAGCCCGCGCCGAAGCAGTGACGGCGACACGCCGCGAAACCTCGCGAGCGTCCTATTGCCCGTAGGTTTTGATCTGCTGGTTGATCCACGGGATGTAGTTGGAGACCCGGGCGTAGACACCCGGCAGGCCCGGCCTCGCACAGCCAATGCCAAAGCTCGTGATTCCCTGGAGTGTGTAACCGCGAGCCCCCTTGATGACCAGCGGCCCTCCACTGTCACCCTGGCACGAATCCTTCCCCCCTTGGGCGTACCCAGCCCCGAGCATGGCCTTCGGGTCGATGCTGATACCTTGCGGAGCGTACATCTGCGCCAGTTGCTTGGAGTTCACAGTGGGAACTCCCACCTGCATCAAGATGTCTGACGTGTCGTAGCCCCCCTCCCTGGTCAGGCCCCAGCCCGCGCTCGTTGCCATCGTATTGTCTGGAACCTGCTCGCCCGCGGCCGGAAGGCAAACAGGCCCGATGGCGAATCCAGACGCGAGTTGAGGCGTCAGATTGGGGCGCATCTGGGGGGATTGGCCGCAACCCCCGGCCATGGATGCGCCGAACTTGATGGGGGTCTGGAGCTGGAGGACGGCGATATCGTTCATCGTCGTTTCCGGGTCGTAGTTCGGATGAGAGACCGCGCGCTTGACGCGGACACGAACCTGGCTGGACGTGGGCCGCGTCAGATCATGAGCCCCAGCGACCACCGTGTCAGGGAGGCCATCCGCGACACAATGGGCCGCCGTGATGACGATATTGCTCTCCTCCCTGGCGCCGATCCTGACAAGGGAGCCACCACAGAAGTGGCTTTCACCCATTTGCAGGCTGACAATCCAGGGGTGGGAGTTTGGACGCGCTTCGACGCCTCCCACGATCTCCTGTCCGACGCTGTCCAGCGCCTCGACGCTGTCCAGCTCCGCACCCCCACAGCCCAGCAGACCCACCGCGACGACAACCGCACGCCCCAAGCGCATCGACCTCTCCTGTTTCAAGTGGAGAGGCTGATAGCAAGCCGCACGCCACGCGCATGCGAAGCGCCTTCGAGGGAAGCCGTGCACCGTTGCGTGGAGAAGCGGGCTGGCTGACACGTCAACCGGTTCTCGGGACGCGTCAGCCGCAGCAGCGGAGCCAGGCTGCTCCCAGCGCTTGCGCCCGAAGACGCGTTACTTCTTCGCGCCCCGACCCTTCATCACCTTCTGGCCCAGGGTGAGGAGCAGCACCAGCACGGCGCCTGTGCCCAGCCCCACCGCGGCATTGAGCAGCATGGGGGCGAGCCCGCCCAGGATGCTGCCCACGCCCGGCACGCCCCTGGCCCAGGCGGTGAAGGACTCCTCCGCGTGGTGCAGGGTGGAGACGCCGTGCACGAGGATGCCGCCGCCCACCAGGAACATGGCGGCCGTCCCGGCGACGGAGAGGAACTTCATCAGCCACGGCGCCCCGCGCAGGATGCCCGCGCCCAGGCCGCGCTGGAAGCCTCCGGACTGGCGGCTGAGATAGAGCCCCGCGTCGTCCAGCTTCACGATGCCCGCCACGAGCCCGTACACGCCCACGGTCATGATGAGGGCGATGCCCACCAGCACCGAGACGCGGGTGGCGAAGGCCGCCGTCGCCACGGTGCCCAGCGTGATGGCGATGATCTCCGCGGACAGGATGAAGTCGGTGCGAACCGCGCCCTTGATCTTGTCCTTCTCCAGCGCCACCAGGTCCACGCTCGGATTCACCAGCGCCTCGCGCAGCTCGGTGCGGTGCGCGTCGTCTTCCTCTTTGCTGTGCAGGAACTTGTGCGCGATCTTCTCGAAGCCTTCGAAGCAGAGGAAGGCGCCGCCCACCATCAGCAGCGGGGTCACCAGCCAGGGCGCCAGCGCGCTGATGGCCAGCGCCGCCGGCACCAGGATGGCCTTGTTGACCAACGAACCCTTCGCCACGGCCCACACCACCGGCAGCTCGCGGTCCGCCTTCACGCCCGTCACCTGCTGGGCGTTGAGCGCCAGGTCGTCTCCGAGCACGCCCGCCGTCTTCTTCGCCGCCACCTTCGTCAGGATGGAGACGTCATCCAGGATGGTCGCGATGTCGTCGAGGAGCGCAATCAGGCTGCTGCCTGCCATGGAAGTCGTCCGGGCTGGAGGTGTGGGTCATCGCCTTGCGGCAAGCGCGGATTATCACAGCGGGAGGCCCGGGGCACGGGCCTTGCCCGCCCCCAGGCCCCAGCCCCGACCCTCGACAGGCCCCCCTGCGTCCGACGTGGCTACGGCTTCGGGGCGATGGAGACCTTCACGCCCTGGGTCCACGTCTTGTGCTCGTCCGCGTAGTACAGGTACGCGCGGCTGGCCGGGCCCGTGTACGTGCCGGGCACCGCGGCCACCAGGGACAGCGGCACGTTGATGCGCTTGTTGGGCTCCATGCCGCGCCAGTACAGGACCACATCGCGCCCGAGCACCTCGTACGCATCCACCACCTGCCGCTTCACCAGCTCCTTGAGCTGGTCGTGCCGCACCTCCAGCCCGCCCGGCACGCCGAAGATGGCCACCGCCGTGGGCAGCCGCTGGCCCGTGCGGTTGGCAATCACCACCCGCGCTTCGGTGGGCTCGCCCTCGGTGAGCTCCGTCTTCGCCAGCGTCGCCTCCAGCGTCACCTGCGTGTCCTTCGAACTGGCCGGCATCAGCGCGCTGTAGGTGACCTCCACCGAGTACGGCAGCTCCGCGCCGCCCTCCATCCGCAGCTCCACGCGGCGCTCGCCCGCTCCGAGCAGCGCGCTCACGTCGGGCAGCTTGAGGGCCTCCTGCGTGGTGCCGTCGAAGCGCATGGGCTCACCCACCGGACGGCCCTCCACGTAGACGCGCACCAGGCCCGGGATGAGCTTCGACGCTCTGGCCCTGTCGTAGGCGATGATGGCGCGCAGCGCGAGCACCGTGCTCTGCGTCGCCCCGTAGCGGCCACCGTCGCTGGACTCCGCGAGGAACTTCATCGCCCGCTCCACGTTGCTCACGTGGGAGGGGGCGCGCATCCACGCCAGCGTCGCCAGCGCGGTGGTCTCGATGTTCAGCGTCTCCCCGGAGCTGCCCACGATGGACTGCGTCGCGCCGCCCACCACGCCGTCCTTGGCCTGCAGGGACGCGAGCCGGCCCATCAGCGACCGGGACTCGGCGGTGTCACCCGCGAGCGCCATCACGTTGGCCGCCAGCGCCACCACGTAGCTGTTGGTGCTCTTCGCCGCCGCGGCCTTCACCGTGGCGACCTCCTGTGACAACTGCTTCGCCTGCGAGGCCGGATTGCTCGCGCTCTCCAGCAGCGTCCAGAGGATGTATGCGTTCGACGTGTCCGCGTCCTCCACCCACACGTGCAGCGCGCGGCGCTTGCGATTGAAGCCGCCCTGTCCGTCCCGCTGCTGGAGGAGCCACTCGCGCGTGCGCTCCAGCATCGCGGTGTCCACCTCGCGCACCTGACGCATGTCCGTGAAGTGCAGCAGGCCGAACGCGGTCAGCGCCTCGTGGCCCGGGTTCTGCCCGAACCACTCGTAGCCCTTCTCCGACGTCTCATAGCCCACCAGCCGCTGGTAGCCGCGCTCGAGCTTCTCCTTCGCGCTCGCCACCAGCTCCGGGTTCACGCCGGTGTGCGTCTGGAAGTACTGCTGTGCCATCGTCATCGGGTACGTGGTGGAGCTGGTCTGCTCGAAGCAGCCGGAGGGCTCCTGGATGAGGCGCGCCAGCGACTCGGTCATGTTGGCCAGCGGGCCGGGGTACAGGGCGATGGACGTCCGCACGCTGCCGGGCACCACGCTCTCGGGGAGCACCACCCGGTGCACCACCGGCTCCTTGGAGGACAGCAGCCCGCCGAAGGACACGCGGCCCGGGAAGCCCCGGGGCTTGATGGACAGCGTGCGGGTGACGACGTCCGTGTACTCGCCCGCGCTCGCGGTGAGCTTCACGTCCACCGGCTTCGCGTCCTGGCCAATCTCCAGGGAGAAGAGCTGCCGGGCCCGCGCCTGTGAGGCCAGGTCCTGCGTGCCTCCGCCCGTCACCTTCACGTCGCCCTTCAGCTCCACTTTCACCCCCGCGCCCGAAAGTCTCCCTTCCGTCCCGTTCACCAGCGCCACCGGCAGCCGCACCACGTCCCCCGACGTCACCTCCAGGGGCAGCTTGGGCTCCGCGTAGAACGGTTGCACCGACTCCAGTTCCGCCACCGCCGAGCCGAGCGCTCCGTCACCACCCACCGCTCCCGCGAACGCCTTGAACGTCGTGACCGAGTCGCTCATCGCGAAGGACACCCTCACCTCGCCGGTGCGGGCATCCGTGCGCACGCCGGCGTTCCAGTAGAGCGTCTCCGCGAAGTCGACCCGGTCTCCCGCCTTGCGGTTGGGGCGCAGCGTGTGCGCGAACTCGCGGAAGTAGACCGTCGGTCTCCGGAGGACCCTCCTCCTGTCATCGAAGTTGATGTCCCGCTTGGCGCGGGCCTTGTCCATCATCGGCGCTTCCTCCTCCGCCATCGCCTCGGGCGCGACGGCCTGGAGGGCTGCCGGGGCCATGGGCGCCGGAGCCACGACCACGGGCGCCGCGGGCTCCCGGGCCGGGGGCGCCGCAGCCGGGGCGGCGGCCTTGGCCAATTCGGGCATCACACCTCCCATGGCGGCTCCTTCGCCAGCGACCCCATCGTCCTCGTCCATGACTTCCCGCTCCATCATCGGCTGCACGATCCCGCCCTTCGCGGCGGCGGCGGAGGCGACCCGACCGCCCCTGCTGCTGGCCGGCCGGGGCTTCTGGACGGGCTCCTGCGGCCAGCGCACCGCGAGCACGCGCATCGCCGCGTCACCATGCCGGGCGAGGAAGCCCTGCGTGTCGGTCAGCGCGAAGCGCCGCCAGCCCTGCGTCCCCAGCAGCAGGTCCACCGCCAGCTTCGACTTGGGATTCTTCGCGTCGAGGTAGAGCTGCGCATCCGCCAGCTCCTTCACCTCGGGCTCCAGCAGCACCATGACCGGGAGCTGCGGGGCCTGGTCGCGCTTCTCCTGGAGCTCCAGCACCGCGTCATCCGTGACGGTGAGCATCACCAGCGCGGAGACCGGCTTGCCGTCGCGCGTCGTCCGGGCCGTGAGCTGCACCGGGCCGCCGGGCACGTAGCGCGTGCGGTCCGCCTTCAGCTCGACCTTCACTTCCTTCGAGGGCTGGCGGAACACCAGCCGCTCCGCGACAGGCCGTCCGTCGTGGTCCCACACCGTGGCGACGAGCACGCCGTCCGCCTCTCCCGGGTCCAGCGTCACCGGCCCGCCCTTCGAGTCCCCGAGCACCACCGAGGCGACGCGCACCTCGCGCTGGCTCAGCGTCACCGTCGCCCGGCCCACGCCGGTCAGTCCCACCGCGAGCTGCACCAGCTTGCCCGCGGGCACTACGTCCTCGCGCACGCGGATGACGGCGCCCCTCGGCTTCACCTCGGGCAGCGGGAAGCTCTTCTGGATGCCGGACGGAGCGTCGATGCGCAGCGCGTACCGCACCCCCTCCTGCGGGGTCAGCTCGAAGCGGCCACGGCCCTCGTGCTCCGAGCGCATGCGGGCGACCACCTTGCCGGAGCCCACCTCCACCACCCGGCCCGTCAGGTCCGCCGGCTTGCGCGCGGGCGTGCGCGCCTCGAAGTAGACGCGCGACGTGAGCCCCGCCACCAGCTCGCCGCCCTCCGGGTATACGGCCAGGTCCAGCGTCTGGAGGAGGATGGGAATGGTCTTCGCCGCGGACTCCACCACGCCGCCATCCTCGATGGTGAAGGCCAGCGTGCCCTCGCCGCGCTCCATCGCCGCTGGCAGCGGGAAGCTCACCGTGCAGCGCCCCTTGCCATCCACCGTGCACGGCACCTTCGCCGCGGTGGCGCCGTCGACGAGCGCGGTGGCCGTCACCTTCGCGCCCTCGGGCACGCCGCCCTCCGCGCGCTTCACGTCCAGCGTGGCGGTGACGGTGTCGCCCGGTCCGTAGCCATCCCGGAGGAACTCAATCTGCGACTTGAGCCGGGGGGCCCGGTAGGCGCGCACGTCGAACTTCCGCTCCGCGGGGGCCGCGCCCGACCATGGGTAGGTGACGCGCAGGGTGTACTCGCCGCCGGCCTGACCGGCGGGGATGGGCCAAGCGTATCCCCAGACGGCGTCCGCCGTGGACAGCGTGGTGGTGGTGACGACGTCGCCCCGGGGCCCCCGCACCTCCAACTGCGCCTGGAGCGAGCCCGCGTACGGCTTGCGGCTCAGGGCCTCCAGCATCAGGCCCCGTGCCAGCACCTGCTCCCCGGGCCGGTAGAGCGGCTTGTCGGTGGTGACATGGGTCAGGTACCGGTCCGCGCCGCCCAGGGAGCGGGTGGTGGCCCGGGCCGCGAGGACGCGAGGCGCCAGCAACACGAGGGGGGTGGCGAACCCCAGGGTCAGGAGCACGTGCAGGGCACGAGGGACGTAGAAGGACATGGGGCCATTCAACGGGCGGACGGGCCGGAAGTTCTAGGCCCCCTGTAGAGGACTCCCCGCGACCGGACTCGGGTGCTCCGGAACGAGGGCTGCGCCGACGTCCCGTCGAATCTTCATGGCGCATTTGTCGCTGGGCACTGCGTCCTGCCTAACCTCGCTACCAAGTCCCCCTCCTGGATGATTTCTGCAGTCACCTCGAGTTGTCCGAGTATGAGGCCGGCAATGACGAGGCGGCTGCGGTTGCAGCCAGCGGACAGGCAAGCGCCGCACATGCTGACCCATCCCCCCTGGGCCGCACCCCGCCATAGTACTTCTGAATCTCATATGTGTATGTGCTGCCGAGCGAGGCATAGACAGGGGACGCACACGTAGTAGAATTGTGCGTCTGACTGCAGTGGCAGGGGGCTACTGCGCAATGGTGGAGAAGAGATGAGCCCTAAGATCGCCAACCTCACGCTCTGCTACGAAGGAATCCAGCGCGTCTACCGGAACGCGGTGCTTAGCCACGTTCGCGCGAACCTTCAGCAGGCTTTTCCATCCGACTACGTCGAAAGGGCCAAGCGTCCGTTCCTAAAGGAGTGGGACACGATCAAGGCTGCAGCAGAGGAACGCCGTCGAACGGGGGAACTCGGTACGCCGCTCGTCGATGACCTCGATATCCTGGGCGTGAACCACTTCTTCAATCTGTTCGACGCCAATGCCGATCACCTCGTTCCCAAGAAGGATGGAAGCGACGACGATCTAAAGAAGGCCAAGAAGGCGCTCCTCGGGTGGATGCAGACCATCAAGGTACTTCGTGACCCGCTTTCACACCCCGCCGAGGCGGATCTATCCTTTGAGGACGCGTTTGTCTTGCTGGACTGCGCGCGTCGGGTGCTCACGCAGCTCGGTAGGCCCGAGGCCGTCCGAGTCCATGACCTCGCGTCACAGTTGGCTGGGCGAACGGGCATCGCGGAAACTGGCGATGATCGACAACCTCTTGAAGACCGCCTCCCAGCTCGCGAGGCAATCGTCGTCCATTTTGTTGGTCGAACCGATGAGCTGCAGCAACTGCATCGGTGGTTCGACGATCCCTTGAGCCGTCGATGGGCCGTTGTAGGGGCAGGAGGACTCGGAAAGTCGGCGCTGGCGTACTCCTTCGCAGAGGAAATTCGACGAACCGCACCACAGCCGTTCCAACTTGTCCTCTGGATGAGTGCGAAGGCCCGCCGGTTCGAGGATGGCCACGTGGTTCCAATTGAGGATCCTGACTTCTTCGACCTTGATAGCGCGCTTTCGCGCTTGCTCGTCCTGCTCGGTTGGCGGGAGGAGGCTGCATCTTCGCTTGAGACCAAGCGCGTCCTCTCGCTCAAGCTACTTGATGCGTTCCCCGCGTTAGTCGTCGTAGACGACATCGATTCACTTGAGGGCTCCGGAGAGGATGCCATTGAATTTTTCACGCTCTCTGTTCCACAGACGAAGTCAAAGGTTCTCCTAACGTCTCGCCGAACGATCCTCGGTCTCGGCCACACCGCGACTCACGTCGCGGGCCTCTCTCGCGAAGACACAGAGGCCTTCGTTCGCTCCCGTTACGAACTGCTTGGTATGGATGCCAAGGGGCTTGACGCGTCTCTACTCAAGCAGTTCGTTGACAGCACGGGATCATCGCCACTCTATCTGGAAGATCTGATCCGTCTCGTAGCTGTGATGCCTGCGAAGCAAGCGATCCAAGAATGGGCAACTCGCTCGGGTGACGAAGCTCGCCGGTACGCACTCGGGCGCGAACTCGAGAAGCTCTCCTCTGTCGCACGGGAGTTGCTCGCCGCATCGTGCGTGACGCAGCGCGCGGTTAGTTTCGGTGAGTTGCAAGCACTCACAGGCCAGAGTCACGAGGCGCTCGCAGCAGGACTCGGAGAACTGCAAAAGCTCTTTCTCGTCCCCAAGCCCCAATTCATAGACGGCGAGGACAGGTACGACGTCGGTATAAACACACGCGCTCTCGTTCAGAGCGTGATGGGAAAGACCGATCTCTGGAGGAGGCTCCAGGGAGCACACGCGGCGCTCAGCGGGGACGTGCGAATCAGCCAAGGGCGGGAGGAAGTCGGCGCCCTATGTCGAAAGGCAGTGCTCCTCGTTCGTGGTGATGATCAAGAAGGTGCTGAGGCCCTCCTCAAGAAGGGGTTGGAAACGCGTCCGAACAATGTCAACCTGCTCGCCTATCTCGGCTTTGTTTATAAGACTTGGCGCCCGCCGAGGCGTACTGATGCCGGTGAACGATTTAAGCGCGCATACGAGCTCAAGTGCAGAGACAAGGAGATGTACAAGCACTGGGTGCGCATGGAACTCGAGCAGGATGAGTGGAGCGGCGCCTTTCAGGCCGCCGAGAAGGGGTTGGAACGCCTCCCCAATAACCCATTGCTGCAGTACTACTCCGGTTACGCGAAGAGTCGGCTGGCTAAGGAACTTGCCGGAGGGCTCCATCACGAGAAGGCGAGCGAAGCCGTTAAGGCCGCGCAAGGGTACCTTGATGCCGCTCTGCGAAGCGCTGTTCCGGTTGCTGACCATAGAAAGCTGCGGAGCGATATCTATCGCGCGCTCGCCTTGAATTGGGAACGGCTGGGCGACAAGGCGAAGATCTTCGCCGTGCTCGATGGCTGGCGACGGGAGGACCCGGACGATTCGAAACTCCAATCCGAAGAGGAGCGGCTGCGCGCGCGTCTTGGCGACCGTGCGTAGTCCTACATCTGTAGTTCGGATGGAGCCGCGGTCGTCCTCCTGTTGATGGAACAGGAGGGGGCCGCATCGCTCACGCACATCCTGGCGTGGAGTCGCTGGCGGCGCCACCACCAAGCCGTGGCCATGCAGTGCTACTACCGCGACCGAGAGGCGCGGCTCAAACTACAGATGTAGAACTACTCTCAACTCGCCAGGTCAATTTCCGGGCCGAAGATCAGGGCCTGTCCCTGGGTGTCGCTCAGTTCGGCCGGTCCGCCACGGCAACGACATCCCAGGCACGCGGATAGTGCACCTATTTATCTTTGGGCCTTGGCGGAGTGCTGGCATCTGGCGTCAGCAGCTTTTGGTCTGTGGATGCGCTCAGAGTCCTTAGTGATTCAATACTTGGAAACATGTTCTGCGTTGCAGAGTCAGTGGACAGAGATGGGAGCAGTCGAACTCCTTGATGCATGAGCTTGGCGCACTCTTGGATGGATGCCCCCAAAGCCGCCTGCGCTTCCTTCTCGGCCTTTGCGAATCGACCAGCTTTCAGTCGGTCCACTTGAGCTTGAAGGAATGCTGCTCGTGCAAATTCACTCTGTGTTTGGAGAGACTGCACATCCGCAGCTACAGCCTTATATGCACGCAAAGTTTCCTGCATCGCCTGGAACTGCTGGTATTGCTGAAGAAAGCGGAAGGCTGCAGTTGTAATCATCCCAACGGTTGTGACGCCGGCTGCCGTTGCTAGTACGACCTCCAGATAGAAAGACCCTGTGTCAAATGCTTGGACAGAGGGCGTTCCGATGGTCGACTCATCTGCTCCTTCTTCCGCTCTAGCCAATAGCGTGAAAAACTTCGCTAGCTCGTCAATGAGTGCCGCCAACGACTGGAGGGCATCTGGTTCTTGGATCTGAATTACGAGGGTGTTTGGTGAGTGCTCGGGAATGGCCGCTGTCAGAAAGTTTAGCAATTCTGCAGCGGTTTTCCCAAGCAGTTCCAGTTGGGATATCATTTGACCCAATTGTGCAGGTGAGCCTCTCGCCGTGTCGGAGACGCCTTCCATGAGAAGTTTGTTTCTGAGTACATCCTTTAGGATGGGGTCAAATACTTCTGCTTGGTTTAGGTGCGTTATCGCGCGACGCCATGTGTTGAGGTTTTCGACCTTTACGCCTGCGCCTACTGCATTGCCGGAGTCGGAGTATTCGACTCTTACTGCTGCGGGTACCTGTGCAGCCTCAAGATGCTTTTGGATTTCGCGAAGACGCATTTTGTCCCTTTGTTGATGCCTCATGGGCAGTGCTGGGATGGCGGGAAAGTTAGTGGTATAATTTTAATTATTCTTTTTTGTGTGAGTTTTTGCTCGTGTGTTCGGCCTGACTCAGGTGGCCTTATTCCAAGCGTATGCTGTAGTCAACGCGGGATTGGGTTTTGGTATGGTCTCCTTGTGGTACTGCACCAGCCTTGTAGCGGAACGCTATGGGTAAAGGCGCCGAATCATCAGAGACAGAAGCAACTGCAAGGCATGTTCGCCGGCTCGACGCTCTGCTTTGGCGGCCCCCCTTGGCGGTCCTCCCGTCCCTTTGGCTCCAGCCCTTGCCTTTCACGGGGCCCCATTCATCTGACTCGGGACCCTGCTGGGATTAGCATCCTCGCCATCAACAGTGCGTCGGACTTAGGATTTCTTCTGACGGAGCCTTAATCTCAGCGGGCGCTGACGGCGTGGAGAAAGCGTGCGTAGCCAAGCTCCGCGGCGCTCTTGGTGAGCTCGACATTGGCCCAGGCGACGACGTCTCCGAACGGACGGTCCTGGAAAGGCCAGCGTGTTCGCAGCGGTGAGCGCAGGTCTTCGTCCGTGAGCCTTTCGAGGACGTCCTGCCATTGGCCCTGGAGCCGGCCAATCCACTCGCGCACGGCGTCGGCATCGCCGGGCCACGGCACGCTCTCGCGGGTGAGGGTCCCTTCGCCGAAGGAGTGGTCGAGCACCATGGACCACCAGAAGCCGAGGTGCCACGTCAGCCACGCGAGGCTGGAGGGCCCAAGGTCATAGCCTTCGTGCTCGGGCCAGTCGGCGCGCCACGTCCCGTCCGGAAGCGGCTGCACGTGCAAGCCCTTGTGGGCAGGGCGCCACAGGCACTCCTCGGTCGTCAGCCCATCGAGGTGGTACCGGGTGAGGGCCCACGCTGTTTCAAACTGTCGGAGCAGGTAGCCACGGGCTTCGTCGGACATGGGAGGAGTGGAGGCAGGGCTGGCTTCTACAGGAACGGATCCGCCCTGAGCCGGACCCGGGACAGGATTCGTTTCCCCGGATGTAACCATGTCCCACACCACCGCGTACCGGGCATCGCGGTGGGCATTTCGCCCCCGTTGAATGCCCGGGGCGCGCGACATGAAGAGCGACGGACTTCTCCATCGATTCACCGCCCCCCGGGCCCTCGCTTCCGCCCCCGTCCCGGCGCGCCCCGCGCCTGCCTCCGTGATTTCGCCGCCTCGCGGCAATCCCGGCCGGTCGGGGTTCGATGCCCCGGTGTCCTCCCCGCGTGTGACGCTGACGGGCGAAGGCGCGCGGTCCTCCCTTCCGACCTCCTTCCAGGGCGGCACCTTCCGCGTTCCCCAGGGCCTCCAGGTCAACGCCTTCAAGGCGCTCGCCGCCCCTGCGCCCGCGCGGACGTCCAGCCCGGTCAGCACCCTGGCGCCCTCGGCCGTGCAGACCGCGGCCCCCACCGCGCAGACGTCGGCACCGGTCGAGGCCGCCGCGCAGCGGGTGCGCACGGCGCTCGCGGAGGGCGGTACTGGCGCCGGTGCGCTCGCGTTGGAGAATGAGGCCCGCGCGCTGGGCGATCCCGCCCAGGTGGATGCGCTGCTGACGGCGCTGGCCCCGGAGGTGGACACCCTCGCTCGCGACCTGGCCTTGCGCGCCCGGAACAACGAGGACGACTCTGGGGATGGCGTCCGGCGCCAGACCCAGACGGGGGTCACCAGCCTCGCGGCCGTGGCGGACCTGGCGGGGGATGCGGGCGTCGCCCGGCTCACCACGTCACTGGGCCAGGCCTTCGCGGCCCACGGGGATTCGGACGACCTCAACCAGTTCGACGACATCCTGGAGGACCTGGCCGAGCGGGGCCGGGGCGCGCGGCTGGGCGGTGCGCTCGCGTTGGACCTGGTCCAGCGGGGGCTCGTGGAGGCGGGCAACGCGGTGCTCGATACCACCACGGCCGCGGTGGGGAAGATCCAGGAGGACCTGACCACGGCGCAGGGCGAACTGGCCGTGCAGGAGCAGCGCCTCGCCGCGGACCTGGGCGCCTTCGGGCCCGGCCTCACCGCCGACCAGCGTCAGGCCTATACGGACGCCTTCTGGGCGGACCCCTCGCGCGCGGAGATCCGCGACCGCGCCACCGGCCTCGCGGACACGCTCGCCACCACGCTGGAGAAGACGGGCCCCGCGCTGGAGGCGCTCGCCGCCGCCGGTGACTCCGACTCCGCGAAGGTGTTGCTCAATGCGTACACCCTGCTGGCCAACACCGACGCGCACGCCGAAGCGGCGGTGGACTTCGTGGGCCGCGTGGGCACGAACGCCGCGCTCGCCACGAAGCTCGACGAGCACACGGATGGCAATCTGGAGGAGCGCCTGCAGAACGAGGTGCTGGCGCAGGCGCTGCCCCGGGCCCAGGCGGGCATCTTCGCCAGGTACGAAGCCATGGGCCCGGAGGGCGCCACCCGCGCGGCCGAAGAGCTCGACGTGCTCACCGCGCCCCTGTCCGATGCGAAGAGCGTCTTCAAGGGCATCAAGCGGGAGGTGGACAACTTCAAGCTGGCGCTGGGCGCGCTGTCCCGCTTCCGCGACGGCACGTCCTGGGACCTGTCGCGGGCGCAGACCATCATCGGCTCGTGGGACCAGAAGAACCCCTTCCAGCGCTCGCTGGCGGTGGCCGCGGTGGGCTTTGGCATCTACGCGGGCGCGCAGGCGTTCGCGGATGGCGACTACCCCCAGGCCCTCCAGGGCTTCCTGGGCGCGGCGCGCGGCGGCGTCCTGGTGGCCTCCGGGCTGCTGGGCCTGTTCAGCCGCACCGCGGACATCGCGGGGGATGTCGCCCGCGTGGGGGGCCGCTTCCTGCCCGCCATCGGGCTGGCGCTGGATGGCGCGCAGCTCACCCAGGACATCGCCAACCTGCGTGACAACGGCACGGACGCAGGGGAGATCGTCTCCCTGCTCGGCACGGGCATCAGTCTGGCGGGCGACGTGCTGGAGTTCATCCCCGGCCTGGGCACGGTTGCGGGCGGCGTGCTGGGCATCGTTGGCGGGGTGGTCCACGCCATCGGCGGGTTCATCAGCAGCATCATTCATGGCAGCGAGGAGGCCGAGAAGCTCGCCGCGGACCGCGCGAAGCTGCTTGAGCAGGCGGGAATCCCCACGGACACGCGCGAGCTGCTCACGCTGGACCCGGACGCCGCCGCCCAGCTCGGCAACATGGGGCTCACCCGCGAGCAGTTCCTGGAGGAGCTGCGCAAGCGCGAGGCCCTCTTCGACACCAACGACGGGTTCGCGGTGCAGGTCACGGACACCGCCTGGCGCCTGGCGGCGCTCTACGGACTTCAGGGACAGGATGCCCTGGACCTCGTTGATGCGCTGCGCGGCGCACCGCCCGAAGCGCTCGACCGGATCCAGCAGCAGCTCGGTCCCGACTACCACTTCGACCCGAGCACCGGGGGCGCGTCCCCGGAGATGGTGCGGAATGTCCAGCAGCAGGTCCTCGACGCGCTCCAGTACGGCTTCGGGGCGGAGCTCGCCGCCGAGCACGGCCTCACTGTCGACTCGTCTGATGTGAACATCGGGTTCTTCGTCGCCTCCGCGCAGGTGGGGTGAGGGCAGGGCGCGCTGGATGCCATCCAATCGGAGGAGTCCCGCGCATCTGCCCTTGCTGTCAGCGGAGCTCTTCTTCCAGGAGATCCCAACGGGCATCCACCCAGTCGTGGATGTATTTCACCTCGTCCTCGAAGCTGTTGATGTCCGTGCGCTCGTTCCATAACGGGAAGTGGCGATGGGCCTCGCCCCAGTGGGCTTCATCCTTCCGGGCCGCGCGGTCGACCTCGGCGGCATAGGTGTCGATGAGCCCCTGGACGACGTCCCGGTGAAGCGAGGTGTGGAGCAGCGTGTAGAGTCGCTCGCGGACGGGCTGGCGGATGGCCGGATCCTCCATCATCCGGGTCCAGATGAGGTTCTGCTCCGGGAAGATGTCCATCGGCCACGGGGCCCGCCTCGTGGTGTCCCAGTTCTGTCCGAAGCTGGCATCCAGGTCCCAGGGGATGTATCGCCATCGCTGCGCCGCTCCTTGCGCACGGAAGTGGTAGGCGTTCTTCGCCACGGAGTCGGACAGGGCGGCCAGGTGGGCCAGCATCCACCAGTCCTCGTAGTCCTTGACGTTCATCCAGTCGCCTCGCTCCGAGCGGAAGCGTTCCGGAGGGGTGTCCGCCACGAAGGCGGTGAACTGCTCGATGCTGGCGTAGGCCCCGTCTCCCGTCTCGGGCTCGCCCTCCTTTTTCTCATGGTCCTGGTGCAGCGAACGCTTGGGCCTGTCGAACGCATCCTGCCGGGAGAAGTTGGCGCCTGGGCCCACGGCCTTGAAGAGCTCTCCCCTGGCGTCCATCCCCTGCGCCGCGAGCGAGTGACGGTCGACGTGGTCCGCCACCGTGAAGAGTCCGTGATAGCGCCCGTCCAGATAGACGACCGCGCTGAAGGTCTTCACCTGGAGGTGTTCGGAAGACATGCGGCTCCACAGGGTGAAGCCGAGCCGGGCGCGGATGTATGAATTGTCATTGAAGGGGCTGATCAACACCAGCTTGCGCCGGCCCGAGAAGCCGCCCGCGAGCAAGGGCTCGTCAAAGGTCTGCCCATCGAGGAAGTGGAGCGTAAAGCTGCGCTTGGGGAAGGCCTTCGACGTCGCCCCTCGATGTCTGGCCCGGGCGACGTGGCAGCGCCCGCGATAGAAGACGCGCGCCGCCTGGTAGCCGTCGTCGTCTGGCAGCGAGTCCGCCACGTAGAGGTGGAGCACCGGCAGCCCATCCTCTTCGACGTAGCCGCGCGGATCCTCACCCTGGACGGGTGCGTCCGCTTCGAGTGCGGCGCCTGGGGTCTCCGTGCACTCGGGAACGGCGGTCCGCCCCGGGCTCTGGGGCAGGCAGGCTGGCGCGGCGGCTCCCAGCACGAGCACCATGCCCATGGCCACGCGCAAGGACCCATGCCTCGCTTGCCCCATCGACCCTCCTCCGCGCCTCGAAGCCCGCCACGTCTTCGCCCCAGCACCGATTCCCCGGTGGCGTCCGCCCTGCCTCCAGGAGCGATGCTTTCGTCGCCCATCCGTCACCTCGCGGCCAGGGGCGGCGGGGGCCCGAGGCCCGGTCCGCCGCGCGGCCGGTACAGGAGGCGCACCACTGCCGGGGGAAGGTGAACAGCCGCCCCGTCGCTGCCAAGGGCGTCCTTGGGGGCAGGTCGAGCGACGGCGCTGGTGGAGGAGGTGAGCGCTTCCGCACTTCGCCGCCGAATATCCTTCCATCCGACAGGGCCTGGATGTGCCATCACGCAGTCTTCCTGGAGAGCCACGTCATGCGAATCCGAACCCTTCTTCCCCTGTGCTTCACCGGGCTGCTGGCCTGCGCCACGCCCTCTCGTTCCTCCGACTCCGCGGCGGCCGCGCTGAATGACAGCACGCCGGTGCAGCCCTGCCCGACACCCCCTTCGGGAAACCCCGGGGACGTGCTCATCACCGCCAACGCGGAGGGCAAGGTCCACTTCAGCACCACGACCGTGCAGGCGCAGGCCGGGCAGACCGTGACCTTCGTGTCCCAGGTGCAGCAGGACCGGTGTATCGGCGTGGCGGGCGAGTCGCTCTTCAAGGAGGGCTCGCAGAACCCGTTGCTGGTGCCTGCCTGCCAGAGCGCTTCGTGGACGTTGCGCGGCAAGGATCCCCAGGGGAGCCACAAGCTGTGGTCCTGCCCGATGAGCGACTGCTCGAAGTGCAATGAGCCCCAGGGCATCACCGAGACCATCAATGGCACCCTGGAAGTCACGGGGCGCGGCGAGAACTAGCGGCGCCGGGAGAGGGAGCGGTGCCGGTCCTGGGGGACCGTGTGCCGCTCTCTTTCCAAGGGTGACTCCAGACAAGTCAAGTTCAAAATCAAAGGGCAGGCCAGAGCTTCAGGGTTTGAAGTTGTTGAGAGATTTTGGAAAGCCAGTCTTGAGTGATTGGGGATGCGATAGTAGTTAGACATGTGCCGGGCCGGGCTCTGTCTGGTGAAGGTCCGGCGTGGAACCCCAATCGCTACGGGAGCATTGAAATTGTTCAACAAGGCAATGGCTGTCGCGCTGTTCCTGGCCCCCTTCTTCCCCAGTGAAGCCCGTGATGGCATCAGTCCGGGCGGCGATGCGATGGCGGACGTGAACGCGGACGGGCGCGCCGATTTCATCTGGTATGAGTCGGCCGGCACCCTCCGTGTCGCGCTTTCCAATGGTTCGACCTTCTCGACATCTTCGACGTGGAGTTCCACGGCCTTTCCCACGGCCTACGGTGTCTGGTTCGCGGATGTGACGGGGGATGGCCGCGCTGACGCAATCGCTGTTCGGGAGTACCTGGATGGCGGTGCCATTCGCGTCATTGTCAGGCGCTCGAATGGCTCCTCCTTCCTTCCCGAGGAGGAGTGGTATTCGGAGGTCGGCTGGAGTGGCTGGACGCGCTTCGACTTCAAGGACGTGTCGGGCGATGGAAAGGCAGACTTCATCCTGAACCCCAACATCGTGGGTGGCAGCGGAATCTCGGTCGCGACCTCCAGCGGCACGGGGTTCAATACCCGAGCGGCCTGGACCAGCGTCGACTTCGTCGCGGATCGGGAAATCTACTACGAGGATGTGACGGGGGACGGCATCGCGGACGCCGTCGCGCACAACAATAGCAGCATCGTCGTCCGTCCTTCGTCGGGAAGTGCCTTCGGGACGGCTTCGACGTGGCTCTCGGTCAGCTTCACTGGGACCAAGGGCGTCTGGTTCCAGGATGTCACGGGGGATGGAAAGGCCGACGTCATCGTCGAGAACACGGATGGTGTGCAGGTCCGGGCGTCGAGCGGCACTGCCTTCCTCGGAAGCGGGTATTGGGCTTCGTCCCTGGGCGGGAATCTCCCGACCTGGGTCGCGGATGTGACGGGCGATGGAGAAGCCGACATCGTGTACCGGTACTACGCGGTGAGCGGTGTCTGCCCGCCATTCTGCCCTCCGGTGACGACCCAGTGGGGACGGGTGCGTCATTCCGATGGCTCGACGTTCCTGTCCGCCACCACCTGGTATTGATGGCGCCCTAATCCGGCGGAAGGCGCGCGAGGACGCGGCGCAGGTCCTCGCGCAATCGGTTCGCGTTCTTCCATCCGGGGCGCGCGGTGAGCACCGCTTCGGTGAGTGACAGTCCTTGCTGGAGTTGTTTCCGCGCGTCCTGTCCGGGGGCCTCCCGCCACGTGGCCCGGTCCCGGAGGAAGGCGCCGTAGGCCAATCGCTGCTCCAGGTTCGCGGGCTCCAGTTCCAGGGCCTTCTGGAAGGAGTCCGCCGCAAGCTGGAAGCCTTCGTCGGACGTCGAGCCC
Source organism: Corallococcus sp. bb12-1 (assembly GCF_026626765.1). Classification (NCBI taxonomy): domain Bacteria; kingdom Pseudomonadati; phylum Myxococcota; class Myxococcia; order Myxococcales; family Myxococcaceae; genus Corallococcus; species Corallococcus sp. bb12-1. The sequence continues at coordinate 969,486 of NZ_JAPNJZ010000018.1, read as the reverse complement.
CGGGACGCCTTCCAGCGCGCGTCCACCGCCTGGGTCTCTCCCAGCCATCGCCACGCCTGCGCCAGGGACGGGTTGAGTTCCAGCGCCTTCGTCAGCGCCTCCGTGGCACGTGCGGTGTCAGGCCCTGGATTCCCACCGCGCTTCAGCGCGAACGCGGCCAGCGTCTGGTGCACCTGTCCCAGGTTGGCCCAAGGCTGCGCGAGTCCGGGCAGCAGGGTCGTCGCCTTCTGGAGCGCGGCCTGCGCTTGCTTCGCGCTCGCGGTGGGGTCTTCTCCTCGCGCCAACCGCCAGGTGGCGCGCCAGGCACGGACCTCGCCCAGGTTGTTGTGCGCGAAGCCCACGGTGGGGGCGGTGGTGATGGCCTGCGTGAAGGCTTGCTCCGCTTCGTCCAGCAGCGGCTCCGGCGCGTCGCCCCGGTCCCAGGCCTCGCGCGCCTGGTCGAGCAGGACGGTGCCCACGCCGTTCAGGAGCGGCGGCAGTCGCGGGTTGATGGCGACGCCCTTCCGGTAGCACTCCAACGCCCTTGCGAGTCCGGGGCCCGCGTCGCCGCCGTGGTCGCGCACGCGCAGCGCGAGCGTGCGGTGGACGTCCGCCAGGTAGAACCACGTCACGACGTGGCCGGGGTCCAGTTGGCTCGCATGCTCCAGCGACGCCCGGGCTTCCTCCAGGTCCTTGTCCGGCTCCAGGGCCCGGGGATGGTTCGCGCGGTTCACGTACGCGGTGCCCAGGTTGATCCACGCCTCCAGCCGCAGGCCGTCCCGCTTCCGCGCTTCCCGGAACGCGTCGATGGCCTTCCCCCGGAAGGGCAGTGAATCCCCGCCGCGTCCGTCCTCGGAGTCCGCCCACACCTTGAACACGAGGCCCAGGTCCAGGTGGAAGTCGTAGTCGCGCGCGGACTCGGGGATGGTGTCGAAGGCGGCCACCGCGGCGTGCAGTTGCTCGCGGGGATCCTCGCCCCGTCCCTGCCGGTAGCGGGCCCACTGCCACCAGCCCATCGCCAGCGCATGGCGCGCTTCCACCTTGTCGGGCGCGAGCTTCAGCGCCTCCTTCGCCGCGTCCAGGGTGCGGGTGAGCAGGGGTTCCACCTCGCCCCCGCTGCTGACGCGCACCTGGGCGAGCTGGCGGTGGAGGCGCGCTTCGAGCACCCACGTGTCCGCTTCGTCCGACGCCGCCACCCGCGCGCGCCACACGGCCTCCATGCCTTGCGTGTACGCGGGCTGCACGTCGCCCTGGCCGGAGAGCTCCAGCAGCAGGGCTTCCTGCTCCAGCTCCGCCCGCGCGCGGTGCACGGCGGACACGCTGCGTCCGATGTCGGCCGCCGTGTCGTAGGCGTGGCGGCCGGCGTCCAGGTCGTTCCGGGCCGCGTCGCGCTCGCTCGCCAGGGCGTGGCGCACGGCGCGGGCGAGCAGGATGTCACCCCGGAGCAGCGCGGCTTCATGGAACCACGGCAGGCGCGTGCCCAGTGCGTCCAGCGACTTCAGGGCTTCTTCGAAGCGGTCTTCGTAGAAGGCCCGGAGCGCGTCGGCGTATTCGGGCGCGGGCACCTCCGCGCCCTGGCCCTGCTTCAGGAACGCCAGCGCCGGGTCGCGCGAGCGCGCCAGGGCCTCCTTCCGCTTCGCCTCGCGTTGAGAGGCGTCCGGGATCCGGTCCGCCTCCAGCCGTTCGCGCTGATACCGATGCCCCAGCACCAGCGCGAGCGCGTACGCCACGCGGGGCTCGTGGTTCCCCGCGGCCCAGGCCGCCTCCAGGTGCTGGAGCGCCGCCGCGTCGTCTCCCAGCGCGAGGAACCCGCGTCCCAGCGCGTAGTGGCCCGGCCCGTCCGCCACGGTGCCGGCTTCTCGCATGGAGGCTTCGATGTCGCGCATGCGGGAGCGCATGGCCTCGCGGTCCGGCCGCGTGTCGTGCAGCGGCGCCTGTCCGGAGTAGCGGGCCTGGGCCTCGATGCGCTCCACGCCTTCGGTGAAGCGCCGGGTCAGGGCTTCGCGCCGGGCGACTTCCCTCCGCGCCATCACGCCCTGGCCCGCCGCGCCCGCCGCCGCGAGTCCGACGATGCTGGCCACCGCGACCGCGCGCCGGTGTCGGGCCACCCACTTGCGCACGCGGTACGCCGGGCCGGTGCGCGCGAGCACCCGTGCGCCGTCGAGGAACCGCTCCAGGTCGTCCGCCAGCGCTCGCGCGGAGTCGTAGCGACGGGCGCGGTCCTTCTCCAGGCACTTGAGGACGATGGCTTCCAGGTCGGCGGGAACCTCGGGGGCCAGCTCGCGCGGCGGGCGAGGCTCATGCGTGGCGATGCGACTGAACACCTCCAGGCCATTGGCACCGGGCACGGGGGCCTGGCCGGTGAGCAGGTGGTACAGCGTGGCGCCCAGGCTGTAGAGGTCCGCGCGCCGGTCCAGGCGGGTGACTTCGCCCCGGGCCTGTTCGGGGGCCATGTACTGGGGCGTGCCCATCACCGTGCCTGTGGCGGTGAAGCCTTCGCTCCCGGTCCAGTCGCGCGCCAGCCCGAAGTCCATGACGTAGGGGCGCAGGGCGCCGTCCTCCGCGCGCTCCACCAGGATGTTGGAGGGCTTGAGGTCGCGGTGGATGAGCCCCGCCTGGTGGGCCGCGTGAACGCCCAGCGCGGCGTCGCGCAGCACCAGCGCCTTCTGCTCCACGGACAGCAGGCCGGACAGGGCCTGCAGCGGCTGGCCCGCGACGTACTGCATGGCGATGTACGCGCGGCCCTGGACTTCTCCAACCTCGTACACGCGACAGACGCGCTCGTGGTCCACGCGGGCCTGCGCCCGTGCTTCGGCGACGAAGCGGCGTGACAGCTCCGGGTCTTCGTCGCGCACGAACTTCAGCGCCACGTCCCGGTGCAGCCGCACGTCGTGAGCGAGGAACACGCGCCCCATGCCGCCCTGCCCGAGGAAGCGCACGGGGCGGTAGCGTTCCCAGTACGGCACCGGGAACGCGGGGCCGTCCACGCTCGTGGGCGGAGCACCGCCCGGAGGCAGGGTGTCGTCGGGCCCGGGCCCCGCACCCTCGGGAGAGAGGGCGGGCTGTTCCCGGTCGCTGTCGGCCCTGTCCTCGCGCGGCTCATTTGATGCGGGGGGCTCCACCTCCATGGCCTCGGAGGTCGATGCGTCCTCTTCCGATGCCGCATTCGCCACGAGCTCCCGGCGCAGCGACACGAGCGAATCGACGGAGAGCCGTCCGCGCTCCACGAGGACCTGGAGCGGTGCGACACCGCGCCGTGCGGCCTCGTCGCGCAGGGCTTCCACGTCCTCACGCGAGAGCAGTCCCTCGGCCAGGGCGAGCTTCAGCTCCGCTTCGTTCTTCTCATGCACGCGAAGATGCCCCCATGGGAGCGGCAGCGTACCGGAGGGACCTGTCGCTACGCATCCCACGCGAGGACACATGCTGGACGCGCCACGGCTTGCGGCGGCGGGCCGCCCGTTCCCAAGATGGGTGCATGGGTTCCATGTGGGTCCTCGAAACGCCGCAGCCACCGCCCGACGCACGCATCGCCTACGGTGAGGCGCCGCAGCAGTTCACCGAGCTGCGCAAGCCCAAGGGCAAGGGCCCCCACCCGGTGGTGCTCTTCGTCCACGGCGGTTTCTGGCGCGCGGAGTACGGCCTGGAGCACGCGGGCCACCTGTGCGCGGACCTGGCGAAGCGCGGCTTCGCGACGTGGAGCGTGGAGTACCGGCGCGTGGGCCACGACGGCGGAGGCTTTCCCGGCACGCTGGAGGACGTCGCCTCCGCGGCGGATCATCTGGTGGACGCCGCGCCCTCGCTGGGCCTGGACCTGACGCGCGTGGTGGCGATGGGCCACTCGGCCGGCGGTCATCTGGCGATGTGGTTGGCCGCCCGCCACCGGCTCACCGCGCGCCAGCCGCTCTACCGCGACGCACCCCTCAAGCTGAAGGGCGTGGTGTCCCTGGCGGGCGTGGTGGACCTCGCAAGGGGCGCCGAGCTGAACCTGGGCAACGGCATCGTGAAGACCTTCATGGGCGGCACGCCAGAGCAGGTCCCTGAGCGCTACGCCGTCGCGTCCCCCGCCGCGCTCCAGCCGCTGAAGCTGCCGCAGGTGTTGCTGCACGGCACCGAAGACGACACCGTGCCCCTCACGATGAGCGAGGGCTTCCACGCCCGAGGCGTCCAACAGAAGGACCCGGTGCACCTCGTGCCGCTGAAGGGCGCGGGCCACTTCGAGCTCATCGATCCGCGTTCCAGGGAATGGCCCCGCGTGGTGCAGGCCGTACGGACCCTGCGCTGAGCGACCTCCGCGAGGCGGTGGACACGGCCCCCGGCGCCCGCCACCCGCGCACCCCACGTAATAGCAACCAGCCAGCCGTGCCCCCCGTGTCCCGCCTGATGTCCAGACGGGGCACAGGGGCCTTCCGTCCGGACGGGCCTTCGGATGCGCACCCTCTCCTCGGTCCCGACTCGGGGACGGGAGGAGCGTTCGCATGGCGACGATGGACGTGATGCGCGGGCCGGGGATGGAGCGGCTGTCGCGCGGGGCGAAGGAGGCCGCGAACCACCCCTGGGCGAAGAAGCTGGGGCGGATGGGCTACGCGGCGAAGGGCGCCGTCTACGCCATCATCGGGGTGCTCGCGCTGAAGCTGGCGGCGGGCGAGGGCGGCCGCGCCACGGACAGCCATGGCGCGGTGAGCACCGTGGCGCACGGGCCCTTCGGCATCGTGCTGCTGTCCGTGCTGGTGGCGGGCCTGCTGGGCTTCGTCGTCTGGCGCTTCGCCCAGGCGTTCGCGGACACCGAGGACAAGGGCTCCGACGCCAAGGGCATCGCCACGCGCGCCATGTACTTCGTCAGCGGCGCCATCTACGCGTCGCTGGCCCTGTTCGCGCTGAAGACCGTGGTGGGCGCTTCACAGGGCCGGAGCAAGGGGACTCAGGGCTGGACGGCGACGCTGATGGAGCAGCCCTTCGGCCGCGTCCTGGTGGCGCTCGTGGGCCTGGGCATCATCGGCTTCGCGGTGAAGCAGTTCCACAAGGCGTGGCAGGGGAAGTTCCTGGAGAAGCTCACGCTCACCGGCCTCGCGGCCCAGCAGCGTCATTGGGTGGAGCGGGTGTCGCGCTTCGGCATCGCCGCGCGCGGCGTGGTGTTCTCCGTCATCGGCATCTTCCTGGTCCGCTCCGCCGTGGATGCGAACCCGGGAGAGGCCAAGGGCCTGGGAGAGGCCCTGGCCGTCGTCGCCCGCCAACCCGCGGGCGACGTGCTCCTGGGGGTGGTGGCGGCGGGCCTGGTGGCCTACGCCGCCTACCTGTTCCTCCAGGCGCGCTACCGGCAGCTCTAGTGAGCCTCTAGAAGAGGTTCCAGAGGTACTGGTTCGTCACCTCGTGATGGAACTGGATCTCCGCTTCCTTCACGCGGGTGCCCAGCTGCTTGGGGCAGCGATCCGCGGAGCCGATCTTCAGCTCCGCGTACTTGCCCTGCACCGCCTCACCCAGCGTCTGGGCGATGAACTGGCTGCCCTTGAAGAAGCGGATCGCGTCGTAGATGTTGTCCGGCAGGAAGCGCGTGCGGCTGCGCTTGGTCTCCGCGTCCTCCTGCGGCTGCGGACCCTCCAGGCCGGTCTTCATCAGCGTGTAGAGCACCATGTACGGGTTGGCGTCCGGCGCCACCGAACGGCACTCGACGCGCGCGCTGCGCTCATTGCCAAACGGGATGCGCACCATGGCGCCGCGGTTGTTCGCGGAGGCCTTGATCTGGTTGGGCGCTTCGTAGTGCGGATCCAACCGGCGGTAGGAGTTCACGCTGGAGTTGAGGACGAGGCAGATGTCGTTCGCGTTGGTGAGGATGCGATCGATGAACTCCCACCCCATCTGCGACAGCCCGTCCTGGCCCGCCTTGTCATGGAACAGGTTCTTGTTGTTCTTCGACAGCGACATGTTGATGTGCATGCCGTTGCCGTTCACGCCGGTGACGGGCTTGGGCAGGAAGCTGGCGGTGAGGCCCAGCTGCGCGGCCACCTGACGGCAGAGCAGCTTGTAGAGCTGGATCTGATCGGCGGCGATGATCGCCTCGCTGTACGAGAAGTTCATCTCGAACTGGCTGGGCGCGACCTCCGGGTGGTCCTTCTCGTTCTGGAAGCCCATGGCGCGCTGTGCTTCGGCGGCCTTGTCGATGAAGGTGCGGAGCGCGTCGCCCGGCAGCGCGTGGTAGTAGCCGCCGATGGAGATGAACTCGAACTTGCCTTCCTCGTGGTAGTGGCGCTCGGCGTCACGGCTCTTGAAGAGGAAGCCTTCGATTTCCGGCGCCGCGTGGAACACGGTGCCGTCCTTCTGGAACAGCGCGTCGGTGGCGCGCTTGAGCTGCCCGCGCATGTCCGAGTGGTACGGCGTGCCGTCGCGCTCCAGCACTTCGCTGAACGCCAGCACCTTGCCGGGCCCGAAGATGTCCGAGGGCAGCCAGTAGAACGCGCCCCAGTCGATGTTCAGGCGCAGGTCGCTCTCCGCCTGCGCGGAGAAGCCGCGGATGGAGGAGCCGTCGAAGGTGAGGTTGTCCGCGCTCTTGAGCAGGAACTTCTTGTCGTAGTCCAGCATGTGCAGCCGACCTTCCAGGTCGGTGAAGCACACGGTGATGGCCTTGATGCGCTTCTCGTCGGTCAGGTACTTGATGCGCTCGTCGCGCATCTTCTCCGGCGACACGCGCTGGATGCGCTGTTCCTTCACCCGGAGGTTGAGCTCCTCCAGCTCGTCGTAGGGAATCTCAAGGAAGTCCCGCAGCGGCTTCTGCTCCATGTCCGTGCCTCCAGGCTGCGTCCCCCCACCGGGTTCCCGGCGAAGGGACATCAAAATCTCGCGCGCAGGTATTTACATTCCGCGCCTTGAAATCAAGCCTAAATTCTTCGGACTGAAGGTTAAAGGCCGTGTCGGGACTGCCACGAACGTCCCTACGTCAAGGGACGGGGGGCCTGACGCCCTGGCCAGTGGACAGTGCGCGCCGCGATGCGTCGTCGTCCTGTCCGCCTCTGGACGGGGGCTAGGGCAGCGGTTCCATCCCTTGCGGAGGCAGGACGGTGCCAGCGGGCCAGAGCACGTACGCGGCCCCCCGGGAGTGCTGCCAGGCACGCCACAGTTCGGCGCGCCGGTACGTGGTGCCGGTGGTTTCGTTGGAGGAGAAAGCAGGATCATTGACGACGACATCGCCGTCGGCGGTGAAGCCCTTCACGACGATGAGGTGGCCGTCGGTGCGGCGGGAGGCGCCTCCGGTGAGCTCTCCGGGTTCGTACGCGATGCTGATGCTCACGGGGATGCCGGCGGCGATGAGGCGCTCCACGGGGGCGAAGGAGTCGAAGCGGGCGACGAGTCCGTGCAGCGCGCCCTGGGACATGCCGGCGGCGTAGGCGGTGTTGAAGCTCCAGTTGCCGGTGCCCTTGTAGACCCAGTCGTAGGTGTGGGCGGCGGCGGTGGGCACGGGGTGCTCCAGGTCCGCGCGGGCCAGCTTCCGGCTCCAGTAGCCGAGCAGCATGGTGGTGGACGTGGGGGAGCACCAGACCTCGCCGCCGTCGGGGTAGATCATCTGCGAGTAGCCGGGCACCTCCAGCACGGTGCCCCACGCGGTGCGGTCCGCCGTTGCGTCCTCGGGCTTGCGGCGCGTGTCGGTGACGGCGGCGGCCAGTGAGCGCAGGCGCGGGCTTGCGTCCGGACGTTCGGAGAAGAGGAACACGGTGATGCGCAGGGCGTCCGCGCGGCGCTTCAGGTTGAGCGTGTCGGTGAGCACGTTGCCGTCCGCGTCACCCTGTCCGTCCACGCTGTGGCGCGCGACGGTGTCCGCGTCGAAGGCCCAGACGCCCAGCTCGTAGTCCTTCGTCCAGGTGCCCTCGATGCGCGCGGCGACGGTGAGCTTCACCCACGTGCCCGGAGGCGTCTGCGCGTCGAAGGACGGCACCATGCTGTCGAAGCCGCCGGGGACGGTTTGGACTTCGGAGGTGGCGGTGCCGAAGCGGAAGGTGCCGCCGTTGTAGAAGCTGCCGCCATCCAGCCAGCCGCCTGCGGGGAACGGGTCGCTGCCTTGCTTCGCGGTGGTGTCCAGCTCCAGCGCGCCGTCCGCGGCGACGCGAGTGCCGTCGCGGGTGAAGCGCGCCAGGTCGCCCGTCGCCGCGCCGCGCTGCCACAGGCGGGCGGGAGAGCCCGCTTCCGACGTCGGTGGGGCGTCCGGGGACGGGGACGAGGGCGAAGAGGCACAGGCCCAGACGAACGAGGCCAACAGGACGGCGGAGAAGACGCGAGCGCGGGCGTTCACACCCGCGATTCTCGCAAACGCGCGTGGGGGCTCACAAGGTGGAAACCAGGAAAGTCCGGTCGCGTACGGGTGTGCACCCGACGTGCGGCGTCGGCTTGCGTCATCGCTTGCGCGCAGGCCGCAGGTACTTGCGGAAGAGCGGACGCAGCTTCGCGTACTGGGAATCGTGCTGGACGGCGGGGAAGGGCTTTTCCGCGTCGGCGCCAGCTTCGAGCAGGAGCGGCAGCACGCGCACTCCGGGTTCATCGAGGGCGAGGAAGAGCGGCATGACGCTTTTGGGATGCTGGAGGTTCACGTCCATCCCGGTGCGGATCAACCGCTCCGTCGCCTCCCGGTGTCCGTGGAACACCGCTTCGTGCAGGGGCGCCCATTCGGAGGGCTTGTGGAGCCCGTCCAGCGAGGCACCCGCTGCGATGAGCACGTCCATCACCTTCACGTGGTTGCCCCGGGCCGCCAGATGGAGCGCGGTCGTCCCGGTGCGGCGGAGCGTCGCCTTCACCCTGGCTCCGGCCTTGAGCAACCGCTTCACGCGCGCGACGTTCCCGGTCGCGGCGGCTTCGTGCAACGGGGGGAGGGCTGGTGGCGGCCTTGGCTTCTTCGGGGCGGGCAGCCCGTGGGGCTGGAGGAGGGGACGCAGCAGGGCGTACTTCGCATCGTTGGCGATTTCGCGCAGCAGCGTCCGGGAGATGCGCTTGAGGCGGGCGCCCGCTGCCAGGAGCACCGGGACGACGTCCTCCCAGGCCTCCTCGTGCAGCAGGGCGGTGCCGAGCGGGGTGATTCCGTACTTGCCAGGCGTATCCACCGCCATGCCCGCGCCGAGCAGCTTCTCGACGACCTTCGCGTGTCCATGGGCCACGGCGGAGTGGAGCGCCGTCCAACCGAACCGACCGTGGGGCTGGCCCAGGGGCGCGCCCGCGGCCAGGAGCACCTTGACCACCGCGACGCGGCCTTCCCCCGCCGCCATGTCGAGCGGGGTCGACCTCGCGTTGCGGATCCTCGCGCCCACGTCCGCGCCCGCGGCGAGCAGCAGCTTCGCGGCTTCAAGCCGTCCGTTCATCGCGGCGTAGTGCAGCGCGGAGTACCCGGTGACGGGGTCCCTCGCGTCCGCGTCCACGCCGCGTGCCAGCAGGGCTCGCAGCTTCACGCAGTCCCCGCTGTCCGCCGCCGCCGACAGGCTCTGTTCGTCACCGCGAACCGAGAGGGATTTCGCCGGAGGCTTCTTACGCGGGGCGGCCTTGCGTGACGTCGGAGGCTTCAAGGGCTTCTGCGTCTTCGCGGTCATGGAGCCTGGGGCCTGGAGGGGCGTGGGGGCGCCGCACATGCTTCCGGGCTTCCCTTCCCGGAAGCAAGCGCGAGCCCTACGGATTGGAGAGGTCCAGGGCACGATCGTCCGGAACGGTCCACCCGTTCCCCTTCGTTGACCGGGGCCTGTCAGGCCCAGAGTTCCTGCTCCAGCGTGTCGAGCAGGCAGAGGGCGACCTCGGGCGTGGGCAGGCCCGCGGCGGTGACGAGCCCCGCGTCGAGCGGCACGGCGACCTCCGCGCGCAGCACGGCCACCGCCTGACGCTGGGCCTCGCGCAGCGTGTCCCGCTCCGAGTCGGAGAGGCGCGGACGGGCCCACTGGTCGATGTCCCAGGACAGGCCCGCGTGGCGCGTCTCGTCCTCCGCGATGCGCACCATGGCTTCGCGCACTTCGGCGTCCTGCGCGTGCAGGGCCTGGTGGTGGGCGACCAGCGCACCGTAGGTTTCGCGCACGCAACCCTCCACGGCATTGTCCAGGGCCACGTCGAGGAGCGGGCGCAGGGGCAGGGCGGTGACGACGGGGCGTTGGGGCGTGGCGCCGAAGCGGCGCGCGATGCGGCCCGTCACGTCGGTGTGCATCACTTCCTCCACGGCGCTGCGACGGGCCGCGTCCTGGAGGCCCGCGTCCGCGCCGTGCAGGGCCAGTTCCTCGCGCAGGCGTAGGAAGGCGTGGACGGAAGCCGCCTCCAGGTGCGCGGCCTCCGCGAAGTAGTGCCCCAGTGCGTCCGTGCTTTCACAGGCGTCCGCGTCCTGGAGGCCCGCGGGACGCCGGCCGATGGCGCAACTGCCGCTGCCCTTCTCCAGGGTGTGTTGCTGCTCCTCTGAGATGTCGCCAGAGGCGGACACCCTCAGCACGATTTGCTTCAGGGCTGAGTCCTCCCCACAGGCGTATCCCTGGGTACCGATGACATTGAAACTCCCGTCCGCGTTCGACTTCACCGCGCCCTGAACGATGTCGGAGCACTTCAGTGCATAGCCAGAGGCGGCGGTCAGGAGGGCGGCCTCCTGTTCGGTGTCGATGGGGCCCAGCAGCGCCTTGAGGGACTCCAGCGTTGAATACGTTTTCACCTCGTCGCCGAGCGTCGTGACCAGGAAGTAGTCCGGGCAGAAGTCCACGCAGTACGAGCGAAGGCCCTGCTCGACCCGCAGCTCCGCCAGGGCGCTCTGACAGGCGGTGGCGTCGGTGGCGGTCGCGCAGGCCTGACCGTAAGAGGAGACGGGTTGGGACTCACTCGCTGGCGAGCCCCTGTAGACGGAGCGGACCTGGAAGAAGTCCGGCGCGAAGGACAGTGACAGGTCGCTGATGGCGGGCGAATTGTTGTCGCATTCCACGGGCGAGTAGCCCCACAGATTCGCGGAGGATCCGCAGCCCGCGAGCACCAGCGGTGTGGCGAGCGAGGCGCGCAGGGCCCGCGAGAAGAGGTGGCGCAGTCGAATGGCATTCATGAACGGACTCACGGTCAAGGAGGTCTTGGGGACGACAGCGATGGGAAGGCCCGTCCTTCAACACCCGAGGTCTTCCCCTTGGATCATGGGGCAGCGCGATGTGTCCTCAGGCCCAGAGTTCCTGCTCCAGCGTGTCGAGGAGGCCGAGGGCGACCTCTGGCGTGGGCAGGCCCGCGGCGGTGACGAGGCCCGGGTCCAGCGCTACCGCGACTTCCGCGCGCAACGTCGCCACCGCCTGTCGCTGGGCTTCGCGCAGTGCGTCCCGCTCTGAGTCGCAGAGGCGCGGCCGGGCCCACTGGTCGATGTCCCAGGACAGGCCCGCGTGGCGCGTCTCGTCCTCGGCGATGCGCGCCATGGCCTCGCGCACCTCGGTGTCCTGCGCGTGCAGGGCCTGGTAGTGGGCCACCAGCGCACCGTAGGTTTCGCGCACGCAACCCTCCACGGCATTGTCCATGGCCACATCGAGGAGCGGACGCAGGGGCAGTGCTGTGACGACGGGCCGCTGGGGCGTGGCGCCGAAGCGGCGGGCGATGCGGCCCGTCACGTCGGTGTGCATCACTTCATCCACGGCGCTGCGACGGGCCGCGTCCTGGAGGTTCGCGTCGGCGCCGTGCAGGGCCAGCTCCTCGCGCAGGCGCAGGAAGGCGTGGACGGAGGCGGCCTCCAGGTGGGCGGCTTCCGCGAAGTAGTGCCCCAGCGCGTCCGTGCTCTCACAGGGGGCCGCGTCCTGGAGGCCCACGGGCCGCCGGCCGATGGAGCAGTTGTCGCTGCCCTTCTCCAGGACATGGCGCTCGACCTCGCGGAGCTCCCCGGAGGCGGACACCTCCAGCACGAGCTGATCCAACTGCGTGTCCTTCCCGCAGGCGTAGCCCTCGTAGGCAATGACATTGAAGGTGCCGTTCGCGTTCTTCTTCACCGCGCCCTGTTCGAGCGTCGAGCAGTTCAGGGGGTGGCCCGAGGCATAGGCGAGGAGCACGGCCTCCTCTTCGGTGTCGACAGTGCCCAGCAGGGACCTGAGGGCCTCCGGGGTCGGGTGCGTCTTCACCTCATCGCCGCGTGTGGTGACCAGGAAGGTGTGGGTAATGACACCGGGGCAGAAGCCCTGGCAGGTATCGGCGAAGCCCTCGGTGGTCGTCGCGTTCGCCAGGGCGGTCTGGCAGGCAGGGACGTCGGTGGCCGTCGCGCAGGGCTGGCCGGAGCTGGTGCGGGTATGGGCGTTCGTGGGTTCGGAGGCGTCGCCGAGGGTGCGAAGCTCGACGTAGTCCGGTGGGGGCGAAATCTTCAGGTCGCTGAGCGCGGGGACACCGTTGTCGCAGGTGATTTGCGAGTAGCCCTCCAGGTCCGCGGAGGAGCCGCAGCCTGCGAGCACCAGCGGGGTGGCGAGCGAAGTGCGCAGGGCCCGTGAGAAGAGGTGGCGCAGTCGGAGGGTGTTCATGGGCGGCCTTCCTGAAAAGAGGTGCCGGGCGCTACAGCAACAGCGATGCCAGCACTCCGTCACGAGGAGGAGGGCCCGGCTGGTGCGACGCCACGTGCGCGGAAAACCCAAGCAGGGCGACAGAATCCTGAGGGGGCCGGGCGCTCCGAGTCTTTTGCCCAGACGCTACCGGGCCGTCTTCCTGGCGACGGTCCGGGAGCGCTTCGGGGGCGGGGCCCGTCCAATGAGCGCGGACAGTCCATCCAGCACGCGTTCGAGCCCGAACCGGAAGGCGTGGTCGGGGTTGTAGGCGGCGCCATGAGCCTGGCCCGCGGCGGTGCCCACGCGGGAGGCGGTGGGGTAGCGCTCGGGGTCCGACATGCGCGCGAGCAGGGGCGCGTTCACCTGCCACCACGTCGCGTCGCTCATCTGGGATTCGAGGCGCGCGGCGCGCATGTCCGACGCGGCCCGGGCGCAGGACTCGACGAAGCCCAGCACGAACGTCAGCGCGGCATCCTGCTCCACGTCGCCCAGGCCCGTGCCTTCGAGGGCCTGGAGTTCGTACTCGTATTTGGCCAACTGCCCCGGGCCCAACGGCGGGCGCGTGGTGGACACGTCCGCGAGCCACGCGTGCGCGGTGAACAGGGCGCGGTTGTCATGGGCCACCGCCTCCAGGCGCGAGCGCCAGTTCCGCGTCTTCGGCTTGCGCCGGGCCATGCCCGCATGGAGGCCGTCGAGCATCAGGTCGATGAGCTCCGCCCGGCCGGGGACATACGTGTAGAGCCCCATGGGCGCGATGCCGAGCTTCCCAGCCAACGCCCGCATCGTCACCGCGTCCAGCCCTTCGGCGTCCGCCAGCTCCACCGCCGTGGCGACGACGGTGTCCACGGTGAGGCCTGGCTTCGGCCCACGCTGTCCCTTCAAAGGCGCGGCCTCCCGCCACAACAGCTCCAGCGTCCGTGTGGGGTCTCCCGCGCTGCTGCGATGCGATGCCATGCGGCGGATTCTTCCAACGCCGCGCCCTTGACGTGCAACTGCGTACGTCGTACGTAGATTTGGAGGTCCGTCAAACCCTGCTGGAGGATGACCATGCGAGTCACTGCTTCCGCCGTGTCCCTGAACGTCGATGACGTGGAGGCTTCCGCCACCTTCCTGAAGCAACACTTCGGCTTCACGGAGGCGATGTCCGCGGACGGCTTCGTGTCGCTCGCGCGGCCGGACGTTGGCTTCAACGTCTGCTACCTGCGCACCGGCCTGAAGTCGCTCAAGCCCGAGGCGCTGAAGACGCGCCGGGCGGAGGGGCTCATCGTCGCCTTCGTGGTGGACGACATCGACGCGGAATACGCGCGCATCCAGGCAGAGGGCGTGAAGGTGGTGACGCCCATCGAGACGGAGCCCTGGGGCGAGCGCTACTTCCAGGTCGCGGATGCGAATGGCGTCATCATCCAGTTGGTGCAGTGGATGCACGCACCCGGCGCCGCCTGAGTCGTCAGGACCGTGGCCAACTCCTGCCGGGCGCCCGAGCCGCCCGGTAGGGGTTTCCCCAGCGCTTGAGAGGACGCATAAAGGCAGCCAGGACGTTTGCCGGATGTCAGACTGAGTGGATAGCGTGCAGTCCATGCCGGACATCCGCCTGCCTGCCGAAGCGAAGTACAAGAACGAGTTGGACGCCCTCGCGGCGCATGACGACAAGCCCCGCCCACCGGGTTGGGCGCTGTCGCCCCGCGCGGTGGAGATGTACATCCTGGGAAGTCCCAAGCCCGTGGGAGGCGTGACCATCACGCCCAAGTACGTGGGTGACCGGGGCATCGTGCAGGTGTGCATCGCGACGCTGGCGTCGGACCGGGCGCTGATGCTGGTGGGTGAGCCGGGCACCGCGAAGAGCTGGCTGTCCGAACACCTCTCCGCGGCCGTCAGCGGCACGTCCGGACTCGTCGTGCAGGGCACGGCGGGGACCAGCGAGGACCACATCAAGTATTCGTGGAACTACGCGCTGCTGCTCGCGCAGGGGCCGTCACCGGAAGCGCTGGTGCCGTCGCCCATCCTGCGGGCGATGCGCACGGGCAAGTTCGCCCGCTTCGAGGAGGTGACGCGCACGTCGCCGGAGATTCAGGACTCGCTCATCTCCATCCTGTCGGAGAAGCAGGTGTCGGTGCCGGAGCTGGGGGAGATCACCAGCGCGCAGCGGGGCTTCAACCTCATCGCCACGGCGAACACGCGCGACCGTGGTGTCAACGAGATGAGCGCCGCGCTCAAGCGCCGCTTCAACTTCGTCACGGTGCCGGTGGTGGAGGACCTGGAGCAGGAGATTCAAATCGTCACCAAGCGCGAAGCGGAGCTGCGCACGGACTATCAGGTGGGCGTGCCCCCGCCGGAGGAGCTGTCGCGGGTGCTGCTGACGCTCTTCCAGGAGCTGCGCAAGGGCGTGACGAAGGACGGCAAGACGAAGGTGCGCACCCCGGGGGCGGTGCTGTCCACGGCGGAGGCCATCAGCGTGCTGTTCAACAGCGCCATCCTCGCGCAGCAGTTCGGCTCCGGCACGGTGACGGCCCAGGAGCTGGCGGCCTCGCTGGTGGGCGCGGTGGTGAAGGAGCAGGAAGACGACGTGAAGGCGCTGCGCGAATACATGGAGACGGTGGCCAAGGGCCGGCCGGGTCCGTGGAAGGACCTGTACACCGCGAGCAAGAAGCTCCTGAGGGGCTGATGGACTTCGCCCTGCTCTCCCGGGTGCAGCACTTCCCGGTGCGTCACCACTCGCCGCGCACCACCGCCGTGCTCCAGCGTTGGCTGGAGCGGGTGAAGCCCGAGGTCGTCCTCGTGGAAGGGCCCTGCGACGCCACGGGCATGGTGGACGTGCTGTGCGACGCGCAGACCCGGCCGCCCGTGGCCATCCTGGGCTACCGCACGGACGGGACGCCTTCGTCCTCGCTGTGGCCCTTCGCCGCCTATTCGCCGGAGTACCAGGCGCTCAAGTGGGCCCGGGCGAATGGCGCGCGCGTGGAGTTCATCGACATCCCGGTGGGCGTCAGCCTCGCGGTGGACCGCGACGCGCCCGGGCTGGGATTGGAAGCGGAGGTGACGGAGAGGGGCGCGGCGGCTCCCGACGACACGGTGCCCCTGACGGACGCCTTCGCGCGCTCCCAGGGCTACCGCTCGTTCGAGGAGTTCTGGGAGGCGGCCTTCGAGGCGCCGGACTGGAGCCCGGAGCAGTTCCGGCCGGTGCTGCTGGCCTGGGCGGACGTCATCAACGCGGGTCCCCGGCAGGGCTACCACCGCCAGCGCGACGCCTTCATGGCGCGCAAGGTGCTGGAGGTGGTGGCGGG
This sequence comes from Corallococcus sp. bb12-1, assembly GCF_026626765.1. NCBI lineage: Bacteria > Pseudomonadati > Myxococcota > Myxococcia > Myxococcales > Myxococcaceae > Corallococcus > Corallococcus sp. bb12-1. Next base: position 953,747 of record NZ_JAPNJZ010000018.1, on the reverse strand, counting down.
CGGCGTGGCCCCGGAGAAGGTGGCGGTGGTGGCGGGCGCGGCGCACATCGCGGCCTTCGTGGCCAACGACGTGGATCCCGCGCTGGAGGCGAAGCTGCCGGCGGGTGTGCCCTGCGCGGTGACGGTGATTCCGTTCAGCTTCCCCCGGCTCGCGGAGCAGTTGGGCTACGGCGCTGGCAACCGGGCGCCGCACTTCTACCAGAAGGCCCACGACGCCCACTGTGACTTCCGGCGCGCCACGCTGGAGGTGCTGCTGGACTTCGCCAGCCACCTGCGGATGCGCGGCTTCACCGCGTCGCTTTCGGACGTGCTGGAGGCGTACCGGCTGGCGGTGATGCTGTCGGACCTGCGGGAGAAGAGCGCGCCCGGTCTGGATGAGCTGCGCGAGGCGACGGTGGCCACGCTGTGCCGGGGCGACGCGACGCACGTGGACGGCTTCCTGTGGAAGAGCGTCATCGGCCATCAGGTGGGGCAGGTGGCGAGCCGCATCGGACAGAACTCGTTGCAGGCGGAGTTCTGGCATGAGGTGGGCGAGCGTCGGCTGCCGCGCACGGACAGCCCGGAGAGCTTCGCGCTGCGCCTCAACAACGAGGTGGAGGTGGGCTCCTCCGTGTTCCTCCACCGGCTGCGCGTGGCGGGGATTCCCTACGCGACGCTGTCGGGCACGGGCTCGCGTTCGCAGGCGGCGACCGAGGCCGGGGGCTACGCGGCGCTGACGCGGGTGCGCGAGTCCTGGCAGGCGCAGTGGACGCCGTCCACGGACGTGGCGCTTGTGGAGAAGATCGTCCTGGGCGACTCGCTGGAGGGCGTGACGACGCGCGTGCTCCAGGAGCGGTTGAACCTGGCGAAGACGACGGCCGAGGCGGCGGACGTGCTGCTGGAGTCCGTCATCACCGGCTGTCCCCAGACGGTGGCCTCCGCGCTCCGGGCCTGTGACGCGCACGCGGCCACGGACGCGGACCTGCCCTCGCTGGCGTCGGCGGCGCGGGCGCTGTCGGGGCTGATGGCCTACGGCACCTCGCGGGCGCACTCGGAGGTGGGCGACGAGGCCGTGGCGTCGCTGGGTGAGAAGACCTTCGGCCGGGCGCTGCTGCGCGTGCGCGAGGCCAGCGTGTGCGACGCCGAAGCGGTGCCCAGGGTGCTGGAGGCGCTGCGCACGCTGCACGAGGTGGCGCTGTCCCAGCCGCGCGCGGACAAGGCGGGCTGGTACGTGGAGGCGCGGGGGCTGATGGCGAGCCACGCGGTGCATCCGGCGACGTCAGGGCTCGCGACGGGCCTCCTGTACCTGGCGCGGGAGCTGCCCGAGTCCGACGTGGCGCTGGAGGTGGGGCGCCGGTTGTCGCTGGCGGTGGAGCCGGCGGACGCGGCGGCATACCTGGAGGGCTTCCTCCAGGTGAACGCGCTGGTGCTGGTGAAGAGCCGCGAGGTGGTGAAGGCGCTGGACGACTTCCTCTGCGGCGTGGAGCCGGAGCGCTTCGTGCAGACGCTGCCGGTGCTGCGGCGTGCGCTGGGCACGCTGGGGGCCACGGAGCGGCGCTACCTGATGGAGAACGTGATGGGCGCGCGGCAGTTGAAGGACAAGGGCCGCGCGGTGAAGGCCGTGCTGGAAGAGAAGGACAAGGAGACGTTGAAGGACATGAGCGCGGAGCTGGGCAAGGCGCTCGATGATCTGGACGACCTGCTATGAGCGTGGACCCCAAGGACCTGGAACCGAAGGACCGCGACGCGCTCTTGCGCTGGCGGCTGGCGCTGGGCCCGGAGGCGGAGAAGACGGGGTCGTGTCCGTCGCTGGGCGGGCTGGGCGGCGGCGCGACCGCGCTGGGCCTGGCGGACGGGGACCTGGAGGAGCTGGATGACACGCTCTCCTTCGTCTACGGCGAACGGTCCGCGGGCCGGGGCGGCTCCAAGCCCTACCTGCCCAAGTGGCTGGGCTCGCTGCGCGACTTCTTCAAGGACGACGTCATCGCGCTGGTGCAGAAGGACGCCATCGAGCGCAAGGGCCTCACGCAACTGCTCTTCGAGCCGGAGACGCTGCCGTTCCTCGACAAGAACGTGGAACTGGTGACGACGCTCGTCAGCGCGCGCGGCCTCATCCCCGACCAGGCGAAGGACCTGGCGCGCGGCATCATCCGCGAGGTGGTGGAGGACCTGAAGAAGAAGCTGGAGTCCCCCCTGCGCACGGCGGTGCTGGGTGCGCTGCGGCGGGACCGGACGAGCCCCATCCCCATCGCGCGCAACATCGACTGGCGGCGGACCATCCGCTCCAACCTGAAGGGCTGGGACGCTGAGAAGAAGCGGCTCATCCCGGAGCGCTTCTACTTCTGGCCCAACCAGCGCCGGCACCACGAGTGGGACGTGACGCTGGTGGTGGACCAGTCCGGCTCCATGGCGGAGAGCGTGGTGTACAGCTCCGTGATGGCGGCCATCTTCGCGTCGCTGGACGTGCTGCGGACCAGCCTCGTCCTGTTCGACACGGAGATCGCGGACATGACGCCGGTGCTGGCGGACCCCGTGGAGGTGCTCTTCTCCGCGCAACTGGGCGGCGGCACGGACATCAACCGGGCGGTGGCCTACGCGCAGGAGCACTACGTGCGCCGGCCGGAGAAGACGCTCTTCATCCTCATCACCGACCTGTACGAGGGCGGCAACGCCGAGGAGCTGGTGGCACGGCTGCGGCAGTTGGTGGACTCGCGCGCCCGGGTGCTGTGCCTGCTGGCGCTGTCGGACAGCGGCCGGCCTTCGTATGACCACGCGATGGCGGAGCAGCTCACCGCGCTGGGGATTCCGTGCTTCGGGTGCACGCCCAAGAAGCTGGTGGACGTGGTGGAGCGGGTGATGCGCAACCAGGACCTGACGCCGCTCATCGCGTCCACGAACAAGGAGAACCGTCATGGCTGACGTGCGGCCCGTGATTGGAATGGGAGCGCTGCTGGAGATCATCAGCGACAAGGCGGAGCTGGCCAAGGGTGCGTCGCTGTTCGACGGCAAGCAGTTGGCCAACCTGTCGCGCTACCAGAACCGGCTGTTCGCGGACGCGGCGGGCTCCGGGGCGACGCCCTACAAGGTCTCGCTGGTGTTCGGCGAGGCGCGCTCGGACGTGAAGGGGCGCTGCTCGTGCATGGCGGCGCGCTCGCGTCCGTTCTGCAAGCACGCGGCGGCCCTGCTGGTGGCGTGGGCCCGCGCGCCGGACGCCTTCGTGACGGCGGAGTCGGCACCGGTGGCGTCGGGCGGCACCGGCACGAAGAAGAGCGTGAAGAAGGGCAAGGCGGAGACCGGCGAGCTGATGAAGGCGGGCGTGGCGCAGGTGTCCACGCTGGTGCGGGAGCTGGGCCTGTCGGGCGTGGCGTCGCTGGGGGCCGAGCGGCCCGAGCAGGTGCGCGCGCTGGGCGAGGCGCTCCGGGCCAACGGCCTGCGGCGGCTGTCGGCGCGCGCGGTGGAGCTGGCGGGCCTGCTGGACGCGGCGGTGGCGCGCACGGGGACGTTCGAGGCACCGGCGTTCACGGACCTGGTGGCGGACATGCTGCTCACGGCGCGCAAGGTGGAGAAGCACCTGGGTGGCGACGCGTTGGAGTCCCGCCACGTCGAGGAGCTGATTGGCAAGACGTGGACGAAGAAGGACCGCGCGCCCGTGACGGGGCTGACGCTGGTGGAGTACGCGTTCTCCTCGCGCGTCACGCCGGACCGGTTCCTCATCCGCGAGAGTCGCTTCGTGGACCTGGTGTCGGGCGGGCACTACAGCGAGAAGCAGATCCTCCCCGCGATGCTCAAGACGGTGGTGCCCAAGAAGAGCCACGCGGGCTACGTGCTCCAGGGCGCGACGGGCGGGCAGTACCCGGGCTTCGCGCCGCACCGGCTGGACCTGGAGGAATGGACGGGCGGTTCGCCGGTGGACCGCAAGCCCTTGGAGAGGTTGCTGGAGGTGGCGCTGCCGGACGTGAGCGCGGCGATGGCCGCCTTCCAGGAGCACCGCAAGGACGTGTTCGCGCCGGACCTGCTGCCGGTGGCGGTGCGGGTGGAGACGCTGCTGGCCAGCGGGTCCCGCTCGCAGTTCGTGGACGCCGCAGGCCGGGCGCTCTTCCTGCCCGCGGATGCTTCGCTGGAGGAGCCGCTGTCCGCGGCGTTGGAGGGCTCGAAGCTGCTGGCGGTCTTGGGCGACGTGGGCCTGGAAGCGGCGCTGCCCACGCTGTTCCCGTCGGCGGTGCTGGTGGAGACGCCGGAAGGCCTGGGGCTGCGCGCGCTGGGACGGGCGGAGGATGCACCCGTGCTGTCCCGGCGGCGGGGCCGGGTGCGGCCCCCCGTGACGCCGAGCGCCCTGCCTCGCAGTGGTTGGGCGGAGGCGGCCCGGGCGGCGGGGGCTTCCCGCGCGGCGATCGCGCTGGCGGAGGTGCGGGATGAGCTGGCGGACGCCTTCGCCAGCGGGCTCGCGGCGGTGGGGACGCGGACGGTGGAGCCGCTGGTGGCGCGGCTGCGGGAGCTGGGCCTGGAGAAGCCGGGGGCGCTGCTGGAGGCCCTGGCGCAGCGGCCGGACCCGGGCGAGCGGCTGGACGACTTCATCAAGGTCTACCAGGTGTTGGGCATCGCGCTGGTGCGGCTGTCCGGCGCGGTGCAGGTGGAGGTCTCCGCGCTGGAGTCCGTGCCCACGCACCCGAGCATCCACGTGCAGCGGCCGGAGGTCGCGCTGTCGCCGGGTGAGGCCATGGTGCGCCGCGCGCGCGGGGAGCTGACGCGCTACGAAGCGGCGGCGCACGCGGCGCGCTACTACGCCAGCCTGGGCGTGGACGCGCTGATGCGGGACTACTACCCGACGTGGAGCGACGGGGCGGCGAGCGCCTTCGTGGCGCGCGTGGTGGCGACGCGAGGCGAGGCGGCGCTGGAGTCCGTGAAGGGCGCGCTGGCCGAACACCACAGCCGCATGGTGCGCCGCACGGCCCTGCGCACCCTGGGCGCGATGGGGGGACCGCAGGCGAGGCGCGAGCTGGATGCGATGACCCGTGGCGGCCACGACGCGGGCCTGCGCCTCTTCGCGAAGGAGACCCTGGAGGATGTCCGCTCCCGGGAGTCGGGTGAGGCGGCGGTGGCGGAGTTGATGCGCGTCCGCCGCGAGAAGGTGCAGCCGTTCGCGCAGGCGGCGCTGTCCGAGTCGACGAAGGAGGCGCGCGCGGCGGCGGTGAACACGCTGGCGGACCACGGCGCGGTGGCGATGCCCGTGCTGCGCCAGGTGCTGTACGGGGACCCCTCGCGCGAGGTGCGGCGGGACGCGGCGCAGGCGCTGGCGCGGATGGGCGACTCGGAGGTCATCGACCGGTTCGTCAACATGGTGCAGGCGCGCAGCGGGAACGACGACGAGGCGAAGACCGCTGTATACGCCCTGGGCATGCTGGGGGATGTGCGGGGCGCGGAGGCCCTGCTCGCGGCGTTCGCGGACGGGTGGAAGCCCGGCGTCGTCGCGGAGTCCATGCGCACGTTGGGACTGGCGCTCCTTCAGCCCGCGCTGAACCTGGCGGAAGCGCGCCCGGAGGTGCTGGAGCGGCAGGCCCTGCGCGGCCTCTTCGAGACCTTCCCCACGGTCGCCCTGGTGAAGGAGCTGCTCGCGCGCGTGGAGGCGTCGCTCGAACACCCGGACCTCGTTGACCGGGCGGCCGTGTACCTGAAGCTGGCGGCGCAGAACGCGGCGGCAGGAAAGCAGGTCGCCGCTCGACTCCTGGAGCTTCCCGCTGTGTCCGGGGACAAGGCCCTGGCCCGGCTGGCGAAGAAGGTCCTGGGATGAAGCCGGGGCCCGCCGCCGCCTTGCTCGCGGCGGTGGGCCTTCGGGTGTCCTGTCGGTGCGCGGATCAGCTCGACATGCTGGCGGTGAGGTCGATGCTGGTGGGCGTCGTCGGGACGGGGAACGGCTTGCCGGCGGCCGTGCTGAAGTCGAGCGTGTTCAGGTTGACCGAGTACACGCAGGGGTTGCCGTAGAAGCGCGCGGAGAAGCTCAAGGCGGTGAGGTCCTTCACGACGACCCACTGCGTGTAGTCGACGGCTTCCTTGCCCTGCTTGTCCGTGGAGCGGCTGGTGCCCAGCGGGATGTCCACGGTGTTGAGGAGGTGGAAGGCCAGGGTGTTGGCATCCGCGGAGGTCGAGATGGGCTGCGCGTACTGCTTGAGGTAGGTCGCGCGCACGAACCGCGCGGGAGGCGTCGAGTCACCCGGCAGGCCGCGCATGCCGCTGCCGTGGCCAGCGGGGGAGAACGACTGGAGGCCCAACTCCGTGGGCTTCGCGTCCCAGGGGGACAGGTTCGCGTAGTTGCCCAGGTTCTCCAACTGCTGGGGGAAGGGAGGGTTGTTGGTGCAGACGCCGACGGGGTTCTCGTAGACGTTGAGCTGCCCGTTGGTGAACTCCACGACGACGCTGTTGCCCGCGGCGTCGTGAACGGGGAAGTGCAGGGGCAGCAACTTCGCGAGCAGGTCGCCTTCCCAGACCTGGACGTTCCCGCTGGTCAGGGCGGTCTTCACGTCCGCGACGGTCGCGCAGGTGCCGAGCGCCCAGTTCACGAAGTCCACCAGCGCCAGGGCCTGCGACGGCTGGGTGACGGACGGATAGAGGGAGCCCGGCAGCCAGAGGGCGCCCACGGAGAGGCCCGCCGTGTTCATGCCATCCACGATGATGGCGTCGGTGAGGGCGGTGAGGCCGACAAACCCATACGTCGACGTCCACTTCAGGCCGGGCTTGAGGCCCGGGCCCTTCGACTGGAAGGACTCGCCCTTGGCGTGGACCATGAGTTGGGATTTGAGGTCGACGCCGAACTCCATGCTGCGGCCGTTGACCGCGAAGTTCGTGGAGATGCGCGAGTCGGTGCCGGTGATCAGGAAGTCAGTGCACATGGGCGTTCCTCAATCCGTGGAGGGCCGTTGCTCCCTGGAGGCTGGGAGTATTCCACGGTGTCCGGACCCTTCTGCATGCCGCGCACCATCACCCTGGGAGCACCGATTCCCGATGAATTCCAGGGCATTGGCGAAAGGCGCCCCGCGCGGCGTTCCCGGCTGCGTCCCCGTGGAAGGCCGCCGCGTCCTGCTCCGACGCGGAAGCGGCGCGTGGGGCCTTTCGGCTCGCTCGCCCGTCTGCTTTCTGACGAGAGGCTTGCGGGCTCAGGCCGGCTCGGGTGAATTCGGGGGGTGCGGTCCCATCGAGTGCGTGCCTCGCCCAGGGGGCGAAGTGGGGTGTTCATGAAGGCGTCGAGGTCATCCACGGGTTGGAGGCGCACCTGTGCGGCGGTGTTGGTGGCGGGGAGCATCTTCACGGCGACCGCGTGGGCCGGGCCGCCGCCTCCTCCGTCGGAGAAACGCTTCGCGAAGCGCTACCTCGTCATCCTCGCCGCGGAGCCGAAGCTGGGCCCCCAGGATGAGCTCCAGGCGAAGATCTCCAAGCAGGCGGACCTGGAGACGGACTTCGCCCGCCTGTCCTCCACGGACTTCGCGGGCCTCAAGCCCTGTCTCCAGATTTTCGTCGCCAACAGCTTCGTGTCGAAGGCGGAGGCGGAGGACTACGGCCGCAAGCTCCAGGCCCTGGGCGTCACCTCCTCCGTGCGGCAGTCGGGGGCGTATGCCAGCGGGGACGCCGCCCGACAGAAGAAGTGCGCGGAGGTCTGGCAGGCCTTCTTCCGCTTCACCGCCAACCCCCACGAGGACGATGGGACGGCCCCGACCTTCAATGCGACCGCCGTGCTGAAGCACGCGGACGGGAGCGAGGAGGTCCGCCTCCTCAAGGATCGGTTCGCCAACAGCGATGTGCCCCAGGACGCGCCGCAGGCATTCAGTGTCTGGTACGGCGGCGGCGGTTCGGACGTGAAGATGGTGCGCAAGGGCCAGGCGGTGGTCATCCTCCAGCGCTACAAGGACGAGAGCATCCCCATCGAAAAGGAGAAGGACGCCGAGGTCGCCCGCTTCGCCCTTCCGCCCAATGTTCGCGTGAGCGGACTGGACACGTAGCGACGAGGATGACGGACCCCACGCCCCCAGCGCCCGGCCCTCGACGCGACGACTCGCTGGAGGACTTCGAGCTGCCGTTCTTCCAGTGGATCGCGATCCAGCTCCAGGGGCTGGTCATCGCGGTCATCGTGCGCTCCACCGACCTGCTGCTCCTTCTATGGCGTCCCAGCCTGTTGCGGCCGTACCTGGGGCTCTGGTGGCAGCGCCTGCTGCTCACCCCCTACAGCGCGCGGCGCACCTTCGAGATGGTCCGGGCGCTCCAGTCCACCGGCCAGTCCTTCCGCGAGCTCATCTACGGAGAGACGCCGCTCCTGACGGCGCTGCTCTTCCTGCGGCGCGCGGGCGTGGGCTCCCACAGCCGGGTGGTGGACCTGGGCGCGGGGCGTGGCCGGGTGCTCATCGCCGCGCGGTGGCTGAAGGCCCAATCGCATGGCGTGGAGCTCATCGCGGACCACGTGAAGCGCGTCGCGCCCTGGCTCGAGCCCGCGGGCATCACCCTCACCGTGGGGGACATGACCCGCGAGCCGCTGACGGACGCCACCCACATCTTCACCAACTGGGTGGCCTTCACTCCGGAGACGAAGGCGCGGTTGGTGGCGCATCTGCGCACGTGCCAGCCCGGGACGCGCATCATCACCGTGACGCGTCCCATCCAGGCGGATGGTTTCATCGGACACACCTACCGCTGGATGCTCTTCACCTGGGGGCCTGAGAAGGTCTGGATCCAGGAGTACCGCCCGGAAATTTCAATCCCAAGCGGAAAAGAGGAGTGATGTCAGACGGTGTTTCTAGGGTGCCTGCCTTCACCCGGAGTCACATCCGAAAGGCTGACACCATGATGCAGCGTCTGTTGAAGTGTCGGGGTCTCCTCGCCTCCGCCGTGTTCGCCGTGTTGATGGGAGGCGTGACGGCCCAGGCGGAGTCGCCCGGCGCGGGCGGCTCGGCGGACCCCACGGACAACGGTGGGTCGCTGACGTTCGCGGCCCAGGCGGACATCGCGAGGGTGCTGGCGTACTGGACGCCGGAGCGCATGGCGGCGGCGGTGCCCGCGGATGTGCCGACGACGTCCGGCAAGGCGCCCATCAGCCTGCGGCAGGTGCCGGAGGACAAGCAGGTGGGGCGCGTGGATGGCGCGGAGCCGCGCGGGGGCGTGCCCATGATGGCGGCCGACATCCATTCGATGAGCGGCCGGGTGTTCTACACGGGCGACCAGGGCGGGAACTATTCCTGTTCGGCCAGCACGGTGAACAGCAATGGCAAGCGGGTGGTCTTCACCGCGGGCCACTGCGTGCACGGCGGTGGTGCGGGGCGCGGCTGGCACACCAACTGGGTGTTCGTGCCCGCGTACCACGCGGGGTCTCCGTACGGCACGTGGACGGCGTACCAGTTGTGGGCGAAGAACGGATGGATCAACAGCGCGGACCGCGCCTATGACGTGGCGGCGGCGGTGATGAACCCGCTCAACGGCGTGCGCATCGTGGACGCGGTGGGTGGCCAGGGCATCAAGTGGGGCATCGGCTATGGCCAGACCATCTACCAGTTCGGCTATCCCGCCTACGCGCCCTACAACGGGTCGCAGCTGTACTACTGCTCGGGCGCGACGTGGAACGAGGGCGGCTTCCCCACCATCAGCTGCTCCATGACGGGTGGCGCCAGTGGCGGTCCCTGGCTGGAGAGCTATGGCCAGCAGTTCTGGGCGTACCTGTACTCGGTGAACAGCTGGCAGTTCTGGAACCCGGACCCCAGCCACGTCTACAAGTGGCAGGGCCCGTACTTCAGCTACGACACGGCTGGCAGCCTGTTCGACCTCGTCAAGGACATGTGACGCACGGCGGGGGGCGTCAGGTGCGCCAGTAGCGGCGCACCTGGGCGTCCGTCCGCTTTTCCTGCGCGAAGCGGAGCATCAGGGGCTCCGCCATGGCTTCGGGGACGCGCAGCTGGGCCAGCAGTGCGCGGACCTCGAACTTGCGCGTCAGTCCCAGCAGGGCCTCGCGCTCGGGCAGGGTGAGGCTCGGGTGCCAGCAGTCCACGATGAGCACCACGCGGCGCTCCTGGCCCCGGTTCCACGTCTCGTGTTCGAACGAGTCGTGGAAGGCGAGCACGCGGCCCTGCTCCCAGTGCCGTGATTCGGTGCCCACGCGGATGCCGCAGCCCTCCGGAATCTTGAGTCCCAGGTGCAGCCGCATCCGGAAGCCGTCCCAACTGCAATGCGGCGTCAACGTGGTGCCGGGAGCGTGCGAGGAGAAGAGCACGTCCGCCAGGGGGAACGCGGTGCACTCGCCGTCCAGGGAGTGCACCGCCGCCGCTGTCTCCTCCATGGCGAGCTTCGGCCAGAGGAGGCGGTCCAGGCGCTCGCCCGCGAAGTACACGGGGTGCACCGACCAGCGGCCGGTGCCGACGATGCCGGAGTCGTAGTGCAGCAGATCCGCGTTCTCCAGCCGGGCAAGGTCGCGCTGCACCGCCGCGAGGCAGCCTTCCAGCGCCTTGGCCACGGGCGGGGGCGGGTCGCGCCAGGGGCGCTCGTCCAGGCCGGGGAGCGGGGGGAAGATGGTGGGGGACTGTCCGGGTATCGCGGGCGGCAGGGGCACCTGGCCGGCCAGCATCCGGAAGTATTCCTTCAGGCGGTCCAGCTCCGGGCCCGCGCGCTGGACGGTGTCGAAGTAGCCGCCCTGCAGGGCCAGTTCGACGATCTTCTGGCGCACCTGCGCGGTGATTTCCTGGGGCGATGCGTCGGACATGGCCTCTCCTTATCTCGCGCGCATGCGGTTGTTTCGCGGCAGGTGTTCAACCTCGGCCAGCCCCAGGGCTTCGAGGACGGGCGGGACGTACATTCCAAACCGGCCGCGGAGGCCCTTCTTGAGGCCATACCAACCACCGACGGGGTTGGTGTCCGCGCGCCCCCAGGCCTCGACGGTTCCCACGGCGGCGGGTTTCTGCTCGTCCGCGCTTCCCAGCGGCAGCCAGTCGCCCTGCGCCTTGAGCATCGCGTGCAGGTCGGTGATGCAGCGCAGGTGGTAGCGCAGTTCGGTCTTGCCCACCTGGATCACCAGGGCGGGAGGCTGGAGCGTTTCGTCACGGAAGGCGATGAACTCGCTGGTGCCCGGCGGAGTCGTCAGGGTCCAGGGCTGCTCGCGAGTGCCCGCGCCCGACGAAAGGGCGCCCCGCGCCGTCCCGTCCATGGGCGTGGGGGGAGTCTTCGGGGTCGACTTTCTGGCGGTGGGCATGTGGGCGTTTCTCGCGGGGCTCAGGACTCCGCGCGCTTCTTCAGGCACGCGGCGAACTCGTCGAAGGCGGGCTGGAGGTCCGGGATGGACTTCGTGATGAGAGGCGCCAGCAGGCCGGTGAAGGCCTCGCGCATGGTGAACTCCACCGTGCCGTCGTCCTGAGGCGAGACGTCGAAGGTGCGCTCCCCCTTGAAGAGGAAACCGAGGGGCATGCCCCCCCGCCAGACCATGCGCTTGTCGGGAATGAACTCCGCCACGCGCACCGGGAACGCCTGCTGGGGGGCGAGCCGGGTATGCACCGTCACCTTCTGCCCGAGCGCGATGGTGCCCACGACCTTCTCGACCGTGGTGTTCCAGCCAGGGTACGCGCCCGCGTCGGTGAGCAGCGACCAGATCCTCGCCGGGGTGCTGCGAATCGCAATGGAGGTGCGGAACTCAGTCATGGATGGATTGGTAACATGAGGGTTACCAATCCTCAAGTTCACGGGCATGCCGTTCCAGTGCGGGGAGCACCAGGTCCCAGGAGGCGGCGTAGCGGGGGGCGCGAGCGCCGAAGAGGTGCTCGCTGTCGGGGCCCGCGCGGTGAATGACTTTCACGAGGGTGGTTGGGGGCAGACTGGAGGAGGCGATGAAGCGCACCTCCACGCGGGTGGGGTGCTCCGCGTCGGTCCCGGGGTAGAAGTCGAGGAGGAGGTGCGTTGGAGGGGCCCATTCGAGGACCCGTCCCAGCTCCACCTCGCGACCGTCGCGTGCGCGCTCGTAGAAGCGCCCCGTGGCCAGCAGGAAGAGCTCACTGGCCGGGTCGTTCGTGTGACGCCGCTCTGGGGGCCACCATGCTGAAATCCTGCTGGTGAAGAGCGTGAACGCGCGTGCGTCCGTGCAGGACAGGAGGATCGACTTTTCGATCACGATTCGTCCTCGCCGTCGGTGAGCGCGAGCTGCTGGAGACGCCCCAGGGCTGTGTCCCAGAACCCGTCAAGGAACGCGCGGACGGACACGAAGCCCTCGATTCGCACGGAGTAATAGGTGTGGGTGCCGGACCTGGATGCGGAGACCAGTCCGGATTCATGCAACACGGCGAGGTGTCGCGAGATGGCGGGGCGGCTCACGGGGAAGCGGCTTGCGATCTCCGCGACCGTCGCGGGTCGTGAGCGCAAGCCAAGGAGGATCTCCCGGCGGACCGGATTCCCAAGGGCGTCGAGTGCATGCAGCATCGGGTAACCGAGAAGTTACCCAGCGTCGAGCACCCTGACAAGGGGCGCCGCCAGCGCGGACCCCGTGGGGCCCGGCTCAGCGCGTCAGGTGCTGGAGGGTGAGGTAGACGAACTCCGCGCCGGGCTGGAGCGAGGCCACGGGCACGCGCTCGTTGGGGGCGTGCGCGGTGCGCGCGTCATCCGGGGTGAGGGCGAAGAGGTCGATGCCGTAGGCGTCGATGCCGGCTTTGCGCAGCGTGGCGGACTCGGTGGTGCCGGTGGACTGGCGCGGGATGACGGGGGCATGGGGCCATACCTTCGCGGCGGCGGCCTTCACCGCGCGGAACATCGCGTTGTCACCCACGGGTGACATGGGCGAGTCCGGCGCTGACACGTCCATCTCGACTTGGAGGTCCTTGTCATTCACGGCGGCGACGATGCGCTCGCGCACGGCTTTCGCGTCCGCGTCTGGCAACAGGCGGCAGTTGATGGTGGCCTCGGCGGTGGCGGGGATGACGTTGGAGCGCGTGCCCGCGTGGAAGACGGTGGGCACGCAGGTGGTGCGCAGCACGGCGCCCAGCGCGGGCTCCAGCCTGGCCACGGTGGACACCGCGTCCTCGGGCGGCGCGTCCGGCGCGTCGGCGATGCGGCGCAGCGCGTCCCCCAGCTCCCCCGGCGTAAGGGGCGCGCGGCCCTGGATGTGGAGCCTCGCGGCGGGCGTCAGGTGGGCGGGGAAGGTGAGGGCGCCCACGCGGGCCACCGCCGCGGCCACGCGCACCAGCGGCCCCGCGTCCACGGGGGGCGCGGAGGAGTGGCCTCCGGGGCCGGTGGCCTTGAGCGTCACGTTGCGCGAGACGCGCTCGGCGGCCTGGAGCGCGACGAAGCGCACCTGCTTGCGGTCCGGGGACAGCTCCGTGAGGCCGCCCTCGTTGAGCGCGAACTCCGCCTCCTTGAACTCCGGGCGGTGCTCCATCATCCAGTCCAGGCCCTGGCCCGAGCCCACCTCTTCATCCGCGCCCAGGTACAGGAGGATGTCGCGCGAGCGCGGGCCGCCGTCCTGCTTCAACCGGCGCAGCGCGAGGATGCTCGCCGCCGCCATGCCCTTGTTGTCCTGCACGCCCCGGCCGTAGAGCAGGCCGTCCTTCTCGGTGAGCCTCCACGGGTCGGTGGCCCACTCGGAGCGCACGGCGGGCACGGTGTCCAGGTGCGCGAGCACGAGGATGGGCTTGCCCTTCCCGGTGCCCTTCAGGCGCACCAGGAGATTTCCGCGTCCGGGCGAGGGCTCGATGAGCTCCGAGTCGATGCCCGCCTCGCTCAACCAGCGCGCCGCCACCCGGGCCGCGGCCGTCTCGTTGCCGGGCGGGTTGGAGGTGTCCGCGGCGATGAGCTCCGCGAGCAGGGTCCGCAGCTCATCCTTCGGCGCGGGACGGGGCGGTGCGGCATGGGTCGCGCTGGCAGCAAGGAGGAAGGACAGGAGCAGGAAACGCATGGTGCGGGAGGCTCGCGCCTTCACTCCCGGAAGGCAACGGATGCGGCGTTTGCCGGGAGTGCCATGTTAAGGGAGGGGCCCTGGAGGAAGCCCTGCCCATGTCGTCGCCCCTGAGCTTTCACACCGTGGAACTGCCGCTGCGCCACGCCTGGACCATCTCCCGGGGGACGAGCACGGTGAAGCGCAACGTGTTCGTGGAGGTGCGCTCGCAAGGACACGTGGGGTACGGCGAGGCCGCGCCCAACGTGCGCTACGGCGAGTCCTGGGAGTCGGTGGAGGCGGCGCTCCGGACGCTGGCCCCGGTGCTGGAGGGGAGGGATCTGCGCTGCTTCCGCGACGTGTCGGAGGCGCTGGACGCGGCGCTGCCGGACAACCCCGCGGCGAAGGCGGCGGTGGACCTGGCGCTGCATGATCTGGCGGGCAAGATGATGGGCGTGCCGCTGTACCGGATGCTGGGCGTGGATCCGAAGCGTCAGCCGGTGACGTCCATGTCCATTGGCATCGACGTGCCGGAGGTGCTGGCGGTGAAGGTGCGCGAGGCGGCGGACTTCCCGGTGCTCAAGGTGAAGCTGAGCGCCGAGCGAATGCGGGAGGTGTTCGGCACGGTGCGCGCGTTGACGAACCAGACGCTGCGCGTGGACGCGAACGAGGCGTGGAAGCCGGACGAGGCGCTGGAGCACATCCAGTGGCTGGCCACGCAGGGCGTGGAGTTGGTGGAGCAGCCGCTTCCCGCGGCGGACGTGGAGGGCGCGAAGTGGTTGAAGGCGCGCTCGCCGCTGCCGCTGGTGGCGGATGAGTCGCTGACGAAGGCGTCGGACGTGCCGTCGCTGGCGGCGGGCTTCCACGGCATCAACGTGAAGCTGCAGAAGAGTGGTGGCATCCGTGAGGCGATGCGCATCATCGAGACGGCGCGCGCGTGTGGCCTCAAGGTGATGCTGGGCTGCATGGTGGAGACGGGGCTGGGCATCGCGGCGGGCGCGCACCTGGCGCCGCTGGTGGACTGGGTGGACCTGGACGGCAACCTGCTGCTCGCGGAGGACCCGTACCGGGCGCATCCGGTGGTGGGTGGGCGCATCCAGTTGGGGGATGGACCGGGCCTGGGCGTGGAGCCTCGGGCGGCCCCGTGACGCCACCGCTCATCCAGGACCCGATGGCGGTGCTCGCGGTGCTGCTCGCGGTGCTGGCGGGGTTGTATGTGTTGCAGCGCCACCCCACGGTGGAGCGGTTCTTCAACGTCGTGCCGCTGCTGGTGTTCGCGTACTTCGTGCCCACGCTGCTATCGAACACGGGCGTCATCCCCACGCAGTCGGAGCTGTACCGCTTCACGCGTGTGTACCTGCTGCCAGCAAGTCTGGTGTTGCTGGTGCTGTCGGTGGACCTGCCGGCCATCGCGCGGCTGGGGAAGAACGCGGTGGGCGTATTCCTGGCGGGCACGTTGGGCATCATGGTGGGAGGGCCCATCGCGTACCTGGCGCTGGGGTGGCTGGTGCCGGCGGAGCTGGGGGACCAGGCGTGGAAGGGGCTCGCGGCGCTGAGCGGCTCCTGGATTGGAGGCAGCGCGAACTTCGTGGCCATTGGCCAGAGCGTGGGCGCGCTGGACAGCACGTTGAGCATGCTGGTGGTGGTGGACGTGGGCGTGTCCAACGTGTGGACGGCGGTGCTGTTGTCCTTCGCCGGGCGCGAGAAGGCGATGGATGCGCGCATCGGCGCGGACCGGGCGGCGTTGGACCGGGTGCGGGAGGAGTCGGCCCGGCTGCAAGCCGCGTCCGCGCGTCCCGCGACCCTGTCGGACTTGCTGTCGATGCTGGCGGTGGCGTTCGGGGTGACGGTGGTGTGCACGGCGCTGGCGAAGGTGCTGCCGGACCTGGGCAACGTGGTGACGGGCTTCACGTGGGTGGTGTTGCTGGTGACGACGGTGGGCGTGGTGCTGTCGTTCACTCCGGTGCGAAGGCTGGAGGGCGCGGGGGCGAGCCGCATGGGGTCGCTGTTCCTGTATCTGCTGGTGGCGACGATTGGCGCGCAGGCGGAGTTCCGCCGGCTGTGGGACGCGCCCGCGCTGGTGGCGGTGGGCGCGGTGTGGATGGCCATCCACGCGGCGGTGACGATGGGCGCGCGGCGGTGGCTCAAGGCGCCGGTGTTCTTCGCGGCGGTGGGTTCGCAGGCGAACGTGGGAGGCACGGCCTCCGCGTCCGTGGTGGCGGCGGCCTTCCATCCCGCGCTGGCCCCGGTGGGCGTGCTGCTCGCGGTGCTGGGGTATGTGCTGGGGACGTACTGTGGACTGGTGACGGCGCTGCTGCTGGAGCAGGTGCACCGGTTGATTCACTGAAAAAGGAGTCGTGGATGCGGACGGTGCTGCTGGGCATGTGCTTGCTTGCGATGACCGCTTCGGCGGCGACGCCCGACGCGGGCGTACCCCGGGAATCGTTGCAGTCCGTGGTGGATTCACTGGCGCGCGAGTCAGCGCGGCTGTCGCCCGGGACGGACCTGGCGCTCGCGGTGACGGACCTGCGCACGGGCGAATCCGCGAGCTTCTCCGGAACGACGCCGCACATCTCCGCCAGCTCCGCGAAGGTGTTCTGGGTGGCGGCGGCGCTGAAGCAGCGGGACCTGAAGCAGGTGGCACCGCTCGCGGAGAAGGTGTTCCGCACCTCCGACAACGAGGCGTCCGGGGAGGTCATCGACCTCGTCGGCGGGCCGGACGCCATCAATGTCTATCTCCAGGGCCTGGGGATGAAGAACACCGCGCTGACGAAGTGGAACTACGGCGGACAGCGCTGGGCGACGAACTCGCCGAAGGTGATGCAGAACGACAACTACTTCTGCGCGGACGACGCGGTGTCCTTCCTCGCGCGGTTGGACACGAAGGCGTTGTTGAAGCCGGGCCCCACCGCGCGGCTGCTCAAGTGGATGGAATTGACGCCTCGGGAGGGTTGCGGCGGCTGGCTGGGCACGCGGCTGCCCGAGCGTGTTCGCGCGTCGCTCCAGCACAAGGGTGGGTGGCTGCCGCCGGGATGCTGTTCAGATGACGCGCGCTACAACGTGCTCAATGAAATCGGGTTGGTGACGCTGCCGGGCGGTGGACGGTACGCGGTGGCGATTCTCGCCTCGCGCGGACCGGACTGGCCGAAGCAGGCCTTCGTCGTGGAGCGAGCCTCGTGTGTGCTGTACCGGCATCTGGCGAAGGACGCGGGGCTGGATTGTGGTGAGGCGTTGGCCAGGACAGGGGGCCCGGCGCCGGTCGTGCTGGACGCGGGGGCACCCGCGCCGGACTACGACTGCTGATAATGGATGACCCGGGCGTGCGCTACTCGACGTCCTCGGGGGGAGGATGGCGACCGGGAGGCCATGACCGTTAATGCTGTCCTGCGCGCATCCTGTCCGCGCGCGAGGTGACCGCATGATGGACCCCTTGGCCTGGCGCAGGTTCGCGGAGCGGCTCGGTACGCGGTACCCCTTCATCCAGGCGCCCATGGCGGGAGGGCTGTCGCCCCCGGACCTGGCCGTCGCGGTGGCCGAGGCGGGTGGGCTGGGGTCCCTGGGAACGGCGGACGCGCCGCCAGAAGCCATTCGTCAGCAGGCGAAGGCGGTGCGTGCCCGGACGTCTCGCCCGTATGGCATCAACCTGTTCGCGCCCCGCGCTCCGGTGGCGGATGGCGACCCCGGACCCGTGCTGGGGTTGCTGGCACGCTTCCACGCGGAGTTGGGACTGCCCGCGCCCGAGGTGGCGGAGGCCCCGCTGCCGGACTTCCTGAAGCAGGTGGAGGTGGTGCTCGACGTGGCGCCCACCGTGTTCAGCTTCACGTTCGGCGTTCCGGATGCGCCGGTGCTGGAGGCGATGCGGGCGCGCGGCATCCTCATCGTGGGCACGGCGACGAACGTGCGCGAAGCGCTGGCGCTGGAGGCCGCGGGCGTGGATGCGATTGTCGCGCAGGGCTCCGAGGCCGGTGGACACCGGGGCTCGTTCGGAGGGTCCTTCGAGGCGGGGCTGGTGGGGACGCTGGCGCTGGTGCCGCAGGTGGTGGACGCGGTGCGGCTGCCGGTCATCGCCAGCGGTGGCATCATGGATGGGCGCGGCATCGCGGCGGCGCGGATGCTGGGGGCGGCGGGTGTGCAACTGGGCACGGCGTTCCTGCGCTGCCAGGAGAGCGGCACGGTGCAGGCGCACCGCGAGGTGTTGCGCGAGGCCAAGGATGAATCGTCGCGCATCACCCGCGCGCTCACTGGGAGGCCAGCGCGGGCGATTCCGAATGAGCTCATCACCGCGTTGGAGGAGGCCGGGGCGTACCTGCCCTATCCCCAGCTTCACGGGGCCACACGAGCCCTGAGGGCCGCGGCCGCGCAGCGCGGGGACACGCGCTTCATGACGCTGTGGGCGGGGCAGGGCGTGGGGCTGTCGCGGGAGGGGCCGGCGGCGGAGCTGGTTCGGGCCCTGATGGCGGAGACCGAGGCCGCGCTGGCGGCGGTGCGCGACTGAGCCGGCCAGGCTGCTATGACGTGGAAGGCGGGCCCATGTCCCGGCCCGCGAGGCGTTGGCGCAGCGCCACGAAGTACATGGAGCAGAAGGTCGCCACGAGCACGGCGAACTCGTCCCAGTAGTCCAGCGGGTCTTCGTTCTCGTCGAGCAGCGACAGGCTGAGCAGGCACAGCACGACGTGGACGGCGAACACGGGCAGCGATGCCTGTCCCAGCGCTTCGAGCACGCGGGGGCGCAGCCAGCGGAACACGCGGGGCGCGAGCCAACTCGCGAGCAGGGCCACGGCGAGGAAGTTCACGAGGCGCAGCGGCGCGAGCGTCCACTTGTCGAACAGCACCGCTGCCGCGCCCAGGTCCACGTCGAGATGGCGCACGAGCAGGAACCCGACGCTGATGACGAGCGCCCCGGTGAGGAGCCTCCGGGAGACGGGTTCGCGGTGTTCCGGCGCGGTGGCGCGGCTGACGCCCAGCCACACGCCGAGCACCCAGAGGAACTGCCATGCGAACAGGTCGAACGCACCCGACAGGTCGATGCTCAAGGGCGGCCACGGCAGCACGGGGATGGCGACGAGCAAATCGTAGAGGGCGCGCTTGAGGCCCACCTGGGCCCAGACCCAGATGAGGGCGCTCAAGCCCAGCACTCGGGACCAGCCCTCCTTGCGCGCGCCGAGCATCACCGCGGGCGTGAGCAGGAGGAGCACGACGTAGAGCGGAAGGATGTCGAGCAGCGGGGGACAGTAGAGGAGGAAGAGGCTGCTCCACAGGGCGGTGAACGGATCCTGGTGGAAGAACCCGAGCAGGTTGTGGATGGCGGGCCTGCGAGCTGCGACGCCGAGCGCGGCGATGATGGTGAACGCGAAGCAGAGCAGGGCGACGTGGTAGCCGTACACCTTGAGGGCGCGGCTCCAGAGGCTCTTCACCATGGCGATGGGGCTGGATGTGCCCAGCTTCTTCGCGTGCACCACGCCGACGAGGAACGCGGAGAGGAAGACGAAGCCCTCGGCGGCGGAGACGAAGCCGAACGGCTGGTTGCTCAGGACGTTCAACCGGGTGGGCAGGTGCGTCAGCGTCATCAGGACGAGGAGCACTCCGCGCAGGCTGTCGAATTCAGGGCGTCGTTGCATGGCGGCGTCGTGAGGGGTCGAGAGGTCGCTAGGATTCGGAAGGCCGTGCCTCGTGGAGGAGCCCTTCACCCATGCCACATCCCCGCGTGCCGGGTAAACCTCTCCGCCCTTGCGGATCCGTTGTCACGGTACGCCTGACGCAGCGGGCTGCGCTGTGACTGGGTACTTCAGGCTCACGGACGATGTGATGCTCGCTGGACGTTGGGGTCTGGGGGCGCCCGTGGACGCCCAGGGCCAGGACCAGGGCTCGTGGCTGTTCATGCAGGGCGTGTCCGCCCGAGTGGAGGGGGCATTGCGCGTGCCGTTGTCCGCGCAGGGAAGGGCGCTCGACTTCTCGCTCGCGGATGCGGGCGCTGTTCCCATCGTCTCCCAACGGGTGGCGGAACTTCTGAACCGACTCACTCCGCGCGACGTGGAGTTGTTTCCCGTGGCGGTGGAGGGTTATCCAGAGCCCTACTTCCTCGTCAACGTCGTCCGACTGGTGAAGTGCATCGATGACGCGGCCTCGGGCGAGGTGCGCTATTGGACTCCGGAGGATGGAAGGCCGGACCGGGTTGGCACTTATCGGGCCGTCCACGACCTGCGCATCGACCCGATGAAGACGGAAGGCGCCGACATCTTCCGCACCTGGGGCTGGCCCCTCGCCCTCATCATCTCCAAGGACATCAAGCTCGCCCTGGAGCACCTGGGCGCCACGGGCGTGAGGTTCAAGGACGTGTCGCCGCTGCGCTGATCCACCACCAATCGTTGACGCGGGCACTTCGCACCCTGGCGGATGAACTCGTCCAGAAGGGAAGCTTTCTCAACAAGCTGGTAACTCGTACGGAGTGAGTCCCGGAGTTCAATCCATGTCGCAGCAGTACTTCGACCTTTCTGACGACGTGTACCTGGAAGGACGCTGGGAGTTGGGGCACCCGCAGGATGCTCAGGGAACTGAACTCATGAACCCCTGGCAGTTCCGGATGGGCAAGCCGGCTTTCTGGCCCGAGCGTGTTCGCATTCCCGTCAAAATCCCAGGCACCGTGCTGGACTACTCGCACGCGCCCTTCAGCGTTCCCGTCGTCCACACCCGGGTGGCCTCCATCTTCGAGCGGCTGGCCCCGGCGGATGTGCAGTTCTTCCCCGTCGACATCGAAGGCCAGGCTGATGAGTTCCTCATCATGAATGCCGTCCGCCGAGTGAACTGCATCGACGACGACGCTTCGGAAGAGGTGCTCTACTGGAAGCCCAAGAACGGGCTCCCAGAAAAAGTCGGTACCTACTTCTCCGTGTGGGGCATGCGCTTGGACGCCCTCCGGATCGGAAGTCCCAAGGTGTTCCGGCCCCTGCATTGGGAGGTGTCCCTCATCATCTCCGAGGACATCAAGCTCGCCCTGGAGCACCTGGGCGCCACGGGCGTGAGGTTCAAGGACGTGTCGCCGCTGCGCTGATCCACACCCCCGGGCACCACGGCGCCTGTCCGCCCGGTCGCCCCCTTCGCGGGGTGTCGGTTGCAATCAGGGCCGGCGCGGCTACATTCAGGGTTCCACTTCGCGTTCGCAGCCCCCGGGTCCCTGTCCAGATGACGGTTTCGCTCACAGCCTGCCAGCAGCTCGCTCCGCGCCGGATCTCCGTGCGCCGGACGCTGCCCGCGCATGGCCGAGCCACCGCCTGGCTTGTCTCCCACGCCCCCCGTCCCGTGTAGCTCGCGACGGTCGGCGTCCTCTCCACCCTTTCACCCGACGGCTCCTCCATGCGCTCCCTTTTCCCGGGAATGCGTGGGGCCGTCATTCCTTCTCACCGCCAGGAGGCACCACCATGGTCCACAACCATCCCCTCATCGTCACCGACACCGACCTCCAGCGCCTGGAGCGCGTCGTCGAACAGTACGGCACCGCGCGCAACGCGGAGCTCGTGGAGCAACTGGAGTCCGAGCTCGCCCGCGCCGTCGTCACCTCCTCCTCCACCATCCCCCCCAACGTCGTCACCATGAACAGCACCGTCGTCTTCGAGGACGAAGAGGGCGGCGGCAAGCGCGAGGTCACCCTCGTCTATCCCAAGGACGCCAACAGCGACGCGGGCCGCATCTCCGTCCTCGCCCCCGTGGGCAGTGCGCTCATCGGTCTGTCCGTGGGCCAGACCGTGGAATGGCCCCTCCCCAACGGCCGCACCCGCCGCCTGCGCATCGTCGCCGTCCCCTACCAGCCCGAAGCCGCCGGTCACTTCGACCTGTGACGCATCCCGCCGGAACACGGCGCGCTCCTGACGCGTCAGCCGCCGTGTTCCGTGCGTCAGCCGCCTGCGATTGACGCGTCAGCGCCCGGCCCCCCCGCGCCCGCGCTCCTCCATCCCCGCGCGATTCCTCACGTCGTCTTGTTGACACCGCTGGCCCCGGGCGTGCATCCGCCACGTCACCCCTCGCCCCGCGAAGGGTCGCGGACGTCCCTACGTCCGTGAGTCGATGTGGAGGAACGCTTTGTTCGCACGAAGGCATCACCTTGGGCTCGGAGGACTGGCCGTCCTCTGCGCCTTCAGCGCCCAGGCCCAGAACAGCACCATTCCGGGCATCGAACTGGAGCGCCTGCAGCTCAACCCCGGCGCACGCGACAGCCTCGTGCTGTCCACCGGTGACCTGCTCCCCGCCGGGCAGTTCCGCGTAGGGCTCACCGCGCACTACGAGAACAAGCCCCTCGTTCTGCTGGAGAATGACGAGGAGCAGAGCGTCATCATCTCCAACCGCGTGACGGCGCACGTGAGCGGCGCCTACGCCTTCACGAACTGGCTCGAAGTGGGCGCGCAGGTGCCCATCGTGTCCCAGTGGGGCCCGGAGACGGGCGCGGTGGGCGTGAGCCGCCCGACCACCTTCGCGCTCGGCACCCCCTGGCTCCAGGCCCGCGCCGGCTTCCTCTCCGAGGACCGGGGCGGCCCCCTCGACCTCGGCCTGCACCTGGGCGTGGCGCTGCCCCTGGGCAGCGAGGCAGCCCTGACGCGCGACGAGGGCTTCACCTTCTCCCCGCGTCTGGGATTGGGCAAGCGGCTGGCGAACACCTTCCGCGTGGGCGCCGACGTGGGCGCGCTCGTGCGCACCAAGACGTATGCCCTGTCCCCGCAGGCGACCCCCGTCCGCGACGAGATGGGCGTGGAGCTGAACGGCGGCGTGAACGTGTCCGCGGGCCTCTTCGGCCTGCGCGAGGAAGTGCTCGTGCGCGGCACGCTGCCCGTGCAGGATTCGCCCAGCTCGCTGGAAGTCCTCCTGGGCCTGCGCGTCCCCACCGCGGACGGCACCGAGGTGTACTTCATGGGCGGCCCGGGCTTTGGCCAGACGCCGGGCACGCCGCGCTTCCGCCTGCTCGCGGGCGTCTCCTTCGGCACGCCTCCCGCGCCCGCCGGTCCCGTCTGTATCGCGGGCCAACCCCATGTGGCCTCCGAGTGTCCCGACCTGGACGCGGATGGCGACGGCGTGAAGAACCGCGAGGACCGCTGCCCCACCACCCCCGGCCTCGTTGAACTCCAGGGCTGCCCGGACGGTGACGACGACAAGGACGGCATCCTGAACCTGGCGGACAAGTGCCCGGCCCAGGCGGAGAACAAGAACGGCTTCCAGGACGAGGACGGCTGCCCGGACGACCCCGACACCGACGGTGACGGCATCGTCGATTCGAAGGACGCCTGCCCGCGCGAGCCGGAGACCGTCAACGGCTACAAGGACCGGGACGGCTGCCCGGACGTGGATCCCGACCGCGACGGTGACGGCGTCGTCGACCGGCTGGACAACTGCCCGGACGAGCCCGGCACCGAGGCCAACGGTGGCTGCAAGGAAGCGCCGCTCGCCCGCATCGACTCGGGCCGCATCTCCATCCTGGAGTCGGTCTTCTTCGAGAACAACCAGGCCGTCATCCAGAAGCGCAGCCACGCGGTGCTCGACAAGGTCGCCGCCATCCTCGTCTCCCACCCGGAGATCGCGAAGATTCGCGTGGAAGGCCACACCGACAACACGGGCAAGGCCGAGTACAACCTGGACCTGTCCCAGCGGCGCGCCGAAGCGGTGGTGGACTACCTCGTGGGCAAGGGCGTGGAGCGCGGGCGGTTGGAAGCGCAGGGCTTCGGTCCCAACCAGCCCATCGCGGACAACGCCAAGGCGGACGGCCGCGCGAAGAACCGCCGCGTCGAGTTCAAAATTGTCGGAGAGGCCGAGGGCGTGCAGACGACGCCGGCCTCCTCCTCCACTCCGGAACCCCTTCAGAAGTAAGGCAGACCTCTCATGTTCAAGAACGTCATGGAGTCCCTCTTCCGGGGACAGGCGTCACACACGGTCGCGCGCGCGGGCTTCACCGCCGCGGCCCTCAGTGCCCTGTTCCTCCTCATCGGCTGTGAGTCGGGTGACTCGCGGCCCTCCACGCCCGAGTCCGTCCTCACGAGCCAGCAGTCCTCGGCGCTCGTGGGCGACGGCCGGCTCCAGCCCGGCGAACAGTGTGACGACGGCAACACCGTGAGCGGGGATGGCTGTTCCGCCACCGGCACCGTGGAGGCCGGCTACCTGTGCAACGTGCCCGGCAATGCCTGTTCGCTCGCCAGCCTGTGCGGCAACAACGTCACCAACACGGGTGAGCTGTGCGACGACGGCGACACGGTGGGCGGCGGCAACGGCTGTTCGTCCACGTGTGATTTGTCCCTGTGTGGCAACGGTGTCTTCAACAACCAGCCGTTCCCGTCCTTCGCGCAGGAGGTCTGCGACGACGGCAACCGCTTCGAGGGCGACGGGTGCAGCCGGCAGTGCGAGGTGGAGCCCGGCTTCGCCTGCGCGGGCAGCCCCAGCCGCTGCGTGAAGGCGGGCGTGGCCATCTTCAACACTGGCGTGGACAACCAGAACCGCCGCCTGGAAGGCGCCGTGGCGGATCCGCACTGGTTCTACGCGGGCACCACCACGGGCGCGACCACCGGCGTGCGCAACGCCCCTGACTGGCCCCTGGAGATGCAGTCCGCGCGCTTCATGGCGCCCCTGGGCGGAGAGACGTGCGTCTACCAGGACTTCCTGGTCCCCTCGACGACGAACATCTCCCAGTTCCGGCTGCGCCTGGCCACCTTCAATGACAACCAGTTCGCCAGCGCGAAGGTGAACGGCGTGGCGGTCTCCCCCATCACCGTCAGCGAGCCCTCCGGCCAGCCGTGGCAGAAGAACATCTTCCGCGAGTTCGGCACCAGCGCGCCCTGGCACGCGGGCGTCAACCGCATCGAGCTGTGCAACGAGAACGCGGCCTCGCCCCCGAACGCCTTCCGCTACCTGTTCGTGGATGCGTACGACGACCGCTGCGGCGACGGCGCCATCTCCCTGCGCGAGGAGTGCGACGACGGCAACACCACCGCGAACGACGGCTGCAACGCGAGCTGCGGCATCGAGCCCGGTTACGGCTGCTCGGGGGCGCCCAGCTCCTGCGCCAAGACGTGCGGCAATGGCGCTCTCAATGCCGGCGAGCAGTGCGACGACGGCAACACCACCGCGAACGACGGCTGCAACGCGAGCTGCCGCGTCGAAGCGGGCTACGCCTGCCCCACCCCGGGCAGCGCCTGCGTGGCGTCCTGCGGTGATGGCGCCATCAACGCCGGTGAGCAGTGCGATGACGGCAACGTGTTCAGCTCGGATGGCTGCTCCGCGTCGTGCCGCATCGAGACGGGCTACGCCTGCTCCGGTGCGCCGTCCGCCTGCGCCCCGCTGTGCGGCAACGGCGTCCTGAACGCCGGCGAGCTGTGCGACGACGGCAACACGGCCCTGGGCGATGGCTGCTCCAACGCCTGCACCCTGGAGCTGGGCTACGCCTGCGCCACGCCGGGCCAGCCCTGCGCCCAGACGTGCGGCAATGGCAACGTGAACCCCGGCGAGCAGTGCGATGACGGCAACCTGACGTCGTCCGACGGCTGCTCCACCGAGTGCAGCGTGGAGCGGGGTTATGCCTGCACCGCTCCGGCGGCGGGCCCCTCCGTGTGCGCCTTCACCTGCGGCAACGGTGCGCTGGAGACGGGCGAGGTGTGCGACGACGCCGAGACGCAGTCCGGCGACGGCTGCTCGAACGGCTGCCGCGTCGAGCCGGGCTGGAGCTGCTCGGGTGTGCCGAGCGTCTGCAACACCCAGTGCGGTGACGGCATCACCGCGGGCAATGAGGTGTGCGACGACGGCAACTTCTCCGCGAACGACGGCTGCAACGCGTCCTGCCAGGTGGAGGCGGGCTGGAGCTGCCCCGCGCCCGGCAACGTGTGCTTCAACACCTGCGGCAATGGCGTCATCAATGCCGGCGAGCAGTGCGACGACGGCGATGCCACGTCGGGCGACGGCTGCTCCGCCACGTGCGCCGTGGAGTCTGGCTACTCGTGCAACGGTGCGCCCAGCCTCTGCGGCACCACGTGCGGTGACGGCGTCCGGGCCGGTGCCGAGGTGTGCGACGACGGCAACCTGACGGGCGGCGACACCTGTTCGCCGCGCTGCCTGCTGGAGATTGGCCAGACGTGCACCGCCTCCAATGTCTGTGAAGCGGTCTGCAACCCCTCGTCCCAGACGTGCGCGGCCGCCAATGTGTGCGGCAACGGCATCAAGGAAGGGACGGAGGCGTGCGACGACGGCAACCTCACGTCGGGTGACGGCTGCTCGGCCACGTGCACCGTGGAGGAGGTCCAGGAGCCCGTGCCCGCGGCACCCGTCATCACCGGCCCCGCGTCCGGCACCACCGTGAGCACCTCCACCCCCGCCATCACCGGCACCGGCCAGCCCGGCAGCCAGGTGACCGTGCGCGAAGGCGGAACGGTGCTCTGCACCGCCACCGTCGATGCCACCGGGAACTGGAGCTGCGTGCCCACCGCCCCGCTGACGGACGGCCCGCACGCGGTGACGGCCACGGCCGAGACGCCCAAGGGGGGCACCAGCCCCGTGTCCAACACCGTGTCCTTCGTCGTGGACACCCAGGTGGACACCCAGGCCCCCGAAACCGTCATCGTGAAGGGCCCGCCCGCGAGCACCTCCGACCGGACGGCGGACTTCGAGTACGGCCCCGACGAGGAAGGCATCACGTTCGAGTGCAGCCTCGACGGTGGCGCCTTCGTCCCGTGCAAGGACCGCTACACCGTCTCGCCCGGGGACCACACCCTGCGGGTGCGCGCGGTGGACGACGCGGGCAACGCGGACACCTCGCCCGCGGAGCACACCTGGACCGTGACGAACACGCGCGCCTTCGCGGGCGGCGGGTGCAGCACCGCGCCCGACGCCTCCTGGCTCGCCCTCCTGGGCCTGATGGGACTGCCCGGCCTGCGCCGCAGGCAGCGCCGCCCGGCCGCCTGAGGTCCCCGTGGTTTCCGGGGAGGCTCCCTGGAGCCTCCCTGGAGCCTCCAAGGCGTTCATGGAGGCCGCCGGAAGGGGCCGGATGTCCCCTTCGGGGGGTGCCCCCTCGCCCCCCTTCCATCCGCGCCCTTCCGGCGGCGCTCCCGCATCGTCTGGCCTTCCCCGTATGCTCCGTCCGTGCACAGGGCAGGCCGCCATCAGGAGTTGTACGAGGAAGAGGTCCTCCTCGCGCTGGACGAAGGGCTGCTGTCCTCCGAGGAGGCGGCGGCCCTGCGCGAGGACGCCCTCCGCCTGCACCGCGGGCCCCTGGAGCTGTTGAAGGAACGGGGTCGGCTGACGGAGAACACCCTGGACCTCTTGCGCAAGGACCTGGCCCGCGAGCGCACGGACCGGGGTGGCGCCCCCATCCAGGAGGCCCCCACGCTGTCGACCGCGCCTCCGGCGGCGACGGATGCGGACGGGTCGCCCGCGTTCCCGGTGCCCGGATGGGACCGGTATGAGCCGGTGCGCTTCCTGGGGCAGGGCGGCATGGGGCAGGTGTTCCTGGCCTACGACCCGCTCCTGCGCCGCAACGTGGCCCTCAAGTTCGTGCGCGACGGGGACCCGGAGCTGGCCCGCCGCTTCCTCTCCGAGGCCCGGGCCCAGGCCCGCGTGCGCCACGAGCGCGTGTGCGAGGTCTACGAGGTGGGCGAGGTGCGGGGGCAGGCCTTCATCGCCATGCGCTACGTGGAGGGCCCGACGCTGGGACACCTCTCCAACACGCTGACGCTGGAGCAGCGGGTGCTCGTGCTGGCCCACGCCGCGGAGGGCGTGCACGCGGCGCACCGCGCGGGGCTGGTCCACCGCGACCTGAAGCCCGGCAACATCCTGGTGGAGCGCACGGAGGACGGGGGCTTCAACCCCTTCGTGATGGACTTCGGCCTGGCGCGCGACTGGCGCGAGGAGGGCCATCAGGCCAACGCGGTGCTGGGCACGCCCCACTACATGCCGCCCGAGCAGGCGCGGGGCGAGGGTCACCGCCTGGACCGCCGCGCGGACGTCTACGCCCTGGGTGGCACGCTGTACGCGCTGCTCACCGGGCAGCCGCCCTTCACCGGGGAGACGGAGACGGAGGTGCTCACGCGGCTCCAGACGGAGGCGCCGCTCGCGCCGCGCTCCCTGGACGTGAACATCCCGGAGGACCTGGAGGCCATCGTCCTCAAGTGCCTGGAGAAGGAGCGGCCCCTCCGCTACGACTCCGTGCGCTCGCTCATCGACGATTTGCAGCGCTTCCTGTCCGGGGAGCCGGTGCGGGCCCGGCAGGGTGCGCGCTACTGGCTGCGCAAGAAGGCCCGCAAGCACCGCGCGGCGCTGATGCTGGGCACCGGCGTGGTGGTGGTGGTCGCGGGGGCGCTGGGGCAGGCGGCGCTCGTGCGCGGAGAAGTGGCCGAACGCGAGCGGCTGGCCCGCGCCTTCACCGAACGCGTGGAGCGCATCGAGTCCGCGGTGCGCTACTCCGCCCTGTCGCGCCTGCACGACACGCGCGAGGACCGGCAGGCGCTGCGCGCGAGCATGGCCGCGCTGGAGGCCGACGTGCGGCGCGCGGGGGCTCGGGCGGATGGAACCGGGGAGTACGCCCTGGGCCGCGCGCTGTTCGCGCTGGACGACCTGGACGGGGCCCGCGAGAAGCTGGAGGCCGCGTGGGCGAACGGCTACCGCGAGCCCCGTGTGGCGTGGGCGCTGGCGCAGGTGCTGGGCCACCTCTACCGCGACCAGTTGCTGCTGGACGTGGAGCGCCGCGCGCCCGAACAGCGGGAGGCGCGCCGCAAGGAGCTGACCCGGCGCTACCGCGACCCCGCGCTCGCGTACCTGCGACAGGCGGAAGGGCCGGATGTCCCCGCGCCGCCCGAGTTCGTGAAGGCCCTGTTCGCCTTCTATGAGGACCGTCCGGACGAGGCCCTGTCGCTGCTGGCCACGCCCGGCATGCAGGTGCCGTGGTTCTACGAAGCGCCCCTCCTGCGCGGTGACATCCTGCTCGCGCGCGCCATGCAGCGCTGGAACGGGGGCGACCGCGCGGGCTCGCAGGCGGACCTGGCGCTGAGCCGCGAGGCGTATGCCGCCGCCGTCGCCACCGCGGAGAGCCAGCCCGGGGTGCACGCGGTGCTGGGGCGGCTGGAGCTGGCCGCGATGGTGATGGAGCTGTACGCCGAGGGGAACGTGCTGCCGCATTACGAGCGCGGGCTGAATGCGCTGTCGCATGCGCTCGTCGCCGCGCCGGACCATGCGCGGGCGCTGGTGCTGGTGGCGCGCTTCCACCGCCGGCTCGCGGAGCAGCGCACGAACCAGGGCGGAGAGGGCGTGGAGGCGCTGCTGGAGAAGTCGCTGGCGGCGCTGCGCACCGCGGAGGCCGTGGCGTCACCGAGCGCCCGCGTCCCGCTGGAGCAGGCCCTGACGCACCGGCTGTGGGCGCGTTACCAGCAACTGCACGGCGTGGATCCGCGCGAACAGCTGCGGCTCGCGACCGCCTCCTTCGAGCGCCTGCGCCCCGAGGACCGGGACTACGCCTTCCACGCCAACCTGGGGCTGACGTGGCAGGGACAGGCGGACGCGGAGGCCGCGCGCGGTGGGGATCCGCTGCCCTTCCAGGGGAAGGCCATCGACGCGTACCTGGCGGCGCTGAAGCTGAGCGAGCAGGAGCCCTACACGTGGATCAACCTGGGGGTCGCCTGGCGCAAGCGCGCCAACGCGGCGAACGCGCCCGACGCGGCGGGTGATCTGCGCAAGGCGAACAACGCGCTCACCCGGGCCCTGTCCCTCAACCCGGACAACTTCAGCGCGTGCTTCAACGGCGCGGAGGTGGCCGAGCAGCTCGCGCGCTTCCACTACCTCAAGGGCGAGGACGTGAGCGTGGACCTGGAGCGGGCCCTCGCGCTGTACCGACAGGGCCTGGGCCTCAACGCGAAGCAGCCCGCGCTCCACAACGCCCTGGGCTCCGCGCTGTTCTGGCAGGGGGAGCTGCTGGCGGAGGAAGGGGGCGACCCGGCGGCGCTGCTCGCGCAGGCGCGCGCGTCCTTCGAACAGGCGCGGACGCTGGCGCCCACGCAGGGCTTCGCGTTCAACAACCTGGGCGAATGGGAGGTCTTCCGCGCCGAGGGCCAGCTCGCGAAGGGCCAGGACCCCACGGCCGCGCTGCGCGCCTCGGTGGCGCACTACACGGCCGCGCTCGAACGGCTGCCGGACGACGCGGACTTCCTGGCGAACCTGGGCAAGGCGTGGGTGCACCAGGGGACGTGGGCGCTGTCCCAGGGGAGAGATCCGGCGCCGGACCTCGCGCGGGCCGAAGCGGCGTTGAACCGGGCGCGTGAACTCAACCCGTCCCTGGGCAATGCGTGGCGCTACCTGGCGGAGGGGCAGGGGGGCCGGGCCCGCTGGACGGCGCGTGGCCATGGCGCGGCGGACGGTGACTTCCAGCGCGCGGCGCAGTCGTTCGAAGAAGCCCTGAAGCGGGATCCGAGGCTGGAGTACCGGCTGGCGGCGGCGGACTTCCACGGCGCGTGGGCTGCGTGGCGACTGAGCGAAGGCCAGGACGCAACGGCCGGACTGACGCGCGGGCTGGAGCTGGCCGACGCGGTGGTCGCGGCCCGTCCCCGGTGGGCCCGGGCACGCGCGGTGCGAGCGGAGCTGCTGCGGCTTCGCGGCGGGCCGAGCGCCCCGGTGCAGGCGCGCGCGACCGAGTGAATCGCGCACGGCCTCGCGGTTTCGTCCACGAGAGCCGGTAGGGAGAGGCTCGGGCTGGAAGCCCCCCTCCGCGGACGAAGCGTCCCAACCTGTCCGACAGTCGGACAGGTTTGGCGCGAAGTGTCCCGGCGGACGCCTCGACCCATGGACCCGCCCTGGCGTCCGTTCCAGCGCGACGTCGCGGCTCATGGCTGCGCTCCGCAAGGGGAGCAGCCTCGCGGAGCCCTTCGGGTCGCGGAATGGGGTCACGATTTTCTGGTGACCTGCCGACGGGGCCGAGTTGGAGCGGAACCGCTACAGCTTCGCGCCGGACCGCGCGCTCTGTTTCGGGAGCGCGCGGACGCGGCACGTGGGCCCTGACGGGGCCCGCGGACTACTTCCGGAAGACTTCCGGGGGATCGCTCGTCACGTCGATGCCGCCGTTCTTCCGGTCATCCTCCAGCGGCACGACCATCCGGTCCTTCGCTTCGTCGGGGTCGGGGATGTTGACCTCGAAGCCGTACGTTCCCTTCGGCGCCGTGGCGGAGACGGTCAGCGCGGACGTCGCCATGGTGGCGCCCCCCAGTCTGTAGGGGCTGGGCGTGGTGAGGGGGTCGATGAGGGGGAACGTCACCTTGGCGCTGACGATGGAGGCGGTGCCGATCGTGAAGGTCACCGTGTCGCCATGTTTCACCTCCGGTCCAGGCAGGTAGGTGACGGGGGTCGTGGAGATATCAATTGTGATGTTGGCCATAGATCCTCACGGCAATGCAGCGCCCGTACCAGCGTGCGGGCTCGTGTGTACACCCTCGGAGGTATCATCGACGGGGCGAAGGACCCGGGGCCCCGGACGCGTCAATGACACATTGAAACACGGCTGACGTGTCAGCTCAGGTCCCCTCCAGGCCCAGCTCGCGCACCCGGCGCTGGAGCGCGCGGCGGGAGACCTCCAGCTTCTGCACCATGCGGTCCAGGTCCCCCTCGCATTCGTGGAAGCAGCGGGTGAGCTCCTCCGGGCTCAAATCCCGCGCGGTGCGCAGCAAGGAACTCTTGTCGATGAGCACGTACACGGAGGAGCGCGGAATGCCCAGCCAGTCCGCGGTGGCCTTCAGGTCCCACGCGCACGCGCGCAGGGCCTCCAGCACCTCCTGCTCGCTCACGTCCGCCGGCTTGCGGCGCGCGGGCGTGCGGTGCCCCGCGGGGGTGTTCTCGGTGGCGGAGGACGGCGGCTCCACGTTCAGGGGCTGGCCAGGGATGGGGAGCGCGTCGGCGTCCAGCGTCTGCTCCATCCGCGCGTCCACGCGCAGCCCGGGCAGGCCCCGGCTGCCGATGACAAGCTGCCGCGCGACGTTGCGAAGCTGCCGCACGTTGCCGGGCCACGCGGAGCGCGCCAGCCGCACCGCGAGGGACGCGGGGAGCCACGGTTCGGCCCGGGCGTCCGCGGACGTCAGGCGCCCGGCCTCGCCGGTGGACTCCAGCTCCTGGCGGGCGAAGTGGAGGAACAGGGGGGTGATGTCCTCGCGGCGCTCGCGCAGCGGCGGCACGACGATTTCAAAGCCCGCCAGCCGGTGCAGCAGCGGGGCCTTGAAGCGGCCGTCGTGGATGCGCGCCTCCAGGTCCGCGTCGGTGGCGGTGACGAGCCGCACGTCGACGCGCACGGGCGTCTGGCCGCCCACGGGGTAGACCTCGTTCGTCTCCAGCACGCGCAGGAGCGCCGCCTGGACCTCCGGGGGCGCCTCGGCGACCTCGTCCAGGAAGAGGGTGCCGCCATGGGCCGCGCGGAAGAAGCCGTCGCGGTCGCGCGTGGCGCCGGTGAACGCGCCCCGCAGCGTCCCAAACAGCTCCGCGGCGATGAGGTCCCGGGACAGGGCGCCCAGGTTGACGCTGACGAAGGGGCCGCCGCGGCGGGGCCCCTGCTCGTGGAGCGCCCGCGCCACCAATTCCTTGCCCGTGCCCGTCTCGCCCCGCACCAGCACGGGCACCTGGAGGTCGGCGACGCGCAGCACGTCCTCGCGCACCCGGACGATGCCCTCGCTGTCGCCCACCATGCCCAGCCCCGCCGGGTTCGCCGGGTTCGCCGGCCGGGGGGCCGTGGACGCGCGCGGGGTGGCCCGGTGCAGCAGCAGCGCCACGCGCCCGGCGAGCACCAGCGGCACGCCCGCGACCAGCGCGTCGGCCGGGAACTCCCGCCCGCCCTTCACCGGCTCTCCGCCCACCAGCACCGGCGTCCCATCCTCCGGCACGAGCATGCGGATGCCACCGCGCAGGCCGGGCTCGAAGCGCACCGGGGTGCGGCTCAGGAACGGGTCCCCCAGTGGCAGTGACAGCACGCCGCCTGGACGGCTGAAGTCCGGGGCGTTGCGCGACAGCGACACGGCGCGCTCGTCGGACAGCAGCCCTTCGAGCAGCAGCCGCTCGCCAATGCGCTGCGGCTGCGCGTGACCGATGATGGTCAGCGCGGGCACGGCATGGGCCGCCTGCGTGGGCGTGCCCTGCGTGCGGACGGCGGTCGTCGAAAATTCAGCGGGGTTCTTGGGGGGCGACATGGACCTCCGGTGAAGCCTACAACGGGCTGGCTGGCCCTGGAGCGACCAGGCGAGCCCTGCGGGTCCTTACTTCAGCGCGGACGGTGCTTTTCGATGGGGCCGCCTGGAAGCCGACCGCCCGCCTACCCGCACGGTAGGCACGGCCATGAGGGGCGAATGCCGCGCCCCGGGTCCCCCCCGTGAATAGGGTTGAAGGGCCTGCCGTGTGGATCTTCGAGAAAGCGCGAGCCTCCATGTCCCCATCGACCTCGAACATCGCTCCCTTCGACGCCGTCCTCTTCGACCTGGACGGCGTCGTCATCGACACGACCGAGCTGCACTACCGCGTCTGGGAGGAGTTCGCCCGGGAGCGAGGCTACACGCCCACGGGGGAGGAGCTGCTGGCCACCAACGGGCGGCGGGCAGGGGAGACGCTGCGCGCGTGGTTCGGCGCGACGCTGAGCGACGAGGAGGTGGAGGCGCTGACGTACGACCGCGAGATGGCCTTCCAACGGCTGCTGGAGCACGAGCCCGTGTCCGCCGTCCCCGGGGTGGGGGCCTACCTGCGCTCCCTGGAGCAGGCGGGCGTGCCCTGGGCGCTGGGCACGAGCGCGCTGGCGGACAACGCGGAGCTGGCCCTGGAGCGCGTGGGGCTGGAGCAGATGTTCCCGGTGCGCGTCACGTCCACGGACGTCACCCGGGGCAAGCCGGATCCGGAGGTGTACCTGAAGGCGGCCTCCGCGCTGGGGGTGGCGCCCACCGGGTGCGTGGTGTTCGAGGACGCGGTGTCGGGCCTCAGGGCCGCGCGGGCCGCGGGCGCGGCGTGTGTCGCCGTCGCCACGTCGTTCCCGCGCGAGTTCCTGGTGCGCGAGCAGCCGGACTTCCTGGTGAAGGACTTCCGGGACCTGCCCGCGCCCCTGCGTCCCGGAAGCCCGGGCGCCTTCAGGGAGCTGACGGCACTTCACCCGTGAGCACGCAGATGAACGCGACCGGGTCGCACTTCACGGGGAAGAGCGGGTTGATACCGGAGCCGCGCAGCCGTCCCGCGTCGTAGTCCGCGTACGGGTCGCACAGCGCGTCGCTGGGCCCCTTCGTCTTGCTGTCCTGGCACTTCACCACCGGCCAGATGCCCTTCACGGTGTACTCGGCGGTGCAGCCGTTCTCCGTGTAGACGAGGTCCGCGGTGAACTGCGTGCCCGGAATCTCCGGCGTGTTGTAGATGCGCAGGTTGTTCCACGCGTAGCCGAACTCCTGCGCGGGCAGGAGGCCCCCGTCGGGATCCTGGGCCTCCGTCACCTCCAGCCGCGTGGGGGTGAGTTGGGGCACCGTGCAGAAGCGGTCCTCTCCCGGCGTCTCGGAGGCGAAGGGGCCCACCGCGGTGGCGCTGGCCTTGGACTCCTCCGACAGGCGCGAGGCGAAGGTCTGCAGCAGCGTGCCCAGCCGCGTGCTGCGCATGCCCACCGTGTCGGGGGCCTTCGGGTCCTGGCTGAAGTACTTCTGCAGGCCCAGGGGCTCCGGCTTGAGCTGGGCGCAGGCGAGGTCCGGGTTCTGCCCGGCCTTGAGCTCATAGGTCGCGGCGAACGAGCCGGTGGAGCCGTCCGACACGGCTCTGGCCACCACGCACGGCGCCACGGGTTCACTGCCACAGGCGCCGGCGGTGACGACCGCGGCCGCCAGGCCTCCACTGATTGCCATCCATCGAAGCTTCATCGCGGGTGTCCTTTCTCGTGTGGCGCGGAGGCCTAGAAGCTCAGCTTCGCGCCCAGACGGATGGCCCGCGGTGCCTGATAGGCGGTGGGCCGCTTGAAGTTGGGGTTGATGTCCGCCTCGACGATGGGCAGGCCCGTGGTGGTGGAGATGACCTTGCAACCGGGGTTGTTCTTCGTGAGGCACGCGGTGAGGTCGTCCGGGGTGCCGCCCTGCTCGATGGCGTACACGCGCGTGGTGGTGAAGGTCTGGTCCACGTCCGTGTACTGCTGGAAGTTGAAGAGGTTGAAGACGTCCAGCGACACGGTGAGCACATAGTCCTTCACCAGCTTCTGGTTGAGGCCCACGTGGCCGTCCACGCCGTGCACCCAGGGCAGCCGGCCGGCGCTGTCGCGCGGCAGGATGAAGGTCTCCGAACCGCTGCGACGCGGGTGCGCGCCCAGGTAGTTGAGCGGCGTGCCGGAGCGCGCCCGGTAGTTGCCGCCCACGTTGATGCTGGTGCGCGGGGTGATGAAGAACTCCTTCGCGCCGAACACCTTGAAGGAGTGCGTG
Organism: Corallococcus sp. bb12-1; assembly: GCF_026626765.1. Lineage (NCBI taxonomy): Bacteria > Pseudomonadati > Myxococcota > Myxococcia > Myxococcales > Myxococcaceae > Corallococcus > Corallococcus sp. bb12-1. Next base: position 918,494 of record NZ_JAPNJZ010000018.1, on the reverse strand, counting down.
CGGTCGCCGGGCAGCTGGCCGTCGCGGTTGACGGTGAGCGACACCAGGTCGAAGTCGCGCGTGAGGTTGGGCGACAGCTGGCCGGTGTCCGCGCGGAACAGGCCGGAGTAGTTCCCGCGCAGCGTGGACCAGGTGTAGCTGGCCTGGGCCAGCCACCCGTCGGTGAAGGCGCGTTGGAAGTAGAGGTTGACCGCGTCGTACTCGCGCTTCGCCAGCGGGAAGTCCGTCGAGTAGCCCTTGCCCGGGTTGCCCAGGAAGAAGGTGCTGCCGTCGTCGCGGCTCATGTCCTCGATGACGTCGTTGAGGTAGCGCCGGGTGTACGTGGCGCCCACGCGGCTCGCCGCCAGCAGCTCGTACTCACCGCCCAGGACGAACTCGTCCGCGGACTGGGCGCGAATCTGGGGATCCACCGGCACGCGGTCTCCGCCCTGCGCATCCCAGAGCTGGTTGGGGCTCTCGCGGCTGCCAATGGGCGTGCGGTTGGCGTCGATGGTGCAGTCGGTGAGCAGCGAGCCCTCACGCGACGGGTTGCACGGGGGCGCGCGGTAGGTGGAGGACAAGAGCTGCTGCTGGGGGAAGGACAGGTCCGCCATGTCCAGGGGGACGTTCTCGAAGAAGCGCGCGTAGTTGACGAAGAGCTTCGCGCGGCCCGCCTGCGTCGGGTCGTAGATGACGCCCAGGCGCGGGGACCACTGGTTGGGCAGGTGCAGGCCCACCTCCCCGTCCAGGCCGTACAGCGTCTGCACGTCGTAGCGCAGGCCCGCGTTGACGGTGACCTTGTCGAGGACGGACCAGCTGTCCTGGATGAAGCCGCCGACGGTGGTGGACGTGGAGGTGCCTTCCTTGCTGGCCAGGAACACCGGCCGGTCGGGCGCCTCCAGGTAGCCGTACTGGTTGAGGCTGAAGAAGCAGTCGCCGCCGGTGCACTCCTGCCAGGGCGTGAGGCCGGTGCGCGCGCGGTTGTTGTAGAAGCTCATGCGCTCGATGTCCGCGCCGGCCTTGAGGATGTGGTGGCCAAGGGCCTCCAGCAGGTACGTGCCCATCACCTTGCCCTGCACGCGGTCCAGGCGCTGGATGCTGATGGTGCCGGGGCCGCCGGTGGAATAGGCGGTGACGGGGCAGCGCAGGGCCTGCTCGGCGGGGGTGGTGCCGCAGGCGTTCGGATCCGGCAGGGCTTCGAATTCGTTGATGGTGTGGGGGCCGGGGTTGCGGGTGCGGCGCCACGCGATGTTGGACTGCGCGGACAGGCCCTGGCCGGAGCCCAGGCCGGAGCCGTCCGACGGAAGGGTGGAGTCGGCCTGGTGGTGCCAGCCGAGCGTCGCGTCCACGAGCAGCTTCTTGTCGAAGAAGGACGAGGTCTGCTTGGCCACCATGTCCAGGGCGCTGTTCTCACGCCGGGTGGCGATGGCGCCGTAGGCCCCCTGCACGAAGCCGGTGCAGGACAGGCTGGTGCACACCTCCGGTTCTCCGTCGTCGCTGAAGGCGTACTTGTTGCTGCCGCCGGAGGAGCGCGGCGTGCCGAAGACGGAGACCGCGAGGCTGTGGTCCTGGTTGAAGTTGTAGGTGAGCTTGCCCAGGTACTGCAGGGAGCGCTCGTCGGCGAAGCGGCTGACCTGGGTGCCCTCGATGGGCGTCACCTGGGAGAAGCCGGTGGTGGTGTCCTTGCGGCGGGCGTTCACGGCGGAGCAGCCGTTGGCGGGGTCCACCTCCGTGCACAGCTCGTAGCTGCTGAGCTGCCGGTCCACCTGGATGCGGTTGAAGGACGGCGCGACGCCCACGTAGAACCAGAGCTTGTCCTTGAGCAGGGGGCCGCCCAGGTCGAAGCCGAAGTCGCCCAGGTTGTGGGCGCTGCCCTGAGCGGAGATGACGCTGCCCTCGCGGCGCACCACGGTGCCCGCCGTCTGGAGGGCGCCCGGGGCCATGTTGGCGAACACGGAGCCGTGGAACTCGTTGGAGCCGGACTTGGTGACGACGTTGAGCACGCCGCCGGTGGAGCGGCCGTACTCCGGCATGTAGCCACCCGTGATGATGTTGACCTCCTTGACGAACTCCACCGACAGGGGCGTGCCCAGGGTGCCCACGCCGGGGTCGTTCACGGACAGGCCGTCCACGACGTACTGGCTCTCCGGGGAGCTGCTGCCGCTGATGCTCACGCCGTAGCGGTCCTCGGTGGCGCCGGGGGCCAGCTCCGCCAGGCCCTCGAAGGAGCGCGACGCGGAGCCCTTGGTGCCGGGGCGGATGACGGCGATGTTGCGGATGAAGTCCTGGTCCACGGTGACGCCCGCGGCGCTGGAGCCCACGTCCACGCTGGGAGGGGCGCCCACGACCTCCACGTTCTCCGTGAGGCCCTCGTCGGGGAGCAGCTCGGCATTGAGGCGGATGGTGCGGTCGATGCGCAGCAGGATGCCGCCGCGCTCGTAGGGCTTGAAGCCCTGGGCTTCGAATCTCAGCAGGTAGGTGCCTGAGGGCAGCTGGGGGAGGCGGTACAGGCCGCTCTTGTCGGTGACGACCGTGCGCTCGCCCTGGAGCTGGGGCGAGGTGGCGGTGACGACCACGTTCTCCAGCGAGCTCTTGTTCGCGGCGTTCGTCAGGGTCCCGGTGATGACCGAGTTGCCCTGGGCGAAAGCCCCGGTTCCCCACAGCAGCACCGCGAGCCACAGCCCACGGTTGACACGGTTGCGTCTGGACACGGAATGCCCCTCCCGGCGAAGGCGGCGCACTCTGTCGCAAATCATGAGAAATCCACCAGCTACAAACAATCTGGCTGGTCTGTTAGTGCGGGGAATGCCCGACCCGGTGCGTCGCAAGGGGCGGGACGGCCCCGCTTCCAGGAACTGGATCGTTCCGGGGAGCGGGTTGAAGGTCTCGGACACCCAACCAAGGAGTACGCACATGGCGATCTTCGTGACGACGACGGACCCGCAGGGCTTGATTGACGGAATCAAGAGCGCGGTGGCTTCCAAGAAGGTGGCGGGCTGGGCCTACGACGCGGAGGGCGACGTGACGTCCTCCGAGGCGTCGCTGGCGAACCAGGCCTGGTTCCGGCCCACGCTGGTGCCGGGCGCGGGCGTGGTCTTCACCATCAGCGCGCAGAAGGACAAGGCCATCTCGACGGAGGCCTACGCCGCGTACCACGGGCGTTTCCTGGAGACGCTGCTCGGCCACTTCGCGTCCCAGTTCACCACGGCCAGCGTGACGGCCAGCGGCGAGTCCCGCGCCGGGGACATCGTCAAGGGCGGCTGAGCGTCCTGACGCGTGCGGGGGCCCGTGAGGTTACAGCGGGCTCCCGTCGCACCCTCCGGTGGTCAGAAGATGTTCCAGGGCTCGGAGGAGAAGAGGGCGTGGAAGAGGGTCGTCTGGGGCGGCCTCATGAAGTGGACGTAGAGGGGGACGGGCGTCTGGGCGATGTCGAGCGGAAGGGCGGTGGCGCCGTAGTCCGCCTCGATGCGCTGGGCGATGACGTCGGCGATGCCTTGCAGTTCCAGGGGGGTGGGCCCCAGGAACACCTTGGAGTCCGTGTGGTGCTGCCCATAGACCTCATGGCGGACGCAGTGCACGGTGTAGACCGGAGCCAGGATGCTCAGGTAACCGACGACCCGCCACTCAAGCTGGGGACCCCGTAGGGTCTTCTCATTCGGCGGGGCGACGATCACACCGAAGGCCGGGTTCGCGGAGGGCGGGGTGTAATCCCAGACGTCGCAATCCGGGAACGCCTGCTTGAGTTGCCTCATCAAGGCCAGCCAGCGGTCGAACTCCTTGCGCTTCTCCTTCCATAGCGCTTCGTAACGGGAGTACTCAGGGCTGTGGTCGAGCCGGAAGTCATAGAGATCGTCGTCACGCCAATAATGGCGAGCGATCGCGAGCAGCTCTTGGGCAGAAGGGCTCATGGCTTCTTGAACCTGGGCTCGACGGGGATGGTTTCGCTTCGGCATTCCATGCTGACGCGCGAACCACGGATGGCCCCGAAGAGCGCAACCTTAAAGGTGTTCCTGAACTCCATGCACGCGAGGCCCAGTGCGGTCACGGGCGTGGTCGCGCTGAACACCTTCTGGGCCGCCAGGTTCGCGCAGTCCGCTGAGATGCGTTGGGCCAGCGGCAAGGAGATGGGGCCCAAGCGGCTCGTTTCCATGGGCTCCTCGACGCCCAACTGGCACATGAACACCTCACCTGTATCGCGCCGCAGCGGCACCCGCACACAGGCCGCTCGCCAGCCTCCCGCCCCTGGCTCCGTCTGCTCCACGATGTCAACGAACTTGAAGTGCTTGGGCTGAAGCCTGCCCTCCACGACGGTGCTCGTGGCCATGCAGCCCGTCATCCACCACGACACCACCGCGAGCACCGCCCGCGCCCGTAACGTCGCGTCCATGTCTTTCCCCCCCCGGGAAGACACGGAGCACACCTCAGAACCCGCGCAGCGCTCCACCGTCACAGGCGATGGACTGTCCGCTGATATACGCGGCCGGCTCCGACGCCAGGAACGTCACCAGCGCCGCGAACTCCTCCGGCCTTCCCAGCCGCCGCGCGGGGATGTTCGGCGCCACCTTCTCGTCCGACAGGCCCAGGTCCTTCATCCGGTCCGTCGCGTGGTAGCCCGGCAGCGCCGCGTTCACCGTGATGCCATACGGCCCCACTTCATTGCTCAGGCTCTTCACCAATCCCAGCAATCCCGCGCGCAGGCCGTTGGACACCGTGAGGTTGCTCATCGCCTCGCGGGCCGCCGTGGACGTCACCAGCACGATGCGGCCCCAGCCCTGCGCCTTCATGCCCGGCAGCGCAGCCTGGATCGCATCCACCGTGGACAGCCACAGGCTCTGGAAGCCCGTCTGCCATTGTTCGCCAGTGATGGCCTCGAACCCGCCCGCCGGAGGCCCGCCCGCGTTCACCACCAGCACGTCCAGGCCGCCCAGCTTCTCCGTCACGGTGCGCACCAGCTCGCGCGCCGTGCCCGCCTGCGTCAGGTCACAAGGCACCGCCAGCGCCGCGCCCAGCTCCTTCGCCGCCTTCTCCAACTTGTCCCCGCCGCGCGAGGAGATGGCCACTGTCGCGCGCTCCTTCACCAGCGTCTCCGCGATGGCGCGCCCCAGTCCCGAGGAAGCTCCCGTCACCAGCGCCCGTCTACCCTTCAGACCGAAATCCATCCGCGTGCTCCTTCATGAAAGGGGTCAGCCGGCCGCGGATGAGCTTCGCCGCCGCGTCCAGGTCCACGTCCTCGGGGCGCTTCAGCCCCTGGGACAGCTCCGCCACGATGCCGCCCGCGATGACGCCCACCTCGTACGCCAGCCGGTAGGGTACGCGGCTGAAGCTCACCAGCGAGTAGCGGCTGACGAACTCCCCCGGGAAGGCATTGAGCAACACCTTCTCCACGCCCTTCTCCAACAGGAAGCGCGGGTCGCCCGTGCTGTCGCGCATCTCGATGAAGTTCTCCACCGCCATGTCCGCGATGGCGTCCGCGTTCGTCTTGCGCAGCTTCTCGAACGCCTGGAATGCCTCCTCCCAGTCCTGCTGCTTCGCCAGGAGCGAGTCCAGCACCACGCAGTCCTCGAAGCCGCAGTTCATCCCCTGCCCGTAGAAGGGCACCATCGCGTGCGCCGCGTCGCCCAGCAGCAGCGTGCGTCCGCCCGCCCGCCACGGTGCGCACTTCACCGTCACCATGTGCCCGGTGGGCCGGGCGAAGAACTCCTCCACCAGCCCGGGAATCAACGCCTTCGCGTCCGGGAACTGCTCCTGGAAGAACGCCTCCAGCGCGGCGGGCGTCTCCAGCGCCGCGAAGCTCAGCGGCCCCTTCCACGGCAGGAACAGCGTGCAGGTGAAGCTGCCGTCCTCGTTGGGCAGCGCGATGAGCATGAACGCGCCGCGCGGCCAGATGTGCAGCGCGTGCTTCTCCATCTGGAAGCCGCCACCGGGCCCCGGCGGAATCGTCAGCTCCTTGTAGCCGTGCCCCAGCGTCTCCTGCGTCGCATGGAACTCCGGTCGCGGCTGCATCGCCTGCCGCACCGCCGAACCGGAGCCGTCCGTGCCGAACACCACCGCGTCGCGCACCTCTCGCGAGTCGCCCGTGGCCTCGTCCAGCACCGTCAGTGTCCCCGCCGTCACGTCGGCCTGGGTGACCCGCTGCCGGAAGCGGAGCGTCACGCGCCCCGTCTCTTCCGCGCGTGTCATCAGGAACTGGTTCAACCAGCCCCGCGACAGCGAGTTGATGTGCTGGGAGTCGTCCTTGCCGTAGGGCTGATACGCCAGCTCGCCCTTCACCGGGTGGATGACCCGGCCCCGCATGGGAATGGCGTGCTTCAGCGCCTCCTCCTCCAGCCCCACCTGCCTGAGCGCATGCAGGCCGCGCGTGGAGATGGCCAGGTTGATGGAGCGCCCCGCGTCCAGCGTCTCGCGGCGCATGTCCGGCCGGCGCTCCAGCACCTCCACCGTGTGGCCCCGGCGGGCCAGGTACAGCGACAGCAGCGAGCCGACGAGGCCCGCCCCTACCACCGTCAGCTTCGGCTCATTCGAGGACATGGGCTTCCAGGGTCCGCACGAAGCGGAAGACATCCACGTACGTGTTGTAGAGGGGCGCGGGCGCGGCGCGGATGATGTCTGGCTCGCGGAAGTCACAGATGATGCCCGCCGCCGACAGCCGCCCCAACAGGCGCTTCGGTTCGCCCTTGAAGCGAAGGGAGAGCTGCGCCCCCCGCTGCTTGGGGTCATTCGGCGTGGTGATGGTCACGAACCCTTCGGGCAGCCGGTTCAGCAGGAACTCCATGAAGCCGGTGAGCTTCTCGCTCTTCGCGCGCACCGCCTCCATCGTCGCCTTGTCGAACAGCTCCAGGGACGCCCGCAGCGCGGCCAACTGGAAGATGGGCGGGTTGGACAACTGCCAGCCTTCCGCGCCCGGCAGCGGGTCGAACGTGGGGCCCATCTCGAAGCGGGTGGCCTTGTTGTGGCCCCACCAGCCCTCGAAGCGCGGCAGGTCCGGCGAGTGCGCGTGCCGCTCGTGCACGAACACGCCGCCCAGGCTCCCCGGTCCGCCGTTGAGGTACTTGTACGAACACCACACCGCGAAGTCCGGCCCGTCGTCGTGCAGGGAGAACTTGAGGTTGCCCGCGCCGTGCGCCAGGTCGAAGCCCACCTTGCAGCCCTGCGCGTGCGCCACGCGGGTGATGGCCCCGATGTCGAACGCCTGCCCGGTGAGGTAGTTCACGCTGCCCAGCATCACCAGCGCGACCTGCTTGCCGTGCCGCTCCACCGCTTCGAGGATGTCCTCGGGGCGCAGCGTCTCCTCGCCCTCGCGCGGCATCAGCCGGACGATGGCCTCCTTCGGGTCGTAGCCGTGGAAGCGCGCCTGGGACGCCACCGCGTACTGGTCCGACGGGAAGGCGTTGCCTTCGATGAGGATCTTGAAGCGCTCGCGCGTGGGTCGGTAGAACGACACCATCATCAGGTGCAGGTTCACCGACAGGGTGTTCATCACCACGACTTCCTGGGGCCGAGCGCCCACCAGCCGCGCCACCTGTCCGGTGAGCAGCTCGTGGTACGGCAGCCACGGGTGACGGCCGTGCACGTGGCCCTCCACGCCCAGCCGCTCCCAGTCCTCCATCTCCTGGTGCACGTACTTGCGCGCCTTGCGCGGCTGGAGGCCCAGCGAGTTGCCCGCGAGGTAGATGGCCGGAGCCCCGGAGGGACTGGACAGCAGCAGGAATTCGTCGCGGAAGGGCCGCAGCGGATCCTCGGCATCCAGGGTGTGCGCGAAGGCGTCGGTGCTCTCGTAGACAGGGGCCGTCATGGTGCGAAGTCCTCGTGCGAACGCCCCAGCCACTCCAGGGCGTTGCGAAAGAGCAGCCGGTCGCGCACCGGCGGCTCCAGGTCCGTCAGGGATTCAATGAGCGTGCCGGGCCGGTCCTCGCCCAGCGGGAAGGGATAGTCACTGCCCAGCGCCACCTTGTCCGCGCCGAACAGCTTCACGATGGCGCGCAGCGCCTCCGCGTCATGCACCAGCGAGTCCACCCAGAAGCGCCCCAGGTAGTCACGCGGCGCCACCGGGTTGTCCACCGCGACCAGGTCCGGGCGCACCTCGAAGCCGTGCTGGATGCGGCCAATCGTGCCGGGGAACGCGCCGCCGCCGTGCGCGAACGCGAGCCGCAGCTTCGGCAGCCGCTCCATCACCCCGCCGAAGATGAGCGAGCAGATGGCCAGCGACACCTCCGCCGGCATGCCCACCAGCCACGGCAGCCAGTACTTCGCCATCTTCGCCTCACCCATCATGTCCCACGGGTGCACGAAGACGGCGGCGCCCAGGTCGCTCGCCGCCTGGAAGAAGGGGAAGAGGGCCGGGTCACTCAGGTTCAGGTCGTTGACGTGGCTGCCAATCTGCACGCCCGCGAAGCCCAGCGTGCGCACGCAGCGCTCCAATTCCTTGACCGCCAGGTCGGTGGATTGGAGCGGCACCGTGCCCAGGCCCACGAAGCGCCTGGGCGCTGTGGCCACGGCGGAGGCCAGGTGGTCGTTGAGGAAGCGCGCCACCTCCAGACCGTGCTCGGGCTTCGCCCAATAGCTGAACAGCACCGGCACCGTGGACAGCACCTGCACCTGGACGCCGTGCGCGTCGCACTCCACGACGCGCTGCTTGGGGTCCCAGCAGTTGCTCTCGATTTCGCGGAAGAACTTCCCGTCATCCCGCAGCATCCGCGCACGGCACGGGGCGTGATGGTCCAGGGTGATGAAGCCGCCGTAGCCGAAGCGCTCGGCGAAGCGGGGCATCTCCGGGGGCAGCAGGTGCGTGTGGATATCGACCTTCACTTGGGCGCACCACCCCGCGTCACCTTCGTGCCGCATTGCTTGCAGGTGCAGTGCTCGGGGTCGCCGTAGAAGTGCTCGAACACCGGCGGCAACTGCGTCACCAGATTCGTGACGTGCAGCGATTCCTCATAGAGCTTCTCGCCGCACTTCGGGCACAGCCAGAGGAACGAATCCAACTCCTGCGGCTGACGGCGGCGCTCCAGCACCAGTCCGATGGTGCCGGCGGGGCGCTGCGGCGAGTGCGGCACCTTGGGCGGCAGGAGGAAGATTTCTCCTTCGAGGATGGGGATGTCCTGCACCTGCCCCTCGTCGATGACGCGCAGGGTGATGTCGCCTTCGAGCTGGTAGAAGAACTCCTCGCCCTCGTTGACGTGGAAGTCCGTGCGCGAGTTGGGCCCGCCCACCACGGTGACCATGAAGTCCCGGTCCGCCCACACCTGCTGGTTGCCGACGGGCGGCTTGAGCAGCGGACGGTGTTCGTCGATCCACTTCTTGAAGTTGATGGGGGTCAGTCGTCCCATGTCACACGTCTCCAATGGTGGCGATGCACTTGAGTTCAATGGCGATGGGCGTGGGCAGCCGGTTGATTTCCAGCGTGGTGCGGCACGGCGGGTCATCCTTGAAGTACTCCGCCCACAGCCGGTTGTACGTGGGGAAGTCCTTCTTCATGTCCGTGAGGTACACCGTCACGTCCACCAGCCGGTCCCACGACGAGCCCGCGTCCTCCAGGATGTAGCGCACGTTGCGGAACACCGAATGGCACTGCGTCTCGATGTCGTACGAGACGATGTTGCCTCCGGCATCCAGCTCCACGCCCGGGATGGCCTTGCTGCCGCGCTCACGCGGGCCCACGCCGGAGAGGAACAACAAGTTGCCCACACGGCGCGCGTGCGGGTAGAGCCCGACGGGCTCCGGGGCCTTCTTCGAATCGATCCGCTCGCCAGCGCTCACGCGTTGCTCCAGGGGCAGCAGGGCTTCTAAAGCTTGATGCAGACGTTCTTGGGTTCGGTGAAGAAGCGCAGCGCGTCCCAGCCGCCCTCGCGGCCCACGCCCGAGTCCTTCACCCCGCCGAACGGCGTGCGCAAGTCGCGCAGCATCCAGGTGTTCACCCAGACGATGCCGCTGTGCAGCCGCGAGGCGAACCGGTGCGCGCGCGTCAGGTCCTTCGTCCACACGCTGGCGGCAAGTCCATAGCGCGTGGAGTTGGCCCACGCGAGCACCTCCTCCTCGTCGTCGAAGGGCATGAGCGTGGCCACCGGGCCGAAGATCTCTTCCTGGTTGGTGCGGCACGCGGGCGACAGGCCCTCCACCAGCGTGGGCTCCACGAACCAGCCGTTCTCACAGCGGCCGGGCACCTTCGCGCGCTGGCCTCCGGTGAGCACGTGGCCGCCCTCCTGCTTCGCGAGGTCGATGTAGCCCAGCACCTTCTCGAAGTGCTCGCGCGACACCAGCGCGCCCTGGTCGGTGCCCTCCACCAGCGGGTCCCCCACCTTGAGGGCCTTGGTGCGCGCGACCAGCGCTTCCTTGAAGCGCGCGTAGAGGGGCCGCTGCACGAAGATGCGCGGACCGCACAGGCAGATCTGCCCTTGATTGGCGAACGAGGAGCGCAGCGTGGTGGCCAGCGCTTCGTCGAAGTCGCAGTCCGCGAAGATGACGTTGGGGTTCTTGCCGCCCATCTCCAGCGACAGCTTCTTGAAGACGGGCGCGGCCACGCGGGCGATTTCGGCGCCGGTGCGCGTGCTGCCGGTGAAGGAGATGGCGCTGACGTCCGGATGGCGCGTGAGCGGTCCGCCCACGTTGGGCCCCAGGCCATGGACGAGGTTGAGCACACCGGGCGGCAGGCCCGCGTCGCGGCACACCTGCGACAGGAGGAACGCCGTCATCGGCGTCACCTCCGACGGCTTCGCCACCACGCAGTTCCCGATGGCGAGCGCGGGGGCGATCTTCCACGTGAGCAGGTACAGCGGCAGGTTCCACGGGGAGATGCAGCCCACGACGCCCAGCGGCGAGCGCAGCGTGTAGTTGAGCGCCACGCCGTCCATGGCGTGGGCCTCGCTTGCGAACTGCGTCGCCGCGTCGGCGAAGAACTCGAAGTTGAGCACGCTGCGCGGGATGTCCACCGTGCGCGCCACCGACAGCGGCTTGCCCGTGTCGATGGACTCCGCCCGCGCGAAGGCGTCCAGGCGTTCATGGATGAGGCCCGCGATGCGCCGCAACATCCGCGAGCGCTCCGACGCCGGCAGTGCGGACCAGGCGGGGAACGCCCGGCTGGCGGCCTCCACGGCGGAGTTCACGTCCGCCTCGTGCGAGTCCGGCACGTGCGCGTACAGCGCGCCCGTCGCCGGCTCCGGCTTGTCCAGCCACTGGCCACCCGCTGCGGGCACCAGCTCGCCACCGATGTAGTTGAGGACCTTCTCCAAGGCAGCGCCCTCCTGGGGAGTCACGACGCGCGGGAATCTATGCCGCGCCCGTCCACCGCCTCCAGGATTCCGAGCGCATCCGTCGGGTGGCGCTCGCTTGCGTGGCCGTCGTGCCTCCCGGATGCTGCCAGCCCCATTCCGCCCGTGAACCTGGCCGGTGGAATTACAGGTTGGGCAGAGAAAGGATCCGGACATGACTTCGACAGCGGACGTGATGACCCTGGCACAGACCCTGGACGCGGCGCGGCGAGAGCGGCGCGAAATCCCCCCGCTGACGCACGCGCACCCGAACCTCTCCGTGCCGGACGGCTACGCGGTGCAGGCGCAGGGCATCCGGCTGCGCGAGGCGCAGGGCGAGCGGCGCGTGGGCCTGAAGATGGGCTTCACCTCCGAGGCGAAGCGCCAGCAGATGAACCTGGGCTCGCCCATCTTCGGCGTGCTGACGGACCGGATGCTCGTGCCGGCGGGCGGCGTGGTGCATGTGAACGCAGGCATCCATCCCCGCATCGAACCGGAGATCGCCTTCCGTACGTCGAAGGAATTGAAGGGCACCGTGACGCGCGACGAGGTGCTGGACGCGTGCTCGGCGGTGTTTGCGGCCATGGAGGTGCTGGACTCGCGCTTCGTGGGCTTCAAGTACTTCAGCCTGCCGGACGTGGTGGCGGACAACGCGTCGTCGTCGCTCTTCGTGCCCGGCACCACGGAGCGCGGCGTGCGCGACCTGGACCTGACGAAGCTCCAGATGCGCATGGAGGTGAACGGCAAGGTGGAGGGCGAGGCGCGCTCGGACGCCATCTCCGGGGACCCGGTGGTGTCCCTCATCCAGTTGTGCGCGCTGCTCGCGGAGCGCGGCGAGGTGCTGCCCGCGGGGAGTCTGGTGCTGTCGGGCGCGGCCACCGCCGCGTACCTCATGAAGCCGGGCGACCACGTGAAGCTCACCGTGGACGGCCTGGGCACGGTGGAGGTGACGGCCCGGGAGTAGGGCCGTCAGTACAGCACGCCGTCCCTGGGCTGGAGGGGCGGGGGCAATTCGGTCTCGCCCAGCATCTGCCGCAGGTTGATTTCGATGGTGCGGCACAGCGCCGTCATGGGCGTGTCGCTGACGCCGTCCTCGAACGGGTCCTCCACGTCGCGGCCCACCGCGTCCATCGCGATGAAGAGGAACGCGATGATGGCGGTGACGAGCGGCGTGAGCACTCCCAGGTCCGCGACGACGCCCAGGGGAAGCATGGTGAGGTAGGCGCGCACCATGGCGTGCGGAAGGATGTCGTACTGGCGCGGCAGGGGCGTGTTCTTGATGCGCTCGCACGCACCCAGGTGGTTGGTCAGGTCGGTGAGCGTCTCGTCCATGGCGACGCGCAGGTAGATCTTCTCCGGGTGTTCGATGTCGCTGTAGACGCGGCGCATGCGCGTGGACATCCACAAGAGGATGGCGGCGGGCACGTTCTGTTCGTCGCGCAGCGCCTCCTGCATCGACGGCCGGAAGAAGGGCGTGATCTCCGGGAAAGGATCCTGCCGGCGCAGGTGGCAGCGCAGCGCGTTCACGAAGCCGATCTGCGCGTAGATGAGCTCGCGGGCGTCCTCGGTGATGCCCTCGAACACGCCGGTGATGACGCCCCGGGGATGCTCCCAGTCGGCTGGCGGATGGTCGAACGTGGCCAGGACCGCGCGCGGGGCGCCCGGCTTGCGCAGGTCGCGCGCCTTGCCGAACTGGTCCCGCACCGCGCCGTCGCCCACCTGGGCCCAGAGGGGCGCCAACGCGGGGCCTTCCGGCTGCACCGCCATCTGCACCAGCCGGGACGCGGAGGAAGGCGTCTCCAGGGTGCCGTCGCTGCGATGGGCCCGGGGCGCAGGCAGGAAGGTGATGACCTGCCGGGCCAGGGTGCGGGAGGAGTTGACGATTCCGCCCCAGAGGGTGCGCGCTTCCCACCAGCGCTCGTAGGCGGAGTTGTTGCGGAAGGCGAGCAGTACGCCCAATGCCGCCGCGAGCACCGTCACCGGCAGCGCGGGCACCGACAGCCACTTCGCGCCCATCACCTCGTAGCCAAGGGCGATGGCGAGCGCGAGGACGACGTGGAGCGCGACGGGCAGGCCCGTGTAGCGAAGGACGATCCGCCAGGACAACATCCGACCGACGATCATCGCGCGGGCACTCCTTGCCGGGGAGAGAGCCCGGTGCGGCCCGGGATGTAGTGCCGCACTGTCACACTGGCAATGCGGCGCGTTGCTTCCGCGTCCATCGGCTGGCCCCGCGGGGTTCCGCACGCAGGGGAGCGTGCGGAACCCAACGAAAGCCTTCAGGCCCGCGACTTGGAGAAGACGATGCTCACGCCGGTGTCAGGCACCGTCACGGTGAAGGTGCGCTCCACCGTCGCGAGGCCGTTGCCACCGCGCGATGCCAGCTCCAGGAAGAACGCGCCGGACGCCTTCAGGTGGAAGGACTGCGCCCACGACTGCGACAGGGCCTTGAACGCGCCCGCGAAGATGGACGGGGAGCGCTGCTCGTTGTTGCGCAGGTCCAGCAGGCCCGCGCGCAGGTCGCGCCACTTGGACACCGTGCCGGGGTTCTTCTGGATGACCTCCGCGAACGTCAGCATGCTGTTGCCCAGCTGCCCCTCCGTGTGCGCGAAGAGCCCCACGAGCGGATGGTTCTTCAGCGTCGCTGCGGCCGTCTTCGCCGCGTCGGACGCGGACCAGTTCTGGTCCAGGTATGCCCGCCAGAGGCCCGTGTACACGGACTCGCGCACGGCGGGACGGTCGCGGCTGGGCACGGAGTACCAGGGCAGCGCCCGGGCCAGCGCGCGCGCGAAGACGGTCGGCGCGTCCGCATCCGCCGCGTGGGTGATGACGTCGCGCAGCGTCCGGTTGTCCAGCTTCAGCTCCACCCGCGTCTCGATGGCCTTTCCGCCCGAGGCCTCGCGGATGCGCTTGAGGACCTCCTCCTCTTCCGCGTCATCCAGCGCGCCCCAGACGATGGCCTCGTCAATGGACTGGCGCAGGTCGTCCTCGCTCCGCTTGCGCGCGTCGCGGCGCAGGAGCAGGTACAGGCCCAGGTCGAAGTCCGCCACGGTGGGCGACTTGCGGAACTCGGACATGTCCGCCTTGAAGTCCGCGGTCCAGTGCGCGTACGGCGTGAGCAGCGTGCCGGTGTAGCGCCGCACGCCCAGGAAGGAGATGCGCTGGGGCGCTTCCTTCTCCAGGCTGTTGCGCTGCACCACCTGGGTGAGGTTGCGCTCGTCGTTGCCGCCCAGCGCCCAGCTTCCCAGCCGCAGCGAGAAGCCCCACGCCTGAGACTCCTTGGAGACCTCCTTGAGCAGGCACTGCTCCAGCGTCATTCCTTCGGCCTGCATGCGCTGCATCGCGCGGGACATGTCGCCGCCCACCAGCATCGGGTGCAGGGTCTGGGCCTGGGCGTCGGAGCAGACGGTGGACAAGAGCGTCGTCTGCTCGCGCAGGCGCAGGTATTCGTAGCGGAAGCCCGCGGCGAACTTCGCCTCCGCCAGGGCCTGGACCTTCGCGCGGGCCTCCGTGCGCAGCTTCTCCCACGCCTGGCGCAGCGCCGTGGGGGCGGCCTCCAGCTCCTGGAAGCCCAGGCGGTCCAGCACGATGCGCAGCACCTTCGTCTCGGCTTCCGACAGGGTGTGCGTCTCCAGCTTCGTCATCAGCGATTCGAAGGCGGCGAGCGGCACCGACAACAGCCCTTCGAGGATGCGCTCCACCTGCGTGAGCGCGGCGGCCGGGTCGGTGAGGGTCGCCTCCACGTGGAGGTCGGCCGTCACGCCGGCCTCGCGGGCCACGACCTTCTTCACCTGCACGCGGATCTTCCCTGCCTCCGGGCGGGAGAAGATGACCGCGTAGTCGTCCGTCACCTTCACCTTCGCGGACACGGTGGCGCCCGCCTTGGCCTCGAAGGCGACCATCGTGCTGGCGGACAGCAGCTTCGTCAGCGCCTGGAGGTTGGTGGTGTAGACGTCCGTCCAGTCCAGCGTCGCCGTGACGGACAGCTCGCCGCGCGCCTGGAAGGAGATGGCGTCCCCGACGCCCAGCTTCGAAAGCGACGACGTGAGCAGGGGCAGCCGGAGCTCGCCAGCGTCCGCCTTCAGCGCGGCCCGCGCGTTCGTGTCCTGGGTGTGCCGGTGGTAGTCCGCGAGCAGCACGCGCACGTCCCCGTTGGCCGCCAGCGCTACGTACGGCAGCGGGAAGCCGACCTCCGCCTTCACGCGCGCCTCCACCGCGTACTTGAGCCACGCCTGGTCGTCGCCGAAGACGAGCGGCGGGGACAGCCGCTCCGGTTCGCTGGAGGCCTCGCCCACCACGCCCGCTGCGTCCACGTCCGCCGGGGCGTCATAGCCTTCAATGAAACCCTTGGCGGACACGTCGAACGCGAAGGTCAGCGGGCCCAGCTTCTGGCCGGAGGGCAGCGCGTAGCTGGCGTTGGGCAGCTCCACCCGGATGTCGGAGCCCTTGAGCGGCGCGTCCGGCAGCACCTTCGACACTTCGTCCAGCAGCACCAGCTTCCACGCCATGACAGATGTCTCCCGCGGTCACGGAAAGTCGCATCGTACATGGCCGCCCTGTCCGTGGAGGCCGGACGTGAAGCGGGCGCGGACGATCCCCTGGAGGGGGTGGGTCCGCGCCGGAGGCGGAGGGCTTCAGGGCTGTTCGCGGGCCTGCTGGGGCGTGGCCGGGGCGTCGGCGTTCAGGAGGAGGGCCTCGGGCGTCAGGCCCCGCACGCACGAGCGGATGATGGCCTGGGACGCATCCACCGACTCCAGCACGAGCGAGGCCGTCTTCGTGGCGAGCGCCTTGGGCCACTGGCCCTTCTCCGCCCGCTCCGCGTCGACTTCCGCCAGGGCGATGAGGGCCTCGGAGCGCAGCGCGCGCAGGTCCATCGCCTCCATGTCCTCGGAGGACAGGCGCGCCGACACGGCTTCCTCCTGCCGGAAGTGCTCCTGGGCCTTCCGGGCGTCCAGGGCGCTCATGGCCCGGCGGCGCGCTTCCACGGGCATGTCCACCACTGCGCGCAGGCGATCGGAGTCCGCCACCCACTGCCGCCACTGGAGCCGCCGCGACAGGGCACCCGGCAGGGATGGCGCGTCCATCCAGGCGACAGGCAGCAGGGACCGGGCATCGTCGGACAGCAGGTCGCGGAAGGTGGTGAGCTGCGCGGCGAGCGAGTCCTCGTGCAGCGTCAGGGACAGCGGAGGAAAGCCTTCGTGCAGCCGGGTGAGCTGCGCGGCCGCCTCTCGCTTGCGGCCCACGGAGGCCGCGTCGAGCGCATCCGCGCAGGCCCGCCACGTGCGCGTGTAGCCGTGCACGGACAGCCGCTGCCCGGCGAGTCCACCGCCCAGGGCCAGCTCCCGACTGAGCGCGAGCGCGTCCACGCAGGTGTCCACCGCTTGGTCCGCGTCGCCCCCGGCCACGAGCAGCCGCGTCTCCAGCGCCGCCTGCTCCAACACCCGTCGCAACGCCTGCGCGAGCGCATCGCGCCGCGACACATCCGGCCCGGACAACGGCCGCAGCTCCTCCGGCAGCCCGCCCGACTCCGCATGGGTGGCGGCGAGCACCTGCCGCATCAGGGGACGGTCCAGGTCCAGCGCTTCACGGCACGCGGCGGGCAGGTTCGCGACGGGAACGCGCCCCTCCGTCACGGCCTCGCAGCGCGCGGCGTCCTCCGCGCCAGGCGCCGCATGGGGCGGGCGCACCAGCGAAGCAACCCAGGGCTCCAGGGCGGCGCCGAAGGTGCCGGCCCGAGGGGGCGTGACATGCGCCGGACGCGGGTGCTCCGCGTGCGTCAGCGTGTTCACCTCGCGCACGAGCCGCGCCTCCAGGGCGTCGGTGCTCAGACGCTGGGATGCGAGCACCCCGAGGCTCGCGAGGACGAACAGCAACACGCCTCCCATGAGGGCGGGGAGGGGGCGTTTCAGGGCCATCAGAGGGGGACTCCAAGAGGGGGGCTCGAATGTCGCACGAATCCCGGAGCCCCACACCCTCCCGCATGGCCGGGCCACTGCCCCTCCAGCGGGCGAGCCCGCCTTTCAGGTCATGGCGCCTGTCAGGTCAGCTACCGGGCAGGCACGCTCCGTGCGCGGACGGCAGCCCGCTTCAGGAGGGCGCGACCGGTGAAGGCGCGGACGCGACGCGGGCCAGGCCCAGGTGGCGCAGCAGATGGTCCGCCAGGTCCCGCGCCTGGGTGCGGATCTCCGGCACGGCGGTGGTCTCCCAGAGGTCCCCCCGGCGGGGCGGCCCCAGGGTGAAGAAGTGGGAGGACGGCCGGCCTTTCGAGTCGAGCACCGCGCCGTCGCCAGCGGTGGCCAGCCCCATGCCCAGCGAGTCCGAGCGCGCCAGCCCCGCCTCCAGCAGTCCGCGCAGCAGCGGCTGACTGCGCGAGGAGAGGCTCGATTCGGGGCCGGTGCAGTTGATGACGTGGTCCACGCGCAGCACCTGGGCCTCGCGCTGTCCCCGGGGACGCAGGCGGACCGTCACCGCGCCCGGCGCCAGGTCGAAGCCGAGCACGCGGCCCGAATGCAGCAGCAGCCGCCCATCGCGCAGCCAGCCCTCCAGCGTTTCGTGGATCTCCGGGGCCATGCGGTGGCGGTGCACCTCCCAATGCGTGCGCAGGTGGCGCAGGAAGCGCTGGCGCTCCGCGTACGGCAGCCGCTGCCACAGGGGCGTCGTCACCGGCCGCAGCGCATCCACCGCCGCGCGCCAGTCCGCGCCCTCCGCCACCTGCGCGTCGACCTCCTGGCGCATCGCGCGCAGCACGTCGCGGATCCGCAGCGTGCTGAACGGCGCCGCGCCATCCTGGGGCACCGCGGCCTGGGTGGCCGTCTCCGCGTCGCGACAGCGGTCCATCTCCCGGCGCACCGAGCGAAGCAGCTCCCGGATGCGCAGCGGCTCCGCGGCGGGGGGGGCCTTCGCTCCCGAAACGCGGTGCGCATGGGGCAGCAGGCCGTGCCGGGACAGCGCGTGCACGCGGCCCCGGTGGCCGCGCTCGCCCAGCGACAGCACCGTGTCCACCATGGTGAGGCCCGTGCCGATGAGCAGCACCTCCTCCTCGGGCCCGATGCCTTCCAGCGCCCCGGGCGCCCACGGCGAGCGGTGGTGGCGGGCGCTCGCATACAGCCCGCCGTCCGGAACGCGCAGGTCCGCGGGCAGCGCGTTGCCCAGGGCCAGCACCACGCCCCGCCCCTCCAGCGTCGCGCCGCTCGCGAGCGACAGCTTCACGCCGTTCCCCGTGTCCACCGCCGCCGTCACCTCGTCGTGCACCGTCTCCAGGAGGACTCCGGATGCGGCCTTCTGCGCGGCCTCCTTCAGCACCGCCTCCAGGTACTGGCCATAGCGGCGGCGCTCGGCGAACGCGGACGCCAGCGTGTCCGGCGCCTCCGCGCGCAGCCAGCGCAGGAAGTGTTCGGGATCCTCCACCCAGGCGCTCATTCGGCCCGCCGGCACGTTGAGCAGGTGGCGGGCACTGGTGGTGGAGTACGCGACCCCTCGCCCGATGCGCTCCCCCTTCTCAACCAGGGTCACGCGCAGGGGCGAACGGGCGCCGCGCAAGAGGCAGGCCGCCAGCAGCGTCCCGCTGGCACCCGCGCCGATGATGATCACGTCCTGCGGGAAGTTCACCGCACGATTGTAGGGCCGGGCCCCGCGGATGACATCCCTCCCGGAGCGCCGTCCCTGGCCTGATGTCCGTCAGCCGCCGCCTGCCGTGCGCCGCGCCCCACCGTGGAGAGTCGGGGCCGCGCGGACCTCACATCGCCTGGGGCGCCTCCGGCACGGCGGATGGTGCGGCGGGTGCGGCGGCCACGGGCAGCCGCTCTCCCATGCGAGTGAGGCCCTCGCCGTCCCGGGCCCGGGCATGCACCTGCGGATAGTCCTCGAACGTGCTGCCGAACCACCGGTCCAGCAGCACCGTGTAGAGGCCGTAGTGCCCCTGGTAGCGCGCGTGATGCATCGCGTGGAACGTGGGCGTGAAGAAGATGCGGCCCACCCAGGACGTCACGAAGCGCTTGGGCAGCCACTCCGTGTTGCCGTGGCCCACCGCGTTGAGGGCGTAGTTGGTCAGCATGTAGGCCACGATTCCGACCTGCGAGCCGGGCATCAGGTGGAGCGCCGCGTAGTGCAGACACAGCCCACCGCCCATCAGCGACACGCGCTCCAGCACGGAGAACGACAGCGCGGTGAGGGGCGCCGTCACCCGGGCCACGTGGTGCTGCGCGTGGAAGCGGTAGAAGCGGGGCAGGTGCATCAGCCGGTGCGTCGCGTAGAACCACACCTCGTAGCCCACGAACATCCACGCGTACGTCCAGAGCGCGGCGGGCAGGCTGAACGGCGCATGCAGGGGGCCGGTCCAATAGAGGAAGCCGGCGATGATGACCGCGTCGGCCAGCAGCACGCCCACCGCCGCCCACGCCTCGCTGCGCAGCTGACCTTCCGCCAGCTCGCGCCGGTACACCCGGAGGCGCTCCGCGGCGCGCGTGCGCCAGGCAAGCCACCCCAACGCGACGGTCAGCAGCTTCACCAGCCCGGAGATGAGCAGCACCACCAGGGCCAACACCGGCAGGGAGGGGTCGTTCAGCAGCATCCCGGACCTCGCGCGCGCCACGCACCGGGACACCCGGAAGGGACGCCCGTCAGGCCCAGTCTGCCTGAGAACGGGGTGTCTGTACGAAGGCCCCCGCCACGGGCAGGCACACGCGGAAGATGCTGCCCTCGCCCGGCGCGCTCTCCATCGTCAGCGTCCCGCCCAGCGAGGTGACGATGCCATGGCACACCGCGAGCCCCAGGCCCGTGCCCACGCCCAGCGGCTTGGTGGTGAAGAAGGGGTCGAAGATGCGTTCGCGGTGCTCGGGCGCGATGCCGCAGCCGGTGTCGCGCACCTCCACCAGCACGTGGCCCGGCGCTCCGGGACGGGCCACCACGCGCACCTCGTTGGCCTCCGCGTTGCCCGGGGGGATGGACTGCGCCGCGTTGAGCAGCAGGTTGAGGAACACCTGGCCCAGCCGAGAGCCGTTGCCCTGCACCGGGGGCACGCCGTCGCACTCCACCACCAGGCGCGCGCGGTGCCGCAATTCGTGCATGGCCATCTTCGCCGCCGTGCGCACCACCGACGCCAGCTCCGCGGGGCCGCTGCCCACGTCCTCCGCGCGCGACAGCGTCTGCAAATCCCTCACGATGAGACGGATCCGCTCCGCCCCGTCGCGCGTCTCCGCCAGCGCCTCCAATATCTCCTGCCGGTCCTGCTCCGACAGGCGCTCCTTCTGCTGCAGCTCCTGGTGGATGTACTCCAGGTTGCTCAGGATGAAGGCCAGCGGATTGTTGATTTCATGACCCACGCCCGCGGCGATGCGCCCCAGGGCGATGAGCCGGTCGGCGAAGAGCAGCTGGGCCTGCGTGGCGTGGAGCTGCTCCAGGCTGCTGGACAGCTTCGCGTTGGCGGCCTCCAGCGCCGCGGTCCGCTCGCGCACCGTCTCTTCCAGCAGGTGATTGTCCGCGCGGGGCGCGCCCTGTCCGGGACGCACGCCCACGCCGGTCCCGGTGCCAAGCCCCTGGAAGGCCTGTCGCAGGGTGCTCCGCCGCCGCGTCATCGCCGCCAAACGCCCGACCTTCGCTCGTACCGTCATCGCGGCCCACTCCAACACCCGCGGCCGTTACCGCTCCTCGTGGCGGTGGTCCCAACGGCGAACCGGCCTGCGCGAGGGGCATCCAACACCGCCGACCGGTGCCGGGCAAGGTGCACGGGGTGGGGGGACGCCGGGGATCCGACAGGCGCGGATTCCTGCACCGTCGCCATCCCATGGCTGCGAGCTGGGAGTCGGGATTCGGGCGCGCGGTGGGGAGCGCCGCACGCCCGGATGCACGGGCACGGACCTTGGGGGAGGCCTGACGTGCCCGGTGCCTTGAAGAGACTCGGGGAAGACTAGGAGCAGGTACCGCAGTCGGCCTTGCAGCTGTCAGCGGTGAGGCCGGTGCCACAGCGTTCGGTGAACTGGCAGGTGCCGTCGCCGCAGCGGTACAGCTCCTGGGGCTGCACGCGCGTGGTGATGGTCGGGTACGTCTTCCCGTTGTACGTACACTGCGTGTAGTAGGGCTGGCTCGCGTCACCCTTGGTGCAGAACTGGGAGCAGGCGCCCACGTTGGTGATGGGCGCGCAGCTGTCCCCCTTCAGCGTCAGGCCGCAAGCGCGCGTGGAGCTCTCCGCGGAGCTGAAGTCGCGATCACGCGCCGCGAACAGGCCCTCGGTGGTGAAGAGGTTGCCGAAGAAGCACCCCTCCTTCTCCTTGAACGTGGACAGCTCCTCGGAGGAGTACGACAGCGCCGTGCCCTCGGCGGTGCGTCCCAGCACCGACAGCGAGATGTGCAGGCCGTACTTGTTCGCGTGCGCCGCGAGGCACGCGCTCACCACCTGCTGCTCCGCCACCGTCGCGGGCTTGCCCGACGCCCAGCCCGGCGCGAGCCCCAGGCTGCCCTGCCACGTGTACTTCGCCCCCGTGGACGCGTTCTCGTAGGCGCGCGTCTGGCCGGCGGCCACCGCGCACTTCACGATGTAGGCCATCAGCGCCGGCGACGTGCCCGCGTTCGCGTTGAACCAGTCGTTGAAGCCGTTCGTCGACAGGCCGTTGGTGGACAGGCCGTTGGTGGACAGGCCGTTGGTGGACAGGCCGTTCGTCGACAGGCCGTTGGTGGACAGGCCGTTGTCCACCATCTGCGACTGCTCCGCCGACGCCAGCACCCACGCCTCGTCCGGGGTGTTCTCCGAGGCCACCCCACCGCAACCCACCACGGCCAACAACGCACCTGTCAGCAACAGCGCCTTCAGGGGTTGGGCCAAGGCACTCCGGTTCCACCACTCGCTGCATCCACTTCCAGGCTGAAAAGCAGGGGTGAGGCGCATGTAGGGGGCTCCCGCTCAAGGGAAGTCGGATGAACGACTTCCAGGATGTCAGGCAGTCCAGGCTTTCAACTAGAAAGTCGTTGAAACTGTCAGACAGGGGAATCGTGACGCATTCTGGGGGGGAAGGAAATACCGCGCCTGCAGAAAATTACTGTGCAGGTTGAATCCAGACGCGACCTTCAGTAGGCCTCTGGAGGGCCTGTCACCACAAGGACGATCGGGGTGGGGTGGCTGGAGGACAACTCACTGCGAGGGTGGGCCCTGCAGGAATCGCGAAGCCGGAGGGGTCAGGGCGAAGCCGTCAGGATCGCGGACGTTCCAGGTAGCCACATGCGTCACGGGTCCCCCTACCACCTCGGCCTCATCGGCCTCGCCCCGGGTTTCCGCCTCGCCATGGTGGAGGCAGAGGTGGACGTGGGCCTGGGCGGCGTCCGCCAGACACTGGGCTTCCGCGTGCAGGTCGCGCAGGGCCTTGAGCGTGTCGGCGGGGGCGGTGTCGGGGGTGAGGGGCCGCACGCCCAGGAGCGTGGTGCCGGTCTGCAGGGCCAGCAGGAAGCCCCGGGCGCGCAGGCCCTGCTCCAGCGTGTCCAGCACCACGGCGAGCGCGGCGTAGAGCGTGTCGTCGTCCTGGTCGGTGGCGGGCAGTACCACCTCCGCGTGCACGGCGAACACGGGGCGGGTCTGCCCCTCCACCTGTCCGGGCTCCTCGGCGGCTTCGCGCAGCGCGGTGAGGAAGGCATTCACGCTGGG
Organism: Corallococcus sp. bb12-1; assembly: GCF_026626765.1. NCBI lineage: Bacteria > Pseudomonadati > Myxococcota > Myxococcia > Myxococcales > Myxococcaceae > Corallococcus > Corallococcus sp. bb12-1. The sequence goes on along the minus strand of NZ_JAPNJZ010000018.1, from coordinate 895,643 downwards.
GTAGCGGCGGGTGGCGTCCTTGTCCAGGCAGCGCAGCACCACCGCGTCCATGCCGGGGGACACCGGCGCGCGCACGCTGGGGCGCGGCGGCGGGGCCTCCAGGTGCATCCGCTCCAGCTCCAGGCGGTCGTCGGACTGGAACGGGTAGCGGCCGGTGAGCAGTTGGTGCAGCAGCACGCCCAGCGCGTACACGTCCGTGGGCGGACCGATGCGGCCGCCCCGGAACTGTTCGGGCGCCATCGCGTGCGCGGTGCCCAGGCGCTGGCCGGCGGTGGTGAGCCCCTCCTGGCCGGGCTCCTGCTGGATGAGCTTCGCGATGCCGAAGTCGAGCAGCTTCAGCCGAGGCTTCTCCCCCTCCTCCACGACGAGGATGTTGCTGGACTTCAGGTCGCGGTGGACGACGCCGGAGCGGTGCGCCGCCTCCAGCGCGCCGCAGATGGGCTCCAGGTACGCCAGCGCGCGTGACGCGGAGAGCCGTCCGCGCTCCTGCACCACCTGGCTCAGCGTGCGCCCCGACAAGAGCTCCATCACGTAGTAGGGGCTGCCGTCCGGCATCAGGCCGAAGTCGTAGACGTCCACGATGTTGGGGTGGTGGATCTGATTCACCACGCGGGCTTCGCGCACGAAGCGCTGGAGCATCTCCCCCTGGTCCGCCAGGTGCGCGTGCAGCACCTTCACCGCGGCGAGCCGGCCGAGGATGCGGTGCTCCGCCTCGTAGACGCTGCCGTGGCCTCCGGCGGCGATCATCGACTTGAGCACGTACTCGCCCGCGAGCGTGCCCGGTCCCCGTTCGGATCGGGGGGGTGCGTCATGCCCCTTGTCCGTGGCGCTCGCCGCGGCGCGCGCCTGGATGCGGAAGGTGCTGTCGGAGTCCGCCGCCATGAATGTCCCGCACCCTAGCATCCGCCGGGTGGGTCGCGAGCGCCCGCCGCCGGCTGCTTCCCTGCCTGCCCTTTTGCCCGTTCACCAGGAGTCAGGCTTCCTGCCCCGGAGGTGGAAGCGACGTTCATTGGAAGCCGTTGGAGTATGGTTGCGAACCGGGCCAAGGCTTGTGGCCCTCACGGAGCGCGGCGTCATGCACGACAGGCGGCGAGGAGAGTGCCGGCCCGAGCGCAGGGGAACGCAAGGGGGCTGGCACACATGATGACGTTGTTGGACGAGCTCACGACCTGCGCGGGCCAATCGGTGACGGCTCCGTCCTCGACCGGGGCGTGCCTCATCCTGATCAGCACCACGACGCCGGCCGCCATCGGCAAGGCGTATCGGTTGGAGCCGGGCGAGCACGTCATCGGGCGGGGTTCGGAGGCGGAGGTCCGCATCGACGACCACGGGGTGTCGCGCAAGCACGCGCGCATCCTCCGTGCCGTTGACGGCACCTGCCGCGTCACCGACCTGGAATCCACCAACGGCACGTTCCTCAACGGCCTGCCGGTGTCCACGGCGGAGCTGCAGGAGGGCGACCGGCTCCAGGTGGGCACCGTCACGGTGTTCCGCTTCTCCCGGCGCGAGGTGCTGGAGCAGCGCGAGGAGCAGCTCCGACAGGCGCTGTCCGCCGCGCGCGTGGGCATCTGGGACTGGAGCGCGAAGAGCGGTCAGGTGACGTGGAGCGAGCACGTGGACCGGCTGCTGGGTCTGGCGGTGGGAAAGCTGTCCGGCCGCGCCATGGACCTGGAGGAGATCGTCCACCCGGCGGACCTGCCCCGGCTGCGCGCGGGCCTGGCGACGGCGCTCCAGCAGAAGTCGCAGGTGGACGTGGAGTACCGCATCGAACCGTCCGGCAGCGGCTACCGCTGGATTTCGTGCAAGGGCGACGTGCTGCTCGACGCGGCGGGGCAGCCCGCGCGGGTGACGGGCACGGTGATGGACATCACCGCGCGCAAGCAGGCGGAGCAGGAACTGCACCGGCAGGCGCTCATCTTCGAGAGCATCTCTGACGGCGTCGTCATCACGGACCTGGCGGGCGGGGTCATCGACTGGAACACCAGCGCGGAGCGGATGTTTGGCCGAAGCCGCAAGCAGGCCATGGGACAGACGCTCTTCAGCGTGCTGCACCCGGGCGAGCAGGACCGGCTGACGGGCGCCATCCTCACCGCGCTGGAGGTGCACGGGCGCTGGTCCGGGGAGCTGGAGTTCCGGCGCGACGACGGCATGACGTGCGTCTGCGAGTCGGTGGTGGTGCCGCTGCGCGACGCTGAAGGGCGCATCATCGCGAACATCATGGTCCACCGGGACATGAGCGAGCGCCGGCAGCTCCAGGCGCGGCTGGTGGTGGCGGACCGGCTGGCCAGCGTTGGCACGCTGGGCGCGGGCGTGGCGCACGAAATCAACAACCCGCTCGCGTACATGCTGGTGAACCTGCACCTCATCCGCGAGGGGCTGGACAAGATGGAGGCGGAGGGCGCGCCGTCGGAGCCGGTGGCGGCCATCCAGCAACTGGTGCGCGAGACGACGGAAGGCGCGGAGCGCATCGCCACCATCGTGCGGGACCTGAAGGTGTTCGCGCGCGGCGAGCAGGAGTCGCGGCCGATGCCGGTGGACGTGCGCCGCTCGGTGGAGCTGGCGTGCAAGATGGCGGACAACGTCATCCGTCACCGCGCGCGGCTCATCACCGAATTTGAACCGGTGCCAGCGGTGGAGGCGAGCGAGGCGCGGCTGTGTCAGGTGTTCCTGAACCTGCTGCTCAACGCGGCGCAGGCGATTCCGGAGGACCCGTCCTCCGTCACCGAGCATGAGATTCGCGCCATCATCCGCCAGGGCGAGCCCGGCAAGGTGGTGGTGGAGGTGCGCGACACCGGCGTGGGCATGACGCCCGAGGTGTTGGGGCGCATCTTCGATCCGTTCTTCACCACGAAGGCGGTGGGCGTGGGCACGGGGCTGGGGCTGTCCATCTGCCACGGCATCATCGAATCCATGGGCGGCTCCATCCAGGCGGAGAGCGTGCCGGGGCAGGGCAGCACCTTCCGCGTGGTGTTGCGCTCGGCGCAGCACGAGCCGGACCTCTACCCCCGGTTGTCGTCGACGGCGCAGCCCGGAGCGCGGGCGCGCATCCTGGTGGTGGACGACGAGCCCAACGTGACGGTGGCGCTGCAACGCTCGCTGGCGGCGGAGCACGAGGTGGCCACGGCGAACAGCGCGCAGGCGGCGCTGCGGCTGGTGAACGAGGGCGGCCGCTTCGACCTCATCCTCTGTGACGTGATGATGCCGGGGATGACGGGCATGGACCTGTACTTCGAGCTGGGGCGTTCGTCGCCGGAGCAGGCCGGGCGCATGGTGTTCATGACGGGCGGGGCCTTCACGCCGCGCACGGTGTCCTTCCTGCGCGACGTGCCGAACCTCAAGCTGAGCAAGCCGCTGGACCTGGCGCAGCTGCGGGAGCTGGTGGGACGCTCGGCGGAGGCCGGGCGATGAGTCCTCCCTCCGGTCACCCCGCGTCCCCTCCCGAGGCCGCGGTGGGGCCGGAGGAGCCGCTGCCCGGGGGCCAGGACCTGGGCTCCGTGGTGGTCCCCGCTTCCGAGGGCCGGGAGTGGACGGTGCGCGCGCTGGGGATGGGGCTGCTCATCGGCGCGCTGCTGGCCGTCACCAACCTCTACATGGGGATGAAGACGGGCTGGTGGGACAGCGGTTCCATCACCGCGACGGTGCTGGGGTTCAGCGGGCTTGCCGCCTATGGGCGCAGGCGGGGCGTGCCGTACACGCCGCTGGAGAACAACCTCACGCAGACGGCTGCGTCGGCGGTGGGCGCGATGCCCGCGGCGGCGGGCCTGCTGGGCGCGCTGCCGGCGCTGGCGCTGCTGGGTGTGACGGTGCCGGGCTGGGGCATCGCGGCCTGGGGCGTGGTGCTGGGCGCGGTGGGCGTGCTGGTGGCGGGACTGCTGCGCCGACGCCTGCTGGTGCAGGAGGCCCTGCCGTTCCCCACGGGCATCGCCACCGCGGAGCTCATCTCCACGCTGCACTCGGCCACGCCGACGGAGGCCCCGGGCACGTCGGTGGGGCGTGGCCGGACGCTGGTGGGCGCGGGCGTCGTGGCCATGGTGGTGACGTGGATGCGGGACTCCCGCGGGTTGCTGCCGGGGATGGTGGGCCTGCCGGGCCGCGTGGGCGGCGCTTCCCTGGAGTCGCTGAACTGGGGCGTGGGCGTGAGTCCCATGCTGCTGGCGGTGGGGATGATGACGGGGCTGCAGCTCGCCCTGAGCATGCTGCTGGGCGCGGTCGTGGCGTGGGGCGTGCTGGCTCCGGTCCTGCTGAGTGCGGGCGTCGTCGTGGGCGCGGAGTATGGGCCGCTGTCCGCGTGGCTGACGTGGCCCGGGGTGGGGTTGATGGTGGGCGCGGCGGTGGTGTCGCTGGGCGCGCAGGCGCGCGACTTCCTGAGCGCGGCGAGGGACCTGCGTTCGGTGGGCGCGGACCGCAGCGGCCTGCCCCGGTGGACGCTGGGTCTGGCGGTGGTGGCGTGCGTGCTGGCGGTGGTGCTGGGCCGGGTGTTGTTCGGGCTGGGCGTGCCGTCGATGGTGCTGGCACTCGCGCTGCTGGTGCCCTTGTGCGCGGTGTGTGCTCGCGGCGCGGGACAGACGGATGTGTCGCCGGTGAGCCAGATGGGCAACCTCACGCAGGTCGCCTTCGGCTTCGTGAGGCCCGGAGAGCTGGCGCCCAACGTGGCGGCGGGTTCGGTGGTGGCGGGCGCGGCGGCGCAGACGGGCGTGAGCCTGTGGTCGCTCAAGGCGGGGCACCTGTTGGGGGCCTCGTCGTCGAAGCAGCTCGCCGCGCAGTTGGTGGGAGTGGCGGTGGGCGCGGTGGTGGCGGTGCCGGCCTACCTGCTGCTGGTGGATGCGTACGGGTTGGGGACAGCCGCGCTGCCAGTGCCCGCGGCGGCGCAGTTCCGCGCGGTGGCGGAGGTGTCCGTGCGAGGGCTGGCCGGCCTGCCGCCGCATGCGGGAATGGGTGCGCTGGTGGGGTGCGCGGTGGGCGCGGTGCTGACGTTGGCCGCGCGGGGCAGGGCGGCGAAGTGGCTGCCGTCACCGGTGGCGATGGGCATCGGGTTCATCACGCCCGCCTTCTTCGCGGTGACGCTGTGCCTGGGCGCGGGGCTGGCGGCGCTCGCGCGGCGGTGGTCGCCGAAGCACACCGATGCGCAGGTGCCCGCGCTGGGCTCCGGGGCGCTGGTGGGTGAGTCGTTGATGGGGCTCATCATCGCCGCCACGACGGCGCTTCAGCGGTCGGTGTAGCGCCGGGCCTGGCTGCTCACGCAGCCGGAGTCAGGTCCCGCACGCGCTCCAGCGAGCGGCGGATGCGGTCTTCCATCAGGTTCGGCAACTGCGCGGCCCGCGCCATGGCTTCCCCGAGCGCGAGCATCGCCTCCGCGAAGTCGCCCCGGCGCCAGGCCGCGAGGCCCATCATCTCCAGGACTTCGAGGGGCTCCTGCTCCACGGACACCTGCGAGGAGCGCTCGCGCAGCGCGTGCCAGTCCTCCGCCGTCGCGTCGCGGGCAGCCAGCTCCACCATGGTGAAGAGCACTTCCTCCGACGGGCTCAGGTTCACGCCGTGCCGGCTGTTCGCCATCGTCTGCCGCACCTGCGCGAGCAGCTCCCGGGCCCGGTCGTGCCGGCCCGTCCAGGCCATGGCGCGCGCCTGGAGCAGCAGCGCCCACGGACGGTGCGCCACCTCCGGATGCCGGCGCTCCAGCACGATGGCGCGGGCGATGTGCGGCGCCGCGGCCTCCACGTCGCCGGCCTGGTAGTACAGCTCGCCCATGTTGTGCTCGGCGAAGTACTCCCAGCCCACCACGCCCAGCTCGCGCCCCAGTTGCATGAAGCGCTCCTGGTCCTTCAGGGCGTGCGTCAAATCCCTGCGCGCCACCCACAGGTTGCGGCGGTTGTTGATGGCCGAGCCCAGGTGGAAGCGGTCTCCGCGCTCCGTGCACGCGCTGATGACCTCGTCCATCACGCGCTCGGCGCCGTCGATGTCGCCCAGGTTCGGGAGGATGACCGCCATCAGCAGCAGCGCCACCACCAGCGTCTCGTAGCCCGCGTCGCCCAGCTTCCGGGCTCTCTCAGCAGCGGCCTCCAGCGGCATGAGCGCGTCCAGCCACTCGCCCTTGCGGAACTGCGCGCGGCCCAGCGCCAGCAGCAACCGCGATTGCACGTAGGGCGACGTCACCGTCTCCGACAGGTGCTGCGCCTCCTGGGCCCGCTCCTCGCTGCGCGCGTAGTCGTTCACCCAGTCGAGCGCCATCGCCTCGTCGAGCAGCAACTCCACCACCGCGCGGGCATCCCCCACGCCCCGGGCCCGCTCGCGCGCGATGGCGAAGTCCGTGAGCGAGTCCTCATACCGGCCGATGCGGTAGCGCATCAGCCCCCGGCCCCGGAGCGCGGTGAGGCAGCGCAGCTCGTCCTCGGGGTCGAGCAGCTCCAGGGCGCGCGTGTACATGGCCTCCGCGTCGAGGAAGGCGTGACGGCCGCGCGCGGACTCCGCCAGGTCGATGGTCAGCGCCGCCGCTTCATCGCGCAGGCCAGCCGCCGCCGCGTGCAGCGCGAGCCGGGCCAGCCGCTGGCGCTCCTGCGAACCCGCCGGGCTCAGGTAGTGGCGGTAGGCGGCGTGGTGGATGCGCGCCTTCTCCTCGGCGGGCAATCCCGCGACCACCGCCTCGCGCACCAGCTCGTTGCGGAAGCTCAGGCCCTCCAGCCGGTGCTCCACCAGCAGCCCCGAATCCAGGAGCCGCCGCGTCGCGTGGCCCATGTCCAGCGGGAACTGCGACGCGGCCCCGTCGCGCTCCAGCTCGCGCACCACGCCGTCCGCGGCGGTGGCGGTGAAGGCCGCGCCCAGCAGCGCGCACAGGCGGGCATGCGCGGCGAGCGCCGGAGGCAGGGCGCCCAGCTCGCGGTCGGCCAGCCACTCCACCAGCCGCAGCTCGGGGACGCGGTCCAACTCGTCGGTGACGAGGTACCAGTTGCCGCCCGGTGAGCGCTGGCGCACGAGGCCCTGGCGCTTGAGTCCGCGCACCAGCTCCACCAGGAACAGGGGCACGCGCTGCGCGCGCTCGACGATGCGCTCCACCGCCTGCGCGGGCACGTTCTCCACCGGCTTGAGCAGCGTGCGGCACAGCGCCTGCGCATCACCCGGCGTCAGGCCGGACAAGGGCAGCTCCAGCTGACGCGCGGCGCGGGCGCCCCAGGACGGGCGGCTCTGCTCGAAGCCCGGACGCACCAGCACGCAGACCCACAGGGGCACGCGCGTCTCCGCGAGCGCCGCGTACTCCAGCGCGTCCAGCGCCGTCTCCTCCGCGAAGTGCGCGTCGTCCACGATGAGGCACAGGGGCCGCTCCCTCGCGCTCGCCGCCAGCAGCTCACCCGTGGCGCGCAGGGCCAGCGAGCGCAGCGCGCCCGGAGCCGCGGCCCAGCTGTGCAGCTCCGGACCGCCGGGCGCGTACCACCCGAGCGTCGCGGCCACGCCGGGCCACAGCTCCATGCCCAGCCGCGAGCCCAGCCGGTCCAGGATGGCGGTGCGGCCATCCTCCTGCGTGTCCGTGTCGTCGCGGTCGAAGCCGTGCAGCGCGACGCGCAAGAGCGTGCGCAGCGTGCCTTCCGGGTCGCCCTGCACGGGCTCGCGGGCGCGCATGGAGTAGACGCGGGCGTGGGGCAGCGTGGCCCGCAGGCGCAGGGCCAGCGTCGCGGCCAGGTGGCTCTTGCCGTGACCCCGGTCGCCTCTCACGGTGACGATGGTGGGCGCCGCTTCGGACACCGCGCCCCGGGCGCTGTCCAGCAGGTTCTCCAGCTCCGCGTCGCGGCCCAGCAGCACCGCGCTGCCCAACTGCAACACGGTGACATCTGGCCGGGGCGCGGCGCCCGAAGGCGCGGGACGCATCAACCCCGAGCGTCCCGGCACCGGCAGGCACGGCACCTCTGGCACGGCCTCCGCCGCGGCGTGCGACAGCAGCAGGCCGCGCGTCTCCGGCCCGGTGGGGTAGCGCTCCTCGCGCGCGAAGATGGCGCTCAGGTAGCGGGGCGCGCCATCCAACCGGCGCTGCACGGTGACGGTGGCCACGTCCACGTGGGCGGCTGGCGCGAGTCCCCGCTCGGCCAGGCCTTCGGCGGCGCGCAGGGCGCGGCGCACCGGGTTCTCTCCCACGTCCGGGTCGAAGACCGCCGCGAAGCGCGCGCCGTCGGTGAAGGCCATGTGGCCTCCGTAGGCGGTCAGCGCCTTCTGCACCGCGACCGGGTTCGCGCGCGAGGCGAGGAACAGCACCGCCACGGAGCGGCGCGTCTGGGCGGGGCGCACCTCCGGCAGCACGGTGAGGGTGACCCGGGGCGCGGGCTGCACCGAGGACTGGCCCGCGTGGTCCAGGGCCGCCCGCAGCGCCTGGGACACGGCGGCCGCGTCGCGGGGACGGCGCACGGGCTCCTTGGCCAGACACCGCAGCACGACCTCCTCCACCGGAGGCGCCACCGGGGCGTACTCCGACGGAGGCGGCGGACGCAGCGACAGGTGCGCCTGGAGCACCTCCGGCAGCGCCCCGAAGAAGGGCGGCCGGCCGGTGATGAGCTCGTAGAGGATGACGCCCAGCGCGTACACGTCCGTGCGTGCGTCCAGGGCCGCGTGGCCGGCGCACTGCTCGGGCGCCATGTATTCGGCGGTGCCGGCGAAGGAGGAGGTCTCCTCGGGTGTGCCGTCCTCGGCGTTGGCGTCGGGAGCGGGGCGCTGCACGAGCCCGAAGTCGAAGACGCGGGCCTGGCGATGGGCGTCGTCCAGGAACACGTGCTCGGGCTTGAGGTCGCAGTGCACCAGTCCGTGCGCATGCACGGTGGCCACCGCGTCCAGCAGCGCGCTGGCCCGAGGCCAGAACTCCTGCGGCGACAGCGGCCCGGACACCTGCGCGAGCCAGTCCGCCAGCGTGGGCAGCGGCACGAACTCCATCGCGAGGAAGCGCTGTCCACCCGGAAGCGTGCCCGTCTCATACAGCGCGGGCACGGTGGGCGGCCCGATGACGCGCAGGGCCTCCGCCTCACGGGCGAGCTGCGCCTCCGCGAGCATCACGCCGGGACGGGCCAGCTTCAACGCGATGCGTTCGCCCTCGCCGCCATCAGGGGCGCGCTTGTGCGCGGCCAGCAGGACGCCGAAGCCTCCGCGCGCGATGACCTTCTCGCACCGGTAGCCCGGAACCTCGGGCACGAGCAGCGAGACATCGGGCGGCGGGACGGTGATGGGCGAAGCGCCGGGAGGGCACGGCGCGTGAGCACCCTCCCAACGCCGCCCGCATGTGAGGCAGCGCGGCACGGGTGCCACTCTATGCCAGGGCTCCGACGATTTCCGAACCCCTGGGTGGGGCAGGCGGCGCCCACGTGAACGATCGGTCAGAAGTTCCGCCATGCCCGGAGGGCGTCCAGGCACGGCGTCACCGCGAAACGCGCGACACCTGACATCCCGAACGGACGCAAGTGCAGCGGGTCGGATGTGCACCCGCTGCGTCATGTCGCGCCGCATCGCGCCGTGGGAACGGAACTCCGTGCAATCCCTGCTCAATGGGATGCGCGGGCCCGACCCTCACGTGCGTCGCGGGGAACAGCTCAGGCCGACAGCTCGCGGGTCAGCCTCGAGGTCCACGGGCACCAGTGGCTGCCCGGGAGGAAGGCGCCGCCGGCTTCGTCGAGGTGATCCTCGACGTAAATCATGTCGGCGTCACAGACCTCGATGGCCATGGTGAAGAACGCGATGCTCGCGGGATCGAGGTGGAAGGAGAACCTCGGGTTGTATTCCGCCTTCCGCTTCACGATCCGGCCGTGCACGTGGATCTCATTCTGCTCCTCACCGGAGAGGATCCGGCGTGCCTGGGCGATCCTGTTCTCATCGGTCAGCTCGATGATGAACTCGATGCCGGGAGAGCTGGGCTGGGTGAAGGCGAATTGAACGGGACGCGACATGGGAACTCCTACGAACGGGTTGTCGACCCCATGTAGAGATCCATGCCCATGCCGGCAATCCGGTTGTTTGTTTAGTCATGAAATTTAGAAAATCGACACATTAATTATTAATCGGAAGTCCTTGTTAACCCTGGTGGGTCTCCAGAAGGCCAGGCGTGAGACGCGGCGTCAGCGACACGCCGCGCTCCCCCGCGCAGTGAATGTCAGGACTCCCTGTTAGCCCTGCCCAAGCGGAGGAGCATGCATGGGCGGGCTTCAAGCAGCGTACGGAGGCAGACGGTCCGGGCGTACGTGGCGGCACGTGACGTCCCTCATCGGGCTCATGGGATGGGGTCTGGCCCAGGCCGGTGAGCTGCCGGTGGGACTGCACGGATACTCGCGCTACCGGAGCGCGTCGCCGCCACGGCTTTCGCGGGGCCCTGACAGAGGCACCGTGGGCGGTGCGGTGCTGGGCCGCTATCTCGCGTTCATCCAGGAGCAGCGGGCGGCCCTGAAGAAGCCTGAGATGAAGGAGGCGGAGCGTCAGGCGGGGCATGCCGCGCTGAATGAGCTGTTCATCTGGGCCATCGCACGGACCGAGGAACAGCTCGCGGAGGATGCGCCGCTGGAGGTGTACCTGCGGATGAAGGTCTCGCACGCGGAGCAGGGGCGTGCGGAGACGGTGCGCGTGAAGCAGGTGGAGGCGAAGCTGGGCGAGTACCACCGTTGGGCGGATGCGCGAGGCCGGGCCCTGGCCGGGGCGCACTTCCGCAGGCTCGGGACAGACGGGCTGCTCACCGAAAGCGCGCTGTACGAAGCGACGCAGCGGGCGCTGGTGGAGGCGGTGCTCGACTGGGCCTACGAGCACACGTTGGATCCGGACTTCGTGCGCAAGAGCCCCAGCGAGGTGGCGCTCTACCTGCTGGCGCGCGACAGCCTGCTGGCCTCGGCGGTGGAGGCGGGTCGCCTCGCGCCCCCGACGTGGGACCCGAGCAAGGAGCCTCCAGGCATTCCTCCCGAGGAGCTCGTGCTGGAGATCGCGGTAGGCCTGTTGCCCGTCGCCGGAGAAGTGGCGGACATGAAGGGCGTGGTGCTCGGGGAGAGCCTCCTGGGCTACCCGCTGACGGGCGGAGAGCGGTTGCTGTGCGCGGTGAGCGTGGCGCTGCCGGTGGTGTCGGGGCGCCTGCTGTCGGAGGGCGCGCAGGGCGTGGCGCAGGTGGCGCTCCTGACGGGCCGGAGCCTGCGCGAGGTGCAGGTGTTGCAGCGGGTGGTGCAGCACCTGTCACCCCAGGACGCGCAGGAGATCCGCCGGGTGCTGCGAGCCGCGGCGCGCGGTGATGCGGTGTCCGCGGAGGACGTGGCGAAGCTGCAAACCGTGGCGAAGCGACTGGAGTCCCCATTGGCGGAGGCGGGCCGCGTGCTGGCACAGGGCAGGCGCGTGCCATGGGTGGGCTCGCGGGTGACGGCGGAAGGCACGCGGCTGGTGCCGGGCAGCGCGGAGCACCTGGCGCAGGCGTGGGTGGACTACCAGTTCCGCCACCCGTCGAAGTACCCCCGCATCCAGTACGCGGTGGAGCCGGAGTGGGAGCGGCTCTACCAGACGGTCATCAAGAACAAGGGCGCGGGCAGCGAGTTCGAGCAGGCCGTGCTCAAGGCCAAGGGCCAGCAGAAGAACACGGCGTTGATGCTGCCGCCTCCGGGGAGCAAGGCCCAGGGCTTCGTCCCGGACGCGGTGAAGGGCAACCCCGTGGAACTGGTGTGGGGACAGCCCTACCACTTCGTGGAGGCCAAGGGCCGAGCGGAGATGGCGCTCACGGGCAACCTGGAGGCCATGCTCAAATACGTCCGAACATACGGTGGCCACATCGAGGTGTACTTCCGCTCCGCGAAGCATCCAGCGGGGCAGACGAAGCTGACCTTTCCCCTCGAACAGCTTTTGAAGAAGCTCGAAGATGATGGAAAAGCCCTGTCTGACGTCTATCCGTGAGGCTCGCGTGTGCCGTTGAGGTATCTGACGACCAGGATCAGCCTGCCGCCCATTGTTCCCTCGGAGGCTGCGGTCCGCGCGTTTCTCAAGAGCGCGTTCGAGGAGTACCAGTGGTTCGTGCCTGCTCGTTCTCTCGATGAGCAGATCGATCCTCTGCGGATCGACTACGACACATTGGTCGCTGGCTTCCTCGGAGTCCGCAGCCTCATGGTGCTGGCGAAGACGGACCGTGACTTCTTCCTGTTCTCCGCCAGGAAGTCGGACGGTCCTCCGCATGTGGGCAAGCTCACCTGGGCTGCCGCGCTTTCTCGCGCGAAGAACGCGAAGTGGCGTGACGCCCATGTCCAACAGGTCACGGTGCTGATGAAGTTGTTCAATTCACCGCTGGCCGTCTCCTCGACCTCCGAGGACGAAGACCGGAAGTGCGACCAGCTCATCCCCTCCCCCTCGGGGTTCGGGCAACGCCGGACGCGAACCGTTCGCGACCCCAGCGAGGGCCTCGCCGGGGTCTTCTGGCGCAACTTCTACGGTCCGCCGTTCATCGAGATGTTCGGGGACCGGCTGAACGCGATCCCCGAAACCCAGCGGCGCACGGTCGCGGACGGCATCGTGCTCGTGGAGCCCTACGCCCTGCCCACCGACGCGATGACTCCCGCCGCGGAGGCCGCGGAGCAACAGCTCCGCGAAGTCCTTGGACCGGAGTGCTTCTACGACCAGGTGGCACGCACCATGCCGCGCCGCGTGCCCGACCTGCCCCACCCGGGCGCGCTCTCCTCCTGAGCCCGCCCGGAGGCAGCGCGCGCTCTACCGCGCCGGCACTTCAATCGCACGCAAGAGCGCGCCGTCCTGTCCGGGCACCCGCGCACGCAGCAGCAGCGCGCCACCGGGTTCCGCGGACGTCAGCGCCTGGGCGGCCTCCGCGACGCCGGACACCTTCTGGTCGCCCACCTGCGTGAGCACCATGCCGGGCACGAGCCCCGCGCGCTCCGCCGCGCTGCCAGACTCCACCGCGACCACCTGCGCGCCGCCGCTGCCGTCCTGCGCCTCCGACAACCGCAGGCCCAGCCGCTTCGACAGCGGCGCGGGCGTCGCATCCCGGGGCGTCATCTCCTCCTCGCCCCGCTGCGTCGGACGCGTGCCCAGCTTCACCGGCACCGCCATCGCCTTGCCGCCACGCACCAGGCTCACCTGCACCTCGCTGCCCGGCTTGAGCAGCGCCACCGCGCGCGTCAGCGAGCCGGCGGAGTCCACCGCGCGCTCGCCCACCGACGTGATGACGTCCTCCTCGCGCAGGCCCGCCTTCGCTCCGGGGCCTCCGGCGCTGACACCCGCCACCACCGCGCCCTTCGCGGCCTCCACGCGCAGCGCCCGCGCCAGCTCCGGCGTGAGGTCCTGCACCGCCAGCCCCACCCAGCCCCGGCGCACCACGCCGGTCTCCTGGAGCTGCGGCAGGAGCGCCTGGATGAGGTTCGCGGGCACCGCGAAGCCGATGCCCGTCGCCCCGCCGATGATGGCCGTGTTCATGCCCACCACCTCGCCCCGCATGTTGAAGAGCGGGCCGCCGGAGTTGCCCGGGTTGATGGCCGCGTCCGTCTGCAGGAAGTCGTCATAGGGGCCCGCGTGGATGTCGCGCGCCCTCGCGGAGAGGATGCCCGCGCTCACGCTCGACGCGAGCCCGAACGGGTTGCCAATGGCCATCACCGGGTCGCCCACGCGCAGGCCGTCGGAATCGCCCAGCTTCACGAAGGGCAGCTTGCCGGACACGCCCTTCAGTTGGATCAACGCCACGTCCGTGAGCGCGTCGCGGCCCAGCACCTCCGCCGCGAACGAGCGCCCGTCCTCCAGCCTCACCCGGACGGTGTCCGCCCCCTCCACCACGTGGTTGTTGGTGAGCACCAGGCCCGAAGGGTCGACGACGAAACCCGAGCCCAGGCCCTGCTTCGACGGCGCACCGCCGCCCTCACCGAAGGGATTCTGTCCGCCCTGCATGCCGAAGCGCTCCGCGAGCCCCGGGGGCAGGCCCTGCATGCCGCCCATCGCGGGACGGGCGCGGGCCTGCACCTCCACGTTCACCACCGCGCCCTTCACCGTGTCCACCAGCGGCGCCAGCGACATGAGCGCGCCGGGTGTGCCGGGCGTGGCCATCGCGGGTGAATAGACCGCGGGCTCCACCTTCGCGCCCGAGGGCGTGGTGGCCGTCTTCAGGGACAGCGTGGGGCGCTCGGGCGGCGCCGTGTCCGGAGCAGGCTTGCACGCGCCCAGTGCGACCAGGGGCGTGAGCGCGAGCGCGCGGGCAAGGCGGCGGCGGGACGGAAGGGTGCGGACCATCGTGCGTTCTCCTTGGGTGGGCTCCGGAAGCGACCTTCCGGGCGGGGAAAAAGAGTCGAACCGGATGCGGTGGGCACCCTGGGAAGGAGGCAGCGGTCCCGTTCCACCAGCGACACCGGGAGCCACCAGTGGCCCAGCTGCCTGAAGGGAGCTCTTGGAGGAAGCCCCGCATCCGGTCCGACGCCCGGACCTCATTGCAGCCCGTGGGCCAAACCCTCCGGAACCGCTCATGAGAGGGGAGCCGTGCCCGGAGGCCTCGTGGAGGCGGGGCAAAGTGCCCCAGCCGGGGCATTTCGCCCGGGGGCAGCCTGCCCCACGCCCCATCGCCGCGCTTCGCCAGGGCCCGGGGGCCGCGGACATGGCACGGCGGATGCTCCAGGTCAGGAACGTCCCACCGCCGTGACGCCGTCCGGCGCACCTTCAACCCTCCAGGAGACTCCTCCCATGGTGCACGAGCAGACGGAAGGGGCCGCGCGCGCCGCGGCCTGGGAAGACCCCACGATGGCGCCAGCGCGGGCCACCCGCATCCTCGTGGCGGATGATCAATTGGAGATGCGCACCCTCATCCGCAAGATGCTGGTTCGGCGCGGCTATGAGGTGGTGGAGGCGTCGGACGGACCGGACCTGGTGCGCGTCCTCATCGACGGGCTGACGGCGGACGAGTCCCGCGCGCCCGACCTCATCATCACCGACGTGCGCATGCCGGGCTTCACCGGCCTGGAGGTGCTCGCTCGCCTGCGCCGCGAGCAGTGGGACACGCCCGTCATCCTCATCACCGCCTTTGGCGACGCGAAGCTGCACAGCGAGGCCCAGCGGTTGGGGGCCGCCTATGTGCTCGACAAGCCGTTCGAACTGGACGAGCTGCGAAACGCGGTGGAGGCGGCGCTCGCGGTGACGCGGGGCTGAAGCGACGCCGGGCGCGGCGCGCTAGGCTTGGGCCGCTCGCGAAGCCACACCCTTGCAAGGAAGCCCATGCGCCGCATGTCCTGGTCCCTGTCGTTGTCGCTCCTGTGCCTGGGGTGCGCGCCCGCGCAGCGTCAGACGCCGGACGCGGGACCTTCCGAGGCCGTGCCCCAGCGGCTGGTGGCGCGCATCGTCCACACATACCCGCACGACCCGACGGCCTTCACGCAAGGCCTCCAGTTCCACCAAGGCCAGCTCTACGAGAGCACCGGCGAGGACGGAGACCTGCGGCGCATCTCGCTGGAGCAGTCCGCGCCGCTGTGGAAGCAGTCCCTGCCGGACGTGTTCCCGGAAGGGCTGGCCAGCGACGGCGAGCGCCTGTACCAGCTCACATGGCAGGACGAGACGCTGTTCGTGTGGAACGGCGCGACGCCCGTGCAGGAGAAGCAGGTGGCGTACACGGGCGAGGGCTGGGGCCTGTGCTTCTGGCGCGGCCAGCTGGTGCGCAGCGACGGCACGTCCACGCTGCGCTTCCACGACCCGAAGGACTTCCACGTGAAGTCCCAGGTAGAGGTGACGTCGCAGGGCGTGCCGCAGGAGAGGCTCAACGAGCTGGAGTGCGCGGAGGACGGCGTCTACGCCAACGTCTGGCACGCCAACCACGTGTTGAAGATCGACTACGCCACGGGCCGCGTGCTGGCGGTCATCGACGCGTCGGAGCTGGTGCGGGCGGTGCGCGGACGGGCACCCGGCTATGAGGCCGTGCTCAACGGCATCGCGCTGGAGCCGGGCACCGGCCGGCTGTTCTTCACCGGCAAGCGCTGGCCCGACCTCTTCGAGGTGAAGCTGGAGCCCGCGACCACTCCGTAATGACCGGCTTCAAGGCGCCCCGGTGGCCCCCTGTCGGGAGAAGCGCCGCCGCACCGTCCGGGTGACCTCCGCATCCCAGCGGAGGGAGAACAGCTCCACCACGGTCCGCTGGAAGGGCAGGGCACACGCCAGACAGGCCAGCGTCGCGGCCAGTCCGATGAGCGTGTTCTGCCACGAGGCCAGGTTCCACTGTCCGGACCAGAACCACTCCCTCAAGCTCTGCGGCCAGAAGTAGTGGATGGGCCAACCGGGACCACTGCCCGCGAGGTCGCACAACAGATGCCCATGGAATGCCGCCACCGACAGCAGCGCCACCGCCGCGCGCCGCCGGGCCAGCGCGGCGCAGACCGTCATGGTGACGAGCGCCCCCACGTAGCCGTGGAAGATGACGTGGTGATAGCGCGCGTAGAATTCTTCACCCGCGAGCAATGACAGTCCATCCAGGTCCGGTGCGAGCCCCGCGCAGGTGACGAGGATGCGGTCACGCCGCTCGCGGAGGCCCTGTGCCAGCAGCCAGGACAGTTCGGCGTGGACGATGGGATTCATGGATGTGCGGAAGCGTACGGTGATTCACGTCCGGCCGTCACCCAGGCCTCGGGAAGCCCATGCCATGGGTGAAGGATTCTGGCTCCGTGCGTTGAGAGAGGAGGGGGCAATGATTCATCGTGAATACCATCTCCGCGCACCCAGACAGACTCCGGGCTTTTTCACAGGGACGCCAGACGGAGTTTTCCAGGCAGGACATTGCAACGCTGTTCGAAGCCCATGCACGCGACACACCGGATGCCGTGGCATTGCGCTTCGAAGGGGGAACCCTCGGTTATGACACGCTCAACCGGCGGGCGAACCGGTTGGCGCGGCGGCTCCAGGCGCAAGGCGTGGGGTTGGATCAACCCGTGGGAATCCGCGTTGACCGCACGCCCGAGACAATCATCGGATTGCTGGGAATCCTGAAGGCAGGCGGTGCCTATCTGCCGTTGGATTCCAATCATCCGGTGGATCGTCTCAACGTGATGGTCGAAGAGGCCGGGCTGCGCGTGCTCGTGGGCCGGCGCGAGGACCTCCAGGGGCTGCGCTTCCAGGGGCACATCGTCGAGCCTTCCTCTCTGGACGAACCCATGGAGGAACGTGACGCCTGGAACGTCCGGGGCGGCGCGGGTCCCGACTCGCTGGCCTACGTGCTGTTCACGTCGGGCTCCACGGGCAGGCCCAAGGGTGTCTGCATTCCGCACCGGGGCGTGGCCCGGCTGGTGTTGGACGAAGGCTTCATGGGGTTCCGGTCCGATGACCGCGTCCTCCAGGCCGCTTCGTTCTCGTTCGACGCTTCGACCCTGGAGGTCTGGGGTGCGCTCCTGAACGGCGCCACGCTGTGCCTCATCTCGCAGGAGACGCTGCTGTCGCCTCCTCTCCTCGCGGAACGGCTCGAACGCGACGCGGTGTCGGTCGCGGTCCTGAGCACGTCGCTGTTCCATCAACTGGCCGCGGCCATCCCGGCTGCGTTCCGCCAGTTGCGCGTGTTGATGGTCGGTGGCGACGTGTTGGATCCGAAGTGGGTGGCGCATGTGATGACGCATGGGAAGCCCCAGCGCCTGCTCAACAGCTATGGCCCGACGGAGTGCACCACCTCCGCGACGGCGTATGAAATCCGTTCACGGCCCACGCCGGGGGAGTCCATCTCCATCGGGGGGCCGCTCGCGAACCTCCAGGTGTACGTGTTGGATGACGCGCTGGGGCTCCTGCCCATCGGTGACGTGGGAGAGCTGTACATCGGTGGGGAAGGGCTCGCGCGCGGTTACCTGGACCGTCCCGACCTGACGCAAGAGCGGTTCCTCCCCGACCCCTTCCGCGACGCTCCCGACGCGCGGCTGTACCGGACGGGGGACCGCGCGCGGTGGCTGGAGGACGGCACGCTGGAGTTCCTGGGGCGCGTGGACCACCAGGTGAAGATCCGGGGCGCCCGCGTCGAATTGGCGGAGCTCGAAAGCGCGCTGCGGGCTCACGGGCAGGTCGGTGACGCGGTGGTCCGGGTGCATGAGGTGTCACCTGGGGACAAGCGGCTGGTCGCCTATGTTTCACCGCGCGACGGTGCCTCCCCGGACGCGACGGAGCTCCTGGCGCACCTGCGCTCCCGACTGCCGGCCTTCATGGTGCCCCACGCGGTGAGCGTCCTGGACCGGCTGCCGCTCAACCCCAGTGGGAAGGTGGACCTCCAGCAGCTCCCGGCGCCGCACTTCGGCTCAGGGGACGGTGGTGCGCCGCGCGAGGGACTGGAGCGCGAGGTGGCGCGCGTCTGGGCGGAGGTGCTGGGCACGGAGCGAGCGGGCACCCAGGACCGCTTCCTGGATTCAGGAGGGGACTCGCTGCTGGCGATCCGCTTCATCGAACGGTTGGATCAAGCGGTGGCGGTCCGCCTGCCGGTGCGGGCGCTGTTCGAGAATCCGACCCTCGAAGCGCTGGCGCGGCGCGTGGAGTCCGCGAGGGGCGAAGCGCGTGGCGTGGACCTGCCTCCGGTCGTTCCCGTGGACCGGAGCGGGCCCCTGCCGCTGTCCGATGCCCAGCGGCAGCTCTGGCTGCTGCATCAAGTGGCGCCCCGGAGTGCCTTCTACAACGAGCCCTTCACGCTGTACCTGCCGGGCGACATCGAACCCGCCGCGCTGGAGCAGGCGTTCCAGTCGCTCATCGCCCGCCATGAGATCCTGCGCACCACCTTCGGATCCACGTCCCAAGGCCCCTTCCAGCGAGTGGAGTCCGGGACACCGTTCCGACTGCGGAGCGTGGACCTTCGTTCGCTCCCCGAAGGACTCCGTGGCGCGAAGGCCGCGCAACTGACCACGCAGGAGGCGCGCGAGCCCTTCGACCTGGAACACAGGCCGCTGGTGCGGGCGACGCTGATGCGATTGGGCCCTTCGGAGTGCCGCCTCGCGCTGGTCCTGCATCATCTGGTCGTGGATGGCTTCACGATGGCGGGGTTCCTCCAGGAGTTGCATCGGTTCTATCGGGCGGCCATCGACGGGAGGCCCGCGGCGTTGGAGCCCGTGCCGCTCCAGTACGGCGATGCCGCGGTGTGGCAGCAGGGCTCGCGCTATCAGGAGGCCATCGCGCCGCACCTCGCCTGGTGGACGCGGACGCTCGCGGGGGCTTCGCACCTGGAGCTTCCCACCCAGCGTCCCCGTCCTCCGGTGCAGGGCTTCCGGGGCGCGAAGCACGTCGTGCGCATTCCCCGGGAGCTACTGGAGGCCGTGAAGGCGTTGGGGCGCCGCGAGGACGCCACGCTCTTCATGACGATGCTGTCGGCGTTCGGCGCGTTGCTGCACCGCTACTCCGGCAGCGACGACTTCATCCTCGGTGGTGCCTTCTCGGGGCGCGGACGTGAGGAGCTGCGCTCCATCTCCGGACACTTCGTGAACCTGTTGCCGCTGCGGCTGCGGTTCTCCGAAGGGTTGAGCTTCCGGGCCCTGTTGGAGCAGGTGCGGCAGGTGTGCCTGGAGGCGCTCGAACATCAGGAGGCGCCGCTCCTGCGCATCGTGGAGGCGGTGAATCCGGTGCGCATCCCCGGTGCCAATCCGCTCCTCCAGGTGTCGTGCACCCTGGAGCCGCCCATCTCGGTGCCGGGCTCGGGGTGGCGGGTGGAACCGCACGACACCGACACAGGCACGTCGAAGCTGGACCTCTCCATCGAACTGGACGAGCGACCGGAGGGAATGTCCGTGCGGATGGAGTACGCGCTGGACCTGTTCGACCCCTGGATGATCACCCAGTTGGGCGAGCACTTCGTGACGCTGCTCCGCGAGGCCGTGCGCAATCCAGGGGTGTCCGTCTCCGCGCTGCCGCTGTTGTCGGAGCAGGAGAAGACGCGGCTCCTCGATTGGGCACAGGGCCCGGTGGAGGACGTGTCCACCGCTGGCTGTCTGCACCGCCCCTTCGAGGCCCAGGTCGAACGCACGCCCGATGCACCCGCCCTGGTCTTCCAGGGCCGCGTGATGAGCTACCGGACGCTGAACGCGGAGGCGAACCGGTTGGCCCACCACCTGCGCTCGCTGGGCATCGGACCTGGGGCGCTGGTGGGCCTGTGCCTTCAGCGCTCCTTCGAGATGATCATCGGCGTGCTGGGGACGCTGAAGGCGGGCGCGGCCTACGTGCCACTGGACCCCAGCTACCCCAAGGCCCGGCTGGAGTTCACGGCACGGGACGCGGGGCTGAAGCTCGTGCTCGCGCAGGAGGCGACGCGGTCGCTCGTGGCCGACACGGGAGGCCGGGTCCTCTGCCTGGAGGAGCTGCGCGAAGCGCTCGCCAGCGCCTCCGTGGAGAATCCCCGGGTGTCCGTCACGGGCGATGACCTGGCGTATGTCATCTACACCTCGGGTTCGACGGGACAGCCCAAGGGCGTGCTGCTCGCGCACAGGGGGGCGGTTCAGCTCTGCGAGACCGTGGCCTCACGCTTCGGCTTCGGGCCCGGGATCCGCGCGTTGCAGTTCACGCGCTTCGGGTTCGACTTCTCCGTCGCGGAGATCTTCCCCACGCTCTTCTCCGGCGCGACGCTGTACCTGCTCGCGCAGGCGGAGGTGATGCCCGGCGAGGAGCTGGCCGACTTCCTGGAGTCCCAGCGCATCCACATCGCGATGTTCACGCCCGCGGCGCTGAGCCCCATGGCCTGGCGGGCGCTCCCGGACCTGAAGGTGTTGGCGGTCGGCGGCGAAGAGGTGCCGGAGCAGCTCGTGGACACCTGGGCTCCGGGGCGGCGGTTCATCCAGGTGTACGGGCCCACGGAGACCACCGTCTTCACGACGGCCGGCGATTGCGTGGCGGGCGCGGGAAGGTCACCCATCGGCAAGCCGCTTCCGGGCTACGAGGTCTATCTGCTCGATGACGCCCTGGCGCCGGTGCCCGTGGGCGTCCGGGGCTCGCTCTACATTGGCGGGGTGGGGCTGGCGCGGGGCTACCTGCACCGCCCCGAACTCGATGCGGAGCGGTTCGTTCCCCATCCGTTCAGCACGGAGCCGGGAGCGCGGCTCTACCGCAGCGGTGATGTCGCAAGCCACCGTCCGGACGGCAGCATCGAGTTCCACGGGCGCTCCGACCGGCAGCTCAAGCTGCGCGGCTTCCGCATCGAACCCGGCGAGGTCGAGGCAGCGCTGCGCGAGCACCCCGACGTGCGGGATGCCGTGGTCGAACTCCGGCTGCTCGCGGGGGAGCGTCACCTCGTGGGCTACGTCGTCCCAAGGGATGCCGACGCGGCGGGGCGCCTCCAGTCGCGGGGCTTCAAGGAGACGCTGGGCCAGACGCTGCCGCCCCACATGATTCCCCGGGAGCTGGTGGTGCTGGAGTCGTTCCCACTGGGCGTCACCGGGAAGATCGACCGGAGTGCACTGCCGCCGCCCTCTTCGCGAACCCGCGAGCGCGACGTGGCTTCCGGAACGGCTGCGTCCACGGAGCGTGAGAAGGCGTTGGAGCGCATCTGGTGCCGGCTGCTCGGCGTGGAGCGGGTCGGCAGACAGGAAGGCTTCTTCGACGCGGGGGGAAACTCCCTGCTGCTCGCGCGGATGCAGTCGGCGCTCGAAGTGGAGCTGGGCATCCGCCTGAGCATGGCCAGGCTGTTCCAGTTCCCGACCATCGAGGCGCTGGCGCGGCACCTGGACGACGTGCCGGTGGAGCAGCCTTCGCGAACGCCTCACCGGGAGCGGAGTGCGCGCCCGGAGCATCCGGGGAGCATCGCCATCATCGGGCGGGCGGGCCGCTTCCCGGGGGCGCCGGATCTCGAAGCGCTCTGGTCGCTGCTGGTGGAAGGCCGTGAGGGCCTGTCCCGCTTCAGCCGGGAGGAGCTGCTGGCGGCGGGAGAGGATCCCAAGCTCGTGGAGCAGCCCGCCTACGTCCGCGCGTCGGGAATCCTGGAGGACGCCGAGTTCTTCGACGCTGGCTTCTTCGGCTACAGCACGCAGGACGCCCGGCTGATGGATCCGCAACTCCGCCTGTTCCTGGAGTGCGCCTGGGAAGCGCTGGAGTCCGCGGGCTACGACCCGAAGCGACTGTCCGAAAAGGCAGGCATCTTCGCGGGCGCGGGCGTGCCGCGTTACTGGCTGGAGCAGGTCGCGTCGCGCTACCGCACCCTGTCGGTGGCGTCTGAATCGTACCGGTCCATCCTGGGCAATCCGTGGCAGTTCCTCGCGACGACGACGGCGTATCAACTGGGCCTGCGCGGGCCCGCGCTCACGGTGCAGACCGCTTGCTCCACGTCCCTGGTGTCCATCCACCTGGCCTGTCAGAGCCTGCGCGCGGGCGAGTGCGAGCTGGCGCTGGCGGGAGGGGTCTCCCTCTTCGCCTCGGGCCCCGCCGGCTACCTCCACGAAGAGGGGAGCATCACGTCCCCGGACGGCCACTGCCGACCGTTCGATGCGCGGGCGCGCGGCACCGTGCCCTCCAGTGGCGTGGGGCTCGTGGTGTTGAAGCGCCTGGAGGACGCGCTGCGCGATGGCGACACCGTCCACGCCGTCATCCGGGGCTCGGCCATCAACAACGATGGAAACGGCAAGGTCGGCTTCACCGCGCCGGGCGTGGAGGGACAGCGCGACGTCATCGCGCGGGCGCACGAGGCCGCGGGAGTGGATCCGCGTCACATCACCTATGTCGAAGCCCACGGGACGGCGACGCCGCTGGGAGACCCGCTGGAGGTCCAGGCGCTGCGGCTGGCCTTCGGAGACCGCGAGGACACGGCGCCCGCCTGCGCGCTGGGTTCGCTCAAGAGCAACGTGGGGCACCTGGACTCGGCGGCCGGCGTGGCCGGACTCCTCAAGGTGACGCTGGCGCTGGAGCACCGCTTCATCCCTGGAACCGTCCACTTCGAACACAGCCCTCCGGACATGGCGCTGGAGCAAAGCCCCTTCGTGGTGAGCCGGGAGGGACACGCGTGGATGCTCCCCGAGGGGCGCCCACGCCTCGCGGGGGTGAGCGCGTTCGGCATTGGCGGGACGAACGCCCATGTGGTGCTCGAAGAGGCCCCGCCCGCGCCAGTGGCCACCGACGCGCCCGAAGGCGAGACGGTGCTGGTGCTGTCGGCCCGGAGCGAGGAGGCCCTGGACGCGGCGTCGCGGCTGCTCGCGAACCACTTGGAGCAGCATCCGACGCAATCACTCGCGGACGTCGCGTACACGTCGCGCGAAGGGCGGACCGCCTTCGAATACCGGCGCGTGGTCGTGAGTCGGGATCCGGCGGACGCCATCACGAAGCTCCGGCGGTCGGGGCCTTCTCGGCGCGCGCCTCGCCACGTGCCCGAAGTGGTCTTCCTGTTCCCCGGGACGGGGACGCAGGAGGTGGGCATGGGCGCGGCGTGGTACCGGCGCTCACCGGTGTACCGCGAGGCCCTGGATGAATGCCTCGAACGCTTCGGTCAGGACCTGGAGCGCGAATTGCGCGCCGTGCTGTTCGCGGAAGAAGCGGACCGGGCCCGCGCCGAGGAGGCCCTGCGCGCACCGTCGCTGGGCATGGCCGCCATCTTCTCCACGGAGTACGCGCTGGCGCGGCTGCTCCTCTCCTGGAACGTCCATCCCACGGCCCTCATGGGCCACAGCCTGGGCGAATACACCGCGGCATGTCTGTCCGGCGTCCTGTCGCTGGAGGAGGCCGTGGCCCTGGTCGAGCTGCGCGGTCGACTCTGTGATGCCCTGCCGCCCTCGGGAATGCTGGCCGTGCCGCTGTCGGAGAGCGTGCTGGCGCAGGAGCTTCCCGACGACCTGTCGCTGGCCGCGGTCAATGGTCCCGGCCAGTGCGTGGTGTCCGGGACGCAAGGAGCGCTGGAGTCCTTCGCGACGCTGCTGCTGTCGAAGGGCGTTCGCACGAAGCGACTGCCGCGCGCGAGCGGCTTCCACTCCGCGCTCGTGGAGCCGGCGATGGCGCCGCTCACGGCCCTGGCATCATCCATGAGTCCGAAGGCCCCGGGCATTCCCCTGGTCTCCAACGTCACGGGCACCTGGATGGACGCGGCCACCGCGCGAGACCCCTCCTATTGGGCCCGTCACCTGCGACACACGGTCCGCTTCTACCGGGGCCTGGACCTGCTCCTGGAACGCCGCGAGCAGCTCATCGTGGAGGTGGGGCCGGGGCGGATCCTCTCCACGCTGGCCCTGCTGCATCCGCAGGCGGGCTCGCACCGGCTCATCCTTCCCACGCTCGGTGTGCCCGAGGGCCGGCGCACCGCCCCGGAATCCGACGAGCAGTCGCTGCTGGGCGCGGTGGGCCACCTGTGGACCGCGGGCGTGCCGGTGGACTGGAGCGTGATGCGGGGCGGGGTGTCCCGGAGGCGCGTCCCACTGCCGACGTACCCCTTCGAGCGCAAGCGGTACTCGCTGGCGACGACGGAGCCGCGTCCTTCGGTGGAGCTGCCACCGACACCTGTCGTCGGGTCCCGGGGCCTCCAGCGGGAGGGCGTGCGGGCGAGGGTGGAGGCCATCTGGAAGGACCTGCTGGGCGAGGAGTCGCTGACGCCCGACAGCCACTTCTTCGAGCTGGGGGGAACCTCCCTCCTGGTCGTGCAGCTCAACCGCGAGCTCAAGGCGAAGCTGTCGGTGGGCCTGTCGCTGCATGCGGTGCTGGAGCATCCGACGCTGGGCGCGTTGACGCAGGCCATCCTCGCCGAGCTGGAGAAGACGGGACGGCCGTTCCGCAAGGAGGCCGCGTTGTTGATGCGGCTCCAGGAGGGGCGGCCCGGCCAGACGCCGCTCTTCTTCGTGCAGCCCGTCGGGGGAACGGTCTTCACGTACATGCCGCTGACGCGACGGCTGGGGCCCGCCCGGCCGGTGCATGCCTTCCGCGCCTCGGGACTGGAGCCCGGCGAGGTGCTCTATCGGGACGTGCCCGCGATGGCGCGACGGTACGTGGACGAGCTGCTGGTATCCCATCCGAAGGGGCCCTTCTGGCTGGGAGGCCATTCGTCGGGCGGCGTGATTGCCTACGAGATGGCGGCCGTCCTGCTGGAGCGGGGGCACGCGGTGTCGGGCGTCATCCAGATCGACACGGTGACGGTGGATGACTCGCGCAGGCTGGGCATTCGCAGCGTGGGGGACGTGCTCGAGTTGATCGACGCGTTCCGGGAAATCTCTCCGCGCGCGGCGGAGGGCTTGAAGACGGCCATGGAGCTCGACTTCCGGCTGCGCGACGTGGTGCTCGCCACCAACGAGGCCATCGCCGCGTACTCGCCCGGACGGCATCCCATTCCCCTGGTGTACCTGCGGGCCCTGGAGCGGGACACGGTCCTGGACGGCCACGCGGAGCAATGGTGGCGCGCGATGACGACGGCGGACTTCCAGTTCCACGAAGTGCCCGGCAACCACTTCAGCGTCATGGAGGCCCCCTTCGTGAGGCAGGTGGCCCGGCTCATCGAGGACTGCCTGACGGCGGGGAAGGGAGCACGGCGTGATGACGACAACGTGGGTTGAGCGTCCGAAGGAGCCGGGGAGCTGGAAGGCCGAACTGGGACAGCGCTTCACCGCGTTCGTGGACGCCTACGAACGCGGCAGCTTGGACGCGCTGCGGGAGCTGTTCTGGCACGACGACGACATCGTGGTCGTGGGCACCCATTCCAACCTGCACTTCGTCGGCTGGGCCCAGGTCGAGCACTCCTTCCGCACCCAGTTCGGAAGCCTGAGCGGCATCCGGGTGACGCTGCGCTCCGAACAGCTCTGGCACGGCGGGGCGCCGCCCTCCACGATGGCGTGCCTCACGCTGCCCGCGATGGACATCGCCCTGGTGGCGGGCGGCCGTCCCGTCACCTTCGAGGGCATCCGCGTGGCCTGCGCCTTCGAGCGCCGGGGCACGGAGTGGCGGATGGTCCAGATGCACTGGTCGCTTCCGCGCACGGAGGTGCTGGTGGACCACAAGTATCGGTAGTCAGGGCGGCAGGGGCGAACGGCGCGGCGTGCCCAGCAGCTCCAGGGTGCGCACCGCCACATCCGTCAACGTGGAGGAGCACGGCATGCAGCCTCCACCGCAGCACGAAGGCCACTCGCCTTCCGGATCGCGCAGCAGCGGGTACACGCAGCCGCGCAGGGACTCTGGCAGGCCGGCGTCCTCGCAGGCCTGGCGAAGCGCGGTCTGCACGGTGGCGTCCTTCACATCCACATCGTCCCTGCTTCCTGAAGCGCGGGCCCCTCGCCCTGGCTCCAGGTTTCGGGGTCAGGGATTTTCTCTAACCGGGACGCTCAGGGGTGGGCAAGGTCGTTCGCCGGAGCCCTGCTCGGGACGAGCGTGTCGGTCGGGCGCGCGCTTCTCGGAGGGCCTGCTGCGTCGTCCGCCGCTGCCCATCAGGATGTCCACCCACCGGTTGCTGATGCCGAAGTTGCGGTCCGGCGTCGCGAAGTGGTGCGCCATGTGGTGCGCGCGCAGCTCCTTGCCCCATTTCGTGCGCGGCGTGTGGTGGTGCGTGGCCCAGTGGATGGTGTCGTAGGTCATGTAGCCCCAGACGATGCCGATGAAGTACGGAAGCGTCTGCGCCGGGTGGCCCACCAGCCACAGCAGCCCGCCGATGAGGAGGGCCAGCGGGATGCTCGCACTGGGCGGCATCACCAGACGCCGGGCATCGTCCGGGTACTTGTGGTGATAGCCGTGTGCAATCTCATGCACCCGCCGGGTGATGGGGCCGTTGCCCTCCCAATGGAAGAAGAACCGGTGGATGCAGTACTCCATCGCGATCCACGTCAGCAGGCCGAGCGGCACGAACAGCACGCTCGTCCCCACCGTTGTCCTTCCCGTGGACAGGCCCCACCCGAAGAGGCCCAGCGTGAACGGGCCGTAGAGGAGGACCGGCACCGCGGGATGGACCTTCGAGCAAGCTTCGAGAAAGTCGTTCTCGAACATGCGGGTGGACTGATTCCGGAAGTACGCGCGTCCCATGACACCCTGAGTCTTGGGATGAGAACCGCCGGATGCCTCTGGCCGTTTGTCTGTCTGAAGTGTCGCCTTGCACAAAGCTGCGCTCCGCCGCCCAGGTGCTGGGGCTCCGCGACGGCGGGCCCTCAGCGCGGCCCACGCCCATCCCCGAGCCCGGCTGCTGGCAGGATGTGCCCGTGTCCACCGCCTCACTGACCGCCTCCGCGCTGTTCCTCGCGGGCCTCGCTGCTTCCTGCACCGGGCCCCTTCGAACCACCCCCGCCCCCGGGGACGATGCCACCGTGCGGCTGATGGATGCCGCGCGAGCACACGCCCAGGCCCAGGGTTCCAGCCAGAGGCCTGTCTGCTCCCCGTCCGTCGCGCTGCTGACGCCGTCCGCGACGTCAGGACGGGGCATCGACCTGGAGCGCCTCCGCGCGGCCGGGCATCCCGTCGTGGTCTGGACCGTGAACGACCTGCCCACGATGCGGGCCCTGCTCCAGCGAGGCGTGGACGGAATCATCAGCGACCGGCCGGACCTGCTCGCCCAGGCGGTGCGCGACTTCGACGCCAACGCGGATGGCACACCCGGCGACCTGCTGGATGCGGACGGCCTCATCGACCCGAAGCGCTTCGATGCGCAGGGGCACCGGGGCGCACGGGGCCTGCGTCCAGAGAACACGCTGCCCGCCTTCGAGGCCGCGCTCGACCACCGCATGACCACACTGGAGCTGGACACCGTGCTCACGGCGGACGGCGTGCCCGTGCTCTCCCACGACCCGGACCTGTCCCCGAAGAAGTGCCGCCGCGCGGACGGAAGCCCACTCTCCGCCCCGGTCCCCATCGCCTCCCTGCCCGTCGCCCGACTCCAGTCCGACTTCGTCTGCGACCGGCTCCTGGAGGACCGTCCCGAACAGGCGAACGACCGCACCCTGTCTCCCGAAGCCGTCGCGTTCGCCGCCCGCACGGGCCTTCCGGACGCCTACACAGTGCCCACCCTGCGCCAGGTGTTCGCCTTCGCTGAAACACAGTCAGACGCCGAGCACACCGCCCGCGACCCGCTCCGCGCCCGGAACGCGAAGCGGGTGCGTTTCAACGTGGAACTCAAACGGACCTCCGCGAAGCGAGACATTCCCCCGACACACGGAGACGCGGTCGCCCAGGCCATCCTGTCCTCCGGATTCACCGCCCGCGCGGACGTGCAGTCCTTCGATGTGGGAGCTCTCCGCACCATGCACACCCACCACCCCGAGCTGCGCACCGTCTACCTCTTGGAGCACCTACCAACAGGGTCGGACCTGAAGGTGGCCTCCGAGTAGGAGAGCCCCCATCCGCCCCCAGGATTCGGGAAGGTAGTCAGGGCCCGAATCACCTTGCGCGAAATCGTTAGGGGCCTTACTAGATGCTTCGCTTTGGCTCCCACACCCCCCAAGAACGCGACCCCGATGAAGCTCGTGCCTCGGTACGAGCGGTTGCAGCGGCTGGTCCACCGCTTCCCCACGTTGGACCCGAGCGCCATCGAGACGTGCGTCACGATGCTGCGTCTGTCCAATGAGCTGACGGGGGCCTACGAAGCGCACTTCTCGCGGCATGGCTTGTCGCAGGGGCGCTTCGTGGTGCTGGTGCAGCTGTTCCTGGCGGAGGACGGGGGGGAAACCCTGAGCCCCGCGGATCTCGCGGAGCTGTCCTCGTGCAGCCGGGCCACGATGACGGGGCTGCTGGACACGCTGGAGAAGGACGGCCTCGTCTCCCGCGTGGACCACCCCGAGGACCGGCGCATGTACTCGGTGCACCTCACCGAGCGCGGCCGCGACCTCATGCAGGGCATGTTGCCCGACCACTACCGCCGTACCGCCGCGCTCATGGCCCACCTGAGCCACGACGAGCGGGACACCCTGCGCGCCCTCTTGGCCAAGGTGTCCGCCGGCGTCCCCGCCCTGCGCGATCCCTGATCCGCCTTTCGACCCCTTTCATCATCCGATTCGAGCAACAACCATGACGACCCGCACCGCCGCCCCCCTGGACGCCGTTCCCGCCGAAGCCCCCGTCGCCCCGCAGCCCGCGAAGCGCTCCCGCGCGAAGCAGGTGCTGCCCCTCCTCGTGGGCGTGGCGGTGCTGGGCGGGGGCGCGCGCTTCCTCCTCACCCACGGCCACGAATCCACCGACGACGCCCAGGTGGAAGGCCGCATCGCCAACGTGTCGCCGCGCGTGTCGGGGCAGGTGGCCCGCGTGCTGGTGAATGACAACCAGTCGGTGAAGGCCGGCGACGTGGTGGTGGTGCTGGACCACGCGGACCTGGACGCCCGGCTGGAGGTGGCCCGCGCGGACGTGATGAGCGCGGAGGCCCAGCTCACCAACGCCCAGGCCCAGCTCACCCTCACGGAGACCAACGCGGGCGCCACCCTGCGGCAGGCCCGCGCGGGCGTCACCCAGGCCTCCAGCGGCATCAGCTCCTCCAAGGCGGCGCTCGACCAGTCCCGCGCGGACGTGGCGTCCTCGGAGGCGCGCTTCAGGCTGGCGGAGACGGACCTGGGCCGCGTGAAGCAGCTGCGCGAGCAGGGCGCGCTGTCGCAGTCCGACCTGGACACGCGTCAGGCTGCGTTCGACCAGGCCAAGGCGGCCCTGGACCAGTCGCGCGCGCGGCTTGTGTCCACGGAGGCGGGCATCACCAGCTCGTCCGGTGGCCTGGAGGCCGCGCAGGGCAAGCTGACCGCCGCGGAGACGGGCCCCGTGCAGGTGCAGTCCGCGAACGCCGCGCTCAGGCTCGCGGAGGCCCGCCTCAAGCAGACGCGCGCCGCGCTGACGCTGGCGGAGCTGAACGTGTCCTACGCCCAGGTGCGCGCCCCGGTGGACGGGGTGGTGAGCCGCCGCACGGTGGAGGTGGGGCAGATGGTGGGCCCGGAGCGTCCGCTGATGGCCGTCGTGCCGCAGAACGACCTCTGGGTGGTGGCCAACTTCAAGGAGGACCAGGTCGGTGAGATGCGCGCGGGCCAGCCGGTGGACGTGAAGGTGGACGCCTTCGGTGGCCACGCCTTCCGCGGCCACGTGGACAGCCTCGCGGGCGCCAGCGGTGCGCGCTTCGCCCTGCTGCCCCCGGACAACGCGTCCGGCAACTTCGTGAAGGTGGTGCAGCGCATCCCGGTCCTCATCCGCTTCGACGGGGACTTGAAGGCGCTGCCCATCAAGCCGGGCATGAGCGCCTACGTGACGGTGGCCACCGGCGCGCAGCCGGAGCCCCACAAGACGGCGGCGGTGGACGTCCGGAAGGCGGAGTAGCCCGTGGACGCGCGTCGCGACGTCATCCAGGGCTCCAAGGCGGGCATCACCATCGCGGCCATGGCGGCGGCGCTGATGTCCGTGCTGGACATCTCCATCGTCAACGTGGCGCTGAGCGACATCCGCGCGAGCTTCGGCACGCCGTTGGATCAGATCGCCTGGGTGTCCACCGGCTACATGATGGCCAACGTGGTGGTCATCCCGATGACGGGCTGGCTCCAGCGCCGGTTCGGCTTCCGCAAGTACTTCACCTTCTCCATCCTGCTCTTCACCCTGGCCAGCGTGCTGTGCGGCCTGTCGTGGAACCTCCCGTCGCTCGTCGCCTTCCGCATCCTCCAGGGCATGGGCGGCGGCGCCATCATCCCCACCTCGCAGGCCATCCTCTTCGCCCGCTACCCGCGCGAGGAGCACGGCATGGCGGGCGCGCTCTTCGGCCTGGGCGCTGTGACGGGGCCTCTCCTGGGGCCCACCGTGGGCGGGCTGCTCATCAACGCGGCGAGCTGGCACTGGATCTTCCTCATCAACGTGCCGGTGGGCCTCTTCGCCGCGTACATGGCGTGGCGCTCCATCGACCAGCCCCACTTCGAGCGCTCCACGGAGAAGGTGGACAAGAACGGCATCGCGCTCCTGGCGGTGGGCATGGCCTGCCTCCAGTACGTGCTGGAGGAGGGCAACCGCGAGGACTGGTTCGACAGCAAGCTCATCACGCTGCTGGCAGTCATCGCCGGCATCGCGCTCATCACCTTCGTCATCCACGAACTGGAGACACCCAGTCCGGTGGTGGACCTGAGGGTGTTCGCCAACCGCTCGTATACCGCGGCCACGGGGGTGAACTTCCTCGTGGGGACCGCGCTGTTCTCCGGCTCGTTCCTGTTCAGCCTCTTCTGCGGTTCGGTGATGCACTACGAGGCGTTGGACATCGGCCTCATCTTCCTCAAGGGCAGCGCCATCCAGATCCTGCTGATGCCGCTCATCGGCAAGTTCGGCGGGAAGGTGGACGGACGCTTCCTGGTGGCCCTGGGCGTCATCGGCATGAGCGCGTCGCTGTGGACCAACGGCCACCTCACCACCCGGGTGGACGAAATCACGCTGATTACGCCGGTGTTCATCCGCGCCTGCTCCATGGGCTTCATCTTCGTGCCGCTGTCGGTGATGGCGCTCAGCAACCTGCGTCCGGAGCAGCGCGGCAACGCGGCGGGTCTCTTCAACCTGACGCGTGAGCTGGGCGGCTCCATTGGCACCGCGTGGATGAGCAGCGCGCTCAGCCGCACCACCAAGGCCCACTTCACCGCCATCACGTCGCACGTGGACGCGTACGGTCAGGTGGCCCAGGAACAGTTCGCCCAGCTCAAGGGCGCCATGGCCGCGAAGGGCGTGTTGGACCCGACGGGCGCGGCGATGGGGCTGCTCGGACAGCGCGTCAACGCGCAGGCGCTGGTGCGGGCCTTCAACGCGAACTTCCTCATCCTCGCCGTCATCTTCGCCTGCGCCCTCATCCTGGTCGGCATGCTCCAGAAGCCGGACCCCACGGTGAAGGTGGAAGGCGCGCACTGACGGCGCTGGCGGCCGGCCGGAAATGAAGACGCGCGGACCCGGGTGCATTCGGGTCCGCGCGTTTCTACGTCAGGGGATGCGCGGGACGACTACCGGCGCCACTTCTGCGCGCTAGAGCCGTTGCACTCCCAGAGCTGCAGGGGGGTGCCGCTGGCGGAGTTGCCGCCCGACACGTCCACGCACTTGTTGGCCTGGGGGTTCACCAGGTCACCAGCGCCGGAGAGGATGAACTGCTGCGCCGCGTTGCCGGAGCAGGTGACCAGCTGGATGGCCGCGCCGTTGTCGCGCGAGCCCCAGGCCACGTCCATGCACTTGCCGAAGGCGCGCACGGTGCCGTCCGACATGAAGGTCCACTTCTGCGCGTTGGTGCCGTTGCAGTCCCACAGCTGCAGGCGGGTGCCGTCGGTCGTGTTGGAGTTCGGCACGTCGATGCACTTGTTCGCCAGGCCGATGAGGGGGCTGCCCGTGCCGCCGCCGCTGCCCGTGGTGGTGAGCGACAGGCCGTACGCGCCCAGGATGGGGTTGAGCGGCTGGAAGAAGGTGGTGCCGCCGGTGGAGCAGTTGCCGGAGCCGCCGGACGTCACGCCCTGCGCCTGGTTGCCGGACAGCCACGAGCCGCCAGAGTCACCGCCCTCCGCGCACGCGTTCGTCTGGGTGAGGCCGTACACGAGGCCCGCCGAGTAGCTGACCGTGACGTTCTTCGCCTGGATGACGCCACAGCGCCAGCCGGTGGTGGAGCCCGAGCGACAGATGGACGCGTTGAGGCCCGCCTCCTGCGCCCCGTACACCAGCACGTTGCCGCCCGCGTAGTTGTTCACCCACGGCTGCGAACCCCAGGAGCCGTTGGTGCGCACCCAGGCGAAGTCGTTGCCGGGCCAGTTGGCCGACACCACCGTGCCCTGGGCCACGCCGTTGAAGCCGCTGGTGCCCGTGCCCGCGCCGCCGCAGTGGCCGGCCGTCACGAAGCCGCCCGCCACCGGGAAGCCGATGGAGCAGCGCGCGTTGCCCGGGTAGTACGCGTCACCGCCGCGCGTGTCGTACAGGGGCTTGAACTCCTCGCGCGAAGGCACCACGCGCACCGCGTCGCTCTTCACGCCCGCCTTCGCCAGGAAGTCCGTGCCGCCCGTCAGCGCGGAGTCCTGCGCCAGCACCACCACGCTGTTGGTGATGACGTCCACGTACCACGCATGCACCGTGCGGCCGGCCGACGTGCCCGCGCGATCCAGCTCCGCCTTCACCTGCTCCAGCGCCGCCTGCGTGTGCTTGACCTTCTGGGCCACCGCGCCCGCGCGCCGCACCAGGGCCGCGTCCGCGTCCGTGGTGACGCCGACCACCAGCTGGCTGCCGTCCGCGTTCATCCACGCGCCGCCAAAGCGCTCACCCAGCTCCGTGCGCAGCGAGCCTTCCACCCGCACCGCCGCCGCTTCCGCCGCCAGCCGACGGCGCGCGCCCTCCGCCGTGAGGCCCAGGTCCCGCTGCATCGCGGAGAGCAGCTCCGGCGACGCGTCCAGCGCGAACGCCGTGTCCTGCTGGGACGAAGCCGCCAGCGCCACGGACGGGATGACACCCAGGGTCGCGCCTGCGAACAGCACCGTCGCGGTGGAGAACAGACCGAAGCTCCGCTTCATCGGGTCCTGCCTTTCGTGCTGCGGGGGAGGCGCGCAGGCAAACCCGATTGAGCCCTGGAGGTCAATCAATTCAAGGAATAGTAAAAATCTCTGACATATTTGTGTCATCGAAGAAAGTAAGAGAAACGAAAATGGCCCGGCGCGCCATGAGGGCGCACCGGGCCAGGGACTTGCTTCGATATCAGGGGAAAGTCAGCGCTTCGACGCGTTGCTCCGCACGCGGGCGGGGGCTCGGCGACGGCGCAGCGTGGCGGCGCCCAGCATCAGGAGGGCGGCGGCGAAGGGCAGGGTGCCGGAGGTGCCGGACGCGCTGCAGCCACCCGCCACGGGCTCACCGAGGGACGAGTCCCCGGGCAGGCCATTGGGGTTGTTGGAGATGGGCGTGGTGGTGCCCGTGGGCGCCTGGCCGCCGATGTTGGGCAGCGTGACGACGGGCGCCTCGGGCGTGGGCGTCACGGGGACTTCCGCCACGGGGGGCATGGTGGGGTCTTCGGTCGGGATGGTGGTGTCGTCCGGCACGGGCGCGGGCGCGGGCTCCACGGGCACCGGAGCGGGCGCGGGGGGCATCACGTCCTCCAGGGCGGAGGCCATCGTGAAACCGTCGTGGTAGATGGTGCCTTCGGGCTTGATGGCGTCATCGCGGTACAGGCCCATCTTCAGGTAGTTCAGCTCCTTGCCGAACTGGTTGGCCCCGTAGGTCTTCGGCAGGGCCAGCTTGCCGTTGTGGTACAGCTCCACGAAGCCGACCTTCTTGTCGGACGACCACTTCACGTGCAGCACGAAGTCGTGCCAGTTGCCCTGGTCCAGCGTCGTCTGCCAGAGCACGGGCGTGGTGTTGCCGCCCACGCGCAGGTTGATCTTGTCCCCGCGCACGAAGAACTCCAGCGGCGGTGAGCCGCAGCAGCTCTCCTGGTGCCACTGGGTGATGACCTGCCAGGAGTCATGGACGGGGTAGTTCTTCGGAAACAGGGTGCTCCACTTGTAGAAGTACTCCTTCCCCTGCGTCTCGTGGGTCAGGTACAGCAGCTCGTTGCGATTGCCGCTGGCGTTGATGGGATCATCGCCCTGCTTCACGACGGCCTTGAGGGCGTACTTCCCATCGCGCACCATGTCCGTCACGACCTGCAGACGGCTGGAGGCAACGGTCTGGCTCCGGGTCCATTGAGACGTGTTGCCGGTCTCGAAGTCGCCCTTCCAGAGGATGCCAGCGGATGCGAGGGCGGGCATGAGGGAGGCCGCGGCGACGAGTCGAAGGAGTTGCTTCAAACAGGGGTCCTTTCGGTCCGGGTTGGGCGGAGGGGACACGTGGCGCGCGAAACTCCTTCCCGCGCGTCCCCGCCTGCCAAGCCCCTGTCGTCCGTGGGCTCCCTGGGCCGCCTGCCGGGGTGAGAGGGACACAGGGCCCTGCCGCCCGTCACTTCCCCAGGCATGCCGAAGCGCGTGATTCCGGGAGGATGCGGGCGCTCAAACCTTCTGACGCCAGCAGCCATGCAGGCGGGCCCCCGAGCGTCATCCCCCCAACAACCTGACGGCCCGGCGTTCCGTCCCTCACTCGCGTCAGCGGTGGGAAGACCGGTCTTTTTCAAGATCGGCGGACATGTCCGTCTATTGATTCGTGGGGATCGAAAAACATCCGGCGTGCATGAATTTCCAGCGGCTTGCTGCCCACCGCGTCATGGGACGCCCGGCGGGTGGGGGCGGAGGCGGGTCGGCGTTCGTCGGAGGTTGGTGTAGAACGGGCAGCAGGGGCGGCGGCACGGGGGAGGCGCCCGAGGGGACCGCATGGTGAAGCCGGCGAAGAAGATGCTCTGGGCGCTGGCGTTGGCCCTCCCATTGATGGCGGCCGGAGTCGCGGCCCTGAAGCCCGCGGCGACCCCGCTGCCCGTCACCGACAATTTCTGGGTGGAGCGCAGGGCGGCGGCCCGCATCGAGTCCCGGCTCACGCACGCGGAAGCGGACCGTTACCGCTCACGCGCGCCCGCCGGAGGCTGTCCCGTGCCGGCCGAGCCGATGCCCCTGGGCCCGCTCGCTCGCATGGAGGCCCGGGAGGACTGGAGCGGCATCGCGTCCGCGTACGCGCTGGAAGCGGAGTGGAACCAGGCGGCCTCCTTCCTGGAGCGCATGCCGGCCTCTCCGGAGCGCGACAGCGACCTGGGCGCGGTGGCGCTCGCGCGCGGCGACTTCGAACGGGCGCTGCGGCTGCTGGATGGCGCGCTCGCGGCGAAGCCGAACCTGCCGCAGGCGCTGTGGAACCGCGCGCTGGTGTTCCGGGAGATGGGCCTGACGCTGCGCGCGTCGGAGCTCTTTGAACAGGTGGCGAAGCTGGGCGAGCAGGGCTGGAGCCGCGAGGCCCATGCCCAGGCGCTGTCCCTGCGTGAGAGCACGCTGGAGCGCCAGCGTCAGTGGAAGGCGGCGCGCGAGGCGACGCTGGCCCTGGTGGAGGACGCGAACGCGCCGCTGCCGCTGGACGCCGCCCGCCAGCTTCCGGGCACGGTGCGCGGCGTCTTCTATGACGTGGTGCGCACCGCGGCATCCAAGGAGCGCGCGCTGGCGCTGATGCCGCTGGCGAAGGAGTTGGATCGGTTGCAGGGCGGCAGCACGCTCGCGGACTACGTGCAGCGTGTGTCGAAGCGCGACTTCACCCGTCGCGGGGAGCTGGCGCGGCAGTACGCGGCGGCGATGCGCCCGGGCGGCACGGTGCCCGACGGCTTCCTGGACAAGGCGCGCCTGCCCGGTGACGAAGACCTCTACATGGGGGCCATCCTCCGCACGCGCAACGGCACGATGAAGAACCTGAAGGACGTGCTGGAGCGCATCAAGCGCCTGGACGACCCATGGTTCACGTACCAGGCGGAGCGCGACCAGGCCTACAAGGAGGTCGCGGACGGCGCGTGGTGGAAGGGCGAGCAGCGGCTCTTCTCCGCGCTCCAGCACTGCCGCGAGGGCACGTTGACGGTGCGCTGCCTGGAGCTGGAGCGACGGCTGGCGGTCTTCTACTACGACATGCAGCGCGTGACGGAAGCGGAGCAGCACGCGCGCATGCTGTGGGCGGGGGCCCGGCAGCTTCGCGAATGGGACCTGGAGTTCAATGCGCTGGAGTCGCTCTCCCAGGTGGCGCGCTCCCGCAACGACCTGGGCAGCGCCCGCGCCTATCTGGAGGAATGGATGGCGCGCGGCCCCACGCGAAACTGCGCGTGGCCCCACGTTCAGTTGGCGCACTTGCACTACCTGGACCTGCGGCCGGCGGACGCGCGGCGCGAGCTGGACATCGCCGCCGCCTGCGCCGACAACCGCATGGAGCTGGTGTTCGGCGCCACGCTCGCGGAGCTGACGCGCTCCGGCTCCGGTCCCCACGACGCGGATTGGTTGTCCCGCGTCACCTCCAACGCCGTGTCGGGCCTGGCGGTGCTGGGCGGCGAGCGCGCCTATGCGCACTATCTGGAGGGCCGCTTCTTCCTGGATCAGGACCGGACCCGGGGCGAGGCGCTCTTGAAGACCACCATCTCGGAAGCGGATGCGCTGCCGCGCGGGGATGCGCTGGCGCGCGAGTCCTGGGCGCTCAGCCATTCGTCGCTCGCGGTGGACGCGGGCCGCGCGGGCGAGTTCCCCAAGGTGGTGGCGTTGATGGCCGGGCAGCTGGGCACGCCCGTGCCTACACGGTGCGCGCTGGCCGCCAGCGTCCACGCCGAGCGCGCCGTGCTGGTGGCGCTGGGCCCGCAGGGCGATGTGAAGGGACACTACGACGCCGCTCGCAAGGAGCCCTTCGCGCGGGCGGATTCCTCGCGGCTGGTGCCGGAGGCCCTGCGCAAGACGCTCTCCGGCTGCGACCGGGTGGACGTGCTCGCGTGGGCCCCCGTCTTCGGCCGCACCGACCTGCTGCCGGTGGACATCGCGTGGAGCTTCCGCCTGGGCCGCGCCCAGGGGCCGCGTCCCACGCCGGGCGCCAGTGCTTCGCGCCGTCTGGTGGTGGCCGGAGTGGAGGCCCCATCGCTGTTGCAGCTGCCGCGGCTTCCCGCGTGGACGCCGGACGCGGAGCCAGGGGCCGCGCCGCCGGACGTGCTGTCCGGTTCGGACGCCACTCCCTCGCGCGTGCTGGCCCGCATGGCGGACGCCACGGAGATTGAAATCCACGCGCACGGCATCACCGACCCCAGCATCTCCGGCGCGTCGCTGGTGGTGTTGTCGCCGGAGGTGAACGGCCGCTACGCGCTCACCGCGGACGTGGTGCGCGAGCAGCGGCTCACCGGCTCGCCCACCGTGTTCCTGGCCGCGTGCAGCGCGGGCCGCACCACGGCCCTGCAGAGCACGGAGCCCTTCAGCCTGCCGGCGGCCTTCATCGACTCCGGCGCCCGCGCGGTGCTGGCCTCCACGGTGGACATCCCGGACGCGGCGGGGCGCTTCTTCGACGGCGTTCGTCGCCGCATCCACGCGGGGACGCCCGCCGCCGTCGCGCTGCGCGACGAGCGTCAGGCGTGGCTGGCCCGCGATGCGCGCGCCGCGTGGACGCGCTCCGTGCTGCTGGTGGAAAAGGCGGACTGACCGCCGCGACTAGAAGGGGGCGTCCAGGTGCGTGTTGCCGCCGGGGATGAGGAAGTGGTGGAAGGTGACGCTGGCGCTCACGTCCAGCGCCTTCACCCAGTGCCACCAGCCCACGGGCAGGAACACCATGTCCCCGGGCTCCAGCACCGTCTCCAGCACGGAGGCCTGCGCGAACAGCGGGTGCGCCGTCAGGTCCGGCCTGCCCGCGTCCACATGGCTGAAGGTGCCCCGGTGCGGGTAGACGCGGTGGCGCTCGAAGGATGGCACCAGCTTCACGTGCTTGCGGCCCATCACCTGGCACAACAGGATGTTCATGTTGTCGTGGTGCAGCGGGGTGACGGTGCCCGCGGGCCCCAACAGCATCGTCATCATGTCCGCCTGCAACGACGGGTCGATGAGCCCTCCGGGCGCGCGCAGATCCTCGCGCAGTGGAGAGAGCCCCTCGTGCCGCCAGTTATCGTTGCGCGGCACCATGTAGTAGTCGTTCGTCTCCTTCCCGGACTCCACCATGGAGAGGAAGTCCGCGAAGGGCATCCGCGTGCGGTGCCGCTCATGCTGGGCCGCGTGCTCCGGGTTCGCGTCGCGCCCCATCATCACCTCCACCTCCACCGGCCCGAAGTGTTCGCGGAAGTAGCCCAGCGACCACTTCTGGAGCGCCGGCCAGTCCTTCATCAGCCCGCGCAGCACCACCGGCCGGTGGCCGAAGTAGTAGCGGTGGAAGAACTCCTCCGGCGCCAGGTGCTCGCGCACCTCCAACTGGCGGCCCCCGTCCTGGGAGCGCAGCTCGCTGTAGACGTCCATCAGCGACTCCAGCCACCCGAAGTGCCGGGCCACCTGGAGACACGCCTGGAAGTAGGGGTGCTTTCGCACCGCCTCCATCTCCTCGTGGGCCAGCGCCGGATCCACGCCCGCACCCACCAGGACCTGTCGCACTTCTTCCGGCCCTACCCCCAGGGCCATATTCTCCGCCAGCCATTGACGCCACTCCGGACGCAACAGGGACTTGTCCTCGCTCATTCGGAACTCCTTGAAATTCTTGAAGGATTGGCCCGAAGGGGGCCCCTCCTGCCAGTGCTCCAGGGCGTGCTATGGACTGGCCCCGTCCGTCTTTTTCTACCCATCCCAGGCTTACGCCGGACTTCCGTCGTACCAGGAGAAGCAATCCATGACCCCCGGAGACGTGTCCTTTGCCCGACCCGGAGCTTTCGAGCCCGACCACAGCGCCCCACACGTGAAGGGCTCGTATGTGAACTGCGAGCAGCGCGAGCCGCGGCCGCGCCGGCGTCCTTTGCCGCCGCCTTCAGTCCCCGCCCTGCTGGAGGGGGCAGAAGTCGCCCGGTGAGCGTCCGGCCCGGCGGGCCTGTCCGCGCTTCCGGGCATTTTTCTCTCAAGAAACAGAGCGCTCGGCGTCTTTAGTCAGGAAGCCCACCAGTCACTTCGGGTCCTTGCGTCATGGCCAACCTCTTCAACCGGGAACGACGCCATTTCGAAGCGTTCAGCCAGCGACACCGGCCCAGCCTGCTGGCCGTGGCCCGCCGGTTGTGCGCTCGCGGCATCCTGGATCCAGAGGACCTGGTCCAGGAGGCCTTCGAGCGGGCGATGCCGGAGTACGGCCATTTGAAGGACCGCACGGAAGCGGCGTGCGCGGCGTGGTTGTGCACGACGATGACGAACCGGTTCCTCGACCACTGCCGAAGGCAGCGGACGGAGGTCCGGGGGCTGCCGCACCTGGCGCTGGTGCAGGACCTGCCAGCGACGGGGGATGGGGAGCAGGAGAACTGGGAGCTGGTGGGCAATGACGCCTTCAAGGCGGCCATCGAGCAGCTCAAGCCGCACCTGCGGGACGCGTACAAGCTGCACGCGGAAGGCCTCCGCTACCAGGCCATTGCCGAGAAATTCAACGTCCCCGTAGGCACCGTGGGCAGCTGGCTGACGCTGGCGCGCCGGGACCTCAGGGAACTGCTGCTTCCGAGCGTCGCCGTGGCCCGGGAGCGGGGAGTCCAGGTATGAACGCGCATTGCACGAAGCTGCATCTCTTCATGGACGGAGAGCTGTCCGAAGCGGATGCGGAGGGCTTCCGGCACCACCTGCCGCGCTGCCCTGGCTGTGAAGGCGGCCTCCGCGACCTGCTCCAGTTGGAGCTGCTGGCGGCGCGCGCGCTGGGCGCGGGCGTCGCGGAGCAGCCCGTGGAACAGCCTCGGAGCAATGTGGTGGCGCTGGGCGCGTGGGTGCGCCGCAATGCGCGCGTGGTGGCGCCGCTGGCCATGGCCGCCAGCCTCTGCGCCGTCATGGTGCCGCGCATGATGCCGGCGCCGGAAGTTCCGGCGGTGGTCTTCCTGGAGAACCAGTCCACGCGCGCGCTGGAAGGCCGCGTCTCCCATGCCCGCGCGGACCAGTGGCGCCGCTACGTGCCCATGCGCGGCAATGGCAACGCTTCTGGCGCGGAGGCCTCGGAGGCCCTGGCCCCGACCCCCCTGCCGCTGCGCCCGCTGGCGGAGATGGAGGAGCGCAAGGAGTTCCGCGGCATCGTCGCGGCCTACGTGCTGCACGGTCAGTGGCAGCAGGCGCAGGCGGTGCTGGTGCGCGAGCCCGCGTCGCTGGCGCGCGACAACGACCTGGCGGTGGTGGCGCTGCACGACAGCCGCTTCCAGGACGCGCTGAACCTGTTGGACCCCGTGGTGCGCGCGGAGCCGGCGCATGCGCAGGCCCTGTGGAACCGCGGCCTCGCGCTGTACGGGTTGAAGCAGTACGACCGCTCCGCGCGTGACTTCGAGCAGGTGGCGGCCCTGGGTGAGCCCGGCTGGAGCGACGAGGCGCGCGGTCGGGTGGACGAGGCGCGCGCGCAGGCGCAGCGGCAGCGCGGTACCTCGGCGCCTTAAGCATCCTCGTGGTGCCCTTTCCGCGCGCTGGAGCGTCCACCAATGGGCGCCCCGCGCGGGAGTTTCGCCTTCGGACACGGGATGACGTGTCAGGCTCCTGGGGTTGTCGGAACACTCCAGGAGCTTGCCCATGCCCGAGTCCTCCCCCCGCGCCTCCGCCGACTACGAGACCGCTCGCCGTGATTTCCGGTGGGAGCGGCCCGGCCACTTCAACTTCGCCACCGACGTCATCGACCGGCACGCGGCCGAGCGGCCCCAGGCCCCCGCGCTCCAGTGGTCCGACGAGTCCGGGCGCTCCCAACACTTCACCTTCCAGGAGCTGAAGGAGCGCTCGCTGCACGCGGCGCGCTTCCTCACCGGGCTGGGCCTGAAGCGGGGCGACCGGGCCTTCATCCTGATGCCGCGCGTGCCGGAGTGGTGGTTCCTGGTGTTGGGCTGCATCCGCGCCGGCATCGTCTTCATGCCCGGCACGCCCATGCTCACCGCCAAGGACATCCGTTACCGGCTGGAGGCCGCCAGCGCGAAGGCCGTCCTCACCGACTCAAGCTGCCTGGACCGCTTCGAGGGCGTGATGGACGTGGCGGGCGTGACGACGTGGGTGTCCACCGGGGACGCTCCCGCGCCGTGGACGCGCTACGCGTCGGAGGCGCTGGCGGAAGGCCAGGCCGTGGCGTTCCCGCCGACGCGCGCGGAGGAGCCGCTGCTCATCTACTTCACGTCCGGCACCACCGGCATGCCGAAGATGGTGCAGCACACGCAGGCCAGCTACGGCCAGGGGCACCTCATCACCGGTCGCTACTGGTTGGACCTGCGGCCGGAGGACCGGCACCTGACGCTCAGCGACACCGGCTGGGCGAAGTGCGCGTGGGGCAAGCTCTTCGGTCCGTGGAGCGAAGGCGCGTGCAACGTCGTCTACGACTTCCGCGGGCGGTTTGATCCCGTGGCCTTCCTCAAGGTGCTGGAGCGCGAGCGCGTCACCACCTTCTGCGCGCCGCCCACCGCGTGGCGTGCGTTGGTGTTGCAGGACCTGAAGGCGGTGGACCTGTCCTCGCTGCGCCACACGGTGAGCGCGGGCGAGCCGCTCAACCCGGAGGTCATCGAGACGTGGAAGGAGGCCACCGGGCTGTTCATCCGCGAAGGCTACGGCCAGACGGAGACGGTGGTCATCGTGGGCATGTTCCCGTCGCTTCCGCCGCGCATGGGCTCCATGGGCAAGCCGTCCCCCGGCTTCACCGTGGGCGTCATCAACGAGCAGGGCGAGGAGGTCGCGGACGGACAGGAGGGCGACATCGCGGTGCGCGTGAAGCCGGAGCGCCCGGTGGGCCTGTTCCACGGCTACCTGAATGACGACGCGGCCAACGCGGCCAGCAGCCGGGGCGACTGGTACGTCACGGGCGACCGCGCGGTGCGCGACGCGGAGGGCTACCTGTGGTTCGTGGGGCGCTCGGATGACGTCATCAAGACGTCCGGCTACCGGGTGGGCCCCTTCGAGGTGGAGTCCGCGCTGCTGGAGCACCCCGCGGTGGCCGAGTCCGCCGTCATCGGCGTGCCGGACGACAAGATTGGCCAGCGCATCAAGGCCTACGTGCTGCTGACGCCGGGCCACACCGCGTCGCCCGCGCTCGCGCAGGAGCTTCAGGACTTCGTGAAGAAGACCACGGCGCCCTACAAGTACCCGCGTGAGATTGAGTTCGTCGCGGAGCTGCCCAAGACGGTGAGCGGGAAGATCCGCCGCGCGGAGCTGCGCGCCACCCAGAAGAAGTAGGCGGCGCGCAGCGGAAGGGGACTACTTCAGCCAGTCCGAGTGCACGAAGCCGGCGTCGGGCTTGTCCCGCCGCTGGTACGTGTGCGCGCCGAACGCGTCGCGCTGGGCCTGGGTGAGGTTCTGCGGCAGCTCCGGGCTGCGGTAGCTGTCCATGTACGCCAGGCTGCTGCTGAACACCGGCACGGGGATGCCCACCTTCGTCGCCGTGCCCACGAGCTTGCGCCACGACGGCGCCAGCTTCTCCAGCACCGGGGCGAACGCCTCCGACACCATCAAGTTGGGCAGCGTGGGCTGCTGCTGGAAGGATTCGCGCAGCGGCGTGAGGAGCTTCGCGCGGATGATGCAGCCGCCCCGCCAGATGCGCGC
This sequence comes from Corallococcus sp. bb12-1, assembly GCF_026626765.1. Classification (NCBI taxonomy): domain Bacteria; kingdom Pseudomonadati; phylum Myxococcota; class Myxococcia; order Myxococcales; family Myxococcaceae; genus Corallococcus; species Corallococcus sp. bb12-1. The sequence continues at coordinate 852,807 of NZ_JAPNJZ010000018.1, read as the reverse complement.
CATCTCCGAAAGCGACACGCCCCACTTGTCCTCGTCGGACGCCACCTGGATGAGCCGCATGCCCTGCGCGTACGTCACCACGCGCGCCGCGTAGAGCGCGTCGTGCGCCCACTGGGCCAGGTGCTGCTGCTCCTCGGAGGAGAGCGACACGGAGGGGCCGTGCAGCTTCTTGCTCGCGGCGACGCGGTCGTCCTTGTGCGCGGACAGGTTGCGCGCATCCAGCGCGGACGCGATGGAGGGCACCGGTACGCCCTTGTCGATTCCCACCTGCACGGTCCACTTGCCCGTGCCCTTCTGGCCGGCCTTGTCCAGCACCATGTCCACCAGGGGCTTGCCCGTCTCCGGGTCGCGCTTGCGCAGCACCTTGATGGTGGTCTCCAGGAGGAACGATTCAGCGATGCCCTCGTTCCACTTGGAGAACAGGTCGGCCAGGGCCGCGGTGTCCAGGCCCAGGCCGCGGTGGAGCACGTCGTACGTCTCCGCGAGCAGCTGCATGTCCGCGTACTCGATGCCGTTGTGCACCATCTTCACGAAGTGGCCCGCGCCCTCCGGGCCCACGTGGGTGACGCACAGGCCTTCCTCGCTGCGCGCGGCGATGGCCTCCAGCACCGGCTGCACCAGCGCGTACGCATCCTTGGGCCCGCCCGGCATGATGGACGGGCCGTTGCGCGCGCCCTCCTCGCCGCCGGACACGCCGATGCCCAGGAAGTGGAAGCCCTTCTGTTTGCACAGGGCTTCGCGGCGCCGCGTGTCCAGGTACCAGGAGTTGCCCGCGTCCATGATGACGTCGCCGGGCGACAGCAGCGGGAACAGCCGCTCCATCATCTGGTCCACCGGAGCGCCGGCGGTGATCATCAGCAGGATGCGGCGCGGACGCTCCAGGCCGGAGACGAACGCCTCCAGCTCCGGGTAACCCGCCAGGGCCTGCTTGGGGTTCTCCTGCTGGACCTTGGTGATGGCCTCCGGGTGGCGGTCCCACACCGCGACGCTGAACCCATGGTCCGCGATGTTGAGGGCGAGGCTTGCGCCCATGATGCCCATGCCCACCACGCCGAACTGCGCAGGCTTTGTCTGTGTGCCCATGTTTTCTCCGAGCCCGGCCTACCCGTAGGCGGCGGGGTCCAGCATCCACTGCGTGTTCGTGACGTGCGACGCGGGCAGTTGCATATCGCCCTGAAGCACCCGCCGCATGGCGTCCCGCTTGCCCTCACCCGCCACCAGTCCCAGCACCGCCCCCGCGCCCTGGAGCACGGGGAACGTCAGCGTCATCCGCCACGGCGGGGGCTTGGGGCCCTTCACCGCCAGCACGCGCGCGGTGCGCTCCGAAAGCGCCGGGTGGCCGGGAAACAGGCTCGCGGTGTGGCCGTCCTCGCCCACGCCGATGAGCACCACGTCCAGCCTGTCGGGCAGCGTCTTCGCGTAGTCGGCGGCGGCGGCGTCACGGTCCTCGCGCTCGCCCTGCATGCGGAACACCTGCGCGTCCGCGAGCTTCAGCGGCGTGAGCAGCGACTCCTTCACCAGCTTGTAGTTGCTGTCCGCGTGGTCGGGCGGCACGAAGCGTTCGTCCACGAAGTACACGTCCACCCGTTCCCAGGGCAGCGTGTGCTCCGCGAGCGCGCGGTACGCGGGGCGCGGCGTGTTGCCGCCCGACAGCGCCAGGCTCACCCGCTGCTTCGTCGCGAGCGCCTTCTGGAGTTCGCGCGCCAGCCAGTCGGAGGCCTCCAGGGCCAGCTTCTCCGGGGGGACGATGAGGGGTTTCGTCATAGCGTGGACCACCGGCGGCCGTTCTTCGCGGGCAGTGCGTTCGCGGCATCGGGGCCGGTACTGCCCTTCTCGTACGTGTGCAGCTTGCCGCCCGCGTCGGTCTCCAGCGCGCGCAGGATGGGCGTGATGTAGGCCCAGGCCTGCTCCACGCTGTCCTGGCGCGCGAAGAGGGTGGCGTTGCCGCGCATGCAGTCCAGGAGCAGCCGCTCGTACGCCTCCGGCACGGGCTTCTTGAAGCTCTCCGCGTAGTCCATGTCCATGGTGACGCCGCCGATGTTGACGTCCTCGCCGGGCACCTTGGATTCGAACGACAGCGCGATGCCTTCGTGCGGCTGGATGCGCAGGGTGAGCACGTTGGGCTGGAGCCGCTGGCACGTGGCGCCCGCGCCGCCGAACAGGCCGATGGGCACCGACTTGAAGTGGATGGACACCTCCGTCATGCGCCGCTTCAGGTTCTTGCCCGCGCGCAGGTAGAAGGGCACGCCCTGCCAGCGCCACGAATCCACGTTCATCTTCAGCGCGACGTACGTGGGCGTGCGCGAGCCCTTCTTCACGCCCTTCTCGTCCTGGTAGCCCTGGTACTGGCCCACGACGACGTGGTCCGGCACGTCCGAGCCCTCCACGGGGCGCAGCGCGCGGAAAACCTTGTTCTTCTCATCGCGGATGTCCTCCGCGGCGAAGGACACGGGGGGCTCCATGGCGCACAGGGCCAGCACCTGGAGCAGGTGGTTCTGCACCATGTCGCGCAGCACGCCTGTCTCGTCGTAGAAGCCGCCGCGGCCCTCCACGCCAATCGTCTCCGCCGCCGTGATTTCGACGTGGTCGATGTGCTGGCGGTTCCACAGCGGCTCGAAGATGGCGTTGGCGAAGCGGAAGACGAGGATGTTCTGCACCGTCTCCTTGCCCAGGTAGTGGTCGATGCGGAAGACCTGCTTCTCATCCAGCACCGCGCCCAGCTCGCGGTTGAGCTCGCGCGCGCTCTCCAGGTCGTGGCCGAAGGGCTTCTCGATGATGAGCCGCCGCCAGGGCTTCTGGCCGGGCTGCTCCTCGCGCTTGAGCAGGCCCGCGCCGGCCAGGCTGTGGATGATCTGCGGGAACGTGGAGGCGGGCGTCGCCATGTAATAGAGCTGGTTGTCGCCCGTCTTGTGACGCTTGGACACATCCGCCAGCTTGTCGCTCAGGCGCTTGAAGGTGTCCGGGTCGTCATAGCCGCCGGAGACGCATTCAATCCGTTCGGAGAAGGTCTTCCAGGCCGCTTCGTCCACGGGCTGCGTGCGGGCGAACTTCTTCAGGCCCTCCCTCACGTGCTCGCGGAAGGCCTTGTCCTCCAGCGGGGAGCGGCTGAAGGCGACGATGGCGAAGTGCTCCGGGAGAAGGTTGGAGCGGGCGAGCTCGTAGAGCGCGGGGAATAGCTTGCGCTCGGCCAGGTCGCCCGTGGCGCCGAAGAGGACCATGGCGCAGGGGTCGGGGCGGCCCGCGCTGAACACCGGTTCGCCTTCTCGGGGATGGGTTTCGATGTGAACGCCCTGCGCATCCATGCGGTGTCTCCTCCGGTTCGACCGGGGACCTTAAGGCGCTAATCTGGCGGCCCTGCAAGCGCATTGCAGGAGAATGATGCGGGCCTGACGTCTTGCCTGCCCCAGCGGTTGGGGCCGTCCCGGCTCCTTCGGGGAGCGCGCGGGCAGCCGGGCGGCGTCAGCGGCCGGGGAACATGATATTTCCGGGGGTCATGACGACTCCTCCCGTGGCGCTCATCACCGGGGGGTCGCGTGGCGTGGGCCGCGCGGTCTCCCTCCGGCTGGCCCGTGCTGGCTATGACATCGTCTCCACCTACCGTCGGGACGCGGATGCCGCGGCGACGCTGGCGAAGGAAGTGGAGGCGTTGGGCCGCCGCTGTCGCACGGTGATGGCGGACCAGTTGGAGCCCGCGTCCCTGCACGGCGTGTTCGACGTCATCCAGGAGGAGTTCAAAGGCCTGGATGTGTTCGTCGCCAACGCGGCCTCCACCGTCTTCACGCCGCTGATGCAGACGAAGCTGCACCAGATGGACAAGACCTTCAACGTGACGGTGAAGAGCTTCCTGCTGGGCGCGCAGCGCTCGGTGCCGCTGATGGAGGGGCGCAGGGGGCGCATCGTCGCGGTGTCCGGCATGGACTCGCGCATGCCGCTGCCGTTCCATGGCCTGCTGGGCGCGATGAAGGGCGCCATGGAGATCATGGTGAAGTACCTGGCCGCGGAGCTGACCGGTTCGGGCATCCGCGTCAACGCGGTCAACCCGGGCTACATCGACACGGACTCCAGCCGCTTCTACATGGGCGATGCGTGGGCGGGCCTGGAGGAGAGGGTGAAGGAGCAGGTGCCCGTGGGCCACGTGGCCAGCGTGGATGAGATTGCGCGCCCCATCGAGTGGCTGTGTTCGGAAGGTTCCGCGTACGTGAACGGCCAGACGCTGGTGGTGGATGGCGGCCTGGAGGTCAACTACGCGATGGGCTTCGCCGCGAACATGACGACGCCGTCCTCGCGCTGACCGTCGCCGCCTTCCATGCGCTACGTCGTCTCGCTGTGGTTCTTCGTGTTGTTCCTGGTCACCGCGCCCCTGCTCTTCACGCTGGGCGCGGTGTTGTTCGTGGTGGCGTACCCGCTGGACCCCGACCGCCAGTGGCTGCACGTGCTGGTGTGCCGGTGGTGCTACGGGCTGTGGATGCACGCCTCGCCCGGGTGGAAGGTGCGCGTGGAGGGCCGGGAGCTGTTGCCCAAGGGGCCGTGCGTCTACGTCGTGAACCACCAGTCCTTCGCGGACATCCTGGCGGTGATGGGGTTGTTCACCCCGTACAAGTTCGTGGCGAAGGCGTCGCTGTTCCGCACGCCGCTGGTGGGCTGGATGATGACGCTGCTGGGGTACGTGCCCATCGTGCGCGGCAGCTCGCAGTCGATGGAGCAGTTGCTGGGGCCGTGCCGCCGGTGGCTGCGTCGGGGCATCCCGGTGCTCATCTTCCCGGAGGGCACCTATTCGCCCGGGGAGCTGCTGCCGTTCAAGCGTGGGGCGTTCCAACTGGCGCTGGAGGAGCACGTGCCGGTGGTGCCGGTGCTGGTGCGGGGCACGCGGGAGCTGGTGGACGGGGACGGGCCGTGGATGAGCCCTCGCGCGACCGTCACGGTGCGCGTGTTGCCGGCGCTGCCTCCGGAGAGCTTCGGTCCGGACGCGGTGGCGCTGGCCACGCGCGTGCGTGAGCAGTACGTGGAAGCGCTCGCGGTCGCGAGCTGACGGCCCGAGGGGCTGGAGCGGCGCTGCGTGCGCTGCTTCGCCCGGTCTCGCGCCTGGCGCCGCGTGGGTGCTTCAGGCGTGCTCGGAGCCGGGCAGCTCTTCGTCCGTCGGCGCGTCCGAGTGCGGGGATTCCCCCATCGCATGCGATGAGGGCCGGGCGGGAGCGGCCTCGATGACGGCGCGGACCAGCTCATGGGGCGCGCGGAGCAACGCCTCCAGCGCGTCGGTGCTCGCGGGGACGCCGCGCTGTTCCACCTGGAGCCAGCCGCCCTTGATGCTGACGCGGCGGTGGCCCCTGAGTCCCAGCAGGCGCTGACGCACGTCCGGGGCCAGCAGCACGGGACGTGCCTCCGGCGGCAGGTTCTCCACCAGGAAGGCCGCGTCCAGGTCCGCGTCGCCCAGATGCTCTTCGCGCGGCGTGGTGGCACCGGGCAGCTTGTCGTCGGGGCGCTCGTACTCCAGGAGCAGGTCCGCGGGCAGCGCGCCCTCCAGGTCCAGGCGCAACACGGTGACGGTGTGGCGCTTCTTGCCCCCCGCGCCGCGCTTCCCCGTGGCCAGCAGCAGCGGTCGTCCCTGGTAGCGGCCCTGCACCTCCAGCCGCTTCTCCGCGCAGGTGAGCCCATTCGCCTTCGCGAACGCCTCCCACGCCGCGCGCTGCCGGCGCTTGAGCTGGAACAGGATGAAGAGGGCCAGGGCACCCAGGACGAGCAGGGACGCGAGGATGCCGAGCGGAGAAGAGACGCCGGGAAGCATGGCGGCGCATTGTGCACCGTCGCGCGACAGGTGGACCCTCAAATCCGATCGCGTGCGCACCGCCGTGCTCCGGGCAGGCTTGCAGCGCCCGAACGTGAACACGCGGGAAGGAATCCGCGCGCATGGAAACGCGTGGAATCCCGCGTGCCTGCATTTCTCCCGGCCGGCACTTCGCTCCACCGGGATGCGCACGGGGCGCGCCCGCGTTGCACGCACGGTGTGACGGAGGGCGGGCGCTCGGGCCGTGTCCTCGTGGGTCGTCCGCTGGCCCTTCGGGATGCGCCGTGGGGCGTGCGGCGGGAAGGGGAGGACGTGGGAGGAGGGGCGCGAGTGCAACCTCCCGGAATGACGTCCTTTTTCGACAATGTCAGAGGGGGCAGGTAAGGGAGCGGGGGCTCGCCGCTTGGAGTCGGAACGTCACCGGGAGAGGCTGCCCGGCTGGCACCTGGAGCCGGGCCGCGAGGGAGGGTGAACACCGGATGCGCCTGCTGCACACGTCGGACTGGCACCTGGGACACACGCTGTATGACGTCTCGCGCGAGGAGGAGCACACCGCGTTCCTGACGTGGCTGCTGGCCACGCTGGAGTCGGAAGAGGTGGATGCGCTCCTGGTGGCCGGGGACATCTTCGACACGGCCAACCCCAGCGCGGAGGCGCAGGCGGCCTGGTATCACTTCATCGCGCGCGCGCGCCGTGCGCTGCCGAAGCTGGACGTGGTGGTGGTGGGCGGCAACCACGACTCCGCGGCGCGGCTGGACGCGCCGGATCCGCTGTTCACCGCGCTGGGCGTGCGCGTGGTGGGCGGACTGCCGCGCCACCAGGGCACGTTGGAGCTGGAGCGGCTGGTGGTGCCGGTGCACGACGCGCGCGGGAAGGTGGGCGCGTGGGTGGCGGCGGTGCCGTACCTGCGGCCGTCGGACCTGCCGCTGGTGGGGGATGCGACGGTGGATCGGTTGGTGGAGGGCGTGCGCTCCGTGTACGCGGAGGTGCTGGACGGAGCGCGCAGGCGCCAGCGCTCCGGACAGGCGCTGGTGACCATGGGCCACTGTTACATGACGGGCTCGGAGCTGAGCGAGCTGAGCGAGCGGAAGATTCTCGGCGGCAACCAGCACGCGCTGCCGGTGGACCTGTTCCCGGAGGACGTCGCGTACGCGGCGCTGGGGCATCTTCACAAGGCCCAGCGCGTGGGTGGGCGCGAGGGCGTGCGCTACAGCGGGTCTCCGTTGCCGCTGTCCCTGTCGGAAGCGCACTACAAGCATCAGGTGATGTTGGTGGACGTGGAGGACGGGGCGCTGAAGCAGGTGCGTCCGCTGCCGGTGCCTCGCACGACGGACATGGTGCGCGTGCCTGCCCGGGACGCGCTGGCGCTCACGGACGTGCTGGACCTGCTCGCGGCGCTGCCTGCGTACGAGCCGGGGATGCCGGAGTCGATGCGGCCGTACCTGGAGGTCTGCGTGTCGCTGCCCCGCCCGGAGCCGGCGCTGCGCCACAAGGTGGAGCATGCGCTGGAGGGGCGTGCGGCGCGGCTGGTGAAGCTGACGCCCTTCTACACGGGGACGGGTGGGGCGCTGGCGGACGTGCGGCCGGGGATGTCCCTGCGGGAGCGCACGCCGGAGGAGGTGTTCCTCGCCCGGTATGCGCGGGACTTCAAGGAGGCGCCCACGCCGGAACTGCTGGAGTCATTCCACGCGTTGCTCACCCAGGTGCAGGAGGACGCGCCGTGAAGATCCTCGCGATTCGCGGCAGCAACCTCACGAGCTTCTCCGGGGAGTTCAAGCTGGAGTTGGATCAGGCGCCGTTGGACCGGCTGGGCCTGTTCGCCATCTCCGGCGCGACGGGCGCGGGCAAGAGCACGCTCCTGGATGCGCTGTGTCTGGCGTTGTTCGACCGCACGCCAAGGCTCGGTGGGCCCAGCAAGGTGCTGGTGGGACGCGCGGACGAGGACGAGGAGGCGCGTCTTTCGGCCTACGACGTGCGCGGCATGCTCCGGCGCGGGGCGGGCAAGGGCCACGCGGAGGTGGACTTCCAGGGCAAGGACGGGCGGCGCTACCGGGCGCGCTGGAACGTGTGGCGGGCGCGCGAGCGCGCGGAGGGGCGCTTCCGGCCGCAGGAGCTGAGCCTCACGGACGTGGCCACGGGGCAGTTGTACGGACGCACCAAGGGCGAGGTGCTCCAGGCCATCCAGGAACGGCTGGGGTTGTCGTTCGACCAGTTCCGTCGCTCGGCGCTGCTCGCGCAGGGGGAGTTCGCGGCGTTCCTTCGCGCGGACGCGAACGAGCGCGCGGAGTTGCTGGAGCGGATGACGGGCACGGAGGTGTACAGCCGGCTGTCCGTCGCGGCGCACAAGAAGAACGCGCTGGAGCAGGAGGAGTTGACGCGGCTGTCGCACGGGCTCGCCGCCATCGCGCTGATGTCGGAGGTGGAGCGGGAGGGCGCGCGCGGTCAACTGGGCGAGGAGGAGGCCGCGCGGGTGCGGGAGGAGGCTCGGCTGCGCGAGGCGGAAGGAGCCCGGGCCTGGTACGCGCTGCGCGCGGAGCTGGTGGGACAGGAACAGGCCTCCGACGTCGCGGTGACGCGGGCGGTGGCGGAGAAGGACGCGGCGGCGCCTCGTGAGGCCCTGCTGGAGTCGGTGCGCGCGGCGGAGGGTTTCCGCGCGGTCGTGTCGGCGGTGGAGACCGCGGAGCAGCGCTGTGTGATGGCGGAGGCCGAACAGGTCAGCCGGGCGTCGCGGGCGGAAGCGGCGCTCGCGGCGTCGGCGTCGCAGCGCCAGGTGCGGATGCAGGCGGAGGTGGCGAGGGCGGCGGCGCAGGAGGCGGAGGCTTCGATGCGTCCGGCCCTGGAGGAGGCGGCGAGGCTGGACACGCGGCGCGCGGAGGCCGAACGCGAGGCCCGTGAAACCGCGGAGCTGGCGAAGCAGGCCCGGGCGGCGGAGACCGTGTCGCGGGATGCGCTGGCGCTGGTGCGGGACGCGGAGGCGAAGGCCCAGGGGCTGGTGGATGCGGCCCAGGCGTGGCGCGTGTCGCATGCGGGCTGGGAGCCCCTGGCCACGGAGTGGCCCCGCTGGCAGCGCGAACTGGAGCGCTACGCGGGCGCCCTCAAGGAAGAGCAGGCGGCGGGGACGGACGCGGACCGGCTGGGCAAGGACGTGGACCGGCTGGGCGGCGAGACCCAGGCGCGGCGCGAGGAGCACCAGGGCTCCGTCGAGGCCGAAGCGCAGGCGCTGGCACTGGCCACCCACGCGGAGGCGGCGCTGGGGGAGGACGGGGGCGCGGCGCGACGGGCACTTCGGGAGGCCCTGCTGGCGCGGCAGGACGCGTTGGGGGCACTGGCGCTCGCGGGCGAGGGCGCGCGGGCTGAGGGCACGGCGGAGGGCGAAGCGGACGCGGAAATGAAGGCGCACCGCGAGACCTCCGAACACGCGCGTGGAGAGGCGAAGGACGCGGCGGCGCGGCGTGCGACGCAGGAAGCGATGCTCCAGGAGGCCCGGCGGGCACAGTCGCGCGCGGAGGCGACGCAGGGACTGGCCTCGCACCGGGCCGCGTTGCACGAGGGCGAAGCCTGTCCGCTGTGCGGCGCGCTCGAGCATCCGTATGCCCGCGAGGGTTCGGCGCTGGAGGGGCTGGTCGCGGAGACCGCGGCCCGGGTGGCGGAGCTGGAGTCGGCGCGGGATGTCGCGGCGAAGCAGGAAGGCGCTGCGAGCGTGCGGCAGGCGACGGCGGACACGGCCGCGACGCAGGCCGAAAGCCGGCGCGAGACCGCGTCCCGCAAGCGCAAGGGCCATCAGGAGTCCTGGCGCGCGGCGCGCGAGCGGTGGATCCGCGCGGTGCTTCCTGGTGTCGATGCACGGGATTCAGCGGATGCGAAGTGGACTCGCACGGCGTCGCAGGCGCGGAAGTCCTCGCGTCGGGTGAAGGTGCCGGGCACGTTGGACGCAGGCGTTGATCAGGAGACGGTGGACTCCGCGTCCTCATCGGGCAGGGCAGACAACTCCCGTGCGGAGGACGCGCTGCCCCCCGAGCACGCGGAGTCCGCCACCGCGCAGATGTGGGCCCGGGGCGCGCAGGAGGACGTGCGCGTCCGGCTCGCGACCCTGCGTGAGGAAGAGGAGTCCGTGGAGGTCCGCGCCGCCGCCGCGCGAGAGGCCCGTGCCCGGTTGGAGACCCTGCGCACGCGGCGCGAAGGCGCGGCCGATGCCCTGCGCAAGGCCGAGGATGCGCTTGCCCGCGCGGTGCAGGCCCATCGGGAGGCCCTGCTCCGCCGCGAGACCGCCAGCGATGCGCGAAAGCGTGCGCTCACCGAGGTCGCTCCGCCGTTCGCCAACGAAGCTTCCCCATGGCAGGAGAGGCTCGCGGAGGACCCCCTGCGCTTCCAGGGCCGGTGCCTGGAGCGCGTGACGAAGTGGCGCGAGCGCGTCGCGGAACTTGAAGCCGCGCAGAAGCGCCTGGACGAAGAGCAGGGCCGCCGTGCCCGGGAAGAAGTCCGCCTCCAGTCCCGGCACGAGGACGCGGAGACCGCGGCGGCCCGCGCGAGCCTCAAGGACGCGGCCCTCCAGGACGCCTCGCAGGCCCGCGCGCGACTGCTCCAGGGCCGCCCCACGCAGGAGGTGCGCGCGGAGATCCAGGCCCGGCTCGACACGGCCGTGGACGCCTACGAGCGCGCCCGCGAGGCCGCCGAATCCCTCCAGCAGGCGGAGAAGGTGGCCACCGCGCGCGCCGAGGACGCGGTGCGCCTGCGTGCCGAAGCCGTCCGTGCGCTCGACAGCGCCCAGGCGGTCCTCGCCGAGCGCCTCGCGGGCCAGGGCACCACGCTGGAGGCACTCAAGGCCCTGCTCTCCCGCGATGCCGCCTGGTGCGACAGCGAGGCGCGCGCGCTCAACGCCCTTCGCGAGTCCGTGGCCCAGGCCCGCGCCGTGCTCGTGGAGCGCCGTGAGCGCCGCGTCCGGCATGAAGCCTCGGGCCTCCCCTCGCTGGCCGAAGCCGACGTCGCTGCCCTCTGCGCGCAACTGCTCACGGATGTCGACGTGCGCCGCCACGCGGAGGCCATGCTGCGCGCCCGCCTGGACCACGACGACGCGGCCCGCGCACGCCACGGCGCGGAGGCCCGCGCGCTGGAGCTGCGCCGGGGTGAGGCGGAGGTGTGGAAGACGCTGGGCGACCTCATCGGTTCGCACGACGGGAAGAAGTTCAAGGTGTTCGCCCAGAGCCTCACGCTGGATGCCCTGCTGCTTCACGCCAACGCGCACCTGCGCGAGCTGGCGCGTCGCTACCGGCTGGAGCGCGTGCCCGGCCACGACCTGGATCTCCAGGTGGTGGACGGAGACATGGGCGACGAGGTGCGCAGCGTGGCCAGCCTCTCCGGCGGCGAGAGCTTCCTCGTGTCGCTGGCGCTCGCGCTGGGGCTGGCCTCGCTATCGTCGGAGACCACGCAGGTGGAGACCCTCTTCATCGACGAGGGCTTCGGCACGTTGGACCCAGAGACGCTGGAGGTGGCGCTGGCCACGCTCGACGCGCTCCAGGCCACCGGCAGGCAGGTGGGCATCATCTCCCACGTCAGCGGGCTGGCGGAGCGCATCGGCGTGCAGGTGCGCGTGGTGAAGCAGGGCGGCGGTCGCAGCCGGCTGGTGGTGGAAGGCGACGCGGGCATCGCCATGTCCCCGGGACAGCAGGTGGCGTGAAGCGTCCGGGCGTCAGCCCGACACCGGCTCCGCGCCCATCAGGCCGCGCACCACCGCGGCCACCGCCAGCGGCGTCGCCACCCGGTCGTCGCTCAGCGCCGCCAGCGCCCGGGCGAACTGCTCCGCCGACGAGAAGCGCTGCGCCGGATGGGGCGCGAGCGCGCGGTCCAACACCAGCGCCAGCGGGTCGGACACCTCGGGTGCCAGCATGCGCACGGGCGTCACCCGCACACCCCGGATGGAGGCCTCCACCTCCTCCTCGGTGCTTCCCTCGAACGGCGACTCCAGCGACAGCAGCTCGTACAGCAGCACCGCCGCCGCCCACAGATCCACCGCCACCGACACCTCGCCCGCGAGCAGCTCCGGGGAGCGGTAGTGCAGCTTGCCCATGCGCCGCCAGTCCACTGTCGCGCCCGCGCGTGAGCGCGCCACGCCGAAGTCCGCCAGCTTCACCTCGCCACCGCGCGACAGCAGCACGTTGTGCGGCGACACGTCGCAGTGCACCACCGCCAGCGGCCGCCCCTTGGAGTTGGTGGCCGAGTGCGCGTGCGCCAGCGCCTCCAGTACGTGCCGCACCATCATCACCGAGATGTCGATGGGCAGCTCGATGCGCCGTCGCCGGCACTGCGCCAGCACCCGGCCCAGGTCGGTGCCCTCCACCAGCTCCAGCGCCAGATAGGGGCCGCCCGCCTGGTCGCCGTACTCGCGGAAGCCCACGATGTGCGGATGGTTCAGACAGCGCGCCAGCTCCGCCTCGTGCAGCAACTGCTCGCGCGCCTCGGGGTCCCTCGCGCGCTCCGGGCGCACGCGCTTGAGGGCCACCTCCTCGCCCGCCAGCATGCCTTGCAGCATCCGCGCGCGGAACACCTCCGCGTTGCCGCCGCGCCCCAGCCGGGACAGCAACTGGAAGCGTCCGCAGTCGCGGGGCCACTTCTCCGGTGAGCCTTCCTCCTGCGTCGTCACGCCTTCTCCCCGACCAGACTCGCCAGGTAGTCGTCCAGCGTCCGCGAGAAGGTGGCGTCGTCACTCAGGAATGCCAACCCCACGCCGCCCGTGTACGGCGCGTCCACCACGTGCACCACCAGCGCTTCGCCCTGCAACCGCTGGCCGTTGGGCAGCTTCACGTCCACGGTGACGACGCTGTCCTGCGGCGGACGGTGCGCCGTGCGCACGAAGAGGCCGCCGTTGGAGATGTTCAGCGCGTGCTCCCGCACGAAGTCCAGCTCCGTGCGGAACTCCAGCTCCAGCTTCACGGCGAAGCGCCGGCCGCGGCGCTGCACCCCTTCCTCCTGCGGCTCCTCCTCCGGCGCGCGGTAGGGCTCGCCGCCCCGCGTGGGCGCGGGTGAGGCTTCCGGCGCGGGCGCGGGCGTGGGGGGCGTGGACGCGGACGGCGACGGTCCTCGCGCGGCCAGGGCCTCCAGGTGCTGCTGGAGTTCCTGCGCCGCCTGCGCGCGCTCTTCGCCGGTGAACGGCGTGCCGCCCGCGAGCGTCTTCGAGCGCAGGGCGTCCCGCTCCGACTTGGGCAACCGCCACAACTCCACGAAGGTGCCGCCGCTCTTGCGCACCTCCTCGCCCAAGCGCTCCACCGCCGCGCGCGGATATCCGGGCACCTCCACCTTCACCTCCAGCGCGCCCTCCTCGTCGCGGAACGCCACCAGCAATTGCATGGACTGCGCGGACGGCAGCAACGCGCCCAGGCCCTCCACCACGGACGCCGCCTTCGCGGGCGACGCCCCTCCCCTCCACACCGCCGCGAGACCGAAGACAGGCACGGGCCGGACGATAACCGAGCCCTCCTCTCCCACGTCCAGACAGTGCGGTCGGAAACAGGCGATAGCGGCGGACGCAAAGTTTCCAAATCGAGATGCGTCCCTCCAACCAGGGGAGCACCTACATCGGAAATCCGCTCGGCTCCCTCTATGCTTGGGGCTCTCCGTAACCCCCCTTCCCGGAGTGCCAACTCGTATGCGCAATTGGATCCGACTCTTCTCCGGCACCCTGCTCGCGGCCACGCTGCTTGCGGGCTGCGGCGGCACTGACCCAGACCCCGATCCGGGCCCCGGCCCGGACCCGGTCGTCGACGGGGGCTCTGACGCGGGCCCCAGCACCGACGCCGGTGAAGTCGACGCGGGCTTCGATGCCGGTTACGTCGAGGACGCAGGCATCATCCTGGACCCCGACCCCGACCCGGGCAAGGTCCCCACCGACCCGTATGATCCGAACAACGCCACCAAGGACTCGGACTGCGACGGCCTGTCGGACCAGGAGGAGTACTCCACCGTCTACACGGGTGGGCTGAAGACGAGCCCCGGCCTGCGCGACACCGACGGCGACGGCATCCGCGACGGCGTGGAAGTAGGCCGCACCACCAGCGTGGACCCCACCTGTTTGTTCCACGCGGATCTGGACCCCACCACGCGCACGTCGCCGGTGAAGATGGACACGGATGACGACGGCCTGCACGACGGCCTGGAGGACGCCAACCGCAACGGCAGGCGCGACCTCGGGGAGACGGACCCCAACACCGCGGACTCCGACGGCGACGGCCTGCCCGACGGCACGGAGGATGCGAACAAGAGCGGCGCCGTGAGCCCTGGCGAAACGGATCCGCGCCTGCGCGACACCGACGGCGACGGCCTGCCGGACGGCCTGGAGAAGTCCAGTGGCACGGATCCGCTCAAGCCCGACACCGACGGCGACACCTGCTCGGACGGCGCGGAGGACGTGAACAAGAACGGCAAGCACGACCCGGGTGAGACGAACCCGCGCGTGGCGGACTGCGCCGCGTCCGTCCCGGACACGGACTTCGACGGCATCCCGGACTCGGTGGAGGACGCCACCGGCACGGACAAGACGAAGGCCGACACGGACGGCGACGGCGTGGCGGACGGCGTCGAGGACAAGAACAAGAACGGCCGCGTGGACTCCGGTGAGACGGACCCGCGCCTGACGGACACCGACTGCGACGGCCTCCAGGACGGCGCCGGCCGCAACGGCTTCCTCGGGGAAGACCCCAACTCCAACGGCCTCGTGGAGGCCGGCGAGACGGACCCCACCAACCCGGACACCGACGGCGACGGCCTGCTGGACGGCGTGGAGCGTGGCGTGGCGACCGCCGCGGCCCCGCGCAACAACTGCGGCTACACGGGCGACGCGGATCCCACGACGAAGACGGACCCCAACAAGCCGGACACCGACGGTGACGGCATCCCCGACGGCGCGGAGGACTCCGACCAGAACGGTCGCGTGGATCCGGGCGAGTTGAACCCGAACAACCCGGCGGACGGCGCGGCCAACACGCCGGCGGGCAAGGCGTGCAGCGTGCAGAACCTGCGCACGGTGACGTTCCGCGAGGACAGCGGCGCGGACATGCGGCTGGCGCTGCCCAACACCTTCAAGACCGCCAACCTGATCAACATCAAGGCCTCCGGACAGACGGTGGGCGTGATGGGCTATGACGACACCAAGCAGGTGACGTTCATCGCCTACAAGCGCGGTCAGGTGACGGGCTCCACCACCCCCTCGGGTGACGAGTCGGGCATCCGCACCGGCACGCCGATGCTGGCGCCGGCGGACGTGGAGTTCACCCAGACGTTCACGACGTGGGACGGCTTCCCCGCGGCGGTGTCCCGCTACGCGCTCGCGGGCACGACGGACCTGAAGGTCTTCACCAACGCGCTGGCCAAGGCGCTCGTGCCCTCCACCACGGAGCAACTGGGTGGCAACGCCGGCATCTCCGGTCCGTTCAAGATCCAGGCGCAGTACGTGCACCGCTCCGACCAGAGCGTGGTGGTGGTGCTCGCCATCACCCCGGCGGCCCGCTACAACGAGGCGGGCAGCCTGTTCACCCTGGCGGACACGGCGGGCGGTTCCGCGCTGGCGCAGTTCGGCGACGCGGACGCGGTGCAGTGCGAGGTCTTCACCGGCAACACCGCGGTGGTGGACTTCCTCTTCGTCGTGGACGACAGCGGTTCCATGGCGTCGTCGCAGACGTCGCTGGCGAACGCGGGCACGGCGGTGGCCAACAAGCTGGGCAACGCGACGCTGGACTGGCGCCTGGCCATGGTGACGACCAGCTACACCGTGGGCAACAGCGTCAACCGCAACGTGCTGCGCCCCTTCACCACCAACGTCAACCAGTTCAAGGCGTGGCTGACCCAGAAAGCGGTGTGCAACAACAGCGTGTGCGCCGTGCAGGGCGGAACCACCCAGAACCCGACGTACACGCCCCTGCCGAACACCACGTGCGCGGCCAACACGCAGTGCTGGGTTGGCCTGGCCGGTGACGGCAGCGAGCGTTCGCTGGAGGCGGCGCGCAAGGCCATCAACGACATGGCCGCGTCCACGGGGACGGCGGACACGAAGCTGCGTCCGGGCGCCAAGGTGGTGGTGGTCATCCTCACGGATGTGAAGGACCAGTCCACGGACACCATCGCGAAC
Organism: Corallococcus sp. bb12-1; assembly: GCF_026626765.1. Classification (NCBI taxonomy): domain Bacteria; kingdom Pseudomonadati; phylum Myxococcota; class Myxococcia; order Myxococcales; family Myxococcaceae; genus Corallococcus; species Corallococcus sp. bb12-1. Next base: position 836,911 of record NZ_JAPNJZ010000018.1, on the reverse strand, counting down.
TACTCGGCGTACTTCCTCAACACCGGCACCACGTCCGGGACGACGAGCAACCCCACCGCGCAGCCCATCCAGGTCCACGGCATCATCTGCCCGCCGGATGGCGCCCCCTGCTACGCGGGTGAGGACAACAAGACCCCGCGCCACCTGGACGTCATCCAGGCCACGGGCGGCGTGTCCGGCAGCATCCGGGACAACGCGTCCATCACCAACACCATCAACGCCATCGTGGACAGCGTCATCGCCTCGGTGGGTTACCGGACGCTCAAGCCGCCCATCGGCGCGTCGTTGAAGGTGGCCGTGGCCGAAGTGGCGGACCCCGCGCTGTGCCCGAACATCGGGGACCTGCCGCGCAGCCGCACCAACGGCTTCGACGTGGACGGCATCAACCGCACCGTTTCGTTCTACGGCGCGTGCCGTCCCAAGACGTCCGGTCAGACGCAGGCGGCGCTGTCGTACCGCTACTGGATCGACCGCTCGAACAACGCCAACGGCAGCCCGCCGCCCTGTTCGACGGACACCCAGTACTACAACCCGAACGAAGCGGACTTCTGCACGGGCAAGCTCGCCTGCAACCGCGTCACCGACAAGTGCGAGTGCCCGGCCGACTGCGGCGGCACCGCGCCCGCGGGCCAGGTGTGCAACACCGACCGCGCCGTGTGTGACTTCACCTGCGCGCCGGACTGCGGTGGCGAGTGCGGCACGTTCGAGACGTGCAACACGAACTCCTGCTCGTGCTCCTGCGTGCAGTCCGCGTCCTGCGCGGCGGGCTACAAGTTCGACAACAACGCGAACGTCTGCGGCTGCGTCTGCGACACGGGCGCGCTCAACTGCGGCACCGGCTTCGCGGCCGACCCGGGCCTCTGCGCCTGCGTCTGCCAGCCGGACTGCGGCGGCTGCGCCCCGGGCTTCACGTGCAACGTCAGCGCGTGCGCCTGCGAGAAGCCCATCGGTTGATGCGGCTGGAATGAAGACGCTCCCCCGGCGCCACGCGGACCGGGGGAGCGGCGGTGACTGAAGCACTGCATCCCGAAGCCCCCGGTCTTCACGTCCCCACGCGGGGCCTGAGGGTCGGGGGTTTCTTCGTTCCTTTCGCTACTTCGTCCCGCCAGCGGCCTGGGGAAGGCCGGCGACGCGGTAGACGGGGTAGAGGCCGAAGCGCTCATCCCAGGCCGGGTGGCGCTCCGCGAAGAAGCGCAGGCGGGCGTGCGGGTCCTTGGCGAAGGTGGGGTCCTTCAGGCGCTCCTGGAAGGCGGCCTTCACGCCCGCATCCTTCGCGAGCAGCTCCCGGGCGAAGGGCTCCACGACGTAGTCCTCGATGTATTCCTTCTGCTCGAAGTGGGCGTTGAAGAAGCCCCACGCGAGGAGCGAGTCGGGGCCGGAAGGCTCGAAGAGGTGCGCCACCAGCTGCACGTTCTTCTGCGCCACGGGCACGAAGAGCGAGCCCGCGGGCACGTCCTGCGTGTCCGGCTTCCAGTCGCCCTTCGCGCTGAGGCCCTGGTGGCCTTCGTTGGACTGGGCGCGGAACTGGAAGTCCTTCGTGCGGAACGACTCCACCTTCGCGGCGGGCACCGCGCGGGGGATGCGCTGGAACGTGATGCCCTGGACGGCGAGCTTCGGCTCCACCCACGCGGCGTGGCCCGCGGGGACGACGTAGCCGCCCGTGGGCAGCGTCACGGTGAGCGCGGGCTTCAGCTCCGGCGCGTACGGCACCGTCCACGTCTGGGGCTTCGTGTCGTCGTAGCGGATCCACGGCTGGCCGGAGATGTCCGACGGCGTGCGCTCGTACGCGTAGCCCTTGAACGCGAGCGTCTCCCGCTTCGCGGTGTTCTCCCAGCCGAGCACCACCTCGCGCACCTGGCCGGAGATGGCCTTCTGGTCCTCCGCCTTCACGGCGGCCTGGAGCGCCGCGCCGTCCCGGGCGACGAGCCGCAAGAGGCCGTCCATCACGTCGCGGGTGGCCTTCACGCGCTGGGCGTGGGTCTTCCACGAATGCGTCTCCACCAGCACGCCGAAGCGGTGGTGGATGGCCCAGAAGCCGTGGCTGAAGCGCGGCGGGGGGACGCCGTAGGCGAAGCCGCTCGTCGGGTCGTCGTCCTGGATGAAGGACGGGTAGAAGCCGAGCGGCTGGTGGCCCTGGGCGGTGAGGCCGGTGAAGAGCTCCGCGACCAGCTTCGTGCCCAGCGCCTGGAGCGCGGGCGGGCCGGACTTCTGGGGCTCGATTGCGACGGACACGTCGGGTTCGAACTTGGCGCCGTCGGTGACGTGCAGGTCCACGTAGACGAGCGGATCCCACGCGTTGAGGTACTTGAGCAGCAGCGCCATCTCCGGCGCGTCCACCTTCACGTAGTCGCGGTTGAGGTTGAGGTTCTGCGCGGTGGTGCGAAAGCCCATCTCCTCCGGTCCCACCTGGTTGGGGCGGTGGTTGGGATTGAAGCGCTCATGGCCGTCCAGGTTGAAGACGGGGACGAAGACCGCCGTGACGCCCTTGAGCACGTCCGGCAGTGCCTTGCCCTGGAGCGCGTCGCGCAAAAGCCAGTAGCCGGCGTCCTTGCCGTCGATTTCACCCGCGTGGATGCCGCCCTGGAAGAAGACGACGGGGCGCTGCTTCTTGCGCGCCGCGTCCGCCGTGAGGGTGCCGTCCTGGCTGACGACCAACGCCACCAGCGGGCGGCCCTCCGGGGACAGGCCCAGCGTGTCGCAGCGCGCCCTGCCGGGGAACGCCTTGGGAAAGGCGCGGCAGAGGGTTTCCGCTTCCGCGTAGCGGCCGGTGCGCGTCCAGCCGCTCTGCTCGGAAGTGGAGGTGAGGGGTGGTGCCTGCGTGAGGACCAGGGCGGTGAGGGTGGGCAGGAGCATGCCTGCTTGAGAACACAAGCCCCGCCGGGGCTCAACCCTGGCGCACGGTGTGCGTGCCGCCCACGGGCAGCACGTGCACTCGGTCGCGCGGCCAGCCCCGGCGCAGCCACTCCGCGTCCAGGCGGATGGGGGGCTCCTCGAGCGGTTCGTCGGTGAGCTTGAACGTGCCCCAGTGCATGGCGAAGAACGCGAGCGCGCCCAGGTCCTCGAAGGCCTGCACGGCCTCCTCCGGGTTCATGTGCTGGAAGCGCATGAACCACGCCGGGTCATAGGCGCCAATGGGCAGGAGCGCCGCGTCCAGGTGCGGGAACCTGGCGCCAATCTCCTTGAAGCCCTGGAAGTAGGCGGTGTCGCCGGAGTGGTAGACGCGCGCGCTGGAGCCCTCCACGACGAAGCCGCCCCACAGCATCTGGTTGGCGTCGTTGAGGCCGCGGCGGCTCCAGTGCTGCGACGGCACGTAGTGCACGCGCACGGGGCCCACCTGCGTGGACTCCCACCAGTCCAGCTCGCTGAAGGGCAGACCCTCGCCCTGGAAGATGGGCGCGTGGCCCAGGCCGGTGATGACGCGGGCCCCCACCTGCTTGAGGGTGGGCAGGTCCAGGTGGTCGTAGTGGTTGTGGGACACGAGGCTCGCGGTGATGGGCGGCAGCTTCTCCACCGGCACGCCGGGCGGCACGTTGCGGTGGATGACGACGTTGATGGCGTCGCGCAGCACCGGGTCGATGAGCAGCGACACGCCATCCAGTTGCACGAGCCAGCTCGCGTGGCCCAGCCACGTCAGCCGCGCGCCTTCGCCCGGGGCGGGTGGGGTGGCGAGCACCGCGAGGTCCGGCTCCACGTGCGGCACGGGCGCGCGCGCGGGCGACTTGCGGCGCTTGCCCGACAGCTTGTCCACCACGGCCCACTTGAAGACATTGTTGAACGGGTGCGGTCCGCTGCCATCCAGGTTCTTGAAGCGCATCGCCATGAGTGGCTCCCCGTGTCGGGCATCCCTTGAGGATGGACCCGCACGCCTCTCAGGTGGAGTCATGCTCGGCTGGCGGGTCGGGGCGCAAGGGGAATGAGGTGCGGGTCGCGCCGGGGCGTCGCTGGAGGACACGGAAGGGCGCGCGGGCCTTTCGTCCTGGCCTTATAAGAAGGCCCGCGATGCGCGCTGGCTCCGGCACCACCACCCGCAGGTTGTTGCTCGCGTTCGGCGCGCTGGTGGCGCTGTTCGCGGCGGCGTCGGGCTATGCGCTCGGCCGGCTGTCGGACATCCATGAGGGCACGCATGCCCTGCGCGAGGTGGGCGGACGGGCGCGGGAGGCGCGCGAGCTGGCCACGGCGGTGCGCGACCAGTACGCGCACCTGGCGCACACCCTCATCCTGGGCAATGACAGCCACCGGCACTTCCACACCGAAGCCCGCGCTCGCGTGCAGGCGCTGACGCGCAGCCTTTCGGAGCAGGCCCGTGACCCGGAGGAGCGCGCGGCGGTGGCGGACATCCAGGAGGCGGGCGACGCGCTGGACGTGCTCTACCGGGAAGCGCTGCTGCCGGCGGTGATGGCGAAGGACGCGCGCGGGGCGGAGGCGGCCCACGGGCGGGCCCTGGAGTGGGTGTCGCGCATCCAGGCGCGAGTGGATGGGCTGACGGAGCGGTGGGATGCGTCGATGGGGGCGTTCGAGGCGCACGTGGGCGCGGTGGAGCGCGACAGCTTCCGCTGGGCGCTGCTGTTCCTGGGCGGGGCCACGCTGTTCGCGGCGGGCGTGGGCGTCTACATCGGCAATTCGGTGGCCCGTCCGGTGGCGCGGCTGTCGGAGGGCGCGGCGCGGCTGGCGCGCGGGGACCTGGACGTGCGCATCCCGGAGGATGACCCGGGGGAGCTGGGCCATCTGGCCGCGCAGCTCAACCGGATGACGGGGGCGCTGCGCGAGCACCAGTCACAGTTGGTCCAGCACGAGAAGCTCGCGGGCATCGGCCGGCTGGCGGCGGGCGTGGCGCATGAAATCAACAACCCGCTGGGCGTCATCCTCGGGTACGTGCGGCTGTTGCAGCGGCGGGCGGAGGGCACGCTCGCGGAGGACCTGCGCGTGGTGGAGGAGGAGGCGGTGCGCTGCCAGGACATCGTGGAGGGGCTGTTGGATTTGTCCCGGCCGGGGCGCGGGCCGGTGGAGCCGGTGGCGCTGCGCGAGGCGTGCGAGGACGTCGTGGCCCGCCTGCGTGAGTCCGCCCTCCTGGGTCCGGTGACGGTGGAGGTCCACGGTGAAGGCGTCGCGTGGGTGCAGCCGCCCCGGTTGCGGCAGGTGCTGCTCAACCTCATGAAGAACGCGGCGGAGGCGGCGGGGGAGGGCGGACGGGTGGAGGTGCGCATCGACGTGGATGCGGCCCGCGCCGCGCGCGTGGCGGTGTCGGATTCGGGACCGGGGATGACGGCGGAGGCGCGGGCGCGGCTGTTCGAACCGTTCTTCACCACCCGGACAGGCGGCACGGGGCTGGGGCTCGCGGTGAGTCAGGCCATCGCGGAGGCGCACGGTGGACGCATCGACGTGGACACGGGGCCCCTGGGCGGTGCGCGCTTCACGCTGTCGCTGCCCGCGCCCTCGCGGGAACAGGAGACCGCGGCATGAGCACCCCGGACGCGCGTGAACAGGGGCCCGACGCGAGGCCCGCGGTCCTCGTGGTGGACGACAAGGAGAACATGCTCAAGCTGTTCGCGCGCATCCTGGGGGACGCGTACGCGGTGACGACGGCGCCGGACGGAGCGCGGGCGCTGGCCCTGCTGTCCACGCGCGCGTTCGACGTGGTGGTGACGGACATCCAGATGCCGGGCGCGGATGGCTTCACGGTGCTGCGCGAGGTGAAGCGGAGCGCTCCGGACACGGAGGTGGTGCTCGTCACCGCCTACGCGAGCGTCCCCAAGGCGGTGGAGGCCATCAAGGAGGGCGCGTACGACTACCTGTCCAAGCCCTTCGACCCGGACGAGGTGGCGCTGGTGGTGGCGCGCGCGCTGGAGCGCCGCCGTCAACGCAAGGACGCAGCGGGGCTCCAGGCCCGCGCAGCGCGCATGCCGGACTTCCACGGGCTGCTCGGCACCAGCCCCGCGCTGCGCAAGACGCACGCGCTGCTCGCGCAGGTGGCGGCGCGCGACCTCACCGTGGTGCTCACCGGCGAGACGGGCACGGGCAAGGAGCTGGCCGCCCGCGCGCTGCACCGGGAGAGCCCGCGCCGGGACAGGCCCTTCGTCGCGGTGAACTGCGGCGCGCTGCCGGCGGACCTGGTGGAGAGTGAGTTGTTCGGCCACGCGAAGGGCGCCTTCACGGGCGCGACGGGCGCGAAGGCCGGGCTCTTCGAGGAGGCGCACGGCGGGACGCTCTTCCTGGATGAAGTGGGCGACCTGCCGCTGCCGGTGCAGGTGAAGCTCAACCGCGCGTTGCAGGAGAAGGAGGTGCGCCGCGTGGGCACCACCACGCCGGTGACGGTGGACGTGCGCGTGGTGGCCGCGACGCACCGGGACCTCGCGGCGGAGGTGGCGCAAGGGCGCTTCCGCGAGGACCTCTACTACCGGCTGGACGGCGTGACGGTGCGGATGCCCTCCTTGCGCGAACGGCGCGAGGACATCCCGCTGCTGGCGATGCACTTCCTGTCCACCGCGCACCGGCCGGAGCTGGAGGGCTTCACGCCGGAGGCGCTCCAGGTGCTCAGCGCCGCGCCCTGGCCGGGCAACGTACGGCAGTTGCAGAACGCGGTGGCGCGCGCGGTGGCGATGGCGGCCGGGCCGCGCATCACCCCGGAGGACCTGCCCCCGGAGTCCGGCCCGCTGCGTCCCGCCGCGACGCCGGGGGCGCTCCCGACGGAAGCGCTGGCGAAGCGGCCCTACCGCGAGGCGGTGGATCAGGTGCGCGATGCCGTCTCGCGCGACTACCTCACCGCGCTGATGCAGGAGTTCTCCGGCAACGTCACCCACGCGGCCGAGCGCGCGGGCATGGAGCGCGAGAGCCTGCACCGCCTGCTCAAGCGCTACGGCGTGCGCACGGAGGACTTCAAGCGCGGCGAGTCGTCCTAGGCCACGTGCTTCGCGAGCACCTTGTCCAACTCCTCCGCCTGCGCCCGCGCTTCAGCGTCGGCGGTCTTCATCGCCCGCGCCGTGAAGGTGCGCGCGCGGACCGCCTCCGTCTTCGCCAGGGCCATGGCCATGGCCAGGTTCGCCTGGGGGTGCTCCGGGGACGCCGCCAGCACCGGCGTGAGGACTCGCACGGCCTGTTCGTCCTCCTGATGCTCCAGGTGGAACATGGCCAGGTCACAGGCCGGTCCCGGCGCCGTGGGGTCGCGCTGGAGCGCTTCCTTCAGCAGGGCCACGGACGCGGCCCGCTCCCCCTTGGCATCCAGCACCAACGCGAGGCCGTGCAGGACCTCCACGGAGTCGGGCGCCTGCTTCCTCGCCTCCTCCAGGAGTCGTTGGGCCTCGGCGGTGTTGCCGGCATTCAGTTGGTCGATTCCCTGGCGGTACAGGTCACTTCCCACGGCGTCCTCCAGTGCACCACGCGGCGCGTTGTCTCATTCTGCGCGACTTTGGAGCGGCGTCCGCAACTTTGGGCAGTCGATCCGCGAGAAATCGATAAGTCTTCACTTCAAGGTCCCCCATGATCATCGGCAACAAGCCCGTCCGCCCCCCGCAGACCTCCGGCACGGCCTCCACCTCCGCGCGCCCCGCGACCCAGCCCGCGCGCAACGTGGTGAAGGATTCCTTCTCGGCGGGCACCGCCGCCACCCAGCGCACCGCTGCCGTCACGGCCGCCCCCCCGGGCGACCACGGCAAGCTGATGAACGACTACCTCACCGGCGCGATCCCGCCCCCGGCGGATTTCGAGCAGGTGATGGGCTACAAGCCCTTCGCCATCCAGACGCCGCACGGGCAGCGCATGCAGGACCCGCTCGGCTACGCCTCCGTCCCTGGCCAGATTGGCCCGGTCAAGGAGTTTGACAAGGCGGCCAAGACGCACGACTACGGCTATGACCTGCTGCGTTACTTCGAGAAGAAGGGCACGCCGCTGAAGCCGGAGGCCCGCAAGGCGGCGGACAAGCTGTTCCGCAATGACATGTTCGACTACGCGAACGACCAGAAGGGCGCGCTGAACCGCTTCAAGTACCGCGCGTGGGCGCAGATCTACGCCACGGCGGTGGAGCTGAACTCCGTTCGCCAGGGCCACGGCCCTCCGTAGCCGGTCGAAAAGCGCATGGATGCAGAAGGGCCAGAAGCTGGGCTACCCCCGGACCGCGAGGACGTGGTGGCGGCCCTCCTGGCCCACCAGCGCCGCTTCCTGTCGTTCCTGGAGCGGCGCGTGGGAAGCCGGGCCGTCGCGGAGGACCTCTTCCAGACGGCCTTCGCCCGCACCCTGGAGAAGGGTGGGGCGCTGCACGACGGCGAAGGCGCGGTGGCGTGGTTCTACCGCCTGCTGCGCAACGCCCTCATCGATTACCACCGCAGGCAGTCCGCCGAAGGGCGCGCGCTGGAGGTGGAGGCGCGCGACGCGCAGGCCGCCCCGGAGGACGTGGAGCTGAAGGGCGTGGTGTGCGAGTGCCTGGCGGACCTGCTGCCCACGCTCAAGCCGTCCTACGCGGAGCTGGTGCGCCAGGTGGACCTGGAAGGGCGCGCGGTGCCGGACGTGGCGCGCGAGGCGGGCATCACCGCGAACAACGCGGGCGTGCGGCTGCACCGGGCGCGGCTCGCGCTCAAGCGTTCGCTGGAGCGCGGCTGCGGCGCGTGCGCGACGCACGGATGCCTGGACTGCACCTGCAAGCCCCGCCGCTGACGGGCCTCCTCAGGGGCAGGTGGCCGTGTTGTCGTTCATGTCGATGTGGAGGACGTCCGGGTCGCCCTGGAACACCTTCGTCGCGAGCGCGGTGGCCTTGCAGGTGGGCAGCTTCGGGTTGCCCACGACGACGAAGTCCGTCGCCACGCGGGTCAGCGCGTCCAGGCCGAAGGTCGTGAGCTCCACGTTGCCCTGGAGGTTGAGCCGCTCCAGCTCGCGCAGGGACGTGAACTCCCCCAGGGTCGCAAGCTTCGGGTTGCCCAGCACCTCCAGCGAGCCCAGCTCGGGCAGTTGTCCAAAGCCTTCCAGCGAGGTCAGCCGCTCGTTGCCGATGACGGACACCGCGCTCGCGGTGCGCAGCTTCGGCAGGCGGTACACCCGCTGCAACACCTCATTGTATCTCACGCTGAAGCCCTGCTCGACCTGCGCCAGCACCGGCATGTCGCCCGCGGACACCATCGCCGAGTTGCCCTGGAGGAAGATGCGGCCCGCGCGGAGGAGGTTGGCGAGTCCGCTCGTGTTCGGGAGTCTGGGATTGCCAATGATCTCCAGGGCGCCGACGGAGGTGAGCTGTCCCAGCGGGTTCAGGGTCTCCAGGTGGGCGTTCTCCTTCAGCTCCAGCAGGCCGTCCACGCGGACCAGCTTCTCCAGTCCGAAGGGGCCCGGCAGCAGGGTGTTGTTCACGAGGTGCACGTCGCCGTCCACCCGGGTCAGCTTGTAGAAGGGCAGCCGGTCCAACCGGAGATGGTCCTCGACGGTGAGCGTGCCCCGGAGGGTCTCGACGTGGGGCAGCGGGCCGGGGTCCTCCAGGGCGTTGTTCGCGACCAGGGTGACGCTGTCGGTGGGCGCCACCGCGGCCAGCCCCTGCAACGAGGTGATCATGGGGTTGTCCGTGAGGATGAGGCTGCCCCCCACGCGCAGCAGGCCCCGGGAGCTGTCACCCAACTGCATCGTTTCGAGTCGGGCGTTGGAGCGCAGCTCCAGGCTGCCGCCAATGGAGCGCAGGCTGGTCATTCCCAGACGCTTCAGGCTGGAGTTGCCCACCACGGTCAGGGACCCGTCGATGATGGTCAGGACGGGGAGGAAGGCCTCGGCGAGGGTGGGCGCGTCGATGCGCAGGTCGCCCCGGAGGCGGTCGACACCTTCGAGCGCGATGAGATCCACGGCGCTGGCCACCACGAAGCTCCCGTCGTGCAGGCGGGAGACCTGACACACGTACACCGTCGTCCTGAAGCCGCCGGCATCCGGCGCGCCGTCTCCGTCGCCGTCCTCGAAGGCGGCCACGGCCGTGCCGCCGGTGGCGCAGTTCATGCCGCCGGGCTCGGCCGCGTACGGCTGCAGCTTCACGTGGTCGGGTGACACGTCGCACGCGTAGGCGGTGGCATGGATCTCCGCCGCGTCCAGCACCCCGTCCAGGTCCATGTCCGCGCCCGCTTCCACCACCGAACCCCCGCGGTCGCAGGGGGCGACGGAGCTCGGCACCTCGCGCACCCGCGCGAGCACCGGGGCCGGTTCGTCGCAGCCGTAGACCTCGCGCGAAATCTCCGCGTCCTCCAGCAGCCCGTTGCCGTTGACGTCATGGCCGGCGTGGGTCACCTGCCCGCCCCGGGCACATTTCGCGCCCGGGGCCACCGGGCGCACGCGCACCAGCACGTTGGCGACCGTGGTGGCGCAGACGTAGTCGGTGGCGGTGACCTCCGCGTCGTCGAGCTGTCCGTTGGTGTCCCGGTCCAGGCCGGACTGCACCGCCTGTCCTCCCAGGGCGCAGTTCGCGCCGTGGGGTTCGGCCCGCGTGCGGGTGCGGACCTGGGCGGGAGCGTCGTCGCAGAGGTAGTCGGTGGCGGTGACCTCCGCGTCGTCCAGCTCCCCGTCGCGGTCCTGGTCCAGCCCCGTCAGGACCGCCTGGCCGCCAAAGGGACAGTGCTCACCGGCGGGCTCGGGGCGGACCCGCGTCCGCGCGTCACGCTGGGAGATCTTGGAGATGTCGATGACGTCGCAGCCGCTGCCCATCAAGGCGAGCACCAACCCCCAGGTCCCCCAGATGCGTCGCATTCGTTGCCCTCTCCCTTCGGGCCCCCGGCTCGCCTCCCTGTCCATACGGAGGGAGGGAATTATCCGGGCCATTTCCCGCTGTGCATTGCGAATGCTTCCCCGCAAGGCCCTGGAACTCCAGGCGTTGGGGGCCTGCCGCGAGCCCACGTCCTATCGAAAAAGTCCTCCGCTGTGCAGGGCCCGGCTGACTGCCCTGCCTCCATCGGGAGGAACCCAGGGCGCCCCTTCCATGTCCGCCCCATGGTCTCAAGCATGTGTAAGAGCGCGCCGGGTGCCGCGTTGGCCCGGGGAAAGGAGGCTTCACCCCATGACGCACCCCCATCCCCATCCCCCTGCTTCGCCTTCACCCCGGCCGCCCCCTACCCTGGAGGGCGGAGGACCGGCCATCGACCCCGTGTGCGGCATGGAGGTGGATCCGCGCGCGCCTCGCGGAGGGCAGTGGGAGCACGCTGGCCACACCTGGTTCTTCTGCGGGGAGAAGTGCCGCCTGCGCTTCCAGGCGGACCCCGAGCGCTTCCTCCATCCCCAGGTCTCCCCACCCCCCACGGCACCGGGCACGGCGTGGGTGTGCCCCATGGATCCAGAGGTGCGGAGGGACGTGCCGGGGGCGTGCCCGAAGTGCGGCATGGCGCTGGAGCCGGACGCGCCGCCGGCCCTGGAGACGCGGGTCGAGTACACCTGCCCGATGCATCCGGAGGTGGTGCGCGACGGGCCCGGCACCTGCCCGAAGTGCGGCATGGCGCTGGAGCCGCGCACGGTGACGGTGGAGGAGAAGCCGGATCCGGAGCTGCGTTCGATGACGCTGCGGTTCTGGGTGGGCCTGGCGCTGAGCGTGCCGCTGATGGCGCTAGGCATGTCGGACATGCTGCCGGGGCAGCCCGTGCAGCACGCGGTGTCCCCGGCGGCCCTGCTGTGGGCGCAGTTCGCGCTGGCGACGCCGGTGGTGGTCTGGGTCGGGGCGCCGTTCTTCCAGCGGGGCTGGGCGTCGGTGCGCAACCGGCACCTCAACATGTTCACGCTCATCGCGCTGGGCGCGGGCGCGGCGTACCTGTTCAGCGTCGTCTCAACGCTGTTCCCGCACCTGTTGCCCGAAGGTGCGCGCACGGGCCACGGCGGCACCGCGCCCGTGTACTACGAGGCCGCCGCCATCATCCTCACGTTGGTGGCGCTGGGGCAGGTGCTGGAGCTGCGGGCCCGCCACGCGACGTCCGGGGCCCTGCGCGCGCTCCTCTCACTGGCGCCCGCCACGGCGAGGCGCATCCAGGACGACGGGCATGAAGAGGACGTGCCGCTGTCCTGGGTGCACGTGGGGGAGCGGCTGCGGGTGCGCCCCGGGGAGAAGGTGCCGGTGGACGGCGAGGTGCTGGAAGGCGCGAGCGCGGTGGATGAATCGCTCGTCACCGGAGAGCCGGTGCCGGTGGAGAAGGGACCGGGCGCGAAGGTGACGGGGGGCACGATGAACGGCACGGGTTCGCTGGTGATGCGCGCGGAGCGGGTGGGCCAGGACACGCTCCTGGCGCGCATCGTCCAGCGCGTCTCCGAGGCCCAGCGCACGCGGGCGCCCATCCAGCGGTTGGCGGACCGGGTGGCCGGCGTCTTCGTGCCCGCGGTCATCGCGGTGGCGGTCGTGACGGCGGGGGTCTGGGCGGTGTGGGGCCCGGAGCCCCGGCTCGCGCATGCGTTGGTGAACGCGGTGGCGGTGTTGATCATCGCGTGCCCGTGCGCGCTGGGACTGGCCACGCCGATGTCCGTGATGGTGGGCACGGGGCAGGGCGCGCGCATGGGGGTGCTCATCCGCGACGCGGCGGCGCTGGAGCGGATGGCCGCGGTGGACACGCTGGTGGTGGACAAGACGGGCACGTTGACGGAAGGCAAGCCGCGACTCGTGTCGGTGGAGCCCGTAGCGGGCCAGGACGCCACCGTGTTGCTGCGACGGGCCGCGAGCCTGGAGCGGGGCAGCGAACACCCGCTGGCGGCGGCGCTGGTCGCGGGCGCACGGGAGCGGGGCATCTCCCTGGTCGGCGTGGAGGACTTCCAGTCCCTGCCGGGCCAGGGCGTGCGGGGGCGCGTGGACGGGCACGACATCGCCCTGGGCAACGCGGCCCTGATGCGGACGTTGGGAGTGCCGGTGGAAGCGCTGACGGAGCGGGCCGAAGCGCTGCGACAGGAGGGCCAGACGGTGGTGCTGGTGTCGGTGGAGGGCCGGGTCGCGGGCCTGCTGGGCGTGGAGGACCCGGTGAAGGCGTCCACACCGGAGGCCCTGGCGCTCCTGCGAAGCGAGGGCCTGCGCGTGGTGATGCTGACCGGCGACAGCCCGACCACGGCGCACGCGGTGGCGCGCCGGCTGGGCATCACGGAAGTCATCGCCGGAGTGCGGCCGGACGCCAAGGGCGACGCGGTGAAGCAGCTGCAATCCCAGGGACGCGTGGTGGCGATGGCGGGCGACGGCGTGAACGACGCACCGGCGCTCGCGCGGGCGGACGTGGGCATCGCGATGGGGACGGGCACGGACATCGCGATGGAGAGCGCGGGCGTGACGCTGGTGAAGGGCGACCTGCGCGGCATCTCGCGAGCACGCCGCTTGAGCCAGGGGGTGCTGCGCAACATCCGGCAGAACCTCTTCTTCGCCTTCATCTACAACCTGCTGGGCGTGCCACTGGCCGCGGGCGTGCTGTACCCCGTCTTCGGCCTGCTCCTGAGCCCGCTGTTCGCGAGCGCGGCGATGAGCCTCTCCTCGGTGTCCGTCATCGCCAACGCCCTGCGGCTGCGACGGCTGAAGGCCTAGGCCACCCGGGCAGGCGACCGCGCGGGGGTAAAAGGAGCCCGGCCCCGCGCGTGCGCACCCTGAGCAGGGAACCCCTCTGCCGGAAGGAAAGCCCATGGCGAGCGCCGAAGCGGTGCGAGAGCAGGACGAAATGCAGGCGTGCATCAACCACTGCCTGGCCTGTCACCGCCTCTGTCTGGAGACGCTGGCGGACTGTTTCCAGAAGGGAGGCACGCACACCGAGCCGGGCCGCCTCCGGCTGTTGATGGACTGCGCGGACATCTGCGAGACGAGCGCCCGCTTCCTGCTGCGAGGCTCCAGGCTGCACTCCCGCACCTGCTTCGCCTGCGCGGAGGTGTGCGGCCCGTGCGCGGCGGCCTGCGAGCAGAAGGACGCGGAGCACCTGATGAAGGCCTGCGCGGAGGCGTGCCGTCGCTGCGAGGAGTCCTGCCGGAGGATGAGCGGAGGGGTGATGCCCCAGCCCCCCAACCCGGAGGCCGCCCAGCGCGCCGCCGACCTGCCAGCCTGAAGGGGGCGTGCACGCGGGCCCGGGCCCATTAGACTGGGCGCATGACCGCCCGCGAGGAGGGGCGCACCCCAGGTGCGTCTCCCAGCCACATCTCCGTCGTCAAGCTTCCGCACTCGTGGTTCATCCTCTGCACGTCGCGCGAGCTGGGCAGCAAGCCGCTCGCGCGCACGCTCCAGGGCACGCCCCTGGTGCTGTTCCGGGGCGAGGGCGGCAAGCCCGGCGCGCTCATGGACCGGTGTCCGCACCGCAACGTGCCCCTCTCCCTGGGACGCGTGCAGGGGGGCCTGCTGGAGTGCGGCTACCACGGCTGGCGCTTCGACCAAGGAGGCCAGTGCCGGCTCATCCCCGGCCTCGTGGGAGAGCCCGAGGCGAAGTCGCGCTGCGCCACCGCCTACGAGACCCGCGAGCAGGACGGCTTCGTCTGGGTCTACTCCACGCCCGGCGTGGAGCCCACGACGGAGCCCTTCCGCTTCCCGCTGCTGGACGCGCCCGACTACCGCACCGTGCGTCAGGTGCTGCGCGCGCCAGGGTCGCTGCACGCGGTGCTGGAGAACACGCTGGATGTGCCGCACACCGCGTTCCTCCACGGCGGCCTGTTCCGCACCGCGGAGAAGCGCAATGAGATTGACGTGGTGGTTCGCAGGAGCGCGGACCGCGTGGAGGCGGAGTACGTCGGGGAGCCCGCGCCCAAGGGGCTCGTCGGGAGGCTGCTCGCGCCGGGCGGTGGGGTGGTGCAGCACTTCGACCGCTTCCTGATGCCCTCCATCGCGCAGGTGGAGTACCGCATCGGGGAGAAGAGCCACATCCTGGTCAACTCCGCGATGACGCCGGTGAGCGACTTTGAAACGCTCGTGTACGCGGTGGTGACGGTGAAGCTGCCGGTGCCGCGCTTCCTGCTGTCGGCCGCGATGCCCTTCGTCCTGCCCGTGGCCCTGCACATCTTCGGACAGGACGCGCGCATCCTGGCGAAGCAGACGGACTCCATCCGCCGCTTCGGAACGGAAGCCTATGCCTCCACCGAAATCGACGTGCTGGGGCCCAGCATCCTGCGCCTGATGCGCGCCCAGGAGCGCGAGCGGACCGCGCCCCCGCCGGACACGGTGCACGAGACGCGCGTGCGCATGCGCACGTAGTCCCAATGCCTGCCCTCCGGACGATGCCGGAGTCCTGAATCTGTCATTGCTTGGGTTGCGTCTCCGCTCCCGTCCCATCCTTGCGCGCTGAGCCAGCGCTCGCCTCTTTGGAGCCCAGGCTTGGCGCCGGTCAGCGCGTGAATACGTTCTCGCGAGATCGACAGTGATTGCCGCGCGGGTGCGGCACACGAGGACAGAGCCATGACGTTTCCAACCTTCCATGCCGAAGCTGTGTCTGACTTTCATCCCGCCCCTTCCGTGGATGAGATCGCGGCGACCCAGATCCAAGTCGCGAAAGCCATGCCCAAGGAGGCGGGCGGCATCGGCATGTTCGTCGGAGTCGAAGGAGACGTGCCGCGTGAGCTTGGGCTGGATCGGCCCCGGCTCGCGTCCGCCGGCTTCGCGGGAAAGGTCGGCCAGTCCCTCGTCATCCCCCGCGCGGATGGCCCCGCGCTCGTGGTCGTGGGCATGGGAGAGAAGGCCGGGCGTGACCTGACGTCCCTCCGGCACGCCGCGGCCGCCTTCGCCAGGGCGGGGAGCCGCTACGCCCACCTCGCCATCACCCTGCCGGACCTGGTCGGTGTCGCGCCCGCGGACGCGGCGCAGGCGGTCGTCGAGGGCGTGCTCCTCGCGCGCTACCGCTATCGCCCCCTCAAGCGCATGTCCCAGCAGGAGCCGCCGCTCGAAGCCCTCACGCTCCTGTCGTCGCTTCCTCCCGAAGAGGTGAAGCGCGGCGTCGAGCGCGGCCGCGTCACCGCCCGGGCCACCGAACTCGCCCGCGACCTGTCGAACGCACCGGCCACGCTCCTCACCGCCCGCCGCCTGGAAGAGATTGCCCGCGTCGTGGCGGAGTCGTCGGGTCTGGACATCGAGGTCTTCGACGAGAAGGCCCTGGCCAAGATGGGCTGCGGCGGCATGCTCGGCGTGAACGCCGGCAGCTCCGAACCTCCGCGCCTCATCAAGCTCTCCTACCGGCCGAAGGACGGCAAGGGGAAGGCCCTCGAACCCGTGGGCCGCGTGTCGCTGATTGGCAAGGGCATCATGTACGACTCGGGCGGACTCGGCCTGAAGCCGAACGACCTCGTCCACGCCGCCATGAAGACAGACATGTCCGGCGCGGCGGCCATCCTGGCCGCCATGTCAGCCCTGGCCTCGCTCGGCGCGAAGGCTTCCGTCACGGGGTATCTCATGTGCACCGACAACATGCCGGGCGGCAAGGCGATGCGGCTGGGGGATGTGCTGACGGCCCGGGGCGGCAAGACCGTGGAGGTCCTGAACACAGACGCCGAAGGCCGGCTGGTCATGATGGACGGCCTGGTCCTGGCCACGGAGGAGCAGCCGGCCCCCGACGCCATCCTCGACATCGCCACCCTCACCGGGGCCTGCGAGCGGGCGCTGGGCAATGACAACGCAGGCGTCATCGGCAACCACCAGGGCGTGGTCGACCAGGTGTGCGCGGCGGCGGAGAAGTCCGACGAGACGGTGTGGCAGTTCCCGCTCGACAAGCGCCTGCGCCAGGAGCTCGATTCAGAGGTCGCGGACCTCAAGAACATCGGCGGGGTGAACGCGGGGCAGATCACCGCGGCCCTCTTCCTGGAGGAGTTCGTCGCCGGCATTCCCTGGGCGCACATCGACATGGCGGGGACCTCGCGGGTTGAAACCGACAAGTCGTGGCGCTCCAAGGGCGCGACCGGCTACGGCACGCGCCTGCTCATCGAGTTCCTGCTCGGGTTCAAGGCTCCCGGGGAAACCCGCCACTGAAGAATCGCGGGCGCAGGAGGAGAAGGAGCCCGGGGCCGAAAGTGCCCGGGCTCCGGACCCTTCAGAATTCGAACTCAGCGCCCAGGGTGAGCGCCACGTCCGCGACGGCCTTCCCCGCCGCGGGCGCGGTGTCCAACTGCACCAGCAGGTTCGTGTTCAAGGCCAGACGGTCAGTGATGTCCACCGAGAACTTGGTGGTGGCGTCGGCGACGAAGCGGGAATCCCCCAGGACGTTCGGAAAGACCTCCAGGTACTGGGTGAACTTCAACTGATCGTTGAAGGGATAATAGAAGGTCAACCTTCCAGCCGGAGCGAGCAGGTCCACGTCGGGCAGGTCCTGCTCGTCCTCGTAATACTGGAACCGGGCCTCGTTCGAGTAGTGAAGGCCCAGGTCCAGACGAAGCAACTGCTCCTCCCCGTCCGGCGTGTCGCGCTCGAGCAAGGTGAACGCGATCCCGACCTCCCCGTCCAGGCGCAGCTCGACGCTGGCCAGGTGGTCGGTCTTTCCATAGACCAGGGCGTAGACGCCCAGCAGCGGGGTGAAGCGCCGCTCACCGCGAACGGACGCCACCAGCGCCTCCGCGACCACGTCCTCGTCACCGTCGTCCTCCTCTGCGGAGGCCGCGCTTTCCACGATGACATCCGCCTTGAAGGTCGCGACCCAGACGTCCGTGCGGTACTCGGCCAGACCATTCGTGGTCAACGTGAGCGCCCGGCTGTTTCCGGCGAGCAGCATGAACGAGAGGGCCGCGGAGCCTGACCACGGGCCCGCTTCCTCCTCCGGGAGGTCCTCGCAGAGGGCCTTGAGGTCCTCCTTCTCCACGCACGTCGATGCCGCCGGGACGGAAGCCGGCGGGGGATTGGGCTCCGGCGCCTGGGCCAGCGCGGCGAGGAGAAGCGGAAGCGGCAGGGCCATGGGTATCCCCAAGCGGTGAGAGGCGGGGCATGCCCACGCGCCGTCAAAGCTGACGGTGGGGGCAGCCCGCTTCAACCGGTCCCATGGTCGGCTGCGTCGTGCTGTATCCAACCCGGCGCATTGACATCCATTGAGTCGCGACTGACATTTCAATTCCGCTCCAAGAACCCGAGAGCCGCCACGAATGGAAAAGACAGGCGAGCCCCCCTTCATCTCCACCGGGCAGCTCCCCTCCGCGGAGCGGGTCCGGGCGCTGGTGGACGAGGCGTACCAACGTCACCGGGGGAACACGGAAGGACAGTGCTCCCAGGTCTATCCCGCGCTGGCGAGGGCGGAACCACGGCTGTTTGGCGTCTGTGTGGCGGGCATCAACGGCAGCAGCCACGGAGCGGGAGACGCGGACCACCCCTTCACCATCATGAGCGTCTCCAAGCCGTTCCTCTTCGCCCTCATCTGCCAGGCCCTGGGGCCGGAGGTGGTCCGGCGCAAGCTGGGGGTCAATGGCACGGGCCTGTCATTCAATTCGGCCATGGCGATAGACCAGAGCCCGGACGGACGAACCAATCCCATGGTGAACGCGGGCGCGCTGGCGACCACAAGCCTGGTTCCGGGCTCCAATCCCGAGGCCCAGTGGCGGTTCATCCATGAGGGGTTGTCCCGCTTCGCTGGCAGCCGCCTCGCGCTCGACGAAGAGGTGTATGCATCCGCGTTGAAGACCCACCACCGCAACCAGGGACTTGCCTTCCTGCTGCACGGGCTGGGCCGTCTGGAGACAGACCCGGTCGTGACGACGGAGCTCTACACCCGCCAGTGTTCGCTGGCGGTGACCGCCCGGGAGCTCGCGGTGATGGGGGCGACCCTGGCGGACGGCGGCGTCAACCCGCTCACCGGGACGCGGGTCGTGGACGAGGAGGTCTGCCACCACACGCTCGCGGTGATGGCCACGGCGGGGATGTACGAAACGTCGGGGGACTGGCTCTACGACGTAGGGATCCCAGGCAAGAGTGGCATTGGGGGCGGCATCGTCGCCGTCGCGCCGGGAAAAGGTGCGTTGGGCACCTTCGCCCCGCTGCTCGACCCGGCTGGCAACAGTATCAAGGGGCAGCTCGTCGCGCGGTTCCTGGCCCAGCGGCTCGGCTTGAGCCTGTTCATTTCGAAGCCCCACGGCTGAGGAGGCTTCGATGCAGGATTGGGCGGTCACCACGGTGCTGGTGTTGGCCCTGGAGCTGGTGCTCTTCCTCACGTTGCTGCTGGCCATCGAAGTGGCCTACCGCATCGCGCGCAAACGGAAGTTCCCCTCCACTCAGCTTCGCTCCGTCAACGCGGTCACCAACGTCGTCTTCTCCTTCATGGGGCTCATCCTGGCCTTTTCCTACTCCGAGGCGGGAAAGCGTCTGGAGGTGCACCGAAACCTGGTGGTCGACGAGGCGAACGCCATCAGCAGTGTGTGGTTCCTCGTGGATGTGGTGCCGGAGGCGGACCAGCCGCCGCTGCGCGACCTGCTCCGGCTGTACCTGGACGAGCGCGTCGAGGCCCACCATGCGCTCCCTCGGGTGGAGGAGTTCGAAGCGCGCCGTGCCCGGGCCGCCCGCCTCCAGAAGCAGATCTGGGCGCGGATGGTGACCATCACGAAGGTCGCTCCCGACAAGGAGGTCCTGCTGCTTCCTCCCGTGCGCCTCATGGCGGAGGTCGCTGCGAAGCGGACGCTCGCGGTGCGAACGCACATCACCTCGCCCACCTTCTTCTTCATGCTCGGGCTTGCCGTGGTCGGGGCCATGCTCGTGGGCTTGACGACGGCGCAGGGCGAGGGCCGCAACTGGCCCTACCGGTTGCTCTTCGCCCTGGTCATCTCCTCGGCCATCCACGTCGTCGTGGACCTGGAGTACCCCCGCACCGGCATCGTCAGCACGGAAGAGGCCGACTCGCTCCTCCTGGAATTGCGCGAAACCATGCACTGATTGTCTGTAATCCACCTACCTTCTGCGTCCAAAGCCTGATGGCTCGCACCCCCCGTCATGCGGACGTTCTCGCGGATCCGCAGAAGCAATGCATGGCATGGGGAGCGCCAGATGACCGAGATCGCAGACCATCGCATGATCCCGCCGAGGCCGGAGCCGAAGAAGAAGGGCATGGCGAGGGCGCTCGACACCATTGAGCGGGTGGGCAACAAGGTACCCCATCCAGCGGTCATCTTTGTCGCGCTCATCCTCCTGGTGATGGTGCTCTCCCACATCTTCTATCTGTTGGGAGCCTCGGTCACCTACGAGGCCATCAATCCAGAGACACACAAGCTGGAGGAGACCACCACCGCGGCGCGCAGCCTGCTGACGGGGGAGGGACTCCGCTTCATGTTCGCCGGCGTCATCGACAACTTCATGAGCTTCACCGCCGTGGGCGTCATCATCGTGGCCATGCTGGGCGTGGGGGTCGCCGAATCGTCGGGCCTGGTGTCCGCGTTGATCCGCAAGCTGGTGATGGTCGCGCCGCCCAAGGCGCTCACGTACATCCTCGTGTTCGTCGGCATCGTGTCGAGCGTCGCCGCCGACGCCGGCTACCTGGTGTTGATTCCGCTGGCGGCGATCGCCTTCTTGAGTGTCGGCAGGCACCCGGTCGCGGGGCTGGCCGCCTCCTTCGCGGGCGTGGCCTCCGTCTTCAGCGTGAACATCCTCATCAAGCCGCTGGACGGAATCCTGACGGGAATCACCAACGACGCCATCCACATCCTCAATCCGGCGCTCTCCATCGACCTGACGGCGAACTTCTGGTTCTCCTGCGCCTCCGTCGTGCTGCTGACCGTCGTGGTGTCGCTCATCACCGAGAAGTTGGTCGAGCCGCGTCTGGGCAAGTACACCGGTGAGCGGCCCGCGGACGAAGGCAAGAGCCCCACCAAGGAAGAGTCGCGCGGGCTGAAGTTCGCGACCTGGGGCGTGCTCGCCCTGGTGGCGGTCTTCCTCCTCCTGACGGTGCCTTCCGGCGCGCCGCTGCGCAATCCGGAGACGGGAGCGCTGATTGGAGACTCCCCGTTCATGAGCGGCCTCATCGTCGCCGTCACGCTGCTCTTCCTGGTGGCGGGTGTGGCCTATGGCATTGGCGCCGGGACCATCAAGGGCACGGTGGATGTCATCAGCGCGATGGAGAAGGCCGTGGGCAGCCTGGCGGGCCTCATCTTCCTGCTGTTCATCATCAGCCAGTTCATCGCCTTCTTCACCTACAGCAACATGGCGACGCTCGCGGCCGTGAAGGTGGGGGATGCCCTGGAGAAAGCAGGCCTGGGTGCGCTGCCGTTGCTCATCGGGTTCGTCCTGGTCGTCGCCGTCCTGGACCTCATCATGACGGGCGCGATCCCGAAGTGGGCCATCTTCGCCCCGGTCTTCGTCCCGCTCCTGATGCGGCTCAATGTCGACCCCGCCGCGGTGCTGGCCGCCTACCGCGTGGGTGACTCGCCGATGAACTCCGTTTCGCCCCTGAACGCATACTTCGCGCTCATCGTGACCTTCGCGCAGAAGTACCAGAAGGGCGCCGGCGTGGGCACGGTGGTGGCCTTGATGCTGCCCTACGTCATCACGCTCTTCATCCTGTGGCCCCTGCTGCTGGCGGCCTGGCAGGTGCTGGGTTTGCCCTGGGGCTTCTGAGCCGCCCGCCTGAAGCCAGCTCAACTGGCTTTGGGCGTCGCTCCAGGCCGGGGAAGGATGAGCTCCGTGGAGAAGTAGCGCTCCATGCGGTCGGGGAACACCGTCACCACCTGGGCCTGCGGGCCCAGGCGCTTCGCCGCCTCCACCGCCGCCGCGTAGTTGAGCCCGGAGGACGGGCCCACCGGGAAGCCCCGGCGGATGAGCGCCCGGGCCGTGCCCATGGCCAGGTCGTCCGACACGTCCAGCTCCACGCGGCCCGGCATGTCCGCCTCGCGGTACAGCTTGGACAGGCCGTCCACCACGCCCGGCACGCGCGCGCTGAAGCTGCAACACTCGATGTCGCAGCCCAGCCCGGAGATGGGCCGCGCGACGAAGGCCGTCACCGGACAGCCGGCTTCCGCGAACGCCTGGTACAGGCCCACGATGGTGCCGCCCGTGCCCACGCCGCTCACCACGCCGTGCACCAGCCCGCCCGGCACCTGCGACAAGATTTCCTGCCCCGTCCACACCCGGTGCGCCTCCGCGTTGTCCGGGTTCTCGAACTGGCGGGGCGCGTAGCCGCCGCGCTCCGTGGCCAGCGCCGCCGCGCGCGCGATGGCGCCCCGGATGCCTTCCGAGCGCGGCACCAGCTCCACTTCGCCGCCGTACGCGCGGATGGCGATGAGGCGCTCCTCCGTCACACCCTCCGGCATCACCGCCGTGAAGCGGCATCCCATCTGCGCGCTCGCCAGCGCCATGGCGATGCTCGTGGATCCGCTGGACGCCTCCACCACGTCCCCGCCCGGAATCAGCTCCCCCAACCGCCACGCCTTCTCCAGCATGTAGCGGGCGATGCGGTCCTTGGTGGACCCGCTCGGGTTGAGGAATTCCAGTTTGCACCAGACCGTCGGGCCTTCGGGGTCCAGCCGCACGGGGACCAGCGGCGTGGGTCCCACGGACTGGAGGAAGCGACCATCGGCGGGAAGCGGGCGACAGGGAGCGCGCATGAGGTCATCCCTACCTCGAAACCGGCCAGGGGGGGAGCCACCCTGGTGCTCCTCGGGCATGCTCGCCCCCTTGTCCGTGTGTCCACTCTCCCCTGGAACCGACATTCACGACTGGATGACACTTGGCGGGCCGGGGTTCCGCCATTACGAATGGGGAACCGCCTTCCGCTCGCATGTCATCTCCAGCGCCCATCATCCTGAACGTCAACGACGACCTCGCCAGCCGTTACGTCACCTCCCGCGTCCTGTCGTTGGCGGGCTTCCAGGTACTGGAGGCGAGCACCGGCGGTGAGACGCTGGCCCTCGCGGACGAGAACACCGACCTGGTCATCCTGGACGTCCGCCTGCCGGACCTGAGCGGCCTGGAGGTGTGTCGGCGCCTGAAGGCCTCTCCTCGCACGCGCAGCGCGCTGGTGCTGCACCTGTCCGCTCGGGCGGTGGGGGCGGCGGAGCGGGCACAGGGGTTGGAGCATGGCGCGGACGCGTACCTGGTCGCACCGGTGGATCCGGAGGAGCTGGTGGCCCAGGTGCACGCGCTCCTGCGCCTGCGCCGCGCCGAGCGCGAGGTGCGCGCCCTCTCCGACCAGGTGCAGCAGCAGCGCCGGCTCCTGGACCTGGCGATGTCCGCGGCGGCGGACCCCATCGCGCTCCACGACGGGGATGGAACGCTCATCTTCGCCAACCAGGCGGTGGCCACGTCGCGCGGCTCGCACCACGTGCACGTGCCCGGAAAGACGATGGACGCGCTGCTCGCCATGGATCCGCAGCTGGAGCCCTACGCGAAGGCGCTGGAGGCGGCGAGGCGCACGGGGCAGGTGCAGCGGACGAACGTCGCCCTGTCCTCGGACCAGGGGCTGCGGCACTTCGAGTACACGCTGTCCCCGGCCCCCGGCCCCTCGGGTGCGCTGGAGGCGGTCATCGCCACGGGGCGGGACATCACGGAGGTGCGCAACGCGGAGGACTTCCGCGAGCAGTTCATCGGCATCCTGGGCCATGACCTGCGCAACCCCCTCAACGCGCTGTCCATGTCCGCGCAGCAGCTCCAGCGCCAGGGGGAGATGACGGAGCGCCAGAAGACCTTCACCGGGCGCATCCTCATCAGCGCGGACCGCATGGACCGGATGATCCGCCAGCTGCTGGACTTCGCCCGGGCCCGGCTGGGCGCGGGGCTGCCGGTGGTGCGCTCGCGGTGCGACCTGTTCGACGTGGTGCGCGGCGCGGTGGACGAGTCGCGCGCCAGCCACCCGAACCGCGAGGTGATGCTGGAAGTGCTGGGCGATGGGCGCGGGGCCTGGGACGCGGACCGGCTGGAGCAGGTGGTGGGCAACCTCGTGTCCAACGCGCTCAAGTTCAGCCCGCCGGAGACGTCCGTGCGGGTGAGCGCCGAGGGGACGGCGACGGAGGTCCTCGTGCGGGTGCACAACCTGGGTGCGCCCATCCCGGCGGATCAGCTCCCCAACCTCTTCGGCGCCTGGCGCCGCGCGGGCCGCAGTGAACGGGAGCAGGGCGTGTCCGCGGGGCTGGGGCTGGGGCTCTACATCACCGAACAGATTGTCCGCGCCCATGGGGGCACGGTGCAGGTGACCTCCACCGAAGCCCGGGGGACGACCTTCACGGTGCGGCTGCCGCGCGGCTGACCCGGAGTGTGGTTCCAGGAAACGGCCGGGACATCTGATCACTCCTGGACGAATGCGTTGCGTCGCCACTTCCGGATGCGCAGGGGCAACCCCACCCTGGGGGCATGGTCCCATCCGAAAAGCGAATCTTCGCCCAGAGCGTGGAAGCCCTCTTCGTGCGTGCCCTGGGGCCGCACCTGACGCGGGATGGGCGCCAGCGGCTGAAGGCGGCGGGGTTGGACGTGGCCGGACCGCTGCGTCACAACTATTCGCTGGAGCAGTGGCGGGCCTTCCTGGAGGTGGCGGCGCGGGACGTGTTCCCGGGGCAGCCGGCGGAAGCGGCCTACCTGGAGCTGGGCGCGCGCTACCTGCAGGGCTTCCGGCAGACGTCCGTGGGGCGGGCGAGCATGCAGCTCGTCACGCACCTGGGCCCGGAGAAGACGCTGGAGCGCGTGCCGTACAACCTGCGCGCGGGCAACAACTTCAATGAAGTGCGCGTGGAGGAGTTGTCGAAGAACGCCGCCACCCTCTGGGTGAAGGACGTGCTGGCGGACAACCCCTTCTTCGCCTGCGGGTTCCTGGCGGAGACGCTGCGCGCGTCGGGCGCGGGCTCGTTGGACGTGAAGCCCATCGCCTTCGACGGGACGGCGGCCACGTACCGGCTGACGTGGACGCAGGCGAAGTCGCAGCGGCCGGCGGGCACGGTCGCGCCGGTGCGCCGACTGTTCGGGTAGCGGCTTAAGGGTAGCGCACGGGGGCCGGCGGATCGTCCGGGGGCAGGGGGATGAACTCCGTCTCCTGCGGCACCTGGGCGAAGCGGCCTTCCTTCCAGTCCGACTTGGCGACCTCCAGGCGCTCCTTGGAGGACGACACGAAGTTCCAGAACAGGTAGCGCGGGCCGTCCATGGGCTCGCCGCCCAGCAGCATCATCCGCGCGGGCCCTTCGCTCTTCAGGAGGATCTCGCTGCCCGGCTTGAACACGAGCAGCTCGCCGGCCTGGAAGCGCGTGCCCTCCACGTCCACGGTGCCTTCGACCAGGTAGAGGCCGCGCTCCTCGTGTTCGGCGGGGAGCTTGAAGCGGGCGTCGGCGTCCAGGCGTGCCTCCGCGTAGAAGAGGTCGGAGTGGGTGCGGACGGGGGACTTCAGGCCGTGCATGGCGCCCGCGATGACGTTCAGTCGCACGCCATCGTCCTGGCCGGAGGGCAGGGTGTCTTGCGGGTGGTGGACGAAGGAGGGTTCGGTCTCCTCGTGCTGATGGGGAAGGGCGAGCCAGGCCTGGATGCCGAAGAGGCGGCTGCCGGCGGCGCGGGTCTCCGGGCCGGTGCGTTCGGAGTGGGCGATGCCCTTGCCCGCGGTCATCCAGTTCACGGCGCCGGGGCGGATGGACTGCACGACGCCCAGCGAGTCGCGGTGGAGGACTTCACCCTCGAAGAGGTAGGTGACGGTGGACAGGCCGATGTGCGGATGGGGCCGCACGTCCAGGCCGTGGCCGGAGTTGAAGTCCGCGGGGCCCATCTGATCCAGGAAGATGAACGGGCCCACCATGCGGCGGCGCGCGGAGGGCAGGGCGCGGCGCACGGTGAAGCCGTCACCCAGGTCGCGCACGCGGGGGACGATGAGCGTCTCCAGCGACGGTGGGGGCTCGCGGCCCTGCAGGTCCTCTTCCCAGCTCATGGTGTGGCTCCTCTTCCGGTTCGGGGCGTGAGTCTGCCGCAGTTCGAACGCTGCGGGTCCACTTTGACGGGGACGGTCCTTGCCCGGACGCTTGGGGCGCTAACGCGACAGACGCTCCGTGACGGGTTTCAGGAGTCCCGCGTCGCCCAGGAGTTCCTGGACCTGTCCGGCCAGCGTCAGATGGTCTGGGTTGCTGGCGGTGAAGCGCTCGGGGGTCAGGATGATGAGCGTGCCCTGGTTTTCGACGGGTTCGACCTGAACGGGGGCAGGCAAGGCAGGCACCTTCCCGCGCTGGTGGGAGAGGACAAGCCCCCCGTGGACGAGGACGGCAAGTCTCCGGCCTACGTGCCCTTCTCCGAGCGGTGTCCCCACTGCGACATCCGGCTGAGCTGATCAGACCGCCAGGAGTTCCCTCACGCGCGCATCCGACTGGCGCCACGGGGCGGCCACTTCCTCGAGGGTGACGATGCGAGCCCTCGACCCTCGTGCTTCCCAGGTGATCCGGAACGTCACCCACCGGTCCTCGACCTGGGAGTCGTAGTCCCAGTGCTCGGTCCATCGGGTCCCATCTTCGGCTGAAAGCGATTGCTGTGAGAGATGATCCGGGGTTCCCACCTGCTCAAGAACCTGTCGGGCCGACATCTTCCTCTTGACAGACATGAGCCGTTCGCGCCGGCCCGTCAGATGTCCAGGCACCTGCCGCCGTGCTTCGTCGAAATCGAGGAAACGGTAGGCCGCGAATCCCAGGGGACTGACTCCCAGCAGCCGCTGCGAATGCTGAGCGATGGGGCGGAAGGTCTGGACCTCCAGCGAAGCCCCCCGGCACGCGGTGCTCGACGTGGTGTAGAGCGGCGCGTCCACCGTCTCCCATTGCTGGAGGAAAGGCAGACACGCCTGGATGCGGTGCACGCCCACCAGATGGAGCGCGGCTACGACGCGCGCGAGCTTGTCCCTCAGGGGATCCGACGTCTCCGGCCCCGCGAAGGCACCGGGTTCCGCCACGAGGGCCCGCACCTCCTCCCACCGCTCCGCCAGTTCGGCAAGCAATGCGGACACCCCGCGCTCCTCCGCGGCGTCCATCGCGTGAACCCGTGCGGCGTCCGCTGCGTCCTCCGGGACGAGGGTCGCATGGGTGAGGTCGAGCACCAGCCGCTGGCCCCAGTGCGTCCGCCAGACGAAGAAGTCCGTCCCCCCGTCGCGGAAGAAGTACGGCCACGCATGCGATGTCCAGAACATCCCCCCGGTCGACCCCACCATGCGCAGGGCCAGCCAGTCATGACTTCCCGCCACCGGGGCCTCACACTGGACTGGCGTCGGCTCCGGACCGTGGATCCGCACGCGGACCGCATCCCGTCCGGAGGGCGCCACGGCGATGACCTCCGGGTTGAATCCATGGGTCCGCAGCACGGACCAGCCGTCATCCGACACCCGGAGCTCGTGCGGCGAATTCTCCCGCCCGACCTGCCATCGCTCCCAGACGACCCGGGCCTCGGGGCTCCCAGGGGAGTGCTCCATCAACCGGTAGCGAAATCCGTTCTGGAACTCGCGGCCCTTGAAGGCGAACCCTTCCGTGGAGGCAGGTGGCCCAGGCGGGTCGGGAGTCGTCCCGTCTTCGGGTGAGTGGGCCGTCAGGGTGAATCGCCCATCTGGCGAGGTCGCGACGCGGTCGGCGTAGGCGATGGTGGACACGCCCGCGACGCTATCCCAAGGCATTCCGCCTGCCCGGCTGGAAGCCAGGCGGAAGGCGCACGTTGGCGACACCCGGCGTACGTTGACGACGCGCTGTACCTGTGTTCAGGCTGGCCTGCTGGGAGCCCGCCATGTCCCCTCAAATCCATCTCGATTTCGCGACTGAATTCGCCGCGCATCCGGCCCTCGCCGCCTTCCACCCGGTGGTGCGGCGCTGGTTCGCTTCGCGCCTGGGGGAGCCCACCCGTCCGCAGGTGGAGGGCTGGCCGCTCATCCACGCCGGCCACGACGTGCTCATCGCCGCGCCCACCGGCAGCGGCAAGACGCTCACGGCGTTCCTCGCCGCGCTGGACTCGTTGTTCCGGCTGGCGCTGGAGGGCACGCTGCCCGACCACACCCAGGTCCTCTACGTGTCGCCCCTGAAGGCCCTGGGCAACGACGTGCAGAAGAACCTCCTCCAGCCGTTGGAGGAGCTGATGGCGCTGGCGCGCGCGGAGGGCTACACGCCCCAGACCCTGCGCGTGCAGGTGCGCACCGGTGACACGCCCGCCAGCGAGCGCGCGCAGATGGTGCGCCGCCCGCCGCACATCCTCATCACCACGCCAGAGTCGCTCTACCTCTACCTCACCGCCGAGCGCGCCCGCGCCACCCTGCGCGCCGTGCGCACGGTCATCGTGGACGAAATCCACGCGCTCGCCCGCGACAAGCGCGGCAGTCACTTCACCCTGTCGCTGGAGCGGCTCAAGGCCCTCACCGACGTACGCCCCCAGATGCTGGGCCTGTCCGCGACGCAGAAGCCGCTGGACGCCATCGCGGGCTTCCTCACCGGCGCCTCCCTGACCGAGTGCCGACGCGTGGAAGTGGGCCACCAGCGTCCGTGGGACCTGAAGGTGGAGATTCCGGACGCGGAGCTGTCCTCCATCGCGAGCCATGAGATGTGGGGCCAGGTGTATGACCGGCTCGTGCAACTGGCGGGCGAACACCGCACCACGCTCATCTTCGTCAACACGCGCAAGATGTCCGAACGCGTGGCGCACGACCTGGGCGAACGGCTGGGCCAGGAGTGGGTGGCCGCGCACCACGGCAGCATGTCACGCGAGATGCGCCTGTCCGCCGAGGAGCGCCTGAAGGCGGGCAAGTTGCGCGTGATGGTCGCCACCGCGTCGCTGGAGCTGGGCATCGACGTGGGCAACGTGGACCTGGTGGTGCAGTTGGGCACCACGAAGGCCATCTCCGTGCTGCTCCAGCGCGTGGGCCGCGCGGGCCACCACAAGGCGGGCATCTCCAAGGGCATCCTCTTCGCGATGACGCGCGACGAGCTGGTGGAGTGTGTCGCGCTCCTCAACGCCGTGCGCGAAGGCGACCTGGACGCGGTCCGCATCCCCAAGAAGCCGCTGGATGTGCTCGCGCAGCAGATCGTCGCCGCGTGCGCATGCGAGGAGTGGGACGAGCGCGCGCTCTTCAGCGTCTTCCAGCGCGCGTACCCGTACCAGGACCTCACCTGGGAGGAATACCAGCAGGTGCTGGAGATGCTGTCCGAAGGTGTGGCCGAGCGCCGGGGCCGCGCCAGCATCCACCTGCACCGTGACCGGGTGAACCAGCGGCTCAAGGGCCGCCGGGGCGTGCGCATCACCGCGCTCACCAACGGCGGCGCCATCCCGGACACCTTCAGCTTCAGCGTCACCGCGCAGCCGGAGGGCAAGGTGGTGGGGACGCTGGACGAGGACTTCGCGGTGGAGTCCTCGCCGGGGGACATCTTCCTCTTGGGCAGCACCGCGTGGCGCATCCAGCGCGTCATGGGCAGCACCGTGATGGTGGAGGACGCGCGAGGCGCTCCGCCCAACGTGCCCTTCTGGCGCGGCGAGGCGCCGGGGCGCACGGACGAACTGAGCCTCCAGGTGGGACGGCTGCGCGAGGAATTGCTGCGCCACGAGGACCCGACGGGCTTCCTGGAGAAGCTGTTGCGCGTGCCGCCGCCCGCGGTGGACGCGCTGATGGGCTACCTGCGACTGGGCAAGAAGATGCTGGGCGACGTGGTGCCCAGCCACACCCAGATTGTCGCCGAGCGCTTCTTCGACGAAGCGGGCGGCATGCAGCTCATCATCCACGCGCCCTTCGGCAGTCGCATCAACCGCGCGTGGGGCCTGGCGCTGCGCAAGCGCTTCTGCCGTTCGTTCGACTTCGAGTTGCAGGCCGCGGCCACCGAGGACGGCATCCTGCTGAGCCTGGGCGAACAGCACTCGTTCCCGCTGGCGGACATCTTCGACTTCCTGCACCCGGACAACGTGGAGGAGGTGCTGGTGCAGGCGGTGTTGCAGGCGCCCATCTTCGGCACGCGCTTCCGCTGGGTGGCCACGCGGGCCCTGACGCTGTACCGGATGATGGGAGGCAAGCGCGTGGCGCCGAACCTCCAGCGCGCGCGCAGCGAGGACCTGCTGGCCGCCGTGTTCCCCGCGCAGGTGGGCTGCCAGGACAACCACGGCGGCGGGGACGTGGAGCTGCCGGACCATCCGCTGGTGAAGCAGACGATGGACGACTGTCTGCGCGAGGCGATGGACGTGGACGGGCTGCGCGAGGTGCTCAGGCGCATGCGCGACGGCAGCATCCAACTTGTCGCCCGCGACGTGCCCGAACCGAGCGTCTTCGCGCACGCGTTGATCAACAGCCAGCCCTACACCTTCCTGGACGACGCGCCGGCCGAGGAGCGCCGCGTGCGCAACGTGGCCCTGCGCCGCGCGATGCCCGCGGAGGACGCCGCGGCGTTCGGCGCGCTGGACGCCGCCGCCATCGCGCAGGTGGTGGAGGACGCCGCGCCGCCCATGCGCGACGAGGACGAGCTGCACGACGCGCTCCTGCAACTGGTGCTGGTGCGGGCGTCGGAGGTGCCGCGAGGCCTGGAGACAGGGCTGTTCGCGCAGGGTCGCGTGGCGTGGCTGGAGCGTCCGGGCGGGCGCTTCCTCGTGTCCGCGGAGCGGGGCAACGCGGTGCGCGCGCTCTTCCCGGATGTGCGGACGCAGCCGGTGTTGCCGGTGCTGGAGTACGACCGTCCGGTGGAGCGCGACGCGGCGGTGCTCCAGGTGGTGCGGGGCCGGATGGAGATGGTCGGGCCCACCACGGTGGCGGAGCTGGCGCGGCTGACGCTGCTGGAAGCGGACGACATCAACCTGGCGCTGCATGCGCTGGAGGGCCAGGGCAGCGTGCTGCGCGGCCAGTTCCGTGCGAGCGAGGACGTGCCGGTGGCGCCCGGCGAGGACGGCGGGCCGGTGCTGGAGTGGTGCGACCGGCGCCTGCTCCAGCGCATCCACCGGCTCACGGTGGGGCGGCTGCGACGGGAGATTGAGCCGCTGAGTCCGCAGGACTTCATGCGCTTCCTCTTCCGGTGGCACCACCTGGAGGACGTGGACGCGCTGCGCGGCTCCACGGGCCTGCTCAAGGCGGTGCGGCTGCTCCAGGGGTACGAAGCGCCGGCCTCCGCGTGGGAGCGCTTCCTGTTGCCTGCGCGCATGCGCGGCTACACGCCGGATCAGCTGGAGCGCGCGTGCTACGCGGGCGAGGTGGCGTGGGGGCGGGTGACGCTGAAGGACCCACCGAAGCCGGCGGGTCCGCGTCGGGGGGCGCCGGTGACGGAAGCGCCGGAGCCCGTGGTGCACAAGCGGGCATCGCCCACGCGCAACGCGCCGCTGACGTTCACGCTGCGCGAGGACCTGGAGTGGATGCTGGCGGCGGCGCGTCCTCACGCGGTGCTGGCGGACGGGGGCGTGTGGACGCCACCGGACCTGAGCGCGGCGGCGAAGGACGTGGTGGGCGTGTTGGACCGGCGGGGCGCGTGCTTCTTCCAGGACCTGGTGACGCGGGCGCGGCGGCTGCCGGCGGAGGTGGAGGACGCGCTGTGGGAGCTGGTGGCGAAGGGGCTCGTCACGGCGGACGCCGTGCAGAACCTGCGCATCCTCCAGAGCCCGGCGCACCGCAAGCGCCAGAAGCTGTTGCAGCGCGGAGGCCCGGGCCGCTGGAGCCTCCTGGCGCCCGCGGAGCCCAAGACGCAGGACGAGGTGATGGAGTCGCTGGCGAGGTTGTTCCTCCAGCGCTACGGCATCGTCTGGCGCGACCTGGTGATGCGCGAGTCCCTGGCGCCGACGTGGCGGGAGCTGCTGTTCGTCTACCGGCGCATGGAGGCGCGAGGCGAACTGCGGGGCGGGCGCTTCGTGTCGGGCTTCGTGGGGGAGCAGTTCGCGCTGCCGGAGGCGGTGGACACGGCGAGAGCGGTGCGCAGGACGGCCCCGTCGGGTGTGCGCATCCAGTTGTCCGGCGTGGATCCGCTGAACCTCACGGGCGTGGTGACGCCGGGTCCGCGCGTGGCCTCGATGCCGAACAACGTCGTCACCTACGTGGAC
Organism: Corallococcus sp. bb12-1; assembly: GCF_026626765.1. Lineage (NCBI taxonomy): Bacteria > Pseudomonadati > Myxococcota > Myxococcia > Myxococcales > Myxococcaceae > Corallococcus > Corallococcus sp. bb12-1. The sequence continues at coordinate 805,125 of NZ_JAPNJZ010000018.1, read as the reverse complement.
GGGATTCCGCAGGGCGTGGACGCGGTGGAAGACGCTTCGGAGAACGAGGACACTGAGGTCGAGGGGCCGCTCGCGCAGGTGAACTGAGCCCCACGACGCAGGGGACTTCAGGTGATTCGATTCGGACCATGGAGCACCACCCTCGGTCTGGCCGCCGGCTTCGGCGCCCTGGTGTCCGTGCTGCTCCTGGCGGCACCCGGGAATCGCGCGGCGAACCGACTGCTGGCGGCGCTGCTGGGCGTCGTCGTGCTGCGACTGATGCCCTACGTCCTGGGCTTCGCCGGCTTCTATGAAGTGCATCCCTGGTTGTCCTTTGCCCCATTCGACCTGGGGTTGGCGACAGGGCCGCTGCTGTATCTCTATGTCCGGCGCCTCGTGTCGCCCGGGCTGCCCGCGCGGTGGTGGCGGCACTTCCTGCCCGCCGCGGTCATGCTGGGCTACACGCTCTGTGCCTTCGCGCTGCCCCTCGCGCGCAAGCACTGGTGGAACGACGTCGTCCATGAGCGCTGGGTGGATCCGTTGGAGTCCGCCGCCAGCATCGTGTCGCTCGCGGCCTATCTGGTGGCCTCGGTCCGGTTCCAGCGCCGTTACCAGGCCTGGCTTCAGCAGAACGTCAGCGACCGGGAGGAGCACCGTCAGCCCTGGCTCGCGACGGTGCTCGTGTCGTTGGAGCTGTGGTGGGTCGTGACGGTGGGTTTCGAGTTCGTGAACCGCTTCCTGACGCGGCTGAACCACTACGACCGTTTTCCGCAGTACCTCCTGTTCGCTGTCATCATCCTCGGGCTCGGGCTGGAGGGCTGGCGTCAGGCGGGCCATCGCTTCCCCCAGTGGGGCGCGCGAGCCGAGCCGCCACCGCCCGTGGTCGCTCCGGCCCGTGACTGGGCGACGACAGGGGGCGCCTGGGTGGAGCGCATTCGCGCGGAGGGCTGGTGGCGCGAGCCGGGGCTGACGCTCTCCGAAGTGGCCCACCGGCTGGGCACCAACGAGACCTACGCGTCGCGGGCGTTCAACCAGGGGCTCGGGCGCAACTTCAACGCCGTCATCAACGCCCTGCGGGTGGAGGCGGTGCAGGTGCGACTCGCATCCGGGGAGGAGACGCCCGTGCTGGTGATGGCGCTGGAGGAGGGCTTCTCCTCCAAGGCCAGCTTCAACCGCGTCTTCCGCGAGCACACCGGCCTGAGTCCCACGGCCTGGCGGACGGCTCATTTCAACGAAAAGCCAATAAATCCAAGGCTTGAGACGACGTAGGGGAGGCGAGGGCGTAGGTCCGCGCCTCCCTGGCGGAGCGCGTCCGCCAGCGATGCGACAGGACCTCCGATGTCCCTGCGTTTGCTGGCCCTGAGCTGTTCGGCCCTGCTCCTCATGGTTCCCTCCCTGGGTGTCGCCGAGCCCCCGGCTCCGGTGGTCACGCCCTACGCGCCGGTCACCCTGGACGCGGTGAAGGCCCGCGCCGACGTGGCGCTCCTGCGGCGGGCCCTGGAGACGATCCACCCGGGCTTGTATCGCTACCGGAGCCGGGCGGATCTCCAGGCCGCCTTCGCCCGGTTGGAGGCGGCGGCGTCGCGGCCGACCACGGACCTCGCGCTGTGGCGGGCCCTCGCGCTGATGCTGGCGGAGCTCCACTGCGACCACACCAAGCCGGAGCCTTCGGTCGCGCTGGAGGCGTTCCGGCGGACGCATCCCACGCACCTGCCGCTGCGCTTCAAGCTCATCGAAGGACGGATGATCGTCGTGTCGAACGACGGCCAGTCCGGAGCGCCACCGCCGGGCTCGGAGCTTGTCGGAATCAACGGGCTGCCGGTGCCCCGGGTGTTGACGGAGCTGGGACGCGCTGTCGCCTATGACGGGAGCACCGACCACGCCATCGCCGCGAAGCTGGGGTCGGACAGCGACCTGATGGGGGACGACTTCAACGAGTACTGGCCCGCCTTCCATGGGTTCCCCACGAAGTGGAATCTCGACTGGAAGCGTTCGGGGGAACTGCGCCTGTCGCACAGTGTGTTGGAGCCCGTTCCATTCAAGCAGTGGACCGCACTGCCGTGGCCCGGCAGTCCGTATCGCGACGAGTTCTACAAAGCGCTCCATTGGCGAATCGACGGGAAGCGCGCCCTGCTGCGCATCGACACTTTCGTGAACTACCGCAACCCCGTCGATGCGACGACCTTCCTGGGGAGCTTCTTCAAGACGCTGAAGGCCCAGGGCGTGGAGCAGCTGATTCTGGACCTGCGCGAGAGCGGTGGAGGTTCGGAGGACGTATCGGTCGCGTTGAGCCGCTATCTGCTCAAGGAGCCCTTCCTCTGGTCGAAGCCGTCCCTGCTCAAGGCGATCCGCTATGGCGACCTTCCCTCGCACATCGAGAGCTGGGGGGACAGAAAGGCCGTGTTCGAACCGGACGAGAAGGGTTTTCGCCGCACGAGCGATGGCTGGTGGGAGCGGTTGCCGCGTCCCGATGACGAGGGCTTGCGAATGCAGGACGTGTCACCTGATCGCTTCACGGGGACAGTGACAGTGCTCAGCGGGCCGATGAATGGCTCTGGCACGACGAGGACCCTGGCGCAGTTGAAGGAGAAGCTTGGCGCGCGGTTGCTCGGGGAGGAGAGCGCGGGCAGCGCGGAGGGGCCGACCGCTGGACGTATCTTCCTGCTGACGCTGCCTCACAGCGGCCTGCGGGTCCGCATCCCCAACGCGTGGAACCGGACGACCATCGAGCACTTCGTCCCCGGGCGCGGCGTCCCGGTGGATGAGACGGTCATCCCCACGGTCGCGGACTTCGACGCGGGACGGGACCGCGCGGTGGAGGTCGCGAAGGAGAAGGGGACGGCGGTCGTGCCCGGGCTCGCAGCCGTGTTGACGGGCTCATGGCGCGGCACGCTCGACTACCGTGATTTCCAGAGCGACCGGCGCGTGGTGCTTCCCACGATGCTGGAGGCGGCGGGAGACGGAGACGAGGTCCGGTTCGCATTCACCTTCGATGACGGGCCTGGAAAGACGGTCCGCTCCACGGAGTCCTGGAGGCTCGGCGCCGGAGGAGGGACGCTCATCACGGGTGACGGTGCGGAAATGAAGATCATGGAGCGTCGCGGTGGAGGTGAGGCCACGGAGTTGACGCTGGTGGCGGAGGGCAGGGGACAGGAGAACACGCTGCCCGTCGAGGTGCGCACGGTGCTGACCCGGCGAGGCGCTGTGCTCACCATCAGCAGGCTGACACGTCGTCCTGGCGAACCGTTCCTGCTCCGCCACGTCTATCGACTGTCAGCGGGGCGCGAGGAGTGATGGATAGAAGACCCGTCGTGGGGATGAGGGGTTGGCCAGCATTGCTGACGCCAGAGGATCGCTGGTGGAATGCCTTTCATGGACTCAGGCGCTCGGTACGGGAAGGAGCGAATCCAACTGGGTGTCGCCATCCTTACCTCCCTGGTGCTGATGGGCTCCGCCTGTAGTCACACCCAGCGACCCGAGCGGAGGACCTATGTCGTCTCCGAGGATGCGCGAGGGGTCGGTACTGCGGAGGGGCCTGGAACGGGTGGCTCTGGCGCGGAGGCCTACTGCAACGAAATGGAGAAGCAGTGCTTCCAGAAGTGCTGGAGGCGAAAGCCTTCTGTAACGAGCATCCCGAAACACTCCGGAATGCACAACGTGTTCTGCACGCAGTTGTGCCGCGAGGAGTTCATGAAGTGCATCGAGAAGCAGGAGGAGTTGGAGCGGCAGGACTCAAAACGAGAATTGCGGTTTCCCAACATGGGGACAGCGCTGGACTGGCTGCGAGACCATAAGACTGAGGTGGTACTGGGAACCGTAGTCGTCGTCGCGGGTGTGGCGTTCGCACTTACCGTGGCCCCCGCTGGAATGCTGATCCTGAGCCCTATCTGAAGAAAAGGAGTGCTCGTGAGCAAGGACCCAGAAATCGATGTCGAGGATGTGCTCACTGTCTTGGATGAAGCGACGCATCGACATGAGAAGGGATCGAGGGAGTGGACCCACCTCCAGATTGCGGCGCTCTGCCTCACCTACGTTCGTCACATCGGCAAAATGGAGGACTTCGCGGCCTATTACCGGGAAGCCCTGGACCCCAACTTCAAGATCAAGGTCGAGCGGGACTTCTCGACGCGTGCCGAAGCGGATGCCTGGGTCCAGAGCGGCAAGGCCGAGGACCGCATGCACATCCGGATCGACGGCAAGGGCTTCCTGGTGGTGCGGCTGCCAGGACGACTCACCCTCATGGTCGCCCCCCTACCCGAGGAACTGAACGCGGAGGAGGAGTCAGGGGAGTGAGCAGGACCCCGCCCGGCCCCTTGCTCCACCAACCTTCTATGCCCGTCCAACTGGGTCTCCTGGCCATCACTTTAGGCTAAATCTCAATCGTTCTAGCTCAGCCGGAATTGAAATTAGCCCAGGTCGTATCTACACTGCATCGCGTCAGCTCTTGGGAGAGGTGCGTCGATGCAGAAGTGGATGGCGATGGTCCTGCTGGTGGGCGTGGCGGTCGCGGGACTCGTGGTGGCCCCGGCGGCGCAGGTGAAGCAGGGCGGTCCCATCAATGCCGCGGACACCGCCTGGTTGCTCACCGCCACGGCGCTGGTGCTGCTGATGACGCCCGGCCTGTCGTTCTTCTACGGCGGCATGGTGCGGCTGAAGAACGTCGTCTCCACCTTGATGCAGAGCTTCATCGCCATGGCGGTCATCAGCCTGCTGTGGGTCGTCGTGGGCTTCAGCCTGTGCTTCGGCGACAGCTTCCACGGCTTCATCGGGGACCCTCGCACCTTCTTCATGTTCAGTGGCGTGGGCGGTGAGACGCACCCGGACCTCGCGCCCACCGTGCCGCTGCTGCTCTTCGCGCTCTTCCAGCTCAAGTTCGCCATCATCACCCCGGCGCTCATCACCGGCGCGTTCGCGGAGCGCGTGCGCTTCAAGGCGTACCTGCTCTTCATGGTGCTCTTCAGCCTCTTCATCTACGCGCCGCTCGCCCACTGGACGTGGCACCCCGAGGGCTTCCTGCGCCAGTGGGGCGTGCTCGACTTCGCGGGCGGCACCGTCGTGCACATGTCCGCCGGCTTCGCCGCGCTCGCCGGCGCGCTCGTCCTGGGCCGCCGTCAGGTGCACCTGACGCACGCCACGCATGCTCCCGCCAACGTGCCCTTCGTGATGCTCGGCACGGGCATGCTGTGGTTCGGCTGGTTCGGCTTCAACGCCGGCTCCGCGCTGTCCGCGTCCTCGCTGGCCACGCTCGCCTTCGCCACCACCAACACCGCCTCCGCCGCCGCCATGCTCGGGTGGATTGCCTTCGACTGGCTGCGCGGCCGCAAGCCCAGCGCCATGGGCGCCTGCGTGGGCGCCGTGGTGGGCCTGGTCGCCGTCACGCCCGCCGCGGGCTTCATCACCGTGGGCCAGAGCATCGTCGTGGGGCTCGTCGCCAGCTTCGTCAGCAACGCGGCCGTCCACTTCAAGAGCCGCACCGCCCTGGATGACACCCTGGATGTCTTCCCCTGCCACGGCCTGGGCGGCGTGGTGGGCATGGTGCTCACCGGCGTGCTCGCCAAGGACGTGGGCCTCATCCACGGCAGCACCCGCACCTTCCTCATGCACCTGCTGGCCCTCTGCGTCGTGTCCGTCTTCTCCTTCGTGGGCTCGTGGATCCTCTACAAGATCGTCGACCGCATCGTTCCCCTGCGCGTCACCCGCGAGCAGGAGGAAGAGGGCCTGGACCTGAGCCAGCACGGAGAGACGGTGGGCGAGGTCCCCACCGCCGCCCGCGTCGAGACCCCGCCCGCCGCCAGCCCGGCCCCCGTAGCGCCGGCCCCGTCGGAGCCCGTGCCCGCGTAGGCCACACCCCCACACGTCCGCGCCGCAAGACACGGGGCCCCTCGCTTCACGCGGGTGGGCCCCGTGGTGCTTTCCGGAGCCGGGTGGTCCCGCGAGGCCGGCCCCTGTCGGGAATGGGATGCGCGTGGATGCAATGACTGTCACGCCCTGCGCCGCGTGTCCTGCGGGTGACTTCGTCCGGAGTTGTATGCCATTGGCCTGGGGCCCCGTGCGTCGAGTGAGTGCCAGACCTCGAAGCGGGGATGGCTTCACCCAGGGGGGGAGAATGTCGCGGGAACGCAAGGGTTTGAGGGTGTGGCGGTTCAGGCCGCCGTGGCTGCTGGGCATCCTGCTGGCGAGCAGTGGCTGCTCAAAGGAGCCAGCACCCGTGGAAGCACCGGGCGCGCAAACCGCCCGGGTGGCGGCGGTAGGGGGCTCCGCGTCCAGGTTCCGCAAGCTGCCCGCCGTGGACGGCAGCCCGGTCGTCAGCGTCTTCGCCCAGAAGCTGGAACAGCCCACGCCCCTGGGGGAGACGACGGCCGTGCACGTGAAGTTGCCGGCCCCCGCCAATGAAGCGTTGGCGGACAGCCTGGTGCGCGTGGTGGGTGAGTCGAAGGCGCCCGTGGTCCTGTTCCGTTCCGACACCCTGGCGGAGATGGGTGCCATCCCCAAGAGCCCGGGCCCCGGGTTCTTCACCCTCTTCTCGCGCCTCCCGGATTCGGAGCTGCTGCGCCGGCAGGGCAGCGAGGCGCAGGTGGCCCAGGGTGAGTTCGGAGCCATCACCCGGGAGCACCTCCTGTTCAACGGTCGCCACCCGGCCGCGCGCTTAACGGGCCTTGCCGTGGACGCCCGGGGCTTCCGGGAGGGGAACATGGTGCCCCTGGCCCAATGCCAGGAGGTGCCGGTCTCCACCCTGGCGGGGTGGGAGAAGACGCTGCTCGTCCGGGATCCGGCCGTGGTGTTGGATCCGGCGCGCACGTGGGACCCCTGTACCGGCGCCGGCACGAAGGGTGGGGTGTGGACCTTCGCGCACCTCATGCGGCAGATGGCGCTGCGCTCGGGGGCCACCCCGGAGGCCTTCGTGACGCACTGGCTGTCTCGCTGGCTCAATGACTCCACCATCAACGGCGACACCGTGCCGGCGCGTCGGAAGATGTACGACGAGGTCATTGCCCCCTGGGCCACCGCCAGCGGGACGCAGTCCTCTCTCCTGCTCAATGCCAGCACGGGCAACTGGGAGGTCCGGCTCGACAAGCCCCTGGACCTGGGCATCGCGCCCTTCCGGCTGCTGGCCATCGTCAATCGCATCGACCTGGGCAACAACACGGGGGGCGGCTACGGGCGGCAGGCCACTCCCGGCGAGCTGCGCTTCGTGTTCGGCCTGACCCGTCCCTCGCCCTGGGGCGCGGGTGGGACGGAGGCGACGTGCAACCTCAAGCCCTTCACCGCCATCTTCGAATATGGGGTGCCTGGCACGGGATGCCAGAAGGTCGTCGCCTGGGCACGGCAGTGGACGCAGCTGGGCACCCGTGCCTCCTTCGACGCGCTCTACCGCGTGCAGCTCGCGGCGATGACCGAGAGCGTCGTCCTGGCCGGAATGGGCTCCGGCAAGGGCAACTGGAGCGCGCTCAACCAACTGCGCACCAATGAAGCGGTCCTGGGCGCGACGCAGGGACGGCCGTGGGAGCTGCGGGAGTTCCGGCTGGTGACCGAGGACACCTCCAACGGCAACAACACGCCCGCCCACGGGTTCCTTCAGGTGCATACGCTGTCGCTGACCCCCGATGACGCGGCCCATGAATCCCAGACGGATGCCGACGTCGACCTCTTCGTGCGGACCCAGGTGAAGAGCGGGGTGGATCAGCCGGTGCTGGTGCCCACCCGGTGCGCCGCGGAGTTCACCGTACCCTACCGGTATAAGGGCCGGCCCTTCCTGGGAGGCAACTCGCTGGTGGCTCCGCCCACCCACTGGGCGGCCCGCAATGCCTCCGCGAGCGACGCCAGCGAGGTCTGCGCGCGCAAGGAGTTCTCCCTCAACACCTGCAACGGCTGCCATTTCCAGGACACCGGCACCAATGACTTCTCTGGCGTCAACAACACCGCCTTCACGCACATCAGTCCGACGTCGGGCATCCCGGCGAGGCTGTCGAAGTTCCTGACGGGCGGCGGCCCCGGCTTCATGTACAGCGTCCCGGACGCGCAGTTCGGTGCGTCGGTGGCGTCGTGGCCCTTCGCGGACCTGCAGCGTCGGCACGAACAGTTGTATGAGCTCGCCACCTGCTCCTCGTGTGGACGCTTCCTGGGGGTCGATGAAGGCTTCCTGGTGCGGATGGAGGCGCTCGCCGGGGCGGTACCCCTGGACGTATCCCCTGGCGCGGAGCCACCGCCGTTCAAGGTGGGGGCCATCCACGATGTCGCGATGGTGACGCGGCTCCTGGAGCTGCGCCCCGGCTTCAAGCAGGAGTCCTGGGACGCGCCGCTGAGCTTCCTCAAGCCGCCGCAGGTCTTCGTCCACTGACGCGCCATCAGGAAGGACCCGGGGCCCCTTTTCTCCGCGCGAGGCGGGAAGGGGCCCCGTGCCCGTTGCTTCAGAACGCGCAGTCCTGACCGCGCGTGGGCAGCGCGGACGCCGTGCCGGACAGCCACGTGTCCAGCGCTCGCGCCGCCTCACGTCCGTCCGCGAGCGCCCAGACGATGAGGCTCGCGCCCCGGCTCGCGTCGCCCGCGCAGTACACGCCCGGCGCGGACGTGGCGAACTTCGCGTCCACCTGCACCGTGCCGCGCGGCGACAGCTTCACGCCCAGCTCTTCCGCGAGCGGCCCCGTCTCCGGCCCGGTGAAGCCCATGGCCAGCACCAGCAGGTCCACGTCGAACACCTGCTCGGACCCCGGCACCTCCACCAGCTTCATCGCGCCGCCCGGCTCGCGCTGCACCTCCACGCGCACCGCGTGCAGCCGCTTGAGCTGGCCGTCTTCACCCTCCAGCCGCTTCGTCAGCAGCGCGAAGGCGCGCTCGCCGCCCTCCTCCTGGCTGGACGACGTGCGGAATACCAACGGCCAGCGCGGCCACGGGTTCTCCTTCGCGCGCACCGACGGCGGCGCGGGCAGCAGCTCCACCTGCATGACGCTTTCCGCGTCCTGGCGCAGCGCCGTCCCCAGACAGTCCGAGCCCGTGTCGCCGCCGCCCAGGATGATGACCCGCTTGCCCTTCGCCTCCAGCCGCGCGTCCGGCGTCGCTCCCGCCGTCACCACCCGGTTCTGGTGCTCCAGGTAGTCCATGGCTTGCAACACGCCGGACAGCTCACGGCCCGGGACGTCCAACTCGCGGGCCCGCCGCGCGCCCATCGCCAGCACCACGCCGTCGTACTGCTCGCGCAGCACGCGGTAGCCCGTCGTCGCGCCCACGTCCTCGCCCGTGCGGAAGACGATGCCCTCCGCCTCCATCAGCGCGAGGCGCCGGTCCAACACCGACTTCTCCAGCTTGAAGTCCGGGATGCCGTAGCGCAGCAGCCCTCCCGCCCTCGCGTCCTTCTCATACACCGTCACGGTGTGCCCGGCCGCGTTGAGCTGGGATGCCGCCGCGAGCCCCGCGGGGCCGGAGCCCACCACCGCCACGCGCTTGCCCGTCCTGCGCGCCGGAGGCCGGGCCTTCACCCAGCCCTCCGCGAACGCACGCTCGGAGATCTCTTTTTCAATCTGCTCGATGGTCACCGGGTCCCGATCGATGGCCAGCACGCACGAGGCCTCGCACGGCGCGGGGCACAGCCGGCCGGTGAACTCCGGGAAGGTGTTGGTGCGGCTGAGCACCTGGTACGCCTCCTTCCACTGGCCCCGGTACACCGCGTCGTTGAAGTCCGGGATGAGGTTTCCCAGCGGACAACCCTGGTGACAGAAGGGCACGCCACAGTCCATGCAGCGCCCGGCCTGCCGCTTCGACTCCTCGGCCGCCAGGGGCAGGTGCAGCTCGCGCCAGTCCTCCAGGCGCTCCGCCTTCTCCCGCTTGGGGGCGTGGACGCGCGGCCACTCGACGAAACCCGTGGGCTTGCCCATCGCTTAGACCCCCCCGCCGACGACGTGGAGCTGCTGCACGCCCGCGGCCGGTGGGGGCCGCCGCGCCGCCCGCCGCGCCTGGAGCACGCGCTTGTAGTCGGTGGGCATCACCTTCATGAACTGCGGCACCATCAGCTCCCAGTTGTCGAGCACCCGCCGCGCCAGCGTGCTGCCGGTGTGGTGCAGGTGGCGTTCGATCATCCCGTGCACGAGCCAGATTTCGGACTCGTCCACCAGCGACTCCAGCTCCACCATCTCCAGGTTGCAGCGCTCGCGGAAGGAGCGGTCCCGGTCCAACACGTACGCGGTACCGCCGCTCATGCCGGCCGCGAAGTTGCGGCCCGTGGGTCCCAGCACCACCACCACGCCGCCCGTCATGTATTCGCACCCGTGGTCGCCCACGCCCTCCACCACCGCCTGCGCGCCGCTGTTGCGCACCGCGAAGCGCTCGCCCGCGAGCCCCCGCAGGTACACCTCGCCGGCCGTCGCCCCGTAGAGCACCGTGTTGCCCACGAGCACGTTCTCTTCCGACACGAAGCGGCTGCCCTCGGGCGGATAGACGATGACGCGTCCGCCGGACAGGCCCTTGCCCAGGTAGTCGTTGGTGTCGCCCTCCAGCTCCAGCGTCACCCCCGCCGCCAGGAACGCGCCGAAGCTCTGGCCCGCGGAGCCCTTCAGCTTCACCCGCAGCTTGCCGTCCGGCAGCCCCTGCGCGCCGTGGCGGCGGGCAATCTCTCCGGACAGCATCGCGCCCACCGCGCGGTGCGTGTTCGCCACCGGCAGGTTGAGCAGGAGCGGCGGCCCGCCCGAAAGCACCGACTGCGCCTTCGCCAGCAGCTCATGGTCCAGGTGGTCCGACACATCCTTGCGGTGCGGCACCACGCAGTGCCGGGGCTCGGAGGCCGGCGCGGCCGGCGCGGCGAGCAGCGCGGACAGGTCCACCTTGCGCGCCTTCCAGTGGTCCACCGCCGTGCGCTGGCGCAAGAGGTCCACGCGGCCCACCAGGTCCTCCAGCTTGCGGATGCCCAGTTGGGCCATCTGCCGGCGCAGGTCCTCGGAGAGCATCATGAAGAAGCTCACCACGTTCTCGGGCGTGCCCTGGTAGCGCTCGCGCAGCGCGGGGTCCTGCGTGGCGATGCCCGCCGAGCAGGTGTTGAGGTGGCACTTGCGCAGCATGATGCAGCCCACGGAGACGAGGCTCGCGGTGGCGAGTCCGAACTCCTCCGCGCCGAGCAGCGCCGCCACCAGCACGTCGCGCGCGGTGCGCAGGCCGCCGTCCACCTGCACGCGCACGCGCGAGCGCAGGCCGTTCTGCACCAGCACCTGCTGCGTCTCCGCGAGCCCCAGCTCCCACGGCAGGCCCGCGTGCTGGAGGCTGGAGAGGGGGGATGCGCCCGTGCCGCCCTCGTAGCCCGCGATGACCACGGCGCTGGCGCCCGCCTTGGCGACGCCCGCGGCGATGGTGCCCACGCCCACCTCGCTCACCAGCTTCACGCTCACGCGCGCCTTCGCGTTGACGGACTGGAGGTCGTAGATGAGCTGCGCCAGGTCCTCGATGGAGTAGATGTCGTGGTGCGGCGGAGGGGAGATGAGCGTCACGCCCGGCGTGGACCAGCGCACGCGCGCGATTCTCTCATCCACCTTGTGGCCCGGAAGCTGTCCGCCCTCGCCGGGCTTGGCGCCCTGGGCCATCTTGATTTGAAGCTCGTCCGCGTTGACCAGGTACTCGGCGGTGACGCCGAAGCGCGCGCTCGCCACCTGCTTGATGGCGCTGCGGCGCGAGTCGCCGTTGGGCTCCTTCGTGTAGCGCCGCGCTTCCTCGCCGCCCTCGCCGCTGTTGGACTTGCCGCCCAGCCGGTTCATCGCGATGGCCAGCGTCTCGTGCGCCTCCGCGCTGATGGAGCCGAAGGACATGGCCCCGGTGACGAACCGGCGCGCCAGCTCCAGCGCGGGCTCCACCTCCTCCAGCGGCACCGGCGTACAGCCCTTCGTCACCACGTCCAAGAGGCCGCGCAGGTTGCTGTGCTCGCGCGTCTCGTCGTCCGCCAGCTTCGAATACTCCTGGAACGCCGCCGCGTCGTCCGCGCGCACCGCCGCCTGGAGCTTCGCCACCGTGGCCGGGTTCCACTTGTGCCGCTCGCCCTGCCGGCGCCAGCGGAACTGACCGCCCACGGGGAGCAGGCCCTCCTCGCCGTCCGCCGCCTGACCGAAGCCGCGCGCGTGCCGTTCAGAGACTTCGCGCCCCAGCTCCGGCAGGCCCACGCCTTCGATGCGGGACGGCGTGCCGGTGAAGTGCTTTTCAATCAACCCGCGCTGGAGGCCCACCGCCTCGAAGAGCTGCGACCCTCGGTAGGACTGGAGCGTGGAGATGCCCATCTTGGACATCACCTTGAGCAGGCCCTCCTCCAGCGCGTGGAGGTACTGCTCCTGGGCCTTGTCCTCGCCCGCCTTCAATTCCCCGGCGTCCGCCAGCGCGCGCAGCGTGTCCAGCGCGAGGTACGGGTTCACCGCCGACACGCCGTAGGCGAACAGGCACGCGAAGTGGTGCACCTCGCGCGGCTCGGCCGTCTCCAGGACGATGCCCGTGTACATGCGGGTGCCGTCGCGCACCAGCCGCTGGTGCACCGCGGACACGGCCAGCAGCGCCGGGATGGCCGCGTGCGCCGCGTCCACGCCCCGGTCGCTCAGCACGAGCACGCTGGCGCCCGCGTCCACCGCGTCCACCGCCGCCATGCACAGCCGCTCCACCGCGACTTCCAGCGCCGTGGCCGCGCCGCCCGCGTGCGGGTACAGCAGGCTCAGCGTGCGCGGCTCGAACAGGCCGGTGTCACCGCGCAGGTTCGCAAGCCGCGCCAGTTGCCCGTTGGTCAGGATGGGGCCCGGCAGGGACAGCCGGTGACACTGCTCGGGGGTCTCCTCGAAGGTGTTGCCTTCGGGGCCCAGCGCGGTGGCCAGCGTCATCACCAGCGCCTCGCGCAGCGGGTCGATGGGCGGGTTGGTCACCTGCGCGAAGAGCTGGTGGAAGTAGTTGAAGAGGGTGGGGGCCTGGTCGCTCAGCACCGCGAGCGGCGTGTCGGTGCCCATGGAGCCGGTGGGCTCCTTGCCCGTCTCCGCCATGGGGACCAGCGTGGTGCGCACGTCCTCGTCCGTGAAGCCGAACGCGCGCTGGAGCCTCCACAGCGACTCACCCTTCAGCCGCTCCGGTGCGGGCACCGCGGGCAGGTCTTCGAAGGTGAAGACGTTGCGCTGCAACCAGCGGCGGTACGGCCAGCGCGTGGTGATTTCGCGCTTGGCCTCCTCGTCCTCGATGATGCGCCCCTCGGCGGTGTCCACCAGCAGCATGCGGCCCGGCGTCAGCCGACCCTTGCGGCGCACCTGCGATGGGGGCACGTCGATGACGCCCGTCTCCGACGCCAGGATGATGCGGTCATCCTCCGTCACCAGATAGCGCGCGGGCCGCAGGCCGTTGCGGTCCAGGGTCGCGCCAATGAGCTGACCGTCCGTGAACGCGATGGCCGCCGGCCCGTCCCAGGGCTCCAGCAGCGATGCGGAGTACTCGTAGAAGGCCCGGCGCTCGTCGGGCATCTGCTTGTGCGCCTCCCACGCCTCCGGGATCATCATCATCATGGCGTGGGGCAGGGTGCGGCCGCCCAGATAGAGCAGCTCCACCATGTTGTCGAACTGCGCGGAGTCGCTCTTGCCCGGCACGATGATGGGCCACAGGGGCTCCAGGCTGCCGCCCAGCTTCGCCGTCTGGAGCAGGCCGCGCCGCGCCGTCATCCAGTTGCGGTTGCCACGCAGGGTATTGATTTCGCCGTTGTGCGCGATGAAGCGGAACGGCTGCGCCAGCTCCCACGTGGGGAACGTGTTGGTGGAGAAGCGCGAGTGCACCAGCGCCAGCGCGCTGACGAACTCCGGGTGCCGCAGGTCCGCGTAGAAGCGCGGCAGCTGCCGGGGCAATAGCAGCCCCTTGTAGATGAGGGTCTCCGACGAACAGCTGGCCACGTGGAAGCGCCCCTGCGGATCCACGCCGCGCGCCAGCACGCGGTTCTCCACCAGCTTGCGGATGCGGTACAGCTTGCGCTCGAAGGCGCTGGGCACCACGCGACGGCGCGCGATGAAGAGCTGCCGGATGACCGGCGCCACCTGCCGCGCGAGCGACCCCAGCTCCTCCGGGGCCACCGGCACATCCCGCCAGCCGAGCAGCCGCTGGCCCTCCTCCTCCACCACGTCCTCGAACAGCGCCTCGCACGCGCGGCGCGCCTCGGGCTCCGGCGGCAGGAACACCTGCGCCACGCCATACTGGCGGCGCGGGGGCAAATCGAAGCCCAGCTTCGGGGCTTCATGGTTGAAGAAGCGGTGGGGCAGCTGCACCAGGATGCCGGCGCCGTCACCCGTCTCCGGGTCGCGACCCGCCGCGGCGCGGTGACTCAGCCGGTTGAGCAGCTCCAGCGCGTCCTCCACGATGCCGCGCGAGCGCTGACCCCGGATGTGGGCCACGAACCCCACGCCGCACGCGTCGTGCTCGGTCTCCGGCTCATACAGGCCGTAGCGCCGCGGGAGGGTGAACGACATCGTGTGGACCCCTTTCCCGCATGACACGGGAAGCCAAGCTGTGGAGCTTGCAGGCTAACGCGCCGTGTCGCACCCCGTAAAGGCAGGGCGGCTCAGGGGGTTGGTGCCTCAAGCGGAGTGGGACCGGGGGGACGGGTCCGTGAAACATCACGCACCGTGCGTTGAACATGCCCCGCGGGACCCGGATGAACGGATGAACGGCCAACATTCTGGACAGATGGTTGTTTCCTGTTGCCGCGGTGCTTCACATCCTCGGAGCCATCTTGGGACTGCTGCAGCGACTGAAGACGGAGACGCGCCCTCACCACGAGCGCACGGAAGGGGTGGTGCGCCTGATGGACGCGCACCTGACGCCCGCTGACTACCTGCGCCATCTGGAGGACTTCTACGGGCTCTACGTCCCCCTGGAGGCGCGGCTCGCCGGCCCCCTGGCGGCGGTGGGGCCCGCGCTGGCGCTCGAATCGCGCTGGAAGGTGCCGCTGCTGGAGGAGGACCTGCGGGCACTGGGCCATGACACGGCCTCGCTCGCGCGGCTGCCGCGTGCCTCCCCGTTGCCGTCCTTGCCGGGGCTCGCCGAGGCGCTCGGCTGCGCGTATGTGCTGGAGGGCTCCACGCTGGGCGGCCAGCTCATCCTGCGCCACCTGACGCGCCACTTTGGAACGGACGCGCGCGTGGGCACCTTCGCCTTCTTCCGGGCCTACCGCGAGCAGGTGGGGCCCATGTGGCGGGCCTTCGGCGACGTCGTCACCCAGGCGTCCGAACGGGCGTCCTCCGACACCTTCGACGCAGCCGTCGTCCAGGGGGCCCGCGACACCTTCGACACCTTCGCTGACTGGTTGATGCGGGAGAACGATGTCCCCGTCCGTGTCTGACGCCGACCTGAGTGTCTGCGACCGTGAACCCATCCACCTGCTGGGCGGCATCCAGCCCCGCGGGGTCCTCGTCGCCTTCGAGAAGGTGGGCGAAGCCATCGCCGTGGTGAGCTCCAACGCGGCCGCGCTGCTCGGCGTGGGGCCGGACGCGCTCGTGGGCCAGCCCCTCGGCCGCATCGTGTCCCGCGAGGTGCTGACGCGCGTGGAGGCGGGCGTGGCGCTGGGGCCCGTCAACGTGGAGGTGGGCGGCCGCAGGTGCTCCGCGCTGCTGCACGAGAGTGACGGCCTGCGGGTGCTGGAGCTGGAGCCGCTGTCGGACGCGGACACGAGCACGGAGGAGGACGCGCTGAGCGCGGTGCACCGGCTGGTGTCGCCGCTGGCGCGGGCGAAGGGCGTGGGCGCGCTGCTCCAGGAGGCCGCGGCCGCGGTGCGGGCGCTCATCGGCTACGACCGCGTGATGGTGTACCGCTTCCACTCGGACTTCCACGGCGAGGTGGTGGCGGAAAGCGTGCGTGAAGGCGTCGATCGCTTCATGGGCCTGCACTTCCCGGCGACCGACATCCCGGTGCAGGCGCGGGCCCTCTACACGCGCAACACCCTGCGCCTCATCGCGGACGTGGACGCGAAGGTCGTGGGGCTCGTCCCCGCCACGCTGCCCGGCACGGACCGTCCGCTGGACCTGTCCGGCTCGGCGCTGCGCAGCGTGTCGGAGATCCACCTGGCGTACCTGCGCAACATGGGCGTGGGCGCGTCCTTCAGCGTGTCGCTCCTGAAGGACGGGCAGCTCTGGGGGCTCATGGCCTGCCACCACCTGTCGCCCCGGGGCGTGTCGGCCGCGCGGCGCCAGGCGTGTGAAGTGCTGGCGCGGTTGCTGTCGCTCCAGCTCGCCGCCGAGGAGCGTGCCGTGGAGTCCGCGGCCCAGGCGCGGCGCGCGTCGCTGCTCAACGTCCTCGTGGTGCCGGGCCTGGGCGAGTATTCCCCCGCGCGGGCCCTGGAGGCGCAGGCTCCGCTGCTGATGGACCTCACCGGCGCCAAGGGCGTGGCGCTGGTGCTGGGTGCGAGCGCGGGACTCCAGGGCGGCGCCCCGCTGCTGCTGGGGGACACGCCGTCGGAGGCGGAGGTGCTCGCCCTGGTGGCCTGGCTGTCGCAGCAGGAGCTTCCGGACGACGTCTTCCACGTGGACCGTCTGGGGGATGTCTACCCGGGGCTGGCCTCGCGCGCGGAGGTGGCCGCGGGCCTGCTGGCCGTGCGCCTGGATCCCGCGGTGCCGCACTTCGCGCTGTGGTTCCGGCCGGAGGTGGCGCGCACCGTGTCGTGGGCCGGCAATCCGAACAAGCCCGTGCGTCCGGAGCCGGGACATTCGCGGCTGCTCCCTCGCGCCTCCTTCGACGTGTGGCGCGAGGAGGTGCGGGACGCGTCCCTGCCGTGGTCGGCGCAGGACGTGGAGGCGGCGCGCGCCCTCAAGGGCGCCCTCGTGGGGGTGGTGCTGCGGCACGCGGAGGAGCTGGCCCGGCTGTCGCGGGAGCTGGCCCGCTCCAACGCGGAGCTGGACGCCTTCGGCGGCACCGTGGCGCACGACCTCAAGGAGCCCCTGCGCGGCATCCTCCAGTACAGCTCCTTTCTCCAGGAGGACTTCGGCCCGGTGCTGGGACAGGCCGGGGGCGCGCAGCTGGAAGCCCTGACGTGGCTGGCGAAGCGCACGCACGAACTCATCGACAACCTCTTCGAATACAGCCGCCTGGGCCGGTTGGAGCTGGCCTGGGAGGAGACGAACCAGCAGGCCCTGGTGGACGACGTGCTGCGCACGCTGGGGGCGCGGCTGGAGGAGGGACGGGTGGAGGTGCGGCTGCCCCGCCGGCTGCCCACCGTCGCGTGCGACCCCATCCGCATCCGGCAGGTGTGGGCCAACCTCATCTCCAACGCGGCCAAGTACCAGACCGCCGAGCCCCGCTGGGTGGAGGTGGGCTTCCTCGGGCCGGGAGAAACGCGTCCGGAGGCGGCGCGGCACGTCACCGCGCCCTATCTTTTCTTCGTGAGGGATCCCGGCATCGGCATCGCCCCTCAATTCCACGAGGCCATCTTCGAACTGTTCCGTCGCCTGCACCCCGCGCAGGCGTTCGGAGGCGGGAGTGGGGCGGGGCTGGCCATCGCGCGGCGTCTGGTGTCATTGCACGGAGGGCTGTTGTGGGTGGACTCCGCGCCAGGACGGGGCTCCACCTTCTTCTTCACGCTTGGCAAGGAACCCCGCGGATGAGTCCCCTGTTGCTCGTGGAAGACAGTGATCCGGACGCGGAGGCGTTGCTGCGCATCGCCCGGCGGCTGCCGCTGCCCGTGCCGGTGGTGCGCGTGCGCGACGGTGAAAGCGCCCTGGACTACCTCTACCAGCGGGGGGCCTATCCGGATGCGGAGCGGCCGGTGCTCGTCCTGCTGGACATGCACATGCCGGGCATGAGCGGGCGCGACGTGCTGACGCGGCTGAAGGCGGATCCGAACCTGCGCCCCATCCCGGTCATCATCTTCTCCAGTTCGGTGGCGGCGGAGGACGTGGACGGGGCGTACGCGGACGGCGCCAACAGCTACCTCTTCAAGCCGGAAATCGGTCCCCAGCTCCAGGCGACCGCGGAGGCGCTGCACGACTTCTGGTTCAAGGCCGCGCGGCTGCCCGCGCCGGAAGCGCAGGGCGCATGACCCTGCGCGTGCTCCTGGTCGACGACGGAATGGCGGATCGCATCGCGGTCAGCCGTGCGCTGGCCAAGGATCCGGACATGAAGTGGGAGGTGGCGCAGGTGGCCTCCGCGGAGGAGGCGCTGGAGTACCTGTCCGTCCATGCCGCGGACGCGATGCTGCTCGACTACCACCTGCCTGGCATGAACGGCGTGGCCCTGCTCCAGAAGCTCGCGGAGCTGGGCCTTCCCACCTTGCCGGCGGTCGTGGTGCTCACGGGCAGTGGCAATGAGCGCGTGGCGGTGGCCGCGATGAGGGCCGGCGCCCAGGACTACCTCGTCAAGGATGCCTTCAGCCCGGAGCGCCTGCGCCACAGCCTGCGCGGTGCCGTGGACGCGGTGCGCATGACGCGCGAGCTGGAAGAGCGCCGCCTGCGTGCGGAGCGGGCCGAGGCCGTCGCCCGGGACGCCCTGGCCGTGCGCGACGAGCTCTTCTCGCTGGCGACCCACGACCTCAAGGGCCCGCTGCAGATCATGACGCTCAACGCCCAGGTGCTGCGCCGGCAGATTCCCGCCGCCGTGATGACGCCCGCGCTGGAGACGCGCCTGGGCCACATCGTGCGCGCCGCGCACCGCATGGGAGAGCTCATCGACCACTTCCTGGAGGTGACGCGCGGTCAGGAGCGTCCCCTCAAGCGCGAACCCATGGACCTGCGCGCCATGGTGCACGGCAAGGTGCGCGAACTGGAAGCCACGGCGACGCACCACACCTTCGTCCTGGAGGCGCCGGAAGGCCGTGACTTCACGGGGGACTGGGACGCGCATGCCCTGGAGCGCGTGCTGGAGAACCTGATGGGCAACGCGGTGAAGTACAGCGCCGCGGGCTCCACCGTCACCGTGCGCCTGGGGGTGGAGGAACAGGACCCCCATCAGTCCGTGCTGCTCTACGTGGTGGACCAGGGCATCGGCATCCCCGCGGCGGACCTGCCCTTCGTCTTCGAGCGCTTCCACCGCGGCCGCAACGTGTCCCAGGACGTGTCCGGCAGCGGCGTGGGCCTGGCCAGCGCGCGGCGCATGGTGGAGCTGCACGGCGGCACGCTGGCCGTGGAGAGCCAGGAGGGCATCGGCTCCACCTTCATCGTGCGTCTGCCCCGGGGCCTCCAGGTCAGCGCGTTCCCCTCGACGGCCGCTCCGCAGCAGGGGCCGGCCTCGTCCGGGGGGTCCACGCACTCCGCGCGGTGACGCGCAGGGGAGGGCGGGGCTTCAGGAGACGGCGGGGATGCCGCCGCGCAGCATGAAGTACACCACCACGCCCGTCACCGACACGTAGAGCCAGATGGGCGCCAGCCACCGCGTCACCTTGCGGTGCCGCGCGAACTGCTGCCGCCAGGAGAAGTAGAAGGCCACGAGCGCCAGGGGCAGCACCGGCATGGACAAGAGCACGTGGCTGGCCAGCAGCGTCAGGTACAGCCCCCGGAAGTCGCCCACGTAGCGCGTGTCCCCGTGCACGTAGTGGTAGGCGAGGTAGCCCACCAGGAACAGCGCGGACGCCGCGAACGCGCTCACCATCAGGTTCTGGTGCACCCGGCGCGCGCCCCGTTTGATGGCGATCCACCCGCCCAACAGCAGCGTCGCCGCCGTCGCGTTGAGCACCGCGTTCACCGCCGGCATGAAGCGCAGGTCCACGCCTACGCCCGCGCCGCCCCGGCGGATGAGCAGCAGCCACGCCAGCAGCGCCAGCGCTCCGGCGGACACCACGCCAATGGCGATGAAGAACGACCGGTCGCGCGACGGCGACGAGGGGGGGGACATCCCGAACGCGGCGTTGGACATGGCCCCCCTTGTGGACCGCGTCACGGCCCGCGCGCAACTTCTCCCCGGAGAGGATGCCTACATCGGGGTACATGTCGCACGAATGGAATCGGTTAGGTCAACTGGATCTCAAACCGGAAATTCCTTCATACTCCTACGCGTCGCCCCCGACCCCCCCTCTCGGAGGTTCCCCGTGTTCAGCGTGCGTAGCCTTGCCCCACTGGCGAGCGCCGCCCTCCTGCTCGCCCTGCCCGCAGCCGCTGAAGAAGCGGTGTGCGCGCCCGTGGCGAAAGTCCCTTTGGAGCGGCATCTTCGGCAGCTTTCCCTCGACCTCCTGGGCCGCCCTCCCACGATGGAGGAGTACAAGACCTTCCAGGCCAAAGGTTCCGTCACGGCGGAGGACGTCAGGCAGATGATGGGCCAGGAGCCCTTCTACGCCCGGATGCGCGAATTCCACCGCGCCCTTTTGCGCTCCAACATCAACTCCAGCGTGAACGGCAACGGGGATTACCGGGTTTCCGGAACGCCGTTGAGCTTCGCGGGCAACAACTCCAACGCGCTGCGCGGTGGCCAGAGCCAGCGCTGTGACGGAGAGATCGCCCAGGACAGCTGCAAGGCGAACCCGCAGGACGGGCACCATGACGCGTCGCCGGCCGTCGCCTGCCGCGACCCGCAGGGCGTGCCGAATCCGGTCAGCTACGACTACGACACGAACTTCTACCAGTGCCGCCAGTTGGACCCGGCCTCCACGGTGGAGGAGCTGAAGTTCGCCGACTGCAACGCGCTGAAGGCCGACGCGAAGTGGGGCCGGTACGTGAACTTCTGCGACAACCGCTACAACGCGACCGCGGGCAAGTCGGTGGGCTATCTGTGCCTGCCGGACCCGGCCAAGACGAGCACCAACGTGCTGAAGCCGTTCCCGGAGACGGGCAACATCACGTCCTTCGAGCACCCGAACCCGGAGACGAATCCGAACCTGAAGCGCCTGTCGCGCTGCACGCTCACCCTGCCGACGCGAACCGTCCAGGGCACGTGGCAGCCGCAGCAGGGCTGTGTGCAGCGCGACGGCTACGTGACGACCACCGTGCAACCGTACTGGTCCGCCACCACGGAGCCGGTGAAGGTGTGCGCGGTGGAGGCGCAGAACCGCGCCACCAACCCGTACACGGGCGAGTCCTGTGAGACGGGCCGCTTCAACGGCGACCGCAGCTGCGGCTGTGGCGACAAGATGCGCCGGTGCGAAATCGCCGACGTGCACACCGCGCGCGTCGCCTCCTTCAACGAGGAGCCGCTGCTCATCACCGACGCGGTGGTGCGCAACGACGAGCCCTACTTCAACATCCTCACCACCCGCCGCTCCTTCGTGAACGGCACGCTGTCGGAGTTCTACCGGCAGAAGCAGGGCGTCGCCGTCTTCAACGTGAAGGCGCCCGCGGAGGTGGCCACGCTGCCCGCCGTGCCGTACGAGGACAAGACCACCTGGTCCGGGTACACGCGCGACAACACCCACTCCGGCGTGCTCACCACGCCCTCGTTCCTCTACCGCTTCCCCACCCAGCGCGCCCGCGTGAACGAGTTCTACGAGGCGTTCCTCTGCAAGCACTTCTCCCCGGCCGCGGACGCCACACTGCCGTCCCCGGATGACGCCTGCAACCGGGAGAACAACCTGGCCAAGCGCTGCGGCTGCAACTACTGCCACGCCACCATCGAGCCCACGGGCGCGCACTGGGGCCGGTACGCGGAGCGCTCCGCGCTGTTCCTGTCGCCGGATCAGTTCCCCCGCCTGGATCCGAAGTGCCGCGACTGCGCCATCGCCGGTGACACCAACTGCGGCGGCGAGTGCAGCCAGTACGTGATGCAGGCCTTCGACGGCGACGGCGCCAACTCGCTGGGCCTCCTGAAGACCTACCTCTACCGCTCCGCGGACGAGGAGAAGAACATCGAGGGTGGTCCCCAGACGCTGGTGAAGCGGATGATGGAGACCGGTGACCTGGAGCGCTGCACCGTCAAGCGCGTGTGGAACGAGTTCCTGGGCCGCGCGATGACGACCGAGGAGCAGCGGATGTACCTCCAGACGCTGTCGCAGGACTTCGCGAAGAACAACCACAGCATGAAGGGCCTCATCGAGCAGGTGGTGATGTCCGACGCGTACCGGAGGATCGACTGATGCGCCGCCTCGTGTTGACCGCGCTCCTCGCGCTCGCAGCGGGCTGCACCCAGGGCTCCGTGGATGCTCCCGCGAAGCCGGTGCCGCTGGATGCCCAGTTGGACCCCGTTCCGAACCCGCATGGGGACGGCACGCAGATCGACCCGTTGCCGGACCCGGAGGCCCAGGGTGGCAGCGTGGGCCGTGCCGCGCGCCGGCTCACCGTCGCGCAGCTCAAGGAGTCCATCAAGATCGCCGTGGGCATGGAGTGGGATGAGCTGGAGGCCCGCGCCCAGTCGCTGGGCCGCGCCGACTACGCGCTCATCACCACGGAGAACACCGAGCCGAACCTCGTCTTCGCCCGCTTCCTGGACGACGGCGCGCGCAAGGTGTGCATCGCGCAGGCGCAGAAGGACATCGCGCAGCCGGACCTGTCGCTGCGCACGCTGGGCCGCACGCTGCCCACGCCCATGAGCGACTTGACCAGGCTCACGGACGCGCAGGTGAACGAGACCATCGTCTACCTGTCCACCCGCTTCTGGGGCGCGCCCCTGGCAGGTGAAGAGCTGGCCCGCTACGCGACCTTCTTCCGCAAGGCCGCCGCCCGTGCCGAAACCCTCAAGAAGCGGGACCAGGCGCTGGCGGTCGTGTGCATCGCCATGCTGACGGACTCGCGCTTCATCACCTACTGACCTTCTGGTGCCCGCGATGAAGAAGACGCGCCAAGACGACCTCCAGCTCCCCGAGCGCCGCACCTTCCTCAAGGCCGGAGCCGGCTTCATGGGCTCCCTCCTCCTGGGAGGCATCCCCTTCAAGGCCGTGGCCCAGGCGACGAACCTGGCCCCCGCCGACCGCTGCTTCGTGTTCGTCTATTTCTCCGGAGGGTGGGACCAGCTGCTCGCGTTCGACCCCCGCGACCCGACCGTGTTCACGGACGACGCGGTCAGCCAGACGCGCATCATGCCGGGCTACAACCAGCTCTCCACCGACGCGCGCTTCTCGACGATGCCCATCGTCCCCAAGGAGCGCGCGGGCGCGGGCGCTCCGACGATGACGTTCGGCCCGGCCATTGGTGACGTGCGGCCGGGGATGGCCAACCTCTCCGACCACTACGACCTGATGACCGTGGTGCGCGGCATCAACATGAGCACGCTCACGCACGAGGTGGGCTACCGCTACTTCCTCACCGGGAAGATGCCCATTGGCAGCGCGGCGCGTGGCTCCTCCACCGCGACGGAGATCGTCGGGCAGATGAAGCCCGCGGTGCCCATCCCGTCCATCGCGCAGAACGTGGAGTCGTACAACGACCGCTACGGTGGCTACGCCAACGCGCTGCGCGTCAGCGGTCTGGCGGACCTGGTGCTCACGCTGGACCCGCCCTCGGCGGCCCGCCAGCTGGACAGCGAAATCGAGAAGAGCCTCATCGACCTCAACGGCATGCCCATCACCTGCGAGGAGCAGGCGTTCGCGGCCCGGGGCGTGGGGACGACGTACGAGAACAGCCGCGAACAGATGCAGTCCGTGATGGCCAACAAGCTGTCGGACTCGTTCCGCTTCAACCTGGCGGCCAACGACCAGGTGCGCGCCACCTACGGCCTCAACGGGCAGTCCTACCCGTACAACAGCGCCAACGGCCGCGCGGCCATGGTGGCCACCGCCCTGAAGAAGGGCATCAGCCAGTGCGTGTCCATCAACCTGGCCGGCGGCCTGGACACCCACTTCGGCACGCAGCTCACCCACGCCAGCAACCAGCGCGCCGGCTTCGACGCGCTCAACCTGTTGGTCACGGACCTGCGGAGCACGCAGCATCCGGGTGGCGGCAACTTCATGGACCACACCACCATCCTGGTGTTCAGCGAGTTCGCTCGCACGCCCACCATCAACGCCACGGGCGGGCGTGACCATCACCTGTCCAACAGCTGCCTGATGATGGGCGCGGGCATCAAGCACAACCTGGTGGTGGGCCGCAGCGGTGACATCGGCATGTCGCCCGGCACGGTGGACCTGCGCACCGGCGCCAATGATCCGAACGGTTCCAACATCTTCCCCGAGCACATCATCGCGACGGTGCTGGCCTCGGCGAAGCTGGACTACAGCATCACGCGGGTGGACCCGCTGCGGTTCATCCTTGCCTGAGTCTTGATGAGCACTCCCTCCTCGCGTCCCTGGCCGCGCCACGGTTCCCCCTCCGTGGCGCGTTTCATCCCCTCCTCGCTCCTGTTCTGCGCCGCGATGCTGGTTGTCGCGTGTGGCGAGGACGCCCCGCCGGGGAGCAACCCGGCGAAGCCCGCGGCATTCACCGCCACCCAGGTCGCGAGCTCCCAGGGGCTGGCGCCGACCCGTGGCTTCGCGGACCAGTCCGGCGGCGGCATCTTCGCCACCCCGGAAGGCGGCGCCGTGCGGCTTCGGCTGGACGGCTCACGGGCGGCCCTGGAGCCACACCCGAAGAACATCGCCACGGCAGGCAAGGTGCTCGCGACCTTCCGCCTGGGGCCGCACAGCGCCCTGGTGGAGACGGACACGGGCCTGTTCCTGGCGAACCAGGGCTGGCTCATCGAACCGCTGTGGCAGCAGGTGCTGGGCACGGGCATCGTCGCCACCGCGCAGACGGCGGACGGCGCGGCGTGGATCGCGCACCCCACGGGCCTGTTCCAGATCCAGGGCGGCACGCTCGCGTCGCTGAAGCTGTCGGGACAGGCCCTGTCCGGCATCACCACGATGACGGCGGCGCCCGCGGAGGACGGCCTGCCGGGCCTGTGGTTCGCGCGCCAGGGCAAGCTCAACGTGGTGGTGGCCTCCGCGCCGGGCGTCTACCAGGTGCGCGGCACCGACGCGTCGCTCACCGCCGGTGAGACGGTGGAGGCGCTCGCGGGTCTGGGCGCTGGCACCGGGACCTCCGGCGAGGTGTGGGTGCTCACCAGCACCCGCGTGCTGCGCCGGAACACGGAAGGATGGACGACGGTGGAGTTGCCGTCGCGGCCCCAGCAGTTGATGGGCGCGGGGCGCTTTCTCTGGGCCCGCTCGGACACGAAGCTCTTCGTCTTCGACGCGGACGCGGGCACCTGGGGCGTGGCCGAAGGCCTGCCGTCCGGGACGCCGACGCTGCTGGCGGTGGACGAGAGCGGCTGCGCGTGGGTGGAACTCAACGGGCAGTCGCTGGCGGTGAGCAAGGGCGCGGTGCCGCGCCTGCAGGGGCTGCACCAGGGCATGCTCCTGGTGGAGGATGGGCTGGTGCTCCGGGCCACGCTGCCGCCGGGCTCCCCCCCGAAGAGCGTCGCGTTCCAGTTGGATCAGGCGCAGGAGATCGCCTCCGCCGGCCCTGACTACAGCATGGGCGGCCTGGAGGCGGACGCGACCACGCTCAAGGCGTTCTCGTTCGCCACCGTGACGCCGGGCAACCACACGCTGTCCGTGGTGTCCCGCTTCGAGGACGGCACGGAGGCGCGCCGCGCGGTGCCCTTCACCTATCAGCCGCTCACCACCACGCCTTCGTACGCGCGTGACATCCGGCCCATCCACGAGGCCCGGTGCGCCAAGTGCCACACCACCAGCCCCGGCCGGCCGCTGAACACGTACGAACTGTGGAAGTCCAACGCCCAGCTCATCAACGCGTCGGTGCGCGACCTGCGCATGCCGGCGGACGGGCCGTTGGATCCGCAGGGCATCGCCCTCATCCAGCGCTGGGTCGCCTCCGGCGCGCTGCCTTGAAGTCGTCGCGGTCCTTCCCCTGATGTTCCCTTGACGGTGTCCCTCCCCTTGGGGAGGGCACCCCCCCGAGGCCACCCCCATGAAGCGTTTCACCCGCGCGACCCCCCTCTTCGCGCTCCTGACCCTGGCCTGCCAGGGCGGGCAGGACCCCGCCGTGGTGCTGCCCTACGTGGGCCCGTGCGAAGGCCTGACGCCCATGTCGTTGACAGTGGAGCCGACGACGGTGCGCTCGGGCAGCGTCGCCACGCTGACGGCCGCGGGTGGCAGCGGCCACTACAGCTTCAAGGCGGAAGCGGGCGGCTCGTCCGGGGACATGCGCGGCAACCGCTTCGTCGCGGGGGCCACGCCGGCGCAGGACACGCTGGTGGTGGTGGACGAGCAGTGCGGCGGCTCCGCCACCGTGCGCGTGCAGGTCATCGCGGGCTTCGGCGTCGCGCCGGTGAAGGCGACACTGAAGCCGGGCACGACCTTCCAGATCGCCCTCGACGGACTGGTGGGTGCGGCCTCCTTCACGTTCACCATCAATGCCTCCGGAGGCTCGCTCTCGGAGACGGGCGTCTACACGGCGGGCCCGACGGAGGGGCAGGACGTCGTCACCGTGCGCGACCCGAAGTCCGGTGACACGGAGTTGCTCCTGTACACCGTGAGCAAGGCCGCGAAGCTGGTGGGTGACCCGCCGTACCTGGGCATACCGTCGGGCGCGTCCGCGCCGCTGGGCACGGCGGGTGGCACGGACAGCATGGTGTGGACGAAGAAGTCCGGCCCCGGCACGGTGGCCAATGGGCGCATCGTGGTGGAGGCGGGCGCGTCCGGCCTCATCACGCTGGAGGCGAAGGACCGCTTCACCGGCGAGGTGGCCCCGGTGGCGGTGCGCGTGTTGGATGAACTGTCGCGGCCCCTGCTGGCGCACGGCCGGCTGACGGACGTGGCCACGATGGTGACCGCGGACTTCGACGGAGACGGCATCCAGGACCTCGCGGTGGGACAGCGCGAGAGCGAACTGTCGCGGCCCACCGGCGGCGCGGTGTTCGTCTACAAGGGCAGCGCGTCCGGCCTGCCCACCAAGCCCACCTGGGTGCTGGCGGGTGAGACGGAAGGCGCGCTCTTCGGCGACATGCTGGCCGCGGGCGACCTGGACGGCGACGGGAGAGCGGACCTGGCGGTGTCGTCGCCGGGCGCGGACGTCACCATCGGCGACTCGGGCGCCGTGTACCTCTACACCTTCAAGGCGGGGCAGGCGCCCGCGCTCTTGCGGCCCGCGCTCACCGGCCTGGGCCGGGGCGGCTTCGGCACGGGCATGGCCATCGCGGACGCGGATGGCGACGGGGACCTGGACCTGTTCGTGGGCTCGCCCGCGGGCGACCTGTCCAGCCTCGCGGGCATCAGCCGGCGCGGCGTGGTGGACATCTTCCTGCTCACCAAGGGCCAGCCCGTCCCGGACCTCCCGGCCGTCCGGCTGGGCGGGCAGGACCTGCTGGTGGACGGAAGCTTCACCCTGCGCAGCAACACGGAGCTGGGGCGCGCCATCGTGGTGGCGGACCTCAACGACGACGGCCGGCCGGACCTGGCGTCGCTCAGCAAGCTGACCCGCTACAAGGCGGATGGCAGCACCGACGGCCAGCAGATGGGCGTGGCGGTGTACTTCGCGCGCGACGCGGCGCCGCGCTTCCGTCCCACCGCGGACCTGTACGTGCTGCCGTCCAACACCACCGTGGAGACCCTGGGCAACGAGGGCACGTGGCGGCTGGGCGCGATTCCGGCTGAAGGCAGCCGTCCCCCGCTGCTGCTGGTAATGGCGGACAGGGCGGACTCGCCGGACCTGAGCAAGGTGGGCGGCGTGGCGGCGCAGGTGGACGCGGGCGGCGCGTTCCTGTTCGACCTGCGCGGGAACACGCCCTCGGGCGACCCGTCGGGGAAGCCCGTGAAGGTGCCGCTGGCGGACGCCTTCGGGCGCCTCTACGGCGACGCGCGCAGCATCACCGCGAGCCGGAGCTGGACGGTGATGGACGTGGATGGCGTGGCGGGGCCGGAGCTGCTCCTGGGCGCGCCGTACGCGACGGCGACGGTGGGCACGACGCAGTTGGGCAACGCGGGCAAGGTGCTGGTGTTCCCGCTGGCCACGCTCGCGAAGGGCAGTGTGCAGAACAAGCCGCTGGTGGCGCTGGGCGGCGCGGCGAAGGCGGAGGTGCTGGGCTCCGGGCTGGTGGCGTGGCCGCTGCCGTCGGGCCCGGTGCTGGCGGGCTTCTCCGGCCGGGCTTCTTCCGCGCAGGGTGCCTTCACCGGCCGCGTGGACATCTTCCAGAAGGCGGGCGCGACGCTGGCCGAGTGGTCTCGCAGTGGCCTGGAGGTGACGACGAAGGCCAGCGTGGAGCGCTTCGGTGAGTCGGTGGCGGTGGCCCGGCTGGCCAACCGCGTGATGGCGCTGGTGGGCGCGCAGGGCTTCTCCGGCCCGGGCCCCAATGGCGACGGCAACGACCTCAACGTGGGGCGCGCGTACACGTTCGACACGGCGGAGCCCACGAAGGCGACGGTGGCGGGCGAGGGCGCGAGCTCTCCGTGGGTGGGCGGACGCAACGTGGGCGTGGACGTGGCGTTCACGGACTTCAACGGTGACGGCCGGCCGGACATGGCGGCGGGCGCCACGGCCCTGGTCATCCCGGGCACGAACTCGCCCGCGGGGGACAAGGACGTCTACGCGTCGACCACGTGCATGACGACGGGCACGCAGTCGTTTGGCGGACTCCTGGTGTCCCTGGGCCAGACGGACGGCACCTTCAAGCCGGGCTACCGCGTGTTCGGGCCGGCGACCATCGCCGGCTGCGCGGACCCCACGGCCGCCAGTTGCAAGCGCTCCTTGATGGGCCGGGGCGTGGTGGGCGGCTTCGACTTCAACGGGGACGGCAAGCAGGACCTGGCCGTGCTGCGCGACAAGGGCTTCGACCTGTTCCTGGGCCGCGCGCCGGAGGATGCCTCGCTCGCGAAGCTCACCCTCGCGTGCGACCCCGTCTACTCCTGGCCCACCTCCGTGCAGCAGACCACCGCGCCCGCGACGCTGGGCGACCTGAACGCGGACGGCTGCGACGAGGTGGCGTGGCGCTACTCGGACGGCACGCGCTCCGGCATCGTCGTGCTCTACGGCTACGACACCGGGGGGGCGCGGTGCGGTGGGCGGACGACCGCGTCGATGGTGCGCATCGCGGGTGACGGCGAGGTGTCGCTCACCATGCTCAACCTGGGCGTGGCCAGCACGCGCGCGGGCCGCTTCCTGGGCGACTCGCGGGACTTCATCGCCGTGACGGCCAACAACTTCCTGGTGGGGGGCGTGAGCCAGCCGGCGGTGCTGCTCTACAACGTGGCGGAGCTCAACGCGATCCGACCCGCTTCTGGTGAGAATCGTGTGGCGGCGTTCAACGATCCCAACTGGACCCTGACGCCGCTGACGCTGACCTACCGCTCACGCGCGGTGGGCTTCGGCACGTCGCTGGCGGGCGGCAAGGACCTGAACGGCGACGGCGTGCCGGACCTGTGGGTGGGCGCGCCGGGCGCGTCGGTGGCCTCGGATGGTGAAGGCGCTGCGTTCCTCTTCGCCGGAGGCCCGAAGTCGCAGGGCGCGCTGTCCCCGTTCCTGCTGGTGGTGGGCGACGGCTCGGAGCGCAGCTCCCTGGGCCAGTCGCTCGCGGTCGTCCCCGGCAGTGGAGGCTCGCCGCCGACCGTCATCATCGGCGCGCCGAAGAGCTACCGCACCGGCACGCAGAACGGCACCGCGTTCTCCCTGCCCCTGCCGTTCTGAGGCAGGGCGTCACACCGACGCTTCCGGAGGCACCTTCGCCTCCGGAGGCTCGCGGTTGGCGATGGCCGCCGCGGTGAGGATGAGCACGCCGCCCGCCAGGAGCGACGGCGTGAGCGGCTCTCCCAGCAGCGCCACGCCCAGCGTCACCGCGACCAGCGTGTCCAGGAGCGCCATCGCGCCCAGGGCCGCCAGCGAGATGCGCGGCAGGAGCCAGTACAGGCACTGGTAGGTGATGACCGTCCCGCCCAGCGCCAGGTACAGCAGCGCGCCAATGGCCCGGGGCGTCCAGTGCATCGGCTGGTTCCACTCCAGCAGCGCGGAGGCGCCCAGGAGCAGCACCGCGCTGCTCAGCGTCTGCACCAGCGTGAGCAGGTGGGGCGGCACGTGCGTCATGTGCTGGCGCACCAGCACGTTGGCCACCGCCACCACCGACGCCGCGCCCAGCGTCATCCCGCACCCGAGCAGCACCTGGGTGGACAGGCTCAGCGACACCAGCTCCTGGTGCTGGAGCGCCACCACGCCCGTCAGTCCCAGGCACGCCGCGAAGAGCTTCTGCGGGGTGAGCGGCTGGTCCGGCAGCAGCACGCGCCCCACCAGCAGCAGCCACACGGGGAAGGTGGAGAAGAGGAGCGCGGACCAGCTCGACGGGATCCACTGCTGCGCCACGAAGAGCAACCCGAAGGGCACCGCCAGTTGGAGCACGCCAATCCCCGCGATGCGCCACCCGGTGCCGCCGCCCAGCGCCGCGCCGCGCGAGCGGGCGAAGGGCAACAGCGCCACCCCGGCGATGAGCATGCGCGTGCCCACGAACCGCAGGGGCGGCAGGTCCTCCAACCCCACCTTCACCACGGCCCACGTGGAGCCCCAGGTGATGAAGCAGATGGCGTAGGCGAGGGCGATCTTCCAACGCGGCGCGGGCTTCGCGGCGATGCTCACTGCGGTGACGGACGACATGGCGGCGCGGGCAGTAGCACGCGCCCCGTCGCTTTGGCGAAACATCCGTTCAGGGCGCGGCGCGTCAGCCGGCGGCCAGGTCGCCGGGCAGCGTCTGCTTCACGCGGAGCACGGGCGCGAACAGGTCACCCACGGCCTCCAGGCGCTTGCGCAGCGTCTTCAGGCGGAAGCGGTGCGGATCCAACCGGGCGGTGACTTCGCTCCAGTCGAGCGGCGCGGAGAACGGCGCGCCCTCCACGGCGCGCAGCGAGTAGGGCGCCACCACCGTCTTGCCGCGCGCGTTCTGGCCCACGTCCAGGTAGAGCCGGCCGCCGCGCTTGCCCACGGAGCGCTCCGTGGTGGCGATGTCGCCCAGCGCTTCCTCCAGCTCCGCCACCCGTGCGTTCGCGAACGCCAGCGCGCGCGCATACGTGTGTCCCGGGGCCAGGGGCACCAGCACGTGCAGGCCGCGCTTGCCGGAGGTCTTCGAGAAGGACTGGAGCCCCAACGCGTCCAGGCGGGCGTGCAGGCGCCTGGCCACCTTCACGAGGTCCTTCCAGCCGCCGGTGCCGGGGTCCAGGTCGAACACCACGAAGTCCGGCTGCGCGAGCCGGGGTGCGTGGCTCAGCCACATGTGGAGGGTGAGCGCGGACTGGTTGGCGAGCCACAGGAGCGCATCCGCGTCCTTCACGTTTACGTGGCGCAGGGACTTGCCTTCGTGGCGCACGCGCAGCGTGGGCAGCCAGGGGGGGATGCCGGACAGCTCGTGCCGGAAGAAGCCCGGGGCCTCGATGCCCGCAGGCCACTGTTGGTGGGCCAGGGGCCGGTCCGCGAGCACGGGCACCAACAACGGCGCCACGTCCCGGTAGTACTCGAACACGTCCGCCTTCGTGAGGCCGGAGTCCGGGAACAGCACGCGGTCGCCGTGCGTGAGCAGGGCCTCCGTGTCGCGCGCCGAGCGTTTCGCGCTCGTCCTGCCCGGAGCCTTTGGCGGAGCCTTCGCTGGATCCCGATGGGTCGTGGTGCGAGCGGAGGCCTGGGCTGGTGCGCGCCGGACGCCCTTCGCGGTCCGGGCGCTCTGGGTGGGGGCGGGGCGTTCGCGCACGACGTCGCGGGGCAGCTTGTCGGTCCGGAGGCCCTGGAACACGGGGTGGCGCAGGCGGCCATCCCGGGTCCATTCCGTGAAACGCACCTGGGCCACGTACTTCGGCTTCACCCAGACGGTCTCCGTGTTGGAGGCTGCATCCTCGGCGCTGGGCTTCTTCGTGCGCGTGGCGTCCAGCAACCAGCGCAGCTCCCGGCGGTCCGAAGTGGTGTAGCCGGTGCCCACCTTGCCCACGTCGTGGAAGCCGTCCTTGCCCCGGACGCCCACACGCAGCGCGCCAATCTCCGATTTCGCCTGGGCGTTCTTGATGGGCAGGTAGCCCAGGATGACGACCTCCTGGCCCGCGACCACCTTCAGCTTCAACCAGTCCCCGGAGCGCGTGCCCGTGTAGGGCGAATCCTTGCGCTTGGCGATGATGCCCTCCCAACCCTTGCGCCGCGCCTCCGACAGCGCGCGCGACAGCGGCAGCTCCAGCCGCTCGGAGGCCTGGAGCGGAAGCTCGACGGAGGCCATCAGCTTCTCCAGCCGCGCGCGGCGCTCCTCGTAGGGCAGCCCCCGCAGGTCCTCGCCGTTCAGCCAGAGCATGTCGAACACCACGAAGCGCTGCTCCGCGCCTTGCTCCGTGTGCTGGAGGAGCTGGAAGTTAGAGCGGCCCTTCTTGTCGAGCGCGATGACCTCTCCGTCCACCACCACGTCGCTCACCGGCAGGGTGCGCAGCGAGGCGGCGAGCCGTCCGAAGCGGCTCGACAGGTCATTGCCCCTGCGACTCTGGAAGGCAATCTTGTCGCGCGTGAGGGCGAACACCGCGCGGAAGCCGTCGTACTTCACCTCGTAGGCATGCGTTTCGTCGTGCGCTTCGTCGGGCACCGCCAGCCGCGCCAGCATGGGCGGCCACACCCGTTCGAGCAGCTTCTCTGGCGCCACGGGCTTCTTGCGCAGCACCCCCGGCTTGCGCGGTCCACGCGTCTGCTTCCGTCCGCTCTTCACGGACTCGGGTCGCTCGACGGTGACGTCGTAGCCGGGCCGTGCCTCCTCATCCTTCGCCTTGAAGAAGAGCCACTGTGTCTTGCCGCCGCGCGGCCGCGTGCGGATGAGGTGCCAGCGTCCCTGGAGCTTCTGGCCCCGCAGCACGACCTCCAGGTGTCCGCGCGCGAACTGGGCGTCGGCCTGGCCCGGAGGCACCGTCTCGAAGGTGCCGGACTCCCAGAGCAGCGAATCGCCTCCGCCGTACTCCTCATCCGGGATGTGGCCCTCGAAGTCCGCGTACGAGCGCGGGTGGTCCTCGGTCTGGACCGCGAGTCGCTTCTGCGCGGGGTCATGGCTGGGCCCCTTGGGGATGGCCCAGCTCACCAGCACGCCGCCAATCTCCAGACGCAGGTCGTAGTGCAGCCGGGTGGCGTCGTGCTTGTGCACCACGAAGACAGGCGCGCCGGCCGTCGGAGTCACCGCCTCGGGAGCCGGCTCGGGCGTGCGGAGGAAGTCGCGCTTCGTGCGGTAGCGCCGCAGGCGCTTCTCTGTCTCGGAGGTCTTCACCCCCCAACGCTCTTCACCGGACCCGGAACGCGCAATTCCCTACACCGACTGGAAGGAGACCAGGGAGGCAACCCCTCTGTTCCCCATCGCGGCCCGCTTGGCGCAAGCCTCCGGCGTGCAGTGCGCGCCCTTCGGGGACTGGAATCCCCGGGGGTCGTCCGCCTGCTCTGGGGCCGATGAACCGATGGGTGCTCGGGAGGGCGGTTGGTTCCACGAGGAGGACTCCCCACATTGGCGAAGCCTTTGCACTCGCACGGAGGAGGCGCCCATGGCCGACAAGTCCGAAGTGGCCCGTTTGCACAGCCTGGCCCAACTCGATGCCGACGCCGTGGGGGCCTATGACGTGGCCATCTCGCGCATCCCGCATCCCCTGGTGCGCGAGCGCCTCAACAGCTTCCGCGCGGACCACCTGCGCCACGTGCAGGACCTCAACACGTGCATCCGCGACCTGGGCGGCGAACCGGTGGCGCTGCGCTCGGACCTCAAGGGCTCCGCCATGAAGGGCCTGACGGCGATGACGGGCCTGATGGGCACGGAGGCCACGCTGTGGGCCATGCTCGGCAACGAGGAGCTCTTCGACCGGGCCTATGAGCTGGCGCTCCAGTTCGAGTGGACCCCGGAGGTGAAGGTCCTCATCCGGCAGCACCGCGAGGACGAGCGGCGCCACGGCACGTGGATCCGCGACGCGGCGCGCACCCGTCCCTGGGTCGAGGGCCGCATCCCCTTCATGGAAGGCGCCGAGCAGGGGGCCTGACCCGAAGGGCGCTGCTGCGGTCCTCCAGGGGCTGGCGTACGCTGCCCCGCGTGAGCGACATCACTGTCTATCAACCCGACTTCCTCTTCGTGGACGGTCGGTTCCAGGAAGGCCTCGCGCTGGCGGTGGGCGCGGACGGACGCGTGCTGGACGCGGTGCCCCAGGGCGCGCGCGTGGAGCGGCTCCCGGGCCGCGCGCTGCTGCCGGGACTCGTCAACGGCCACTCGCACGCGTTCCAGCGGCTCATCCGAGGGCGCACCGAGTACGTGGCCTCGGGCCGGGGACAGGACGACTTCTGGTCCTGGCGCGAGGCGATGTACCGCGCCGCCGAAGCGCTGACGCCGGAGGAGGTCTACGTCGCCTCGCGGCAGGTGTTCGTGGAGATGGCGCTCGCGGGCATCACCGCGGTGGGCGAATTCCACTACCTGCACCACCAGTCGGACGGGACGCCCTACGCGGACCGCAATGAGCTGGCGCACGCGGTCATCCGCGCGGCCACCGACGTGGGCCTGCGCATCTGCCTGCTGCGGGTGGGCTACGCGCGGGCGGGCTTCAACGTGGCCGCGAATCCGCGCCAGCGTCGCTTCATCGATGCGGACGTGGACGCGTTCCTGTCCACCACGGAAGCGCTGGCCCGGGCGGTGCGCGGCGACGCGCGGGTGAACGTGGGGCTGGCGCCGCACAGCGTGCGTGCGGTGTCGAAGGAGTGGCTGGCCCGGGTGGAGCGCGACGCGCCGGTGGGCATGCCCATCCACATGCACGTGGCGGAGCAGCCCAAGGAGATTGAAGCGTGTCTGGCGGAGCACGGACGCCGTCCGGTGGAGCTGCTGGCGGACCTGGGCCTGCTGGGCGGGCGCTTCACGGCGGTGCACGGCGTGCACCTGACGGACGATGAGGTGCAGTTGCTGGGTCGGTCGGAGAGCACGGTGTGCGCGTGTCCCTCCACGGAGCGCAACCTGGGGGATGGCATCGTGCCGGCGGACGCGCTGGTGCGGGCCGGGGCGCGCGTGAGCCTGGGGTCGGACAGCCAGACGGCGGTGGACCTGCTGGACGAGGCGCGGCAGTTGGAGCAGCACCTGAGGCTGTTGCGGCTGCGCCGGGCGGTGTTGGATCCGGGGACGGGCACGCTGGACGGGCTGGCGGCGCGGCTCCTGGACATGGCCACGGTGCAGGGCGCGCACAGCCTGGGCCTGGAGACGGGAGCGCTGCTGCCGGGCGCGCCCGCGGACTTCTTCACGGTGGACCTGCGGCACCCGTCGCTGGTGGGCGCGGGGCTCGCGTCGCTGCTGCCGGGCATTGTCTTCGGCGCGACGGCGGGGGCGGTGCGGGAGGTCGCGGTGGCGGGCCGGTGGGTGGTGCGGGACGGCCGACATGCCCTGGCGGACGAGAGCGCGAAGGCGTTCCAGCAGCTCGCCACGCGCCTGTACCCGTGAGGTTGGCCGGGAGCGATATGGGCTCCGGACCGGCGCGTTGACTGGCCCCGGATGCGGTTTCAGCAGGGGGTGCGGATGCGTTCAGGAATCGTGCTGTCGCTGGTGTTGATGGGATTGGCCGTGGGCTGTGCCGGGCGGCAGGACCTGGAGACCCCGGACTACGAGGCCATCTACGACGTGCCGCTGGAGGAGATGTGGCCGTCGGTGCGCGAGTACTTCACGAACGCGAACCTGCCATTCCGCGAGGACAAGGGCAGCGGCGTGCTGGAGACGGAGTGGAAGCAGGAGTTCGGCGGCTCGAAGATTTCGGGCTTCTGGCACCGCTACCTCGTCCTGGGCAAGCGGGAGACGCCCACGAAGAGCAAGCTGTGGATCATCCGCATCACCAAGTCCATGAACAAGGCGCTCTCCAGGCCTGGCAAGGAGCTGGAGTGGGGAGTGGCCCGGAGCCTGGGAAGCGTTCCCGGTTCTCGGGGCTCGGGCGCTCCCGGAGATGAATCCTTCGTGTCGAGTGGGGCGCTGACCATCAGCGGAGAGGATGACGAGGACCGGTTCAACTTCCCGCAGGGAGAGAACGGCTTCTACGTGGAGTCCGGCCAGGGCAACCGGGACCTGCACATGGAGTGGCGCGTGTTCCGGAGCATCGCGCCCCACCTGGAGAAGAAGGCGCCGGTCACTGTCGCCCAGAAGGTGGCCCGGGCTCCCGATGCGAAGCAGGCGGCGCCGGAGTTCACCGAGTGCGGCCAGGAGATCATCGGCCTGAAGCGCCGGGCGAAGACGGGTGGGGTGATGCTGCTGGGCGAATTGCACGGCACGCAGGAGGTGCCGCGCTTCATCGCGCAGGCGGTCTGCCAGCTCGTCACGTCGGGGACGCCCGTGTCGCTGGGGCTGGAGCTGCCGGTGGAGAACGAAGCGCGCGTCACCACCTTCGTGAAGAGCGAGGGCACGGAGGAGGACTGGCTCAAGCTGATGGAGGCCCCGTTCTGGCGCAGCCCGTACCCGGACGGGCGTGGCAGTGAGGCGGTGGCGAACATGCTGGAGCAGTTGCGGCAGCTGCGTGCGCGTGGGCTGGACGCGGAGGTCTTCGTCTACGACCACCCGAAGCTGTCGGGCCAGAAGCGCGAGGACGCGCTGACGGCGACGGTGCTGGGCCACGTGAAGGCGGGGCCTGGGCGCTTCCATCTGGTGGTGAGCGGCAACATCCACCCGCGCACGGCGCAGGGCCTGCCGTGGGACAAGCAGTACCAGCCGATGGGCCGCCTCTTGAAGGCGCAGCTCAAGGACGTCACGTCCCTGGACATGGCGTACGACAGCGGGTCGGCGTGGATCTGCGCGGCGGATACGCAGGGGCGCAAGCTGGACTGCGGCGTGAAGCAGACGAAGGGGAAGGACAACGGGAACCGCTTCTTCGTGCACGTCTGGGATTCGCCCAACAAGGAGGGCTACCACGGGGTGTTCTATGTGGGGCCGGTGAGCGCGTCGGAGCCGGCCATCGAGAAGGGCCTGGGACGGCCTTCGGACGCCGTGCCCGCGCAGGAACCGACGGGGTCCACGCCCGGCCTGTAGCGCCAGCGCCTCCCTCCGCCCGTGGAACCCAGGGGCCGTGCGAGTCACCGGAAACGGTGGTGCGCACGGCCCTTGCGCGTTGCGGCAGGGCGTCGCGAAGGCTCCGCCGATACGTCTGGCATCCTGGTGCGTTGTCCCTGCGTCGTGGAATCGCAGGAAGGGGTCGCGAAATGCGTTCGGCATGGCTCATGGGGTGGATGGCGTTGGTCCTCGCGGCGGGGTGCGCCGGGCGGCAGGACCTGGAGACCCCGGACTACGAGGCCGTCTACGACGTGCCGCTGGGTGAGATGTGGCCTTCTGTGCGCGAGTACTTCACGGACGCGAACCTGCCGTACCGCGAAGACAAGGGCAGCCGGGTGCTGGAGACGGACTGGAAGCAGGAGTTCGGCGGCTCCAAGATTTCGGGCTACTGGCACCGCTACCTCGTCATCGGCAAGCAGGAGACGCCCACGAAGAGCAAGCTGTGGGTCATCCGCGTCACCAAGTCCGTGAACAAGACGCTCATGGCACCGGGCAGGGACATCGCCTGGGGCCAGACCCTCGACCGGAGAGGGGAAGCGGGGCTCAGCCCGGAGGACCTGGAGGCCCGGCTCGCGTTCCCGCAAGGGGAGAACGCCTTCTACGTGGACTCCGCCCAGGGCCACCGGGACCTGCACATGGAGTGGCGCGTGTTCCGTGGCATCGCGCCCCGCCTCGCGAAGCAGCAGGAGGAGGTCACCGCCGCCCAGAAGGTGGCGAAGGCGTCCGAAACCAGGAGCGCGCCCGTGTTCACCGAGTGCGGCCAGGAGATCATCGGCCTGAAGCGCCGGGCGAAGACGGGTGGGGTGATGCTGCTGGGCGAATTGCACGGCACGCAGGAGGTGCCGCGCTTCATCGCGCAGGCGGTCTGCCAGCTCGTCACGTCGGGGACGCCCGTGTCGCTGGGGCTGGAGCTGCCGGTGGAGAACGAGGCGCGCATCACCTCCTTCGTGAAGAGCGAGGGCTCCGAGGAGGACTGGCTCAAGCTGATGGAGGCCCCGTTCTGGCGCAGCCCGTACCCGGACGGGCGTGGCAGTGAGGCGGTGGCGAACATGCTGGAGCAGCTGCGGCAGTTGCGTGCGCGCGGCCTGGACGTGGAGGCCTTCGTCTACGACCACCCGAAGCTGTCGGGCCAGAAGCGTGAGGACGCGCTCACGGCGACGGTGCTGGGCCACGTGAAGGCGGGGCCCGCGCGCTTCCACCTGGTGGTGAGCGGCAACATCCACCCGCGCACGGCGCAGGGCCTGCCGTGGGACAAGCAGTACCAGCCGATGGGACGGTTGCTGAAGGCGCAGCTCAAGGACGTCACGTCCCTGGACATGGCGTACAACAGCGGGTCGGCGTGGATCTGCTCGGCGGATCCCCGGGTGGGCAAGCTGGACTGCGGCGTGAAGGAGACGAAGGGGAAGGACAACGGGGACCGCTACTTCGTGCACGTCTGGGACTCACCCAACGAGGAGGGCTACCACGGGGTGTTCTACGTAGGCCGGGTGAGCGCGTCGGAGCCGGCCATCGCCAGGGGGCTGGGCCGCCCGGGCGCGAATGACAACTCGGTGTTCCCGGCGGCGGTGGACACGGACGCGATGGCTTCCTCGCGACGCTGAAGCGCGGGCAGGCTGGCATCGCGGGGCGGGCAGTGGCATGCAGGTGGCCTGACTGGAGGCCATCCCATGAGCGACACGCTGCCCGCGCTGCGGGCCACCCTGGCGGAACTGGTGGCGCTGGACACCACGTCCTCGCGCCCCAACGCGCCCCTCATCGACTACGCCCAGACGCGGCTGGAGGCCGCGGGCTTCACCGCCGAGCGCCAGCACTACACCGACGACGCGGGCGTGGCGAAGGTGAACCTGGTCGCGCGCAAGGGGGACGCGGACCGCGCGGCGCTGGCGCTGGTGGGCCACTCCGACTGCGTGCCCTATGACACGGCCTGGACGGACGCGCTGCGCCTCACCGAACGCGACGGCAAGCTGTACGCCCGCGGCGCCTGCGACACGAAGGGCTTCATCGCGTGCGCGCTGCACGCTGCCACGCGCAAGGACCTGCCCGCGCTGAGCTCCCCGCTGCTCGTCATCCTCACCGCCGATGAAGAGGTCGGCCTCGTGGGGGCGAAGAAGCTGGTGGCGGCGGGCCTGGGCCGCGCGCGACACGCCATCGTCGGCGAGCCCACGCGCCTCATCCCGGTGCGCGCCAACAAGGGCTACTGCCTGGCGGAGGTGGAGGTGCTGGGCAAGGAAGGCCACAGCGCCTACCCGGAGCTGGGCGCGTCCGCCATCTTCCGCGCCGGCCGCTTCCTGCAACGGCTGGAGACGCTGGCGAACACCGTGCTGCGCGAGGACCGCGACGAGGGCTTCCAGCCCCCCTTCACCACGGTGAACGTGGGCCTCATCCAGGGAGGCAAGGCGAAGAACGTCCTGCCCGGCTCCTGCCGCTTCACCGTGGAGTGGCGCCCCATCCCCGGCCAGTCCACCGAGCGCGTCCCGGAGCTGCTGGAGCACATCCGCCAGGAGCTCACGCGCGACGAGCCCGCCTACGAGGCGCGCATCCAGGTGCTGCGCATGGACCGGGGCGTCCACACCCGGGGCGACGCGGACGTGGTGCGCTTCCTGGAGGAGGTCAGCGGCAACGCGTCCGAAACGGTGTCCTTCGGCACGGAGGCCCCGCAGCTCACGGAGCTGGGCGCGGAGGCCGTGGTGTTCGGCCCCGGCGACATCCGCGTCGCGCACCAGACGGGGGAGTTCGTCCCCATGGAAGACCTGGTGCGCTGCGAGGACGCCCTGACGCGCGCGGTGGCCCGCTTCTGCGCCGGACGCTGAAGCGTCAGTGCCGGGGCAGCGCGCAGGTGCCCAGGTCGCGCAGCATCTTGTGCGCCTCCGCCAGCATCGCGTGCCCCTTGGCCTCCGGGGGCAGCCGGGCGATGAGCTTCATGTCCGGGGTGAGCCGGTAGAAGCCCTTGGAGCGCTGCACCAGGGCGGCCACCTTCGCGCCGTCCAGCAGCGCGTCCGCGCCCAGCGCCATCGACAGGCGGTTGGGGCCGCCCTCCAGCGCGCGCAGCCGCAGCTCGCGCATGTCGATTTTCAGGAGCGTCACCTCGGAGAGGGCGTCCACCTCGTCGGGGGCCTCGCCGTAGCGGTCCACCAGCTCCGCGCGCAGGTCGGTGACTTCGTCCGGGTGGCCGGCCTGGCTGAAGCGCTTGTAGAACACCAGCCGCTGGTGCACGTCCGCCACGTAGTCGTCGGGGATGAGCGCCGGCATGGGCAGGTTGATGTCCGGCTCCACGTGCACCTTGGGCGGCTGGCCCTGGAGCTCCGCCACCGCCTCCTCCATCAACTGCGCGTACAGGTCGAAGCCGATTTCAGCGATGGCGCCTGACTGCTTCTCGCCCAGCAGGTTGCCCGCGCCGCGGATCTCCAGGTCGTGGCTGGCGATGGAGAAGCCCGCGCCCAGCTCGGTGAAGTTCTGGAGCACCTCCAGCCGTCGCTGCGCGTCCTTCGTCACCGGACGGCGCGTGGGCACCAGCAGGTACGCGTACGCGCGCTCCTTGCTGCGGCCCACGCGACCGCGCAACTGGTAGAGCTGCGCGAGGCCGAACTGGTCCGCGCGATCGACGATCATCGTGTTGGCGCTGGAGATGTCGATGCCGCTCTCGATGATGCTGGTGCACAGCAGCACCTGGTACTTGTGTTCGGTGAAGGCCAGCATCACCTTCTCCAACTGCCCTTCGGCCATCTGCCCGTGCGCCACGCCGATGGTGACGTGCGGCATCAGCTTGCGCAGGTCGCGCTCCATGGAGGCCAGCGACTCCACGCGGTTGTGCACGAAGAAGACCTGTCCGCCGCGGGCAATCTCCCGCTCCACGGCCTCCTTGATGAGGCCTTCGTCGTACTTCATCACGAAGGTGCGGATGGCCCGCCGGTCCTGCGGCGGCGTGGCGATGATGCTCATGTCGCGCACGCCGGACATGCTCATGTGCAGCGTGCGGGGAATCGGTGTGGCCGTCAGGGTCAGCACGTCCACCTGCGTGCGCAGCCGCTTGAGGGCTTCCTTCTGCTTCACGCCGAAGCGCTGCTCCTCGTCCACGACGAGCAGGCCCAGGTCCTTGAAGGCCACTTCGCCCGCCAGGAGCTTGTGCGTGCCGATGACGATGTCGACCCGGCCCTCCTTGGCGCGCTTGAGGATGTCGCGCACCTCCGGCGGCTTGCGGATGCCGGAAATCACTTCCACCGTGACGGGGTAGTCCTTGAAGCGCTTCTTGAACGAGTGGAAGTGCTGCTGCGCCAGCACCGTGGTGGGCACCAGCACCGCCACCTGCTTGCGATCCAACGTGGCCTTGAAGGCGGCGCGCATCGCCACCTCCGTCTTGCCGTAGCCCACGTCGCCGCAGACGAGCCGGTCCATCGGCTGCGCCTTCTGCATGTCCGAGAGCACGTCCTCGATGGCCTTCGCCTGGTCGGGCGTCTCCTCGAATTCGAAGTCCGCTTCGAACTGGGCGTAGTAGCGGTCCGGGGGCTGGAACGCGTAGCCCGGGTGCGCCTTGCGCGCGGCGGCCATCTGCAACAGCTCCGCCGCCATCTTGAGCAGCTGCTCCTTGACGCGCTTCTTCGTCTTCTCCCAGCTCGTCGTGCCCAGCTTGTCCAGCTGGACCGTCTCCGGGTCCCCACCCGTGAACTTCTGGATGAGCCGCATGCGGCCCACCGGCAGGTAGATCTTGTCGCGCCCCGCGTACTCCAGGACGAGGAAGTCTCCGGGGACGCCCTGCACCTCCATCTTCGTCAGGCCCGCGTAGCGGCCGATGCCGAAGTCGGTGTGGACGATGAGGTCGCCTTCCTTCAGGTCCTTGAAGCCCGCGGCGAACGCATCCAGCTTCTTGCTGCGCTTCACGCGGCGGCGCGAACGGACGCCGAAAATCTCCTCGTCCGCGAGCACCGCCAGCCGGCCCTCGGCGTCCACGAAGCCGTGGCTCACCTCGCCGGTGAACAGGTGCGCCCACACCGCGGGCTCATAGAGCTTCGCGGGGTCCGCCATCGGTTCGGTGTGCACCTTCACCATCACCGACCGGTCCAACAGCAATCGCTTGAGCCGGTCCGCCTGGCTCAGCGTCCCGCACGCCACCGCGCACGCCACGCCGGTGTCGCGCCAGCGTTGCAGCCGCTCCACCAGCGGGGTGAGCGCGCCCTCCTCGCCGTGGTGCGCGAGGATGGCCTCGCGCAGGTCCTGCGTCGTGCCGAAGGTGAAGGCGACGGGGACCTCCGTCTGCGTGAGCGACAGCCCGCCGCCCTCCACCACGCGCAGGGCCTGGAGCTGTGCGGCCACGTCCTCGCGCGACAGGAAGTGGTGCTCTGGCGGATAGGTCAGGTCCTGCCGGGCGTCGGCCTCCGCCACGCCGCGCGCCAGCTCGTCCCACAGCTCGTCCACGGCGCGGTCCAGGCCCACCGGGTCGTCCAGGTAGACGACGGGCTCCGGGGCCCAGGCGCGCAGGTAGTCGAACACCGTGACGAGCCCGCCTTCGAAGAAGCCGGGCAGCAGGCCCTCCATGCCGAAGCCGGGCAGGCCCTCGCGCAGCGCCTCCAGCCGCTCGCGCAGCTTGATGGTCGGCAGGTTGATGCGGTCGGCGACGGCGCGGGCGGCGGCCTCGGCGCGCGGGCGCGTGTCGTCGGTGAGGAGCAGCTCGCGCGCGGGCACCAGGTCCACGGTCTTGAGCGCATCCACCGTGCGCTGCGACTCCGGGTCGAAGACGCGGATGGACTCGATGGTGTCCCCGAAGAACTCCAGGCGCACCGGCCGCTCGTACAGCGGGCTGAACACGTCCAGCAGGCCGCCGCGCACGCTGAAGGTGCCCTTGTCCTCCACCAGCGGGCTGTTCTGGTAGCCCATCAGCGACAGCTTCCGCGCCAGCGTGTCGCGGTCGAAGTCCTGGCC
Organism: Corallococcus sp. bb12-1; assembly: GCF_026626765.1. Classification (NCBI taxonomy): domain Bacteria; kingdom Pseudomonadati; phylum Myxococcota; class Myxococcia; order Myxococcales; family Myxococcaceae; genus Corallococcus; species Corallococcus sp. bb12-1. Next base: position 762,453 of record NZ_JAPNJZ010000018.1, on the reverse strand, counting down.
CACCTCCACGCGCTGGGCCAGCTGGCCCATCACCGCCAGCGGCAGCACGCGGCGGTGCAGCGCGCGCAGCGACAGCACCAGCGCGGGGAAGGGCGTGCCTCGCGCCAGGTGGAACAGCGCGCCCAGCCGCTCCGTGATGGGGCCTGCTTCCGGGGACAGCTCGTCGTAGGGAAGCACTTCGTCCGCGGGCAGCCGCAGCACGCGCGGCGCCAGCAGGCTGCCGGTGCCGCCCAGGAAGAAGGCCAGGTCGTGCGCGAGCGCGTCCGCCGCCTCTTCATCCACGGCCACGCACACCAACGGGGCCTGGAGCGAGCGGTGCAGGCGGGCGAGCAGGTGCCCGCGCGCCGCGCCCTTCACCCCCTGCGTGCGCGTGCGGCGCCCGACGTGGAGAGAGGCCAGCAGTCGGGCGAAGGCGTCACCGGACGCAGAAGGGGCGCCACCGGGCCACGGTGCGCCATCGGACTTGGGAGGAGGGGAGGTGTCCATGCGTGGGCCCGGGGAGGGGCCCTCGTGGCTAATTAGGGTGCTACCTGCCCCAAATCAACGCTGGATGCTGAACACCTGTCATGTGGCCGTGAAACAGGACGGCCGCTGAGCGTGGAGGCTCCCGTCCGGGGCCCGGGAGGGGCCCGGACGGGAAGTGACAACCTCAGGGCGCGCAGGCCGCCACGGACCGCGGGTCATGGTTCGGGCGGTTCGCGTCCGCCGCGTTGGAGTCGCACTCCAGCAGGTCCGCGATGCCCGTCAGCGGTTCGAGGACCAGCAGGCTGGTGGCGCGGTCCGTCGTGTACGTGAAGCGGATGGACTTGTCGTTCGGCGTCGCCGCGCTCATGGCCTCGGCGTCGTTCACGAAGTCGCGCATGCAGTCCATGTGGTCCACCACCGGCTTCGCGGAGCCGGGCTGGAAGCACAGGCCGTGGATGGCCTGCGCGTTCATGGAGGCCGGGATGACGATGTCCTGGCCCACGTCGGTGCAGCAGTTGGCGTCCTGGCGGCAGGTCTTGTTGTCACAGGCCGCCAGGGGACAGTCGACGTCGCTCCACGCATCCGCGCACCGCAGCCGCTCCCAGCGGGCCACGCTGTAGCTCACCCCGTTCGACTGGACGACGTTCGGATCCACGACGAAGCGCACGGGCTGGTTGGTGGAGATGGCGAGCTGCCGCGCGCGGATCACGGAGGACCACAGCTCCCGGGTCGCGGTGCTCTCGCGCTGGCCGATGATCCTGCCCTGCATGTTCACCACGGCCAGTGACACCATGATGCCCAGGACGGCCACCACCACCATCAACTCCAGCAGCGTCATGCCTCGGGTGTTCTTCATGTTCCTGACCCTGTGGGGGGTGGGGGCAGCGGCTGAAGGCCAGCCATGCCGAAGTTGCGAGGCGCCACCTGGAAGGTGACGGACCGGCGCTTGTAGCCGTCCCGGTCGTGACCGTCCTCATCCACCGCGCCCACGTCCACCGCGTCCCGGTCCAGGCGGCGCGTGCGGACGACCAGGGTGACTTCCAGTACGCGCACGCGCGCGCGCAGCCGGTCGCGCACCACCTCATCGGTCATGGCGCCGGGAACGTACTCCGGCGTGAAGAACTCCGCCGAGCAGATGCCACCGGCGGAGCCCTGGGCGACCGTGCAGGCATCGAGGGCGGGACGCATGACGGGCACCTCCGCCGGGAACCACCTGTATTCGGCGATGGGGTTGAGGAGGTCGACGACCGCCTGGCGCACCCTGAGCTGCTCCACGTCGCGGCTGATCACCCGCCAGGTATCCGAACCGTGGGTCAGGCCTTCCAGCGTCGGGAATCCGTCCTTCCAGTTCACCCGGTAGGCCATCCCTTCCAGTCGCAACGCGATCCAACCCGGCAAGGCCCAGACGCCGTTGCTCCGGCTCTTGCACACCCCGTTCAGCAGGCCCGTGCCGGACGCGCCCATCTCGGCGATGAGGCGGTTGCTACCGCTGTCCACGTTCGTCACCTGCACTGCGCAAGCCACCGGCGGCTGCGTGGGCACCGTCGGGTTCTTCTCGTTGTACTGGATGGCGTTCACGAACACCGCGGACGTGGTGGCCAGGGGCGGAACCGGCTTCAGGGTCTCCTCGGCCTCCTCCGTCAACTGGTAGTTGGTTTCGTTCGCGTCGGCGGTGGCGCTCACGAGCTTGCCCGGGCCGGTGTTCGCGAGGAAGGTGCTGCTGACCGAGGGGCCCCAGTAGATGCGCAGGGCGTCCGACTCCTTGCCCGGGGGAGGGGGGATGTATTTGCCGTCGTCGGTGAAGAACGGCACCGACCCCGGATCGGAGAAGACCTGCAGCGCGTAGCGCACGTCGTTGTCGAAGAAGCTGATGGGCGTGTTGCCCATGCCGGTCCCGGCCCGCCAGAGCGTGGCGGTCAGGTTGTCCTGCGCCGCCCGGCCGGCGGTCTGCGCCATCATCGTCTGTTCCTCGAAGAGGGCGCGCCGCTGCAACTGCGCGCCCACCGCCAGGCCCACGCCCAGCACGATGACGCCCAGTGCCGCGGCGATCATCACTTCGAGCAGGGTGAACCCCGCGCTTCGGAAGCTCGGTCTCTTCATGGCGACATCCGCGTCTGGAGGACCACCACCTGGCGGCCCGTCCGGTTCGGTTCCACCCAGCTGACGGACACCCGGACGTTGATGACGTTGCCCAGCAGTCCGGGGAGCAGCTCACGCGTGACGAGCGGCTCGCCCAGGCTTCCTCCTTCGATGGAGCCCAAGATGGGCAGCCCATCCACGTCGATGGCCACCTCGTACTGCCGCATGATCATGCCGGCGGCGGGGGCCGTCAGCGTCGGCTCTCCGCCAGCCGTCTGGTAGTAGATGATGCGCCGGTTGTCCCACGCCGCCATGTTCGCGCAGGGTTGAGGATCCTGCGAGCACCCCTGGGCGCGCAGGGACTCCAGCGTCTGTTCCGCCAGCATCCCCGCCTGATTGGCCGTCAGCGTCCTCCGGTTGGAGTAGCTGGTCTGGGACACGACCGTCATCGCCGCCGCGATCCCCAGCAGCATGACGACCATGGTGGCCATGACCTCCAGCAAGGTCACACCCCGCGAACCCGATGTCATCCTCGTGTGCGTCATGGCTTCGGCATCCGCCCGTCAGGCAGCGGCTCCCACAAGAGGGTGCGTGAGCGCATCTCGCCGGTGCCTTCACCGCCGTTGTTGAAGGCTCCACCGGTCGCGTCCTTCGCTTCGCCATTGGCGGTGACGAAGATCATGTGTCCGTCGTGGATGACGGGCGCGGAGACGGCGTGGCCGGCGAACGCCTGCGACGACATGCTCGGAGCGTTGGGACCGTCGCCGAGCTGCGCGGCGGAGTAGTACTTGCCGTTCTGCGTCTGGCTCAGGCCGCAGACGTCCGCGGACTTGCCCACCGCCGTGGTGGCGAAGATCTGGCTGGAGCTGAGCACCACGCCGCCCCAGACCGTCTGCCCGACGTCCAGCGCGTTGGCCCACATGGGCTCCAGCACGGTGCTGCTGCAGCCGTTCTTGCCCCAGGGGTCCGAGTCCTCATACGCCATGAGGTAGTAGTGGTAGCTGGTGTCCTTGTTGGGGGGGCCATCCGAGTAGAGGTCCGGGTTGTCGCTGGTGCCGAAGAAGAAGCGCACCGCCGCACCGTCGGTCTTGGAGATCACTCTCAGCGCCATGTTGGAGTGGATCTGCTGGTAGCTCTGGTCCTGGTTGAAGGTGTTGTACTTGGCCTTCGTCAGGCTGAGCGGTGCGTCGACGACGCGGCACGTCTTCACCTTCGCTCCGGGCGCGCGGGTGGTGCTCACGTCATCCAGGTTGACGCGGTAGACGTGGCCGGAGGTGGTCGCCACGTAGACGACGTCATAGGTGCCGTCCTGGTCCAGGTCGAGCATCGCGGGACCCGCGGCGACGCCCACGCCCGTCTCCAGCGTGATGACGCCCGAGTACCTACCAGTGACACCGCTGTTGTTGTAGTTGAGCGGCTGGCCCGTCTTCATGTCGAGGATGTACAGGGCGCCAGCGCGGCCCGACGCGGGGACGAAGTCGCTGCCGACGATGGCGGCCCACTCGGTCTTGGTGGCATCCGAGCCCCAGCGGATCCGGCCCACCGACGGCGAGAAGCGCGAACTGGAGGAGTCCGGACGCTTGCCCAGCGGGTTGATCAACAGGCTGCTGAAGTGGTCGTTCATGGGGGTCTCCATCATGCTGAACTCCCACATGGGATTCGGGTACCTGGCGTTGGTCGGATCCGTGATGTCCAGCGAGAAGACGACGGGGCTGGTCTTGCCCGAGGCGGAGACGAGGACGGTCTTGGCGCCCTTGTCCTTGTCCGCCATGGACGGGGTCCATGGCGGCTTGGAGCCGGCCAGTCCGGCCAGGTCCACGTTGGCGATGGTGGGCGAGGCATCCAGGCTGGGCCGCGGCTGCGTGATGGAGTCCGCGAACCGCGCGTACTGGTGGCGGTAGCGCGACAGCAGGTTGTAGGGCATGTAGGCGAAGAGTTCGTCGCCCGAACCGTAGTCGCGCGGCACATCGCCACTGCAGCTGAAGGGCTTGAAGTAGCCCCGGTACTGTTCAGGGGTCCCGCAGTTGTCCAGGGTGCTGTTGAGGAACGCACCGCTGTCGACGGCGTGCAGCATGCCCGTCATCGTGCCCACGTAGGCCACGGTGCGGCGCTGGGCCAGGGGGGTGATGAAGTTCTGGAGGAACTTGTCCTGCTCGACCGGCTTGGCGTTGTCGTACCAGGAGTCCTTGTACGGAGGGACCGCCAGGGCGACGGTGGACAGGTTGATGCCACCCATGGCCCAGGGACGCTTCACGTTGGACGTGCCCGGGGCGTACTTGTCCTCCCAGCCGTAGAGCCAGTCCACCAGGTACTTGCGGTCGTTCGTGTCGGTGTTGTTGCGCCGGCCGCCCGTCATGGACGGCGTGCCGCACTTGTTGTCGCGGTTGAGGTCCCAGACGGGCACCCCGTCGTTGACGTCGTCACAGAGCACGTCCGGGAAGAGGGTGTTGGACGTGCTGATGAGGGTGTTCACTTCGACGCGGGCGCTGGTGGAGGCGTTCGTCGTGTAGAGCTTGCGCGCATCGGGTGACTTGGTCCCGTTGCGGAACGACTCGGCCATCACGCGACCGGCTTCCCAGCGCTGCTCCGAGGCGAGGGTCGCGGGGTTCTCCGGCGGGTACAGCGACTTGAAGTAGAGCCGGCCGCGGACCTCGTAGTCCTTGCGGCCATCGTAGAGGCGCACGGAGGGCGCCGGCAGGCCCGCCCCGGGGAAGTTGTCACCCCAGGCGATGCCCGGCGTCTCATTCACGCCCCAGACGATGGCGTTGCCCAGCGTGGAGGGCGACGAGCGCGAGAAGGCGCCGGAGCGCACGGCCTGGTAGCCCACGTCCACCTTGTCGATGATGGGACGGCAGCGCTCGTTGGGGCTGCTGACCTCCACCTTCCAGCACAGCTGGGAGCCCGTGAAGCCCAGGGACAGCAGATCCAGCTCCACTTCCTGGGCAGGGGGCGTTTCGTCGGGGAACTCCACGGGGATCCACGTGGGGTATTCCTTGCGCGTGCAGACGCCGCCGGAGCACTCGCGGCAGTCCACCGCGATGAAGTAGTCGATGGAGGCATCCGGTCCGCCGGGGGGCGTGCAGGCCCCGGGGAACTCCTCCGTCCAGCAGGGCGGCCCACCGGGACAGGTGCGCGGCGCGGGCGCCATGTCGTCCTGGCGGCGGAAGCGCACCTTGGTGATGGTGAAGTCCTCGGCCACGGTGGGGGAGATGTCCCCGGAGACGGTGGAGGAGCGCGTGAGGCCGCCGTTCTCCTTGTTGATGACGAACACCACGTCGTTGAAGTCGCGGTCACCACCGCCGCTCAAGTCCTCGAAGCCGAGGATCCACCGGAAGGGGTCCGTGGTGGGCGCGCCCACGATGACGTGCGGCATCGGATTGCGGACGCCGGCGGGACGCGGGATGGACACCTTCTCCATGGGCATGTCCAGGTTGCCGAAGAAGGGCGTCTTCAGGCGCCACAGCGTCGTGCCTTCCTCGTCCTTCGGGCCGTCCAGCCAGCCGCACAGCCTCTCCGAGGAGTTCTCCACCGGGCAGCTGAGGCTGCTCGTCGCATTCGGGTTGTCACGGTTGCACCCCGGCTCGTAATTGCAGCCGATGTTGCGCTGCGCGACGACGGAGCCGCCCTGGAGGTTCTGATCCATGTTCCATTCCGCCTTGGAGAAGAAGACGGAGATGGGGGTCCTCAGGTGCAGCAGGCACTTGCCCTGGTCATCCTGGCGGAGGCAGGCGTACGCATTGCCCGCGTCGATGTTGTGACCCTGCTCGTAGAAGACGACGATGAAGAAGACGATCTCCCGGTTGCCCTTGATCTCCCCCAGGTCCACCGTGCGGTCGTACTCGGTGACGCCGGGATCCAGGTTCACCTGGCGCTCGATGCCGCGGTAGTCGTACTTGGAGACGTCGTAGTCCGGAATGCCTTCGCCAAACTCGCCACTGTCCTTGATGGGGGACGCGAGGTTGCGCCAGACATCGTAGCCCGCGTCGTCATCCGCCAGCAGGAACACCATCTGCCCCAGGCCCTTGTTGGCGTTGGCGTCGTCCGCTGGCTCCAGCAGGTTGGGGATGTGCGGGAAGAGCCCGCGGTCGGAGAAGGTGGTGGTCGCCGCATTGTCGCTGACGTTGCCAGTGGGGTTCCTGCCCACCAGGTCCACCTTGATGGTGTCCTGGTCGTGGCCGGGGCGCGCGTCCGTGAGGTTCTGCTGGGCGAGGAAGGTGCTGGTGCCGCAGTCACCCATCGCCAGTTCGGGCTCGGTGAGGCTCACCGGGGGCGGGGCTCCGGCGACCGTCGAGGTCGTGAACGGCCTGTTGCAGCGACGGTCGGCGAGCCTGCCCACGTAGGGGCGAGCCTTGGGGCCCGTCGTCGGGGCGACGTTGAAGATGTCCTCGTGCAGGTCGTAGATGCCGTTCGAGTTCGTGTCGAGCAGCTTGCCGTTGTTGTCGACGTAGCCAGCCCCACGCACCTTGTCCATGTACATGTAGCCGAGCGCGTGAGAGGCGCCGGCGGACTCGTACACGTAGCTGATGGTCACCCGCTGGTCGAACGGGAGGGTGATGTTCTCCACGTTGAGCGCGGCCAACGCCGTGTTGAGCTGCAGGCGCTGATCGTCGGTGAGCTGCATCGTGGGGTTGGTGAGTTCCAGCGACTCGGCGCTGAACTCCGGCTGCTTGTTCGCGTCCAGCTCGTTGCGGCAAAGGTCCTGCTGCGCCGAAGCGCCCAGGGATGCCAACAGGCCGAGGGTCCCGAAGGTGCGAATCATTCCGCGCATCACTTGCTCCCCTGCTTCGGTGGGTTCTTCGGATCCGCCTTGCGCCGCGCCTGCTGCTCGCGCTGCTCCGCGAGGCCCTTCTCCAGCTCCTGCCGCTGCGCCACGTCGCGCCGCTTCGCGGGCGGCTGGGTGCGGCTGACGAGGAAGCTGATCAGCCGGTCCTTGTCCGCCTCCGCGAGCAGCCGCGTGTCGCAGCCCGTCCCGGCCTTGACCTTGTAGGGGGCGTCGATCCAGGTGCGCACCTGGGACAGGTTGCGCTTGGGCAACAGCTCACCCAGGTTGGGCCCCGCGCCGGGATAGCGGCCCACGAGGTTGCTCCGCGGCCGGGCCTTGGTTCCAGGCGCGTCGACGCGGGCGATGTGGCAGCGAGCGCAGGCTTTCCTGAAGGCGGTCTGGCCTCCCGCCTGCGCGCTGGCGAGACCTGGCGCCAGCAGGAGGATCAGCAGGGTCAAGCGTTTCATGAAGGGCTCGGGGAAAAGGAAGGGAGGTGGGCCTGAGGGAAAGGCGGCCTAGATGGTCTGCGCGTTGTTGGAGATGAGGATCTCCCCGCCAGGGGCGGCGCCGTTCTCGTTCCCGGAATCGGAGAGGCCGCCGCTGCCGCCCTGCTGGACGCTGCCAGGGCTGTATTTCGACTCCTTGGTCTGCTGGGAGACGAGCGCCTGCACCACGGACCGGGTGGGGCGGCTGTTCTCGATGCCCTCCACCTCGCCCACGGCGATGAGCCAGACCTGGCGGTTGCGGTCGACGCTGGGGCTCGCGCCGGTCCCGTTGAGGGGCTCCTTGTCGTTGCGCAGGAACACGCGGTAGCGCACCCGGTTCTGCTCCGGGTAGTCCGCGTAGTCCTGACTGGCCACGGGCAGGGAGTCGGGACCGCTCTGGAGGTCCTCCGGCTGTGCCATCATGGCGTTCAGGCCGTAGTAGTTCCAGGTCCCCGCGCCACCGGGTCCCGGGAGGACCTCGAACCAGGGGTCGGTGGCGGGGTCGCCGAGGCCCGGCTCGTTGACGGGGGCGCCCAGGGCGGCGTTGAAATCCAGCGTCGCGGGCCCCAGGTTGGTCATCAGCAGGCGGATCTTCTCGCGGCCCTCGGCCATGCCCGCCTCGGCGGCGTAGAACGCCTCCTTCTTGCGGCGGGTGTCCGACTGCGTGTCGGCCTCGCGGCCCACCACGCTGAAGCTGAGCATCACCGCCATCGTCACGACGGCGACCACGCCCAGAGCGAGCAGGAGCGTGAAGCCTCGCGGCTGACGGGGGTGGGAGCGGGTGCGCTGAACCATCAGGGACTCCTTCGTGCGCCCTGGGGGAGGCGCAGCGTGGGTCCAACGTTCAGCAATCCGCGTGCCATCCGGCCTGGAACTCAACCCGTTGGAATGAGGGGGTGTGCGCAGGCCGGGGGGTGCCGTTTGACGTCATGCGGCTGCGCAAAGTTTGCGAGCCCGCCAATCCTTGCGGTGTCCCCGCCCTTTTCGGGCGGGGCGGTGCGGCTAGCGCTGGCCACCGCGCAGTGCGGCGCGCAGGCGGAGCATGTCGTCCAGGACGCCCGGATCCACCAGCTCCAGGGCGGCCTTCTGGGAGAGGCCGCGAGGCTGCTGGCGGTACTCCTCCTCGTCCTCCTCGCCGCCCTTGCCACCCTTCTTGTCGTCGCCACCGCCCTTGTCGCCGCCCTTGGGCATCAGCGCCACCGGCTGGGAGATGCCCGCCTCCACACTCGGGAAGGCGTTGGCGTCGGCGCGCACCGACGCGAAGAGGCTGACCATGGACAGGCAGAACACGATGGCGACAGTGAGGGTCTTCATGGGTGTCTCCGATTCTCCCACTCCCTGGACGCCTGAGCGCGAGGGGTTATTCACGACGCGCGTCACTTCGCCTTGAAGGTGCGGATGTATCGCACCAGTGCGTCCATCTGCTCCGGGGTGAGCCGGTCCTTGTAGGCCTTCATCTTCGTGTTGCGGGAGGAGCCGTTGGCGATGACGGCGCGCAGCTCGGCGTCCGTTTCGGCCTTCTGCCAGGCGGCCTGACTCATGTCGACGATGGCCTCCTTCTGGCCCAGGCGCGTCTGCGCGCGACCGTCCGGGCCATGACAGGACTTGCAGCTCTTGCCCCACAGCTCCGCGGCGTCCTCGGCCCGGGCCACGGGGGCGCACAGCAGCAGGGTGGATACCAGCAGGCACAGCCGCGTCGTCATGCACCGTCTCCTGAAGCGAAGGCGGCGCCAGTATAGCGGCGCGCTCAGGATCCCGCGCGAGGCCAGAAGGGCGTCGGCGGTCGGCCAGGGGGCTGCAACCAGACGGATTCCAGGAAGCGCACCGCGTTCTGATCCGCCGTGTCGTTGCGCGTGAACGCGGCCTGGGTCCCCACCAGCACCGCCAGCGTCGCGAGTCCCGCCGCCCACGCCACGGGGGTCGCGGGGCGTCCGGCCGCGTCGCGTCCCAGGGCGAGGAAGAGGGAGGCCGCCACGCCGACGAGCGCCGCGAGCAGCATGCCGCCCGCGAGCCATGTCGGGAGCCCCAGGAAGGCGAGCACGTTGGGCGCGTGGTAGCCGGCGAGGAAGAGCGGTCGCGCCAGCGCGAGCACGGGGGTGGAGACGTCGTCGGGGATGTAGTTGACGAAGGTGGCGAGGCCGGTGACGAGCACGGACGCCGCGCACAGCATGGCCGCGATGCCCGACAGCCACGGCCGCCCGGCTTCGCGCAGCCGCTCCAGCACGAGCCCCGCCGGCAGGAGCAGGAAGGGCACGAGCCCCGTGAGGTGGCGCGGCCCCGTCGTCCAGCCCCAGGAGTCATAGGTGAACGACGACGTGAAGTACGTGTAGCCGGCGAGCGTCACCGCCGTCAGCCAGAACAGGGCGCGCGCCTCCGGGGACGTCCTGCCCTGTCGCTTCAAGAGGCCCAGGCCGGGCAGCGCGAGCAGCAGGAAGGGCGACAGCGTGAACAGCCCCCGCAGCGGGGAGAAGAACGACAGGAAGAAGGCGCGCGGATCCGGCGTGCGGATGCCCAGGAAGCCGCCCAGGTGCCACGGCTGATAGGCCGCGTCGTTGAGGTGCTTGTAGCCCGTCTCCAGCGGATGCCCGAAGGTGGCCTGGTGGTAGAGCATCAGCGCCGCGATGAAGGGCAGCGCGCCCAGGAAGGCGAGCCCCGTGGCGCGGCCCAGCTTCTGGACCCGCGCGCTCCACGCGTCGGGGGTCCCCAGCAGGGTGAGGGCCGCGTAGAGGATGAGGCCCAGGACGCCCAGCGCGCCGGTGTACTCGGCGGCGATGGTGGCGCCCGCGCAGGCTCCGGCCACGGCGTAGCCGCGTTCACGCCATTCCCCGCGCGACAGCCGCCACAGCGCATAGAAGCCGGCGAAGAGCAGCACCGCCGTCGTCTGGTGGCTCATGAAGAGCAGCGAGTAGCTGAACGCCAGCGAGCCCAGCGCGTACGTCACCGTGAGGGCGTCCGCGACGACAGGTGACAGCCAGGCGCGCAGGAAGCGGCGCACCAGCCACAGCAGCACCAGCGTGGGCAGCACCGTGAGGAAGAGGCGGCTGAAGAAGACCAGCGGCACCTCCGGCACGGCGTAGCGGTGGCCCCCGCCCACGGCGCGCAGGGCCGCGTACACGGGCACCGCGGCGAAGGACAAGAGCGGCGCCTTGGACGGGTAGTACTTCCCGTTCATCACCGACAGGTCGCCCACGTGACCGTAGTCGCGCAGCGCCTGGTTGATCTCCAGCGTGCCATCTTCCACGAGCGCGCGCGTCTGCCACAGCCGGCACAGCTCGTTGGGCGAGCGCAGGCCCGGGTGGTACGGGAAGAGGACCACGTAGAGCGCCACCACCGTGGCCCACACCGCGCGGGGCAGGCCCGGAGCCCGAAGCGGCGCTGGCGCGGCGGCGGGTGGGGCCGCGTCGGGCGGGGGCGGGTTGGGGTGGGGCTCGGCGCTCAAGGGGGCGTCAGACGGCGCGGCCGACGGCGAACAGGCTCATGCCCACCGGCAGCTTCACCTGCTGCTCGGCCTGGGCGAACAGGGGCGCCAGCGTGTCGTAGAGCTTCAACTGGAGCTTGGGCACCGCGCGGCGGCGCAACAGGCGGCTGTTGACGAACCAGCCCGGCAGGCCGACGAGGTTCATCCACTCCAGCGTGTCCACGCGGAAGCCGTTCTCCTCCAGCACCGCGCGCAGGGTGGCGGGCGTGTAGCGGCGGTAGTGGCCCACCGCCTCGTCGATGGCGCCGAAGAGCTGCGGCAGCGCCGGCACGAGGATGAGCACGCGGCCGTCCGGCTGGAGAATCTGGCGGAAGCGGCGCACCGCGGACGCGTCATCCGGGATGTGCTCCAGCACGTTGGACAGCACGATGGTGTCCAGCTCTTCCGCCTGCAGCGACTCCCAGTCCGCGAGCGCCACGTCGGACAGGTAGGGGCGCACGTGGGGCTTGCCGCGGAAGAGGTTCTTCAGGCGGTCCACGTAGAAGCGCTCCACCTCCAGCGCGACCAGCATGTCGCAGCCGGCCTCCAGCTCGCGGGTGATGGTGCCGATGCCGGCGCCAATCTCCAGCACGCGGCGGCCCAGGTGTTCGCGGAAGCGGCGGCCCAGCCACTGGTTGTAGTGGGTGGCGCCGTCCATGCGCTCCAGGGTGGAGTAGCCCTCGTGCTGGTTGTCCGCGTCGTCGCGCACGGTGGCGTAGCGCACCAGCGTGCGCAGGCGGGCCAGGTGCGCGGAGGCCGGGCGGCGCGGCACGGCCTGCATCGGGGGCAGGTGCACTTCCGTGAGGCGGAAGAGCTGCGCGGCCATCTTCACCACGAGCTCCGCGTCCACCGCGTCGTCGTCGCTGGTGAGCTGGATGGAGCGCAGCGCGTCCGTGCGGAAGGCGCGCAGGCCGGTGAGCGGATCCGCGAGGGCCACGTCGGTGACGAAGCGGGTGATGCCGCCCAGGGCGCGCTCGGCCAAGAGCTCCGCGGAGTTGCCGGGGCGACGGCCGAAGACGCCGTCGGCGGTGTCATCGCGCAGGGGCTGCACCAGCGCGGCGTAGCTGTCCGGTGAGTAGGCTGCGTCCGGATCCTGGAGCACCGTCATGCTGCCGGTGACGTGGGGGAGCGCGGCGCGGATGGACGCTCCCTTGCCTCCCTGGGCCGCCAGGATGTGGACGTTGGGACCGGGCGTGACATCCACCGGGCCCTCTCCCGCGAGGACGACCTGGGCCTGACCCGAAAGGGCGTGGGCGAAGTGCGCTGCCGCGGAGGCGGTCGCCGGCGTGTAGGGGAGGACCACGGAGAGGGCTGCAACCATGGTGCGGCTCACTACCACAGGCGCTTCCATGGCGCGCGTTCGTGGATCGGACCGGATGGACGAGGAGCATCCAGGCGGCGTCGGTTCGATGGACAACCTGCCCGGGCCGTTGCACGCTCCCTCCGTTGTTCACCCCTGTGCGATGTGGGTGCAGGTCGGGGTCCGGATGCCGGGCCGCTGAAGCCGCCCGCGGCAGCCCCCCTTCTGGAGAGATGCGACGTGGAAGGAACGGTGTTGGACCCGGCCGGAGGTGCTCCCGGCGCGACGTCCGCGAGCGCGATGCATCGGGCGCGAGGGTTGTGGCGCAGGCGGTGGGTGATGCTCGGGGTGGCGCTGGCCGTCACCGCGCTCACGGCGGCCTGGACGCTGCGGCAGCCGCGCATCTACGCGGCCAGCACGTCGCTCATCATCGACGTCACCGCGCCCCGCATCCTCGACGGCGAGGTGAAGGAGGTGATGGGCGAGGAGCGCAGCAACTACTGGTTCAACAAGGAGTACACCGGCACGCAGAGCGAGGTCATCACCTCGCGCGCGGTGGCGAGCCGCGTGGTGGACCGGCTGGGGCTGGCCAATGATCCGGGCTTCCTGGGCCTGCCGGCGAACCAGGACGAGAAGGCGCGCGTGCAGGCGCTCCAGGCGGCGGACGCGGTGGGCCTGTTGCGCACGCGCATCGTCGTGGTGCCCGGCAAGGACTCGCGGGTGATGAACATCGGCGTGGAGGACGTGGATCCCAAGCGCGCGGCGCTGCTCGCCAATGAGGTGGCCGCCGCGTACATGGCGGAGAACCAGGCCCTCAAGATGCGCGTCACGGACGAGGCGCGCACGTGGCTGGAGGTCCGCCGGGACGAGCTGGGCCGCGAGGCGAAGGCCGGCGAGCTGGCCGTCTACGACCTGAAGAAGGACGCGGACATGCTGTCCACGTCGCTGGAGTCGCGGCTGTCCATCGTCAGCGAGCGCATCAACTCCTACAACCTGAAGCTCACCGAGGTGCGCACGCGCATCGCGGCGCAGCAGGCGCGCGTGGACGCCATCCACCAGCTGCGCAAGGCCGCGGGCTCCGACGAGACGTGGGCGGAGGCGGTGCCCGGGGCGAAGGACGGGCCCATCCAGGACATGAAGATGCGCTACGGCGAGCAGAAGGTCGCTTGCGCGGAGCTGTCGGAGCGCTACCTGCCGGAGCACCCGAAGCTGCTGGAGTGCAACCGCAAGCTGGAGGTGGTGCGCGAGGATCTGCTCAAGAGCCTCGGCAACGTGGTGCGCTCGGCGGAGATGCAGTTGGTGGAGGTGAAGGGCGAGGAGCGCAACCTCAACAAGCTCCTGGACGAGACCAAGGCCGAGGCCTTCGTCGTGAACAAGAAGGCCATCGAGTACGGGCAGCTCCAGCGCGAGTCGGACGACAACCAGCGGCGCTACGAGGATGTCCTCAAGCGCCTCAAGGACGTGGAGCTGTCGGGCCTCCTGCGCACGAGCAACGTGCGCGTGCTGGACGAGGCGCGGCCGGTGCTGGTGCCGGTGCGGCCGCACACGCGGCGCAACCTGCTGGTGGGCTGGGTGATGGGCCTGCTCCTGGGGCTGGTCGCGGCGGTGCTGCTGGAGTTCCTGGAGAACACCGTCGCGTCGCAGGCGGACGTGGAGGAGGGGCTGGGGCTGGCGTTCCTGGGCGTGGTGCCGCGCATGGAGAGCGGAAGGGAGCAGGGGGAGCGCGACCTGTACGTGCACCGCTCGCCGCGCTCGGCGGTGGCGGAGTGCTGCCGCGCGGTGCGCACCAACCTCCTGTTCATGTCGCCGGATGAGCCCTGCAAGACGCTGGTGGTGACGTCCAGCGGCCCTCAGGAAGGCAAGTCCACCACGTGCATCAACCTGGGCGTGGCCATGGCCCAGAGCGGCAACCGCGTGCTGCTCCTGGACACGGACATGCGCAGGCCCCGGCTGCACCGCGCGTTCGGCGTGCCCAACGACTTCGGCATCAGTTCGCTGGTGGTGGGCGAGGGCTCGCTGGACAAGGCCGTGAAGAGCACGGAGGTGCCCAACCTCTTCGTGCTGCCGTGCGGTCCGCTGCCGCCGAACCCGGCGGAGCTGTTGCACACGCGCGCCTTCAAGGACCTGCTGCGCGCGGCGTCGGAGAAGTTCGACCGCGTCATCCTGGACAGCCCGCCGCTCAATGCCGTGGTGGACGCGGCGGTGCTGGCCACGCAGGCGGACGGCGTGGTGATGGTGTTCAAGGCGGGCAAGACGGACCGGGGCGCGGCGAAGCGCGCACTGCGCTCGCTGGCGGACGTGCAGGCGCGCATGTTCGGCGCCATCCTCAACGACGTGGACTTGCGCCAGCCGCGGTACGGCGACACGTACCTGGGCTATCAGGGCTACGGCCCGACCCAGGACGGGCCGAAGGGCGCGAAGGGTGGGGTGGCACCGTCGTGACGGGCGCGGGCCTGCGGGTGCTGCACCTGGGGAAGTTCTACCCTCCGGCCTCCGGCGGCATGGAGGCGCACGTGCGGACGCTGGCGCAGGCCCAGGCCGCGCTGGGCGCGCAGGTGGAGGTGCTGTGCGCGAACCACTCCGTGGACGGCACCGGCACCAGCCACGAGTTCCACGGCCGCAGTCCCACGCGTGAGGAGTGGGACGGTCCGGTGCGCGTGGTGCGGCTGGGGCGGCTGGCGTCCGTGGCGCGCATGGATGTGATGCCGGTGCTGCCCTGGGCGCTGCGTCGCGCGCTGGCGCGGGGCGTGGACGTGGTGCACCTGCACGTGCCCAATCCGTCCATGGTGCTGGCGCTGGATGCGGTGCCGCGCCTGCCCGCGGTGGTGGTGACGCACCAGAGCGACATCATCCGCCAGAAGGTCGCGGGCGCGCTCTTCCGTCCCTTCGAGTGGATGCTGTACGCCCGCGCGGCGCGGCTGCTGGCCACGAGCGATGCGTATGTGCGCGGCTCGTCGCTGCTCTCCACGTTCAAGGAGAAGGTGCGGGTGTTGCCGCTGGGCATCGAGCTTGCGCCGTACCTGCACCCTTCGGCCGAAGCGCGCGAGGCCCAGGCGCGGTGGACGGCGGAGGCGGCGGGGGGACCGCTGTGGCTGATGGTCGGGCGGCTCGTCTACTACAAGGGCCTGTTCACGGCGCTGGAGGCGCTGGTGCACGCGCCGGGACGGCTCGTCGTCGTGGGCGAAGGGCCCCTGGCCGCGGAGGGCCGCGAGCGGGCGCGGGCATTGGGCATCGAGGACCGCGTGACGTGGGCGGGCTACCTGTCACCGGAGGCGCTCGCGGGCGCGTTCCGGGCCGCCACCGCGCTGTGGTTTCCGAGCAACGCGCGCAGCGAGGCATATGGCCTGTCGCAGGTGGAGGCCCTGGCGAGCGGCCTTCCGGTGATCAACACGGCCATCCCGGACTCCGGCGTGGCGTGGGTGAGCGTGCACGAGCGCACCGGGCTCACGGTGCCGGTGGGCGATGCGCGGGCGCTGGCGGCGGCGGCGCGCCGGCTGGTGGATGAGCCCGGACTGAGGGAGCGGCTGGGGCAGGGGGCACGGGAGCGCGCGCGGGCGGAGTTCGCCCATGACGTGATGGCGGCGCGCAGCCTGGAGCTGTACGCGGAGGCGCTTGGGCGCAGTCCCCTGGTGGAGGCGCGGCCTTCGTCGTCGGTCCAACACGTCGCGGGCGGGAGTTGAGGCCCGACCCCATGCGTGTGCTGCACGTGTCCAGCGGCAACCTGTACGGCGGCGTCGAGACGTTCCTGCGCACGCTGGCGCTCGCAGGGGCGAAGCGTGGCGGGGGCGCGGAGCACGCGTTCGCGCTGTGCTTCGAGGGCCGCATCGCGGAGGAGCTGCGCTCGGCGGGCGCGGGGTTGCACCTGCTGGGACCCGCGAAGGTGAGCCGTCCCTGGTTGGTGTGGGAGGCACGCCGCGCGTTGAGGGCCCTGCTGAAGCGCGAGGCGTTCTCTGCGGTGGTGTGTCACGCGGCGTGGCCGCAGGCGCTCTTCGGCCCGGTGGTGCGCGCGGCCGGCGTGCCGCTCCTGTTCTTCCAGCACGACGCGCTCACGGGCGAGCACTGGGTGGAGCGCTGGGCGCGCGTCACCGAGCCGGCGCTGGCGCTGTGCAACAGCCGCTACACCGCGGGCACGCTGGCCCGGGTGTATCCGCGCACGCCGTGGCGCGTCCTCCATCCTCCCGTGCCGGAGGGTGGCGCGGGGCTCACCCCTTCCGAGCGTGCTTCGCTGCGCGGGGAGCTGGGCGCGAGCGCGGAGGATGTCGTCATCGTCCACGCCAGCCGCATGCAGGAGTGGAAGGGACAGCGGCTGCTGCTGGAGTCATTGGGCAGGCTGCGACAGGTGCCGGGTTGGAAGGCGTGGTTCGCGGGCGGCGCGCAGCGTCCGGAGGAGGTCGCGTACGCGGACGGCCTCGCGGATCAGGCCGCGCGGCTGGGGCTCTCCGACCGGGTGCGCTTCCTGGGACAGCGCACGGATGTGCCACGGCTGCTGCGCGCGGCGGACGTGCACTGCCAGCCGAACATCGGGCCGGAGCCGTTTGGACTCGCGTTCGTGGAGGCGCTGTACGCCGGGCTTCCCGTGGTGACCACCGCGCTGGGTGGTCCGCTGGAGATCGTCGACGTGTCGTGTGGCGTGCTGGTGCCTCCGAAGGTGGAGGCCCTGGCCCAGGCACTGCGTGAGCTCATCGAGGATGAACCGGCGCGGCTCAAGCTGGGACGCGGCGGGCCCGCTCGGGCGTTGGCGCTGAGTGCTCCGTCCGCGTTCCTGGAGGCGCTGGAGGTGGCGGTGCGCTCCGTGATTCGGGAGCCCCTGTCTTGAAGGCGGCCCGTCCCGTATCCCCCGGGCGTCCCGGACTGCGGGGACCCGGCGTGCTGCACCAGCGGTACGTGCGACGCGCGCCGGAGGCCGCTGCTGGCGCGGTGCCGGCTTCGCGTGAGACGCCGACAGGGTTTCTCGGCTCGGGCCGCGTGGTGGTGGTCTTCATCGTGCTGCTGTTCGTGTGTCAGCTCGCGCTGCTGGTGGAGGCGCTGGCGCCGGTGCGGGTGGTGTTCCGCATCCTGTCGTTCGGCACGAGCCTCGCGCTGTTGGCGGTGGTGAGGGGTCCGCGACTCAAGCACCCGGCGATGCCCTTCCTGCTCGCCTCGGCGGCGCTCACCGCGCTGAACTTCTTCCATCCCGGCACCAACACCCCGATGGCGGCGGCGGCGCAGCTCGGCATCCAGGTGTCCGTGTTCGCGCCCCTCTTCTGGGCCAGCCGCCTGCGCATCGACGAGAAGATGTTCGGGCGCATCGTCCTGCTGCTCTTCCTGTTCAACATGGCGAGCGCCGCGGTGGGCATCCTGCAGGTGTCCTTCCCTGGCCGGTTCCAGCCCGCGCTGTCGTCCATGGTCGAAAGTCAGGGCGAGGGCTACGTGCGCAGCCTCCAGTTCGAGACGGCGAGCGGGGCCCGGGTGTTCCGGCCCATGGGCCTGACGGACGTTCCCGGCGGGGCGTCAACGGGGGCCTTCTACGCGGTGCTGCTCGGCGGGGCCTTCCTGCTCAGCCGGCAGAGCGCGTTCAAGAAGGCCTTGGGGGCGGCGGGAATCGGCGTGGGCCTCATCTGCCTCTACCTGGGACAGGTCCGCGTCGCGGCGGTGACGTTGCTGGTGTGCATGGCGGCCATGGCGCTGGTGCTGCTGGTGAGCGGCCGGTGGGTGCGCCTGTTGACGCTGGCCGCGGTGGTGGGTGGCTTCGCCGTGGTGGCCTTCGGCTGGGCGGTCGCGGTGGGTGGCGACGCGGTGCTCGCGCGATGGAACACCCTCCTGTCCGAAGATCCGTCGAGCGTGTACCAGTCCAACCGGGGCCGCTTCCTGGACAGCACCTTCGAGGAGGTCCTGCCGGAGTTCCCCCTGGGCGCGGGCCTGGGTCGCTACGGCATGGCCAACGCCTACTTCGGTGACAACAGCGACCGGGAGAGCCCGCCCCTCTGGGCGGAGATCCAGTGGACGGCCTGGGCCTACGACGGGGGATGGCTGGGGCTCGTGTGTTATCCGCTCGCGCTGCTGGTGACGCTGTGGTGGGGCTTCCAGGTGGCGCGGCGACGGGATGATGCCCGGGGCGAGTTCTGGCTGTGGGGCAGCCTCCTCTTCGCGTACGACCTGGGCGCGCTGGCGCAGACCTTCAGCTATCAATTCTACATGAGCCAGATGGGCATGGAGTTCTGGCTGCTCAACGCGGCCTTCTTCAGCGCGTACTGGAACCGGCATGCGGCCGTACACCCTCATCTCCGGTGACTTCGTCTCCACCGGAGGCATGGACCGCGCGAACCTCGCGCTAGCGGATTGGCTCGCGCGCCAGGGCGGGCCCGTGCGCCTCGTGGCGTACCGGGTGGAGGATTCACTCCTGCGCTACCCCAACGTGCGCTTCATCCGCGTGCCCAAGCCCGCCAACGCATACCTGCTGGGCGAGCCGCTGCTGGATGCGGTGGGGCGCTTCTGGGCCACCCGCACGCTGGCGGAAGGCGGGCAGGTGGTGGCCAACGGCGGCAACTGCGTGGTGCCCGCCGCCAACTGGGTCCACTACGTCCACGGCGTGCACACGCCGGAGCCGGTCGGTGGACCGCTGCGCCAGCTCAAGGGCCGCGTGAGCCACCGCGTGGCGCTGCGTCGTGAGCACCGGGCGCTGAACGCGGCGCGCATCCTCATCGCCAATTCGGAGCGCACGCGGCAGGACGTGCTGGCCGCCACGGGCGTGGAGCCCTCCCGCGTCCAGGTCGTGTACCTGGGCAGCGACCCCTCGCGCTTTCCGCCCACGTCCCCAGCGCTCCGGCGCGAGGCGCGGGCGTCGCTGGGCTGGCCCCAGGAGCGGCGCGTGGCGCTGTTCGTGGGCGCGCTGGGGGACCGGCGCAAGGGCTTCGATACGCTCTTCCAGGCGTGGGCCCGGCTGTGCATCCGCAAGGACTGGGACGTGGACCTGCGGGTGGTGGGCAGCGGTGCGCAGCGTGAGACCTGGGAGCGCGCGGCGCGGGGGCGGGGACTGGGGGAGCGGATCCGTTTCCTGGGCTTCCGCGACGACGTCCCCCGCCTGCTGGCCGCCGCGGACCTGCTGGTGTCGCCCACGCGTTACGAGTCCTATGGGCTGGGCGTCCATGAGGCGTTGTGCGTGGGCCTCCCCGCGTTGGTGAGCCGCTCGGCGGGCGTCGCCGAGCGCTATCCCTCCACGCTCCAGGACCTGCTGCTGGAGGATCCGGAAGACGTGGGCGCGCTGGTGCGGCGCCTGGAGGACTGGCGGGCCCGGGGCTCGGACTTGTTGCCCGCCGTGGCCTCGCTGTCGTCGGAGCTGCGCGCCTGGACGTGGGATGCGATGGCGGCGGAGCTGGTGGCGCGGCTGGAGGCGTGAGCGTCAGGCGCCGCGCTGGAGCACGGACTCGAAGAAGTCCAGATGCGCCCGGGCCACCACCGGCCAGGCGAAGCGGGACACCGCGCGCTCCCGGCCCCTGCGGGCCCAGTCCTGGCGCGCGGTAGGGCTCTCCAGCAGGTTCGCGAGCGCGGTGGTCCAGGAGCCGACATCCGCTTCGGGGAGGACAAGTCCGCCATCGCCCACGGTGTGGGGCACCTCTCCAGAATCACTGCCGAGCACGGTCAGTCCGCACGCCAGGCCCTCCGTGAGCATCCGGCCGAACTGCTCCTTCCAGAAGGACGTCGTCTGGCTGGGGGCGCAGAGCAGGTCCATGGCGTTGAGCGCGCGGGGGACTTCCGCGTGCGACACGCCGGTGACGATCCGCACGCGGTCCTGATGGCGTCCGGCCCAGGCGCGAAGCTCCGCCTCCAGTGGACCCCCGCCGACGAAGAGGGCGCGCCACGGCGTGCGCAGCCCGTCGAGCGCATCCATCAGCAGCCGCAGGCCCTTCTCCGGGACGAAGCGCCCCAGGAAGCCCACGACCGGGGGACCTTCCGACGTCCAACCCAGGCGCTCGCGAAAGGCCCTGCCCACGGTGGAGTCCGGCCGGAAGTGCTCCACGTCCACGCCCACGGGGATGAAGCGTGAGGGACGCTTCGCATAGCCGGCCCGGACCTGGAGCGTGTCGTGCACCGTCTGGCCCCATGCGACCCAGCCCGAGGCGCGGTGCACGACGAAGCGCTCGGCCTGCGCGAAGGGGGGCGGGTAGCGCTTGGCCAGGTTCTGGAACGTGCAGAAGACGAGCGGCACGTGGCGCGGCGTCAACAGGGCCACTTCCAGGCCGGAGAACACATAGGGCTCCTCCCACGCATGCACCAGGTCCACGCCCGACAGCCGCGCGCGCAGCTCCGGTCCGTAGACGAAGCCGTGCAGGGAGCGGCTGAAGAAGACGCGCACCGGTTCGATGCGCGCGGGTTCGTCCGGTTCGCGCTGGAGCACCAGCGGGCCCAGGTCCCCGTGGAAGGAACGCGGCGCCACGGCGGTGACGTCCCAGCGGCCCGCGCCCACGCGGGTCATCTCGTTGGCCAGCCGTCGGTTGAGCGTGACGACGTACGAATGGGAGACGGTGACGAGCTTTCGGGGCCGCATCAGGAATGCCCTCGCGCCGTGCCTGTGGGAACGAGTCGCCGGTACACCGCGAGGATTTCCCGGGCATAGCGTTCGCGGGAGAAACAGCGCACGGCGGTGTGGCGGGCCGCGCGGGCCAGGGTCGTTCGCAGGGCTTCATCCTCCAGCAGCCGGCGCAGGGCCGCCGCGAGCACGTTCGCATCTCCGGGCGCGATGGCCAGGGCATCCTCGCCATCCTGGAGCGCTTCGGCCGCGCCGCTGTCCTTCGAGATGACGGCGGCCCGGCCGCAGGCGAGCGCCTCCGCGATGGTGAGGCCGAAGGGCTCACGGCGGGTGCTCGCGTGGACGAAGACGTCCAGGGCCCGGTAGATGCGCGCGGGTTCGGACTGGAAGGGCACCAGCCCTACGCGGCCCGTAAGGCCGTGGCGCTCCACCTGCTCGCACAATTCGGCTTCCGTGAACTGCGAGTCGGCCGTGCGGTAGAGAGGCGCGCCCACCAGGTAGAAGCGCACAGGCCGGTGGGGCACCTGTCGGTTCAACAGGGCCGCGGCCTCCAGGAAGACGTCGTGTCCCTTCCAGCGAGCGTACGTGGCCACCAATCCCACGCGCAGCGTGCCCGGGGGCGCGGGGGGCAGCGCGGCGAGCGCATCCAGGTGCGCACCGTCGCCGGGGCCCGGGGAGAAGCGCTCCACGTCCACGCCGTTGGGCACGACGTGCACGGGGACGTTGCCCAGCACCGTGCGCGCATCGTCGCCCACGGCCCGCGAGTTCGCGATGGCGGCGGAGGCCAGCGGATGCATCCCCGCGAGCGCACGACGCACGAGCGGGCGCTCGCCGAGGAAGTCATGCACATGCCACACGCGCGGAATCCCCAGGCCGGTGGTGGCCGCGCTCAGCAGGTGCGTCTTGATGCCATTGGAGTGCAGCAGGTCGGGCGCCACTTCGCACACCGCGCGCCGCAGGGCGACGCCGTAGCGGGCCAGCAGCAGGGGCGTGGGGGCGACGTCGCGCGTGAAGCGCAAGGCACCGGCGAGTCCCTGGTTCCTCAGGCCGCTGTCCCCGAGCGCGGACAGCCGGTCTGGGAGCGCGAGCACCCGGGCCTGCACGCCCAGGCCGCGCGCTGTCTCCAGAAGGGGACCGTCCGTGCCGGTGATGAGGTGCAGCGACAGCGCGGGCTCCAACGTGCGCAGACACGCGAGCAGATCCACGAGTGCGCGCTCGGCACCGCCCAGGATGCCCACGGGATTCAGGAAGACGATGCGCACGTGCGAACGATGGAATCAGACCCGTCCAGAGGGGTCAACCAGACGATGCAGGTACGCATCCAGCACGGTGCGGGCGTGCGCGCTCCAGGTGAAGCGCGCGGCCCGGGCGCGGCGCGTCTCCGGTGACGGCGCGGGGATGCGTCCCGCGAGCAGCGCATCCACCGCGTTCGCCCACGCGGGCACATCCCCCACCGGGCAGTACGTGCAGGCGTCCGCACCCACTTCGCGCAGCACTGGCAGGTCGCTGGCCACCACCGGGACGCCACACGCCAGCGCTTCGATGACGGGCAGTCCGAAGCCCTCCGCGTCGCTGGGCACCAGCACCGCGCTCGCGCGTCGGTACAGGCCCGCGAGCGTGGCCCGCTCCTGCCGGGGCGGTTGCAGCAGTGCGTCCTTCAATCCCAATCGCTCCACTTGCGTCCGCTGGGCCTCGTCCAGTTCGCCACCCTGTTGCACCAGCATCAGGTCCGGGTGCTGGGCCCGCAGCGCCGCGAAGGTGTCGAAGAGCACGTCCAGGCGCTTGCGACGGATGGCGCTTCCCACATGCAGCAGGTACGGCCGCCCGTGGAGTGGAGCGAGCACCGCGTCGCTGGCGTCTCCGGGGACGGGGTCGGTCCGATACTCCGGCGACACGCCATAGGGCGCCCACACCAACCGTTCGGGGGAAACCACGCCGTGCGCGAGCAGTTCCTCCCGCACCTGTTGCGTGCTGTGGAACACGATGGCCGCTCGCTCCAGTCCCTTGAGCGTGGTGCGCGCCATCAGGCGGAACCACGACGGCCTGGGTTCACGGTGCGGCTCCAGGACGCAACGGAACGCGTCCAGGTCATGGCAGAAGACGCCGGTGCGGTCCGCTGGCAGCGCGTGGACGAGCTGCGCGTAGGTGTGATCCACGACGTGGAAGATGTCGGGGGACCCACGCTCTTTCAGCAGGCGTGCCGGATAGAGGCCGAAGCGGGTGAGCAGCCGATCCGCGTTGAAGGCGGCCTTGCGACTTCCCACGCGCGGCAGGTTCCGCAGGGCCCGGGGAATCGAGGGCCGCACGGAGGTGACGGCGACCTCGGAGGTGAGCGCGGAAAGTCCTTCCACGAGTGCCTCGCCTACGAGGTCCATGCTGGGCCAGCCCTCCTCGCGCGGATCCATCAGGACCTTCAGGCGCAGCGGGGACGCACGCGGGGTGCTCATGCGCTGTCTCCAGCACGGCGCAGCAGGTGCGCCACCGTGTGCTCCAGGGCGAAGTGCTCGCGGTAGACGCGGGCCGCGCGCTCACCCAGGGCCCGGCGTTCCTCCTCGTTCTCCAGGAGGTGCTCGGCGAGCGCCAGCAGCGCGGCCGGAGAAGGTCCGTCTGCGAGCGCCACCGGTCGCTGCTCGCGCCACAGCGGTTCACTCAAGTGTCCGGCGTTGGTGACCAGGGGAAGACCCAGGCCCAGGCCCGCCATCGCGCTGCTGCGCCGGGCGCTGACCCCGTCGGGGTAGGGCTGCACCAACAGCTCCGACGCACGCAGGTGCGCGGCCACGGCCTCCGGAGCCAGTCCATCCCGCGCGTGGATCCGTCGGGCAAGTCCTGGATGCCCTCGGCTCAATGCCTCCCGGTAGGCCGTGCTGCCCCGGCCCAGCAGCAGCGCCTGACGTCGCTCATCGCGCTGCAACAGGGGGACGAGCACCGCCTCCAGGGGCCCCGCGATGGCCGCGCCATAGGTGCCGAAATGCGCCACGCACGGCCCACCGCCCAGGGCCTCGCGCACGGCGCGCACGTCCTCGGAGGGCGCATCGAGGGGCAGGGGACTGGGAATGGGACACCACCGGGCCCGTGCGCGCAGCCGCTCCGGGAGGTGATCCGCCCATGCGGGGATGGAGATGTAGGCGCGGTCCACGCCATGGGCCAGCGTGCGCAGCATGACGCGCGTAACGCCCGCGAGGACCTGATGACGCCAGGGCGCGTTGGGGCTCCACGGATACACCGCTTCGTGGAGGAACAGCTCGCGCGTGTCGTGTCGTCGCGCGGCGAACCACGCGCAGAACGGCACGTTCATCGCCTTCCATCCGAAGGCCTGGGGCACGTACAGGAGCAGCAGCTTCCGGGGGCCCGGGGTCGCCTCCAGCTCGCGTGTCAGGCGCACGAGGCCCGGCGGCGTGTAGAGGCCGGGCCAGCGATGCACGGTGACTCCCTGGTCGACGGACACGCCCTCGGCGCCCGGGGCCCACACCCGCACCGTCTCTCCTGCCTTCGCCAGCGCGCGGGCGATGCTCCGCGTGTGGTCGGACACGCCGCCAGCGTCCGGTGGATACTCGCCAGTCAGCAGGTGCCAGGTGGGAGCGGTGGACGACGGATGCTTCACGGAGGTGCCCGCCGGGCGCGGACCTGTTGCAGCAGGGCGCGCAGCTCACCCAACAGTGACAGGCCTCGGCGCGTGGCCTCTCGCGCGAGCACCAGCGCCGTCAGCACGCCCGCCGCCACCAGCGCCTGGACGAGCAGCCCACCCTGTCCCGTCGCGAGCCGGGAGAAGCCCAGCGCGAGCGCGAGCAGCGCGCCCACCGTGAGGAAGGGCTCCATCACCTCGAACTCCAGGCGCGCCAGCTCCGGGGCGCGGCGGGCCACCAGTCGCGCGGTCAGCCACAGCTCCGTCAGGGTGACCGCCGTCGCGCTGATGCCGACGCCGACGATGCCCCACTGCATCACCGCGAGCGCACCCAGCCCGAAGCGCAGCAGGCTTGAAATCGTGGCGACGTACATCCGTTCGCGCGCATGCCCACTGGCGTGCTGCTGGGAGAACAGCAGGCCCTGCACCGCCTGCATCGACGCCTCGATGGTGAACCACTGCACCAGCGTGGACGCGAGGCTCCATCTCTCACCGAAGACCACCGGGATGAACGGCGGCAGCGCGATGACTCCAAAGGGGATGACCAGACACAGCAGGGCGCTGATCCGTCGGATGGAGGTGCGCAGGTATTCCGCCAGGGCCGCCGAGTCCTGTTGCAGGCGGCTGTAGGCCGGATACGCGACGCGGGTGAGCACGCTGCTCAGCGCCAGCGGCACGGAGGCCAGCGCGGTGGCCCAGTTCACGAGGCCCACCGCGTCCTTGCCCTCCATGCGCCCCACGACGAGGGGAATCCAACCGTTGAGCACCGCGGGGATGAGCCCGGTCAGCTGGAACCAGATGCCGAAGCCCAGCAGCCGCTTGACGATGCTCCACCGGACCTTGCCACGGGGACGCCAGCCCGCAGCCGACCAGAGCATCAGCATCCCCAGTCCACCGCGGACCAGCCCTCCGCCGATGAGCGCCCACGCGCCCATCCCCAGCCAGGCCAGCAGGATGGTGCTCGCCGTCTGCGCCACGCCTTCGATGAGTTCGATGCGCGCGAGCGCGGGGAAGTGCAGCTGCCGCTCCAGCACCATGATGGGGATGACGCGCAGCGAGTGGAAGAACAGCCCCAGCGCCATCACGCTCACCATGGCGGTGCCGGAAGGCCCCAGCTCATAGGAGCGCGACAGCAGCGGCGCGAGCAGCAGCAGCAGGCTCACGATGCAGACGGTGAACGCCTGATGGCTCCAGAACGAGGTGCTGATCTCATCCTGGGTGGGCTCGTGCTGCTGGCGCACCAGCGCCGCGCTCAACCCCAGGTCGCCCAGGAAGGCACCCATCGCGGCGGTGAAGGCGACGATGGCGAACGCGCCGTAGTCCCCGGGGAACAGCAGGTGCGACAGGGCAAGCGAGCTCACCACGCGCAATCCCAGGGAGCCGAGCGTCCGGAGGCCCAGGGCGATGATGGAGCGTCGGGCGCGGACCTTCACGTCCGAGGTGCCCATCTCCGGTGCGGGGGAACTGCTCATGAGGGGGCGGGGTGCTCCGCGGGAGGAATCGCGGGCCAGCCTATATGCCTCCCTGCCTCCGGCGAACAGGGGCCGGCGGATGCGGACGTGCTCACCGGCTGGAACGCAGGGCCTGTCCGCAATCCTGGAGGGCGGGCGGGCGGGCGCGGGAGTGCCTGGTGCGATGGCCCCGGAGGAGGCCCGCGCTGCGCAGATTGCGCGGGTGCGGCGACAGGTGCCGCGAATCCACGGGGGGGGCGGGACATGGCCGACACGTCGGTGAAGAACGGGAAGGGAAGATCGAACGACCGGGCTCGCATCTGGGGAGGCATCGACCTGGGGGGCACCAAGATAGAAGCGGTCGTCGTGGATGCTCGCGGCGAGGTGCTGGGCCGCGCCCGCCACACGACGCCCGTCAAGGGCGGACCGGGCGAGGTGGTGAAGGAACTGTACGGCACGCTGGGCGAGGCGGCGCGGACCGCGGGCCTCGAACCCGCGAAGCTCGCGGGCGTGGGCGTGGGCGCGCCGGGGTCGGTGGATGCGAACAGCGGCACGCTCGCGCATACGAGCAACGTGGCGGGCGGCTGGGAAGAGCCCTATCCCATCGCGTCGGACCTGGGCGACCTCGTGGGCGGCAAGGTCGTCATGGGCAACGACGTGCAGGTGGCGGTCGCCGCCGAGTACAAGCTGGGCGCGGGTCGCGGCTACCGCTCCGTCCTGGGCGTGTGGTGGGGCACGGGCGTTGGTGGCGGACTGGTGCTCAACGGCGTCCCCTGGCGCGGTCAGGGCTCCGCCGGAGAGATTGGCCACATGGTGGTGAAGCCCAACGGCGCGCGGTGCGGCTGCGGCCGGCGCGGCTGCCTGGAGGCCTACGCGGGCCGGGCGTCCATGGAGCGCAAGGCCCAGGCCGCGGTGAAGAGGGGGGAGAAGACCCTCCTCTTCGACATCATGCGCGACAAGGGCCGCACGCGGCTGTCGAGCGGCGTGTGGTCCAAAGCGCTGAAGGAGAAGGATCCGCTGGCGACGCGCCTCATCCACCGCGCGGTGGCGATGATGGGCGTGGCCGTCGCGTCCGTCATCAACCTGCTGGACGTGGAGGCCGTCATCATTGGCGGGGGGCTGGGGTCGCGGCTGGGCCCCCAATTCGTGGAGCGCATCAGCGACGCCATGGGCCCGCACCTGTTCATCACGGAGCGCAAGCCCGCGATGCACGTGGCGGAGCTGGGCGACCTGTCCGGCGCCATCGGCGCGGCGCTGCTCGCGGGCCCGCGGATGTGAGGCGTCCGGCTACGCGTCGCGACGGCGCATCACCGTCAGCGAATCGTTCGTGTCCACGCACTCGAACGCGGGGTCGTGGAGGATGACCTCCCGCGTGTAGCGCGCGCTGCCCGTGGTGTTCATCGGGCGCGACGGGCTCGCGTGGGTGTCATGCAGCGCGATGATGGCGCCCGGCGCCACCAGCGGACTCCAGGCGGTCCAGTCACCCTGGAGCCCTTCGTAGGTGTGGTCCCCGTCGATGAAGACGAAGTCCACCGGGGGCAGGCCGCGCTCGCGGTGCCGTTGCGCGGCGCCAACGCCGGTGTCGCGCACCCAGTCCACGCGGCCGTTGTTCACGCTGCCCACCTCGCGGTGTGCGATGAGCTGCTGGAAGCTCACGCGCAGCCGTCCCACCGGATACGGATCCACGGCCCAGAGGGTCGCGGTGGGGTCCATCACCGCGCGCAGCACGCGCGTCGTCACGCCGTGCCACACGCCAATCTCCACCAGCCGCTGCCGCCCCGCCGCGTGCCGGGCAAGGCATGCGCGTTCGCCCGCCGTCGTCTGGGTCTCCGCCTGGGCCAGCCCCGTCATCCAGAGGGCGAAGTGGGTGCTGACGCGCATGGGGGACCGTCCTGTGGGGTGGAAGGCAAACGCCGGGGGCGGCAGCCTGCCAGGGTCCTGGCCGCGAAGGCCATCCGTGCTCCTTCAAAATGCCCGGGCTCCGTCGAACCCCCTGTTATGAGTCCGCCTGCATGCGCGTGCTCCTGGCCATCCACCATCCCCTGTCCCAGGACCTGGGTGCTCCCGGCGTGACGCTCGCGCTGGGCCGCGCGCTCCAGGCCCAGGGCTGCACCGTGGACTACTACGGCTACGGAGACGCCTACCCTGGTGAGCAGCACCACACCGCGCTCCACAACCTGCGCTTCCCGTGGAAGCTCTCCGCGCACCTCGCCCGCGTGGCGCGCAAGTACGACGTGCTGGATGTCACCACCGGCGACGCGTGGCCCTGGGCGCGGGCCGGACGTCCCGGTGCTTCCCGCCGTCACGCGCTGGTGACCCGCAGCCACGGCCTGGAGCACACCGTCTCCGAACAGCTCCGCGCCGACGCACGCGAGGGCAAGGCTCGCTTGAGCTGGAAGTACCCGCTGTACAACGGCGGCTTCCGCCTCTGGGAGGTGGCGCAGTCGCTGCGCCTCGCGGACCGCTCCGTGCTCCTCAACGACGCGGACGCGGCCTACGCGCGAGAACGGCTGCGCATCCCCGCCTCGAAGCTGCGCCTCATCCCGCACGGCCTGGGCGAGGCCTTCCACGGGCTGCCCCTGCCCGCGCCGCTCCCGGACGGCCCCTTGCGCCTCGCGACCGTGGGCACCTTCATCCAGCGCAAGGGGCGCGAGGATGTCATCGCCGCGGTGGGCCAGCTGCATGCGCTCGGCGTGCCCTTCACGCTGACCCTGTACGGCACCGGCACCCCCGAACCCGAGGTCCGCGCCGCCTTTCCACCGTCCGTCCAATCCCAACTGCGCGTGGTGCCGCACTACGCCCACGCGACGCTGCCCGGCCTGCTCGCTCAAGAAGAGGTGCTCCTCTTCCCCAGCCACGCGGAGGGCTACGGCATGGCGTTGGTGGAGGCCATGGCTTCAGGCCTCGTTCCCGTGTCCACCCCGGTGGGTGTGGCGCCCTCCGTCGTGCACCCGGGCCGCACGGGTTCGCTCGTGCCCGTCGGGGACGTGGCCGCGCTGGTGGCGGCGGTGCGGGTGCTCGTGGCGGATCCGCTCCGGCGGTATGCCCTGCGCCGTGCGGCCCAACTGGAGGTACAGGGGCTCACCTGGGCCGACATCGCCGCTCGAACGCAGGGGCTCTACGAAGAAGTCCTGCGCGAGCGGACTGTTGGCAGCAAGTAGGCAGGCACGCAGTTCTTGCCCTCCGGGGTCAGGACATTGACGCGCTGCACCGCTGGCCGTCACGATGAGGCCTGACCCTCCTGCATGATCACCTTCCTCGCCGCCTTCCTTGTTTCGCTTCTCGTGGCGCTGGCGCTCACGTGGGTCGTCCGTGAGCGTGCGCTCGCGTGGGGCTGGTTGGATCAGACGAACTCCAGCCGCAAGGTGCACGTGCGGCCCGTCCCGAGGCTGGGCGGCATTGGCATCGTCGGGGGCTTCTTCGCGCCGCTGTGCGCGCTGTTCCTGGTGGACTCGGGGGTGGGCGTCCAGTTCCTCGCGCAGACGGACCTCATCGTGGGGCTCTTCGTGGGCGGCGCGGTCATCGCGGCGCTGGGGCTCTACGACGACCTGAAGGGCGCGGGCGCGAAGCTGAAGTTCTCCGTGCAGTTCGCGGTGGCGTTGAGCCTGTACGCGTTGGGCTTCCGCATCGAGGTGCTCGCCAATCCCTTCGGCGCGGAGCTGTCGCTGGGGCTCTTGAGCCTGCCGCTGACGGTGGTGTGGGTGGTGGGCGTCATCAACGCGCTCAACCTCATCGATGGGTTGGATGGGCTGGCGGGCGGCGTCGCGTTCTTCGGCGTGGGCACCCACTTCCTGCTCGCGCTGATGCGCGGGGACGTGCTGCTGTGCCTGCTGATGGCGGCGCTCGCGGGCGCCATCCTCGGGTTCCTGGTGTTCAACTTCAACCCGGCCTCCATCTTCATGGGAGACACGGGCAGCATGTTCCTGGGCTTCGTGCTCGCGGCGGTGTCCATCAAGACGTCGTCGAAGAGCGGAACCGCGGTGGCGCTGCTCGTGCCGGTGATGGCGCTGGGCCTGCCCATCATGGACACGCTGCTGGCCATGGTGCGCCGCTCGCTCCTGGGCAGACCCATGTTCAGCGCGGACAAGGAACACATCCACCACCGGTTGATGAGCCGCCTGCTGCTCACCCACCGCACCACCGTGCTGGTGCTCTACGGGCTGTGCACGCTCTTCATGGTCACCGCGCTGGGGCTCCACTTCGCCAACAGCGTCCAGAGCGCGCTGCTGCTCAGCGGCGTGGGCGTCGTCATCGTGGTGCTGATGCGCAAGCTTGGCTACCTGGACATGCGCCACGCGGGCGAAGTCCAGCAGACGCGCCAGCGCAACCAGCAACTGCGCACGCTGGTGAAGGCCGTCACCGGCGCGGTGCGCGCGGCCGGTTCGCTCCAGGATGTGTGGAACGCCGTGCGTCCCCTGGCGCAGGGCCTGGACGCGTCCCAACAGGAGCTGCGCCTGCGCCGCCCGCATGAGCAGGACACCGAGGGCGTCGTCTTCGAGGCGCGGCGTCCGGAGGCCGGCACGTCCTCCCCGCTGGAGGTGAGCGTCGAGGTGAAGGACGGAGAGGTCCTGCTCGGCACGCTGCGCCTGTGCTGGCGCGACGGGCGGAGCACCATCGACCGCGACGAGGAGCTGGCGCTGGAAGTGGTCGCGGACGCGGTGGCGGAGCGCACCGTGCAACTCGCGGCCCTGGAAGTCGCCGAGCCCGGGCGCATCATCGCGCTGCGGCGGTAGGCCCCCGTGAGCCCGGTTCCCCCTCTGGCCCTGCTGTCACTGCTGAAGGCCTGGCCGGAGGCCCCCGCCACGCCCGTGCCCCCGGAGGAAGCGGATGCGCTGGTGAAGGCCGCCGTGCGCCACGGGCTCGCGGGTTTCGTCGAGCACGCGCTCGTCCGCGCGGACCTGTCCCTCCCCGAGGAGTCGCGGGCCCTGCTGCGCCGCGAGTCGCTGGCGGGCGCGGCCCGGGGCATGCGCGTGCGGGCGCTGCTCCTGCGCAGCGTGGAGGCGCTGGCGGCGGTGGACGTGGTGCCGGTGCTGCTCAAGGGCTATGGCCTGGCCCGCAGGCTCTACCCGGAGCCGCTCCTCCGGGCGACGACCGACGTGGACCTGCTGGTGCCGCGCGCCCGGGTGATGTGCGCCGTGCACGCGCTCGAAGGGCTGGGCCTGACGACGAAGGCCGGCGAAGGGGACCGCGACGACACGCACCATGTCGAGCTCACCGGCCCCGCGGGGCTGGTGGAGCTGCACTACCGGGCACTCGCCGGCTACGGCCAGGCGCTGGAGGGCGACGCGCTGGTGGCCCGCGCCGAGGACGCGGACCTGGCCGGCCTGCGCGTGCGCTACCTGTGCGCGGAGGATGAGGCCGTGTACCTGGCCCTCCACGCGAGCAACCACCTGTTGCAGCGGCTGACGTGGCTCTTCGACCTGAAGCTGCTGGCGCGGGCGAAGCCCCACCTGGACTGGGACCGCGTGGTGGCGCGCGCGAAGGAGACGGGCCTGCCCCATCTGGCGTGGTACGCCTGGGACGCTGGTCACCGGCTGCTGGACGCGCCCGTGCCGGCGTGGGTGCTGAAGGCCCTGGCCCCGCCCGGGTGGCAGCGCGCGCTGGCGCACCGGCTGTTCTCCGGGCCCCGGCTCGTGGACGCGCAGCTGGCCCGGAACAAGCCCGCCTGGGTGGCCGCGAAGCTCGCCCTGGCACCCCGGGCCCGGCCCATGGTGGGCTACGCGCTCCGCCGGCTGCGCGGGCACTGGGCGCGCGGCGGGTAGGGTGCTCGGCAGGACCGTGTGCAAGACGGTCATTGCGGCGGATGGGCCCGGACCATTAAAGGTGCCGCACCATGGCGCCCAGCCTTCTCGATACCTTCCGGGTCCTGTCCTCCTTCGAGCCCCCGCGCGGAAAGCTCCGGGGTGCTCCCTGGGAGGCCTACGTCGACTGGGCCATCTCCCAGGGGCTGGCGCCGCTCGCCGCGTACAACCTGGAGTATCGGATGGGCGGAGGCGAGGCGCCCGAGTGGGCCCGCGACCGGATGATGTCCATCTACACCGGCTCCGTGAACGACAACGTCATGAAGCTGGTCCACTTCAAGCGCATCGTGGACCAGCTGGAGGGCCGCAAAATCCTGCTCCTGGGTGGGGCCGCCTTCGCGGAGGCGCTCTACCCCCACGTGGGCTTCCGCCCCGTGCTGGACATCCAGGTGCTGGTGCGCCGCCTGGACGTGGACGGCTTCGCCGGCTACCTGTCCAACCACGAGTTCGTCCCGGAGACCGACACGACGAACAGCGGCGCCGCGCGCGTGGTGTCCGACGGCCGCACGCCCATCTATCTGTACTCGGACGTGCTGGGCGCGAGCCGACGTGAGCAGTTGGCCGGCATCTTCGACCGCGCCCGACCCATGAAGGTCTACGGCGCGTCCGTCTTCCGTCCGGAGCTGGAGGACGTGCTCCTGCTCACCGCGCTGGACCAGGCCCACCACGGCTACGACGTGCCGTGGCTGTCCTTCGTGGACCTGCGCGAGCTCGTCACCGGGGCCACCTGGATGGGCGGCGTGTATTCGCGACCCATGGACGTTCCCGCCCTGTTGGAGCGGGCGGAGGCGTTCGGCCTGGAGCGCGCGCTGTACACGTCGCTGGCCATCGTCGCGCGGTTGTTCCCGGAGGCGGCGGCGCAGGCCACCGCCGCCATGCCTCCGCTGCGGCGGGCGACCCGGGAGCTTTTGGACCGGGGGGTGGTGGGTCCAGTGAGCACCCCCGGACGGGCCTCTGCCCTGCGGGGCGTGGATCGGCTGCGACGTCTCCTCACAGGGCGATAAGCCTGTCCGGTCGCTCGGCGTTCAGCGCCCCTGGGCTTTCTTTCGGTGCGCGGGTCGGCGTAGAAGTTCATGACGCCACCTGTCGAAAACCCAGGACCTTTCAAGAATGCGTATTGCCATTATCGGATCGGGCTACGTCGGACTCGTCGCGGGCACCTGCTTCGCGGACTCGGGCAACGACGTCGCGTGCGTGGACATCGATGAGCGGAAGATCCGCATGCTCCAGGATGGGCAGGTTCCCATCTACGAGCCGGGTCTGGAGGAGCTGATCCGCAAGAACGTGAAGGAGAAGCGCCTCACGTTCACGACGAACCTGGCGGAGGGCGTGGCGAACGCCCAGGCCGTGTTCATCGCGGTGGGCACCCCCGAAGGAGAGAGCGGCGAAGCCGACCTCCAGTACGTCATCGCGGCGGCGCAGGCGGTGGGCCGCGCCATCAAGCAGTACACGGTGGTGGTGGACAAGAGCACCGTGCCGGTGGGAACGGCGGACAAGGTGCGGGAGGCCATCGCCAAGGTGACGAGCGTGGAGTTCGACGTCGTCTCCAACCCGGAGTTCCTCAAGGAAGGCGCCGCGCTGGACGACTTCTTCAAGCCGGACCGCGTCGTCATTGGCGCGGACACCGAGCGCGCCCGGAACCTTATGGGCGAGCTGTACGCGCCCTTCGTGCGCACCGAAAACCCCATCCTCTTCATGGACACGCGCTCCGCGGAGCTGACGAAGTACGCGGCCAACGCGATGCTCGCCACGCGCATCTCGTTCATGAACGACGTGTCCGCGCTCTGCGAGAAGGTCGGCGCGGACGTGGACTTCGTGCGCAAGGGCCTGGGCGCGGACAAGCGCATCGGCTACCCGTTCCTCTTCCCCGGCGTGGGCTACGGCGGCTCCTGCTTCCCCAAGGACGTGAAGGCACTGGTCACCACGGCGCGTGAGTACGGCCTGGAGCTGGACCTGCTGCGCGCGGTGGAGCGCACCAACGAGCGGCAGAAGAAGCTGCTCGTGAACAAGGCCGTGAAGCACTACGGCACGCTGGAGGGCAAGAAGTTCGGCGTGTGGGGCCTGGCCTTCAAGCCCAAGACGGACGACATGCGCGAGGCGCCGTCCATCGAGGTCATCGAGGGCCTCATCGGCAAGGGCGCGCAGGTGATTGCCCATGACCCGGTGGCCTCGCACGCGGCCAAGCGCGTCTTCGGCGACCGCATCCGCTACGCGGAGCTGCCCTACGACGCGCTGGAGGGCGTGGACGGCCTGTTCGTCGTCACCGAGTGGAACGAGTTCCGCCACCCGGACTTCGCGCGCATGAAGTCGCTGATGAAGTCGCCCGTCATCTTCGACGGCCGCAACATCTTCCAGCCCGCGCGCATGCGTGAGCAGGGCTTCACCTACTTCGGCATCGGGCGCCGCTAGAGATGAAGCAGAAGACGGGCGCTTCACTGGATGCCCTCACGGGGCTGCGCTTCCTGGCGGCCCTGCACGTGGTCCTCTTCCACTTCGGGACACCCTGCCTCACGGGGTGGGCGCCGGAGTGGATGGTCCACATCGTGGCCTCCGGCTACGCGTCCGTCGGCGTGTTCTTCCTGCTGTCCGGCTTCGTGCTCGCGTACAACTACGTGGACACCGAAGGCCGGATGCAGACGCCGTCCCGCTCCTTCTGGAGCGCCCGCTTGGCGCGCGTCTACCCGGTGTTCCTGCTGACGTTCCTGCTGTCCGCGGCGCCCACCATGGGGCGCTCGCTGGCGGTGAACTCGCTGCCCGTGGCGGCGGCGAAGCTGGGCACCGCGGCCTTCAGCACGCTGGCGCTGTTGCAGGCGTGGGTGCCCAAGCTCGCGCTGTACTGGAACCCGCCGGGCTGGTCCGTGTCGGTGGAGGCGTTCTTCTACGCGCTGTTCCCTTCGCTGGGACGCCGGTTGGAGGGCTTCAAGGGCGCGTGGATGAAGGTGGCCCTGGTGGGCGTGTGGGCCCTGGGCCTGTTGCCGCCGGTGCTCTACGTCGTCCTGCGGCCGGACGGTCCCGGCGCGCTGGACGCCGCGTCCGAGGGCTTCTGGTTGGCGGTGCTGAAGTTCAACCCGCTGCTGCGCCTGCCGGAGTTCCTCATGGGCGTGCTGCTGGGGCTCGTCTTCGTGCGCGAGCGTGCGAACACCGTCGCGCCCTCCCGCTCCGGCGCGGTGATGGCGGTGGCGGGCGCGGCGCTGCTGGTCGTGGGCTTCTCGCAGGGCGGGCGGATTCCGTACCCGCTGATGCACAACGCGCTGCTGGCGCCCGCGTCGGCGCTGCTGGTGTACGGGCTGGCGCGCGGAGGCGGTGCGCTGGGGGCGGTGCTCGCGCGGCCGTGGCTGGTGCACCTGGGCGGGGCCAGCTACGCGCTGTACCTGCTCCAGTACCCCATCAGTGAGTTCGTGCACTGGCTGGAGACGCGCGTGGACCTGACGTCGCCCTGGCGCTTCCTGGCGGTGTTGATGGTGCTGCTGGTGCCCGCGTCGCTGGCGATGCACCGCTGGGTGGAGACGCCGTGGCGCTCACGGGTGAAGCGCGGGCTCCAGCCTTGGGTGGACGGCGGAACTCCGGTGCCTGCGCGCGTGGCTCCGGGGGCCTGAAGCACCTTCCGGGCCCGCCCGTACGTCGGGGGCCTCGGCGGGGGGCTGGCGGTCTTCAGCGGACGGCGTTCAGCGGGCGAGGCCGCAGGCCTTCTTGCCTTCCTCGGTCTCGATGGTGCGGCAGTCGCAGCCTTCGAGCCTCTCCTCGCACACGATTTCATTCTCCGCGGTGGGCTCCACGCGGGCTTCCTCGTCCGCGGCGCGCTGCTGGCAGATCTGCTTCTCCACCGAGTTCAAAGCGCACTCGCAGAGCTTCTCGGACAGTTCGCGGCAACTCGTCTTGCACGCGGTGAGTCCGGAGAGGGAGGCGCAAAGAACGGCGGCGGTGAGCAGGAGGCGACGCATGGGCCGGGGACGATGCCAGATGGGTCTCCGGATGCAAGCGATGTCCCGGCGCCCTGGTTCATTCGACGGTTCCCGGGCCCTGTCCGGGAAGGAGGCGTCCGGGCGGTGTGTCTCCTGGCTGAAGGGAGGGGCGCGGGTGAAGGAACTGACCCGCCCGGCCCGCGTGACATACTCGCGCCCTCCGCATGGCTCCCGAGTCCCGTCGCGTCTCCCGGTACACCCTGTCCGCTGAGGCGGCCCTCGCGGCGCTGCTGGTGCTGGGCCCGGTGGCGCTGGGCGGCGCGGCGCACTGGGGGTCCTGGCCCCTGAGTGCCCTGGCCGGACTGGCCGCGGTGCTGGCGGTGGTGGGGGCTCGCCGGCAGGGGGAGACTCCCAGGATTCCCTTCCTGGCGGCGCCGCTCGTGGGGGGCGTGCTGCTGTGCGCGCTGCAACTCGTGCCGCTGCCGCCAGTGTTGCTCGGGTGGGTGAGCCCGGAGGCGGCGGCCCTGCGCGCGGACGTGCTCGTGCCGCTTGGACTCACGGGCTTCCGGCCGGTGTCGCTGGAGCCTTCCGCCACGTGGAGGGAGCTGGCGAAGCACGGGGCCTATCTCCTGACGTTCCTCGCGGCGGCGCAGGTGTGCCGGGCCCGGGCGTCGCGCAAGCGGCTGTTGTCGGTGCTGGCCTTCACGGGCGCGGCGGTGGCGGCGGTGGGGCTGGGGCATGCGCTCTTCAACGTGGAGACGCTGTTCGGCCTGCGGGCGTACGTGCATGCGAGGCCGCCGCTGGTGACGCCGTTCGGCAACCCCAACCACCTCGCGGGCTTCCTGGGGCTCGCGGCGACGGTGGCGGTGGGGCTGGCGCTGTCGAAGCCGTCGCGCTCCAGCGCATGGCCCTTCGCGATGGCCGCGCTGCTCTCCGGCGCGGGCGTGCTGTTGTCGCTGTCGCGCGCGGGCATCGTGTTCTTCGTCTTCGGGCAGGTGCTGCTCGCCGCGTGGCTGTCGAAGCAGCGCAGGGAGGCGCGCACGCCCGCGAAGCCCTCCTGGGGGCGGGGCGCGGCGGTGCTGCTGGGGCTGCTGGCGACGCTGTCGGTGGGCGCGTACCTGGCGGCGGACCAGTTGTGGGCGGAGGCGCGCACGGCGGACAGCGTGGAGTCCCTGCGCCACGGCAAGGTGGAGCCGTGGCCGATAATGGCCCGCGCGGCCCGCGCCTTCCCGGTGCTGGGCATGGGGCGCGGCGCGTTCGAGGCCGCGTTCCCGCGCTACCAGACCGAAGCGAACCCCAACACCTTCACGCACCCGGAGAACGCGGTGTTGCAGGTGGCGACGGAGTGGGGCGTGCCGGGCCTGCTGCTGCTGGCGCTGGGCGTCTGGGGCTTCGTGGGGCTGGTGCGGCGCGAAGGCCACGGCCCCGTGGAGCTGGCGGTGCTGTCGGGCGTGGCGGCCCTGGCGCTGCACAACCTGTTCGACTTCAGCCTGGAGCTGCCCGCGTGCGCGGTGGCGGTGGCGGTGGTCCTGGGCGCGGTGGCGCGGCCCCGTGAATCGGAGCGCCTGTTCGCGCGGAGCACGCGCACCCATCGAATTCCCTCGGGCCCGGCGCTGGCGTTGGCGGCGGCGCTCACGGCGGTGATGCTCGTCGCGCTCGTGCCGGGCAGGCGGAGGATGGAGGACGCGGAAGCGCTGCTGGCCCAACGCGTGTCGGCCCGGGCCCCCCGAGCGGAAGTCCGCGCGCTGGGGCTGTCGCTCATCGACGTGCACCCGACGGACTACCTGCTGTACCGCCTGGTGGCGATGGCCTCCGTAGGCGACGGCGTGGAGGGAGCGAAGGACGCGTTGGCCTTCGTCAACCACGTGCTGTACCTGCGGCCCCTGGATGCCCCGGCGCACCGCGTGGTGGCGAGGGCCCTGCTGCACCTGGGCCGGCGCGAGCAGGCCTTCCTGGAGTACCGCCTGGCGCATGAGGGCGGCGACGCGCGCGTGTTGCTGTCCGAAGCGATGCCCCGGGCGCGCACGCCAGGGGAACTCGCGACCCTCACGTCCGAAGCTCCCGGACAGGCCACGGAGATGGCCCAGGCGCTGCTCGGTGTGCCGGAGCGCCGCGCGCTGGGGCTGGACTGGCTCGCCTGGGCGCGGGAACACTTCGAGGGCCGCCCCGAGGCCACCGCGCTGTGGATGCAGGAGGTTCGCGGCCGGCTGGCTCAGGGGGAACTGGAGGCGGCGGAGGCGGCGTGCGTGGAGGTGGAGCGACGGGCTCCGGATGCCCTGGCCACGCACCTGCTGCGCGCCGACGTGTGGCGCGCACAAGGCAAGCTCAAGGAGGCGCTCCAGTCGCTGGAGTCCCTCGCGAAGCGCTTTCCCCAGGACGTGGAGCTGGCGTTCACCCTGGCCGCGCGGCAGCAGGAGGTGGGCCTGACGCGGCGGTCCCGGGACACGCTGGCCGCGGTGGCGCCCTTCCTGACGAGCCTCCAGCAGCGCGCGCGGTTGCTCTCGCTGGAGGCGGACTGCTTCGAGCGTGAGGGACTGCTGGCCCGCGCGCTGGAGCAGCGGCGCTCGGTCGCGGGGCTGGTGCCCGGTCCGGAGAACCACTTCGCGGTGGCCCGCCTGCAGGAGTTGCTGTCGCGCTACGACGCGGCGGCGCGCTCGGTGCACGAGGGCCTGCGGCTCATGCCTCCCGGCGGCTCACGGCGCGCGGAGGTGGAGGCCTGGGCGGTGCGGCTGGAGTCACGCGAGCGTGCGCGCGTGGACACGCGTCGTCGCGAGCTGCTGGAGGATCCGAACGCGCGGGAGCACGAGCCGTCCTCGGGCCGCTCGCAGGCGGTCAGCGATTCCCCGGCGCCTTGACGGAGGGCCCAGGCAGTCAGGCCGAAGCGCCCGACCCCTCGTCCCTGGAAGTGGAATACGAATCCCGCGTCTCCCGCTCATTCACGAGCGGGTGGATGAACGACGCGACCAGGGGCCACTCCAGCCGCGCGAAGTCCTGGAAGCGCAGCTCCAGGGCCTCCTCGTGTGAGCCCGCGCGGAACAACAGCCGCTCGTTGAGGCTCAGCGATTCGTCCACGGCCACGGGCAGGCCGTACAGCTCTCCAAAGGGTGGCTCGGCGCCGACTTCACAGCCGGGGAAATGGTCGACGAACTCGGACTCGGCGGCGAGCCGCACCGTGTGCACGCCCAGGATGTCTCGAACCTGGCGCAGGTTCACGGTCGCGAGCGCGGGCACGACGACGATCCACGGCTGACGGTTCGCCTTCACGATGACGGACTTCGCCACGCGCCAGCCGGGCACGTTCAGCACGTCCACCAACTCCGTCGCGGTCACGGCCCGGGCGTGGGCATACCGCTCGAAGGGGACGCGATGGCGCCGGAGGTATTGCTGGATGGCAATCGGGATCATGGGGACCTCACCTCCTCAACGTTCAAGGTGTGTCCGGACGACGCAGGCGGCCATTCGCCACACCCATTCAGGGGGACGTGGGAGCCTGCCCTCGCCGGGTG
Organism: Corallococcus sp. bb12-1; assembly: GCF_026626765.1. Classification (NCBI taxonomy): domain Bacteria; kingdom Pseudomonadati; phylum Myxococcota; class Myxococcia; order Myxococcales; family Myxococcaceae; genus Corallococcus; species Corallococcus sp. bb12-1. The sequence goes on along the minus strand of NZ_JAPNJZ010000018.1, from coordinate 723,117 downwards.
TGACGGAGGGCAGGCAGGCAGGCACGGCTACTGCTGGAAATCGTACACGCTGCCCAGCTTCAAGAGCCGCGTCAGCTCATCGAGCGCGGTCATCGTCTCGCGCGCGAGCAGCGGATCCCTCACGTCCTCGGGGCGCAGCACTTCGCGGTAGTGACGGCGCACCCACGCGGCAAGGGCCTCATGGAGGGCGGGGGAGTAGAAGACGTCCGCGGTGATGGCGGCCTTCTCCGCGTCCGTCAGGGAGATGCGCTGGCGCAGACACGCCGGACCTCCGCCGTTGTTCATGGACTGTCGAACGTCCAGGTAGTGCACCGCCTTCACCGGGTTGTCCTCGGCGACCACGCGTTGCAGGAAGGCGTGCGCGTGGGGCGTCTCGCGGCTCTCGATGGGCGCGATGATGGCCATGGTGCCATCCGGCAGCGACAGCACCTGCGAGTTGAACGGGTAGGCCTTCACCGCGTCCTTCACCGGCAGCTCGGCGTCCGTCGCCACCACGGAGCGAAAGTCCTCGCCCAGCTTCTGGCGCAGCGTCGCGAGGAGTGCCGGGTGGTCGGCGAACGCCAGCGCGTGCAGCATGAGGAAGCGCTCGTTGCCCACCGCGAGCACGTCGGTGTGGAACGCGCCCGCGTCGATGCCGTCCGGATGCTGCTGCGGCATCAGCACCTGCTCTGGATTCAACTGGTGCAGCCGGGCCAGGGCCTGGCTGGACTCCAGCGTCTGGCGCGCGGGGAAGCGCTGCGGGCCCTTCACGTCCTGCCACGCGCTGCGGCCCCAGGCGAGCACGTGCACGGCCTTGTGTCCGGGCGTGAAGAGGCGCGTGTGGTTCGCCGCGCCCTCGTCCGCGAAGTGCGCGGCGCCGGGCAGGGGGGCATGGACCTGGAAGTGCTTCGGATCCGCGAAGATGGCGCGCAGCACCGCGTGCGTGGTGTCCGCCTCGATGGCGCGGTGGAACATCTGCGTGAGGTTCGCGGGCGTCAGGTGCACCCGGCCGTCCGCCGTATCCACCGACGGCGCGACGGTGGCCGCGTTGGCCGTCCACATGGCGGAGGCGCTGGAGGTGAGGCGCAGCAGGTGTTCGGCGTCGCGCGCCGCGCGGGTGATGACCTCCTCGTCGGAGCCCGTGAAGCCCAGGGCGCGCAGCGTGCGCAGGGACGGGCGCGGTTGGGGTGGCAGCACCGCCTGCCCCACGCCCAGCTCCGACACGAAGCGCATCTTCTCCAGCCCCTGGAGCGCCGCCGCCCGGGGCTGGCTCGGCTGGCCCCCGTGGGTCTGTGACGCCAGGTTGCCGGGCGAGAGACCGGCGTAATTGTGGGTGGGACCAATGAGGCCGTCGAAGTTGTATTCGCGCATGGGATATGGAGACGCGTCGTGGAGCGTCCCCCCTTAACAAAGCGCCTGAAGCGTTACCTGCGCTACCTGCTCATCGCCGGGATGTTGCGCCTGCTCCAGTTCCTGTCGCTGGGAGCCGCGCGCACCCTGGGCATGACGCTGGGCGGCTGGGCCTATGCCATCGCCGGAGGCGAGCGGCGCAAGGCCCTCAAGTCACTCGCCCGCGCCTTCCCCGACCGGAGCGACGCGGAGCGTGACGCACTCGCCCGTGGCGCCTTCCGCCATCTGGCCGCCGCCGCCCTGGAGGTGGCTTCCTCGCGCGCACTGGATGAGGGCTTGGAGGCCCTGGTGTCCTGGCCCCCGGAGGACCGGGCCGTGCTGGAGGCGGCGCTCGCGAAGGGCAAGGGCGTCGTCTTCGTCTCCGGCCATGTGGGCAACTGGGAGCTGCTCGCCCGGCGCGTGGCGAAGGCGGGCTACCCCAGCCAGAGCATCGCCAAGGAGTCCAGCGACCCGCGCCTCACCGCGCTCGTGGAGGACTTCCGGGCGAAGGGTGGGGTGCGCAGCATCTGGCGCGGCCAGGAGGGCGCGGCGCGGGCCATGCTCCGCACCCTTCGCAGCGGCGAAATCCTGGGCATCCTCATCGACCAGGACACCAAGGTGCAGTCCGTCTTCGTGCCCTTCTTCGGGGAGCTGGCCGCCACCCCGCGCGCGGCGGCGGACCTGGCGCTGCGCACCGGCGCGGCCGTGGTGGTGGGTTTTTGCCAGCGGGACGGCGAAGGCTACCGGCTCACCATGGAGGAAGTCCCCGCGCCGGAGGTGACGGAGCGTGAAGCGGCCGTCCAGGCGCTCACCGCCGCCCTGTCCCAGCGCATCGAGGCCGCCATCCGCCGAGCGCCCGAACAGTGGGTGTGGATGCACCAACGCTGGAAGACGCGCCCTGTCATGGAGGCGTCGCAGGCCGCTTCCCCGGCCCTTCCCGACCCAGCGTCCACCCCGGTGCGGTGATAAGGAAGACCCCGTGTCGCGCCTCCTTGCCTTGAGCTTCCTGGGACTCCTCGCCACCGCCTGCGCGCCGCGCCGTCCCGCCGAGGGCGTCGCGACCGAACCGCGCCCGGACGTGGTGCTGGAGGGCGCGCGCCTGCGCTCGTTCGAAGGCGAGAAGCTCATGGTGTCCGGCTCCGCCCGGACCGTGCACTACCGGCGCGCGGGCGGCGAGGTGCAGGCCACGGACGTGGTCGTGCGACTGCCACCCGGCCAGGGCGCGAAGGGCTCGCCCCTGCCCATGGCGGGAGGCACGGTCATCACCGCGCCGAATATGGACGGCAGCCTCGCGTCCAAACGGTGGGTGGGCAGCGGAGGCGTCGTCGTGCGCACCGGTGACGGCATGGTGGCCCGCACGCCGCGGCTCACCTACGACGCCACGACGCAGCGGGCGCATGGCGATGAGGGCGTGACGATGCAGGGCCCCGACTACCAGATGCGCGCGGACCGCTTCGAGCTGTCCGCGCCGGATGAGACGTTCACCTTCGAAGGCACGGTCGAAACCGTGCTGGGTGGAGCCGCGCAGTGATCGAGTTCCTCGTGATGGCGCTGTTCCTGGCCCAGCCCACGCCCGCCCTGGCCGCGAAGCCCGCGGGCCCGGCCCCGACGGCGGGGGCGACCACTTCCCCGGCAACGAAGCCTGGCACCCCGGTGGCGACGCCCGCCCCGGCCGCGCCGCTCCCCGCGCCGGGCGTCTCGCTGGCCCCCGGCAAGCTGCAGAACCCGGTGGACCTGTCCGCCGACCTCGTCTCCGGCGACCGCACCCAGGCGGTGCTCACCGGCAACGTGAAGGTGAAGCACCAGACGATGGACATCCGCTGCGACAAGATGACCGCCTACTACAACCAGACGCGCGAGGTGACGCGCGTGGTGTGCTCCGGCAACGTGCGCGCCGTGGACGGCGACCGGCAGGCCAGGGGGGAGCGCGCCGACTACGACGTCCCCTCCGGCGTGTTGGTGGTGACGGGCTCGCCCGAAGCGCGGCAGGGCAACACCTACGTTACCGGCACCAAGGTCCGCCTCATCCTGGGCAACGAGCGCGTGGAGGTGGAGAACGCCCGCATCCTCGTGGAGTCCCCGGCCTCCACCGCTGTTCCCGGCACCCGCAAGAAGGCGCCCGCCGCGCCCAAGCCGGGAGTCGCCACCCCCGCGCCCGGGGGCACGCCTCCATGACCCCGGGCGCGAGGCTGTACGCGGAAGGGCTCCAGAAGTCCTTCCGCCGCCGCCAGGTGGTGCGGGACGTCTCCTTCAACGTCGCCCCCGGTGAGGTGGTGGGCCTCCTGGGCCCCAACGGCGCCGGCAAGACGACGAGCTTCAACATGGTGGTGGGGCTGGTGACGCCGGACGCGGGCCGGGTGCGCGTGGGCGACGAGGACCTCACCCACCTGCCCATGCACCGCCGCGCGCGCCGGGGCGTGGGCTACCTGCCGCAAGAGGCCTCCGTCTTCCGCAAGCTCACGGTGCGCGAGAACTTCCTCGCCGTGCTGGAGCTGGAGAAGGGCCTGGGCAGCGCCGACCGCAAGAAGCGCGCCGACACCCTCCTGGAGGAGTTCGGCCTCACCCACGTGGCCGAGTCCTGGGGAGAAACCCTCTCTGGCGGCGAGCGCCGACGCGCCGAAATCGCCCGCAGCCTCATCCCCTCCCCCCGCTTCATCCTCTTCGACGAGCCCTTCGCCGGCGTGGACCCCATCAACGTGGGCGACCTCCAGCGGCAGATCCACCTGCTGCGCGAGCGGGGCCTGGGCATCCTCATCACCGACCACAACGTCCAGGACACCCTGGGCATCTGTGACCGGGCCTACATCATCGCACAGGGTCAGATTCTTGAAGAGGGGACCCCCGAGCAGATCGCCGGGTCCGCCCGTGCGCGAGCCGTCTACCTGGGAGACCGCTTCCGTCTCCAGGTCCCTTGACGAATCACACTGTTCGTACGTCTCCAGATGCTCAGCGTGAAGTTGGCCCCGCTTTTGCGTCGACGTTTGAACACAGGGCAGGCAGGCGGGGGTTGCGGCAACCTTCTGGATTTCTTGCAGATTTTTCACACTGCAAATCAAGAACCATGCGGAGGGGCACTGGACGTGGCCGGGTCGCCTTGTTAGGTTGGCACGGTCTTTGATGGGAACTCCCATCGAGTCGGCACGCACGTCTTCTGGAGACGCCCCCACATGGCGATGGAACTCAAACAGAGCATGAAGCTCGCGCAGCAACTGGTGATGACGCCCCAGTTGCAGCAGGCCATCAAGCTCCTCCAGCTCTCTCGGATGGAACTCCTGGACCAGGTCCGGGAGGAGATGGAGCAGAACCCGCTCCTGGAGCAGCCCGAGGAGGGCATGCCGGGCGAGGTGAGCGAGAAGGAGCCGGGCGAGGCCTCGCTGGAGGCCGACAACGCCGAGGCCATTCGCGACGGCGACATGCCTTCCGCGAATCCCGAGACGGCCCAGGAATTCAAGGCGGACGGGGAAGGCCCGCCTGAAATCGACTGGGAGGCGTACCTCAACAGCTACCAGTTCAACGAGCCCACCACCGCCTCCAACAAGGGCAACGTGGCCACGGACGACCTGCCGTCGTTCGAAGCCAACATGGTGAAGAAGGAGGACCTGGTCGACCACCTCCAGGAGCAGCTGGGCACGCTGCGGCTCAACGAGGCCGAGCGCCGCGTGGCGGTGCTCATCCTGGGCAACCTGGACGACGACGGCTACCTCAAGCTCCCGGACATCGAAGGCGACCCGCTCATCCGCCTGTCCAACGAGGCGGACGTGCCCATGCACGTCGCCGAGCGCACCCTGCGCCGCATCCAGAACCTGGAGCCCCGCGGCTGTGGCGCGCGCGACCTCCAGGAGTGCCTGCTCATCCAGCTCCAGGCGATGAAGGACCCGAACGCCGCGCTGATGGGCCTCATCATCAAGCGGCACATGAAGTATCTGGAGTCCAAGAACCTGCCGGCCATCGCCAAGGACCTCAAGGTCACCCTGGACGAGGTCATCGCGGCGGCGAAGCTGCTGCCCAAGCTGGATCCGCGGCCGGGCCGCAACTTCAGCGGGGACGACGCGCAGTACATCACCCCGGATGTCTTCGTCTACAAGCTGGCCGAGGAGGAATACACGGTCGTCCTCAACGACGACGGCCTCTCCAAGCTGCGCATCTCCGGCATGTATCGGAACGCGCTGAAGAACGGCGCCGTGAGCCCCGGCCAGACGAAGGACTTCATCCAGGACAAGCTGCGCAGCGCGATGTGGCTCATCCGCTCCATCCACCAGCGGCAGCGGACCATCTACAAGGTCACCGAGAGCATCGTGAAGTTCCAGAAGGACTTCCTGGACAAGGGCATCGCGCACCTCAAGCCCCTCATCCTGCGCGACGTGGCGGAGGACATCGGCATGCACGAGTCCACCGTCAGCCGCGTGACGACGAGCAAGTACGTGCACACGCCGCAAGGCATCTTCGAGCTGAAGTACTTCTTCAACTCGTCCATCGCGCGCGTGTCCGGCGAGGACACGGCCAGCGAAGCGGTGAAGCACCACATCAAGCAGCTCGTGTCGCAGGAAGACTCGCGCAACCCGTACTCGGACCAGAAGATTGTCGAGCTCCTGCGCTCGCAGGGCACCGAAATCGCCCGGCGCACGGTGGCCAAGTACCGCGAGGTGCTGGGCATCCTCCCCAGCAGCAAGCGCAAGCGCTACTACTAGCGCTTTGTCTCAACCGGCCCTGCCCGTCAGGGTCGGAGTTGGGGCATGAAGCGGTCCATGGACCCCTTGCCCCCTGCTTCCTTCCCCGGTGACGCCGACGCTCCCCGCCGGGAGCCCCTGCCCCTGGTCGTCCCGCCCGTCACGTTGGAGGGGACCACGGTGCGGCTGGTGCCGCTGACCGCCGACCACGTGCCCGCGCTCACGGCGCTCTGCGAGCCGGAGCTGTTCACGCACTTCTCGCGCGTGTTGCGCACGCAAGACGACGTGGCGGACTACGTCGCCACCGCGCTCCGGGCCGCGTCCGAGGGCACCGAGCAGGCCTTCGCCATCTGCCTGCGCGAAGGCGGGGACGTGGTGGGCACCACGCGCTTCATGGAGATCCAGCGCGCGCACCGCACGCTTGAAATCGGCTCCACGTGGCTGGGACGGCGGGTGTGGCGCTCGCGGGTGAACACCGAGTGCAAGTTCCTGCTGCTCCGCCACGCGTTCGACGCCCTGGCGGTGATGCGTGTGCAGTTGAAGACCGACCGGCGCAACGTGCGCTCGCGGGCGGCCATCGAGCGGCTGGGGGCCACGTTCGAGGGCATCCTGCGCAACCACATGCTGGTGCGCGGCGGCATCGTGCGCGACAGCGCGTACTACAGCATTCTCGACACGGAGTGGGCAGGGGTGCAGGCACGGCTCACGGGACTGCTCGCGCGGGAGTGATAGGGTCGCGGGCCCTATGTCCCTTCCCGTGTCTTCTTCGCTGCCTCGCTGGACCGTTCGTGGATTTGGAGCCCTTGGGGCGCTCGTGTCGCTGGTGGGGTGTGGCGGTGGCGAAACGAAGGTGATGTCGCTCGCGGAGCTGTCGGACCGCACGCTCATCTACGCGCTGACGGACGTGGACGACGAGGAGACGCCGGACGCGCAGGGCGCGCACCGCTTCACCGTCAGCTACTCCGTGACGGACGGCCCGTGTTCACGCTTCGCGGACGACGTGACGGCCACCCTCAACGGCCAGCCCATGACGCTGGTGCCGGGCGGCGCGTCGGAGGTGGGCGGGCGCGGGGACGCGTGCGAAAACAGCCGCGCGTACTTCAACTACGACCCGGGCGCCTGGAGCCGCGAGCCGGTGAGCGACATCACGGTGCAGCTCCAGGACGCCACCACCACCGTGCGCCTGGTGCTCCAGGGCGCCAAGGCCAAGCGCAGCTTCACGTTCCAGGGCGAGGGCACCCCCGACAAGCTGCGCGTCGGACAGACGTACGACTTCCTCTGGGAGCCGGCCTCGGAGGTCCCCGGTCCCGTCAGCGTCATCATCATGCGCGAAGGGGGCAGGGCGCCCGGCACCCTCACCGCCACGCAAGAGGGCGGCAAGGTGGGCATCACGATTCCGGCCACCACGCCGCAGGCGAATCACCTGCTCAGCATGGAGGCGAGCCTCGCGGGCATCGTGCGCGAGTGCACGGGCGTGGCCTCGTGCGACGGCACCATCTTCCACTCGCAGGACTTCGTCATCGCCGTGGTGCCCTGAAGCCTTCGCGTTTCGTCAATGGCGAAGTGCTGGCGAAGTGACAGGTGTCACCGGCCAGAGGCTGCTCGCGTGACAGGGTGAAATGGACGGCCCGGGCCGGAAAATGGGACCCGGGTCGGAATCCCCTTCACGTGGTGTGCAGTGGACACAACACGTGTCCTCTGGCGGTCGCTTGCGCGGCCGCGTGTCGTGGACGGGAAGTTCCTACGTGGGGGGCCGGGTTGCTTTCGGCGTGGGCTCCGTCTCTGATCTGTGACGGAGCTTACCTCTCTCCCTAGGAGGCGACCACGCATGCAGCTCAACATCACCTTCCGTCAGTTCGGAGCGTCGGATTCCCTGAAGGAATACGCCCGTGAAAAGGTCGATCGGGTGAACCGACTGTTGGACCGGGCTGGAGAGGCCCACGTGGTGCTGTCGTTGGAGCGGCACCTGCACCACGCGGACATCACCATCCACTCGGGCGCCTGGATCCTCCGAGGCCGCGAGAAGAGCGATGACATGTACGCCTCCATCGACCTGGCGATGGACAAGATCGAGCGCCAGCTGCGCCGCTACCGCGACAAGCTCAAGACGCATCACGGCAAGGAGAAGGTCCACCACCGTCAGGACCTGGTGAACAGCCTCAAGGTCCGCCACGACGTCTTCGAGGTCTCCGAGTTCCTGGAGTCCACCGAACCCGCCCAGGCGGCGCAGACGTCCACCACCGAGGCCTCGAACGACACCGCGCAGGCGGCCGAGTCGGGGATCGCGCGCCTGGTGCGCACCACGCATCTGGCCATCCAGTCGCTGTCGGTGGACGACGCGGTGATGCAGATGAACTTGATGAACAACGACTTCTACGTGTTCCAGAACCAGCAGTCGCACGCGTTGTCCATCGTCTACCGCCGCAAGGAAGGCGGGTTCGGGCTCATCGAGCCGCACCTGCCCTCGGAAGCAGTGGCCGCCACCGGCACCTGACCCGACCTTCCAGGTTCGAGCCTGGAGTTCGCAAGTCAGGGAGTCCGGTCCGCCCCCCACGCCGCTCACGCGCGGGGGGCGGGAAGGGAAGCCGTGGGCACGGGGGAAGCCTCCGGAGGGGTCCGCGAAGTCCGCGGAAGCCTCGGGGGCTGATGCGCAGTGAGCGAAGCGCTTTCCACCACCCAGGCGACCCTTGCGCGAATCCAGTGTGAGGAGTAATTGCCGGCCGAGGAATCATTGCCGGCCCGGAGCGCCAGTGCGGGAGCGCCATTGAGAATCGCCGATTTCCTCAGCCCCCAAGCAGTCGTCGCGGACATGCAGGCCCGCACGAAGCCGGAGGTGCTGCGCGAGCTGAGTGCCACGCTGGCGCGGGCGCATCCGAGTTTGCGCGAGGACCGGCTGGTGGGGGTGCTCCAGGAGCGGGAGAAGCTGGGCAGTACGGGCATTGGCGAGGGCGTGGCCATCCCCCACGGCAAGCTGGCGGGCATGGACAGTCTCCAGGCGGCCTTCTGCGTGTCGCGCGCGGGGGTGGACTTCGAGGCCATCGACGGCAAGCCCACGCACCTGTTCTTCGCGCTGGTGGCGCCGGAGAACAGCGCGGGGGTGCACCTGAAGGCGCTCGCTCGCATCTCGCGCCTGTTCAAGAATCCGCGCTTCCGGGCCGCCATCCTGGAAGCCCCCACGGCGTCGGACATCCACGCCCTCATTGTCCAGGAAGACGCGCGGCCCTGACGGCCGCACAGCAAGGCGCCCCACCATGGACGTCGTCCTGCGTCCCATCAACGACCGTTTCTTCCACGAACAGGTGCTGCCGTTCTTCCAGCGCGCCATGGGGGATGCCTCCGGCGCCCTGGAGCTGCTGGCGAGCCAGCTGGGCGACCCGCAGGCCTTCACGCTCTGCCAGCGGCTGTCCATGTCGGCGATGCCGGGAGGCGTGGGGTCGCTCGACTCGGATGGGTGGATGGACCTGGTGGACCGGCTCGTCTTCCAGCCCTGGCAGGAGGCGCCGGGTGGCTGGGAGGTGGGCGGCGCGCACGGGGGCTACGCGGACGAATGGGATGAGGCGCTGAACCTGGCGCTGATGGTGGAGGACCCGGCCTATCCGTATTGGGACACGAAGGCGGCGCGGACGGTGCGGGACAGCTTCCGCCTGCGGCCTCCGGGGGACCAGGGACTGGCGTCGCTCCTGGCCGGGCAGTGGGATCCGTTCCCGGAGTTCCCGCCGGACCGCGTCTTCGTCACGCAGGGCCGGGGTGAGTACGCGGCGCGGGAGCGGTTCGCGTTCGCGGACTGGGCCTGGAGGCCGGCGCGCACGGTGGCGCACTGGCAGGTGAACCTGCCGCGCAAGCTGGAGCGGTTGCTGACGCGCGAGCAGGAGCGGATGAAGCTGCCGGTGCTGCCGGAGCGCGACGAGGTGCTGGGGTACTGGTCGGGCAAGGTGGCCCAGCCGCCGCCGCTCTCCGTGCTGTTCTCCGGACTGGGGCCGAACGCGGCCACGTGGATCCGTGAGCTGGGCGCGCTCACCCTGCACCTGCGCTCAGCGGCGCAGACGAAGCAGGGGCTGGCGGCGCTGGTGACGCGAGGGACGACCGTCCGGCTGTGAGGCGCGGGGCCCGTCGCAAGGGGGCCTGCTCAGGGACGTAGGTGGAAGAGGGGCCTCGTGCTCTGTCCAAGAGCGGTCGCGCGGGTCGTTCCGGCGCCACCGACGCGTTCCGTGCCTTCCCGATGTTCCCGCGAAGCCGGTTTCCTTGCCGAGCCATTCCCGGCCATGCTCCGGCCGCACGCCCCTGCTTCCGGAGCTGTCCATGCACCGCCGCTCGCGACGCACCTCCCCTGCCTTCCGCCCGTGGCTCCCGGTTCGCCGGATGACGGGCGGGGCCCTCGTGGTCGCGGCCGTGCTGGCGTCGGGCTGTGCTTCCTCGAAGAAGGCGGAGGCTCCGCGCACGGATGTCGCGTCGCTCTACGGCAAGGACGCGGCCTACGCGGTGGGCGTCACCCAGTCGCTGTCCTTCGAGGACGCGGTCCGCCACCGCACGCTGAAGCCGCTCATCTGGTACCCGGTGGCGCCCGGTACGCCGGTGGATGACCGCGCGCCCTCGGACGTGTTCAAGCCCTTCTACGGAGCGAAGGACGCACCGCTGTCGGACGCGCAGGCGCGCTGGCCGCTGGTGCTGCTGTCGCACGGCAGCGGAGGCTCGGGCATCGACCTGTCCTGGTTCGGTGCGCACCTGGCGGCGCACGGCTTCATCGTCCTGTCGTTGAACCACCCGGGCAACTCCTACAAGGACACGAGCCCGGAAGGCTTCGCGCGCGCCTATGAGCGGCCGAAGGACTTCACGGTCATCCTCGACCAGTTGCTGAAGGACCCGACGTGGGGACCGCGCGTGGATCCGGAGCGCATCGGCGCGTCGGGGCACTCCATGGGGGGCTACACGGCGATGGCGCTGGTGGGGCTGCGGCTGAACCTGGAGTGGATTGAAAAGCGCTGCACGACGCCCGGCACCCGCGAGGAGATTGGCTGCGAGGCCCTGCGCGACGTGGACTACCGCCGCATCGACATGAAGGAATCGCGCGCGTCGTACCTGGACCCGCGCGTGAAGGCGGCCTTCGCGATGGCGCCGGGCATGGCGGCCTCCTTCGAGGCGCAGGACACGGCGGACATCCAGAAGCCCGTGGAGCTCATCCTCGCGAAGGGCGACGAACTGATGCCGCACGAGCAGCACGGCATGCAGTTGTCCGGGCGGCTGTCTCCGGCCATCACCACGACGGTGGTGCTGGATGAGGCTGGTCACTTCACCTTCCTGCCCGAGTGCCACCCGAAGGGCTTCGAGGTCATCGCCATGCTGTGCAAGGACCCGGTGGCGGGGACGCGCGCGGCCTCACAGGCGCGCACGAAGGCGGAAGGTGTGACGTTCTTCCGGCGCACGCTGGACGTGCGTTAGGTCGGAAGGAGGCACCTCGCATGATGCTCAAGGGAACAGATGGCACCCACTTCGGGCTCCGCATCCTGGGCTACCAGTTTCCGCAGGGTGGGTCCGCGGCGAACTGGTTGAACATCGAGATCGACGCGGCCTTCGCATCCGTCGCGTGGAGGGCCACCGACCCGGCGCTCGAGACCTTCGAGGTGAGAAGCCTTGCGAACTGGTTCGAGGCGCTCGCGGAGGCAAGGCCCGCTCAGGACGCCAAGTCCTTCCTCGAACCCAACCTGAAGTTCGAGCGGCTTGCGAGTCCAGGCCCTCAGGTCCTCGTGAAAGTTCGGGTGAAGGGCGAGCTGCGACCCCCTCACAACCTCTATCCGCCCGAGGCGGAAGTGAGCGCGCACTTCGCCCTGGATGCAGCGGCGCTGGGGGCCGCTGCGAAGTCCTTGCGCGAGCAGCTTCAGGACTTTCCGCAGCGCGAAGAGCCCGACGAGGAAGTTTAGGCCGGAGGGGCTGCCTTCGGCGGGCTCTCCAGCAGGATGGTGACAGGCCCGTCGTTCACCAGCGCGACCTTCATGTCCGCGCCGAAGATGCCGGTGCCCACGGTGAGGCCCCGCTTGCGCAGGGCTTCGCACGCGCGCTCATAGAGGGCCTTGGCCGCGACCGGCTCCATCGCGTCGATGAAGCTGGGCCGGCGGCCCTTGCGCGCATCCCCGTAGAGGGTGAACTGGCTCACGACGATGAGCTGCTTGGAGGTGTCCTCCAGGGACAGGTTCATCTTCTCGTCGGCGTCCTCGAAGATGCGCAGCAGGGCAATCTTCTCCACCATCCACGCGAGGTCCGCGTCGGTGTCGCCCTTGCCCACGCCCAGGAGCACGAGCAGCCCGGGGCCCATCTCGCTCACGCGCTGGCCGTCCACCGTCACCGACGCTTCCAACACCCGCTGCACCACGGCCTTCATCGCGCATCACCTCCAGAGGTCCCGCCCCATGCTTCCTGCCAGGGAGGGACCAAGGCTTCAAGCGCGACTCACGGCCCCTGGTGACGCGGATCCATCGCGTCGCGAAGCGCATCGCCCAGCAGGTTGAAGCCCAGCACGGTGACAGCCAGCGCGATGCCGGGGAACAGGGCCACATGCGGCGCCACCAGCAGGTACTGCGTTCCCTGGTCCACCAGCGCGCCCCACGACGGAGTGCCCGGAGGAACGCCCAGGCCCAGGAAGCTCAGGGACGCCTCCGCGACGATGGCCCCCGGCAGCGCGAACGTGGCCTGCACGAGCAACGGCCCCGCGGCATTGGGCAACAGGTGCCGCACGAGGATGCGTCCGGGCCCACTGCCCAGGGCGCGAGCGGCCTGCACGTAGTCACGCTCGCGCAGGGTGAGCACCTGCCCGCGCGTCAGTCGCGCGTAGCCCGTCCACCCGGTGAATGAGAGGGCGAAGACGACGTTGGTGAGGCTGGGGCCCATCACGGAGGTGATGAACAGCGCCAGCAGGATGCCGGGGAAGGCGAGCAGCACGTCCACCAGCCGCATCAGACCTTCATCCACGAGTCCGCCCGCGTACCCCGCGATGCCGCCCAGCGTGATGCCCAGCACGCCCGACAGCAGGACGGCGAAGAAGGACACCTCCAGCGACACACGCGCGCCATGCAGCACATGGGTGAGCACGTCGATGCCGTTCTCTCCCGTGCCCAACAGGTGTCCCGGGCCCGGTCGCGCCAGCTCCTGCGTGAGGTCGATGGCGTCCGGTGGATGGGGACTGAGCCACGGGGCGAACAGCGCGGTGAACACCCAGACGCACGCCACGGCGAGCCCGAACCGGGCCCCCCACGACTGCAACCGGAAACGGCGAGCCCCGCTCATGAGCGCCTCCGCACGCGGGGGTCGACCCACGCATAGGCCGCGTCGGTGAGCGTGTTCACCATCACGTAGCAGAAGGTGAAGAGCAGCACGGTGGCGCGCACGGTGTTGTAGTCGCGCTTCTCGATGGCGGTGAGCAGCAGCGTGCCCATGCCCGGCCACGCGAACACCTTCTCCGTCACGATGGCGCCGCCCAGCAGCGCGCCGAACTCCAGGCCCAGCACCGTCACCAGTGGCAGCAGCGCGTTGCGGAAGGCGTGCTTCCACAGCACCACGCGAGGCGACAGCCCCTTGGCCCGTGCCACGGTGACGTAGTCCTCCCGCAGGGCCTCCAGCATCGTCGCGCGGGTCATCCGAGCGAGGAACGCGGCCAGCGCGGTGCCCAGCGTGAACGCCGGCAGCACGAGGTGCCGCCACGACTCCGCGCCCGACACGGGCAACCAGTCCAGCTTCAGCGCGAACAGGATGATGAGCACCGGGCCCAGCCAGAAGCGGGGCAGGGCGACCCCCGCGACCGATACGCCCATCGCCGCCGCATCCACTGGAGTACCCCGCCGCGCCGCCGCCATCACGCCCAGGGGCAGCGCGAGCAACAGGGACACGGCCATCGCAGCCACCGTGAGCAGCAGCGTGTACGGAAGCGCCGCGCCCAGGGCCGGCAGCACCTTGCGCTGGAACGGAGGCAGCGACGTGCGCAGCTCCCCCGTGCCCAGGTCGCGCGTGAACGTCCAGAGCTGCTCGTACCAGGGCAGGTCCAACCCCACCGCCCGCCGCAGCGCCGCGCGGTCCACCTGCGTCGCCTGTTCCCCCAGCATCACGTCCACCGGATCCCCGGGGACGAGGTACAGGAACAGCGACACCAGCAGCAGCGCACCGACGAGCGCGATGGCCGCCGACACCAATCGCTTCCTCACGGCGTCCTCCTTGTATCGGACGCATGCGTCACTTCCCGCGCCCTCGCCAACGGCGTGAGCAGACCGTGCGCGCTGGGCTCGAAGTCCACGAGCTTCGACGACACCACCGCGACACTGGACTCGTGCCACAGGGGAATGACGGGCAGGACCGCATCCAGCTCCTGCTGCGCCCGGGCATACAGCGCCCGCCGCTCCTCGCGGGGCGCCTGCGTCGCCGCGTCCAGCATGCGGTCCAGCGCAGCATCCTTCAGCGCGCCCCGGTTGAAGCCGCCCCAGTGGTTCTCCGGCCCGGGGATGTTCCCGGAATGGAACGCGCCTCTCAGCAGGTCCGGCTCCATCACGGCGGCCCACTTCAACGTGAACAACTCGAAGCGGCCCCGGCGCACGTCGTCGAAGAACGTGCCGAACTCCAGCCCGCGCACCTCGATGGCCACGCCCCCCCGAGCAAGCTGCTCCTTGAGCACCAGCGCCACCGCGCGCCGGAACCGGTCCGTGCTCGTCTTGAAGGTGAACGCCAGCCGGGGCTGCCCTCCCGGCCCATCCGGATCCGGATACCCCGCCGCGTCCAGCAACCGCCCCGCCTCCTCCGGCGAATACCCGCACGCGGGCGTGGCCGTGAACGCCCAGTGCGCCCTCGGCAGCATGCTGGACGCGGGCTCCGCCAACCCATGCAGCTTGTGCTCCACCAGCGGGCCCACGTCGATGAGGTGGCACAGCGCCTGCCGCACGCGCACGTCCGCGAGCGGGCCCTCGCGCAGGTTGATGCCCACGTAGGTGAAGCCCGTGCCCGGCTTCGTCACCACGCGCAGGTGCGGCGCCTCCCGGAGCGCGGGCAGCACCGCCGGGGACACCCCGTTGACCACCAGATCCGCCCGGCCCTTGAGCAGCTCCAGCACCCGCGTCGTCTCGTCCCGCACCACCCGGAATGTCAGCCGCGAGAGCGCGGGCGTCCCGCCGTGCCAGCCCGCGAAGGGCGTGAGCGTCAGGTGCTCCTCGTCCGGCCAGGACTCGAAGCGGAAGGGGCCCGCGCCCACCGGGTGCGTGGCCTGGGCCTCGATGCCCTGGGGGCCGGCACGCTCGGAGGGGAGGATGGCCGCGGAAAGTTCCGCCAGCAGGGGCGCGTAGGGGCGCTTCAGGTGGAAGCGCACCGTGCGGGCATCCACCACCTCCACCCGCTCTAGGGGTTCGTACCGTTCGCGCTTGGGGCTGCCCAGCGCCGGGTCGCGCAGGCTGTCATAGGTGGCCTTCACGTCCTCGGCGGTGAGAGCGGTGCCGTCGTGGAAGGTGAGGCCTGGCCGCAGGACGAACTCCACCACCGTGGGGGACACGTCGCGGAAGGACTCGGCCAGTTGGGGCACCGGGGCGCTGGCGTCGTCGAAGGTGAGCAGCCCCGGGCTGATGAGCTGCGCCAGCCGTTGTCCATGGGCCGTGAGGGCGAAGCGGTCATCCAGACTGTCCGGTGGCGCCTCCAGCAACACCGTGATTCCGGCCGGGGGCGCTTTTTCGCGGCAGCCGGCGTAAAGCAGCAGGGCCAGCGTGGCGGACACCACCCGGGCGGCGGCGCGGAAGGGCAGGGGAGGCATGGCTTCTGTCACGGACCGGATGTCAGGGGGAACGTCCATGCTGCGACAGCATCCTCTCGGTTTCCAGGAAGCAGGCAGGCGGGCATGCCTTCTTCTGGAAGAGCGAGCGCCCAGGCATGCAAGTCGCCGGGCCCCCACCCTTGCCGCCCCTTTCATCCCTTCTTCATAATGGTCCGCGACTTCCCCGGAGCGTGCGTGCAGGTTTTTCGAGCCAGACCCTTCTGGGCAGCGACCGCCATTGCCTTGTGGCTGCCGTCCGCCACCCTTGCCGCGTCGCCGTCCAACGACAAAAAGGCTGAACGCGAGGCGCTGAAGAGCGCGCTCGTGCAGGTCATGCAGCGCACCGCGCTCAAGAGCAGCCGCGTCGGCGTGCACATGCAGAGCCTGGACGACGGCACGGTGGTGTTCAGCCACAACGCCGACGAACTGCTCAACCCCGCCTCCAACGTGAAGCTCGTCACGTCCTCCGCGGCGCTCGTGGCCCTGGGGCCCGAGTACCGCTACGAGACGGAGTTCCTCGTCGAGCCGGAGCTGCCCACGGACGGCAAGGTCAAGACGCTCTACGTGCGCGGCAAGGGCGACCCCACCATCACCACGGAGCGCCTGTACGGCATCACCTCCGAGCTGCTCCACGCGGGCCTGCGCGAGGTCCAGGACATCATCGTGGACGACTCCTGGTTCGACCCTGAGCGCACCCCGCCCGGCTACGACCAGGAGGACTCCGACCGCGCGTACATGGCGCCCACCGGCGCGGTGAGCCTCAACTGGAACGCGGTGGCCGTCTACGTGCGCTCCGGTCCCGGCGGCAAGGCCGTGGTGGACATGGAGCCGCCCAGCGACTTCTTCGTCGTGGACAACACCGTCACCAGCGGCCCCGGTCGCGCGCGGCGCGTGTCCGTGAAGTCCGACGCGTTCGGGGAACGGCAGAAGATTATCGTGAAGGGCCAGGTGCCCGACGAGCGCGGCGCGGTGAGCGTCTGGAAGAAGATCGACAGCCCGCCCCTGTACTTCGGCAACACGCTCAAGCAACTGCTCGTCTCGCGTGGCGTGAAGGTGAAGGGCAAGGTGAAGCAGGGCCTGACGCCGTCGCGCGCCCGCATGGTGCACGTGTCCCAGTCCGACACGTTCGACATCGTCCTCAAGCGCCTCAACAAGCTCTCCAGCAACTTCGTCGCGGAGACGCTCCTCAAGACGATGGGCGCGGAGCTGCGCGGCGCGCCGGGCTCGTTCGCCAAGGGCATCGACGTGGTGGAGGAGTTCCTGGAGCGCGACGTGGGCCTGTCGCGTGGCACCTACGTGATGAAGAACGGCAGCGGTCTGAACGACGCCAACCGCTTCTCCACCGCGCAGATGGACCGGCTGTTGCGCCACATGTACGAGCGCTTCCCGTTGGCCCCGGAGTACATGTCCTCGCTGGGCATCGCCGGCAAGGACGGCACGCTCAAGTACCGCTTCGACGGCACGGACGCCGTGGGCCGGCTGCGCGCCAAGACGGGCACCCTGGAAGGTGTCTCCGCGCTCAGCGGCTACGTGCAGTCCGCGGGCGGGGAGAAGTTCTCCTTCTCCATCATGGTCAACGACTACGCGGGCCGCGCGGGCCCCGTCGTCGCGGGCATGGACGCGCTGGGCGCGGCGGTGGCCGCCACCGGCTCCACCCTGGGGCCGGGCACCGCGGTGGCTTCGCTCGCGGATGGGCCCAAGGCCGTCGCGAGCGCCACGGCGGACGTCGCCAACCGCATCAAGACGTACCTGGAGCTGGGCAAGCAGCGCGATCAACGCAACATCGGCTTCCTGCGCACCGCGTGGCGCAGCGAGCGCGATCCCGCCGTGCGCGCGGTGCTGGCGGAGAGCCTCTACCAGTCCAACCCGCACGACTACCTGGGCACGCGCACGCTGCTGGACAGCTACTCCGCGGGAGACGACGTCTACGGCCGGCTGCGGCAGGTGGCGCACACGCTGGAGGTCGGCGTGCCCGGCGTCAGCTCCATGGTGGAGCTGGCCGCGGGCGGCAACACGGAGGCCATGGCCCGGGTGATGGAGCTGTGCCGCGCCTCCGCCCTCTCCGGCGACCTGGACGCGCAGGTGGAGATGGCCAGCGGCATGGGCGAGGTCGCCCGCACGGCGCCGCAGGAACTCGTGACGACCCTGCGCACCTCCAGCCCCGCGGAGCGCGACGCCGCCACCACGCTGCTGGCCCGGGGCCTGGTGCGCAACGGCGACACGGAGCACCCGTTCTGGAAGTCGCTGCGCAAGCTGGGCACCTCCGGCACGGACCCCCAGGTCGTCAGCTTCGCCAAGGGCCTGGACACCACCCTCACCACCAAGTCGGCCGAAGCCCGCGCGCTGAAGGCCCAGCCCGTGGAGGTGGTCGCCCCCGCGTCCAACACCCCCGGCGCGCCCACCACCGCCGAAACCCGTCCGGGCGGGTAGCTCTCCTTCCCTTCAGTCCGTCCAACCCCCCGGAATCCGGGGGCTTCCCGCCTGGGGCTCAGGCGGGCGTGCGTCCCCCGTGTCCTCCGGAAGGAATCTGGCCGGAGCCATGTCAGTGGTGGATGCTATGGGCTGAAGGACCTGTCGGGGCGTGTGTCCTCGCGGGTTGTACCTGGCCCTTGGTGGGCCAGGTCTCGGTAGGGAGGAACCATGGCTGGAGGCGTGAACAAGGTCATTCTCATCGGCAATCTCGGCGCGGACCCCGAGGTGCGCTTCACCCCGGGCGGTCAGGCCGTGGCGAACTTCCGCATCGCCACGAGCGAGAGCTGGAACGACAAGAACGGCCAGAAGCAGGAGCGCACCGAGTGGCACCGCATCGTCGTCTGGGGAAAGCTCGCGGAGCTGTGCGGCGAGTACCTCAAGAAGGGACGGCAGTGCTTCGTCGAGGGTCGGCTTCAGACCCGCGAGTGGATGGATAAGGAGAACAAGAAGAACTACACCACCGAGGTCGTCGCCACCTCCGTGACCTTCCTCGGCGGACGTGACGCCGGCGAGGGCTACAGCGGCGGGGCCAGCTCCGGCAGCTCCGGTGGTGGACGCCGGTCGCAGGGCGGCGGCGCCCCCTCGCGCGGCGGGGACGACTACGGCCAGCCGCCCCCCATGGGCATGGACGATGGCGGCATGGGCGGTGGCAACCCCGGCGGCGGCGCGGACGAAGACATCCCGTTCTGACGCCCTGAGCCGCACCCCTGAAAAGCGAACCGGCCGCTCCTGGAAGTCAGGGGCGGCCGGTCGTGTTTCAAGCGCTGGGAACCGCTGTCAGCCGACGTCCATGCCCGCGGGGCTGAAGGCCGCGCCGGCGGTGTAGAGGGCGTAGATGCTGCCCCACGACATGGCCAGCAGGATGAGGAAGACGATGATGGAGACGGGCTCGAGGCGGCGCATGGAGCGGTCGCTGGCGACGATGCCCCAGCCCATGGCGAAGGTCTGCAGGCCGTTGGCCAGGTGGTACGAGGTGCCCAGCGTGCCCAGCAGGTAGACCATCAGCGTGGGGCCGTGGTGGTACATCTCCCGAGCGATGTCCGCGAACGGCTCCGCGTGGCCCTCCACCAGGCGCGGGTGCAGGAAGGCCAGCCAGATGTGGGCGCCCAGGAACGCGAGCACGCCCAGACCCGCCACGCGCTGCACGATGTACTTGAGGTTGCCGTAGTTGTTGTACGCGAGGTTGTTCGGCTTGATGGTGAACACGCGCACCAGGCCCCACGCCGTGTGGATGAGCAGGGGCAGCATGACGATGATGAACGTGAACGCCTGGGCGAACGGGTTCGAGTACTCCGTCACCGACTTTTCCCAGGCCGTCGCGCCGTAGAAGGCGGACAGGTTGTCCCACAGATGGTTGATGACCCAGATGCTCAGGGGCACCACGGCGAGGAATGAGCCCAGCCGCGACTTCAACAGGGGCGTCCGGTTGGTGATGGCTTCGGCGGTGGCTTGGGTGCTCATCGAGTCTCCAGCGCGGGCACGCGGAGGGTGGGGTGAGAAACCCCCGCGCGCCCAAGTCAGGGCCAGGTGCAACGGCCAGGAGGCGGTTTATAGCTGTTCCGTAGCGCTGGCTGGATTTCTTCCGCATTCAACCGTGCCCGGCCGTGCCAGCCGGGGAATACCGACTCATAAGCCCTGCCGATGCCTTCTCCCTGGCCCGGCTGCTGGCAGGCGCGCGGGCGTCCCGTCCCCGCCCCTCTTTCACCGGTGGGCACGGACGGGTGCGGCGCGCTAACAAGCCCCCCTATGCCCGATGAGCTTGTCAGTGGATTGTTGAAGGCGTCGGACCTGCGGCTGATGCTGGCCACCACCAGCGTCCTGTCCCGCCAGGCCCGCGCCGCGCACCAGAGCATGCCGGCCTCCGCCGCCCTCCTGTCCCAGGGCCTCACCGCCGCCGCCCTCATGGGCGCGCTCCGCAAGGGCACGGACTCCCGGATCAACCTGCAACTGGAGTGCGACGGCCCCCTGCGCGGCCTCTTCGTGGACGGCGACGCGAATGGCGTCGTGCGCGGCTACGTGAAGAACACGCTGGTGGAGTACGTGGGGACGGAGGGCAAGTACCACTGGCGTCCCGTGCTGGGAAACCACGGCTTCCTGTCCGTGCTGCGCGACCAGGGCGGCGGCGAGTACTACCGGTCGTCCGTGGAATTGGAGCACTTCGACCTGGTGGCGGACCTGGAGCGCTACTTCCACCAGTCGGATCAGTTGCCCTCGCACCTGATGATGGCGCAGCTGCCGGGCGTGGTGGACGGCAAGGAGGACCCCCTGGGCACCGTGGTGGGGCTGCTCGTGCAGCCGCTCCCCAACGGGGACAAGGACGCCTTCCACGCGCTGGGCACCCGCCTGAGGGCGCAGTTCCAGACGGCGGTCCAGGCGCACGCGGAGGACGGGGCGACGACGCTGCTGCGCTCGCTGGTGCCGGAGGCGGACCTGGAGGTGATGTCGCGCTACCCCCTGCGCTTCACCTGTTCGTGCAGCCGCGACCGCGTGAAGCTGGCCCTGCTCGCCATGGGCAAGGAGGAGCTCCAGGACCTGCTCGAGAAGGAAGGCCAGGCGGAGGCCACCTGCCAGTTCTGCACGACGCGCTATGTCATCCCGGGCGCGGAGATTGCCCAGATGCTGGCCGAAGGCAGCGTCTGAGCCTCCTGGGCCGGGGGACGGGCCTTCTGTTTTGAAGACAGACATCTTCCGGCGCCGGGGGGATGTTTCAGCGCCTCACACCCGCCGAGGAAGCAGGCGCGGCGGTTGTGGCGAGGGCGCGGTGCTCGGGATATGACAGGACCGCACCTCACCCGGAGCTTTCGCCGTGGCCACCAAGCGGGCAGCGCCTGGGCCGAAGTCCCAGGACCAGCGCAACCCTTCCCCGAAGTCCCCCGCGCCGTCCGCCGCCCAGAAGCAGGGCGCGGAGCGCATCGTTTCCATTCCCAACGACCTGGTGCTCGCGCCCCAGGTGGAGGCCCCGCGCCAACCCACCGGCCGCGACCAGTCACGCAAGAAGCCCGGCGGCGTGGTGGAGCTGTCGTGGGCGGAGTTCGACCGCTCGGTGCAGAAGCTGGCGCGCACCATCCGTCAGGCCTGGGAGCCGGAGGCGGTGGTGGGCGTGGCGCACGGCGGCGTGTACGTGGGCGGAGCGCTCGCCGGAGCGCTCGGGGTCAAGTTCTTCCCTGTGCGCATCAGCCGCCGCAGCCGTGACAAGGCGGACCGCGCGAAGAACCGCGCGCTGGATCCCCAGGTGAGCGAGGAGATGCCCCTGGCCATCAAGGGCCTGCGCGTGCTCATCGTGGACGACATCGCGTCCAGCGGGGACACGCTGGAGTTGGCCACGGCGCTCGCGCGCAAGGTGGGCGCGAAGGAAGTGAAGACGGCGACCCTCGTGGCGCGGCCGGAGGGCTTCACGCCGGACCACGCGGGCATGTCCACCGACTCGCTCTTCGTCTTCCCGTGGGACTACGAGCCCGGGATGGGCGAAGCGCACTTCGACGAGGACCCCGACAAGGCCGGAGCCTGAGTCCGCTGGACACCGGAAGGGTGCTGACGCGGCGATGATCATCGGGACGGCGGGCCACATCGACCACGGCAAGACGTCCCTGGTGAAGGCGCTGACCGGCATCGACACCGACCGGCTCCCGGAAGAGAAGCGGCGGGGCATCACGCTGGAGCTGGGCTTCGCGCACCTGCCCCTGCCGGACGGACAGGTGGCCGGCGTGGTGGACGTGCCCGGCCATGAGCGCTTCGTGAAGGCCATGGCCGCGGGTGCCGGCGGCGTGGACCTGGCGGTGCTGGTGGTGGCCGCCGACGAGGGCGTCATGCCCCAGACGCGCGAACACCTGGACATCTGCCGGCTGCTCGGCGTGAAGGCGGGCGTCGTCGCGCTGACCAAGGCGGACCTGCTGGAGGCGCTGGGCGACGACTGGCGCGCGCTGGTGGAGGCGGACCTCGCCGCGCTCACCACGGGCACCTTCCTGGAAACAGCGCCCGTGGTGCCGGTGTCCGCGAGGACGGGTGCGGGCCTCACGGACCTGAAGGCGGCGCTCGGCCGCGCGGGGGCCGCGTTGCCGGAGCGTCCGTCGGAGGGGCCCGCGTTCCTGCCGGTGGACCGGGCCTTCAGCATCAAGGGCTTCGGCACGGTGGTGACGGGCACGCTCCTGTCCGGCTCCCTGGCGGTGGACGACGCGGTGTCGCTGCTGCCCTCCGGTTCCGGGGCCCGGCCGGGGCCGCTGCGCGTGCGGGGCGTGCAGGTGCACGGGCAACCGGTGACGCGCGTGGAGGCAGGGCAGCGCGCGGCGGTGAACGTGACGGGCGTGGAGACGGAGGAGGTGCACCGGGGCATGGTGCTCACGCGCGCGGGCGAGCTGCCGGAGACGTCCATGCTGGACGTGGAGCTGACGCTGCTGCCCGCGGCCGAATCCCCGCTGCCCAAGCGCCGCAAGCTGCTGTTGCACCTGGGCACCGCGCAGGTGGAGGCCACGGTGGCGCTGCTGGACCTGGACACGCTGTCACCGGGGGAGACGGCGCTCGCGCAGCTGCGGCTTGCGTCCCCGGTGGGCGCGCTCGTGGGCCAGCGCTTCATCCTGCGGGGCTCGCGCGCGCTGCCGGGCCGGGGCGCCACGGTGGCCGGAGGGCGCGTGCTGTCCATCACCCCGCCGCGCCGTCGCCGGGGCGCTTCCGGGGTGGTGCGGCCCCTGTTGGAGGCGGACGCGGGCGGGCAGGTGGCGTGGCTCTTGCGGCAGGCGGGCTACGCGGGGCTCACGCAGCCGGAGCTGTTCGGCCGCTCGGGGCTTTCGCCCAAGGTGCTGGCGCGCACGCTGGAGCTCTTGGGGGCGAAGGGGCAGGTGCTGCTCGTGGACCGCGAGCGGCGGCTCTACGTGTCCCACGATGTGTTCGAAGGGCTGCGCCAGCGCTCGCTCGCGCTGCTGGCCGCGTTCCACGAGCGCGAGCCCATGCGCGAGGGCCTGTCGCGCGAGGAGCTCCGCCAGCGGCTCTCCGCGCAGTTGGACGCGCGCCTGTTTCAGCGCGTGGTGCAGGCGCTGGTGGACGCGGGGAAGGTGGAGTCGGAGAAGGACGTGGTGCGCCTCCAGGGCCGGGGCCGCACGCTCACCCTGGGGGACGAGGCCGCGCGCGCGCGCCTGTCGGCGGAGCTGTCCGCGGCGGGGCTCGCCCCTCCCACCGTCACGGAGCTGGCGCTGAAGCTGAAGCTGCCGTCCGCGAAGCTCCAGGAGCTGCTGAAGGTGCTGGTGGCGCAGGGCGTGGGGGTGCGCGTGAGCGAGGAGCTGTGCTTCGACGCGAACGCGCTCGGTGGCCTGCGCGAGCGGCTGGTGACGCACCTGCGGGAGCGGAAGGAGATCACCACCCAGGGCTTCAAGGACCTGGTGGGCCAGAGCCGCAAGTTCATCATTCCCTTGTCGGAGTACTTCGACCGGGAGAAGGTGACGTTGAGGGTGGGTGACAAAAGGGTGCTGCGTCGCGGATGAATCCCAAGGCCTACAGCGAGCAGGAGCTTCGGGCCCTGGTGGCCCCCTTCGTCAACCCCGTGCTGGTGTTGGACGGGGAGGGCCGCGTGCACGTGGCCAACGACGGGTATGTGCGGCTGCTGGGCCTGGAGCGCACCCAGGTGGAGGGCCGCTCCTTCCTCGACTTCGTGCAGCCCGAGGAGCGCAGCCGCCTGGCGGATCGCTACCGCCGGCTGGCCTCGGGCTCGCCGCTGGACGGGCGCACGCAGCTCTACGGGGTGACCAACGCGCAGGGCCGCACGCACGAGGTGTCCGTGCAGGCCTCGCAGCTCCTGCTGGAGGGGGGCGGCTACGGCCTGCTCCTCAACTGCCTGGTCCAGGCGGAGCGGCCCGTGGAGCTGGCGGTCGCGGAGCGGCTGGTGGACACGTCCGCGGCGCTGGTGTCCGCGCGCTCGGAGGAGGCGGTGCGGCGCGTGGCGCTGGCGGGCCTGGAGGGCGCGGGCTTCCGGGCGCGGCTGTTGCGCTGGGAGGGCACGCGGCTGGTGGTGCGTGACGGCGTGTCCCCACCGGTGGACGCGCACCTGGCGCTGGAGGCGCTGTCGGACGGGCGGCCGGTGTTTGGCGGGGCGGACCACGCGGAGCCCACGCACGCGTACCTGCCGGTGGGCGGGCCGCAGTCGGAGGTGCTGTGGGTGGCGGGGCCGTGGGTGGCGCCTCGGCACGGCTCGGTGCTGACGCTGTTCGCGAAGGTGGTGGGCGCGGCGCTCGCGGACGCGCACCTCCAGGCGGACGGCGCGCGCAGCCGCTGGGAGGTGGAGGCGGTGGCGGAGATGGCGCGCTTCGTGGCGCAGCCGGTGCCCCCTCCGCCGGAGAGGTTCCTCGCCCGGGTGGCGGACCTGCTCCATGCCGCCGCGGTGGTGCTGCACGTCGCCCCGGAGCCGGGGCAGCCTCCACGGCTCATCGCGCACGTGGGGCTGGAGGAGAGTCTCGCGGGCGGCGCGGACGCGCCCGTCACCGACGTGCTGCTGGCCGCGTCGCTCCGGACGGACGGGGGCGTGGTGTCCTCGTACGCCCAGAATCGCGCGCTGGCGTCGGTGTCCCAGGGCCGCTTCGGCGCCGGCACGGCGGCCAGGCTCACCCGGGGCGGTGAAGGCGTGGGGGTGGTGCAGGCGCTGCGTCCGAAGGAGAAGCCCTTCGACGAGCGCGACGCGCGGCTCCTGGCCACGCTCGCGGAGCTGCTGGTGACGCTCTTGGAGCAGCGCCGCCTCCGGGCCGAATCCGCGCGCCAGCTCACGGAGACGCGCCTGTTGCTGGACCTGTCGCGCACCACGTCGGGCGTGCTGGAGACGGCGAGCATCCTGGACGTCGCGTCGGACTTCCTCGTGCACCTGTTGGACGTGTCCAACTGCTTCATCCTGCTCTACGACGAACAGGCCAAGGTGCTCCGGGGCGCGGCCGCGTCCGAGGCGCACCGGGACCTGTTCCGCGCGGTGGTGGTGCCGCTGGACAGCGACGCCCTGGCCGCGCGCGTGGCCCGGGAGCGCAAGCCCATCGCCATCGATGACCTGCGGCAGGGGGGCTCGGCCGCTGGTGCCGCGCTCATTGAACAGCTGGGGGAGAAGGCCCTGCTGGGTCTGCCGCTCACCTCGCGCGAGGAACTCATCGGCGTGGTGATGGTGGACGACGTGCGCGGCCCGCGTCCCTTCGGCCCGGAGCTCATCGACCTGGCGGAGGCCACGTGTGGCCAGCTCGCGCTGTCCATCGCCAATGCGCGCCTGTACGAATCGCTGTGGGCCAGCTACGCGGAGCTGGCCGCCACCCGCGCGGAGATGGTGAAGCGCGAGCGGCTGGCCGCCCTGGGTGAGCTGTCCGCCATCGTCGCGCACGAGGTGCGAAACCCCCTGGGCGTCATCTTCAACGCGGTGGCCTCGCTGCGGCGCATCCTGAAGCCGGAAGGGGACGCCGCCATGCTGCTGGACATCGTGGGCGAGGAGAGTGACCGCCTCAACCGGATGGTGGGCGCCCTGCTGGACTACACCCGTCCGCGCAACCCGGTGCTCCAGCACGAGGACCTGCTGCGCGTGCTCCAGGACTCGGTGGAGGCGGCGAAGGCGCAGGGAGGCGCGGAGCGTCCGGTGCGCATCTCCTCGGAGGTGGAGCCCGGCATGCCGCCGGTGCTCATCGACCGGCGGCTCATCCGCCAGGCCATCCTCAACGTGGCCGTCAACGCCATCCAGTCCATGCCCCACGGCGGCGAGGTGCAGGTGAAGGCCCGCCGCGAGGCGCATGGCGGCCGCGAACAGTTGCGCATCGACGTGATGGACCAGGGGCCGGGCATCCCGGCCGAACTGCTCCACCGCGTCTTCGAACCCTTCTTCACCACCAAGGCCCAGGGCACCGGCATGGGCCTCGCGGTGGTGAAGCGCATCCTGGAGGATCACCGCGGCGAAATCGCCGTGGAGAGCGTGCCGGGACGCGGTACGACGTTCATCTTCCGGTTGCCGCTCACGCAGCCCCTGTCCCTTCCATGACCGACGCGACCACGCCCATTTCCAAAGGACGCATCCTCGTGGTGGACGACCAGCGCAACATGCGCGCCACCACCGCGCTGCTCCTGAAGGGTTTCGGCTACACCGTGTCCGAAGCCGGCACCGGCGAGGAGGCCCTGGCCGTGCTCGCGAAGGGGCAGGTGGACCTGCTGCTCACGGACCTGAAGATGGAGCCCATGGACGGGCTCACGCTGCTCAAGCGCGGGCTGGAGGTCTCCCCGCGCCTGCAGGCCATCTTGATGACGGCCTTCGGCTCCATCGAGAACGCGGTGGAGGCCATGCGCCTGGGGGCGTGCGACTACATCACCAAGCCCTTCAAGGATAGCGAGCTGCGCTACCGCGTGGAGCGCGCCCTGGAGCACTCCAAGCTCCAGATGGCGGTGTCCAACTTCGCCACCGAATTTTACCAGAACCACAACCTGTCCGCGCTGGTGGGCCGCAGCCAGGCGATGCGGGATCTCACCACGCGCCTCATGCGCGTCGCGCAGAGTGACGCCACCGTCCTCATCCAGGGGGAGAGCGGAACGGGCAAGGAGCTGGTGGCGCGGGCGCTCCACACGCACAGCCGCCGCAACGGCCGGCCCTTCGTGCCCGTCAACTGCGCGGCCATCAGCGAGACGCTCCTGGAGAGCGAGCTCTTCGGCCACGCCAAGGGCGCCTTCACGGGCGCGGTGAAGACGCGCCGGGGCCTCTTCGAGGAAGCGGACGGCGGCACGCTCTTCATCGACGAGGTGACGGAGACGAGCCCCACCTTCCAGTCCAAGCTCCTGCGCACGCTCCAGGACGGCGAGGTGCGCCGCGTGGGCGAGTCCACCGCCATGCGCGTGGACGCGCGCATCGCCGCGGCCACCAACCGCGACATCGAGCTGGAGGTGCGCGAGAAGCGCTTCCGCCAGGACCTCTACTACCGCCTCAACGTGGTGATGCTGCGCGTGCCTCCCCTGCGCGAGCGCCTGGAGGACGTGCCCGCCCTGGCGGAGCACTTCCTGCAACGCTCCAACGCCCGCAGCCCCCGGCCCCGGCGCCTGTCCGCCACGGCCGTGGAGCACCTGATGACGTACAACTTCCCCGGCAACGTGCGCGAGCTGGAGAACTTGGTGGAGCAGGCCGCGGCGCTGGCGGAAGCCGACGAGCTGCTCCCCGAGGACTTCCCGCTGCGCCCCCAGTCCCGAGTGCTGCCGGCGGCCGCCTCGGGCCTGCCGCCCACGGACGCCCGCGCGGGGAGCCCGGAGTCCTCCGGCCCCACGCTGGCGGAGGTGGTGGAGGAAGCCGAGCGCCGCGCCATCGTCCAGTCCCTGGAGCGCCACGGCGTGGACCTGGCCCGCGTGGCCGACGAGCTGGGCGTCTCCTCCACCACGCTGTGGCGGAAGATGAAGCGGCTCAACCTCCGGCCCCCCGTCGGCGCCCCGCGCGAGTAGGTGCAGGTAACCCCTCAGGTGGGTGTCCAGGCCGTGTCCCACCCCCTTTCTGGGTGGGTTCAGATCCGAAATCGGACCCGTTCAAGGTTGAAAAAAACAAACCCCCGGATTTGTTCGGGCTTTTCAAATCTGAAACCCGATTTCAGCCCTGCAATGCCTGGAGGAGGGGGAAGGAGTGTCGCCCTGTCGTCCAAGTGCTTGAGAAGTCTAGAGTTTCGGCTTCCGAAGCGGCTGGCATGGCACCTGCTAAGGCTTAGGTCCGGGACGCATCGAAGCGAGGCTGAAAGTGGTTCCCCCCCACCCTTTCAGCACTTCCGGTGTGTCACCTTGAGAAGACCCGCGGCCCGACACCCTCACGGGTGCCGGGCCGCCTTCTTTTCCGCTCCACGCCACACCTCCTGAGCCGGTTCTTTCGCCAAACACGCCGGTGGGGAAGGTGTCCGTGAGCGCCTCGGCCTTCCGCCCATTTCACTTCTGCAACGCACGTGGTGCATGACGCCGTGGGCCACGTCCCGTGGCTCCGTTGCCGGGCTGCGCAACGCGGCGCGCATGCTGGCGCGCGTCATGCGGATCCGAGCCCATCGAGAGGCGGTGAGTGCGCGCGTCGATGCCCCGCAACGACAACGCCCGCCGGGCCAGGTGGCCGCGACGGGCGTCGGGTGCGACGTACCGCTGTCCGTGCGCTACTGCCCGAACAGCGTGCCCGCCTGGGCGAGCCAATCCGTCACGTGGCCGGGGAGGATGCCCAGGAGCACGACGGCGACGGTGGAGATGACCAGCGCGGCCTCGGTGCCCCAGTTGCGCTCCAGCGGCTGCGCGCCTTCGGGGACGGGGTGCATGAACATGTAGACGACGACGCGCAGGTAGTAATACGCGCCCGCCGCACTGGAGAGCACCGCGACGATGGTGAGGCCCACGAGGCCCACGTCGATGGCGGCCTGGAAGATGAGCAGCTTGCTCATGAAGCCGACCGTGGGGGGGATGCCGCCCAGGGACAGCATGAAGGCCGCCATGGCGAACGCGTAACCCGGCCGGCGCTGCGCGAGGCCCGCGAAGCGCTCCAGGTCCCACGCGGTGCCCTTCTCTTCGTCCTCGCGGCGCTCCAGCGCGGACACCATCGCGAACGCACCGGCGGCGCTGAACGTGTACGCCAGCAGGTAGTACAGGATGCCGCGCAGCGCGTCCGAACGGGCCACGTCCAGCGGCGTCCCACCGGACAGCGACGACGCGGACAGCACGCGGAAGCTCTCGCCCGGCGCCGCGACGAACAGCGCCGCCACGCCCAGCAGCAGGTAGCCCGCGTGCGCGATGGAGGAGTACGCCAGCATGCGCTTCACGTTGCGCTGCGGGATGGCCATCAGGTTGCCGGCCACCATGGTGAGCAGCGCCAGCGTAGCGAACAGCATCAGCGGCAGCTTGGGGTCCATGCCCTTGCCCACCGTGAGGAACACGCGCACCAGCGAGGCGAACGCCGCCGCCTTCACGCCCGCGCTCATCAGCGCCGTCACCGGCGTGGGGGCACCTTCGTACACGTCCGGCGTCCACATGTGGAACGGCACCGCCGCCACCTTGAACGCGAAGCCCGCCGCGATGAGCACCGCGCCCACGTACACCAGGGCCGGGTTGCCGTTCAGCGCCTGCTGCAGCGGGATGACCATGTCGTTGAGCTTCGTCGTGCCCGTGGCCCCGTACAGCAGCGCCGTGCCGTACAGCAGGATGGCGGACGAGAAGGCGCCCAGGATGAAGTACTTGAAGCCCGCCTCGCTGGGCCGCGTGCCGCGGCGCAGGTACGCCGTCAGCGCGTACGTCGCGATGGAGAGGATCTCGATGTTGACGAAGATGGTGATGAACTCCGTCGACATGGCCAGCAGGCTCATGCCCGCGGAGGCGAAGAGCATCAGCGCGTAGAACTCACCGCGCTCCGCGCCTCGCTTGCGCAGGAAGCCCACCGCGCTCAGCGCCGCCAGCCCCAGGCCCACGCTGACCACCAGGGTGAGGAAGCTGGAGAAGGGGTCCAACACGCCGAAGCCCAGGAACACCTCCTGGGGCGGCTCGAACATCAGGCCCACGGCCACGGCGCCGCTGGCCGCCGCCGCCGCGACGGTGAGCACCGCCTGGTAGCCGCGCGACGCGGTGGCGGAGAGGAACACCTCCGACAGCAGCAGGATGGAGGCCGCCACCACCATGATGATGGCGGGCAGCAGGGGGAGGAAATCCGCCAGGGTGAGGTTTGGCAGGTTCATGGAGTCTTTCGGGGCCTACTCGCGCACGGCGAGCGGCGCGGCGGGAACGGAGGGGCGGGCCGCGGCGGCGGTGGAGGGCAGCGACATCACCTCCACGCGCAGCTGGTCGTCCTTCGCCTGGGGGGCACCCGGAGCGCCCACGCTGGCGCGCGCCACGTAGCGCTCCGTGGACGGGGCGATGCGCTCCAGGAAGGGCTGCGGCATCAGACCCATCACCGCCACCAGCACGATGAAGGGCGCCGTGGTGAGCATCTCGCGCAGGTTCATGTCGCGCAGGTGCTGGTTCTCCCGGTGCGTGATGCCGCCGAAGAAGACCTTCTGCACCATCCACAACATGTACGCGGCGCCCAGGATGACGCCCAGGGTGGCGAACGCGCCGAAGCCCAGGGGCAGGGTGCTCTTGAAGGTGCCCATCAGCACCAGGAACTCACCGATGAAGCCGTTGGTGCCCGGCACCGCCACCGACGAGAACGTGATGATGACGAACGCCGCGGTGAACACCGGCATCACCTTCGCGATGCCGCCGTAGTCCGACATGAGCCGGGTGTGGCGGCGCTCGTAGAGGAAGCCGAACAGGAGGAACAGCGCGCCCGTGGAGATGCCGTGGTTCAGCATCTGGTACGCGCTGCCCGTGGCGCCCTCGCTCGTGACGGCCAGCAGGCCCAGCATGCAGTAGCCCAGGTGGCTGACGGACGAGTACGCGATGAGCTTCTTGATGTCCCGCTGCGCCAGGCACATCAGCGCCCCGTACACGATGCCGATGACGGCCAGCACCGCGAGGAACGGCCGCGCGGCCTGCGCCGCCACCGGGAACAGCGGGATGGCGAAGCGCCAGAAGCCGTAGGTGCCCATCTTCAGCATCACGCCGGCAAGGATCATGGAACCCGCCACCGGCGCCTGAACGTGCGCGTCCGGCAACCAGGTGTGCACCGGCCACATGGGGACCTTGATGGCGAACGCCAGCGCGAACGCGGCGAACATCCAGGGCCCGTACGTGTGCAGCGTGGCGGCCAGGCCCGTGAGTGACGCGCACGCGCCCTCCGGGCCATTGGTGCACGCGGCGAGCTGCTGATTGGCGGCGAGCAGGTTGTTGTAGAGCGTGCCGTAGTCGAACGAGCGCACGCCCGGGCCGCCGCTCACGAAGTACACCGCCACGATGGCCACCAGCATCAGCAGCGAGCCGACCAGCGTGTAGAGGAAGAACTTCACTGCGGCCATGCGCCGGTCCTCGGCGCCCCACACACCCACCAGCAGGTACATGGGGATGAGCATGGCTTCGAAGAAGATGTAGAAGAGCAGGACGTCCATCGACGCCAGCGCGCCCAGCATCGTCGTCTGGAGCACCAGCAGCGCCAGATGGAACTCCTTGATGCGGTGGCTGATGTACGTGGTGGAGGCGAGCACCACCAGCGGGCCCAGGAACACCGTCAGGAGCAGCAGGCTCACCGCCAGACCGTCCAGGCCCAGGTGGTAGCTCATGCCGAACTGCTGGAACCAGGGGACGCGGAACTCCATCTGGAATTCCGCTCCGGAAGGCTCGAAGCGGAAGTAGGCCCAGACGCCGAACGCCAGGTCCAGCAGCATGCCCACGAACGTGATGGCGCGGACCTGCCCGTGCTCCGTGGAGGGCAGCATCAACACCAGCGCCGCGAACACGAGCGGCAGGTAGATGACGACGTTCAACAGGTGGGTGTCGAAGAAGCTCATGAAAGCACCTGCAGGAGGGCGTAGACCGCGCCGCCCAGGATGGCGAGCGCCATGATGGCGGCGTAGGCCTGCGCGTCACCCGTCTGGAGCCGGCGCAGCCCGAAGCCCACCTTCTCCGTCACGTAGGCGGTGCCGCGCACCAGCACCGTGTCGATGACGAGCGCGTCCACCACGCGGAAGAGGATGAAGGCCACGAACTTCACCGGCCGGATGAGGATGAGCTCGTACAGCTCATCCACGTAGAACTTGTTGTGGGCCGTGCGGCGCACCGCGCGGGCGAACGCCGGCACCGGCTTGCCCACCTGGGCGGGGAAGAACTTCAGGTAGAGGAACGCCGCCGTCGCGCCGCCGGACAGAGCCACCAGCCACGCGATGAGGTAGTCCACGAAGGCCGGCGTGCTGTTGTCCAGGGCCACCGTCTTGGCCGCGCGAGCGACCGCTTCCGCCGGACGCAGCACCGGGGAGAGGAAGTTCTCGAACACCGGCTGCATGCCGCCACCGGAGCGGGGCATCAGCGGCAGCGCGTACGCCAGCGTCACGATGCTCAGGAACGCCAGCACCACCAGGGGCAGCGTCATGAACCAGGAGCTCTCGTGCGCGTGCGCCACCTTGGCCTCGGGGGAGCGCTTGCCGGTGAAGGTCAGCAGGTACACGCGCGACATGTAGAACGCGGTGCAGGCGGTGATGAGCAGGCCCATCGCGTAGACGAAGCCGGACACCCAGTGCAGGTCGTGCAGGTGGTTGTGGTGCACGCCGTGGAAGATGGCGTCCTTGGAGAAGAAGCCGGACAGCGGAATGATGCCGGTGATGGCCAGCGTGGAGACGAGGAACGTGGCGTGCGTCCACTTCATCTCCTTCCACAGGCCGCCCAGCTTCTTGATGTCCGTCTCATCCCCGTTGCCGTGCATCACGCTGCCGGCGCCCAGGAAGAGGCAGGCCTTGAAGCACGCGTGCGTCAGCAGGTGCAGCGCGGCCGCCCAGAAGACGCCCATGCCCACGCCCATGAACATGATGCCCAGCTGCGACACCGTGGAGTAGGCGAGCACCTTCTTGATGTCGTCCTGCGCGAAGGCGATCAGCGCCGCCAGCAGCGACGTCAGCGCGCCCACGACGGCGATGGTCGCCATGGCGGTGGGGCTGAGCACCAGCAGCGAGCTCATGCGGCAGAACAGGTACACGCCGGCCGTGACCATCGTGGCGGCGTGGATGAGGGCGGACACCGGCGTCGGGCCGGCCATCGCGTCCGGCAGCCAGACGTACAGCGGCAGCTGCGCGCTCTTGCCCGCCGCGCCCAGGAGGAACAGCAGCATGGTGGCGGTCATCACGCCGCCGAAGGTGTAGCCGGCCAGCGGCCCCGCTTCGATGGGCGTGGCGAGCGACACCGCGCCGCCCGTGCCTTCCGGGAGGGCCAGGGCCATCTTCTCCAGGCCCTTGAAGGTGACGGGGCCCTTCTCCAGCAGGCCCTGCGTGTAGCGCGCGCGGGAGCTGCCCGCGGAGTTGTAGTCGCGCGGGTCCGCCTGCTGGCTGAAGGCGTTCACCGTCAGGATGAGCAGGAACGTGGCGATGAGGAACGCGAAGTCACCGATGCGGTTGGTGACGAACGCCTTGCGGCCTGCCCACGCCTTCGCGCTGTCCGTGTACCAGAAGCCGATGAGCAGGTAGCTGGCCATGCCGACGCCCTCCCAGCCCACGAAGAGCAGGACCAGGTTGTCGGCCATCACCAGCGTCAGCATCGCGGCGACGAAGAGGTTCAGGTACGCGAAGAAGCGCCAGTACCCGTCGTCGTGCTCCATGTAGCTGGTGGAGTACAGGTGGATGAGGAAGCCCACGCCGGTGATGACCAGCAGCAGGATGCCCGACAGGTGGTCCACCAGCAGCCCGAAGTTCACGCGGAAGTCGCCCGCCGCGAACCAGGTGCCGTAGTCATACGAGATGGCGTAGCGCACCACGTCGCGCTCCAGGCCGAACGCGTTGGGCATGCTCACCACGCGCCCGCCCGCCGCGTCGCTGGTAGCCCAGAAGGCCATCAGGCTCAGCACGAAGGCGCCCGCGATGGCGGAGCACGCCACCAGGTGCACGTTGGCCCGGCCCAGCCACTTGCCGAACACGCCGCACACGAACGCGCCCAGGAGCGGCAGCAGGATGATCAATCCCAGCGAGGGTGCGAACACCTCGGGGGGGATGGGTGCCGTTCTGAAGAATTCGACGATTCCGTCCATGGATGGGCTCAGGGAGTGACGGGATTCAGTGCTTCATCGTCCGGATGTCGTCCACGTTCACGGAGCCGCGACTGCGGAAGACCGCGATGACGATGGCCAGACCGATGGCCGCTTCCGCGGCCGCCACGGCGATGACGAAGAAGGCGGACACGTGCCCGATGCCGTCGCCGTGCATCCGCGCGAACGCCAGGAACGTGAGGTTGACCGCGTTGAGCATCAGCTCCACGCACATGAAGACGACCAGCGCGTTGGTGCGCACCAGCACGCCGAACATGCCCATGCAGAAGAGCGCGGCGGCCAGCAGGAGGTAGTAGGTGATGGGAACCATGTGCGGAAGCTCTTGGCTTTCAGGCGGACGGCTGCAAGAGCCCGCCCGCGCCATCTAGCAGAAGTTGTCCGAAGGCGGGGATCAGATCCGGGACTTGGCCACCACCACCGCGCCCACCATCGCCACCAGGAGCAGCAGGCTGACGGCTTCGAACGGGAGCAGCCAGACGGTGAAGATGGACTGGCCGACGGAGGCCATGGTGCCGAACGTCGCCTGGGCCTGGGGGCCCAGGTTGGCCGGCATGGCGTTCGTGCGGCCGAGCGTCACCGCCAGCACGGCCAGCAGGCCGAACGCGGAGGCCCCGCCCAGGATGCGCGTCACCGTGGGGCGGCCGCGGTGGGCCGCGTCCCCCAGGTTCAGCAGCATGATGACGAACAGGAAGAGCACCATGATGGCGCCCGCGTAGACGAGCACCTGGATGACGGCCACTGTGTGCGCCCACAGGAGCACGTAGATACCGGCCAGGAAGAAGAACGTCGACACCAGGGCCATGGCGGAGTTGATGGGGCTCCGCGCGGTGATGACGAGCCCCGCCGACACCAGCGTCATGACGGCGAAAACGCCGAAGAGAACCAACTCAGTGTTCAAGACCAATCTCCGTAGGAACCCCAGGGGTGCTCACCGAACGGGCAGCGCTTCTCCCGCAGGTGCGCCTCGAACTCGTCCCGGAACCGCATGAGGAAGGAGTGCGTGGGCAGCGCCGCCGCGTCGCCCAGCGCGCAGATGGTGTTGCCCAGACCGATGGGCGGGTAGGGCGCGATGGAGGACGCCACGTTCGACAGCATGTCGATGTCGCCCGGCTCTCCCCGGCCTTCTTCAATCTTGCGCAAGAGGCGCGTCTGCCAGGGCGTGCCCTCGCGGCACGGCGTGCACTGGCCGCAGGACTCTTCCGCGTAGAAGCGGGCCACGCGCCACAGGCTGCGCACCATGCAGGTGGCGTCGTCCATCACGATGACGCCGCCGGAGCCGGCCATCGTCTGCTTCATCTTCAGCGCCTCGAACTCCAGCGCCACGTCCAGCTCGTCCGCGCCCAGCACCGGCGCGGAGGACCCGCCCGGGATGACCGCCTTCACCTTGCGGCCCTTGGGCATGCCCTGGCCGTACTGGTCGTCGTGGATCAGCTCCAGGATGGTGGTGTGCATCCCCACCTCGTAGACGCCCGGGCGGTTCACCGAACCCGACAGGCAGACCAGGTGCGTGCCGCCCGACTTGTCCGTGCCCAGCTTGGCGTACCACTCCGCGCCCTTGGCGAGGATGGGGGGCACGCTGGCGAGCGTCTCCACGTTGTTCACCACGGTGGGGCTGCCGAACAGGCCCACCACGGCGGGGAAGGGCGGCTTCAGGCGCGGCCAGCCCTTCTTGCCCTCCAGGCTCTCCAGCAGCGCCGTCTCCTCGCCGCAGATGTACGCGCCCGCGCCGCGGACGACGTAGCAGTCCAGCTGGAAGTCCTTGCCCAGCATGGACTTGCCGAAGATGCCGGCCTTGTAGGCCTCGTCGATGGCCGCCTGGGTGCGCTCCGCCTGGAACTTGAACTCGCCGCGCAGGTACACGTAGCAGGTGTGCACGCCCAGCGCGTACGACGCGATGGCGATGCCCTCCAGCATCATGTGCGGGTCGTTCTCCAGGATGTAGCGGTCCTTGAAGGTGCCCGGCTCGGACTCGTCGCCGTTCACGGCGAGGTACTTGGGCTTGGGGCTGTCCTTGGGGACGAAGCTCCACTTCATGCCCGTGGGGAAGCCGGCGCCGCCGCGGCCGCGGAGGTTGGACTTCTTCACCTCGTCGATGATGGCCTGGGGCTCCATCGTGAGCGCCCGCTTGAGCCCGTCGTAGCCGCCGCGCGAACGGTAGCTG
This sequence comes from Corallococcus sp. bb12-1, assembly GCF_026626765.1. Taxonomy (NCBI): domain Bacteria; kingdom Pseudomonadati; phylum Myxococcota; class Myxococcia; order Myxococcales; family Myxococcaceae; genus Corallococcus; species Corallococcus sp. bb12-1. The sequence goes on along the minus strand of NZ_JAPNJZ010000018.1, from coordinate 687,076 downwards.
TCCAGGGTCCAGGACTGGGGCTTGCCCCAGGCCGCCGAGATGACGGGTTCAACCGCCTTTGCCGTAGAGGCCATGGATGGATGTCCTAGGAAAGCGAGGGGGAGGAGGGGCGACTCACGACAGCCGGGCCAGGATGGCGTCCAGCTTGGCCTGGGTCAGGCTCTCGTGGTGGTCCTCGTTGATCTGCAGGCAGGGCGCCGTTCCGCAGGACGCCAGGCACTCGGTCTCGCGCAGGGTGAACTTGTCGTTCGTCTCCCCCGCCGTCATGCCCAGCTTCTGCTCCAGGTAGGCGAGCATCTTCTCCGCCCCCCACAGCGAACAGGACAGGTTCGTGCAGACGTCGATGACGTACTTGCCCGGTTTCTTCAGGTGGTACATCACGTAGAAGCTGGCGACCTCGTAGGCGCGCTCCGGCGTGACTTCCAGATTCTTCGCCACCAACCGCAGGCCTTCGGGCGGCAACCAGCCCTTGAGGTCCTGAAGAAGGCGAAGCGCGGGCAACATCCCGGCGCTTTTGCGATCAGAGGGGTAGTGCGAGAGGATTTCCGCGATCCCCGCGTCGAACTTCTTCTGCTCTTCAGGAGTGAACAGGGGCTCCGCCATGGCGGGCCGTACGTATTGCCGCAATGGCTTCGTTGTCAACATAAACCCTCGGCGGTAGACTGGACCGCCATCAGCAAATTTCCGAGCGATTTCAACCCCTTGTTATGAGCCCGGACCCTGCGGACCAGCGGCAGCACTCTCGTATCCCCACCGTCCTCCGGGTGGACTACCCGCATGGGCGTCCGCTCCGGGACGTGACGGAGAACCTGTCCGCCGGGGGTTTCTTCGTCCAGACGGAGCAGCTCTTCGTCGTGGGCGACGAGCTTCGGCTTGCACTTTCTTTCCCGGGACTGCTGGATCCGGTAGAAGTCAGCGGCACCGTGGCCTGGGTGCGGCTGGCGGCTCCGGATCAGCCCGGGGGTGTCGGCATCCGTGTGGAGAGCGAGCAGGATCGGCGGCGACTGGGTGACATCTTGAGTGCGGCGGGACCTGACGACAGCGCGACGAACCCTTCCGAACAGGACGGGTACCGCGTGCTCATCGTCGAGGACAACCCCCACATCATCGAGATGTACAGCTATGTGCTGAAGAAGCTCGCGAGCAACGATCTGCACGGCAAGGTCCCGCTGGAGGTCCACTTCGCGCCGGACGGGCACCATGCCCTGCTGCGGCTGCGCGAAGACCGCTTCAGCCTGGTGATGCTGGACCTGTACATGCCGGTGATGGACGGGTTCGCGCTGGTGGAGCGCATCCGCGAAGAAGAGGCGCTCAAGTCGATTCCGGTCATCGCCATCTCCGCGGGCGGCAAGGAAGCCCAGGATCGCGCGATGCAGCTGGGGGTCGACATCTACCTGCGCAAGCCGGTGCGGTTCGTGGAAGTGCTGGAGACGGTGAAGCAGCTGCTTCGCATCCAGTAGGCCCAGGCTGGAACCCGAGGTGCGGGTTCCTCGCTCCAAATATTGAAGCTTCGGGGTAGGGGCGCGTAGAGTCCGCGCACCCATGACGAAGCCCGCAATCCATCGTGACACCGTCAGTGGCGAGGCGCTGCTCATCCTGCAGAATCTGCGGGAGAACGGCCGCCTGGGACGCTCGAACAAGCTGGCCGACGTGAAGGCCGCCCTCGAACCGTCCGTCTCGCTGGAGTTCGACAACTACTTCTTCTTCCTGCGCAAGTTCCACTACATCGCCATGGACCGCGAGGCCCAGCTCAAGCTCACCGAGCAGGGCGAGAAGGTGGTGGGCGGGGACCTGGCGGACCGCTTCGCCCAGGAGGTCGACGAGTTCTTCGCCGATCAGCTGACGGCGGAGGAGCCGACGCACATCGGGCGTCTGGAGGAGGACGAGCCGATGAGCGTCCCGCCGCCGCCGCCGGAGCTGCTGCTCGACGAGGCGGAGGTGGACGGTGGCGCCGGGGCCTCCCAGCCCTCGCAGATGGGGCCGCCCCCCGTGCCTTCGTCGCGCACCCACCGGGTGGCGATGCCGGCGCTGGAGCTGGGCACGGCCGCGCCCCCGGTCTCCTCGCCTCCCATCCAGACGCCGCAGCCGTCGCCCTGGCAGGACGTGCCGGAGCCCCGGCGGGAGACCCTCATCGGGCTGCCGCCCTCGCCGCCCACCCCCGCGCCGCCCGCGCCGATTCCCAGCGCTCCCCACCCCCTGGTCATCACCTCTCCGCTCGCCGCCGCGCCCGCTCCGATGCCCCCTCCCTCCACGACTCCCGCCCCCGCAGCTCCGGTCCCGAACGCCGCCGCGGTGGCGAAGGGCTCCAGCGACCTGGACCTGCGCTACCAGAAGTTCGACCCCATCGGCACGGGCCCTCTGGGTACGGTCTTCAAGGGTCGCTACAACGCCCTGGGCCTGGACATCTGCATCAAGGAGCTGAAGGACATCTTCGGCTACTTCTCCTTCCTCCAGCGCGGTGAGGTCCTCAAGCGCCTGAAGAAGGAGCTGTGCGCGCAGGCGCAGGTGCGCCACCCGGGCGTGGTGCAGATCATCGATCAGAACGTGGAGTCCACCCGGCCGTACTTCGTGGTGGAGCTGATGCGCGGCAGCCTGAAGGAGAAGCTGGAGTCCAGCGGCGGCAAGGGCATCGACGTGCCGCATGCGCTGCGCACGTTCCTGCAACTGGCCTATGGCCTCCGGGCGGCGCACGCCGCGGGCCTCACGCACCACAACCTCAAGCCGGAGAACGTCCTCTTCGACGCGTACGGCAACGCGAAGCTCGCCGACTTCGGCATGAGCCGCGTGGTGGAGGTGGACGCCACCAAGGGCATGCCCCAGGTGTTCATGGGCATGGGCGGCATGGTGTACATGGCGCCCGAGCTGATGAACCGGGCTGGCAAGGAGCCGGGTCCGTCCGCGGACGTGTACGGCCTGGGCATCCTGCTCTACGAGATGTTCACCGGGCAGATCCCCGGCCGCCGCTCGCCCCTGCCCTCGGAGGTGAACCCGGAGGCGCCCAGCGGCCTGGATCATCTCTTCGACAAGGCCACCCAGGACAAGCGCGAGCAGCGCTACCCGGACGTGGATGCGATGCTGGAGGACTTCTACAAGGCCTTCCCGGATGGCGAGTACCTGGAGCGCGGCTCGCTCATCATCTCGTCCGACACGCAGCAGGACTGACCTGAAGGGCAGGCGGGCCTCCACGCGAGGCTCGCCCGTCCCCGGGCGGACTGTCAGACTGCGGCGCGCCCATGACCGCGCGCCCCTCCGACACCGTCCTCCTCACCGTCACCGGAAGGGACGGCCCCGACACCACCTCCCGCCTCACCGGACTCCTCGCGGATGCAGGCGCGGAGCTGCTCGATGTGGAGCAGGTGGTGGTGCAGGGCCTGCTCACCCTGGCACTGCTGGTGCGCCCCTCCGCCAGTTCCCCCAACGGACAAGACCCGTGGCAGGCGCTGCTCCTCGCGGCGCGCGAGCTGGGCGTCACGGTGGATGTCCGCGCGGTGGCTTCTGTCGCCACGCCTCCGGGCCCTGAACCGCTGCGCTACGTCGTCACCGGCGTGGGCAAGACGCTGGGCGCGCGCGAGGTGCACGCGCTGACGGCGCGGCTGGCGGAGCAGGGGGCTCGCGTGGAGCGCATCACCCGCCTGAGTGAGACACCGCTGGGGTCGGTGGAGCTGCACGTCACGCTGGCGCCGGACGCGGACCCGTCCTCGCTCAAGCGCGCGCTGCTGGCGCTGTCCATGGAGAGCCCCACGTTCGACGTGGCCCTCCAGCGTGAGAGCCTCTACCGGCGCGGCAAGCGGATGGTGGTGATGGACATGGACTCCACGCTCATCCGCATCGAGGTCATCGATGAGCTGGCGCGGGCGCATGGCGTCCACGCGAAGGTGGCCGCCATCACCGAGCGCGCGATGCACGGGGAGATGGACTACGACGAGTCCCTGCGCCAGCGCGTGGCGCTGCTCGCCGGGCTGGACGTCCAGGTGCTGCGCGAGCTGGCGGCGAACCTGCCGCTCACCGAAGGCGCGGAGACGTTGATCCGCGTGCTCAAGCGACTGGGCTACCGCACCGCGGTCATCAGCGGCGGCTTCTCCGTGGCGGCCGAAGCGCTCCAGGCGCGCCTGGGCATCGACTTCGCGTACTCCAACACGTTGGAGGCCCAGGAGGGGAAGCTCACTGGCCGCACCGTGGGCACCATCGTCAACGCGCGCCGCAAGGCGGAGCTGCTGGAGACGCTCGCGAAGCAGGAGGGCGTCCTGCTGGAGCAGGTCATCGCGGTGGGCGACGGGGCCAATGACCTGCTGATGCTGGAGAAGGCGGGCCTGGGCATCGCCTTCCGCGCCAAGCCCAAGCTGCGCGAGGCCGCCGACACATCCATCTCCGCCGGCGGGCTGGACGCCATCCTGTACCTGCTGGGCCTCACCGCGCGCGAGCTGCGCGAGGTGACGTAGCGCCTTCGCTACAGGCGCATGCGCGCGGCCAGTTCGCGCTGCTGCACCTGGCCCTTCTCGAAGACGAGCTCCAGGAGCGCGCGCAGGATTTTGGAGCTCTTCTCCTGGTTCTGCTGCACCGTCTGCAGGCGCTGCAGGTCCGCCTCCGTCCACTCGGAGGTGGGCGAGCCGCCCGCGAGAATCTCATCCAGGATGTCGGAGGCGCTGGAGCCCGCGGCCGCGGCGGCGGGCGGCGCGGCCCTCTCAGCGGAGCGGGCCGGCGCGGCGGCGGCGGGCGGGGCGGCGTTCGGGTCGACGATGTCGCTGATGCGCTTGACGACCGTCTTGCCGCTCATGTCCACGACCTTGAACTCCTCCTCCTCCGGGAGCTCGCCCGCGTCCTGCTGCTTCGAGTCGGGCTTGAAGCGCTTCTTGTCCACCGGCTCCTGGTTGCGGTAGTGGCGCAGGATGGCGTGCTCGATTTCACGGTCGCCCGCCACCATGGGCACCACGCGAGCGCGGCTGCGCGCCGCCACCTGGTCCAACGTCGCCAGGTCCGTGGGGTCCGACATCGCGAGCACCAGCGTCTTGCCGTTGTCCTTGAGTTGGACCGGGAAGACGCCCTTCTGCTCGGCGAGGATGACGTCCACGCGCGACAGCGCGGCCGCGTCCTTCGTCAGGTTGCCCAGTTGCACGCGCGGCATTCCCAACCCCTGGCAGATGGCCTGGGTGATGGTCTCCTCGGACGCCAGTCCCAGGTCCGAGACGACGCGCGACACGCGCCCGCCCCACTGGTCCAGCGACGCGAGCGCGCTGCGCAGCTGCAGCTCGTCGATGACGCGCGCCTTGATGAGGATGTCGGCGATGCGATTTCGGGAAGGGGGAGCCATGGGGTGGGGATTCTAGCGTCTGATGGCGCGGACGCTCAGTCCACGTCGTCGAACTGCCTCGCCAAGAGGCCAGGAGGCTGAAGATGCAGCCCTTCGCGGATGCCGCCACCCAGACGTGCCCGTACTGCGGTGAAGAGGTGGAAGTCGACGTGGACTCGCTGGGCGCCTCCTCCGAGGCCTACGTGGAGGACTGCCCCGTCTGCTGCCGGCCCTGGGAGGTGAAGGTCACCCGGGACGAGGACGGGCCCTCCGTCACCCTGGGCCGCGACGACGACTGAGCCTGCCGGCCAATGCCTCTCCGGCAAGGGAGCAGGCGGGCAGGCGGGCGGACAGGACGCCTCCAGCACCGCGCCCGGGATGGCCAGGGCCGTTGCTTGACACGTTTCAAAGCATGGTTCTCTTGAGTCTTGTGAGGCGCTGACGGGCCCTCCTGAAACACCGAAGCCTGGGCCCGCCCGCCGCACTCAACAACGACCGTGAACCCGCACGACGTGCGTCCCAAAGGACGACACGCTCAGGAGAAGACCATGCTCAACCACCGCAACGCCTACAACGCCGCCGTCACGCTGCCCCTGCTGCGCGACTTCGACCTGCTCTTCCGCGAGCTGTCCTCGGCGTCCGCCAACACCCGCCCGGACATGGAGCACACCCTGACGCCCGCGGCCGACATCCTCGAGGCCGAGGCCGGCATCACGCTGCGCATCGACCTGCCCGGCCACGATGCCAAGGCCATCCAGGTGAAGGTGGAGAACAACGTCCTGACCGTGCGCTCCGAGCGCAAGGCGGAGACCGTCGCGGAGGGCACCACGCTGCGCCGCCAGGAGCGTTCCACCGGCGTCTACGCGCGTCAGTTCCGCCTGCCCGACACGGTGGATGCCACCCGTGTGGAGGCCCGCTACGACAATGGCGTGCTGTCCCTCACCCTGCCGCGTCGCGAGGAGACCAGGCCCCGCGTCGTCGAGGTGAAGGTCCAGGGCTGATGCACGTGCATCACCCGACGCCACTCAGGGAGGCCGCTGTCCTCGCGAAAGACGAGGTGCGGCGACTCCCGCCAGCATCAACCGACCCGAGGGCTTCCGCTGTGGGCCAGGCGGAAGCCCCCGTCCTTTACTTGCGGTTGGCGCTGGCGCCGAGGGCCATGGGCACCCGGAACAGCTCCAGCACCGCGTTCACGTCCAGGGGCTTCGCCAGGCACGCCACCGCACCGGCCTGCTTGGACTGCTCCACGACGTCCGGCGTGTGATTGCTCGTCATGGTGATGAGCCGCACGCCCTCCATCTGCTTGCGCGCACGGATGCGCTTGCAGACTTCGATGCCGTCGATGTCCGGCATGTTGATGTCCATGAGCATCCCGTGCGGCTTCTGCTCCGACACCAGCAGGAGCGCCTCCACGCCGCTCGTCGTCGTCTGGATCTCCACCTGGTTCGCGTAAGGCTTGAACGCGCGCTTGATGGCATCCAGCGTCTGTCGCTCGTCGTCGACAATCAGCAGGCGCACCGTGCTGCTGCCCAGCTCCTCGGGCACGGGCATCTGGTGGGTGACCAGGAAGGTGCGCAGGTCGGTCGAGCGCACCCGGCGGTGACCGCCCGGCGTGCGGAAGGCCATCAGGATGCCCCGGTCGATCCACTTGCTCACCGTCGACGGATCCACCTGAAGCAACCGACTGATGTCGTGCGTCGTGTAGAGCTGGTCCGTCATCGCCGTACTCCCCTCTGACTGCATCGTTCCACTTGCCATGGAAATAAACACCTACCTTGGATGCGGGGTTTGATCAACCCACCTACCTGCTGCGTTTATCAGGACTTCTCATCAGACCCACGGCGTCATCCCAACGGCCACTGGCACGGAGGCACAACTCCACCAATTCGCGGGCGGCTCCGTGACCGCCAACGTTCTGGGTAACGAAGTGCGCGTCCTGGCGCACCTCTGGAACCGCATCCGCGGGACAGGCGGAAAGCCCTGCGAGCGACATGGGGTCCAGGTCGTTGAGGTCATCGCCCATGTAGGCGCACGCTTCGGCGGGCACCTGGAGCTGGGCGAGCAGCTCTTGCAGCGCCGGGCCCTTCTCCTTGCGGCCCTGAAACACGGCGGCCAGGCCCAGCTCGCGGCCGCGTGCTTCCACGATGCGAGAGGTGCGCGCGGTGAGGATGGCGGCGGGCAGGCCCACCAGCCGGGCCATCACCAGCGCATGGCCATCCTTCACGTTGAAGCGCTTCATCACTTCGCCGTTGTCGCCGTAATACAGGCCGCCGTCGGTGAGGACGCCGTCGACGTCGAACACGAGCAGTCGCACGCGTGACGCACGAGACGTCAGCTCTTCCCTGCCCGGTTTGGAAGGCGCTTCCGTCTGCATGGCCTCCTCACCTTTCGCGTCCATCAACCGGCTTCGTGACCCAGCGCGCGACGGATGCTGAGCACATCTCGTACCACGTCCTCGAACATCTGTGGATTGAGCGAGCACGGACCGTCACACAGGGCACGGTCGGGGTCTTCGTGGACTTCTGTGAATAAAGCGTCAATCCCGGCGGCAGCGGCGCTGCGGGCCAGCAGTGAGACGAACCTGCGCTCGCCGCCCGTCTTCCCGTCGCTGGAGCTGGGAAGCTGCACGGCGTGGGTGGCGTCCATGCACACGACGAGGCCGGCTTCGCGCATCTGGGCGAGGCCGCGCATGTCGACCACGAGGTTGTTGTAGCCGAAGGAGGAGCCCCGCTCGGTGACGAGGATGTTGGGGTTGCCCGTCTCCACGGCTTTCTTCGCTGAGTGGACGATGTCCTTGGGGGCCACGAACTGTCCCTTCTTCAAGTTCACCCCCCGGCCCGAGCGCGCCACCGCCTCCACCAGGTCCGTCTGCCGGCACAGGAAGGCAGGTATCTGGATGATATCCACGACTTCAGCGGCTGGCCCGACGTGGCTGGTTTCATGGACGTCCGTGAGCACGGGCACGCCCACCTCCCGCTTCACGCGGTCGAGGATTCTCAGACCTTCCTTCAAACCCGGTCCGCGGAACGACTTGCCGCTGGTCCGGTTGGCTTTGTCATAGGAACATTTGAAGGCATACGGGACGCCCAGCCGGTCGGTGATGCCCTTGAGCAGGTGGGCGTGGCGCAGGGCCATCTCCTCGGACTCGATGCTGTCCGGGCCGGCGATGACGAAGAGCTTCTCGCCGGGGCCGACCTTGTAGCCGCACAGCTGGATGGAAGGCGTCGTGCTCATGCGCGCACCGGGGTGGCGGGGGCCGTGCCGCGGGAGGAGTCCCGCTGGGCGAGCGCCGCGCTGATGAAGCCAGAGAAGAGGGGGTGGGGAGCGAAGGGCTTGCTCTTGAACTCCGGGTGGAACTGGCAGCCGACGAAGTAGGGATGATCCGACAGTTCAATCATCTCCACCAGATTCAGCTCCGGGTTGTGTCCGGAGATGACGAGCCCCGCCTCCTGGAGCCGGCCGCGGTAGGCGTTGTTCACCTCGTAGCGGTGCCGGTGGCGCTCCTGGATGGCTTCCTGCGCGTAGAGCTTGCGCGCGACGGTGCCGTCCTTCAGCGCGCACGCGTAGCTGCCCAGGCGCATGGTGCCGCCCTTGTCCTGCACCTTCACCTGGCTCTCCATCAGCGTCACCACCGGGTGGGCGGTGTGCTCGTCGAACTCCAGGCTGTTGGCGCCCTGGAGGCCCAGCACGGAGCGGCTGAACTCCACCACCGCCATCTGGAGGCCCAGGCAGATGCCGAAGAAGGGCAGCTTCTGTTCGCGCGCGTAGCGGACCGCGGCGATCTTCCCTTCGGTGCCGCGCACGCCGAAGCCGCCGGGCACGAGCACCGCGTCCACGCCCGCGAGCGTCGTCTCCGGGCCCTGCGCCTCCACGTCCTGGCTGTCCACGAAGCGCAGCTTCACGCGCACATCGTTGGCGATGCCGCCGTGGAGCAGGGACTCGTTGAGGCTCTTGTAGCTCTCCGTGAGGTTCACGTACTTGCCCACGATGGCGATGGTGACTTCACCTCGCGCGGGCTCGTAGATTTTGCGGACGATGGTCTCCCACTTCTCCAGGTGGGGCGCGCGGCTCCAGATGTTGAGCACCTCCGCCAGCCGCTCATCCAGGCCCTGGCGGTGCAGCTCCAGGGGCAGCTCGTAGATGCTGCGCACGTCGGGGGACGTGAACACGTTGCCGTTGTCCACGTTGCAGAACATGGCGATCTTGTCCTTCAGCTCGCGCGAAATCTCCCGGTCGGTGCGGCACAGGAGGAAGTCCGGCTGGATGCCGATTTCGCGCAGCTTCATCACCGAGTGCTGCGTGGGCTTGGTCTTCACCTCGCCCGCGGCGCCGATGTACGGCAGGAGCGTCAGGTGGATGTAGACCGCGTTCTGGCTGCCCACGTCGTAGCGCATCTGGCGGATGGCCTCGAGGAAGGGCAGCGATTCGATGTCGCCCACCGTGCCGCCGACCTCCACGATGACGACGTCCACGTCCTGCGAGGCCTGGCGGATGCTGGCCTTGATCTCGTCGGTGATGTGGGGAATCACCTGGACCGTCTTGCCCAGGTACTCACCGCGACGTTCCTTGGTGATGACCGCGTTGTAGATGCGGCCGGAGGTGAAGTTGTTGAGGCGGCTCATCCGGGCGTGGGTGAACCGCTCGTAGTGGCCCAGGTCCATGTCGGTCTCGCCACCGTCCTCGGTGACGAAGACCTCGCCGTGCTGGAAGGGGCTCATCGTGCCCGGATCCACGTTGATGTACGGATCCAGCTTGATGAGCGTGATGTCCAGCCCGCGGTTCTCCAGGAGGGCGCCAATGGATGCGGAGGCCAGTCCCTTCCCCAGCGAGCTGACCACGCCGCCCGTCACGAAGATGAACTTGGTTTTCTTGGAGCGCATGTCCCTTCCTGCCAAGAGGGCCAGGGTGCGTCAAATAATCTCTGCCGGGTGAACGGCTGGCTGGCCCCGGAAGGCCAGCCGGCGTTTCACTGCGCGTCCCAACCCCCCGGCCGGGCGACCGCGAACTGCTGGGCGGACGGCTGCCCCACGCGGAAGCGGCGCAGGTCGCAACCTCGGCAACTCCAGCCTTCCCAGCCTTTCTTCACGACCTGGTGGAGACAGGCGTCGTAGTTGGGGCAGAAGAGGTTGCGCTGGTCGTCCACCGTCTCCTCGTCACGGAGGGCGGAAGGCAAGGGGATGGGACACGGCGTGATGGACACGGAGCTCTCCGATGGGCGACCACGGCAGTCGTGGATGGCGCTTCTCCCCCGGCGGCTCGAACCGGCAGGCCGGACGGACATTCCCAGGGGGTAGGACGGACAAAAAAAGTCGCCCCCGTCGGGTGACGAGGGCGACCGGTACCGCGGACGTCAACCACCGCCGGGAGACCCCTGGGCTAGCAGGAAACCGCGACGGAGGTAGACGCCTGATTCTTGCTGTCGATCAAGGCATCACCTCCTTTCTTGAGGCGCTTGAGATAATGCGCCCCTGCTTTTCGCGCCACGGGGACTGCGGGATGGAGGGAGCCGGTCGGGGAACGACCGTTCAGGCGGCGACCACCTGGTGCTCCACGAGGCGGCGGTAGAGGCCGTCCTGCGTCATGAGGCTGGCATGTGTGCCGCTCTGGACCACACGGCCCGACTCCAGCACCAGCACCCGGTGGGCGTTGGCCACGGTGGACAGGCGGTGGGCGATGATGAGGGTGGTGCGCCCCCGCATCAATCGCTCCAGGGCGTCCTTCACCAGGTGCTCGCTCTCCGCGTCCAGGGCGGAGGTGGCCTCGTCCAGCACGAGGATGCGCGGGTCCTTGAGCACGGCGCGGGCAATGGCGACGCGCTGCTTCTGGCCGCCGGACAGTTGCACGCCGCGCTCGCCCACCGCGGTCTTGTAACCGTCCGGGAAGCGGCTGATGAAGTCGTGCGCGTGGGCGGCCCGGGCGGCGGCCTCCACCTGCGCGTCGGTGGCGTCCGGGCGGCCGTAGCGGATGTTGTCCCCGATGGAGCAGGAGAACAGCAGGGGCTCCTGGGCGACCATGCCCACGTGCGTGCGCAGCCAGCTGGGGTCCAGCGTGTCCAGCGCGCGGCCGTCCAGGAGCAGCCGGCCCTGCTGCGGGTCGTAGAAGCGCGACAGGAGGGCGGCGAGGGTGGACTTGCCGGCGCCGGAGGAGCCCACCACGGCGACGACCTCTCCGGCCTGGAGGGTGAGGTCGATGCCCTGGAGCACCTGCACGTCCGGGCGTGAGGGGTAGGCGAACTTCACGTCCTGGAAGTCCACCCGGCCTTCGACGGTGGCGGGGCGCTCGCCCTGGGCGATGGGGATGGCGGGCTCGCGGTCCATCAGCTCGAAGACGCGCTCGGCGGCGCCCGAGGCGCGCATGAAGTCCGCCCACAGGTCCGCCAGGGAGCCCAGGGACATGGCCACGAGCATCGTGTAGATGAGGAACGAGGTGAGGGCGCCCACGGTGAGCTGTCCGTCCACCACCAGCCGGCCGCCGTACCAGAACACCGCCACCGCGGCGATGTAGCCCGCGCTGGAGACCGCGCCGATGAAGATGGCGCTCTGGCGCACGCGGCTGCGGGCGACCTCGAAGGCGTGCTGCACGGTGTTTCCGTAGCGCGTCACCTCCGACGGTTCCGCCGCGAAGCTGCGCACGGTGCGCAGGCCAGACAGGCTCTCCTCGGCGACCTCTCCGGCCTTGGCCAGCGCGTCCTGCACCTCACGCGCGAGGTGGCGCACGCGCCGCCCGTACAGCACGCTGCCCACCGCCACCAGCGGGACGATGGCGAGCATCAGGAAGGTGAGCGAGGGCGAGGTGTAGAAGAGCAGCGCGATGCCGCCCAGCGCCTGCATGGCGTGGCGCAGGCCCATGGAGACGTTCACGCTCACGGTGTTCTGCAGGACGGTGGTGTCGGACGAGAGCCGGCTGGTGAGCTCCCCGGTGCGGTGGGTGTCGAAGAAGGCCACCTCCTGGTTCATCAGCCCGCGGAAGAAGTCGCGGCGCAGCCGCATCACCACGCGCTCGCCGGAGACGCTGAAGAAGTAGGCGCGCAGCGCGGTGGCGACGCCCTGCACCAGGAAGACGGCCAGCATGGTGAGCGCGGCCCGGTCGATGAGGGTGCGGTCCTTCCCGTTGAGGGCCTCGTCGATGAGGATCCGGATGCCCTGTGGGTAGACCAGGCTGGCGGCGCTGCTGAGCAACAGGAAGATGGTGGCAAGTGCCAGCGTCGGAAGTTCGGGGCGCGCCAGGGACAGCAGTCGGCGCACGGTCACGCCCGGGGTGGGACGTCGGGAGGGCGGAGGGGTTTCAGGAGGAGGCACCCGCGGAGCCTACTGGAGTGTCGGCGGTCACGCAGCCCGGGAGGTGGGTGCCGGGTCGGGATGCAGCCGGGGCGGCCGGGGTGCTATTTCCGGGGTGGGGTCCCATCGCGAGGGAGCGGCCATGGAAAAGCGCGTCTTTGGCAACACCGGGGTGAAGGTGCCGGTCATCGGTCAGGGCACCTGGCAGATGGAGAGCGATGACGCGGAAGGTGCCATCCGCTCCCTGCGTGCGGGTCTGGATCTGGGCCTCACCCACCTGGACACCGCCGAACTGTACGGCCAGGGCCGGGTGGAGGAGGCGCTGGTGTCGAAGGCCATCGCGGGCCGGCGAGACGAGGTGTTCCTCGTCTCCAAGGTGATGCCGTCCAATGCGACGCGCAGTGGCACCGTGGCGGCCTGCGAGCGAAGTCTGAAGCGGCTTCGCACGGACCGGCTGGATTGCTACCTGTTGCACTGGCCCGGTTCCCACCCGCTGGAGGGCACGGTGGAGGCCTTCGAGCAGTTGGTGACGGACGGGAAGATCCGCTCCTGGGGTGTGAGCAACTTCGCGGTGGATGAGCTGGAAGAGGTGCTGGCCATCGCGGGGCCGAAGCGCATCGCGTGCAACCAGGTGCTGTACCACCTGGAGGAGCGCGCCATCGAACACACCGTCATCCCCTGGTGCGAGGCCGAGGGCGTGGCGGTGGTGGCCTACAGCCCGTTCGGCAACGGTCGCTTTCCGAAGCCCTCCAGCACGGGGGGCAAGGTGCTGGCGTCCATCGCGCAGGCGCGTGGCGTGACGCCGTACCAGGTGGCGCTCCAGTTCCTGGTGCGCGGGACGTCGATGTTCGCGATCCCCAAGGCCAGCGACGAGTCCCACATGCGCGACAACGCGAAGGCGGCGTCGCTGAAGCTGACGCCGGAGGAGCTGAGGCGCATCGACGCGGCGTTCCCCCGGGGCGACGAACCGGACGAGCTGCCGAGCATCTGAGCCAGGCCGCGCGGGCGCTCTCAGCCGCGCTCGCGCAGCAGGGCCTCCACGCGGGCCACGTCCTCCGGCACGTCCACCGCCACCGTGCGCCAGGACACCTGGGCGCAGCGGATGCGCAGGCCGTGCTCCAGGGCGCGCAGTTGCTCCAGCTTCTCCGCCTCCTCCAGCGGGGTGGGGCTGAGCGTGGCGAGCTTCAGCAGCGTGTCGCGCCGGTAGCCGTAGAGGCCCAGGTGGGCGTGGCGCTGCACGGGCGTGCCGGGCTCGCGGACGTGGGGCACCGGGGCTCGGCTGAAGTAGAGCGCGTCGCCGTTGAGCGCGAGCACGGCCTTCACCACGTTGGAGTTCTCCAACTCGTCCGGCTCCAGGGGGCGCACCAGCGTGCCCATGTGGACGGTGTCGTCCTGGAAGAGGGCCGCGAGCACCTTGAGCGCGGCGGGGTCCACCAGCGGTTCGTCGCCCTGCACGTTCACCCAGACCTCCACGTCCGGACGGGTGCGGGCCACCTCCGCGATTCGGTCCGTGCCGGTGGGGCAGGCGGGGCTGGTCATCACCGCCCGGCCGCCGAAGCCCTCCACCACGTCGCGGATCCGCGCGTCGTCGGTGGCCACCCACACCTCGTCGAAGGCGTCGGCTTCCTGACAGCGGCGCCAGACATGTTCGATCATGGGGCGGCCGGCGATGGGGGCGAGCGGCTTGCCAGGGAAGCGCGTGCTGGCATGGCGGGCGGGGATGACGGCCACGGTCCGGGAGGCGGGCATGGGGCGTCATCTATCAGACGTCCCGTCCCCGGGGGAGAGCGGCTGACGCCCTGGCACCACTGGTCAGAAACGGGGGCGTGCCTAGCTTGCGCAGCGACATGAAGAAGGTCATCCATATCGTTGGCGCGCGTCCGAATTTCATGAAGGTGGCCCCGATTCACAAGGCCATCGCCGCGCGTACCTCCCTGCAGCAGTTGGTCATGCACACCGGCCAGCACTACGACGCGAAGATGAGCGACGTGTTCTTCGCTGACCTGGGCATGGCCGCTCCGGACATCCATCTGGGCATCGGCTCCGGCAGCCACGCCGAACAGACCGCCAAGATGATGGTGGAGATGGAGAAGATCTTCCTCAAGGAGAAGCCGGACCTGGTCTCCGTGGTGGGCGACGTCAACAGCACCATCGCCGCGGCGCTCGTCACGTCCAAGCTGGCCATCCCGCTGTCCCACGTGGAAGCGGGCCTGCGCAGCTTCGAGCGGCACATGCCGGAGGAGATCAACCGCGTCGTCACCGACCGGCTCTCCGACATGCTGCTCACGCCGTCGCGCGACGCGGACGCGAACCTCTTGAAGGAGGGCATCGACCCGAAGCGCATCCATCTGGTGGGCAATGTGATGATCGACTCGCTCCTGTCGTCCAAGGAGAAGGCCGACCAGTTGCCCACGCTGAAGCAGTTGGGCCTCACGCCCCGGGCCTACGTCGTGGCGACGCTGCACCGGCCGTCCAACGTGGACAACCCGAAGCTGCTGGCGGGCCTGCTGTCCACGCTCATCCACGTGGCCAGGAAGGTCCCCGTGGTGTTCCCGGTGCACCCGCGCACGCGCAAGATGATCTCCGAGCAGGGCCACGGTCCGGAGCTGGAGAAGACGCCGGCCCTCAAGCTGGTGGACCCCATGGGCTACCTGGAGTTCCTGTCGCTGACGTCCCAGGCGCAGCTCGTGATGACGGACTCCGGCGGCCTCCAGGAGGAGACCACCGCGTTGAACGTGCCGTGCCTCACCCTGCGCGAGGAGACCGAACGGCCCGTCACCGTGGAGGTGGGCACCAATGAGATTGTCGGCACCGACCCCGCGCGCATCCGCGAGGCGGCGGACCGCGTCCTGTCCGGCAACGTGAAGAAGGGCCGCGTGCCGGAGCTGTGGGACGGCCGCACCGGCGAGCGCATCGCGGACCTGTACGCGCGCGTGCTGGGCGTGGAGCAGAAGCGCGCATTCGGGTGAGTTGACGCGCCTTGCTTCAAGCAGTCAGGCCGCCGGGTGCTCGCGTCTTCGTGCGCGGGGACCTGGCGGTTTTCGCGTTCCAGGCGTGCTAAGCGGCGCGGAACGTCATGCGTGAAGACGAAGACACCGCTCCGGTTGCCGCCACGGATGTGCCTGACGGCTATGTGGACATCCCGTTCGTCGTCGAGCCGAACTACGCCGGGTGGCGGTTGGACCGCTACCTCTGCGAGAAGATCCGTCGCATGGACCTGGAGCGCGTGCGCGGCATCATCCTGCGCGGCGTCCTGTGCGACGAGTACCGGCTCAAACCCTCCACGCCCGTGTACCCGGGGCTGACGTTCCGCATCCGCCGCCCTTCGAGCCAGGAGCCCGCGACGCCCACGGCGCTGCCCGTCGTGTTCTCCGATGACTGGCTGCTGGTGCTCGACAAGCCGGCGGGTCTGCCCATCCATCCCACCGCGCGCTACCACAAGGGCACCCTCGTCACGCTCTTGCGCGAACGCTTCGGGGAGCGCTTCGCGGAGCCCGCGCACCGGCTGGACCGTGAGACGAGCGGACTGGTCGTGTGTGGCCGCACCACGGAGTCGTGCCGGGTATTGGGCGGGCTGTTCGTGTCGCGCGACGTGCACAAGGAATACCTCGCGCTGTGTGAAGGCCATCCTTCCGAGGACGCCTTCCACGTGGATGCTCCCATCGCGGAGGGCACGGACTTGATCCGCATCGCCGTGCGCATCGACCCGGTGCTGGGCAAGCCCAGCCGCACGCGCTTCCAGGTGCTCCAGCGCTTCGTGCATGACGGCGCGCCGTTCGCGCTCCTGCGCTGCTTTCCGGAGACGGGACGGCAGCATCAGATCCGCATCCACCTCCACGTCGCGGGCTTCCCGCTGGTGGGGGACAAGATGTACGGGCCGGACCCGGGCTACTTTGACCGCTTCAGCAAGCACACCCTGGAGCCCGAGGCGTGGGTGCGCTTGCGACTGCCCCGGCATGCGCTCCACGCGGAGCGCATCACGTTCCCGCACCCGGGCAGCGGCGAGCCCGTCACCTTCGTCTCCGCGCTGCCCCAGGACCTGGTGGACTTCATCGACGGGAAGACCCCGGCCCCTTCAGTGCCGGAGTCTTCCACGCCTTGAGGCTCAGCTCGCCTTGCGCAGGTTCTTCGCGCCGGGCACCACGCGCAGCAACTGCGGGGGCATCCGGTCCACGAACTGCTCCGTGAAGCGGGCGAAGACACGGAAGAGCACCGGCAACAGCACCAGCGTCAGCGCGCACGCGGAGATCGTTCCGGACACGATGACGATGGCCAGGGGCTTCTGCATCTCCGAGCCAATCCCATTGCTCAAACACGCCGGGACGAGGCCCAGCGCCGCCAGCGCCGCCGTCATCAACACCGGGCGCAGGCGTTCGCGGCTGCCGTGGAGGATGGCGTCGTCCAGGGACTCGCCGGCCTCTCGCCGCTCCGCGATGGCGCTCATCACCAGCACTCCGTTGAGCGCCGCCTGTCCGATGAGCGCGATGAAGCCCACCGCAGCAGCCACGCTCAGTGGCATGCCCGCCCAATACAGGCCGAACACGCCGCCCATCAGCGCGAAGGGCACGTTGAGCAGCGTCACCATTGCTCGACCGAAGGAGTTGAAGGCCTTGAAGAGCAGCAGCAGCGTGAGGATGAGCGCCACCGGCAGCACGGTGAGCAGCCGGTTCATCGCGCGCTCCTTGCTTTCGAACTCGCCGCCCCATTCGATGCTGGTTCCAGGAGGCAGCGGAGCTTCCTTCTCCACGCGGGCCTGTGCGTCCTTCACGAAGGAGCCCAGGTCGCGGCCTCGCACGTTCATGCGCACGCCGATGTAGCGGCGGCCGTTCTCGCGGTTGATGGAGGCCCGGCCGAAGCCGGTCTTCACCTTGGCCAGCTCGTTCAGGGGGACGAGGACTCCTCCCTCCACGGGGACTCGCAGGTGGGAGATCTTCTCCACGTCGTCGCGGCTGGACATGGGCAGGCGCATCACCACGTCGAAGCGGCGCTCACCCTCCCAGAACTCGCTGAGCGGCCGGCCTCCCACCGCTGTCTGGAAGACGTGCTGGAAGTCGCCCAGGGACATTCCGTGACGGGCCAGGGCCACGCGGTCCGGGGTCACCTGGATGCTGGGCACCTCGCCGCTCTTCACGATGCCCAGGTCCGCGACTCCGTCCACCTTCGCCAGCGTGTTCTTCACCTTCGTGGAGTAGGCCTGGAGCACCTGGAGGTCGTCGCCGAAGAGCTTCACCGCGAGCTGTCCCTGCTGGCCGCTGATGCTCTCGTTCACGTTGTCGCCGATGGGCTGGCTGAAGCTCACTTCCATGCCCGGCACCTCCGACACGGAGCGCTGCAAGACGGCCAGCACGTCGTCGAGCTTCGGTGTGCTCTTGGGCCATTCCGCGGGCGGCTTGAGCTTCACGAAGAACTCCAGGTTGTTGGTCAGCTTCGCGTCGGTGCCGTCCTCCGGGCGGCCGAGCTGACTGAGCACCCCGTCCACCTGCGGCGCCTGACGCAGCAGGCTTTCGATGCGCGGCACCATCTTGCGGCCCTCCGACAGGGAGATGTTCGAAGGCATGGTGAAGGTCAGGTAGAGGCTGCCTTCGTTGAGCGCCGGGAGGAACTCACTGCCCATGCGCGGCACCAGCGCTCCCGCGAAGAGCAGGGCCGCCGAGCACACGACGATGACGATGGCCGGGTGCTTGAGGCTCCATCCGAGGACGGGGCCATAGGCCTTGTCCGCGGCCCGCAGCACCGGGGACTCCCTGTGCTTCACCGGCTTGCGGTAGACGAACGAGGCCAGCACCGGGATGAGCGTGACGGAGAAGACGAGCGCCCCGAGCAGCGCCGCCACCACCGTGTTCGCCATGGGCGCGAAGATGCGGCCCTCCACTCGCTCCAACATGAAGATGGGCAGGTACGCCGCGATGATGATGAGCAGCGCGAACACCGTGGGACGCACCACGGCCTTCGTCGCGCGCTGGATGCGTTCGATGGGGGTCTCTCCCTCGTACTGGTGGCCGGACATTCGCGACAGGATGCTCTCGATGATGACCACGCCTCCGTCCACGATGACGCCGAAGTCCACCGCGCCCATGGACAGCAGGTTGGCCGACATGCCCCGCATCTTCAGGTAGATGAACGACGCCAGCAGCGAGAGGGGAATCAGCACCGCCACCACCAGCGCGGCCCGCAGGTCCAACAGGAAGATGAACAGCACCAGCGTCACCAGCAGCGCGCCCTCCAGCAGGTTGTGACCCACCGTGCGCAACGTCGTGTTCACCAGGTCCGTGCGGTCGTAGAACGGGTCGATGCGCGCGTCCTCCGCCGTCAGCCGCGTGTTCACCGTGGCCACCGCGTCGCGCACCCGCTCCAGGACCACCGAGGGGTTTTCTCCCCGGCGCATCAGCACCACGCCCTGCACCACGTCGCCGTCTCCGTCGCGGCTGACCACGCCCTGACGCGGGGACCAGCCTTCGTTCACGTCCGCCACGTCCTTGAGGAAGACCGGGGTTCCTTCGTGCGTGGCCACTCGCACGTCGCGGATGTCCTCCAGCGTGTGGAAGAGGCCTTCGCTGCGGATGACGAACTGTTCGGAGCCACGCTCCATCACTCCGCCGCTTGCGTTCTCCGAACCTTCCTTGAGCGCGTCCTCCACGTCGTCCAGCGTGAGGCCGAACGCGGCGAGCCTCGCGGGGTCCGGCTGGATGTGCACTTCCTTGAGCAGGCCGCCGTAGCTGACGACGTCCGCGACTCCGTCCACCCGGAGGAGGCCGGGGCGCACCACCCAGTCCTGGAGAGTGCGCAGTTGCATCGGGTCGCCCTTCGCTCCCTTGAGCGTGTACCGATAGATTTCACCGATGGGCGTCGCCAGCGGGCCCAGGGATGGCGTGAGGCCCTCGGGCAACTCCGCGTCGCGCAGGCGCTCCAGCACCTGGGCTCGGGCGAAGAGCACGTCCGTGTTGTCATTGAAGCTCAACGTGACGAAGGACAGGCCGAACATGGAGAGGTTGCGCAGGCGTGTCAGGCCCGGCATGCCGTTGAGGGCGCGCTCCAGCGGCAGGCCGATCTGTCGCTCCACTTCTTCGGACGGCTGGCCCGGGTAGAGCGTGATGACGTTGACCTGGGTGTCGGTGGGGTCGGGGAAGGCTTCCACCGTGAGGTCGCGGAAGCAGAAGTAGCCCCAGATGGCGGTCAGCAGCGTGAGGAACACCACCGCCGCGCGGTTCTTCAGACTGAAGTCGACGATCTTTTCGAACATGGGCGTCTGTCCTTTCCCTGCTTCAGTCCGCCAGTTCGATCTGGTTCTCCAGGAGCAGCGCGCCCCTGGCGACGAACCTGTCTCCGGAGGCCAGCCCGCCTCGCAGCTCCACTTCACCGTCGCGGCGGCGTCCCGGCGTCACGGCCACCCGCTCCAGGCGGTTGGCGTCCCGGGCCACGAAGACCACCGAGCGTGCTCCGTCCGTCACCACCGCGCTGTCGGGGACCCGCACGCGCTTGACGCCTGTGGGCGGCGTCGGCGTCACCTCCACGAAGGCGTTGGGCCGGAAGCGGCGGTCGTCGTTGGGGACGCGCACCCGCACCTCCACGGTGCGGCGCAGCGGATCCACCACCTCGGAGACGCGGTCCACCTTGCCGGCTCGGACGATGCCGTCGCGCGTGGTGACGGTCACGTCCTGGCCCTGCGTCATGTCCATTGCGTCTGCTTCCTGGAGGTCCGCGACGACCATCACCTGGTCGAGGTCGGACAGGCGCACGAGCGGCCGGTCCCGGTCCGGTGTCACCTCCTGGCTGCCCACGACTTCGAGATCCACCACCGTGCCCGAGCGCGGCGCCTTCACCCAGAAGAGGTTCTCTCCTCGCGAGGACACTCGGAGGCTGCCTTGCTTGGCCTTCGCTGCCTCCAGGGAGAGCTCCGCCTGACGCAGCTCCGTCTGCGCGGCGAGCAGGTCCTTCTCCGGGGCGGCTCTGAGGGCCACCAGTTCCTTGAGGCGTTCGGCGTTGCGGCGCTTCTCCGTGAGTTCCGCCTCCGCGCCTCGTTGTTCGCGCAGCATCTCCGCGAAGGCTCCGGAGCGGACGCTGAAGAGATCATCGCCCTGCTTCACCCGGTCTCCGGGGCGCACCTTCACTTCCTCCACACGGCCGGTGAGGGGGGCTCCCACGGAGGCGGTGCGTGCTTCGTCGAACTGCACTCGCGCGGGAGAGGGCAGGGGCGTGAGGGCGCTGCCTTCGGCGGCTACGGCGAGCTGCACGTAATGCCACTGCGGCGCGCCATCCGGCAGGTGCACCGTTTCGCCCTTCACCGTGGGGCCGGGGATGGAGGTCTCGCTTTCAGCTACGGAGTCGGTGGGAGCGAGCACGTACAGCAGCGCTCCGGTGCTCAGGAGGCCCGCTCCCGCGAAGGCCATCCAGACCGGGGTGCGGCGAGGGGTGGAGACTTCGGACGTCGATGCGGCGGAGGTGTCGGGGGTGTTCATGGGGTTCTTTCGGGAAGGGGGACGGAAACTCAGGACTTGGGATGGGCCAGGGCATCGGGGGCGCGTGGACCGGCGGCGCTCGTCCGGTCGATGGCGACCGTGAGTCGGTAGGCTGGTCTGATCCAGGTCGGCCGCGTGCAACACCAGCTCTCCGTAGGTCCGCCTCGCGAGGAGCAGGTCCTGCAATGCCGCGCCTCCTGCCTTCACCGCCGCGTCCAATCGCTGCACCACGCCCTCGGCCAGAGGGAGCGTCTGCGTGTGGAGCCGGTCGCGTCGCTGCTGCACCGCTCGCAGTTGCTGGCCCAGCACCTCCGCCTCTCGCTTCGCCTGGGCGGCGAGCAATTCACGCGCGACCCTGGCGGACTCGGCGCTGGCGCTGGCTTCGTGCGCATCCGCTTGCCCGTGGTCGAAGAAGGGGAGCGGAATCGACAGGCCCACGAAGAGGGAGTTCTTCTGGTTGCCGGAGATCATGAACTGGTCGCGCGTGTAGCCCGCGCGCACCGTCGGGTCGGGAATCCAGCGGCGCCTCGCGAGCTTCAGGGAGGCCTGCGCCGCGTCCTGCTGCGCGCCGAGGGCCCGCAGGTCGGGTCTCGAATCGATGTCGCTCGGCACCGAGGCCCGGTCGAGGCGCGTCTTGAGGAAGGCCGCCGCCGGCTCCCTTCCTCCGAAGGGTTCACACGGCAGGCCCGCGAGCTGCGCGCAGGCGATGAGCGCATCCGCCAACCTCACCTGTTCCTCGCCCAGCGAGGTCTCCAGCGCCTGGGCCTCCAACGTGGAGCGATCCACGTCCAGCCCCGCCGCGTCGCCGTGCTGCTGCCTCGCGCGTTGCAGCTCCGTGAGCTTCAGCGCGTCCTCGGTGAGCTTCCGCAGCTCCGCGATGCGCACCTCCGTGGTGGCCACTTCCGCCGCGCGCTCCAGCACGTCGTAGGTGCGCGTTCGCAGCGAGGCATGCACGTCCAGCGCGGTGGCGGACAGCGTCGCCTTCGCCGCGTCCTGTCGGGGGCCCCGCTTGCCCAGCTCCACCAGCTCCGACACGCCGATGACGTAGTTGGGCACATCGTCCAACCGGCGCAGGCCGGGTGGATTGGTTTCTCCAATGGGGATCGTGTTCATCGACACGTCCAGCTCCGGGTTGGGCAGCAGGTGCGCGCGCTGGAGCTCCGCGCGCGACGCGGCGATGCGTGCCCGGGCCTCCGCGAAGTCGGCGGAGCGTTCCCAGAGGAGCGCGGCCAACCGGTCCTCATCTGGCAGCGTGGCCAGCGACAGCGTGGTGGGTGGGGAGGGACGTTCCTCGGCACGCGCGGTGGGACCGAGCAGGGTGCTCAAGGCGGC
The DNA here is from genome assembly GCF_026626765.1 of Corallococcus sp. bb12-1. Classification (NCBI taxonomy): domain Bacteria; kingdom Pseudomonadati; phylum Myxococcota; class Myxococcia; order Myxococcales; family Myxococcaceae; genus Corallococcus; species Corallococcus sp. bb12-1. Next base: position 664,724 of record NZ_JAPNJZ010000018.1, on the reverse strand, counting down.
GAGGACTGGCAGGGAACGGCGCAAGAGGCAGGCTCCGGTGAGAATCCGGAAGAGCCCCATCGCAAGCCGTGTGCCCGACCCGGTTTCAGCAAATCCGGGCGGATGCGCCACACCGCGACTTCAAATTCCTTGAAGTGCCGGCCAACTTCAAAATGCTTTCAATCGCCTGGACCGCGAAACTTCAAACCGCTTCAGTCGTCGCCCAGGCGCTTCACGAAGGTCGGATAGGACAGCCCGAGCACCTTCACCGCCTCCATGCGCCGCCCGCCCAGTCGCTCCAGGACCCAGCGCACATAGGCGCGCTCCAGATCCTCCATCGGCACGGGCTGGTCCACGCTGAAGGCTCCCGCAGCCACGGCGGCCGGTGCTTCCGTCGGCGCTCCACGGTTCGTGGGCACTGCTCCTCCGAGCACTTCCAGCTCCAGCTCCGGTCCCGACTCCAGCACCAGCGCCCGCTCCAGGATGTTGCGCAGCTCGCGCACGTTGCCCGGAAACGCGTAGGTGGCGAGCCTCGCCCGGGCGCGGGCTCCCAGGCCGACATCGCGCCGGCCCAGCTCGCGGCCCAGGTTCGCCAGCATGCCCTCGGCCAGCGGGAGGATGTCCTCGCGCCGCTTGCGCAGGGGCGGCACGTCGATGCGGAACACGCTGAGCCGGAACCAGAGGTCCTCGCGGAAGTTGCCGCCCTTCATCAGCGCGGGCAGGTCGCGGTTGGTGGCGGCCACGATGCGCGCGGTGCTCGTCTGCTCCGTCGTGCCGCCCAACCTCCGGAAGCGGCCCGAGTCCAGGAACGTGAGCAGCTTGGCCTGCAACGGCAGCGGCAGTTCGCCCACTTCATCCAGGAAGAGCACGCCCCCGTGCGCCACCTCCACCAGGCCGCGCCTCGCGGTGCGCGCGTCGGTGAAGGCGCCCTTCTCGTGGCCGAACAGCTCGCTCTCCACCGTCTGCTCGGGCAGCGCCGCGCAGTTGATGTGCACGAAGGGCGCGCCACCGTCCTTCGACGCGAGCGCATGCAGGTGACGGGCGAGCTGCTCCTTGCCCACGCCCGTCTCACCCAGCAGCAGCACCGGACTGCGCGGGGACGCGGCGATGCGCTCCAGCATCGCGAACACCCGCTGCATCGCGGCGGACGCGGGCGGCACCAACCGGCGACGGCCGGACAGCTCCGCCTCCGCCATCTCCAACCGGTCTCTCAGCCGGCCTGCATCCACCGCGCGGCGCGCTCGCAGGACGAGGTCCGCCAGCTCCACGGGCTTGGCCACGTAGTCCGCCGCGCCCGCTCGCACCGCGTCCACCGCGCTCGCGATGTCTCCGTGCGCGGTCACCATCACCACCGCGACCCCCGGAGCGTGGGCCTTGAGTTCGGGCAGGAACGTGAGCCCGTCGCCATCCGGCAGGCGGCGGTCCAACACCACCAGCGCGGGCGTGGCCTTCGCGAGCGTCGCCCGGGCTTCGTGCAGCGAGTGCGCCACCGTGAGGCTGAAGCCTTCGCGCTGGAGCGCCACCGCCGCGATGGAGGAGAAGGCCCGGTCGTCGTCCACGAGGAGGGCGGGGATGCTCATGACCGGGGGGCTCGGGGAAGGTGGAGGAGGAAGCGGCTGCCGTCGGGCAGGCGCTCGAAGGTGAGCTGTCCGCCCTGATGCTCCAGCGCCTGACGCGTCATGGCCAGCCCCAACCCGATGCCCTTGGGCTTGGAGGTGCGGAAGGGTTCGAAGAGGCGGCCCTCGGCGCCTTCGGGTGGACCGCCCCCGTTGTCCTCCACCGTCACCACCGCGGCGTCGGCTTCGAAGCGGGCCCGCACCCACACCTGGGGCTGCGCGACCCGGCCCAGGTCCTTGGCCCCCACCGTGGCCTCCATCGCGTTGCGCACCAGGTTGTCCAACGCGGTGGTGAGCAGCAGCGGATCACATGAAAGGGGAGCTGCGTCCTGGGGCACCTCCACGTCCACGCGCACCTCGTCCGCTTCCGGCAGCGAGCGCAGGCCCTCCACCACGTCGCGCACCAGCCGCGACAGGTCCACGTCCACGCGGCGCACGACGGGCGGCTTGCCGAAGTTGAGCAGCGACGTGGCCAGGTGCGCCAGCCGGTCAATCTGGCCGTACAACGTGCGCACCACGAGTCCGCCTTCGCCCTCCGGCGGGACGAGCCCGGTGGCGGCCTTGAGGCCGTTGAGGGAGTTCTTCACCTCGTGCGCGATGAGGCTGGCGGCGCTGCCCAGCGCGGCCATCTTCTCCTGCTGCGCGGCGCGGCTCTCCACCTCGCGGAACAGGCCGTAGACGCGGCGCCAGTGCACGGTGAAGAGCACCAGGGTGCCCACCTGGAGCAGCGCCAGCACCAGCAGTTGCACGAGGAAGCGGTCGCGCAGCCCGGACAGGAGCGCCGTCTCGTCGGCGGCGAGCAGCAGGTGCAGCTCCGTGCCCGGCACCGGCGTGGCGGTGACGAAGGTCTCCGGCATCGCATCCAGCGACGGGGGACGGGTGCCTTCCCGGATGAACTCGCGCAGCTCCCCGGAGGCGCGCGGCACGCTGGCCCACGACGGTGGCGCCGTCGGCAGGAACAGGTCTCCGGAGGCGTTGAGGACGAGCAGCTCCAGGTCACTGCTCAGCGGCCGGCCTCCCGGCAGCGCCGAGTTCGTGTCCAGCAGGCCCGCGAACACCGCAGTGGTGACGCCCGCGCGCACCACCGGCACTGCGACGACGAAGGCGGACGCCCCCGGCGCGATGGCATCCACCACCGGCGTCTGCCGCGCCAGCACCTGCTGGAACCATGGGCGCGTGGCGAAGCTGCCCTGAGAGGGGTCCTCCGCGAGCGGCGGGTCGCTCCAGCGCAGCTTGCCCTGCGCATCCAGCACCATCACGCCCGCGTGGAAGAGGCCGGCGTGGGGCGTGGTGAGGTCCTGGAGGTCCTCGGTGGGCAGCTCACGCTTCACGTCCGGGCCCACGCCTTCGGACACGCGCAAGAGCTCCGTCTGGAGCAGCTTCAGGTGCAGGCCCAGCGCCTCCGCGTAGACGCGCGCCTCCCGCGTCATGCGCGTCTGGAACTCCGCGCGGGCCCCCGCCACGTCACTGCGGTAGGAGAGCAGCGGGCCCGCGACGGCGACGACCCCCAGCAGCAGCAGCCCCGCGAGCACGGAGCGGACGAACTGCCGCTCCGCCTGCGCGAGTTCCGGCCGGCCGGAGGTCGAGGGCATCACCGGAACCGTGTGCCCGGACTCAAGCGCTCAGCTTGGCGTCCGGGTCCCGGGACAGCTTCTCCGTGAGGTACTGCCCGGAGAAGCACGCGGTGCAGTAGGTGCTCCGCTTCGGATCCTCCACCGCCGCGCCCAGGCCTTCCAGCGACAGGTAGCCCAGGGAGTCCGCCGTGACGTACTTCGCGATCTCCTCCGTGCTGTGGCTGGCGGCGATGAGCTCCGTGCGGCTGGGCGTGTCGATGCCGTAGTAGCAGGGCCACTGCGTGGGCGGCGACGAGATGCGCAGGTGCACGGACACGGCGCCCGCGGCCTTGAGCATCTTCACGATCTTGCGGCTGGTGGTGCCGCGCACGATGGAGTCGTCCACCACCACCACGCGCTTGCCCTTGAGGACGCTGCGCACGGCGGACAGCTTCAGCTTCACGCCGAAGTGGCGGATGGACTGCTGCGGTTCAATGAAGGTGCGGCCCACGTAGTGGCTGCGGATGAGGCCCACGTCGTAGGGGATGCCGCTCGTCTGCGAGAAGCCGATGGCCGCGGGCACGCCCGAGTCCGGCACCGCGATGACCAGGTCCGCGTCCGGCGCGGGCTGCTCGCGCGCCAACTGCATGCCCAGGCGCTTGCGCACCTCATAGACGCTGGAGCCGAAGAGCACCGAGTCCGGCTTGGCGAAGTAGACGTGCTCGAAGATGCAGCGGCCCAGCCGGGGCGCGGGCTTGAAGGGCATGCTGGCGCGCAGCACCCCGTTCTCGATGACGATGAGCTCGCCGGGCTCCAGCTCGCGCACCACCTCCGCTTCGATGAGATCCAACGCGGTCGTCTCACTGGCGACGACGAAGGCGCCTTCCTTCATCTTGCCCAGCACCAGCGGCCGGAAGCCGTGCGGATCGCGCACCGCGATGAGCTTGTCCTCCGTGAGGAGCAGGATGCTGTAGGCACCCTCCACCTTGCGCAGGGACTCCACCAGCTTGGCCTCGAAGGTGGGCTGCTTGGAGCGGGCGAGGAGGTGCATCACCACCTCCGTGTCCGCGTCCGACTGGAAGAGCGCGCCTTCGGCTTCGAGCGAGGCCTTGAGCTCCGCCGCGTTCACGATGTTGCCGTTGTGCGCGATGGAGAACTGGCCGCCCGCCCACGCGACGAACAGCGGCTGGGCGTTCTTGAGCTGGCTGCCGCCCGCCGTGCTGTAGCGCACGTGGCCGATGGCCGCGTCTCCCGGCAGTCCATCAATCACCGGCGCGGTGAAGATGTCCGCCACCAGGCCCATCTGCCGGTGCGCGCGCAGGATGTGGCCGTCGGAGGCGACGATGCCGGCGGACTCCTGTCCGCGGTGCTGCAGGGCGTGCAACCCCAGGTACGTCAGGTTGGACGCTTCTGCGTGTCCCACGATTCCGAAGATGCCGCACATGGCGCGCTGCCTTACCCCTTTCGACCTCGAAGCGGAACAGGAACGCACGTCTTCAAGGAAGGTATTCCACCTGTCGCAAGACGTCGGCTCCTGTAGGCCAGGCAGGGTGCCGCTGGCCGGAAAGGTAGGCACGGTCCTGAGGTCTGGAGCGGTTAGGCTCCCTCCGGCATGTCCTCTTCCCGGCGTTCCCTGCTTCGAGCCCTGCTGCCCTTTGCTCTCCTAACGGCGGGGGCGGCCTACGCGCTCGCCTCCTGGAACTGGTGTGGGCGTTGGGAAGAACGCACGCCCGTGGTGCTGTCGCAGGTCCAGGGCGAAGGTGCCCTCCGAGCAGGCGCGGCGAAGGTGGCCCTGTCGCCGCCCTTCCCGGTGGTGGTGGCGGGCTACTCGCCGCCCCGGCCCGAGGCGAGTCAGGCCGAGCTGCCCCTCCAGGCCCGCGCGGTGGTGCTGGAGGTCGGGAGCGCGCGCGTGGGCGTGGTGTCGCTGGAGCTGCTCTTCGTTACCCCGGAAATCGTGGAGCAGGTGCGCGAGCGCGCCGCGCGGGTGGGCGTGAAGGAGGTGCTGGTGGTGGCCACGCACACGCACTCCTCCTTTGGAGGCTACGACGCGCGCTGGGTGGCCCAGCTTTCCGGGACGGGGCGCTATCTGCCGGCGGCGGTGAGCGCGGTGGTGACGGGCGCGAGCGAAGCGCTGGAGAAGGCCGCCGCTTCGATGACGGACGTTACGTTGGAGGTGGGCGGCGCGGCGGACGCGGGACTCGTCAGCTCCCGCAGCGGCGGACAGGTCCCCGACGGACAGCTCACGCGCGTGGTGTTCAAGGGCCCGAAGGCTCCGGTGGCGGAGGTGTTGGTGTTCGCCGCGCACGCCACGCTCATTCCCCGCAAGCGGGCGCTGGTGGATCCGGACTACCCGGGCCGCTTGAGTGCGCTGCGAGAAGCGGCGGGCAGCGGCGTGACGCTGTTCGTGCAGGGCAGCGAAGGCAATGCGTCCGTGGCCTTCTCCGAAGGGCAGGGGCCGGAGCGGGCCGCGGGCTTCGCGAGTCGGCTGTCGGCGCTGGCGGACGGGGCCACCCCGGCGGCGGTGGAGGGGCCGGTGCGGCTGGCCTTCGCGCGCGTGCAGGCGTCGCTGCCCCGGCCGGATTCGTCGCGGCTGGTGCCCACGTTCACCCGCGCGGCGGGGGACAACTTCCTGTGCGCGTCCTCGCCCCGGGAGACGGAAGTGGATGCGCTGGCCCTGGGGCCGCTGGAGCTGCTGGCGATTCCGGGCGAACCCACCACGAGCGCGGGACAGGCGCTGATGGCGCTCACGGGCGCGACCCATGTGCTGGGGCTCGCCAACGGTTACGTGGGCTACCTGGACATGCCGGAGCAGGTGCTCAGCGGCCAGGGCGAGGCCCGACGCCAGTACTTCGGCCCGGCCCTGATGGAGCGCCTGGGTGCCGCCTCGCGCGTGGCGTCCGGGCTGGTGGGCTTCTCCCCTCTGGAATGAGCCCGCCGCCCCCTTCCGCGGCTTGCCTGCCCGCCTGCCCCGCGGACCTCCTGGCTAACGGTCGGCTTGGGAATCCCCGTCGCTGACCCCGGGCCGGCTGCCTACCTTGGTCCGCAGGGCAGCCCGACAGGGGAGGGGTATCGCATGAGGTGGCAAGGCGGACGTCGCAGCTCGAACATCGAGGACCGACGGGGTTCCGGCTTCGGACGCCCGCTCGCGGTGGGCGGTGGCGCCGCGTCGCTGGTGGTGGCGCTGTTGGTGATGTTGCTGGGCGGAGACCCGTCCGACGTACAGGTGGGCTCGCGCTCCCCATATTCGGATCCGGCGACGGGTGGCTCGGGACGCGCGGTGGATCCACAGCAGGAGGAGATGAAGGACTTCGTGTCCGTCATCCTCGCGGACACCGAGGACACCTGGCCCGGACTGCTGGAGCCCGTGGGCGTGCGCTACGTGCAGCCTCGGCTGGTGCTCTTCTCGGACGCGGTGCAGTCCGCGTGCGGCGCGCAGGAGAGCGCGGTGGGGCCCTTCTATTGTCCGGGCGACCAGCGCGTGTACCTGGACCTGACCTTCTTCGACGAGCTGGAGAGCCGCTTCGGAGCGCCCGGTGACTTCGGCCGCGCGTACGTCGTCGCGCACGAGGTGGGGCACCACGTGCAGAACCTGTTGGGCGTCTCCCAGAAGGTGCAGTCGCTGCGCCGCCGCACGAGCGAGGAGCAGGCCAACCAGCTCTCCGTGCTGACCGAGCTGCAGGCGGACTGCTTCGCCGGCATCTGGGCCCGCCACGCGCAGCAGGAGCGCAACCTGCTGGAGCCGGGCGACATCGAGGAGGGCCTGGGCGCGGCCAGCGCCGTGGGCGACGACACCCTCCAGAAGCGCGCCCGGGGCCATGTCGTCCCCGAGTCCTTCACCCACGGCTCCGCCGCGCAGCGCATGACCTGGTTCAAGCGGGGCCTGGAGCAGGGCACGCTGGAGGCCTGCGACACCTTCAACGCGCGTCGCTGAAGTCCGCTGGGAACGTCCCCCGGAGGTCCCGGGGGACGCGGCCCTGGCTAACGCGCGCGCGGGGTCCGCGAGGTGCCCGTGCCGTAGAGGGGCTGTTGGAGCTGGTACGTCCCATTCAGCGGTTGCTGGAGCTGGTAGGTGCCGTTCAGCGGCTGTTGGAGTTGGTAGGTGCCGTTGAGCGGCTGCTGGAGCTGGTACGTCCCATTCAGCGGCTGCTGGAGTTCGTAGGTGCCGTTGAGCGGCTGCTGGAGCTGATACGTCCCGTTGAGCGGCTGCTGGAGTTCGTAGGTCCCGTCGAGGGGCCGCTGGAACCCGGTGCCGGCTTGGGGCTGATACCAGTAATTGTCCCAGAACGTGCCTTCACTCTGGGTGGTTGTCAGTGATTGCCGGGCATCCAGGTCCTGCGAGTCATTGCCCTGGAGGGGCACCGACATTTCGTCCTGCTGCGCCATCGCGGTGGTGGCCGCGCCGGACGCGAACGTCACCACCAGGGTCGCCAGGGTGCTTGCGCGCATGGAAAGCCTCTTTTTCCGTCGCGGGGAGAGGGAAGGCGGCGCCGCGACACCCCTTGAAGATGACCGCCCGGGTGGGAGCCGGGGACCCCGTGAAGGGGCCAGGGTCGCCCGTCCGGCCGTCCGCCCCGGAGCCTTGCGTCACCCCCGGTCCGGACACATTCGAAGCGATAGGCTTACCGCGTGCGCGTGCTTTTTCCGCGTGGCCAAAGTGGCGCCGCGTCAAAACACAAACGTGCAACTAATGCTTGTCGCCCGTGTGTCTTTGCTCCGAGCATGCCGCCTTCCCGCTGCTTCGCGGGCCCGGATGTTTCCTCAAGGGTCCCAAGCGGAGCGGCTTCGCGGAGGAATGACATGCCCCGTTTGCAGTGGACCCGCGCTTCGAGCGCCGCCCTTCTGGCCCTGTTGGGGGCCCTTTCGCTGACCGCCTGCTCCGAGGACGAGGAGATTCCGACCCCGAAGCCGGACGCGGGGACCCAGGCGGACGCAGGCACCGACGCCGGCACGGAGCCGGACGCTGGCCCCCCGGTGGACACGGGCATCGCCTGGGATGGCGGCGCCGCGGGGGACTTCTCCTGCGAGGGCAAGACGCAGGCGACGCTGACGTTCACGCCGGGCCAGGAGGAAGCGCTCCAGGACCAGGTGAACACGCTGGCCGAGTGCACCACCATCCAACTGGCGGCGGGCACGTTCACGTTCGACAACGCCATCACCGTCCGCAAGAACGGCATCACGATCGCGGGCGCGGGCAAGGGCTTGAAGGGCGAGGGCACGGGCACGGCGACCAGCACGGTGCTGGTGTTCACGAACGCGGCCCCGAACTCCAACGGCCTGGACGTGGTGGGCAAGCGCTTCGAGGTGCGTGACGTCGCGGTGTGGAACGCGAAGAAGGACGCGGTGCGCATCGAGTCCTCCACCGACGTCATCATGCGCCGCGTGCGCACCGAGTGGGCCAAGGTCAACGACGAGAACAACGGCAAGTACGGCCTGTACCCGGTGAAGTCGAAGTACGTCGTCATCGAGGACTGCGAGGCCTACAACGCCGCGGACGCGGGCATCTACGTGGGCCAGACGGAGTACGCCGTCGTGCGCAACAACGTGGCGAAGCAGAACGTGGCGGGCATCGAAATCGAGAACACGAAGTACGCATACGTGACGCTCAACCTCGCCGAGGACAACACCACGGGCCTCGTGGTGTTCGACCTGCCGGGCAACCCCATCAAGGGCACCGACGTCCGGGTGCTGAACAACACCATCATCAACAACAACCGGACCAACTTCGCGTCGGTGGCCGCCAGCAGCAGCACGGTGTCGCAGGTGCCGGCCGGCACGGGCACGTTCATCCTGGCGTCGCGCCGGGTGGAGCTGACGGGGAACATCTGGGAGAACAACAACTCCCTGGACGTGGCGGTGCTGAGCGGCCTGTCCATCGAGCCGGACCCCACGCTGTGGGCAGCGGGTGGCTTCAACTTCGAGAGCGCGGACATCAACATCCACGGCAACACCTTCAAGGGTGGCAGCGGTGACCAGGTGGACAACGGCAGCCTGAGCGCGCAGCGCCGTCCGCTGGGCGCGCTGCTGGCGGCGCTCTACGCCTACGGCGAGACGCAGGGCGAGCTGCGCGTTCCGCACCTGCTGTGGGACGGCGTGGATCCGGCCGGCCATCCCCGCACGCAGGTGAACCCCATCAACATCTGCTTCACGGAAAACGTGCTGCCCGCGGGCACCCGGAGCGCCATCGTGAACATGGACCTGGCGGGTGCGGGCGAGTCCGCGACCGACGGTGATCTGGTCGGCGCGTGGGGCAAGACGCGGCACTACGCCGCGAAGGGCACCGACTTCGCCTGCGCGGGCTTCTCTCCCGCGCTGACGATTGGCGACTTCATCAAGTAATCGCGGTCAGGGAGCGTGACACCCATGCGGACGTCGTTCGTGAAGCCCCGTCTCTCCGTGGTGCTGCTGGCCCTCGTGCTGGCAGCCTGCGGTTCATCCGACCCGGAGACCCCCGGGCCCCAGCCCGATGCGGGCACCTCCGTTCCAGATGCCGGAACGGCGGACGCGGGCGTTCCTGATTCGGGCGTTCCCGATTCGGGGACGGTGGATGCAGGGGTGCCCGACGCGGGCGCTCCGGACGCCGGGGCCGTGGACGCGGGCCCGGAGGACGCGGGTCCTCCGCTGGTCATTCCCACCTCGCTGTCGGGCTTCGGGCTGTTCACCGGAAGCCCGGCGGCGGGAGGACTGGTGCCGGTGGAGGGCAACGTGCCCTACACGTTGTCCACCGCGCTGTTCTCCGACTACTCGGTCAAGTCACGCACCCTCTTCATCCCCGCCGGCAAGGTGGCGCACTACCAGCCGATGGACGCGCTGGACCTGCCGGTGGGGACGCTCATCACCAAGACGTTCGCCTTCCCGGCGGACCTGCGGAAGCCGGACCAGGACGTGCGCTACATCGAGACGCGCGTCCTGGTGCGCCAGCCGTCGGGCTGGGAGGCGTGGCCGTACGTCTGGAACACGGAGCAGACGGAGGCCACGCAGGCCACCGGTGGCCGCTCCCGCGACGTGACGTTCATCGACCTGCAGGGCAACACCCAGGCGTTCAAGTACTCGGTGCCGTCCAAGAACCAGTGCCAGCAGTGCCACCACCTCCAGGATGAAACGGGGGAGCAGGTGATGCACCCCATCGGCGTGAAGGCGCGCTACCTGCACCACACGAACACGTACGGTGGCGTGGAGCGCGACCAGCTGGAGTACCTGGCGTCGCTGGGCAAGCTGGACGGACTGCCCGCGCCAGCGGAGCTGCCGAAGGCGCCGGATGCGTTCGACCCGACGGCGGCGGACCTGTCCACCCGGGCGCGCACGTACCTGGACATCAACTGCGCGCATTGCCACAACCCGAAAGGGACGGCGGGCATCACCAGCCAGTTGTTCCTGAACATCGACAACGCGAACCTGTTCACGCTGGGCGAGTGCAAGCGCCCCGGTTCAGCGGGCAGTGGCGTGGGCGGTGAGTTCGACATCGTCCCGGGCAACCACGCGGAGTCCATCCTCTGGTACCGGCTGCACACGGAGGAGTCCGGGAAGATGATGCCGCAGATTGGCCGCGTCATTCACCACGCGGAGGGCTCGCGGCTCGTCGCGGATTGGATCGATTCCCTTCCGCCGAAGAGCTGCAAGTAGTTCACGCCGTCGGCGACGGGGGCTGGGTCTCCTCCAGCCCCACGTTGCTGGACGCGCGGTTGTAGACGTCCAGGTCCAGCAGGCCCTCCTCGCGCGCGACGAGCACCGGCACCAGCATCTGCCCGGTGACGTTGGTGAGGGTGCGCATCATGTCCAGCACCCGGTCGATGGCGAGCAGGTAGCCCAGGCCTTCCAGCGGCAGGCCCGCGGCGCTCAGCACCACGGTGGTCATCACCACCGCGGTGCCCGGGACGCCCGCGGTGCCGAAGCTGCCCAGCACCGACGCCAGCAGGATGATGAAGAGCTGGGGCGCGGACAGCGTCAGGCCGAAGTACTGCGCGATGAACAGCGACGTCATCGCCGGGTAGATGGCCCCGCAGCCGTCCATCTTGATGGTGGCGCCCAGCGGCACCGCGAACGCCGCGTAGTCGCGGTTGACGCCCAGGTTGTGGGTGACGCTGCGCAGGGCCACCGGCATGGACGCGAAGCTGGAGGAGCTGACGAACGCCACCTGCATGCCGGGCGCGGCGCCCCGGAAGAAGCGCAGCGGGTTGAGCCCGTGCGCGAGCAGCAGGCCCCCGTACACGAAGATGATGTGCAGCGCGCACGCCAGGTACAGCGTGAGGACGAAGGAGCCCAGGGGGACGAGCCGTTCGAAGCCGTACGTGCCCACCAGCGCGGCGATGAGGCCGAAGGTGCCCAGCGGCGTCAGCTCCAGCACGAAGCGGGTGACCTGAATCATCGCGTCGCTGGCTTCACCCACGAGTTCGCGCAGGCGCGCGGTGCGCTCTCCCAGCTTCACCAGCGCGAAGCCCACGAGGCCCGCGAAGAAGATGACCTGGAGCATCTTGCCCTCCGCCAGCGCGGCGAAGGGGTTGGTGGGCACCACGTCCAGCAGCACCTGCACCGGGCCGGGCACCTGCCGGGGCTTGTAGTCAGATGCCACCTGGAGCTGTCCCACGCCCACGCCCGGCTTCGTGAGGGCGGCGGTGCCCAGGCCCACGCCCACGGCCAGCGCGGCGGTGAGGGCGAACCAGAGGAAGGTGCGGCCTCCCAGCTTCGCCATGCTCTTCTGGCCGCGCAGCGCGGACACCGCGTGGATGACGGCGAAGAAGACCAGCGGCGTGGCGATCATCCGGATGAGCTGCACGTAGAGCGTGCCCAGCGGCTGGAGCCACGTGCCCGCCTTCTCGCCCAGCGCCCAACCCGCGAGGGCGCCCAGCACGAAGGCGCCCAGCACGCGCTGCCAGAAGGGGATGCGGAACCAGCGGGCCCAGAGCTTCATCGCGAGACACCTCTCACTGCGTTGGACCGGGAGACCCTAACCGCCTTGCGTCCCTCGCGCCGCGCCGTGGATTGACTTGTCGGACGCGGCCCGTAACGTTTCATGGAATCCAAAGCTCTCTTTGGATTCCAGGAGGCATGCGATGAAGTTCACGAGCAAGGATGTGTCGGCGTTGCTGGCGGACGTCGAGGGTACGCAGGACCTGGTGGGCCACGCCTGTGGCTCGTCGATCATGAACGGCTTCGCCTTCACGTGGAACGGCACCAACTGGCAGGGCACCTACCACCCCCAGCTCCAGATGCCACGGGGCGAGGACAGCGTGAGCTGCTGATGCGAAGGGCTTCACCTTGTCCGGGGCATGTCCCCCGTGCGCCCCGGATGTTCCCCATGGATTACCGCCTCCCTTCCGTCCCGAACACGCGCAGGCCTTCGCGTCCCACGCGGGACGGGATGGACGCGGGCCCTCGATGGCCCCAGGTGCCGGGCGAGGCGTCGCCGTGAAGGTCGCCGTCGTGGACAGTGGCGTGTCGGTGGGCTTCCTGCGTGAGCGCGGTGGACGGCTCGCCGGGGCCGCGAGCTTCACGCTGGACCGGGCCACCCGGCGCCTGGAGTCCCGCGTCCATTCCCGTGAGGAACTGGACGTGTGGTGCGGCGGAGGCGCGGCCCTGGACGACCTGGAGGACACGCACGGGCACGGCACCGCGGTGCTGAGCATCCTGATGGACGCAGGGCCTCCCGTGCCGGACGTGGAGTGGTACGTCGCGCGCGTGCTGGACGGGACGATGCGCGGGGACTCGCTGTGCCTGCTCGAAGCGCTGGAGTGGCTGACGCACGACGTGCGCCCGGATGTCATCAACCTGAGCCTGGGGACCGTGGTCCGGGCCTTGGAGGCGCCGCTCACCGAAGTGCTCTGGCGCGCGGTGCGGCAGGGCACGGTCGTGGTCTGCGCCGCGGGCCCCGTGCCGTGCCTGCCCGCGGGGCTGGGCGCGGTGGTGACGGTGGCGGATGCGAAGACGGCCCGGTTGCTGGGGCGCACGGACACGGTGGACCATGTCGAGGACGCGCCCGCGGTGCGGCTGTACGCGGCCGGCGCCTGGAGCGAGCTGCCGATGACTAGTAGTTACGCCTGCGCGCTCGCCGTGGCCCGGGTGCTGCGCGAGGGCTGTCCGCCCGACTGGCGGCGGAAGGCCCCTGCCGCCCCCGCTCGTTGACGTGCGAGGCGCCCGGGGAGTCCTCGCCGCCACGGGCCGCGAGGAGATGCGGCACTACGACGTCACCGCGGTGAGGTGGATGCGGTGACGCCGTCGCGCTCCTGGCTCAGGCCGGGACGCGGTCGTTGTCCTTGCGGTCCCAGTGACGGTGCTTCGCGAGCGCCGCGACGAAGGCCTTGCCCAGCGCCTGCGCGGCGCCGGTGACGATGCCGGGCGCGGCCGGATCCACCTCGCACGCCTTCAGCACGTCCGTGGCGCCGGTGGACGCCGCCACCGTCTTGCAGTGGAGATAGGCCTCCTGCACGAAGTGGCGCGCCTCGCCGTCCTTCTTCAGCGTGGCGACGCTCGCGGCGCCGCCCGGGATGTAGACGCCGTCGTATTCGATGGAAGCGGTGGTGATGGCGCTCTTGTCCACCTTCACTGCCTGCCCGTTGGCCGCCTTCACCGTGCCCAGGTGCTTCGCGATGACCTTCACGTGCGCGCCCTGGCCTTCCAGTTCCTTGCGCACCGCCATCAGTTCATCCGAGTCCACGCCGTCCGCCACCAGCACCGCGATGCGCCGGCTCTTGATGCCGCCTCCCTTGCCCAGCTCCATGCTGAGCGCGGGGGACGTAGCGACGGGGCCCTTGGCCGGGGACGGCTGGGCGGCGGGCGTGGGCAGGCCCAGCCCTGCGGCGACGGCGGCAGCGAGCTTCCCGTCGACCTTGGCGAAGTGCTCCAGCACGCGCTCGCGGATGTGCAGCGTCTCCACCTTGCCCAGCTCGAAGCGACACGCGTCGATGAGGTGCTCCTGCTCCGGCGGGGTGAGGCTGTTGAAGAAGAGCGCGGCCTGGCTGTAGTGGTCCTGGAAGGACTCGGCGCGCACGCGCTGCTTCTTGCCGGTCACCTGCTCCGGCGGGTGCACGTAGCCGCCCTGCTTCTGGGACGCGAGGAACGGGCAGCCGCCGCTCAGCGAGTTCGGGTGGTAGTTGGCGCGGCTGGTGTTGACGGTGTGCCGCCCGAAGCCGTCCTGCTGGTGGTTGTGCACCGGCGCCACGGGACGGTTGATGGGCAGCTCCGCGAAGTTGGGCCCGCCCAGGCGCGTGAGCTGCGTGTCCAGGTACGAGAACAGCCGCGCCTGCATCAGCGGATCATCCGTGAAGCCGATGCCCGGCACGACGTTGGAGACGCAGTACGCCACCTGCTCCGTCTCCGCGAAGAAGTTGTCCGGGTTGCGGTCGAGCACGAGCTTTCCGATGCGCTGCACCGGCACCAGCTCCTCGGGGACGAGCTTGGTGGCGTCGAGCAGCTCGATTCCCAGCTTCTGGGCGTCCGCCTCCTCGATGATCTGCACGCCCAGTTCGTACTCGGGGAAGTCGCCCATCTCGATGGACTCCCAGAGGTCGCGGCGGTGGAAGTCCGCGTCCTTGCCCGCGAGCTTCTGCGCTTCATCCCAGACGAGCGAGTGCACGCCCAGCAGCGGCTTCCAGTGGAACTTCACGAAGCGCGACTCGTTCTTCTCGTTGATGAAGCGGAACGTGTGGACGCCGAAGCCCTCCATCATCCGGTAGCTGCGCGGGATGCCCCGGTCGGACATGGCCCACATGACCATGTGCATCGTCTCCGGGACGAGCGACACGAAGTCCCAGAAGGAGTCGTGCGCGGTGGCCGCCTGGGGCATCTCGTGGTGCGGCTCCGGCTTGGCCGCGTGGACGAAGTCGGGGAACTTGATGCCGTCCTGCACGAAGAAGACGGGGATGTTGTTGCCCACGAGGTCGAAGTTGCCTTCGTCCGTGTAGAACTTCA
This sequence comes from Corallococcus sp. bb12-1, assembly GCF_026626765.1. Classification (NCBI taxonomy): domain Bacteria; kingdom Pseudomonadati; phylum Myxococcota; class Myxococcia; order Myxococcales; family Myxococcaceae; genus Corallococcus; species Corallococcus sp. bb12-1. The sequence goes on along the minus strand of NZ_JAPNJZ010000018.1, from coordinate 649,675 downwards.
CCGCGAAGCCGCGCACGTCGCGCACGGTGTCCGCGGAGCCGCGCGAGCCCGCCACGGTGGAGAAGCGCACGAACACGGGCGTCTTGCGCGAGGGGTCCTGGAGGAACCCGGCCCGCGTGTACTTGGACATGGGCTGGTACACCTGGAAGTAGCCGTGGGCCGCGGAGCCTCGGGCGTGCACCACGCGCTCCGGGATGCGCTCGTGGTCGAAGCGCATCACCTTCTCACGCAGGTGGAAGTCCTCCAGCAGCGTGGGGCCGCGCGCTCCAATCTTGAGCGAGTCGTCCGTGTGCTCGATGCGCAGACCCTGGTCCGTCGTGAGGAAGTTGCCCGTGCCGTCCGAGCGATCCTTCGCGAGCTGGGTGTCCTTGCTCTTCTCGTCGACGTGCACCGCGTCCGGCTGCTTCTGAGCGCTCAACGTGCTGCCTCCTTCAAAGGGGCGTGCACACTGCCCGAGGTTGCGGAGGCCGCGCGTTTCCCGCGCTCCGTCTGCGGGGTGCCAAACGGAGCGCGGCGATGATGTCCGGTGTTGTTCGTTCCGGAAGTTGGCCAGCGAGCGTCAGGCTTCCGTCAGGACTCCTTGACCAGGCGCACCAGCATCTTGCCGGTGTTGTCGCCGCGCATCAGGCCGATGAAGGCGTCGGGGGCCTTGTCCAGGCCGTCCACGATGGTGTTCACGTCGGACACCTTGCCCTCGCGCAGCCAGCCGCCCATGTCGCGCAGGAAGTCCGCGCGGCGGTTGCCGTGGTCGGAGACGATGAAGCCCTGGAGCGTGAGGCGCTTGCCCACCGCGAGCATCAGGTTGCGCGGACCGGGCGTGGGGGAGGTGGCGTTGTACTGGGAGATGGCACCGCACAGCACGATGCGGCCGTGGTTCTTCATCAGGCCGAGCGCGGCCTCCAGGTGGTCGCCGCCCACGTTGTCGAAGTAGACGTCGATGCCTTCCGGGCACGCCTTCGCCAGGGACTCGGCCACGGGGCCGGACTTGTAGTTGATGGCGTCGTCGAACTTGAGTTGCTCCCGCAGGTGCTTCGCCTTCGCGTCCGAACCGACGCTGCCCACCACGCGGGCGCCCTTGAGGCGGGCCAACTCCCCCACGACGCCGCCCACCGCGCCCGCCGCTCCGGACACGAAGACCGTCTCACCGGCTGCGGGCTTGCCGATGTCGAGCAGGCCCACGTAGGCCGTCATGCCCGGCATCCCGAGCACGCCCAGGTACGCGGACAGGGGGCCCACGCTGGGGTCGACCTTCTGGTAGTGCTTCGCGGGGGCCACGGCGTACTCGCGCCAGCCGCCGGTGCCGCCGACGACGAAGTCGCCTTCCTTGAGGTCGGGAGAGCGCGAGCGGACGACCTGCCCCACGCTGCCGCCGTCCAGCACTTCGCCCAGCTTGAAGGGCGGCACGTAGGACTTCGTGTCGTTCATGCGGCCGCGCATGTACGGATCCACGGACATGAAGTGGTTGCGCACGAGCACCTGACCTTCGGTGGGCTCGGGGACGGCGGCCTCCACGAGTTCGAAGATTTCAGGCGTGGGTTCGCCCTTCGGGCGGGACTTCAGGTGGATTTCACGTCCCTTGAGTGGCTGGGCCATGGGGGCCTTTCTTGGAGGAGGACCGGCGTGCGCCGCCGGGCGGCGGGCTCTTAACCGCGACCTTTCATCGGGGCAGGGAATTGGGCACGGGGCGTCGGGTGCTGGAAAGGAACTGCTTCCCGGAAAGACCTGTGGGGTAGGGGACGTTGTTGACGCCCTGGTACGTCAGACGTGCGTGCTACCTCCTTCGACCATGGATAGAGTGATGGGCGGCGAGGACAGGGGAGAATCCATGGGAAAGAAACCCGCGACCTATGCGGACCTGGAGGCGCTCCCGGACCATGTGGTGGGGGAGATCGTCGCGGGGGAGCTGTATGCAAGCCCACGGCCGGCGATGCGGCATTCGGCGGTTTCGTCCCGTCTCGGGGGGGAACTCATGAATCCCTTCGCGCGGGGACGGGGTGGCCCTGGGGGCTGGTTGCTCCTGGACGAGCCGGAGTTGCACGTGGGCGAGGACGTATTGGTTCCGGATCTCGCGGGATGGCGGAGCGAACGGATGCCCCATGTTCCCGACCTCGCGGCGACATCGCTGGCGCCCGACTGGGTCTGCGAAGTGCTGTCTCCTTCCACGCAGAAGCTGGACCGGGAGGCGAAGCTGCCGGTGTACGCGCGCGAGGGTGTGCTGCACGTGTGGCTGATGGATCCGCGGACGCTCACGCTGGAGGTGTTCGGCTTGAGCGAGGGCCGGTACACGTTGCTCCTCATGCACACGGGGACCGCTCCTGTTCGGGCGGAGCCCTTCGATGCGATGGAGCTGGACCTGCCGTTCATCTGGGATGCTCAGTGAAGTGACGCTCACGCTGCCCCACAGAGAGCCTCGATGGACGTGATAGACCCGTAAGGTCCTGGAAGATTCATCCACCCCTGCACGTCAGACGCGCGTGCTACCTCCTTCGACCATGGATAGAGTGATGGGCGGCGAGGACTGGGGAGAATCCATGGGAAAGAAACCCGCGAGCTATGCGGACCTGGAGGCGCTTCCCGAGCATGTGGTCGGGGAGATTGTCGCGGGGGAACTTTATGCAAGCCCACGGCCTGCGGCCCCTCATGTCACGGCGGCTTCATTGCTGATGGCAGTCCTTGGCAATCGATTCTGTCTGGGGGTGGGCGGGCCAGGCGGCTGGCTCATCCTGAGCGAGCCCGAACTCCATTTGAGGGGCGACGTCCTCGTCCCGGACCTCGCAGGCTGGCGGCGTGAACGGATGCCGCGAGCTCCCAAGGCTGCCGCCTTCACCCTGGCACCTGACTGGGTCTGTGAGCTTCTGTCTCCCTCGACTCAGCTCCTGGACCGAAAGGTGAAGCTCCCGGTGTATGCGCGCGAAGGCGTGAGGCATGTCTGGCTCATCGACCCGGTGTCCTACACCCTGGAGGTGTTTCGCCTCGAAGATGGCCGCTACACGCTGCTCGCCACCCACTCAGGCACCGGCTCTGTGCGTGCCGAGCCCTTCGACGCAGTGGAACTGGAGCTTGCAATCCTCTGGGACGAGCCGCACTGACGCAGCCGTTCGCCGTGGACAGCAGACGACCGGACGCTGACGGATTCAGGTGCGCGGAGGACCGAGGCGCGGGAGGCTTGGCGTCATGCCGTTGTCTCCGTTCTCCCTGCTCATCGCGCTGGCGGCCCTCCTGGGCCACCTGTACCTGTTCCGGCGGCTCGTGTGGAACCTCACCCCTCGCCGCGTGCCCCGGCTCATCGCCGCGGTCGTGCTGGGTGTCATGACGCTGGTGCTGGTGGCCCGTCGCTACCTGCAACGCACGCTTCCGGAAGCCCCCGGCGATGTCGTGGAGCTGGTGTCCTATTCGTGGATGGGCGTGGCGCTGTGTCTGGTGCTCGCGCTCGCAGGGCTCGACCTGGGACGGGCCGTGCTGTGGCTTGGCCGTCGCCTTCGTCCCGAGGCGGCCCGCGCGTCCGTGTCCGCTCCTGCGCCCGCCGTGGATGCGGACCGGCGCCGCTTCCTGTCCCAGGCGACGGCGGGCGGTGCGCTCGCGCTGGGCGGCGGGCTCGCGGGTTATGGGAGCTGGCGTGCCTTCACCGCTCCGGAGGTGACGGAGCTGGTGGTGCGCATTCCCCGGCTGCCCCGAGTGCTGGAGGGCCTGAGCATCGTGCAGCTCACCGACCTGCACGTGGGCCCCTTCATCCAGCGGCGCTTCATGGACGAACTGGTGCGCAGGGCCAACGCGCTGAAGCCGGACCTGGTGGCCATCACCGGCGACATGGTGGATGGCTCCGTGCCCCGGCTGGGCGCGCACGTCGCGGCGCTCGGCAACCTCCAGGCTCGCTACGGACGCTTCTTCGTCACCGGCAACCACGACTATGCGTCCGGCGCCGATGCGTGGGTGGCCTACCTGCGTTCGCTCGACATCACCTCGCTGCGCAACCGACACGTGCGCATCGGGGATGCGGGCGGCGCGTTCGACCTCGTCGGCGTGGATGACTGGCACGGTGCTCGGCGCCTGGGGCAGAAGGGCTATGACCTGGACAAGGCGCTCGCGGGACGCGACCCGGAGCGCGCCGCGGTGCTGCTCGCGCACCAGCCGGCCAACTTCAAGGTCGCCGCGGAACAGGGCGTGGACCTCCAGATTTCCGGCCACACCCACGGCGGCCAGTTGTTCCCCATGACGGCCCTCATCGGGCTGAGCTGGGAGCACTCCGCTGGCCACTACCAGCACGGCGATTCGCACATCTACGTCAGCCGGGGCTGCGGCTTCTGGGGACCGCCGATGCGGCTGGGCAGTCCCCCGGAGCTCGTCAAGCTGGTGCTGACTTCGTGAGGAACGCGTCCAGCGCGGCGTTGACCGCGTCCGGATGGTCCAACTGGATCCAATGTCCGGCGCCCTCCACCACCTGGTGCGGCACGCCTTCCGCCAGCCGGTGGAGGCTGCGCGGCGTGTCGTTGTCCGCCGCGACGAGCGAGAACTTCGGGCCCGGGTAGCGCTCGAGCGCCGCCGTCAGGTCGAAGGTCGCCCAGGAGCGCTGGGTCGCCACCACCGCGGAGAGTGGGGTGGCCTCCAGGTCCGCGAGCAGCCGCTCGCGCACGTCCACGCGGGCCCCGGCGGACTCCGCCCAGTCCTGCCGCAGGGCCTGCGCCACATCGGGCGCGTCACGGGAGGCGAGGAAGGTCTCCCGCTGGGCTTCGGGAATCCGCCGGGCGTCCGTCATCGGATCCACCAGGAACAGGCCCGCCACCTGTCGGGGATTCTCTCCCGCATAGGCCAACGCCACCCCCGCGCTGATGCTGTGTCCCACGAGCACGAAGCGGCGCAGGCCCAGGGCTCGCACGACGCCCCCGATGTCTCCGGCCAGGGACTCCAGCGCGTAGTCCTCCGGCTCCGGCAACGTGGAGCCGCCATGTCCGCGCAGCTCCAGTGCGATGCCTCGACGGCCCGCGGCGGCCAGGTGCTCCAACTGGGCCTGCCAGTGAGAGGCATTGCCCGCGAGCCCGTGCACGAAGACGACGGGCAGTGACTTCCCGCCGCCCCCGGTGTCCACCAACCGCAGGTCCCCGGAAGGGCCGGCCACGCGGAAGTCGTCGAAGCGGACGCGGTGGCCGACGAAGGCCTGGCCTTCCGCGAAGGGCACTTCGTAGTGGGTGACGTGCACGTCGCGGTCGATGAGGTAGCGGTCATCCTCCGGGAAGAAGATGGCGCGCTCCGGCGAGTCGCCCGCGAAGCGCTTCACCGCGTCCATGGACTCCCAGAGGGTGACGAGCAGGAACTCCGCGCGGTCGTCCTCCACCTTGCGCAGGCAGTACGCGGCCAGGTTGCCCGGCGTGCGGCGGTAGTGCGTCAGGCCCGTCTGGTGGAGATAGGTGAGGTAGGCGTCGGCGTCTTCCGCCTTCGTCACCCCGCGCCAGGTGCGTGCGAGCATCGTGGTGGGTCCTCTTGCCGCGAAATGGAGCCCGACGTGTAGCGCGGCCGATGGGAGCGCGGCCACTTCGCGAGGGCCGTGATGCGGGAAGACGACACTTCACGGCGGGGATGGGCTCGCGGCCTCCATGCAGGGATTCAGTGCGGAGTGGGCGTCGCGGTGCTGGCACCCAGCGCGGGAGGGGATGCACTCAGCGTTCCGACGGAATAGGTGCCGTCGTAGCCGTCCGGGTCGTCCGCGTTCTTCTGGAGCGAGATGCTGGCGGGCTGCGCCGCGCCAACGCCGCGCAGGGACTTCTCTCCGCAGGTGTCCGCCGTCATGCCTCGGCAGATCCACGCGGAGCCTCCCGGATAGGCGAGGTCGAGCGATACGAGTCCAGGCTCCGTCGCGAGCAGCCGGTGCGTCATGAACTCCAGCGACTTGTTCCACGGAGCGCCCACGTCGCGGCGCGCGTGCAGGTTGCCCACCAGCACGATGAAGGTGTCCTGACGTGCCTCACCCCGCGCCTTCTGGAGCTGTTCCGCCATGGTGGCGTCCCGGTCCTTGCCGCCCGCGTCGAACGCCACCACGCGGAGGGGCAGCCCCGCGTGCTGCCAGTTCCGCACGCGCTCCAGCAACTGCTTCATGGCCTCGCTGCTGCGGCCGTCCTGGACCTCGCGTCGCCAGAAGTCGCTGTCGGTGAACTCCCAGGATGCGCCGTCCTCCTTCGCGAACCAGGCGTCCAGGCGCGCCTGCTCCTCCACGGGCAGCTCCAGCGCCAGCCGCACCGGCTGTCCCGCCGTCGCCGCGTGACACGCGAGCATCGAGGCGAAGAGAGGGGCCTCCTGCGTGCCGTGCATCTCCCCCAAGACCACGAAGGCCGCGGGTTTGAGCACCGTCTCCATGCCGGGGATGGCGGGACCGCAGTCCACGCGCGGGTTCGCGGCCTGGGCCTCGGAGGCCGTCGGGGTTTCGCGCGCCGTCCTGCAACCTCCGAGGACGAGGGGGACCGCCAGCAGCCACCACGGGGACATTCGCATGGAGAAGCACCTCCTTGGAGAAACCAGGGAGGTCGCAGTCTGACCCAGGCCGTACGCCGCGCGGGCGGTGAAAACAGGACGGCCCGCCCCGGACTTGCCGGAAGCGGGCCGTTGGCTTCGCGCGTCACGCAGGACGCGGTGCGCTGGATCAGCTCAGGGAGACGGCGGCCCCGGCGCGGGACTCGCGCTGGGTCACGGCGAGGGCGGAGCGCTGCAACCACCCGGCGAGCCCCAGCATCGCGAGCCCCGACGTGCGCAGCGTGCGCAGCAGCTCCACCGTTTCGGTCGGGTTGCCGGGCAACACCATCCCCAGCCATTCGCGCGCGTCGTAGAAGAGCCACACCGCGCCGGACACGCCCATGGCCCACCACACCCAGGCCAGCCGCCCACCGCGCAGCATGTACGCGACGCGCAGGATGGGCGCGACCAGCAGGATGGTCGTCATGTCCGCCAGCGTGGAGGCCAGCCCGATGACCGCCGTGCACGTGGACGCGAAGTCCTTGCCCAGGTGGCCCATCGCGGTGACAAGCGCCGGCCCGCCCACGACGAGCGCGGACACCGCCGCCACCGCCCACAGCAGCGTCGCGCGCGGACTGGACGGGGGCTGCAGGCCCGACCGCTGGTAGGTGCGCGCCAGCATCACCAGCGCGAACGTGGTGCTCACGTTGGCCAGCACCACGACGACCATGCGCACGGGCAACAGCGGAGACGCGACGAACGGCACGTCCGGCACCGCGTGCATCCAGTAGCTGCGCAGCGCCGTGCTGAGCAACGACAGCCCCGCGCCCACCGTCAGCAGGCCCCACACGCGGCGCAGGTAGTCGCCCGGCGCGAACGACAGCGCCGCCGCCAGGGTGCCCAGCACCGCCAGCAGGCCCACGGTCCAACCCGCCACGTCCCCCACGAGCGACAGCCGGTGCGCGTCCTGAAGGGACGTGGCCACCGCCGCCAGATGGACGCACTGAAGCACCGCCACGGCGCCCAGCCAGGGCACCACCGACCCGGACGCGCGGCCCGGGGAAGGGGAGGGGCTCATCGCAGCTTCTCCATGGCCGTGGAGAACTCCGTGAGGATGACCTTCGTGTGCAGGGCTCCGATGAAGGTGTTGAGCATGGGCTTGAGGCCCTCCAGCAACTGCGGCAGGTCCTGCACGCCCACCTGTTCAGGGGGGCGCTTCAGGGCCCGCAGCGAGGCGGTCTGGATGGCCATCTTCGCGGTGAATCCGCCCAGCAATGGCTCCAGGTGACGCATCAACACGTCTTGCCAACCTGAAGCGGTGGGGGGGACGACGGACGAGGGGGTCTGCAACGTCACCTCCGGGGGGAGACCCACAGCGTAGGGACTGTTGCAGACCGGCGCGAGGGTTCGGCGGTACTCAAGCCCGCATAAAATGCTCGGGCCGGTCTGTATTCCCCGCGACCTCCGGAAAACGGTGCGACTAACGGCGGCGCGGCTTCTTCTCTTCGGCCGGTTTGGCGACCGCCTTGGGCTCGTGGGGGCCCTTGAGGAGGTCCTCGAAGTGGGACTTCAGCTTGCGCCGCTTGAAGAAGAGGGCGGTGCGGCCGAGCAGCTGCGCGAGATCCGAGCCGGTGTCCGCGGCGATGCGGTCAGCGACTTCGTGGCGGCCGTCCGGGCCTTCGTTGATCTTCACCTTGATGAGTTCGTGGTCGTTCAGCGCCTGCTCGACGGCGGCGATGACGCCCTCGGTGACGCCGGACTGGCCGACGAGGACCACCGGCTCCAGGTGGTGGCCGAGGGCCCGCAGGTGGCGGCGTTCTTTCCCGGTGAGGGGCATGGGGTGTCTCCTTGAGAAGGGCGCGGGGGTCGGGTCGTTTTCAGGGCCCGGACCGGCGAAAAGGGGCGCACCCTACTTCTTTTGGGCCGCCATGCGGACTTCCCGCATCGCGTCGATGTGGTCGGGTTGCAGCTCGACCGTGCGCTTGAAGTGCTTGAGGGACCCGCTGACGTCGCCGCTCAGCTTGGCGATGACGCCCAGGAAGTAGTGGGCGGGGGCCATGCGCTCGTTCTTCTTGATGGCAGCCTGGATTTCCCGGAACGCCTCCGGCTGGGCGGCCTTCTTGTCCGGGGAGGCGAGGAAGCGGGCGTAGCCGCGCCACGCGAAGAACTCCGGCTCCTCGGCGTTGAGGCCGATGGCGTCGTTGAGCATCTTCACCGCTTCGGGGTACTTGCGGGCCTTCACCAGGATGCAGGACTTCTGGAAGAGCTCCTCGGCCTGGAGGATGGACTGGATGTCCACGCCGTCGCCGCCGCCGTTCTTGAGTTCCTCCAGGTAGGCCGCGCGGCTCTTGTCGTCCGTGAGCGTCCGGTAGGCGTCGCCGATGTACGCGAACACCTCCGCCTTGAGCTTCTCCAGCTCCGGCGGCGCGCCCTGGGGCAGGGTGTCCGGGTGGTAGAGCTTGGCCATGCGGAAGTAGGCCACCTTCACCGCGCCGCCGTCGGTCTGTTCGGTGAGGCCGAGCCGCTGGAAGTGGTTCTGTTCCTTCAGGGTCGCGGCGAGCGCGCGCAGCGTGGGCAGTTCCTCCGCACCGGGTACGGGGCCGGACGCCGCCGGGGCCGCAGCCGCTGCCTGGGCCGGGGCTCCGACGACGGGGGGACCGGGGCGGGCACCCGGGCCCGCGACAGGAGGCCGTACCGCGCCTGGACCCGCCGTGGGGGCCGCGCCGGCGGGAGCCCCCGGAGGACGGGGAGCCGCGCCAGGGCCGGCGACCGGTGCACCCGGAGGACGGGGGGCGGCACCGGGACCCGCGGTGGGCGCTGCGCCAGCGGGAGCCCCTGGGGGACGGGGCACCGCGCCAGGACCGGCGGCCGGTGCACCCGGACCGGCGGCGGGCGCGACACCGGCGGGAGCACCTGGAGGACGGGGCGTGGCTCCGGGACCCGCCGTGGGGGCCGCGCCAGCGGGAGCACCCGGAGGGCGGGGAGCCGCGCCAGGCCCGGAGGCAGGTGCGCCGGGACTGGCGACCGGTGCACCGGGGCCCGCGACGGGCACGCCAGGGCGCGCGGGCGTCCCGGACTGCGCGGCGGTGGGGGCTCCACCGGAGGGCGCACCCACCGACGGAATCGAACCGGAGGGCCTCGCGGCGGTGGGGGCTCCACCGGAGGGCGCACCCACCGACGGAATCGAGCCGGAGGGCCTCGCGGCGGTGGGGGCTCCAGCGGGGGCCACGCCTTGCGGCGGAACAGGGCCGGCGGGCGGAGGCGGGGTCGCCGTCTGCGTGCGCGTGGCCGCGAACGACACCGCGTTCAGCTCCTTGAGCAGGAAGGCGATGCGCAGCAGGTGCTCCGCGTCCTGGGGAACGTCCTGGAGGAGCTGCCCCAGCGAGCGCACCCCGTCGATGAACGCGAGCGCGCGCACCTCATGCGGCGTCAGGCGCAGCTCACTGGCGGCCACCCGTCCCCCGGACTTCATGATGGGCATCGGGAGGACGTAGCTGAGCCGGCGCTTGAGGTCCGCCGTCGGGATGCGGCGCACCTGGTCGCTGAGCACGGCCCAGCGGTTGCCCAGCGGCATCGCCTTCGCCGAAGGCAGGTCGCGCGCCTCGAAGGTGAAGGTGCCGGTCTCCGCGCGCAACGCCTTGCCCAGGATGCCCAGGCCCCGCTGCGCCAGTTGGGTGAAGGCCGTGGCTGGCTGGAGGATGCCCAGCCCGAAGAGTGCCCCGAGCAGGTCCCCTCCGAAGCGTTCCTTCGAGCCTTCCGCCTGCTGGAGCTGTTCGGCCGTCAGCAGCCGCGCCGCCAGCAGCGACGCGCCAAGCCCGTCCTCCGCGTGCGACGAGTCCACGAACTCCGGGTTGCCCTTGCGGAAGTGGATCCACAGCGTGCGGTCCGCGAGCGTCAGCGTCAGCAGGCCCGTGTGTTCGCCCGCCGCGATGCGGCCGTAGAGCTGCACGGGCGAGGCCTGCTGGAGCTGGCCCTGCGGCGGCACCGTGGTGGTGCCGTCATCCTGCGGAGTCGGCGGCTGCGGAGGTGGCGCCACCGGACGGGCGACCGGAGCTCCGACGACGGGGGCTCCTGGACGGGGAGGCGCGCCAGGGCCCGCGGTCTGCGTGGCGATGGGGCGCCCCGAGGCATCCACTCCCGCGCGGACCGCCGGTGCCGGTCCCCGCATCGCGCCAGGGCCGGCCGTGGGACCGGGACCCGCGCGCGGCGCGCTGATGGCTCCGGGACCCGCCATGGGCGCGGCCCCCGGACCCGCCACGGGCTGCTGGGAGACGGGACCGGGTGGGGGCGGGGCGACGGGCGCGGATTGCAGCAGCGACGCGGGCGCGCCGTCCCCCCACAGCTCCCGGGGGAAGACGTCACGCACCTCGGGGAAGCGCCACGGGAAGGCGAACTGGAGGCCGTCGTTGGAGACCTGGATCCTGCCCTGGATGGCGCCACTGTCGATGAGCAGCTCGATGGTGGGCCCCGTCAGCGGCCCCCACGTGGTGCCTCGATCGTTGCGAACCCAGTACTGCCGGACCTCACCCTCCGCCATGTGCCGTCCTGCTCCCAATCCCGCCAGTGCCGGGATGGCGCAATTTTACCGCCGCCTCCCCGAAGGTCCAAGCACACGACCACCGGGGGGAGACCGGCGGGCGTCGAATCAAGGCGCGGCGCCGTCAATCGCGGCCAGACCCACGGCGGCCAGACACGCCGCGTCCGCCTGCTGCTCGGCGGGCGGGTCGAAGCAGTAGACCTCGCTGTCGAACACCTTGCACATGCCCGCCGGGGTGCCCGAGCACGCCACCTTGCCGTACGCCGTGGTGCAGTTGAAGCCGCACACCGGGCCCGTCTCGCCCAGCTTGCACTGGGGCGTGGGCAGGGTGCGGCCCCACGCGCAGAGCGCCGCGGGCGTCGGGTCGAAGCAGGTGATGCTGCCGTTCTGGGCCTTGCACACGCCCACGGGCGTCTTCGCGCAGCGCACGCCCTCGGAGGCGTTCACGCAGTTGAAGCCGCACGCCATCTGCAGGCCGTTGCTGACGCACTGCGCGCGCGGCACCTGCTTGCCGTACACCGCGAACACGGCGGCGGGCGGGTCGAAGCACGTCACGTTGCCGCTCTGGGCCTTGCACACCCCCGCGGGCGTCCGGGCGCACTTCGCCTTGCCGAAGTCGGTGACGCACGAATAGCCGCAGCCCACCACCCCGTCGATGGTCTTGCACTCCGACTCCGGCAGCGCGGCGCCGTACGCCTTCACCACGTAGGCCGGCGGGTCGAAACAGGACGCCTGCCCGTCGATGACCGTACAGCGCCCCTGGAGCGTCTGGGCGCACCGCACCCGCTGTCCATCCGACTTGCACGCATAGCCACAGGACACGTGGCCGTCGATGGAGCGGCACGTGGCGGTGGACGCGTCTGGAGGCGAGGGCGGCGCGGCCAGCGTCAGTGCCAGCACGGTCATCAAGGTCGCGAGCATGACCGCATTGACCCCCAAGCTTCGGCGTGACGCAAGCAACCGGCCAGGACGGCCTGTCGCGGGGGTGATAAGCGGGCGCCACCCGCTGGGAGGCGGGCCTCACGTGGACCTGGATGTCGGCGCGTTGACGCTCCTGCTGCTCTGTCTGGCCGCGTTGAGCGCGGGCTTCGTGGATGCCATCGCGGGAGGCGGCGGGCTCATCACGCTGCCGGCGCTGCTGACGGCGGGCTTTCCCGCGCACATCGCGCTGGGCACCAACAAGGGGCAGTCCGTGTTCGGTTCGGGCGCCGCGCTGGTGCGCTTCGCCCGCGCGGGGCTCGTGGACAAGAAGCTCGCGAAGGCGACGTTCCCCTTCGGCTTGATGGGTGCGTTCGGCGGGGCGGCGCTGGTGATGCTCTTGCGTCCGGAGGTGCTCAAGCCGCTGGTGCTGGTGCTGCTCATCGCGGTGGCGGTGTTCCTCGCCTTCCGTCGCACGCCGCCGAAGCGCGATGGAGTCGAGCCCTCACCCCGGCCGCGCGCGCAGGCGATTGGCGCGCTCATCGCGCTGGTCATCGGGACCTACGACGGCTTCTTCGGCCCGGGCACCGGCACGTTCCTCATCGTGGCCTTCTCGTCGTTGCTGGGTCACGGGCTGGCGAGGGCGTCCGCGGACGCGAAGGTGGTGAACTTCGCCTCCAACCTGGCGTCGGTGGCGCTCTTCGCGCTCAAGGGCGTGGTGCTGTGGAAGGTGGCGCTGCCCATGGCCGCGGCCCAGTTCACCGGCGCGTGGCTGGGCGCGCACGTGGCGGTGAAGGGCGGCGACAAGCTGGTGCGCATCGTCGTGCTGGGCGTGGTGGCCGCGCTGGTGCTCAAGCTGGGGCACGACGTGTGGGGCAACTGGACGGCGGCCTGAGGCCGTCCAGGCACGGCGTCAGCCGATGTGCACGAGCAACGCGTGGCCGCGCTTCGCCACCGCGGCGGTGAACTTCCGCAGCTCCACGAAGTAGGAGACGAGTTCCTCCAGCGGATCCACGTCCTCCGCCGGCTCCTCCTCCTCCCAGGTGCCGGGGTAGATGTCCTCCGCCTGGAGCCGCGCCGGGTCGAAGCGCTGGCGCAGCGTGTCCTCGGACACCGTCTTGAGCGCCTCCGCCAGGGCCTTCACGCCGGCCGCGTCGAACACGCGCGCGGTGCCTTCGTCGGACGGGATGTCGCCCACGTCCTCGCCGCCGCGCACCAGGAAGTCCAAGGGCGGGGTGCCTTCCCACGCCGTGTCGGTGAGCAGGAACTGGAGGCCGTGCCACGCCTCGCCGATGTCCAGCTCCAGGAACGCCGCGCCCTTCGCGTCGTCGAAGTCCTCCTCATCTTCCAGGAAGGACTCCAGCCGGGTGGGGGCCTCGCGCAGGGACTGGAGCTGCGTCTCGGTGGCGCTGCGCAGCGTGCAGAGCATGTTCATGGGGCTCGACCTCGGGGGCTGCGCGAAGCAAAGGGAAACGGGTGGGTTACTCCACCACGACGAGCTTCGCGTTGTTCTCCACGGCGGTGCCTTCCTTGGCGAACACCTCCGTCACCTTGCCGGCCTTGGGGCTCTTGAGCTCGTTCTCCATCTTCATGGCCTCCACGACCACGAGCCCCTGGCCTTCGGTGACTTCATCACCGACCTTGACCAGCACCTTCACGACCTTCCCGGGCATGGGCGCCAGGATGGTCTGCTTGCCTTCGACGGAGAAGCTGCCGGCCGCGGCGCGCATCCGCAGCTTGCGCTCGTCCGCCACGTCCACGCGGTTCACCTGCCCGCGCACCAGGGTGCCAATCTCGTCGCCGTTCTCCTCGAACTCGACGTTGTACGACTGGCCGTCCACCAGCAGCGACAGCGTGCCGTGCTCCACGGACAGCGCGTCCACCTGGAATGTCTTGCCGTTCAACGTGAGCTGGTAGCGGTCCTGGCCCAGGGACTCCAGGTCCACCGCCACCGCTTCCTTCTGGCCCTGCTGCTTCGTGAAGTAACGCATGGGGTATTTCCTAATAGCCAATTAGAACTGGCCAGTTGGCAAGGCTAACGCACCGGCTTGATTCCGCCTCTCCGACCCAAGCCGAAACCAACACGATAGACATCAGGGATGTTAATTCGCCCGTCTGGCATTTCTTGAAACAGGCCTAGCTCCACCAAATCTCGGCGCAACCCGGTAATGCCGGAAGCCAGTCGCTTAGGAGGGAGCCCATCTCCATGCTCAAGCGTTTCAACGATGTCAGATGCGTTCCATCTCTCCGCGATCTCGGAAAACTTGCACGGAATGACGAGCCCATGAAGGGGCTCCATGATGTGTGCGACCCATGGAAAGTCTTCCTTAACTTCGTCTACGCGAATCTGAGATGCGGTCTGAACACCTCGCTTAATGGCGTCGTAATGTAGCGCATGGTCAGGGCTGATATGCTGTTCATCCTCAGCCGCAGTGCGCAATGCGGACAAAAAGCTTCGCGGACTGACTTGGCCAAGCGCATCGGCGAGATGGTTTGGTAGCCATTTGTAGGGCAAACCTCGACGTGCGTCTCTTCCCATCCATGGCCCTGTTATTTGGTGGAATAGTTCGAACTGGGTTTCTTCGTCACTTCTTAAAAGATCCGGAATTCGCCAAACGTCGGCAACGCGCTTCCACGGCTGAAGGATGACGCTTTGGCTGGATTGGCGAAAGTGGCTGCCGTAGTTGGGTTCGTTGCCAAGATACTGCCAAAGTAGACTATAGAGGTCGAGCGGTTGCCACTTGAGGTCGGCTGCATTGGCGGTTACCTTGGATGCATCTGGAAACCCCGTGACAGCCGCCTCGAGCATGTCCGGTCGCACAAATGCCTTTGCTCGCAACGATGTATAAGAACGAAACTCCAATAGGGTGGCTAGAAGTCCTGATAAAAGATTGCGTTGCGCATCCCAAGTGTCCGCTACCCTGTCTAGTGCGTCGAATAAGACGAGATGACGCAGTCCCTTTTTTGCCAGGTGCGCATCGTACTCTGAAAAGCGAATTGCCACTTCCTCTGGGTTTGAGTTGATCCAGGCGACGCGAGAAACCCAAGTTTTCTTTTTGGAAAGGTCGCTTTGTGCAGCCCAAGTGTGCCAAGCAATAATTGTCTGCCAGCAGATATCCGCCGAGCATCCTGTATCTAGTATTTGCTTGAGGACTCGCTTGTCTGGATAGTCTGCGGGGCTTGGGGTGATGCCGAATCCGGCACTGGTTCTTGTGCTTTCGTCCACTTCAACTTGAGGCAATGCCGCCGCAATTACCTTGCGGTGTTCGGCAGACTGTAGCGCAGACCACCAAACGCTTTTCCCGGAGCCGCGGATTCCTCGAACCAGGACGTTGTCGGGATGAAGCGCGTGCGCATGCCGGCGAGGAACATAGAAATACTTGGGATCAGGCGGTTTGCCGTAATTGGAGGCATCTATTGGGAGTGATTCATGTATTGCAGTCCGGAGAGCGTCACGCTCAAAGTTGGAATCATCGCTCATGGAAGGGCCTTTCCAAAAACAAGCTGGTTGGCCGCCGTAAAGAACTCTCCATATGCTGATTCGAGTTGGTTCGGACTAATGGCGTTTGGTTGCCGCACCGGATCGAATTGCTGCAGAGCCCGGCTCCAGTTGATCCGGAGCGGGTAGTGAGGCGCATCTGGCACATTTAGGTCGAAATTGAAGGCGGTTAAATCTGTTGCGTCCGCCTCTTCGTAGAGATTGTCCTGAAAGAGTTTGTAGGCGTTTATGTTGAAGTCTTCGAGGTACCGCTGGGTTTCAGTCTCAGGTACTTGTGCTGCGACGATTTTGAGGTTGTCTCGGAATTCGCGTGCTCGATTCTGGTGGTTTCTCCAGCTCGAGAACATTGTGTTGTACCCATCCCATGTTTGGGACGTGTTGATTGCGAAAAGGAAGCAGAGTGCATTCAGTCGAGTGATACAGGCCGCCGCAATGTCGTGCAGTCCAGCGCGACTGTCGATGAGTGTGACATCCGGCTTGAATTCGGCTTCAAGCTTTTTGATGAACAAATCAAGTCTGGAGGCGAAATCCAAGCCGTTGATATCTCTGTAGGTACGCGAGAGCTTGGGGAGGTAGAGATATCCATCTCGTGCTCGGCCTCCGGCGGTTACGATGCGTATGTCGCCGTCAGTGTCGTTGGCCAAAGGACTCTTGACGATCAATTCTCGAATGAAACGCGCATCTGCTTGGCCTACTGCATCTTCCACGAACCAGTCGACTACTCCAAAGTCAGGGTTCTTATCGGTATGCAGGAGAGTACTGCTTAGTCCCGGCGACTCTAGATCAAGGTCTATAATGAGGACACGCTTGTTGCGGCTAGCGAGATGCCAAGCCCATGCGCCTGTTGCGGAAGAGCGGCCGACGCCACCTTTAATTCCGAAGAATGTTACTCTCCGTGCGTCTGAGCTGACGAGCGGCTCTTTTGTCCAGTTAGCCCCCATCGGAAAGCGCTCGAGCAACTTTAGGGATGGGGTGAGTTGTAGACAGTCTTGATCAAGGAAGATTTCGTCAGGCTTCAGCCGTGATGACGCGAGAACAATTGCGTCCCCGCCCATTCGAAATTCGCCGATCGCACTGTTGAGGTGTTCTGAAAATTCCTGAATTAGCTGCTTTGACGGAGAAGGACGCTGTCGATCATCAATGACAATATGAATCCTTCCATAGTCATCACGGACCAATATGAGTTGAAAATTATGCTGTTCGATGAATTGGGCCGCAATGGTGACGGCTTGTGTCAGTGCATCGTCGAACCTAATGCGGTTAGGTTTAGAGGAAGTCATAGGGTGACTCACAATTTTAGAGGAAGTCATAGGGTGACTCACAATCTATTTGCATTATTGGAGGTGAACAGAACGAGGAGTTTCTAGCGGCGGCGGCTCTTCAACGCCAGACGCCACGGGCTGATGCGGCCGTTGCCACCGCCCGCGCCCGCAGGCAGCGTCTTCGCGCGCTTCTGGTCGCGCTGGAAGGCGTGGAGCGTGCTGGCGAGCAGCGCCACCTCGCTCAAGCCGGTGTCCTCGCTGCCCAACAGCGCAGTGTGCTCGCGCGTGAGGAAGCTGGTGTCGTAGTCGCCGCCCACGAACTCCGGGTGCGACAGGATGCCGTGCAGGTAGCGGATGTTGGTGGTGATGCCCTTCACCACGTACTCGGACAGCGCGCGCTTCGCCCGGGCGATGGCCACTTCCCGCGTGGGCCCCCACACGGACAGCTTGGAGATCATCGGGTCGTAGAAGTTGGGCACCGTGAAGCCCGCGAACACGCCCGAGTCATCCCGCACGTTCGGCCCGCCCGGCACGCGCAGGGACGTAATCTTGCCGGGGCTGGGCATGAAGTTGCGCGCGGGGTCCTCCGCGTACACGCGCACTTCAATCGCGTGGCCGCGCGGCTCCGGCGCTTCGAACAGGGGCAACTTCTCCCCTTCTGCGGCGCGGATCTGCATGGCGACCAGGTCCAGACCCGTCACCCACTCCGTCACCGGGTGCTCCACCTGGAGGCGGGTGTTCATCTCCAGGAAGTAGAAGTTGCGGTGCACGTCGACGAGGAACTCCACCGTCCCGGCGCCCACGTAGTTGACGGCCTTGGCCGCCTTCACCGCGACCTCGCCCATCTTCGCGCGCAGCTCCGGCGTGAGGATGGGGCTGGGCGTCTCCTCCACCACCTTCTGGTGACGGCGCTGCGCGGAGCACTCGCGCTCGTTCAGGTGGATGGTGTTGCCGTACTGGTCGGCGAAGACCTGGATCTCCACGTGGTGGGGCTTCTCCAGGTACTTCTCGATGTAGACCGAGTCGTTGCCGAAGGAGCTCATCGCTTCGCTCTTGGCGGATCTCCACGCGGAGTCGAAGTCGTGCAGGCCCTCCACCCGGCGCATGCCCTTGCCACCGCCGCCGCCGGCGGCCTTGAGCATGATGGGGAAGCCGATCTTCTGCGCGTACTCGCGCGCTTCCTCGGGCGTCTGGATGGGTTCGGTGGAGCCCGGGACGACGGGCACGCCGGCCTTGATCATGTTGGCGCGCGCGCGGGTCTTCTCGCCCATGGCGTCCATGGCGGCGGCGGGCGGCCCGATGAAGGTGATGCCGGCCTTCTCGCAGGCGCGCACGAAGGTCGCGTTCTCGGAGAGGAAGCCGTAGCCGGGGTGGATGGCGTCCGCGCCGGACAGCTTCGCGACCTCCAGGATCTTCTCCTGGACCAGATAGCTCTCACGCGAGGGCGGGGGACCGACGAGGAAGGCCTGGTCGGCGGTGCGCACGTGGAGCGCGGAGCGATCTGCCTCGGAGTACACGGCCACCGTGGCGATGCCGAGTTCCTTGCAGGTGCGCATTACCCGGATGGCGATCTCGCCGCGGTTGGCGACGAGCACTTTGCGGATTTTGGGCATGTGCGCCCCTGTACCATGGGGCGCCCCTGTTTGCCCGCCCCTACTTGCGCAGGTTCAGGTACTGGTCCATCAGCTGCTTCGCCTGGGCGAGCTTCGCTTCCACGAAGCGGTCGTCCTCGTCCGGCTCCGGGGGCTGGGGCGGGTGGGCGGGGGCCTCCACCGCCTTGCCGTCCGGGCCGAAGTCCACCGCCGCGGCCAGCAGGTTGCGCGCCGCGTTCCCGCTGAAGAGCCGGGCCAGGGTGGTGGTCTCCACGTCCAGCCAGCGCGCGGCCTGCCGGAGGACGTCCAGGTACTCGCCCTCCATGGCCTTGGGCGGCCGGCTGGGGGCGGCCATGCAGACGCGGGCGTAGCTGTGCTCGCGGTCCACGTACATGCCCATGGAGCGGTCGCGGAAGTCCTTGGACAGGGCCTGCGTCATCGCGTCCAGGTGCTCCTCGGGGGAGGACACCTTTCCGGACACCTTGCCGGACACGAGCGGAATCTCCGCCACGTGCCAGCCGCCGTCGGCGAGCGCGTCCGGCCGGGCCTCCACCCACTTCACTTCCGGAGTGGGCAGGTCCAGGCCCTCGCACACGCCCTTGAGCGTCTGACGCAGGGCGGTGAGGTTACCTTCGACGTCGGAGAGGAAGAGGACAAGGCGTCGCTGCTGGGACACGCGGGGGGCTCCTTGGGTGGCCCGGTGAAAGCCCCGGCGTTACCCGAGAATTTCCAGAAGTGTCCATGCTCGCCTGCCCACCGGGCGGAGGAGGGCGGGCGAGCACGGTCCGGGACTCAGAGCGGGATGTTGCCGTGCTTGCGCGGCGGGTTGTCCTGGCGCTTGTCCTTGAGCATCTCCAGGGCGCGGATGACCTTGGCGCGGGTCTCCTCCGGGCGGATGACCTCGTCCACGTAGCCCAGCTCCGCGGCCTTGAACGGGTTGGCGAACTTCTCGCGGTAGTCGTCCGTGAGCTTCTTGCGCTCCGCGTTGGCGTCCGGGGCCTTCTGCAGTTCGCCGCGGAAGATGATGTTCACCGCGCCCTCCGGCCCCATCACCGCGATTTCGGCGGTGGGCCAGGCGTAGTTGATGTCCGCGCGGATGTGCTTGGACGCCATCACGTCGTACGCGCCGCCGTAGGCCTTGCGGGTGATGAGCGTGATTTTGGGGACGGTGGCTTCCGCGTACGCGTAGAGCAGCTTGGCGCCGTGGGTGATGATGCCGCCCCACTCCTGGTCGGTGCCGGGCAGGAAGCCGGGCACGTCCACCAGGGTGATCAAGGGGACGTTGAAGCAGTCGCAGAAGCGCACGAAGCGCGCGGCCTTCACGCTGGCGTCGATGTCCAGGCAGCCGGCGAGGATGGCGGGCTGGTTGGCGACGATGCCCACGCTGCGGCCGTTCATGCGCGCGAAGCCGATGACGATGTTCTTGGCGAAGTGTTCCTGCACTTCGAAGAAGTGCTTGCTGTCCACGACGGCGCGGACAATCTCCTTCACGTCGTAGGGCTTGTTCGGGTTCGCCGGAACCAGCGTCTTGAGCGACTCCTCGGCGCGGAACGCGTCGTCGTCACACGGCTGCGCGGGCGGGTCCTCCTGGTTGTTGGAGGGCAGGTACGAGAGCAGCTCGCGCGTCATCGCGATGGCGGCCTGTTCGTTCTCCGCGGCGAAGTGGGCCACGCCGGACTTCTGGTTGTGCGTGAGCGCACCGCCCAGGGCCTCCTTGGTGACCTCCTCGTGCGTCACCGTCTTGATGACGTCCGGGCCGGTGATGAACATGTACGACGTGTCCTTCACCATCATGATGAAGTCGGTGATGGCGGGCGAGTACACCGCGCCGCCCGCGCACGGCCCCAGGATGAGCGAAATCTGCGGCACCACGCCCGACGCCAGCGTGTTGCGCAGGAAGATGTCCGCGTAGCCCGCGAGGCTCTCCACTCCTTCCTGGATGCGCGCGCCGCCGGAGTCGTTCAGGCCGATGACGGGCGCGCCCACGCGGGTGGCCAGGTCCATGATCTTGCAGATCTTCTGCGCGTAGGCGCCCGACAGCGAGCCGCCGAACACGGTGAAGTCCTGCGCGAAGACGAAGATCTGCCGGCCTTCCACGGTGCCGTATCCGGTGACGACGCCGTCGCCGAGGATCTTCTTGTCGCCCATGCCGAAGTCGTGGCTGCGGTGGGTGACGAACTTGTCCAACTCGCTGAAGGAGCCGGGGTCCAGGAGCAGGTCGATGCGCTCGCGGGCCGTGAGCTTGCCGGCCTCGTGCTGCTTGGCGATGCGGTCGGCACCGCCGCCCTGCTCGGCCTGCTTCTCCATCTGCTGGAGCCGTGCGCGGAGAGGATCCTTCTCGGGGGTCGCGTCCATGACCGGCGGCTCTAACACGATTGCAGGGGCGGTCGCAGCGCTTCCCTTGCTCCCAAAGGGACGGGCGGACAGGCGGGCATTTCGTGCAGCGGAAGGGGGTGGGATGGATGTTCAGGATTTCCGACACCGTGTCCTTCGCCGGGGCGCGCGGGGGAGCGGGGAGGCGACATGCACGCGAGGCCAGGAGCACTCCAGGTGGGTTCGTTCCGGGGCGTCCCCATCCGCGTCCACTTCACGCTGCTGCTGGCGCTGCCGCTGCTGGCCTTCTCGTTCGGAGCGGCGTTCCAGCAGGCCGCCAGCGCCGCGGAGGTGGCCCCGGAATCCCTGGGCGGCCACCCGCTGCTCTGGGGCCTGGGCGTGGCGGTGGGCCTCTTCGTGTCGGTCCTCCTTCACGAAATGGCGCATACGTCTTATGCGCTGCGTCATGGCGGGGAGGTGCACGGCATCACGCTGATGATTGTCGGGGGCGTGTCGGAGCTGGCGGAGGTGCCGAAGCGGCCGCGCGACGAGGCGCTGATGGCGCTGGTGGGGCCGCTGACGAGCCTGGGGCTGGCGGTGGTGCTGGGGCTGGTGACGTGGCTGATGCATGGCCTGGGCGCGTTCCAGTGGCAGTTCGCCTGCTTCACGCTGGCGATGCTCAACCTGGTGCTGGGGTTGTTCAACCTGTTGCCGGCGTTCCCGATGGATGGGGGGCGCATCGTGCGGGCGGCGCTGACGCCCCGGTTGGGCGTGGTGAAGGCGACGCGGGTGGCGGCGGCGTTGGGCCGGGTGTTCGCGGTGCTGTTCGGCGTGTGGGGCGTGGTGACGTTCAACCCGTTCACGCTGGTGATTGCCTTCTTCGTGTTGATGGGCGCGGAGGCGGAGTCGAAGCAGGTGCGGATGCGGGTGGCGCTGGAGCGCGTGCAGGTGGGGACGTTGATGACGCCCCGGGTGGTGGGCGTGGACCTGGACCTGTCCATGATGGACGCGCAGTGGGCGCTGCGGCGCGAGCACGTGTCGGTGCTGCCGGTGACGAGCGGGGGGCGACCGGTGGGGCGCGTGACGTGGGCGGCGGTGCAGGCCTTGCCGGAGGAGCAGCGCGCCGGGTGCATCGTCCGGGATGCGATGGAGGACGGGGTGGTGGCGGAGCCGCACGAGGACGGGTGGACGGCGCTGCGGCGGATGGCGGAGGCGCGCGTGCCGCTGGTCGCGGTGGTGGATGAGGAGGGGCTGCTCGCGGGCACGCTGGGGTGGGAAGACCTCCAGCGCGGCATGACGCGGGCGGAGCAGGAGTCGGAGCGGACGGGCACTCGGCCGGGCTGGCGGCGCGAGCGTCCTGCGTGAGCGGCGCCGTGCCTCGCAGGGGCGGATCGTGGCGGCTGAAACGGTCGCCATGACCGTGCGTGGCGCGTAGGTTGTGGTGGAGATGACGCCCGCCGTCCATGGAGGAGCTGTCCGTCGCGTCAGGGACCTGGATGCCCGAGGAGGCTCCGCGTGCCGAGGCTGTTCGCTGCAATGGGGGAGGGGCCGTGAGTGAACTCGCGGCGCTGATTGACGCGGAGCGGGAGCCGCTGGTGCGGCGCTGGACCGAGCGACTCCAGGAACACCTGTCTCCTGAGACGCGCTCCGAGCCCGAGCTGCGCGACCGCATTCCGGAGGTGCTGCGCGAGTTCACCTCCTGTCTACGACAGGGCGCGGTCCCGGCGGCGAATCCGACCGCTCGGGAGCACGGGCGCCAGCGCCACCGCATCGGCTTCAACCTGGAGGTGCTCATCCACGAGTACGGCCTCCTGCGCGGGCTCATCCTGGACCTGGCGGAAGTGCATCGGCTGGCGGTGACGCTGCGCGAGGTGCGCGTCCTCTCCGACTTCTTCTCCGCCGCCATCACCGAAGCGGTGCTGGAGCATCAGCAGCGAGGTGAGGTGCTGGCGGAGAGCGAGGCGCGCCTGCGCGTCGTCGTGGAGGGGCTGGCCGCGGGCAGCTTCCGCCTGGACCTGGGCACTGGGGAAGGGGAGGCGGATCCCCGTTGCCGGGCCATCATCGGTCTGCCCGAGGACGCGCCCTTTACCTTCAAACAGTCCATCCAGACCTGTTACCCGGAGGACCTGCCGCGCTTCCTCCAGGCGTTCGAGGACGCCAAGGCGGGACGCAACGGCAGCCATTTCCAGGTCGAGCACCGGGTCCTGCCCTCGCCCCCGTTCCAGGACATCCGGTGGGTGGAAGCCCGGGGGCAGGTCCTCCCTGGCCCGGATGGGAACCCCGCGCGCGTCACGGGAACCGTCACCGACATCACCGTGCGCAAGCAGGCGGACGCGGAGCGCGAGAAGCTGCTGGCCGAGGTGGAGGCGGCGCGCAACCGGTTGCTCAGCCTCTTCGAGAACGCGCCCGCGTTCCTTGCCCTGTTGAACGGTCCCGAGCACGTGTACGAGGCCCTCAACCCGCCCTACCAGCATCACGTCGGCACCGAGCGCAAGCTGCTCGGCCTCACCGTCGCGCAGGCGCTGCCGGAGCTGGGGCCCCAGGGGTTCGTGAAGTTGCTGGATGAGGTCTACGCGACGGGCACGCCGCACATCGGGCGGGAGACCTTCGTGCGCTTCGACCGCACGGGCCAGGGCGTGCTGGAGGACGCGTACGTCGACTTCGTCTATCAACCGCTGCGGAACGCCCAGGGGCAGGTGGACGGCATCGTCGTCTTCGGCTTCGACATCACGGAGCCGGTGCAGGCACGACGTCGCGCGGAGGCCCTGGCGGAGAAGCTCCGGGCGAGTGAAGCCGAGCTGCGGCAGGTGACGGACGCGATCCCGCTCCTTGTTTCGCGGGTGACCGCGGATGAGCGCTACGGCTTCGCCAACAAGGCCTACGAGGATTGGTTCGGCTATACGCGGGAAGAACTGCTCGGGCGCCCCGTCCGGGGAATCATCGGGGAGGCGGCCTACGCGGTGCTGGGGCCCTACGTGCTGCGGGGGCTGGCGGGAGAAGGATTGTCCTTCGAGCAGCACGGTGTGCCCTATCGCCTGGGGGGCACCCGGGATGTGAGGGTGACGTTCAATCCCTACCGGAACGCGGAGGGAGAAGAGGATGGCTACGTCGCGCTCCTCCAGGACATCACGGTGCAGCGGCGGCTGGAGGTCGCGGTCAAGCGCCAGGCGGAGTTCGAGCAGCACCTGATTGGCATCGTGAGCCATGATTTGCGCAACCCGTTGTCGGCCATCCAACTGGGAGTCAGCGCCATGGCCCGGCGGGAGGACCTGGACGAGCGCAGCCGCAAGAGCGTGACGCGCATCCACAACGCGGCGGAGCGGGCCACGCGGATGGTGAAGGACCTGCTGGACTTCACGCAGGCGCGGCTGGGCGGAGGCATCCGCATCGAACGGCGGCAGGCGGACCTGCACGAACTGGCGCGCGGCGTGGTGGACGAGGTGGAAGCCGCCTACCCGCACCGAGAGCTGCGGGTGCGACGGTCGGGAGATGGCCGGGGCATGTGGGATCCGGACCGGCTGTCGCAGGTGGTGCAGAACCTGATCACCAACGCGCTCAAGTACAGCCTGGAGGACACGCCGGTCCGGGTGGAGACGCGAGCGGAAGGGGACGCGGTGGTGCTGTCGGTGCACAACCAGGGCGCGCCGATTCCGCCCGAGCGGCTGGGGGTCCTCTTCCAGCCGCTGCAACGGGGCACGGAGGACATCGACAAGGCGGGCCGCAGCGTGGGCCTGGGTCTCTACATCGTGCAGTCCATCGTGGAGGCCCATGCGGGCCACGTCGATGTCCAGTCCACCGTCGAAGCGGGCACCACGTTCACCGTGCGGCTGCCGAGGAGCGCGGCTCCCGGCATCAGCTCTGGCTGAAGCGCGAAGACCTGTGCGCCGAGCCTCACCTCGGAGCCGCTGGGCCCGTATCGTCAATCACGCTCTAGCCCGGCGGTGTGATGCCTGCTTCCGCTGCTACAGCGCGCGCATGGGCGATGCCCTGCATCCCTTCTCCACGCAGGTAGTGGCTCTTGCGGATGCGCTTTAGCATCCCCTCTACTTCTTCAAGCATGGCGAACGCCTGCCGGGCTCGTTCTGGGAAACGGGGCAATGATTGGACGAAGAGGCACGCCACATGGACCCGGTGGGTCATGTCCGCATAGCCAAGCCGTTGAATCCGGCGCAAGAGTGCGCCGAATTCGTCCCAGCCAGCCGTACTCGCGTATGCCTCCGTGATGATCTCTTGCAGGGTGATCCGTTGGATGTGGCGCCGTTCAGCGGGACTCTTCGCCTCCCGCATCAGTTCTTCCGCCTGCTCAAGCAACGCGCGCTTGTGCTCCGCGTAAGGCACCTTGGCCTTCATCAGCTTGACCGCGAGATCATCGCGTCGCGTCGCTACGCTCTGCCACCAATCCGCACGCGTGCTCCGCACACTCAACCCCCGGGGCAGGGATGCCCGTTGAACTCTGCTGGCCAGTGGCCCGTGCGCCTACAGATGCGCGAACAAGATTGGCACAGACTCTCCCCGTATACGCGGGGCTCCTTCATCCCCGCGAAATAGCCCGTACACCTGACGTAATGCTCTGTACAGCGCTCGCGCCACTGCTCGTATTTCTCCGGAGTGGTGGAGGGCGGAATGAACGGCTCCGGGTTTCCCTTGGGGTCGGGTTGGTTCTTGGGGTTGGGCTTTCGATTCGCAGAGGGCTCCTGCTCATGGGATGGCTGTGTCTGGGTCTTCGGCCTCGCACGCTCACGGGATGCACTCCGCTCGTATGCATCCCACGCCTCTTTGATGGCGTCTGCCACCACGACAACGCCAATGATGATCACCGCTCCAGCAATGATCTCCGGTGCCACAAAGACGCAGAGTCCCACCCCCACGGCCGCCGCACCCGCGGAGGCGACAGCGCATCTTCCTGTGACATCACGAAACTTGACCCTGTCGCGTTAGAGAGCGCGATAGCACCTCTCCGCCAGGACAGGCCATTCGTTGGAGGCTTCTCGCACCACGCAATGCCCGTCATCCGTCCAGGGGTACTGCGCAGCCCGCTGAAGGTTGGCGAATCGCGGATTCGGGGCCTCCAACTCTCCGAGGCTCGGCTCTGTTGTTGCGCAGGCCGAGAGCAGAAGCAGGAGTGCGCTGCAATATCGGAAGCGCATGGCCACGTCCTTTCGAGCAAGCGAGGTGCTGCGGGGCAAGGCTGCGCGGGTTCTCCGCGAGAGTGTGTACCAGCACGCCCCGACACGAGCGCAGGTGGAGCGGGCCAGTATGGCAGCCATCGTCGCGGCCCTTGGCTCGGGCCGTGGAGCCCTCGCGCGCCCAGGCTCACCTGCGGGGCCCGTGGATCCGCCGCGCGTCGAGCATTCCCTCAGGGCCTACGGATCCGGCCGGTGCGCGGCGGATCATCCCCCGCACCTCGAATCACCTCGGGGCGTGTGGAGTCCGCCAGGGCGCAGCAGCCACCCGCACCGAGCCGCCTTGGACCGTCACGGGAGGGAGCCGATGACTCGCATCCGCCAGGCGCACAAGGATGTAGTTGGTTGGTGAAATGAGCGACTGGTCGGTGAACAGCCGCTCATTTCATCGTGCGTGAGCACGTGTTCGGAAACTACCTGTCCGATTTTCGCGCCCGGAGGCCAATATTCCAGGGGTGGGATCGTCTCTCATGCTCAGGTGAGTTGCGAGCAGGTTCTTGGTGTCAGCCTTTTTCAGGGCTTCTCCGGCAGCGTCCAGTTCACCGAGAACCGGTGTGAGCCATTGGGCGCGCTGTCCAGCCACCCCGTGATGCGCTCGCTCTTGGCGAGCAGCGGGCCCAGCTCCGTGCTCGCTCCGAAGAAGGCCGCCAGGGTCTCATCCCCCATGACGTCCATCAGCGACACCTGCGACAGGCCTCGCGCCAGCTTCTTCGGATCCAGCGTGAACTCCACCGCCCTTCCCAGCGGCGCGCCCTTCTCCGGCAGCGACGTCATCACCGTCTGCGTCACCGTCGAATCATTGCCCACCACCAGGTGCTTGCCCTTGAGCCGCACGTAGATGCGGCCTCCCTTCGCCTCCAGCATGTAGCCGTCTTCCAGCACCTTCGCGCCCGGAAGCTGCGTCAGCGGGGCCAGCGCGGCCTTCACCGCCGCCGCGTCCAGCACCTCCGCCGCCAGCGCCTGCTTCGCGGCGAAGAACCGCACCTCCGGCTTGCGCAGCGAGCCCTTTACCTGCACCGAGTCCACCGCGAACAACATGTTCCCGGTGAGCTGCTTCGCCAGCGCGTCCGTCACGCCCTTCACCTGGGCTTCATCGCAGTCGGGGCACACCGTCCGCGCCACGCTCCGCATCGACCCCGTCGCCTGCGCCACGCCCGTGGGCGCCACCTGCGCTCGGGAGAACAGCAGGCCCGTGGGCGCCATCGCGCCGTAGGGGCTCGTGCCCTGGGACTGGAAGGGCGGCAGCGGCAGCTTCGTCGCCGTGCCCTCCACCTTCAGCCCGTTGGCCGTGCCGTCCAGGCCCACCACGCCCTGCTGCGTGGCCACGTACAGCACGCCCGGCACCGCGCCCATCCGCGCATCCGCAGCCGGCGCCTTCGTGACGAGCTTCGTGGCTTCCTTGCGCAGGGCTTCATCCGCGTCCGCGCTCACGAAGGCACACGCCTCCTGGCCCTTGATGACATAGCCCGCGTAGCCGCCCAGGCCCGTGGGCGCGCGCAGCGTCGTCACGCCCTTCACCGTGCCCGCCTTCACGTCGCCGTTGCGCGCGAGCACGTTCGCGGACGCGTCCTGGAACGCCTTCGGGTCCTTCACCCGCGTGCACGACAGGCGGCCGTCCTGCCGGATGGACACGGACAGCGGCCCCGTCGCGTCGATGCCCAGCGCATCCAGCGAATCCGGCCGCGTCGGGTCCAGTATCAGGAACGGGTGCAGCTCCCCCTGCCACGACGTGGGGTTGAGCATCTGCGAGGACGCCCCCGCCCGCGTCATGAACGCGGTCAGCCCCTGGAGCTGGTCGAACCGGGGAACGTGGAGGACCGTCACCGTGGAGGCGGCGACGCGGGGCGCGGGTGCGGGTGCGGCCGCCAGGGTGGCGGCAAGGGCGAGGGCGAGCATCCCCCCAAGTGAGAGCACCCCACCGCCCCTGTCAAGGCACTCCCACCCCGGACGCCCACCACCAACGCCTGGATGCTCTAGAGGCGTCCCGCGTTGGCCCAGTCAATCATCCGCTCCGCCAGCTCCTCCGCGTTGCGACGCAGGTAGGCAAGCTGCAACACCTCGTCGTCCGTGGTCGCCTGCGCCATCCGGACCCGCAGGCCGTCCGCGAAGCGCACCACCTGCCCGATGCTCAGGGCACCCCGGTCCTCCAGGGTCCCCGCGAAGCGCGCCACGTCCGCTTCCACCGTGAAGCCCTCCGCCAGCAGCGTCTCCACCAGCGCCGGCCGCGCCACCTGGTGCTCGTGGTCGCGCGGGTCCTGGAGCTGCCGCCGCCAGGGCTGCGCCTCCCACCGCTCACGGGCCGAGTCCCCTTCGGTCTCCCGCTCCCCCTCGACCGGGTTCGACCGCAGGTCCTGCGCCCGCTGCGACTCAATGGCTCGGATCATCAGTGCCCCCTCTCCACCACGGGGTCCGTCTACTGGCATGACCGACATCGGGCCTCCGTTCCGCGAGCCGTTCTCGCGGGCTGGGGGACTCAACAAGGAAAACGCTTGAGCCCCGATTTCTTGATGGCCCTGGAGGGGTGAGGGAAGTGCCAGTCGTGGACACCCCATCCGCTGGGAAAAAGCCTCTCGGGGACTTGGATTCCGAGGGGTTGGGCGGGGGCTGTCAGGTCGTTCCAGGGTCATCCTCTACTCTTGTCGGGACCGGCATTTCCTGGATCGCGGGGGCACACCGCCAGTGAGGACAGGTCGGTTGTTCAGGGTGGGACAGAGGTCTGCCCCCAGGGCCGATGGGCCGGGTGGGCGAACTCCAGCATCGTGCGGAGTCCTGGTCTTCGGGGACAAGGTCGTCGCGCCCATGTCCCTGGAACCGTCACAGGCCTTCCGGGGGGATTGCCATGCTGAACCTGCTCGACCTGCCTCGTCAGGCGTTGATGGACCTGCGCTCGCGTATCAGCCACCTGCCGCTCGTCTCCCACCTCCACCGCCGGCATGCGCCGGACAGCCTCACGCTGTCGAGCCCGACGCCGCAGGACTCGGTGCTGGCGGATTCGCAGCGGGTGGAGGCCTGGCGCCGCGCGGTGGAGCGCTACGTGCGCCCGAACCATGTGGTGGTGGACGTGAAGGCCGGCACGGGCCTGCGCACCTTCCTCGCCGCGCACCAGCGCCCGCGCCGGCAGTACGCGGTGGACGACTCGCGCCTGCTGGACACCGCGCAGTGGGTGGCGCGCCGCAACGGGCTGGAGCACATCAACTTCGTGCGGGAGTCCACCTGGCGCTTCAAGCCCCAGGAGAAGGTGGACGTGCTGCTGCATGACCTGCTGGGAGATGCGCTGTTCGACGCGGGGCTGGTGCCCCGGATGTTGGACTTGCGCTCGCGCCTGCTCAAGCCCGGGGGCCGCATCCTCCCCAACCGCTTCGAGGTCTTCGTGGAGCCGGTGCAGCTTCGCGACGAGGCGTGCATGCCCTTCATCTGGACGCAGCAGTTGCCCCACGTGGACTTCCGCTGCCTCCAGTCGCTGCGCGAGGCGATGAGCCCGTCGTACTTCACGCGGCTGGTGCGCCCGTATGAGGTGGACCACCTCCTGTGTGAGCCGGAGGCCGCGTTCAGCTTCGACCTGGAGACGATGCGCGAGGCGGGCTTGCCCTCGCGTGTGCACATCCGTCGGCCGGTGGAGGAGGACGGCCGGGTGGATGGCTTCTGCCTGTTCTACAAGGTGGCCTTCGACTCCGAGCTGGACTTCTCCGTGTCCCCGATGCGCGAGCGCAACGCCACGGCGATGACGCTGCTGCGCGTGGAGCCGCGTGAGTTCAACCGCTACGAGACGCTGGACTTCGAGCTGGCGTTGCCCGACCCGGCCGATCCACGCACCTGGCGGTGGCAGTTCAACTGACGGCAGGGCGGGGCGTTGGAATGATGGCCGGTGGACAGGCGTCCTGCCTCCGGGTGTCGTCCGGGGTGGGACTGCCTAGCTTGCAGTACGCATGCGACCGTCCCGCCTCTTCGCCCTGCTCCTCGTCTTCAGTGCCGCGCTGCCCGCGGCGGCCCAGGCTCCTCGCACGGTGGCGGGGGTGTGTGGTCGCACCAACTGGGTCTGCGTGTCGGAGTGCATCGACGCGGAGTGCGTCGACAAGTGCATGCGGGAGGGCTGTGAGGATTCGCTCAAGCGGCTGAAGTCCTGCACCAGCAAGGCGGCCTGTGCGCCGGACGACACGCAGTGCGCGGCGAAGTCGTGCGGCCTCACCTGTGAGCGGGCCTTCGAACCCGCGCCGAAGAGCCCCGAGAAGCCGGTGGAGGATCCGTGTGAGGGGCCGAAGGCGCTCCAGGGCACGGCCGTGCCGGCGGAGCTGGTGGGCACGTGGGTGTTGTCCGCGGCGAGCCTTCCGGACGTCGAGCAGGGGAACGCGGACCGCATCGAGGTGCAGCCGCGTTCGGACTATGCGCGGTCGCTGCGGCTGACGCCGACGGGGTGCTTCGTGCTGCGTACCAGGCTGGATGACGCGACGCTCGGCCGGGGCAGCACGCTGGAGGTGCGGGCGTGGGGCAAGGTGGAGCTGTCAGGCAAGGACAAGCTCGCGCTGCGTGCGCAGGATGGACAGGCGGTGGGCCCGGTGTGCGGCAAGGAGCGCGTGGTGCCTCTGTCGAAGGGGAAGTTCAAGGGCGGGGACTACACGTACGCCATCGAGGAGAAGGACTCGCTCATCCTGACGGTGCCGGGCGCCACGCGGCAGACCTTCCAGTTCGAGCGTGAGAAGCCCCAGGCCCCGGAGCCGCCGCCCAAGCCGTGACGGTGTCGGGCGTTGGGCCTTGCTCCGGCGGGCGCGGGCGGGAGAGAAGGACGCCATGGCAGGCCGCGAGCGGATGGGGAGCATGGACGCGGCGTGGCTCCAGATGGAGGAGCCCGCGAACCTGATGATGATCACCGCGGTGCTGTGGTTCGACGGTCCCATGGATCGCGAGCGGCTGCGCACGGTGGTCCGCGAGCGATTGGTGGAGCGCTACCCGCGCTTCCGTCAGCGCGTGGTGCCGGGAGCGCTGGGCGCGCCGCACTGGGAGGACGCGACGGACTTCGACCTGGACGCGCACCTGTCCACGCTGCGCGTGCCGGCGACGGGAGGACGCGCGGCGCTGGAGGCGGTGGTCGGCGACTGGCTGGGCGTGCCGCTGGAGCGCTCCCGGCCGTTGTGGCACCTGCACCTGGTGAAGGGCGCGGCGCGCGGGGACGTGCTGCTGGCTCGGCTGCACCACTGCATGGCGGACGGCATCGCGCTCGCGCGGGTGTTGCTGACGCTCACGGATCCGGTGCGGGCGGGCACGGGGCCTGAGGATGCGGTTCGTGCGGAGGCTGTGCCGGCGCGTGACGACGCGGGCACTCCGGCGGATCCGGACTCCGACGGTTCGCTTCGTGGCTCGCGCGAGGAACGCCTGTCCGCCCCGGGGTGGATGCGGCTGGCCCGTGGGGCGCGGGCCGCGTTCCGCAAGGGCGTGGAGCTGGTGCAGGAGCCCATCCTCGCGGGCGACCTCGTGCTGGAGGGTGCGCGGGGCGCGGCGGCGCTGGGGAAGTTGCTCGTGATGCCTCCTGATCCGCGCTCCCCCCTGCGGGGACCCCTGGGCGCGCGGAAGCTCGCCGCGTGGTCGGAGCCGGTGGCCCTGGCGCGTGTGAAGGCCGTGGGGCAGACGCTCGGTGGCACCGTGAACGACGTGTTGCTCACGGCGGTGACGGGCGCGCTGCGGCGCTACCTCGCGTCGCGGGAGGCCCCGTTGGAGGACATGCACGCGCTGGTGCCGGTGAACCTGCGGCCCCTGGATGAACCCGTTCCGAGGGAGCTGGGCAACCGCTTCGGCGTGGTGTTCCTGCGGCTGCCCGTGCACCTGGAGGACCCTCGCCGCCGGCTTCGCGAGGTGTCGAAGCGGATGGAGGCCCTCAAGCGCTCGCCCGAGGCGGTGGTGACATCCGGCGCGCTGGAGCTGCTGGGGCGCACGCCCGCCGCGCTGGAGCGCGTCGTCGTGGATGTGATGGGGACCAAGGCGTCCCTCGTCGCCACCAACGTGCCCGGACCGCGCCAGCCGGTGTCCCTGGCGGGCGCGCGACTCGACGGGCTCACGTTCTGGGTGCCCCAGGCCGGCCACGTGGGCCTGGGGGTGAGTCTCTTCAGCTACGCCGGGCAGGTGACCCTGGGCGTGGCGTCGGATGCGTCGCGGGTGCCGGACCCGGGGGCCCTCGTCGCCGCGTTCCTGGAGGAGCTGGAAGCGCTGGCGACGGTGGCTCCCTGAGCGCTACTTCGTGCTCGCGAAGAGGCCGTGCGGGTCGAACTTGCCGCGGACCTCCGTGAGCTTCGTCCGCGTGTCCGCGGGCCAGCAGCTCTCGTAGTGCTCGGCCGAGCGGGGCTTGCCCATGAAGTTGATGGTCATCTCCGGCGACAGCCAGGACTTCAGGTCCGCGCGCATCCCTTCCTCGGCGGCGGGCATCGCCGTCTGGAACAGCGGCGGAATCGCTCCCACGACGCCCACCACGAAGTTGGCGCCGCGACCGCCGACGGCCGAACCGCCCGCGACGTCGCGCGAGGCCGCGGCCCCCAGGTGGCGCACCTCCACCATCAGGAACGGCGACTGCACGCCCGCGCCGACGTGGCGCAGCAGCGCGGACGCGAAGTCCTGATCCACGTGGGTGAGCATCACGCCGGCGGTCCAGGTGGGCATGGGGTCCGTGGGGTCGCTGTGGATGCGGGCGATCTGCGAGGCGGGCAGGTCCCCCAGCATGTCCATGTAGACCGGCGCCGCCGCGCGCAGGGGCGCCGCGAGCCGGGCACCCTCTTCGCTGCTGCCCGGGAACGCGAAGCGCACGGTGAGCAGCGTGCGGCCCCGGAGCGGAGGCGGAATGAAGTCGAACGGCGGGAAGCGCATGACGGCGGCGCTCGTGGAGACGCGCGCGTCGGCCCCCTCGGTCCACTTGACCCAGGCGCGCAGCCCCGCGTCGATGTGCTCCTCGGCGAAGAAGAGCGCGCCGCCGTAGAGCATGGCCAGGTCCACGAGGCGCAGCCGCACCTCGGTGACGATGCCGAAGCCGCCCTTGCCACCGCGCAGCGCCCAGAACAGGTCGGGGTTGTGCTCCGCGCTCGCCTCCACGCGCTCGCCTTCACCCGTGACGACCGTGAACCCGCTGACGTAGTCGGAGCTGATGCCGTGGCTGCGCACGAGCGGGCCAATACCGCCGCCCAGCACGTAGCCCACCACGCCGACGTTCGTGGACGAACCCGCGATGGGCGAAAGCCCGTGCTTCGCGGCCTCCTCCACCACGACGTCCCAGCGCGCGCCCGCGCCGATGGTCGCCGTGCGCGACGCGACGTCGATGCTCACCTGGTTCATCCGCCGCGTGGAGATGAAGACGCCGGAGGTGACGGGCACATAGGACCCGTGACCCGCGCCCTGCACCGTCACGCGCAGCTTGTTCTCGAGGGCGAAGCGCACCGCCTCCGCGACGTCCGAGGCGGACTGCGCGGCGACCACGTACTCCGGCGTGTGGACGATGGTGACGTTGAAGCCGGCGACCTCCGGCGCGTAGCCGGCATCCTGCGAATTGAAGACAGGGCAGCTCACACGGCTTGCGAGTGTCTGGGACATGGGATGGTGCTCCTTCTGTCGTCCAGCCGGTGTGCGGCTGGTGGGGGTTCGATTCCGGTCTCGTCGGGGGCGAGCGGGGCGGCAGCATAATGCCAGCCGCCCGGCCGTGTGTATTTCCCTGACATGCGGAGTGCACCGGTTGCTTCCCTGTGTGCCCTTGTTGGCAGGTCACGAACTCATGGCCGCTCAGGCCCCCTCGCCGCGAAGAACCGCGGTGATGGAATAGCGTGTCATGGGCGGACTTGGAGCCCGTGGGCAGGCGTCAGAGCAGGGCGTGCTCTTCCAGCTTGTTGTAGAGCGTGCGCCGGCTGATGCCGAGCAGCCGTGCCGCGAGCGTGCGGTTGTCGCCCGCGCGCTTCAGCGCATCCACCAGCGCGTCCTTCTCCACGTCCTTGCGCCGGGACTCCAGCGTGCCGGTGTCGGAGGAGGGCAGGGGCGCGGCGGCGGGCGGCGGCGCGAGGCCGGGCTGGCGGGACAGCTCGCGCGCGACGTCCGTGCCCGTGAGGTGGGGCCCGTCGGAGAGCACCACCAGCCGCTCCATGAAGTTCTGCAACTGGCGCACGTTGCCAGGCCATGGCTGGGATTGGAGCACCGCGAGTCCATCCGCGCTCAACGTGAACGGCGGCCGGCCGTTCGCCTTCGCGTGCACGTCCAGGAAGTGGCGGGCCAGCGGTTCGATGTCCTCGGGGCGCTCGCGCAAGGAAGGCAGCCAGAGGGGCACCACGTTGAGCCGGTAGAAGAGGTCCTCGCGGAAGGTGCCCCGGCGCACCAGGTCCTCGAGCGGCTGATGCGTGGCCGCGACGAAGCGGACATCCACCTTCACCGTCTGCGTGCCGCCCAGCCGTTCGAACTCGCGCTCCTGGATGACGCGCAGCAGTTTCACCTGCACGGCCTGGGACACGTCGCCAATCTCGTCGAGGAACAGCGTGCCGCCGTGCGCCAGCTCCACGCGGCCGGGCTTGCGCGTCGCCGCGCCGGTGAAGGCGCCCTTCTCGTAGCCGAACAGCTCGCTCTCCAGCAGCGTGTCCGGCAGCGCGGCGCAGTGCAGCTTCACGAAGGGCCCCGCGCGCCGGGGGCTGCCGTCGTGCACCGCTCGCGCGGCCAGCTCCTTGCCCGTGCCGGATTCGCCGCGCAGGAGCACCGTGGCCGTGCCCACCGCGGCGCGGGCCAGCAGGGACTGCACGTCCGTCAGGGCCCGGCTCGCGCCCACGAAGAGTCCGTCGGGTGCCTTGCCGGGGCCGCGCGTCGGCTCGGGCTCCTTCTGCGCGCGCAGCAGGGCCTTGTGGAGCGAGAAGAGGAGCTCCTCCCGGTCAAAGGGCTTGAGCACGAAGTCCGCCGCGCCCGCCTTCATCGCCTCCACCGCCAGGGGCACCGTGCCGTGCGCGGTCATCAGGAGCACGGGCACGTCCGGCCAGCCGCGTCCCACCTCCGCGAGCAACTCCAGGCCGCTCATGCCCGGCATGCGCACGTCGCTCAACACCACGTCGATGGGCCTGCGCGCGAGCAGGGCCAGGGCGTCGCGCGCGTTGGAGGCGGGGTGCGGGGTGAGGCCCGCCTGGGTGAGCAGCGCGCCCAGCACCTTGAGCAGGGCCGGGTCGTCATCCACCAGCAACACATGGCCCTTCAGTGGCTCGCTCACGCGGCTTCTCCCTTGGACTGTTGGGACGGCAGGGCGGGGGACTTGGGCAGGCGCAGGCGCAGGAGGGTGCCACGGCCCTCGCCGCTCGTCAGGGACGCCGTGCCGCCGTGGGCTTCGGCCACGCGCCGCACGAAGGCGAGCCCCAGGCCGCTGCCTGTCGCCTTCGTGGTGAAGAAGTCGTCGAAGGCGCGCTCGCGCGTGCGGGCATCCATGCCGCTGCCGGTGTCCTCCACGCTCACCACCACCGCGCTGGCGTCCTCGAAGGTGCGCACGGTGAGGGTGCCTCCCGTGGGCATCGCTTCGAAGGCATTTCGCACCAGGTTCTCCAGCGCGTTGGCGAGCAGGTCCTCGTCGCCCTCGCAGGCGGGCAGGCCCGTCGCGAGCACCTTCGTCAGGACCACCTCGCCGGGATTCGCGAAGGCCTGGAGCGACAGCACGCCGTCCACCAGCCGGTTCAGGTCCAGCGGCCGGCGCAGCGGCTCCACGCGCGCGAGTCGCTGGTAGGTGCCCGCCACCCGGTCCAGGCGCTCCACCTGCTCCAGCAACAGGTCCAGGAACTCACCGTGCGCTTCCCACGAGTGGCCACGCGCGTGCTCTTCCTTGAGGTACTGCGCGGCACCCTTGAGCGCGGCGATGGGGTTGCGCAGGTCGTGGGACATCTGCGCGGAGAAGCGCCCCAGCGTGGCCAGTTGTTCCATCCGTTCGCGCCGGGTGACGAAGCCGGTGACGACGCGCCGGGCCGCCGCCAGCAGCGAGAAGGTGATGGCGGTGGTGCCCACGACGAGCGCGCCGGACTCCGCGGCGAACACGCGGAAGAGCGCGAGGTACGCGAGGACGCCCACCAGCGCGAGGACGACGGCGTGCACCGCCGCGCTCGTGGCCCGCGCGTCCTGGCCGAAGAGCTGGAAGCGCAGCGCCGCGGTGGCCATCACCGGCAAGCCCAGCAGCGTGCCCAGGTTGCCCAGCTTCAGCACGGGCAGGCCCATGTCCGCCGCCAGGTCCGTGAGCAGCATCGCGACCAGCAGCGCCAGTCCCAGCAGCACCAGCCCCGCGCGGGCCCGCTCGTCCGGCGGTCCTGAACGGCGCAGGTGCCGCGCGAGCAGCACGAACCCCGTGGTGAGGATGGGCAGCACGAGCAGGCTCACCGCGATGCCGAAGCGGACGGTGTTGATCCGCTGGGCCAGCGAGGGCACGCCGATAGCCACGAGCATGGTGAACGCGAGCGTGCTCAGCACGCCATAGGTGCCGTACATGGCCCAGGCGGAGCGGCGCCTGCGGCCCACGAACGCGAGGATGAAGTGCACCGCGCAAGGCAGCGTCATCAGCGCAGCGGCGAAGCCCACCAGCCGCCAGCCCGTGTCGCCCGAGCGCGCCTGTCCGAAGGCGGAGAAGTTCCAGGTGGACAGCGCGATGGACAGCAGCGACAGCGGCAGCGCGAGGGGACTCCGGCCCACGCGGGCCAGCGCGATGCCGGCGAGCGCGAGCTGCCCCGCGCATGCCAACAGGCTGACCCACATGGCGCCCGTCATCGCGCGCTCCCGGGCTCTAACCGCTGAGCCCGCGTGAGAAGGCGGAGCGCGAGATGTCCTGCGTAAGCCAGCAGGCGGAGACCCATCGCGCCCGTCATCGCGCGCTCCCGGGTGGGAACCTCAGAGCATGCTCAGCCGGCGGGCGTTGGCGGGATCCACCGCCGCGGCCTCCCAGCGTCGCACCGCGGCCTCGCGCTCCGTGTCGGGCGCGTCCGCGTAGAAGCCGAGCGTGTCGTGCAGGGCCCGGCTCAGCTCCTCGATGGAGGCCAGCCGTACGTCCAGCTCACGGTGGCGCAGCGCGGCCACGAGCCAGTCCGCGCGGCGGCGGCTGCGGTTCTCCGCCCACCAGGACGTCCACTGGCGCGGCTGCAGGCCCAGCGTGGCGCGCGTGACTTCTCGCAGTGCTTCGGCGGCGGCCTGCGCGCACATCGCGTCGTCGCTGCCGGTGAGGTTGATGAGGCCCTCGATGGCGTCGCGGTCGTGCAGCGTGCCCAGGGCCCGGGCCGCCAGCGAGCGGCGCAGCGCGTCCCGGCTGGTGAGCTCCTGGCGCAGGTCGCGCAAGGACCCGTCCAGGCGCGGCAGGTGCTTGAGCGCGGCGGCGGCCACGCGCGCGGCGCTGGAGATGTCCGGCTCCATGTCGAAGAGGCCGCGCAGCACCCCGTCCACCAGCTCCGCGTAGGGCAGATTGCCCGCGGTGAGCAGCGCCAGGTAGCGCGCGTCCGCGTCGTTCGAATCCAGCAGCGGCGCCAGCGCGACGGCCGCGGGACGGCCCAGGCGCGACAGCGCGGCGGGGATGGGCCCCAGCTCGTCCGCTTCCGGCAACTCCACCACCGGCAGGCGGCTCCAGGCCGTGGGCCCGGGGAAGTGCTGCGCGAGCACGCGGGCGCTGGCCTCGGGCGAACGCGCCAGCTCCGCCATCGCGCTGGAGCGCTGCGCGGCGTCCGGGCCGGTGAGCCGGCGCAACAGGGGCGTGAAGTCCGGGGGCGGCCGTTCCTCGGGGGACAGCACGCGCGGCGGCATGGCGGCGGCGCGGCCCAGGTTGCCCACGCCTCCCCGACCGAAGAACGGGCTCCAGCCGAGGCCCGCGACCACGGCGGGCGCGGGCGCGGGCAGGGACGCGGCCGGGAAGCCGGGCACGTCCACGTCGATGGTGATGTCCTCTTCTTCCGGCGCGCGCAGTTCGGACACGCGCTGCTTGCGGAAGAGGATGAGCTCCTGGAATGCGGCCGGCAGGTCCTGGCAGAACAGGATGTAGTCGCTCAGCCGGCGCTGGCTCATCGGCTTCTGGCCGCAGTCCCCGTAGAGGATGGCCACCAGCCGGCCCTTCACCTCCACCGGGTACAGGAAGACGGTGCGCGGCGCCTGCCGGCCGAACAGCTCCAGGTAGTGCCGCGTGAGCGCGTCCGGAGGCAGCGGGCCCGCGTAGCTGCCCCGCGTGACGGCCACGGTGCGGAAGACGCTGCTCGCATCCAGCGGGATGGACACCTGCGACAGGGCGCTCGCGTCCAGGCCTTCACCCCGAGCGTCCCAACCGCCCGCGGCGCCTCGCACCACCGCGAAGGCGGCCACGTAGTCGAACGTGCGGCGGCCGAAGCGCAGCGCCACGTCCACCAACCGGTCCCGGTCCCGCGTCGCCTCGCGCAGCGCGGAGCGCGCCTGGGGCAGCGTCCAGTCCGGCACGGGCGCACCCGGTGCGCTCGAAGCGCCCGCCACCGGGGCCGGGCCTTCTTGCGTGCCACGCGGACGGTTGGCGCCCGGATTCGATGCCGGGTTGCTGAAGATGATGAACGACGGCTCACCCCGGGGCGGCGCCGGTGGAACGGGCGGCGGGGTCGGCGTCGCGGCCCGGGCGGCTTCACGGGCCTGCTGCGCGGGCGCGGGAGGCCACACGGGGGGCGGCGTGGACGCGCGATTCGCCGGGGGCACTGGCGG
Organism: Corallococcus sp. bb12-1; assembly: GCF_026626765.1. Lineage (NCBI taxonomy): Bacteria > Pseudomonadati > Myxococcota > Myxococcia > Myxococcales > Myxococcaceae > Corallococcus > Corallococcus sp. bb12-1. The sequence goes on along the minus strand of NZ_JAPNJZ010000018.1, from coordinate 611,270 downwards.
CTGCGCGGCGGGGCCCGTCCGGGCGCTCTGCGCGGGGGGCTGTGACACCGTTGCGGGCGGCGGGACCGGGGCTGCCGGCGCGGCGGGGCTCGTCCGGGCATTCAGACCCGGGGCCTGCGGCGCCGTGGCGGTGGCCTGTGCCGGGGCGGAAGTGCCGGGCCGGGCGTTCTGGCCGGAAGCCGGGGGGGCCGCGCCCTGCGGACCGGGCGTTCCCGCGACACCGTCCGTGGCGATTTGCCGGGCGGGAGCCTGGGGCGTGGCCGGGCGCGTGGCGGGAGGCTGTCCCTGGGCGGCGGGCGCGGTGCGGTTCGCCGGCGGTGTTCCCGGGGCGGCGGTGGCTGGCCCCACGGGCGTCAGCACGGGCACGGTCGGCGGGGGCGGGAGAGGCTTCTCGCCGGGGGGATAGAGCGTCGGGGGCGCGCCGCTCGCGGGTACGGCCGCGGTGCGGTTCGCCGGCGGTGCGGCGGGCGTGGCTTGGGCCGGCTTGCCCGGCATGTTCAGCCGCAGGGGCTCGCGCACGTACGCGGGCGGCGGGATGTCAGCGGGGGCCGGAGGTGGGGTGGGGCGCTGGACTGCTCGGGCCGACGTGACGGGGCCCGCGGAGGAGTTGAGGCGCAGGGGTTCGCGCACGTACGCGGGCGGCGGGATGTCAGCGGGGGCCGGAGGCGGGGCGGCGGGCCGGGCCTCGGACGCCAGGGGTTCCTGGGCGACGGAGCGCGCGAGCTGCTCCACCATGTCCACCGACATCGACTCGTCCTCGGGAGGAGGAGGCGGCGGTGGGGTGTGGGTCCCGGCCTGCTGCGCGACGAGCGCCTCGCCCAACTGGACGAAGCGCGGCGGCAGCGGCTGGCGGTAGATGATGGAGATCCACTCGCGCACCCGCAGCTCGATGGCGACCCAGAGCTCCAGCGGCTTGCCCAGGAGGAAGCCGACTTCGTCGAGCTCCTTCTTCGGCACCGGGTAGGCGCACGCCACGTGCAGCGTGGTGCCGTCCAGGGACAGCGGCACCACGCTCAGCCGCTCCGCGATTTTCGGAGGGATGAAGGTGGCGACCTCCTGGTTGGGCTCGAAGTCCACCAGGTTGACGGGCCGGAAGCCGGAGGCCTCGCCGAGCATCGCGAGGACGTCCTGCTCGGACATGCCGCGCTCCATCAGCGCGGTGTCGAGGTGGCCACCCTGGGCCTGGTGTTGACGCAACAACTCCCCGGCCTGCTCCTGGCTCAGGAGGCCGCGCGAGACGAGGTGCTGGGCAAGGCGGGAAGGCATGAAGGCCGCGGCATCTTACGGCCACGGCCGCAAGGCACAATGAGCCGGTTTCAGCTCGGTTGGACGACGAAGGTGGACGTCAGCTTGTCATGCAGGGTCTGGCCGCGCCGGTCGAACAGCGCCATCCAAAAGCCGCCCAGGAAGAGAACGAAGGAAAGCCCGGCGAGCATCGCCCGGAAGATGGCCCGGCCCGGGGTGGGCGCCATGCCGTGGGTGTCCACCAGCCGCAGTCCCAGGAGCAACCGTCCCAGGGTGCGCCCATTCCAGAGGAAGGCCGCGACGGCGCAGTACACGGTGGCGAGCACCAGCACCAGTACCACGCCCGGCAGCAGCACGGTGTGCAGTGCGCGCAGCCAGGCGACGAAGGCATCCAGCCCCGTCAGTCCCGGCTGGGGACCCTTCACGCCCGCAATCGACGAGGCGAGGACGATGTAGGCCGCCGCCACGGCGCCAATGGCCGCGGTGTCGACGGTGAAGGAGAGCAGCCGCCGCCACAGCGACGCGGGGCGCGCGTGCACCTCTCCGGCGGCCGGAGCCGGCGTGGGGGGCTTCGACTTCGACTTCAAAGGGGCGGCGGGGGAGGGCACGGCTTCCATGCGGGACACTCCCGGGGCTGGCGGCAAGGAGGCAGCGGCGTAGGCCGGCGTCTCCAGCGGGGGAAGGAAGGACGGGTCCTCTTCGTGCGACGAGGATGCGGCTTCCCGGTACGGAAGACCGGAGGCTGCCGGAGCCTGGGCGGGGGCCTCCATGCGGGGGAGACCGGAGGCGGCCGGGACCTGCGCGGGTGCCTCCATGCGCGGGAGTCCGGAGGAAGCCTGGGCCTGCGCGGGCGCGGCGTCTCGGCGAGGCAGACCGGGCGCCGGCAGGGGACGCGCACCGTGCGCCTCCGTACCGTAGGCCGGCGTGGGCACCGAACCCGGGCGGGCCTCCGCGTTCACTGGGGACTGCGCCGCGCGAGGCACGGCGACACCGGGATTCTGGAAGCCCGCCTCCGACAGGGCCGCCGTGGGAGCGGCGCGCGGCGGGGCATTCGCAGCCACCGGGGCCGCATTCGGCGCCTGCACGGTGGCGGGGCGCGGCGGGAGCACGGCGCCGGACGGGGCGTGGGCGGCAGGCTGCGCGGCGCGCGGAGCCGCTTGAGCGGGCGGGGCCACGCGCGGGGCTGCGGCGGCGGGAGCCCGGACCTGACCTTCCGCGTGCGGCGCGGGGGCGCGAACCGGTGCCTCGGCCCGCGTGGCTGCGTCCGTCGGCGGAACAGGGGCACGCGGCGGCATGCGAACGGTCGCATCGGCCTGCGGCACGGCGGCACGCACCGTCGCATCGGGATTCGGCGTGACGGTCCGAGCGGTCGCGTCGGGACGAGGCGCGGCGGCACGCACCGTCGCATCGGCCTGTGGCGCGGCGGCACGCACCGTCGCATCCGCCGGAGACGCGGGCGCGCGCATCGTCGGTCCATCCGTCACGGGCGCGGCGGCGCGGGGCGCGGCGGCACGCGGGGGCTGCACGGCCGGAACCTGCGGAGGCGCCGCGGGTCGGGGCGCGGCGGCGCGGGGAGCGGCGGGAGGAACGGGCGCACCGGCGGCCGGGCGCACCGTCGGGGTCATGCCCGGCGGGGTGATGGGGCTGCGCGGAGGCTCCATCGCGAACACGGGCGTGCCCCGCAGGGTCTCCGGCTCCAGCGGCTCGCCGTCGAGGGTGGTGGCCTCGTGGGCCACCGGAGCGGTGCGCTCCCCCAGCTTGCGGCGATCAATGTGGATGTCGCGGTCGAGCAGGCTCGGGACGGGTGCGACCGTGGGTGGGCGCGCGGCGGTGGCGGCGCAAGCGGTGCAATCTCCGACCGGCGGCAGCGAGGCGCCGCACTTCAGGCACTTGGACAACGGATCCTCCTGGCGATGCGCACAACCGCCGCCATGAAAGGCCGCATTCAGGCCTGTAGCAAGAAAAGGACAAGCCCCCGAGGTCCCTCGCCCGAGGAACCGTCAGGGGCTCATCAACCCTTCGGCAGCCGTCCTCCAAGGGACGGTGCGAGCGGGCGTTCACGCTAGGCGTGGACGCGGCGCCGTCCCGCTGCTCCGACCAGGAGTAGCACGAGGATCGATCCCACCACGGACATGATGATGCCGGAGGCGTGCAGGTCGAAGAGGCGTCCGTTGCGCTGGAACAGCGAACCGATGAGGCCGCCCACCAGCGAGCCCACCATGCCCAGCAGGGTGGTGGCCACCAGGCCCATGCTCTGCTTGCCCGGCAGGATGGCCCGAGCAATGAGGCCCGCGATGAGGCCGATGATGATGAATGCGATGATCCCCATGAGAGTCTCTCCTTTTGAGGGACCCGCGAGGTCCCGAATGGCAGAAACGTAGGAATGGGCACACGGATCCGTGACCCGGGATGGGGGGAGGGGTTGTCCGCCCGCCTGCTACCCGAGCGACCCGTCTAGATGCTGCATCACCGCGAGCGCCGCGAGCGCCGCCGTCTCCGTCCGCAGGATGCGCGCTCCCAGCGTGACGGGTCGTGCTCCCAACGCGCGCAGGCCGGTGACCTCTTCCCGCGCCAGTCCGCCTTCGGGACCAATCACCAGCGCCACCGGCGTCTGGGGGCCCACGCTCCGGAACGCCTCACCCAGCGGCACCGCGGACTCCTCCTCATCCAGCACCAGCAGCAGCGTGCCCGGCGTCAGTGACCGCGCCGCCTCCAGCAGCGGACGCGGCGGGTGCACGCGCGGCACGTCGTCCCGGCGACACTGACGCGCGGCCTCTTCGACAATCTTGGCCCACCGCTGGGTGCGCTCCTCGGCGCGCTTCGGCTCCAGCTTCACCACGCTGCGCGCGGTGGCCACGGGATGGAACGCGGTGGCGCCCAATTCGGTGCCCTTCTGCAGCACCCACTCCAGCTTGTCCCCCTTGGGCAGCCCCTGCAGCACGCTCATCTCCCGCGCGGGCGGCGTCACGCGAACGGTGCCCAGCACGAGCCGCACCTCCTCCGCGCCCAGGCCCGTGACGCGGGCCTCGAAGGCGCGGCCCTTGCCGTCGAACACCTCCAGCGCGTCACCGTCCTCCAGCCGCAGCACGTGCACGAGGTAGTGGCGGCGCTCGCCCGTGAGCGTCACGTCGGAAGGGGTGGGCTCGGGCAGGGGGACGAAGAGGCGGACCACGGCGACTTCCTTGGGAGGAGGGGCGCGAAGGATTCAGCAGGCCCCGCCCGGACGCCAGCCCCGCCATCCCCTTTTTTGGACACGTCCCCCGGGTGCGGGTCCCGGTGCGGCAGGACACGCGGACGCCCGTCCTGCTATGGGCCGCCACGCCCATGTCCACCTTCGTCATCGAGTCCACCCGCTCCGGCTTCGTCGAATCCTTCCACGTCGTCTCCGTCGCGGTGGTGAGCGCGGAGAGCACGCTCGTCGCGGCGGCGGGAGATCCGGACCGCGTCACCTTCTGGCGTTCAGCGGCCAAGCCCTTCCAGTCGCTGCCGCTGGTGCAGGACGGCGCGGCGGACCGCTACGGCTTCGGCCCGCGAGAGCTGGCGCTGGCGTGCGCGTCCCACTCCAGCGAACCCGTGCACCGCGCGCTCGCCATGCAGATGCTGCGCGCGTCCGGCTGTGAAGAGAACCAGCTCGCGTGCGGTCCGCATCCGTCGCTGTCGCAGGCCGTGGCGGAGGAGGCCCTGCGCGCGGGCGTGGCGCTCACGCCCCGGTGGAACAACTGCTCAGGGAAGCACGCCGGCATGCTCGCGCTGGCCCGTCACCACGGGTGGGACCCCACGGGCTACGCCAGCGCCGGCCACCCGGTGCAGGAGCGCATCCAGGATGAAATCGCCAAGTGGACGGGCCTGCCGCGCGACGCGCTGGTGAAGGGCGTGGATGGCTGCCTCGCGGTGTGCTTCGGCCTGCCCCTGCGCGCCATGGCCACCGCGTGGGCCCGCTTCGGCATCTCCGAGGACCCCGCCGCGCGCCGCCTGCGCGAAGCGATGCTCGCGCACCCGGATCTGGTCGCGGGCAAGGGCCGCGCGTGCACGGACCTGATGACCGCCTTCCAGGGCGAGGCCGTGGTGAAGATTGGCGCGGAGGGCGTCTACTGCGCCGCGTTGCCCAAGGCCCGGCTGGGCGTGGCCCTCAAGGTGGAGGACGGCGATGCCCGCTGCGCCGCGCCCGCGCTCCTCACGGTGCTGCGGTTCGTGGCTGAACAGCAAGGCATCCCGCTGCCCATGACGGGCCTGGAACACCACGCGGAGCCGCGCCTCTTCAACACCCGGGGCGAAGTCGTGGGCTCCCTGCGCGCGGCCGGCTCACTCGGCTTCGCGTGAGCCCCACTCGCGGGACTCGGAGCCCGCTGTAGCGCGGAAGGTCACACGCGCCGCGCACCCCGTAACCCGGCCCGCTACAACCCCGCGCTCCATGTCCCCGCGCCCCATCAGGGGTGACGCGGGCACGCGGACTGCAATGACTCCCGGCACACGGCGGGAGTCGCGAGGTCCTGTGGTCAAGGGGGAAAGCCTCGCGAGTCCAAGGCAGGGGTCGGGTTGGCGGACCATCGTTCGCGACCCGACCCCCCTTTGTTTTCAGCGCTGCAAATCGATGCGCACCCATTCGCCCTGCTGCGCGCCCGCGAGCACCGTGCACCCGAGCTTCCGGAACGCGGCCTCCACGTCCACGCGCTGGTGCGCGAGCACGCCGGCCAGCACCAACCGGTCCTTCGCCTTGGCGACGATGAGGGGCGCCAGTTCAATCAGCGTGTTGGCCAGGATGTTGGCGAGCACCAGGTCGAACGTCTCCGGCACCTGCGTCAGCTCACGCTCGGAGATGTCCAGGTCCGGCGTCGCGTTGTCGGTGCAGTTCTCCCGCGCCAGCTCCACGCAGACGGGGTCGTTGTCGGTGCCCACGACGGTGCCCGCGCCCAGCTTCTTCGCGGCGATGGCGAGCACGCCCGTGCCGGTGCCCACGTCCAGCACGCTCGCGCCCGGGTGCGTGGCCATGAAGTCGTCCACCGCGGCCAGACACAGCGCGGTGGTGGGGTGGTCCCCCGTGCCGAAGGCCATCTTCGGTTCAATCACGATGCGCACCTTGTCCTTGGGCGCGTTCTCCGCCTCCCAGGGCGGGCCCACCCAGAGGCGGCCCACCTGCACGGACTTGATGAGCGACTTCCACTCATTGCTCCAGTCCTGCTGGGGCTGCTCGTCCAGGGTGATGCGCGCGTTGGGATGGGACTCGGCGACCGCGTCGCGAGCGCCCTCCGCGGTGTCGCGGTCCTCGAAGTAGGCGACGACGATGGCCTCACCCGGGGCCGGCGCGCGCACGCCCGGCATGATGGGCATGTCGGAATCGCGGACTTCCAGGCCCAGGGCGCCGGACTCGTGGAGGAGGTCCTGGAGGATCTCGGACGCTTCCTCCGCGATATCCACGGTGAGTGAAAGATAGGTCTGGGACATTCGCCCCTTCTACCCCAGCCGGTGCGGCGTGGAAGCGCCGTTGGACGCTCCCACGCACGTCAGCCCCGACCCCGGCCGTGTCGCTACGGCCCCACGACGGCCATCGCCACGCGGTCGAAGTCGATGACCCGGCGGGCCACCTCCTGCACGTCCGCGGCGGTCACCTTCGCCACGTGCTCGGAGTAGTGCAGGAAGTTGTCCAGCCCCACGCCGTAGCAGGTGTCCAGCGCGAGCAGCGTCGCGCGGGCGCTGTTGCGCTGCAGGTCGATTTCGTACGAGCCGATGATGTGCTGCTTGGCGCGCTCCAGCTCCGCGTCCGGAATCGGTTCGTCGCGGATGCGCTCCAACTCCTTGCGCATGCCCGCCACGGCCGCGTCCACCTTCTCCGGGCTCGTGCCCATGTAGACGGCGAAGTAGCCCGGATCCAACCCGTCCATGGAGAAGCTGCTCACGCTGTAGGCCATGGAGCGCTTGTCGCGCAGCTCGACGAAGAGCCGGCCGCCCTGGCCCGACAGCACCGTGGACAGCACATCCAGCGTGATGCGCCACCGGTCCGTCAGCCGCGCCGCCTGGAAGCCCATCACCAGGTGCGTCTGCGCGCGCGCCAGCTCCTTCTTCTCCGAGCGAGGAGACGAAGGCGGCGCTTCCGGCAGCACCTGCTTCGGAGCCACCGCGCCGCCGCGCGATTTTCCGAAGAATTCGAGCGCCAGCGCCCGCACCTCCTCCACGCGCACGTCGCCCACCACGCTGAGCGTCATCTGCGAAGGGTCCATGTGCTGCCGGTGGTACGCGCGGAGCTGATCCGGCCCCAGCTTCTCCACCGACGCCTTCTCGCCCGTGAGCGGCAGGCGGTACGGGTGCTCGCGGTACAGCGTGCGCGCGAACAGTTCGAAGGCGAGGCCGGACGGCTTGTCCTCGCGGGTGAGGATGTCCTGGAGCAGCAGCGAGCGCTCCCGGGCCACGTCCTCCTCGCGGAAGGACGGGTTGAGCAGGCAGTCCGCGAACAGCCGGAAGCCGGGCTCGAAGTAGCGCGACAGGAAGTCCGCCTTCAGGCTCACCGAGTTGCGGCCGCCCTGGGCGCTGACGTTGCCCGCGTAGATGTCACTGAGCTGGGAGATTTCATCCGAGCTCAGCGTGGTGGTGCCGCGCGTGAGGGTGCGGCTCACCAGGGTGGTGATGCCGTTGTCCTCGACCGTCTCGTAGCGCAGGCCGCCGGTGAAGGCCGCGCGCATGGAGAACAGCGGCACGTGGGGCTCCACGCGCACCACCAGCGTCGCGCCGGAGGGCAGCTTCTCCTGGTACACCTCCGAGCGCGCGGACGCCGCCGTGCTCCGGGCCGGACGCGCCGGGGCGTCAGGGGGCGCGGTCCGGGCGGTGCGCTCCGGGGGCGTGAGTCCGGGGCTCTTCGCCGCTTCGTCCAGCGCGGCGTTCACCGAGGCCTCCGTCAGCTCCGCGGCGGGCGGCACCAGCGCGGTGACGACAGCGTGCTCCAGCCGCAGGTACTTCTGCGCCACGCGGCGCAGGTCCTCGCGCGTGAGACCGCGGATGTGTTCCATGTAGCGGGCTTCGGACTCCAGGCCGCCTGGGCTCGTCTGGTACGAGCCCAGGTTGCGCGCGGTGCCCTGCACGGTCTCCTTGCGGTAGACGGACTCCGCCTCAACCGCCGCCTGAAGCGTGCGCAGCTCGTCCTCGGGCACCAGCGTCGTACGCAGCGCCTCCAGCACGCGCGCCGTCTGGGTGAGCGCCTTCGCGGCCTGGGCCGGCGGCAGCGTCAGGCCCACGGAGAAGATGCCCGGGTCCTTGGGCGTGTACGCGGAGGCGTGGATGTCATTGACCAGGTGCTGGCGGTGCTTCACCTCGCGCACCAGCCACGACGACTCACCCTGGCCCATGACCATCGCCAGCATGTCCAGCGCGGGCACGTCCGGGTGCTCCAGCTCCGGGATGGCGAACGACAGGTGCAGGTACGCTTCCTTCACGTCCTCCGTCTGCACGTGGACGCGCCGGCCGGTGGGCGCAGTGTCGCGGGGGCGCTCCACCGGGCCCGCGTAGGGCCGGCCCCAGTCACCGCCGAAGATCTCCTCCACCCACTCGCGCAGCTCCGACTCGCGCAGGTCGCCCGCGACGGACAGCACCAGGTTCCTGGGCGTGTAGTGCCGGTGGTAGAACTCCAGCACCTTCTCGCGGGTGAACCCGCGCACGCTCTCCTCGGTGCCGATGACGGGCAGCCGGTAGGGGTGCGTCTGGAAGGCGGTGGAGAACAGCGCGCGCGAGGCCCGGCGCGACGGAGAATCGAAGCTGCGCTTGATCTCCTCGCACACCACCTCGATTTCGCGCGCCAGCTCGTCCTTGTCGAACGCGGAGCGGCGCACCGCGTCCCCTAGGATGTCCAGGCCCGTGCGGGCGAACTGGCTGGCGATGACGATGTGGTAGACGGTCTGGTCGAAGGACGTCCACGCGTTGATCTCCCCGCCGTGCGCTTCGATGTCGCGGGCGATTTCACCGGGGCCGCGCCGCTCCGTGCCCTTGAAGAGCATGTGCTCGTGCAGGTGGGCGAGCCCGGCCTGGTCGGGCCGTTCGTCCGCGCTGCCGGCCTTGACCCAGACCTGGAAGGCCGCGACCTTGGCGGCGTGCTGCTCTTCGAAAACGACGGTGAGACCGTTGGGCAGGGCGTAGCGGATGGCCATAGGGAGCGTCCGAAGCTGTCACCGCCCCCCCGGGGAGGCAAGGCGAGGTGTGCGAGGTGTGATGTTTGCCCCATTGGCTAACGCCCGGCGCCCCCCGCGTCGAGCGGACCGTGCCGCCTTCCTCCCGCCAGGCAGGCGAAGCGACGGCGGGTGTGTCGCGTAACTGGTGGAAACCCCCCGCCGCCGGTAACCTGGGAAGCGCACATGCCGTCCCCTCCGGATGAGGCGGATCCGTTCGCGGACCTCAAGGATTTGCTGGATGACGGCGACGCCCCGGTGGCGACGCCCGCCCCGGCGCCCTCCAGGCCCATCACGGTTCCCAAGCCTCCCACCAGCGCGCCTCCGCCCCTGCCGCCCCGTCGGCCGGTCGCACCCTTGTCCGCCGACCTGGCGGCCCGCTCCGTCGCGACCACGCCAGCACCGGTCGCCGCCCGAGTCCCGGCCACCCCCGCGCCCATCGGCGGTGGAGGGTTGCCCACGACCGCCCCCCTGTCCCCGGCGGCCGCGGCGCGCAGTCCCGGCAAGGGAGACCCATTCGCGGAGCCCGCCGAGCCCCGGTTGCCCATGGGCGGCTCGCCCGAGGACAAGCTGGAGTTCTTCCGCGGCATCCTGAAGCAGAAGACGGAGACGCTGGCCCGAGCACGTGCCCTGTACGCGGAGCGCGAGGCGGAGCTCGCCCCCCTGCGCGCGGCGCTGGAGAAGGCGAAGAAGGACGCGGGCGCGGCGGGGACGCCGGGCAAGAGCGCCCAGGACGAGCAGCGCGCGCAGCTGGCCCAGGCGAAGCTTGGCGCGCTGGAAGCGGAGCTGGCCGCGTCGGAAGCGGACCGCCGGGACCTCACGCGCGCGCTGGCGGAGGTGGAGTCGGAGGTCCCCCGGCTGACGGAGGAACTCCAGATCGAACGCGAGTCGCGCGGTTCGATGGCGGAGGAGCTGGTCGGCGCCAAGGAGGCGCTGGGGCTCGCGCAGGACCGGGTGGCGGAGCTGGCCGCCGGCAAGTCCGAGGCCCAGGGCGCGCTGGAGGCCGTCCAGGAGCAGTACCAGTCGCTGCTCGGGGACGTGGAGCGGCTGACGGCGGAGGCCCAGGCGCTCATCCAGGAGCGCGACGCGCTGAGCCTGCGCAGCGGCCAGTTGGAGGCGGCGCTCGCGGAGGCGCAGGGGTCGCTGGGCACGCTGGAGAGCGAGAGCGACTGGTCGCGCAGCTCGCTGGAAGAGGCGCACAACCACGCGAAGCTGTTGGAGGGCGAGCGGGACGCCGCGCGCCGGCAGCTCGCGGTGGTGGAGGACGGGCTGCGCTCGCTCCAGACGCACGTGACGGAGCTGGAGCGGACGCTCGCGCTGAAGGACGCGGACGCGGTGGGCCTGCGCGCCGCGCTCACCGCGCGCACGGGGGAGGCCGCGGAGCTGCCCTCGCTGCGAAGCGCCCTGGAGGGCCGTGCCGGGGAAGCCGCCCAGGCCCAGGCGCGAGTGCGTGCCCTGGACGCGGAGCTGGCCCAGGCGAAGGAAGGGTCGCGCGCGGAGGTCGAAGCGGCGGAAGTCCGCGTGCGGATGGCCGAGTCGGACCTGGCCTCGCTCCGGGAGGTGCTGGAGGCGGCGGAGGTCGAACAGGTCTCGCTGCGCGACCGGATGGAGTCGGACGCGGCGGCGCTCGGCGAAGCGGTGCACGACGCCGAGGCGCGGGTGCACGACGCCGAAGCCCGGGTGCAGGCCGCCGAGGCGAAGGTGGCGGAGCTGACCGCCCAGATGACGGCCGCGCAGGCCGGTGACGAGGCCCATCAGCAGCAGATGGCCGCGTTGGACCGCAAGCTGGCCACCACCCAGGCGGAGCGCGTTGGCTTCTCCGCGCGCGTGTCCATGCTGGAAACCGCCGTGGGCCAGCGCGACGCGGAGCTGCAGCGTCTGCATGCCCAGGTCGCGAAGGCGCAGGAGGAGCTGTCGCTGGAGCGCACCCGGCGCGAAGCGGTGGAAGCCGAGGTCGCGGACGCCCGGGTGAACCTCGCCGAGGCCGAGGCCCGCGTGGACGCGCTGGCGGCGGGGCAGGGCGGACAGCGCGAGGAGCTGGCCTCCCTCTCCGAGCAATTGGAGGCGACCCGCGCCGAAGCGGACAAGGTGGACCGGCTCCACCAGCGCGTGAAGATGGTGGAGGGTGCGCTGGAGGCCTCCGAGTCCAAGCGCCGCGTCGCTGAAACACAGGCGGCCCGGGCGAAGGACCTGGACGCGAAGCTGGCGCAGGCCCACGCCGCGTTGCAGGCGGAGCAGGCCGCGAAGGCCGCACTGGACGCGAAGCTCGCGCAAGCCAACGCCGCGCAGGCCCAGGCTGGAGGCGCACAGCAAACGGAGCGCGCCGCCCTGGAAGCCCAGCTCGCGCAGGCCAACGCCGCGTTGCAGGCGGAGCAGGCGGCCCGGCAACTGCTCGAAGCCCAGCTCGAGGAGGCCCCCTCGGCGGGCGCTTCGGATGCCCCCGCCGGATGGGCGCAGGAGCGCGAGCAGCTCAAGGCGGACCTCGCCTCCATGAAGCGCAAGCTGATGGCGGCCGAGTCGGCGCTCGAATCGGCTGCCAGCGCCAAGGCGAAGGTGGCGAGGCTGGAAGCGCAATTGAAGGCCATGAAGTAGAGGTTCCACCTCCATGTCCTTCGCCGCGCCCACGGATCCGCTGACGGGGATGCAGGCGGCCCGCTTCGGGCTGTACCTGCACTTCCCGTACTGCCTGGCCAAGTGCCCCTACTGCGACTTCGCGGTGGCGGTGGCGCGGCAGGTGCCGGAGGAGCGGTACGCGAACGCGGTGCTGGCGGAGCTGGACGCGCGCCTGTCCGCCGACCCGGCCCTGCGCACGAAGCCGCTGGAGTCGCTCTTCCTGGGCGGAGGCACGCCGTCCCTGTGGCACCCGCGCTACGTGGCCCAGGTGTTGGAGGGCATCGCCGCGCGCATGTCGCTGGCCCCGGGCCTGGAGGTGTCGCTGGAGGGCAACCCGGAGCGCGCGGACGCGGAGCGCTTCGCCGGCTACCGCGCCGCGGGCATCAACCGGCTGTCCCTGGGCGTGCAGTCCTTCCAGCCGCAGACGCTGAAGGCGCTGGGCCGCGCGCACGACGCGGCCATGGTGGAGGGCGCGGTGGCGGCGGCGCGCCAGGCGGACTTCCCGGTGGTGGCGCTGGACTTCATCTACGGCGTGCACGGCCAGACGCGCGCGCAGGTGGAGGCGGACGCGCTCCGGGCGGTGGCGCTGCAACCCGAGCACCTGTCCACCTACGCGCTGACGGTGGAGCGCGAGGTGCTGGCGGAGGACACGCCGCTGTCCAAGCAACTGGCGCGAGGCGAGCTCACGCTGCCGGAGGACGACGACGTGGTGGCCATGGCCCGCACGGTGCGCGACGTGTACGGCGCCCATGGCCTGGCCCGCTACGAGGTGTCCAACCACGCGCGCCCCGGCTTCAGCTCCAGGCACAACGCGCTGTACTGGACGGGCGGCGAGTACCTGGCGCTGGGTGTGGGCGCCACGGGCATGCTGCTGTCCCCCCAGGCCCACCGCTACGTCAACCTGCGCAGCCCGGAGGCGTACCTGCGCGCGGTGGAGGAGGGCAGGGTGCCCGAGGCGAGCCGCGAGGAGCTGGGCCCCGAGGAACTCTTCGCCGAGCGACTGAGCATGGGCCTGCGTCTGGTGTCGGGGGTGGACTGGGAGGCCGTGTGTGAGCGATACGGCCAGCCCGTGGAGCCCCGACGCGCGGAAGTCGAGCGGCTGGTGGCCCATGGCTTCGCCACGCGGGACGGGCCCAGGCTGGCCCTGACGGAGCGGGGCGCGGACGTGCACAGCGCCATCTGTGCGCGGTTGCTCTAGGCAGACCGCTGGGAAGCGGTCGTGATGGTGGCCGCCGGCAAGCGCGGTCGTGACGGATGAGGAAGGACGTTCGACCGTGCTGACCAAGTGGTTCTTGTGGATGGGCCTCACGCTGCTGACGGGCAGCCCCCTCATGTCCCTGGCCCTGCTGGCCGTGCTGCTCTTCGCGGCGGACCGCTTCACCCTCCAGGTGTTTCCCAGCCCGGTGCGCGCCCTGAAGAAGTGGCAGCGCGCCGGAGAGCTGGCCGGCACCATCCTCACCAACACCCACGACCGCCGCGCCCGCGCGGAGCTGGCCGACATCCGCCTGGGCCAGAAGCGCTACCCGGAAGCGGTGGACCTCTTGCGCCCCAACCTGGACGCGGGCGACGACGACGTGGACACCCTCTACCTCCTGGGCGTGGCCTACCTGGGCGCGGGTGAAGCGCCCAAGGGCGAGCTGCTGCTCGACGAGGCCGCCCACCTGGACGCCGACTACCGCCAGGGCGCCATCGACCTGGAGCGCGGCCGCTTCCGCCTCCAGCGCGGCGACCTCAAGGGCGCGCGCGAGGCCCTGGAGCGCTTCCTCCTGGTGCGTCAGGGCTCGGTGGAGGGCCGCGTGCTGCTGTCGCGCGTGCTGGCGAAGGAAGGCCTCGTGGCGGAGGCGAAGGCGATGCGCGACGCCGCCTGGCGCGAGTACACCGTGGCGCCCCGCTTCCAGCGCCGCCGGGACCGCTGGTGGGCGTACCGCGCTCGCCCGTCCCGTCCGCTGACGTACGCAGCGCTGGCGCTGGTGATGATGGGCGTGGGGGCCTACGTGACCCGCCAGCTGCCCCTGCACGACGTGGCGCCGCGCTACTACTATGATGCGCCCTACGCTGCGGATGACCTGGGCGGGGAAGACGCGGAGTAGTCCGCCGAAGCCCGCGCCGGGCCCTTCGCCCGACCCGAGGCCAAGGCTCCGCGCATGTTCCCCCTGCCGTCCCAGGTGCTGCGCCAGCGGGAGGGAACGCTGGCGGACACGCCCTTCCCGCTGCTCCTGCACGCGCTGATGGTGGAGGAGCGCACCTGCACGCTGGAGCTCAAGGTGCGTCAGCGCGAGAAGCGCATCACCTTCGAGGACGGCGCGCCGGTGGCGTGCCACTCCAACCTCCTGCACGAGACGCTGGGCAAGTACCTGGTGGAGAAGGGCCGCCTGGCGGAAGGCGACTACCAGAAGGCCCTGGCGGAGAGCGTGTCCTCCGGCATGCAGATGGGCGCGCTGCTCGTGCAGAAGGCGCTCATCAGCCCCTTCGACCTCTACAAGCAACTGCAGGCGAACCTGGCGCACAAGCTGCTGGACTGCTTCCGCTGGACGGACGCGCGCTACCGGCTCATCTCCGACGTGGAGACTCCAGACGCCACCGTGCGCGCCAACAGCGCGCAGCTCATCCTCACCGGCGTCTCCACCCAGCTGCCCTTCGACGCCGTCGCCACGCACTTCACCTTCACCGACGACCGCCGCTTCGGACAGCTGCCCGGCGTGGAGTCCGCGCCCAAGCTGTCATCCAAGGACGCGCGCCTCTTCCAGGCCCTGCGCCAGCGGCCCACCTTCAACGAACTGCTGGAGCGCACCGGCTTCGACATGGAGTCCGTGCTGCGCCGCCTCTACGCGCTGTGCCTGCTGGGCGTGGCGGGCTTCGTGGAGGACGTGGACCTGAGGGCCGCGGAGCTCGCCGCGAAGGCCCCTCCAGTGGCCACCCCAGCGCCGGTGAGCCCCGCCGTGGCCTCCGCGCCCGTGCCCGCCGTGGCCTCCGCCGCGATGTCCGCCACCGGCACGCCCTTCTCGGATGACGACGATGCCGCGCGCAACGCGCTGGTGGGCGCGTTCCTCTCCCACCGGAGCCAGGACCCTTTCGCGCTCCTGGACGTGCCGGAGGACGTGCAGCCGGTGGCGCTGCGCAAGGCGTTCCTCGCCGCCGCGGACCGGTTCGCCCCGCTGCGCTTCCAGACGTCGGAGCTGAAGGAGAAGGCGGAAGGGCTGCTCGCCGCCTATGCCCGGGCCTACGGCGCGCTGTCGGAGCCGGAGCAGAACGCGCTGTGGAAGAAGCGCCGGCAGGCCCAGCGGGAGAAGGCTCGGGGCACCGGCCGGCCCACGGCGGCCGAACAGTTCCGCATCCGCACCGACCTGCTGGACGCCACCACCCAGTTCGACGAAGCGAAGCGGCGCCTGGAGGCGCGCAACTTCGCGGGCGCCTTCGAATACTTCGAGTACGCCTGCGACATCGACCCCCGGCCGCTCTACCAGGCCCACCGCGCCTGGGCGCGCTACCTGATGAAGCCGGAGGCCCACGGCCGGCTCGTGCTCCAGGAGCTCCAGGAGCTGGTGCGCCAGGAGCCCGGGCTGGAGGAGGGCTGGGCCTTCCTGGGAGACGTGGCCCGGGGCGAGGGCCAGTGGGCGCTCGCGGAGGACGCGCTGCGCAAGGCCTTCAAGTTGAACCCCCAGCAGCGCCGCTACGTGGCGCTCATCCAGGACATCGCCCGGAAGCGGTGAAGGGGGCCGCGCGATAGGCGACAGGCTCCCCCTCACCCTCGGGGACTACTTGTTCGGCAGCGCCGCGATGAAGTCCCGCTCCGCCTGGGTCAGCGCCTTTTCGTGGGTCAGGTTCCACACGATGCTCTGGATCTGGGCCACCGCGCCGCCCGTCACGGGCAGCTGCTTGCTCGCCAACAGGGCGAAGAGCTCCTTGAAGTCGCTGTACTGGGTGACGGGCCCCTTCTTGAACAGGTCGGTGGGGGCGTTGCCCGAACGGGTGTCGTTGAGGCAGTAGCCCTTGATGGGCGCGACCATGTACTGGTCGGAAGGCACCTCGATGGTGAGCCCCTGCACCAGCATGCCGTGCTGCACCTTCTGGCTCGACGACACGAAGATGAGGCCCGGCGGCAGCTCGATGTTGATGGGCCCGTTGGTGGTGTTGCGGAACTCCATGCACAGCCGGATGAGGTCCCCGCTGCCCCGCGGAGCCAGCGCCTTCTCATCCTCTTCGCGCTTGCAGCTGCCGTCCGGGTCGAACGGGTTGAACCCCTTGATGGGGTCCGTCAGCTCGATGCCCGCAGGCAGGTTGAAGGGAAGGCCTTCCGGCTCCTTGTCGCTGTTGGCGAACCCCGGGCGGTCGGTCTGCTCGGTGGGATCCTCATCGTCGGGAGTCTCTCCGTCTTCGTCCCCGCAGCCGCTGCACGCCGCCATCAGCACCGTCGCCACCAACCCCGCCAGCCGTGCCTTGTGCCAGTTCATCATCCTGCTCCTTGCATGAAGGGTCCTTTTGCCTGCCAAGCATGAGGAGGGACACCCGTCAAGTTCCCCCTGGCGGCACCCGGGGCGGGATGTCCGCCAGCGTGGTTTGGGGTACCCCTCCCCGTCCACTTGGCGGATTCCGCCGGACGGTCCGTGGGGGCAAGGTAGCGATCATTCAGGAGAGTCGGTAAGACTCCCACTTCATGCGCACCCAGGGGTCTTTCATGCGGGACAGACGCGAATCCGGGCAGGTGGCGGTCGAGACGGCCATCGTGCTGCCGATGTTCGTGTTCCTGATCCTGGGAACACTCCAGCTCGGGATGATGCACCAGGCGCGGCTGATGACGAAGTACGCCGCCTACAAGGCCGTGCGCGCCGGGGCGCTGCACAACGCCAATGTGAAGAAGATGGAGAGCGCGGCGATCGCGGTGCTCCTGCCCCTCATCAGCAGCTCCACGGGTGGCGGCGGTGAAACCATCAAGGCCATCGAGAGCGCGACCGACTTCCAGATGAAGTACGTCTGGGCGTCCAAGAACAAGATGATGGACGCGGGCGGCCTGAAGTACGCGGACGTCAAGATCTGCGGCCCCACACGCGAGGATATCAGCGCGACCTCCGGCGAGCTGGACTTCGACAACCCGTCGCAGATCACCTCCACCGGCAACTGGGGCCAGAGCCAGCGCTCCAAGCTGCGCATCCAGGTGACGTTCAACTACCGGCTGCCCATCCCGTTCGCGGACATGGTCATCTACAACATCGCCCGCGCCAAGAAGATGCCCCCCGTCCTGCGCCTGGGCAACGGCAAGGACAAGACGGAGTACGTCGGGGACCGGGAGATGCTGGGGAGCGCGGCCCAGTACGACGCCGCGGCCCAGAACTCGACCTACATCCTTCCCATCCGCGCGACCTACACCATGCGCATGCAGTCCAACTTCTACCTGGGCGCCAACCCCCTGCCGGCTTCGAACGAGTGCGTCTTCAACTTCGACACCCTGCAGTAACCGGAGTAGCCAATGCCTGAAATCTCGCGCCGCCGCCGCTCCCGTGGCCAAGCAATGGTGCTGGCCTGCCTGTCCTTCCTGACGCTGGCCCTGATGGTGACGTTGAGCTTCAACCTCACCCACGCCTTGCGCAACAAGATGGGCCTCCAGCAGCACAGCGACACCATGGCCTACTCCATGGCCGTGATGGAGGCTCGCGCCCTCAACTACTACGCGGTCAGCAACCGCTCCATCGCCGCCTCCTACGTGGCGATGGCCAGCATGCACGCGTACATGTCCACGGCCAGCCTCACCCGTGAGATGTTGAAGGCGTCCCAGACGAACTTCTACATCATCATGGCGATGGAGTTCGCGCAGTGCGCCTGCTGGACGTGCATCAAGCACTGCATCCACGGCATCCAGGCGCTGAAGGTCGCGAACAAGTATTCGAAGAAGGCGAACAGCTACGCCAGCGACATCAAGGACGTGGAGGACAGCTTCAACCAGACCATCAAGTCCCTGGACACCATCGTGGAGTCGGTCCACGCCTCGCAGATGGCCGCGCATGCCAAGACGGCGCTGGCCGTCCAGAACGGCAGCGGCAGCGGTCTGGACAAGCTGACCGAGTGGAACTCCAAGGGCGCGTCGACCGTGGCCGGGGGCGTGGGCGGACTCAACGCCAACGAGTTCAACTGCGCGGTGGACGGTCTGCCGTGCATGGGCGGCGGCTCGAACTCGGCGGCCATCGCCCACTCGAAGACGATGACGGACATCGCCAACGCCAGCCGTCCCGGGTGGACGGCCAACCGTGACGCGGGCGGCATCCCCGCGCCCTACTACCTGCACCCCAGCTTCCTCAACGAGCTGATGAACGACATCCCCGGCGAGGGCCTGCACCTGCCCCTGCCCACGATGAAGGGCTCCGCCGGTGTCGGCGCCAAGAAGGGTGACTGGGCCCCGCCCGGACAGGTGGGCACCAAGGGCAGCACCGTGGTCTCCCGCGACGAGGGCGGCGCCATGTTCAACCAGTGGAAGGACGGCATCGCGCCCTACATGCCCTTCGACGCGGAGATCTGGAGCGACTCCAACGGCGGTGGCCACAACCCCAAGCAGGCGCACTCCGGCAAACACGGGGAGTTTGACGGCATCGCCACGAAGACGGGCCTGGGCTGCGTCCTGACCGGCAACTGCTTCATGAAGTTCCGGGGCAACTCGCAGGCGGACAAGGACTTCGGTCAGCCCCGCTCCTACAGCTACGTCACGCGCTCGCTGCGCTCGGGCAACGCCAGCCAGGCGCCCTGGGAACTCAACAGCTCCGCCACGCTCAGCTTCACGCATGGCGAGCAGGGCACCGCGAAGCTGACGCTCGCGGCGGACGAGGGCGCCGCGCTGTCCAAGGCGCTGGTCTACTACCACCGCCTGGGCGCCAACGGCTGGCGCGAGGCGCCCAATCTCTTCAGCCCGTTCTGGCGGGCGAAGCTGCATCCCTTCACCGCGCAGGAAGCGGCCACGGTGCTGGGTGCCGCCGGCAGCGCTGATTCCGCCCAACTCGCCGCCACCCCGGAGCTGAGCCTGTGAGCCCTTCTCTTCGCCGTCACGCCTCTCGCGGTGCCGCCTCCGTGGAGATGGCGCTGAGCATGCTGGTCTTCATCCCGGTGTTCCTCTACGCGCTCTTCCTGGATGACCTCCTGCGCTACGCGCTGGATGCCCAGGAGGCCGCGGTGGCCACCGTCTGGGATTACACCATCCAGAACTGGGCTGAGAAGGAAGGCGGCGAGTACGGCGGCTTCAGCCAGGTCCAGGGCTTCGCGCGCCAGATGTATTGCGACCACGAGTCCGGCGTGGACAGCTACGACAACGTGGCCTTCGACTGCCAGGGTGAGACGCACCACCAGCACGCCGCCCTCACGTCGCACCCGTGCTGGCTCAACACCGGGGCCCAGCAGGTGGAGTGCCAGGGGCCGGACAAGGACGTCGGCAGCCTGGGCGTTCCCATCCACAGCAGCTACTTCGACGAGTTCAACCACGGCGGCCTCATCCGCTGCTCGGCCCGCATCGGCGTGCAGAACTACATGCTGCCGCAGACGTTGTTCCCGGAGTTCTCCGACGTGGACCTGGCCAAGGAGCAGCAGTCGGAGGCGGACGGCGTCCACAGCAACGCCGGTGGTGACACGGGGGGGACGAAGACCTACCTGATGCCCACCGAGCAGATGTCCATCCTCACGGACACGTGGGCCATCAACGACGACGTGACCATCGAGCCGGGCGACAAGAGCGGTTCTGGCACGGGCGGCGAGCACTTCTACGCGGAGGTGAAGAGCGTCTACCAGGACACCGCCAACCTCGGTTACCCGATGCTGCTGTTGTCCACGACCCAGTTCTTCGGCCAGGCCATCAGCAAGCAGCTGCTGAGCCCCATCCAGGTGGCCACCATGATGGCGAGCGACGCGGACTCGCCCATCAAGGCGGACAACCCCAGGTCGCCCAACGTCTCCATCAAGCCGTTCACCAACGGCATGCAGACCCCCAGCCAGAAGGTCGAGCAGGCGGGGCAGAGCCGGTACTTCTACAACAGCGAATGGCGCGACTGGGACAAGAACAACCCCCAGCAGAGCTACGGGAACCGGGGCGTCTCCTATATGGGCTGCAAGCAGCCTGAAAGCTGCTGATGTCGGAGCGTTCGTCGTGGGTGGCCCGCATCGTCGGGGGGCTGCTGTGCCTCGCGGTGTTGGGCGGATTGATGGGAGCCGCGCTGGAGGGCGTCATCTACCGTGACGCCCCCACGCCGCTGGAGAAGGTGCAGGCGAAGGCCGACCTGGAGCTGGCCCAGCCTCCTCCCAGCGGCAGGCGCTCCGCGGCGGACGAGGCCATCCTCGCCCGCGCGCTGGTGCACTTCCCGCCCTACCCGAATGCCTCCAGCCGTCCGGAGGCGCTCGCCGCGGACTACCTGGGCCCGGACGTGCCCATCGCGGTGGCGTGGTTCTCCACGCAGGACCCGCCGCAGAAGGTGCTCCTGCACTACCGGCAGGTGCTGCGCGACGCGGGGCTGCCGGTGCTGGGGCACGAGTTCAGCGCCTACGGCGGCTACGTGGGCTACTGGAGTCCCGCCACCAAGGAGATGCGGATGGTCTCCGTGCTGTACCAGGGCGGCGAAACGCTGGTGTTCGTCTCCGCGGGCGAGGTGGCCAAGGCCCTGGAGAGCCAGTCCGCGCCGCCCCGGTGGGTGCCCCTGCCGGCGGGTGCTGACAAGCCCCAGGTCATAACGCTCCAACTGGAGGGCGTGACCCAGTTCCTGGTGGCCGGTGAATCCCCCACGGGCAGCATGGCGGAGGTGGAGGCGGACTGGCGCAGGGCGATGGCTGCGAAGGGCTGGGAAGCAGGCCCGTCCTCCGAGGCCGGGCCCAATGCCCTGGGCTTCGAGGTGGGGCATGATGGCCTGAACGGACAGGCCTTGCTGAAGCAGTCCTCGTCCGAGGGCGTGGTGGAATTCAACTTGTCGGTGATGCGGCGGCTGAAGTCAGCGCCCTGAGCGGGCGCGAGGAGACATGAAGATGCGGCGGATGACGGGAATGGGACTCTGGGCGCTGGTGACCTTCGCGACGGTGGGAACCCCTGCGTTCGCAAGCTCTCCCGCCTGTTACAGGTCGTGCGACCAGGACGCCAAGCAGTGCAAGGACATCTGCACCAAGCACGCGGGCTCCGTCGTGGGAAAGTGCACCACGGCCTGTACCGAAGAGAAGAACAGCTGCATGGATGAGTGCAAGAACGAAGGCCGGCCGGCCAGCCGGTCGACGCCGTCCACCCAGAAGGAGGCTGCCCATGACGAAGAGGAGTAGGGCTTCGAGGCGGAGGGCCGCGCGCCTGCTGCACCCGCGCGGCCAGGCGATGTCCGAGTACGCCGTCGTGTCGGGCGCGCTCCTGGGCTTCACCGTGCTGGGCTGGCCGTTCCTCGTGGGTCTGCTGGACGGCCTGCACCGGTACTTCCACTCCATCTACTACGTCATCCAGTCCCCCATCCCCTGAGCCGTTGAGGTGGGGCGGGACCCCGGGCCCTCACGGCCCGGGGGATGGATGGCGCGACGTCAGGGCTTCACGGTGGTGACGAACACCGCCTTGCCGCCTTCAACCTTCATCACCACGGCCTGCTTCACCGCGTCGCGGTTGGCGTCCAGGTTGATGGTGCCCGCGACCCCCGGAAAGTCCTTCGTCGCGGCGATGGCGTCGCGGATGGCGGGCCCGGAGGTGTCCGGCGCGCGCTTCATCGCATCCACCAGCAGCCGTGCGGCGTCGTACGCCAGCACCGCCACGCTGTCCGGCACCGCGCCGTAGGCGCCTTTGTACTTCTTGAGGAAGTTCTGGACGATGGGGTCCGGGTTGTCCGGCGAGTAGTGGTTGGAGAAGTAGCTGCCGTCCAGCGCGGATCCGCCCAACTCGAAGAGCTTGTCGGAGTCCCACCCGTCACCGCCCAAGAGCGGCACGCGCAGGCCCACCTCGCGCGCCTGCCGCGCGATGATGCCCACGTCGGTGTAGTAGCCGGGCACGAACACGGCCTCCGGCTTGCGGTTCTTGATGGCGGTCAGCTGCGCGCGGAAGTCGGTGTCGCCCTTGGAGTAGCTCTCCTGGGTGAGCACCTCTCCGCCGAACGCCTTGAACTTCTCGTTGAACACCTCCGCCAGTCCCACGGAGAAGGCGCTCTTGTTGTCCACGAGCATCGCCACCTTGGACAGCTTCAGGTTCTCCCGCGCGAACTTCGCCATCACCAGTCCCTGGAACGGGTCGATGAAGCAGACGCGGAAGATGTAGTCGCCCTTCTTCGTCACCTCGGGGCTGGTGGACGTGGGGGTGATCATGGGCACGCGCCCGGCCTGCGCCTTGTCCGCCATGGCCATGGACACGGAGGACGCGGCCTCGCCCAGGAGCGCCACCACCTTGTCCTGCGCGATGAGCCGCGTGGCGGCCTGGGCGCCTTCCTCCGGACGGCCCTGGCTGTCGTAGACGCGCACCACCAGCTTCTGGCCCCTCACGCCACCCGAGGCGTTGGCCTCCTGCAGCGCCAGGTCGATGCCGTTGCGCGCGGAGATGCCGAAGGTGGCCTCGGAGCCGGTGAGGCTGCCCACCTCGCCAATGAGGATGCTCCCCTCGGGCGGAGGACCCGGCGGGGCGGCGGTGGCCTTCGCGTCCTGCGACGCGGGGGCAGGCGCGGGAGCAGCGGACTTCTTCTCACAGCCCACCAGGGCCAGGACCAGCGCGGTGAGCAGGAGGGGCAGGGGACGGCGCATCAGGGGGCTCCTCGACCGGAAAGCGGACGGCCGCACCCTAGCTTGAGCGGTGGTGGCCAGCGAACCCGCACCGGGCGTCGCGGTGCGCTCCCTACCCTGGCGGCCCTCCCGGCAGGGACAGGCGGACAGCCTTGATTTGAATGTGGACTGAATAGGTCCACATTACGTAAGAGGCCGTCGGGCATCGGGCCCGCGACGCCACGGCAGGCACAGGAGAGACCCCACTCATGCTCCGGATGAGCAAGATGACCGACTACGGCATCGTGCTGATGGCCGAACTGGCGCGCGCGGACGGGGACACCCGGACCACGCGAGAGCTGGCGGCACGCACGCGTGTCTCCCTTCCTTCCGCGAGCAAGGTGCTCAAGGGCCTCTTGCAGGCGGGGCTGGTGGTGTCGCACCGGGGCGCGAATGGAGGCTACGGCCTGGCGCGGCCCGCGGAGGCCATCTCGCTGGCGGAGCTCGTCACAGCGCTGGAGGGCCCGGTGGCCCTCACCGAATGCGGCCAGCACACCGCACCCGCCACGCCCTGTGAGCTGGAGTCCGTCTGCCAGGTGCGGGGCCACTGGCGGCTCATCAATCAAGCCATCCAGGAGGCGCTGGGGAAGCTGACGCTGGCGGACCTGCGCGCGCCCGTGCCGCGCATGCCGGAGCGGCTGGTGGGCCTGGGCCTGCCAACGAGCGCTGCGGGCATAAGCCGCGCCGCGAACAGCGCCCTTCCTCCTCCTTCCGCGACGGGAGTCCGGTCATGAGCAGCACCGAAACCATCCAGGAACTCACCCGGAAGGGCTATCAGGCGGGCTTCGTCACGCAGGTGGAGTCGGACACGCTGCCGCCCGGCCTGGACGAGGACGTCATCCGCGTGCTGTCGCGCAAGAAGAACGAGCCCGCGTTCATGCTCGACTGGCGCCTGAAGGCGTACCGGCACTGGCTCACCCTGCGCGAGCCCACGTGGCAGGCGGTGAAGTACAACCCCATCGACTACCAGGCCATCCGCTACTACTCGGCGCCGAAGCAGAAGCCGCTGAAGGACAGCCTGTCGCAGGTGGATCCGGAGATCCTCCGCACCTACGAGAAGCTGGGCATCCCGCTGGAGGAGCAGAAGCGGCTGCAGAACGTGGCGGTGGACGCGGTGTTCGACTCCGTGTCGGTGGCCACGACGTTCCGCGAGAAGCTCTACAGGGCGGGCGTCATCTTCTGCTCGTTCTCCGACGCGGTGAAGGAGCACCCGGAGCTGGTGGAGCGCTACCTGGGCACGGTGGTGCCGTTCTCCGACAACTTCTTCGCGGCGCTCAACTCCGCGGTCTTCAGCGACGGCTCGTTCTGCTACGTGCCCAAGGGCGTGAAGTGCCCCATGGAGCTGTCCACGTACTTCCGCATCAACGCGGCGGACACGGGCCAGTTCGAACGCACGCTGCTCATCGCGGATGAGGGCGCCTCCGTGAGCTACCTGGAGGGCTGCACCGCGCCCATGCGCGACACCAACCAGCTGCACGCCGCGGTGGTGGAGCTGGTGGCGCTGGACGGCGCGTCCATCAAGTACAGCACGGTGCAGAACTGGTACCCGGGCGATGCCGAGGGCAAGGGCGGCATCTACAACTTCGTCACCAAGCGCGGCATCGCGCACAAGGGCTCCAAGATTTCGTGGACCCAGGTGGAGACGGGTTCGGCCATCACCTGGAAGTACCCCAGCGTCATCCTCAAGGGGGATGACTCGGTGGGCGAGTTCTACTCGGTGGCGCTCACCAACCACCGGCAGCAGGCGGACACGGGCACGAAGATGGTGCACATCGGGAAGAACACCCGCTCCACCATCGTGTCCAAGGGCATCTCCGCCGGACGTGGTCAGAACACGTACCGGGGGCAGGTGAAGATTCTCAAGAGCGCGGCGAACGCGCGCAATCACACGCAATGCGATTCCCTGCTGCTCGGTGACAAGTGCGGCGCCCACACGCTGCCGTACATCGAGGTGAAGAACTCGACCGCGCAGGTGGAGCACGAGGCTTCCACGTCGAAGATTGGCGAGGACCAGCTCTTCTACTGCCGGCAGCGGGGCATCTCCCAGGAGGACGCGGTGTCGATGATCGTCAATGGCTTCTGCCGGCAGGTCTTCAAGGAACTGCCCATGGAGTTCGCGGTGGAAGCGCAGAAGCTGTTGGGCGTGAGCCTGGAAGGGAGCGTGGGGTGATGTCGTTGCTCAGCATTCAGGACCTGCACGCCCGCGTGGGTGACAAGGAAATCCTCAAGGGCATCCATCTTGAGGTCCGCCCGGGCGAGGTGCACGCCATCATGGGGCCCAACGGCTCCGGCAAGAGCACGCTCGCGGGCGTGCTGGCGGGGCGTGAGACGTACACGGTGACGCAGGGCTCGGTGCGCTTCAATGGCGAGGACCTGCTCGGCCTGTCGCCCGAGGCGCGCGCCCAGGCGGGCGTGTTCCTGGCGTTCCAGTACCCGGTGGAGATCCCCGGCGTGGGCAACCTGCACTTCCTGCGCACGGCGCTCAACGCCCGGCGCCGCGCGAAGGGCGAGGACGAACTGGACGCGATGGACTTCATGCAGCTCGCCAAGGAGAAGGCGAAGCTGGTGGAGCTGGACAGCGCCTTCATGGGCCGCTCGGTGAACGAGGGCTTTTCGGGCGGCGAGAAGAAGCGCAACGAGATCTTCCAGATGGCGGTGCTCCAGCCGAAGCTGGCGCTGCTGGATGAGACGGACTCGGGCCTGGACATCGACGCCCTGCGCGTCGTCGCGGGCGGCGTGAACGCGCTGCGCGCGCCGGACCGGGCGATGGTTGTGATTACCCACTACCAGCGACTCCTGGACTACATCGTGCCGGACCACGTGCACGTGATGGCTGCGGGCCGCATCGTGCGCTCGGGTGGGCGCGAGCTGGCGCTGGAGCTGGAGGAGAAGGGCTACAGCTGGCTGGGTGGGGAGGGCATCGGGGCCGGCAAGGCGAAGGAGGTCCGGCGATGAGCGCGGGCCTTGCGCACTACCTGGAGGTGGCCCGGACGTTCCAGGCGCGCGGGAGCGTGAACGACCCGGCGTGGCTCAAGACGCTGCGCGCGGAGGGCCTGCGCCACTTCGAGGCGCGGGGCCTGCCCACGTCGAAGGACGAGGAGTGGAAGTACACGCCCGTCTCCTCGCTGTCGTCGCAGCCCTTCCAGCCCGCGCGGGACGTGTACGCGGGCGAGGACGTGGCGGCGGCGGTGGCCCGGCTGGCCCTGCCCGGCCCGAGGCTCGTCTTCGTGGACGGTCGCTTCGTGCCGGCGCTGTCGGTGCTCACCGGCCTGCCGCGCGGCGTGGTGCTCAAGCCGCTGTCGCAGGCGCTGCGCGAGGATGGAGAGCTGCTGGAGGGGACGCTGGGCCAGCGCACGCGGCTGGGGGCCAATGCCTTCACGTCGCTCAATGCCGCCCTGCTGGAGGAGGGCGCGCTGCTCACGCTCGCGCCCCGGGCCCTGAGCGAGGTGCCGGTGCAGTTGCTGTTCCTGGCGCGCGGTGGAAATGGGCCGGTGCTGGCCAGCCCCCGCATCGTGGTGGTGGCGGGCGAGGGCAGCGAAGCCACGCTGGTGGAGACGTACGCGGGGCTGGGGACGGAGGTGACCTTCACCAACGCGGTGACGGAGGTGTCGCTGGGCGACAATGCCAGCCTGCACCACTACAAGCTCCAGACGGAGGGCGACGCCGCGCTGCACCTGGGTGGGCTGTATTCACGGCAGGGGCGCGACAGCCGCTTCCAGTCGCACGCCTTCTCCTTCGGCGGCGCGGTGGCTCGCAACGAAGTGCACGCGCTGTTCGCGGGTGAGGGCGGGGAGTGTCTGCTCAATGGCCTGTTCGTGGGCCGGGGCACGCAGCACCTGGACAACCGCACCGACCTGGACCACGCGGTGCCCCGCTGCTCCAGCCGGGAACTCTACAAGGGCGTATTGGACGACCGGTCGCGCGGGACGTTCCACGGCCGCATCCGGGTGCGCGAGGACGCGCAGAAGACGGACGCGAGCCAGACGAACCGCAACCTCCTGCTGTCGGAGGGCGCGCAGGTGGACACGCGACCGCAGTTGGAGATCTTCGCGGACGACGTGAAGTGCGCCCACGGCACGGCGGTGGGCCGGCTGGACGACACGGCGCTGTTCTACCTGCGCTCGCGCGGCATCCCGAAGCCGGAGGCGGAGCGGATGCTGACGCAGGCGTTCGCGAGCGAGCTGGTGCTCGCGGTGCCGGCGGGTCCGGTGCGCGAGCGGGTGGAGGCCTTGTTGTCGGCGAAGCTGCCGGGCGGTGCCCGGCCGGAGGTGACGGGATGACGGGGCCTGGATTCGACCTGGAGCGCGTGCGGGGAGACTTCCCCCTGCTGCGGCAGGAGGTGCGGGGCCGTCCGCTGGTGTACCTGGACAGCGCGGCCACCGGTCAGAAGCCGCAGGCGGTGCTGGACGCGCTGACGCGCTACTACACGCACGACAACGCGAACGTGCACCGGGGCGTGCACATCCTCTCCGAGCGCTCCACGCAGGCGTATGAGGACGCGCGTGAGACGGTGCGCCGCTTCCTGAACGCGAAGGATGCGCGGGAGATCGTCTTCGTGCGCGGCACCACGGAGGCCATCAACCTGGTGGCGGCCACCTATGGCCGCAAGCACGTGGGCCCGGGCGATGAAGTGCTCATCTCCGCCATGGAGCACCACTCCAACATCGTGCCCTGGCAGATGGTGTGCGACGCGGCGGGCGCGAAGCTGCGCGTGATTCCGGTGGATGACCGGGGCGAATTGAAGATGGACGCGGTGGACGCGCTGCTCACGGAGCGCACGCGCCTGCTGGCGATTACCCATGTGTCCAACGCGCTGGGCTCCATCAATCCCATCAAGGAGCTGGTGGCGAAGGCGCACGCGAAGAACATCCCGGTGCTGGTGGATGGGGCGCAGTCGGTGACGCACTTCCAGGTGGACGTGCAGGACCTGGACTGTGACTTCTTCGCCTTCAGCGGGCACAAGCTCTTCGGGCCCACGGGCATCGGCGTGCTGTACGGCAAGCTGGCCATGCTGGAAGCGATGCCGCCGTACCAGGGCGGCGGGGACATGATCCTCTCCGTGACGATGGAGAAGACCGTCTACAACCGCGTGCCGCACCGCTTCGAGGCGGGCACGCCGGACATGGCGGGCGCGGTGGGGCTGGCCGCGGCCATCCGCTACCTGGAAGGCGTGGGGCTCTCCGCCATCGCGCAGCACGACCAGTGGTTGCTCGCCTACGCGACGCAGGCGCTGTCGGCGGTGCCGGGGGTGAAACTGGTGGGAACGGCGCCGAAGAAGACGGGCGTGCTGTCCTTCACGCTGGAGGACGTGCACCCGCACGATGTGGGGACCATCCTGGATCAGGAGGGCATCTGCATCCGCACGGGGCACCACTGCGCCCAGCCGCTGATGCAGCGCTTCGGGGTGGCGGCGACCGTGCGCGCGTCGCTGGCGCTCTACAACACGCCGCAGGACGTGGATGCGTTGGTGAAGGGCCTGCACAAGGTGAGGGAGGTGTTCGCATGAGTTCGGACCTCAAGGACCTCTACCAAGAGGTGGTGCTGGAGCACTCCAAGCGCCCGCGCAACTTCCGGGTGGTGGAGGGCGCGACGTGCACGGCGGAGGGCTACAACCCGCTGTGCGGCGACCAGCTCTCCGTGACGCTGAAGATGGACGGCGACGTCATCCGCGACATCGGCTTCCAGGGCCAGGGGTGCGCCATCTCCAAGGCCTCCGCGTCGCTGATGACGGGCGCGGTGAAGGACAAGACGCGCGCGGAGGCGGAGGCGCTCTTCGAGCGCGTGCACACGCTGGTGACGCAAGGGCCGGAGAAGGTGGATCCGGAGTCGCTGGGCAAGCTGGCGGTGCTGTCGGGCGTGAGTGAGTTCCCGGCCCGGGTGAAGTGCGCGAGCCTGGCGTGGCACACGCTACACGCGGCGCTGGATGGCCGCTCCACGTCGGTGTCGACGGAATAGGGGAGGGGACGCGATGCGAGGTGCGATGACGGTCATCGAGCGCGACGTGGACGCGATGCTCATCCCCAGCGGGGACAAGGTGTTGCTGCCGGCGGGCTCCGAGTTGACGGTGGTGCAGACGTTGGGCGGCAACGTCACGGTGCAGGATCCGTACGGCCAGCTCTTCCGCATCGACGAGAAGAACGCGTCGGCGTTGGGCGAGGACTACGCGGCGAAGGCGAAGAAGCCGGAAGACGCCACCGAAGGCACGCCCGGAGAGTTCCACGAGGAGCAGGTCTGGGAGCAACTGCGCACGGTGTATGACCCGGAGATCCCGGTGAACATCGTGGAGCTGGGGCTCGTGTACACGTGCAAGGCGACGCCGCTGGACGAGGGCGGGCAGCGCGTGTCCATCGAGATGACGCTGACGGCGCCCGGGTGCGGCATGGGCCAGGTGCTGGTGGAGGACGTGCGGCAGAAGGTGTCGTCCGTGCCCGGCGTGAAGGAGACCAGCGTGGAGCTGGTCTGGGAACCGCAGTGGGACCAGAGCCGCATGACGGACGTGGCGAAGCTCCAACTCGGCTGGATGTGAAATTGTGAGACGGGGGCTCCAGGTGCCCTGAAGCCTCAGGCCAGCGCCTTGCGGCCCCGCGCCACGAGTCCCAGTGTGGCCACGGCGGCGAGCCCGCCCGCGACCCACCTGGGCCAGGTCGGCGCGGTCACTTCCCGCTGGGCGATGGCGGGCGTCATGCGTTCGGCGAAGAGCTGCACGAGCGCGTGTTCGAAGGCGAGCAGGTCGTGCGGTCCCCGGCTGGAGACCCAGTTGCCGTCGCGCACCACGGGTTCGTCCGTCCAGTGCGCGCCCGCGTTCTCCAGGTCGTTGCGGATGCCGGGCCAGGACGTGACGTGCCGGCCCTCCAGGAGTCCCGCCGACGCGAGCAGCCACGGCCCGTGACAGATGACCGCGATGGGCATGTCCAACAGGTCCGCGTCGCGCACGAAGTCCAGCGCCAGCGCGCTCTGCCGGAGGAAGTCCGGGTTCATGAATCCGCCGGGCAGCAGCAGCGCGTCGAAGTCCGCCGCCTTCACCTCGCGCAGCGTGGCGTCCACGCGGACCTTCTTGCCGGGCACCAGCAGGTTCATGCCCCGGATGCGGCCTTTGTGGAGGGAGACGATGGTGACCTGGGCGCCCTCGCGCTCCAGTCGCTTCACCGGCCGCGTCAGCTCCACCTGCTCGAAGCCATCCGCCGCCAGCACGGCCACCCGCATCCCCTTCAGCGTCCTCATTGCCCAAACCCTCCCGATGTCCGTGGTGCTCTGACAGCCCAATGATGCAGGGTGTACATGCCCTGTCGGGAGGGGAAGCGGAGGGCAGGCAGGCGGGCAGGGGCTCGGGATTTCGCCGGCTCGCCCCTCCCCGAAGGATGGGTGCACCGCGGCATGCGGGAGGGCCTGGACGGCCGCGAACGAACAGCTTTAGGTCGGGACCTCTTCAGGAGGCACAAAGGCATGTTCGCTTCGTTCTCTCTCCGGCCGCACCGGAGCCTGCTTGCTGGCACCGCCGCGCTGCTGCTGGCCCCGTTGGGATGCGCCACGTCGACCCAGGCGCGCGACGAGGCGGCCCTGCGCACGGACGCGCCGCCCCGGGTGAAGCCGAAGTGGGGGCTGGTCATCCACGGAGGCGCGGGTGTCATCTCCCGCGAGAACCTGTCTCCGGAGCGCGAGGCCGCGATGCGAGCCGTGCTCACCCAGGCGCTCCAGGCGGGCCATGCGGTGCTGGCGAAGGGAGGCCGCAGCCTGGACGCGGTGACGGCCGCCATCCACGTGCTGGAGGACTCGCCGTACTTCAACGCGGGCAAGGGCGCGGTGTTCAACCACGACGGGGTGAACGAGCTGGATGCGGCGTTGATGGATGGGAAGACGCGCGCGGCGGGGGCGGTGGCGGGCGTGCGTCATATCCAGAACCCCATCGACCTGGCGCGGCTGGTGATGGAGAAGTCGCCGCACGTGATGATGGTGGGCGACGGCGCGGAGGCGTTCGCCCAGTCGCAGGGCATGCCGTTGGTGGACGCGAAGTACTTCTACACGGAGGAGCGCTGGCAGGGCCTCCAGCGCGCGTTGGAGCAGGAGAAGGCGAAGGCGGCTCCACCCGTGACGCCAGGGCAACCTCCCGCGACGCAACCGCCGCCTGTGACACCAGGAGCAGCGCCCGTACCACCAGCGCAGCCGCCCGTGACGCCAGGGACGTCTCCTGCCTCATCACTGGAGCCGGGCGTGGATCCGGTGACGGGGGACCACAAGTTCGGCACGGTGGGCGCGGTGGCGTTGGATCAGGAAGGCAATCTCGCGGCGGGCACGTCCACGGGCGGAATGACGAACAAGCGCTTCGGCCGCGTCGGGGATTCGCCCATCATCGGCGCGGGCACCTACGCGGATGAGCGCTGCGCGGTGTCCGCCACCGGGCATGGCGAGTTCTTCATCCGCTACACGGTGGCGCGCGACATCTGCGCCCGCGTCGAGTACCAGGACCTGCCGTTGCCGGAGGCCGCCAACGTCGTCATCCTCGACGTGCTGGTGAAGGCCGGCGGCGAGGGCGGTGTCATCGCCATGGACCGCCAGGGCAACGTGGCCATGCCCTTCAACTCCTCCGGCATGTATCGCGGCTACATCGGCGAGGACGGCAAGCCGAACGTAGCCATCTTCCAGGGGCCGTGACGTGAATGCCCAGGCCCGCGTCCACCGCGAAGCTCGGGCATCCCTCACCGCGCGCTACAGCTTGATGATCGACACGTCATCCATGTGGATGAAGTTGGCGGTGTTTCCGGTGAGCGCCCGCGTGTGGAAGCCGAACTCCAGGAAGCCACCCGTCACGGACACGGCGGGCGTCTCCACCTGGGTCCAGTCGCCGTACGTGCCCAGCGTGGTGAACGCGAACGTGCAGGAGGTGCACGCCTTCACCTGGAAGCGCGCCATGTCGAAGCCGCCACCCTTGCGCACCCACGCGCGGACCTTGTAGTTGCCCGACGCCAGCCCGGACACCGCCTGGTACGTCCACGTCTCGAAGGGCGCGCCGCTCCAGTGCGTCAGGTGGTTCGCGCTGTTGTGCCCGCCGTTGTACGTCTCCGCGAAGGCCGCGCCCGCCGTGTTGTTGGGCGTCCACGTGGACCAGCCCGTCATGCCGGACTCGAAGCCGCCGTTGGTGATGGACACGCCCGTGCCGCCGCCACCACCGCCGTTGAGGATGTTGCGCGCCTGGGTGACGTCCAGCGCGGAGAGCGCGGCGGCCGCCTGGTTGAGCTGCGCCTGCTTGTTGCCGTCCCCCGCGTACTGCTTGCGCTGCTGATAGAGCGTGTTGATGAGCTCCAGCTCGCTCTGCGAATACGGCACGCCCAGCTTCTGCTGGAGCGACGTGAGGAAGCCGTAGCCGAACTCGCGCGTGGGTTCGATCATCGTCCCCTCGCCGTAGTCGTTCCAGGTGTTGATCTGGAAGTGGTTGATGCTGGCCGCGTTCTTCGCCAGGTCCAGCGTCTGGTTGAAGCTGTTGAGGCCGTTGTGGGCAATCTCCCAGGTGGGCCCGCCCCAGCCGCCCGCCGCGTAGAACGAACGGAAGCCCGGGTACACGGAGCCGAACTTCAGGGGCGACGGCTGGT
Source organism: Corallococcus sp. bb12-1 (assembly GCF_026626765.1). NCBI lineage: Bacteria > Pseudomonadati > Myxococcota > Myxococcia > Myxococcales > Myxococcaceae > Corallococcus > Corallococcus sp. bb12-1. The sequence continues at coordinate 578,953 of NZ_JAPNJZ010000018.1, read as the reverse complement.
TGTTGTAGAAGTGGGTGAGGCCCTCCGTGAAGTCCGGGTAGATCCACGCGAACTCGCCCTTCGCGTTCCCGCCCGCCTCCCCCGACTCGTACCAGAGCGTCAGGAAGGTGGGCTTCTGGCTCAGCGGGGAGAAGACGTTCGTCCACTCACCGGGGGACTGGAACGTTTGCGGCCCGAAGACGAGCAGCAGCGGCGCGTTGTCCTGCCGGATGTAGTTGGGCTGGTTGAAGTACCGGTCGCGCAGGTACGCCATGTCGTTGCGCGCGGCGCCTGGCTTGTCGGTGATGAAGCCGCCGTCGTACGCGAACTTGACGTTGTGGTCCTCGTACACCACCGCGAAGTCCAACCCCACCGCCGCCGTCTGCGCGATGACCGCTTCGCTGTTGGCCCGGTTCTTCGGATAGTCGAACGCGTTGATGGTGCCCGGCCAGTCGATGAGCACCCCGTCCACGCCCGCGTACTTCATCAGCAGCAACTGGTACTCGACGACGTCCCGATCCCCGGAGCCGTACGGCCCGATGAGCGGGTAGTAGTGCGAAGCAATCTGCCGCCGCCCGGAGCCGTCCACCACGTCCGGGTTCTGGTTGGCCATGGTCCAGTGGATGCCCCACCCGCCATTGCCCGACGTGGCCCGCGTCTCGAACCAGGGCATCAGGTGCACGTACACCTTCTTGCCCACGGCCTTGCTGACCTTCACCGCCGCGCCCGCGCGCTGCGATTCCAATTCGGGGGCCGGTCCCGCCGCGCCGTCCACGGACGACGGAGCACCACACCCCGCGCCAAGCAAACCCAACAGCGCGCACGCACCCAGCGACATCCAATCCTGCGGTCTCATGTGAACAGGCTCCTGGCCGGAGCAACCACCCCGGACAGGAGCCCGTTAACATAAGACGCTATCAATCAGGAATAGCTGCATTCCTGGAATGTCTGGCCGCTACTTCTTCACGAGGAACAGCTCGCGCACCTGGAGCAGGTCCACGTCCCCGGCGAAGGCGGAGAACTTCTCGTACTGGGCAGGGGTGATGCGGGCGCGGGGCAGCAGCAGGGACTCCGCGATGGAGAACGTGCGGCCGTCCTGCTTCTCCGCGCGGGTGTAGCGGCCGAACTCGCTGTCCACCTTCAGGTCCGCCTGCGGGTCGCTGAGCTTCCAGCCCTGGGGCACGGTGAGGGTGACGTTGGTGCGGCTGGCCTCCGTGTCGTCGATGAAGAGCGGCGTGGTGCGGGAGCTGAGCTGCACGTAGCGCCGACCCAGCAGTGCGGGGAAGGTGAGGGGGCCCATGGCCATGCGGCCGTCGCCCTCCATGCGCCCGAAGCGGGGCACGGTGAACGCGTAGCGCAGCACGAAGGGCGCGCCGACCTCTTCCGTGCGCTCCAGCTTCACGGACGACAGCTCCGCGCCGCCGAAGTAGCGCGCCACCGCGCCCTGGAGCGCCTGGTTGCGGCTCTCCGCGGAGAGCTGTTCGAAGGCGTCGGCGATCTGCGCGGCGTCGAAGCCGGAGTAGGTCTCCTCGCCCTGGCCGCTGAGCTTGCCGTCGGTGCCAATCTCCAGCGTGAGCTTCACCGTTTTTCCCGCGCGCGGCTTGAGCGGCGGCGTCTTCACCTTCTCCAGCGCCTTGCCGGGCTCCGGCAGGAGGTAGGCCTCGCGCTCGCCCATGGCGGCCTCGGGCAACTCGCCGAAGGGGCCGAAGCGCACCGACGTGTCCACCCACACGGGGGCCTCACCGGGCACCTCCACGCGCAGCGTCGCGTAGGGCAGCAGCGCGTCCGCCGGGAACAGGTAGGGCGCGGGGTCCGTGTTGAAGGTGCGCACCGCCGCCACGCGCGACGGGATGCCCAGCGTCTCCAGGCTCGCCTTCATCACCGACAGCCGGCTGCCCCGGTCCTGCGCCACGGTGGAGGCCGCGGACTGCGCGAGGCTCGCGTCTCGTCCGGAGAAGCGCTTCATCACCGCCGCGTGCAGCGCCTTCACCGCCTCCAGGCCCTTCTTGTCGCCCACGGCTTCGCGCGCGAACGCCTCCACCTCCGCGGTGCGGATCCACCGGTCCTGGAAGGCGTCGCCGTACACGCGCGCCAGTCCGTCGTTGCCCGTCTCGCCCGCGCCCACCATCACGAAGGGCAGGTATTCGTTGCCCGTGGGCGGCGCGTCCGGCTCCGGGATGAACGGCGGCACGCGGCGCGCGTCGTAGTGGAACACCTCCACGTCGCCCTTCACCTCCGGGGGAGGGGCCTTCATCCCGTGCGCGTCCACCTTCATGCCGCTGCCCTTGGGCGCGACGACGGTGTACGTGCTCCACGCGTTCGGCTGGTTGGCGATTTGAAAGTAGAAGGCGGACGCGGTGAAGCCCGGCTGCGCGGGGCCCCGCTCGCCTTCGGCCAGCAGGTATTCGACCTCCACGGAGTCTCCCACCTGCACGCCGGGGAGGCTGACCGCGTCCTTGCCCTCGAAGTTCTCCGGCTCCAGCACGCGGCCGTCCGCCTTGAGCGTGCGCAGCGCCAGCACCTGCGCGCCCCGAGGGATGTTCACCTCCGCGATGTCCTGCACGCCCGACTGCTCCAGCGCCTTCTGGATGGTGTGGATGCGGTTGACGATGGAGCCATCCGCGAAGGCCTGCACCGCCGCCGCGTCCAGCACGTACGCCGCCGCGCTGCCGCCGGTGATGGGGGCCGCCTCGTACGCCTTCAGCGCTTCCTTCCCGTCGATGGCGTAGGCGGCGAGCAGCTCCTTGCCCGTCTTCGCGCGCTCCACCGCGCGGCGCAGCGGCAGGTCACTGCCGTCCAGCTTCAGCGCCTGTTCGCGCAGCTTCAGCGCCTCCGCGCCCTGGCCGGCGTACTCGCGCACGTCCGCCAGCCGCTTGAGGACCTCCGTGTTGCGCGGCCACGCGATGGAGACCGCCTGGAGCACCTTCGCCGCGTCGTCGTAGCGGCGCAGGCTGACGTAGGCGCTGGCCAGCGCGGCGGCGTTGGTGAGGTTGTCGGGGTCCTGCGCGAGCAGCCGCGCGTAGCCCTTCGCCGTCGCCTCCATGTCGCCCCGCGTGCGCTGGTGCTCCACGAGCCGCGCGTCCGCGCCGGGGCAGCCCTCCTGGGCCTTCATCAGCTCGTCGGTGCGCGCCACCGCGTCCCGGCGCCGCGCCAGCGAATACTGGAGGCCCAGCGCCTCGCACAGCCCGGGCTGGGCTTCCATCGCCGCGGCCAGGGCGGTCTCCGCCTGGGCGTCCACGTCCAGCGCCAGCGCCGCGCGGGCGAGCAGCAGGTGCACCGGGAAGCCCGCGGGCTTCACCGCGTCGCGCGCCGTCTTCAGCGTGTCCAGCGCGGTGGCCGCCTGGCCGTCATCCAGGAAGAGGTCCGCGCGCAACAGCAGCGCGGCCACGTTGGTCGGGTCCTTCGCCAGCGCCGCTTCCAGGTCGCGCGTGGCCCGGCCGCGCGCCACCTTGGACGGGATGCCGCGGTCCTGCGCGGCCTGCTCCGCGCGCAGGGTCAGCACCGCGGGCGTCGCCGCCTCCAGCTTCGCCATCAGCCGCCGCGTGCCGTCCGGGTCGCGCGACAGGCCGTCGCGCACCGCGAGGAACGCGCCCAGCGTCTCGCCGGCCTCGGACTGGAGGGCCTGTGCCAGGTCCTCCGCGCTGGGGAACAGGGAAGGGGCCTCGGCTTCGTCCAGGGTCGCGTTCCAGCGCGGCGCCTGTCCGGTGGCGGCGGTGAGGCGCACCTGGGCCGCGCTCCCGTCCGCCTTGAGCAGCGCGAACGTGAGGCCGCCCTGGGTGTTGTCCTTCGCCAGCCGCACGACGAAGCGGTGCTTGCCCGCGGGCAGCTCCATCGCCTTCACCGACACCGTGGAGGTGGTGCGGGCCCAGTCGTTGCGCTCCAGCACCGGGGCGCCATCCATCAGCACGCGGTGCGACGTCTGGCTCACCGTGCGCAGCACGTACACGCCGGCTTCGGCCACTTCGGCGTCGATGCCCAGCGCGTACATGTCCCCGTGGCCGGGCTCTCCGCCCAGGTCCAGCCGGCCGTCCGGCGAGCGCAGCGTGCGCGCGGACAGCGCGCCGTACGCACCCGTGAAGGGCCCCGCGAAGGAGCCGTCCTTCTCCGGGGCAAGGGGCTCGTTGATGGACAGCACGTGGAAGGGGGAGAAGGGGCCCACCAGCGTGGCCTCGCTCGCGCCGCCCAGGTCCTTGAGCGCCTGGGACTGGGTCGCCGTGTCCACGCGGATGCTCGCCACGGACAGGCGCGCGGCGCGCAGCAGGTAGGCCGTCTCGCCCTGGGCGCCCGCGGTGAGCCCGGCGTCCACGCCCTTGAGGATGGTGTCGTCCTCCGCGCGCGACGTGCCCACGCGGTCCAGCATGTAGCGGGCGGCGATGGCGGCCAGCGGATGGCGGGGGGCGCGCTTCACCAGCTCCAGCGACGCCGCGAGCGCGCGGTCGGACTGGCCCTTGCGCCGGGCGAGCAGCGCCTGGCCCTGCAGGGCGTACGGGTCGCCGGGGTCCTTCTGCACGGCGGCGTCGAAGCGCTGCTGCGCGAGCGCCACGTCACCGGCGACGAGGTACGCGTGGAAGCCCGCGAACGCGAGCGTGCGTGCCTCCGCGTCACCCTGGCCCGCGCGCTCGGCGGCGGACTCGAGCACGTGGGGCGCGACGACGGAGGACGGCCGGGGACAGCCGGTGAGGCCAGCGACGAGGGCGAGCGCGGTCAGGCCGCGGCGGAAGGTGCGCATAGGGGAGTCGAGGGATAATGCAATCCCCCCGGCGTGGCCATATTCCCCTTGAGGTGCTTGTGCGAAGTCCGCGCCGGCTGTTTCCCTAGCGGCGCTTCGGGGACTTGGCGGGGGCCGCCTTGACCGGCTGCCGCTTGGGCGGGGGCGGCGGGGGCGCCACGCGCTTGGGCACCACCGCCTTGGCGGGCACCGCCGCCGTGGCCACCGTGCGCTGGGGCGGGGCCATCACCACGGGCGCGGACGGGGTCTCCACCACGGGCGAGGGCCGGTCCACGGCGTAGGTGAGCCCCTCGATGCTGCAGGTGCCCTCGATGCAGCCGACGGCCGGCATGGGCGGCTCGCCGAAGTGGCTCTGCCAGTCCGGGCCCAGGTTCAGCGGCTCCGCGAAGGGGCGCTGATCCTTGCCCTGCCCGACGAAGGCCTGCAGCACACCCTCCTCGGTGACGAACAGCTCCAGGCGAGCTTCACCCTGGGGAGAGGGCAGGCCCAGCATGGTGCCACTGCGCTCGCCCAGCGCCCACTCCAGGGCCAGGGGCGCGCCCGCTCCATGGTGCACCAGCGCCACATAGCGGCCGTCCCGGCCTATCAGCATCAGCGCGGCCACCGCATCCGGAGGCGGGCCCTCCAACAGTTCCTTCACGCGGCGCTTCATCGTGGGAGGAGGCGATTCGGCGCGCACGCGCGCGGTCAGCCGCGCGACGCCACCCACCAGCCCCACCACGTCCGCGCGCACCCGTCCCACGCGCGCCAGGTTCTCACCCTCGCTCGCGAAGAAGAGGGGGAGGTTCAGGGGGGGGAAGACGACGGCCTTGTTCTCGAAGAGCACGGGCCTGCCGGCCACCGGAACCGCCAGTTGATCCGGTCCCTCGCCCACCGTCACGCGCTGCTTGCCCGGGGGCACGTCCTCGCGCCGGCCGGGGGCGCTGCGCTGCGGGTCCGCGTGCGCGTGTTCCGCCATGATGGCGGCGCCCGGCATCACCGGCTGTGCCCGGACCTGTCCGCTGCGGTAGTACGCCACGCCCAGTACGCCCGCCGCCGTCAGCACCAGCAGCGTCGCCGCCGTCTGTGCCACCACGCGCACCGCGCTCTTCACCGTCCGCTTCGCCCGCGCCATGCGCGTCAGCCGCATGGGGGGCATGGACAGCATTCCACCGGGCACCAGCGGTTCCAGCTCCGCGATGAGCGCGCCCACCGTCTGGTAGCGGTCGTCCGGATCCGGCTTGAGGCACCGCATCACGATGGCGTCCACGCGCGCGTCCAGCCCCGAGCGCTTGCGCGACGGTGGATCGAAGGTGCCCAGCGGCACCTCGCCGGTGAAGGTCTCGTAGAGGATGACGCCCAGGGAGAAGATGTCCGCGCGCGCGTCCGCGCTCTTCGCGTCCACGCGCTGCTCGGGCGCCATGTACGAGATGGTCCCCATGGACACGTGCGTGGACGTGAGCGCGTAGCGCGCCGCCACCGTCGAGTCGTCCAGGAAGGACGCCAGCCCGAAGTCGGACACCTTCGCGATGCCGCCAGCCTGCTGATCCAGCAGGATGTTCTCCGGCTTCAGGTCGCGGTGGATGACGCCCCGGCCGTGCGCGTACTCGATGGCGCGGCAGATTTCGAGCATCCGGCGCAGCAGCACCGGCGTGTCCATCTGCGGGCTGCGCATGAGCTCGCGCAGGGACGGACCGTCCACGAACTCCATCACCAGGTAGTAGGTGCTGTCCGTCTTCCCCTTGTCGACGATGGCGACGACGTGGGGGTGGCTCAGGGTCGCCAGCGCGGCGGCTTCCTTCTGGAAGCGCGCGATGAACGACGGGTCCTTGGCCAGCTCCGTATTGAGCAGCTTGACCGCGACCGTGCGGCCTAGCGAGAGCTGGGTGGCCTTGTGGACCTCTCCCATGCCTCCGGCACCGACGAGCTTCTCCAAGCGGTAGCCGCTGATGAGGTCAGGGGTCCGGGCACGGCTGATGGCGGTGGGCTCAATCGAGGACATGGGCGGGGCGCAGGGCGGCGAGGGTAGCAGAAACGGGACGCCGCGTTGCCGCTGCTCGCCTGCCGCTTATCACCTCCCCGTCCGCACGGTGGGCGGGCGGCCGTGACCCGGGTGCGCTCAGGTATCCCCGGAGGCGGTGCGCAGCACGCTGGTGAGGTTGGTGCGCACCTGGGACAGCGAGGAGCGCATGTTCGCGTGCCGCACCGACGCGCCAATGGCCCGCGCCAGCGACTTGAGCAGCGACACCTCTTCCGGGCGCCAGACGCGCGCCTGGTGGCAGTCCTCGAAGGCCACGAACCCCCACCACTGCTTGGCCGGGGTGATGGGGCACAGGAGCACCGACTGGACGCCCTGGCGCTCCAGGACCTCGCGCATCAGGGGCGGCGCCTCGCGGGACGAGGAGGAGACCACCATCCCCGCCTCCAGCATGTCCATCCAGGAAAGCGCGTAGTCGCGCATCGCGAAGGAGCGCAGCACCGGGTGCGCATGCGGGGACACCACACCCGGCTCCGCCCACGCGTGGCGCAGGTCCGTGAGGAACCGGCCCGCCAGGTTCGTGGTGCGGTTCTCGAAGATGCAGGCGCGATCCACCTTCAGCGTGCGGGCCACCATGCCCAGCGCTTCCGCGCCCGTGGCCGGGCACAGGCCCTTGTCCAGCAGCAACCGGGAGGCTTCGGACACCTTCGTGAACGCTTCCACCATGACCGTCTCGCTTGAAGGGGGGGAGGGGGACGCCCCTTCTTGGCGTGGATGCAGCGGCATCCACCTAAAGCCCATTAAGCAGGATTCTTCTGTCGCTGTCAAATGGTGGTTTTGCTGAAATTCTAAGAAGGAGAATGTTTTGGGATGTCCGGTGCCGGAAACGACGACAGGGGCACCCTCGTGAAGAGGGGGCCCCCGTCGGGCACGGCGGTGCTGGCTGCGCCGGGACTACTTGGTGCCGGGCGCCTTCACGGACTCGGTCTTCGTTTCGGTCTTCGTCTCGGAGGCACTGTCGAGGGTCTTCGTCTCGGTGCCCTTCTTGACGGCCTGCGTGCGGCCGGAGGGCTTGGTCTCGCTCTTCACCTCGGTCTTGGTCTCCGTCTTGGTCTCCGTCGAAGGATCGGCCTGCACGCCGCTGGGGGCCGTCTCCGTCTTGGCGGCGGGCGCCTTGGCGGGAGCGGCGGCGAAGGCGGCGGTGGCGGCGAACATGACGGCGGCGGCGATGAAGGTCTTCATGGTGGGTCTCGAAGGTCTGATGACGCCCTGCCATCGCGTGATTGCGGTGGTCATCGTCATCGCGGCTGTAGAGGGAGAATGAGGCGTTTTTATTCACTCGGAAGCCGCGCGTTGGAAGACGGTGGAGGCTTCCCGCGCACGGCACCGCGCGAACGACAACAGGGGCACCTTCGTGAAGAAGGCGCCCCTGTCGGGCACAGCGTCATGTCCGTCCCTTGGAGGCGGGCAGACGGTGCGGCGGCGGGATTACTCCGCGGCCTTCTCGGTCTTCTCGGTGGTCTTGGTGGTGGTCTTCTTGGTGGCCTTCTTGCCGGCCGGCTTGGCCTCCGTCTTGGTCTCCGTCTTGGCCTCGGTCTTCACTTCACCGGTGGCGGGAGCAGGAGCGGCAGCTTCGGTCTTCGCCTCGACGGCGGCGGGAGCCGGCTGCGCGGCGGGGGCGGCGGCGGGCGCGGGGGAGTTGGCGAACGCGGTGGAGGCGGCGAACAGGGCGGCGACGATGACGGTCTTCATGGATGGCTCCGGGGAACGACACGCCGACGCGGGATTGCATCGGTTGTTGTGCGCTGACCCAAGAGCATCCGCCGTGCCAGTTCCGGTTTTGAGCAACTACGCGGGTTTCCCCGGGTGGGAGTGGATCCGCCATGGGGAGAATCTCCTCAGTTGGGATCGCAACGATGGGTGCAAGCTCCCCAGGCAGGCTTGCGGTGCTTTGACGGCACCAACGCTCTTCTGCAAGCTGTGACGCACTCTGCCTTCCCGAGCGTCAGGCGCCGGGACCTTGTATGAGCATGTTGCCCGGCGGTCCTCGTCACGCATGTCGCGCGGCCAGGGGTCGGGAGAGATGGCGTATGCGGCACCTGCTGGTCGCATGGAGCATGGCGTGGCTGGGCCTGGGATGCGCCGCGACCATCCCGCCCGAGCGCCTGCAAGCCCAGGTGTTGGAAACGGAACGCTGGCAGCGCGAGTACCAGTCCGAGCGCGATCGCACCGAAGTGCTGGCGACGAAGCTGGCGGCGCTGGAGTCCGCGCTGGAAGAGCTGGCGCAGGAGCGCGCGGAGGCGGAGCAGGCGCGCGCGGAAGCCGAACAGGGCCGTTCGACGGCGGTGGATGAGCTGGCGCGGCTGGAGACGGAGCGCCACGCGTTGGAAGAGCACAACGCGCAATTGCTGGCGCGGCAGCGCGAGCTGGCGGCGCTGCACGAGGAGTTGTCGGACGTGTGGTACGAATCCGCGCTGGAGCGCGCGCGGCGCCGCACCCAGCCGCCCCTGCCGGGCGAGACGGCCACCGAGGCCACCCGGCCGGTGCCGTGACGTTTGCGAAGCAGCTCCGTCGTTGTCCGGGGCGTGTTCTTCTTCCAGTCCTTCAAGGAGCGTGGGCGTGGCGATGAACTCGCGGACCCCCATCCGTGGCTACCGCGCGGGTTTCTTCTTCGTGGTGATGATGCTGTCGGCCGTCACGGGCTTCACGCTCTTGACGGAGGTGCGCACCGGCCATCAGGTGGACGCGCTGGTGCTGGAGGCGCTGGAGCGCGCGAGCCTCATCGGGCGCATCCGCGTGGACGTGATGTCGCTGGAGTCCGCCATCGAGGCGCACGTGCGCTCCACGGGCGACGCCGAGCGCAGGGAAGCCGACGCGGTGATGGAGGACATCCTGGGCAGCATCCGCCGGGCCTCCGAAGCGTACATGCGCCACCTGCCCCCCGGGGAGAAGGAGGTGTGGCTGCGCTTCAACGGCGCTTGCCAGGGCCTCGCGGATCAGGTGCGCGCGGCGGCGGTGTTCTCGCGGCAGCGCGAAGCGGAGCGCGCCCGGCGCCACCTGGTGGAGAGCATCCGTCCGCTGGCGGCGGAGGTGGACTCGCTCGCGGGGAAGCTCGCCACGGAGAACGCGGATGATGCCCGCGTGCTCGTGGGCCGGCTGGGCACGCTCCGGGTGCGCAACACCGCCCTGGGGGCGGGCACCACGCTGCTGGCCATCCTCCTGTCGGCGCTGGTGGGCTGGCACATCATCCGGCTGCTCAAGCGCCAGGACGCCACCATCCAGGGGCAGATTGAAGAGCTGGGGCGGCACAACCAGGAGCTGGATGCCTTCACCAGCCGCGTGGCGCACGACCTGATGGGCCCGCTGTCCCCGCTCAAGGGCTACCTGACGCTCATCCGGCGCTCGGGCTCGGTGAAGGACCCGGGCGCGCTGGAGATGATTTCGCAGTGCGAATCCAGCGCGGTGCGCATGGGGGAGCTGATTGAAGCGCTGCTGCGCTTCTGCCGCGCGGGCAACCGGGGCGATGGCACGAAGGGCGAACTGGACACGGCGGTGAGCACGCTCTTGCTGGAGGTGAGCCAGACGGCGTCGGCGCTGGGCGTGGCGTTGGAGCGCGAGCTGGAGCCGGGCGTGCTGGTGGACTGTCCCGCGCAGCTGCTCCAGGTGGTGGCGCGCAACCTGTTGTCCAACGCGGTGAAGTACACGGCGGGGCGGCCGGACCCGCGCGTGAAGGTGCGCGTGGCGACGGAAGGCACGGACGCGGTGGTGGAGGTGACGGACAACGGGCTGGGGATGAGCGCGGCGACGCAGGCGTCGCTGTTCCAGCCGTTCTTCCGGGCCGCGGAGGTGCGCGGCATTCCGGGCCATGGGCTGGGGCTGGCCACCACCCGGCGCGTGGTGGAGGCCCACGGCGGCACGCTCACGGTGCATTCAGAAGAAGGCAAGGGGACGCGGATCCACGTGCGCTTCGCACGTGCCGCGCGCACGGCGGCGCCGCTTGTGGTGGAGTCCGGCGCTCAACGGGACTCCACCTCCATCCGCAAGGCCTCATGAGCTCAGCCCGAATCCTCGTCGTGGATGATGACCCGCATGCGCGGGACCTGTTGCAGCGCCTGCTGGGTGTGCTGGGCCCGGTGGTGCAGGCGGCGGACCCGAAGGGCGCGGCGGAGCGGATGGGTGAGCAGGCCTTCGACCTGGTCCTCACGGACATGGCGATGCCGGACCCCGGCGACGGGCTCAAGGTGCTCCAGACGGTGCGCTCCAACCTGCCGGACACGCCGGTCATCGTGGTGACGGCGTTCGGCAACATCGAGGGCGCGCTGGACAGCATCCAGCAGGGCGCCTTCGACTACCTGTCCAAGCCGTTCGACGTGGACGCCATCATGCGGGTGGCGAAGCGGGCGCTGGAGCAGAAGCGGCTGGTGGAGGAGAACCGCACGCTGCGCAAGCAGGTGGAGCGCACGTCGCTCGTGGGCCGCAGCCAGGCGCTGCTGGAGGTCTACAAGCAGGTGGCGCGAGCCGCGACCAGCAACGTGCCGGTGCTGATTACGGGTGAGACGGGCACGGGCAAGGAGATGGTGGCGCGGGCGCTGCACAAGCGCTCGGCGCGCTCCAGCGGGCCGTTCATCCCCATCGATTGTGGCGCCATCACCGAATCGCTGATGGAGAGCGAGCTGTTCGGCCACGCGAAGGGCAGCTTCACGGGCGCGTCGGGTGCTCGGCGCGGTCTGTTCGAGGAGGCCAACGGCGGCACGCTCTTCCTGGATGAGATTGGCGACGTGGGCATGAAGGTCCAGTCGCAGCTCCTGCGCGTGGTCCAGGAGGGGGAGATCCGCCGCGTGGGCGAGAGCGTCCCGGTGAAGGTGGACGTGCGGGTGCTGGCGGCGACGAACAAGGACTTGAAGGTCCGGGTGACGGATGGGTTGTTCCGCGAGGACCTCCTGTACCGGCTGGACGTGGTGCACCTGCACCTGCCGCCCTTGCGCGAGCGGCGCGAGGACATCCCGGCGCTGGTGGAGCACTTCGCGGCGCTGCATGCGCGGGGAGGTGTGAGGCCGGTGGTGACGGCGGACGCGATGGCGCGGCTCACGGTGTACGACTGGCCGGGCAACGTGCGGCAGTTGGAGAACGTGATGGCGCGGGCGCTCGCGCTGAACGTCACGGGCGTGCTGGGGCCGCCGGACTTCCCGGAGCCCATCGGTGACGCGCCCAAGCGGCTCACCGGGCTCGCGGGTGATTTGCCGAGCCTCGCGGAGCTGTCGCGGCGGTACGCGGCGCACGTGCTCCAGCACGTGGGCGGCAACAAGAGCGAGGCGGCTCGGCTGTTGGCGGTGGACCGCAAGACGCTCTACAAGTTGCTGGAGACGCCCGAGGCGCCGGAGGGCATTCCTCCCGCTGAAGGGCGGAGTTGATCCGGTTCGCTTCGGGCAGGGAAGGACGCGCTTTCCGCCGTTCGTGGCAATGACCGCTGCGGGCGCAAGTCCTGCCCACCCACGCGGTTTCGCGCGCAGGAGATCGCACCTGGGCCGACGTTGAGGATGTCGGCGGGGACCCGTACCGTAGCGGCCTGTATGCGCCGCTGGTTCCCGCTCGGACTTCCCCTGATGCTCTTCGCGTGCGCTCCGGTGGAGCCGCCCGCTCCCCTCACTCCAGCGGATGCGGGCAGCGCGCGCGCCGTGACGGAGTTGGCGTCCGTGGCCTCCTCGCCCGATGCCGAACCTCTACCGACGCAATCCGCGGAGGCTCTGCGCTCCGCGTGGCAGGCCACCACGCCGGAGTCGTCCGAGGATGGCGGCGTGGCGCATGCCACGGCCTCGGCGCTGATCGAACCTTCGGAGCTCTCGGAGGACGGAGGCGCGAGTGGTGCGCTGTCGCTGGAGCCTTCGCTTTCGCAGGCCCCGTTACGTGGCTCGAACTCCGAGGCCCTGCCGGGCGAGGAGGAAACGCAGGTCATCACCGAGTCCGAGGTCCCCGTGCTGGAACTGGGACCCGATGGAGAACCGCTGCTCGATGCTGATGACTTCGCCCAGGAGCCTGTGCCTCCTGTCGCAGTAGAGCCCTTGCAGGGGGGCACCCCCGTCGCGGACATGGGTTCCAAGCCGAATGGAACACCGCCCGCAGTGGATCCGGACTCCGACGATGCCCCCGTTCCCGACGAACCGCTCGCCGCGCTCGACGCGGGCATGGAGCCCTACGCCATTCCCTACGCGCCGGATGCGGGCTCGCTGCGCGTGCGCCGTTCCATCGCGGTGCGCTCGGAGCCCCGGCAGGATTCACAGCCTCTGGGCACGGTGGCCCAGGACATGCGCGTGACGTGGCAGGAGGGCGCGATGCGCGGACCCGACTGCGAGACGTGGGTACACCTGCAACCCCGCGGCTGGGTGTGCGAGCGCTACCTGGAGCAGAACTTCCGCGAGCCCCGCGTGCGCACGCTGCCCCGCGTGGAAGAGGGCGCGCTCACGCCCGGCATCTACGCTCGCGTCGTCGGCCGCCGCGTGCGCGCCTACCCGAGCCTCGCGCTCGCCCGCAGGCGCAAGCAGGGCGTGCTGCTCAAGGGCTCCGTGACGGTGAAGCTCCAGGGGCAGGTCAAGGTCGGCCGGCGCACCTTCTGGCGCACGTCGGACGGCCAGTACTTCGAAGCCCGTGTGCTGCGCGAACACCGCCCCTCCGACTTCAGCGGCCTGGACGCGGAGGCGCTCGCCTCACTCCCCATGCCCTTCGCGTGGGCCCAGTCCCGCGCCGCTCCGCGCTCGGATGTCGTCGTGCGCGTGGCCCCGGACTCCCACGCCGACCGTGAGACGGTGCTCCCGCCCCGCACGCTCGTGTCCGTGCGCGAGCTGTCCCCGGATGGCCAGTGGGTGCGCATCGCGGAGGACCACTGGGTGGCCCGCGATGACCTGCACGTCGCGTGGTCGCTGGCGTCCCCGTCCATCGTGGAGCCCGGCGCGAAGTGGCTGGACGTGGACCTGGAGTCCCAGGTGCTCATCGCCTACGAGGGCGACCGCCCCGTCTACGCCACGCTCATCTCCTCCGGCAGCCCCGGCACCGACACCCCCGAGGGCCTGTTCCGCGTCTGGGTGAAGTTCGCCGAGGCCGACATGACCGGCAGCATGGGCAACGCCAGCTACCGCGTCGCCACCGTGCCGTGGACCATGTTCTTCGAAGGCGACTTCGCGCTGCACACCGCCTACTGGCACGACCGCTTCGGTGAACCGGTGAGCCACGGCTGCATCAACCTGGCCCCGAAGGACGCACGCGTCCTCTACGGCTGGACCACGCCCGAAGTGCCCACCGGCTGGTCCATGGCCCACGCCATGCCCGACGACCCGGGCACCTGGGTGCGCATCCGCGGACAGGCCCGTGTCCAGCCGAAGAAGCGCCGCGGCAGCGCTCCCGTGGTAGCCACCGTCAGCGACCTGTGAGCACGCGGCTCAACCGCCCAGCACGGACACGGTGACGCGGCGGCGGTGCGGCGACGTGCGGTGCTCCCAGACGTAGACCGCCTGCCACGTGCCCAGGTCCGCCTCGCCGTCCTTCACCGGGATGCTCAGGGTCACCTGCGTCAGCACCGACCGCACGTGCGCGGGCATGTCATCCGGCCCCTCCGCGTCGTGCTGGAACAGCGGATCCCCGTCCTTCACCAGCCGGGAGAAGAACGCCTCCAGGTCGCGCTGGACGACGGGGTCCGCGTTCTCGCTGATGATCAACGACGCGCTCGTGTGGTGCAGGAACAGCGTGCACAGGCCTTCGCGCACGCCCGTGCCCTTCACCGCTCGCTGCACGTCGTCGGTGATGTCCACGAGGCCCCGGCCCCGCGTGGACACCGTCAGCTCCTTCGCCTGATACACGCTTCCTCCGTCCCGCGGGTCAGCGTCCGTCCAGTCGCTTCACGAGGAACGCGGCCAACTGCTCCAACTCCTCGGTGAGGATGGTGTGCCCACCGTCGAAAGGTAGGAACTCCACCGGCATCCCCACCCCGGTCAGCAGGTCGCGCAGGCGCTCGCCTTCCTGGAAGGGCAGCACCGGATCCTGACGTCCATGTCCCTGGAACACCGGCAGCGCTGGCCGGGCCTTGGCCCGGGGCTTCCACTCCTCTTCCGCGACCAGCGCACCGGACAGCAGGCACAGGCCGGCCGGGCACTCCTCCAGCCGCAGCGCCACGTCCGTGGACATCATCGCGCCCTGGCTGAAGCCTCCCAGCACGATGCGGCCGAAGGGCTGCTGGAGCGCGGCCACCGTGCTCATCAACGCACGGCGGGCGGCGGGCATCCCCGGGGGCACTTCCCGGGAGAACTGCTCCCAGTCCCGCTGCTGCCCCATCAGCACCGACTGCGGCAGCGCGAACCACGCGCGCCCCTGGGGCATGCCCAGGTTCTCCAGCGACAGGGGCGCCTCCGGAAACACGAAGCGCACGGCCTCCGCCAGCCTGGGCGAGGCGTTCATCAACTCCGGCGCCAGCCCTACCAGGTCCGTGCCCGACGCGCCGAAGCCGTGGCTGAGCACGACCACCAGGTCCGGCTTCGCGCCCTCGGGGAGCGCGTCCACCACGACGCAGTCCAGCTCGCCCAGCTTCGTGCGCACCGCACGCGGACGGACGCTCACGGCTGCGCGTCGCTGATGGTGATGTGCTGGATGACCACGTCCTCGTTGGGCCGGTCCTGGCGGCTGCGCGGCACGTTGCCAATCTTCTCCACCACCTCGTAGCCCGTCACCACCTCACCGAAGATGGTGTGCTTGCCGTTCAGGTTCGACGGCGTGCTGGTGGTGATGAAGAACTGGCTGCCGTTGGTGCCCGGGCCCGCGTTGGCCATGGCCAGGATGCCCGGCTTGTCGAAGGTGCGCATGCTCTTGAACTCGTCGCCGAAGCGGTAGCCCGGGTCGCCCCGGCCGGTGCCCGTGGGGTCGCCGCCTTGAATCATGAAGCCCGGGATGACGCGGTGGAAGATGGCGCCGTCGTACAGCGGCGTGCCCTCCACCCGCTCGCGCGTCTTGGGGCTGATCCACGGCTGCTCGCCGGTCGCGAGCCCCACGAAGTTGGACACCGTCTTGGGCGCGTCCTTGGAGAAGAGCTTCAGGACGATGGTGCCCTGGTTCGTCTCCATCTTGGCCCAGAGGTCCTGACCCTCCAGCGCCTTCCTCTGGAAGCCCTTCGCGGTGGCCGTGTCCGTCTGCAGGCTCACCGTGCGGGGGGACGCCGCGGAGTTGGAGGGGGTCGGGGATGCCTTGCCGCCTTCGGACTCCTTGTCCTTGGAGCACGCGGTCAGGGCGAGGCAGAGGAAACCAACGGTCAGGAATGAGGTGCGCATGGCGGGCGCATCCTAGCGGCTTTCGGCATGGCCACGGCGTGCTAAAGAGTGCGTCCATCCCCGGAGGTTTGCCCTGTGACAACCGGACAGGAATGGCTGGTTGACGCGAGCGGCTGTTCGCCGGAGCGGCTCAAGGACGCGCCCGCGTTGGCGGCGCTCTTCGAACAGCTCGTGGTCCTCCTGGACCTGAAGGTCGTGGGCCAGCCCCAGTGGCACGTCTTCCCGGAGCCCGGGGGCATCACCGGCCTCGCGCTGCTGGCCGAAAGCCACCTGACCGTCCACACCTTTCCGGAGCACGGCTTCGCCGCGCTCAACGTCTATTGCTGCCGCACCCGCGCGCGTCCGGACTTCGACGCGCTGGTGGCCCGCTTCCTGGGGGCCACGTCGTGCCGCGTGCGTGAACTGTCGAGAGGGGTGGAGGCGTGACGCAGGGGGCGTGTCCGTCGTGTGGGGCGAGCGTGGAGTTCACCGCCGGTTCGGCGCAGGTCGTGGTCTGCGGCCACTGCCAGGCGGTGGTGGCGCGCGCTGGCGCGGAGCTGGAGGCGCACGGCCAGGTGGCCCGCGTCGTGGAGACCGACTCTCCCCTGCGCCTGGGGCTGGAGGGGCGCATCAACGGCGCCTCCTACCAACTGGTGGGCCACCTCCAGAAGGACCACGGCGCCGGTCCCTGGGACGAGTGGTACGTGGAGATGTCCGACGGCCGCACCGGCTGGCTCAGCGAGTCCGAGGGCGCCTTCCACCTGCTCTTCGACGGCGGCGTGGAGGAGGGCCTGCAACTGGACTCCCTCCACCCGGGCGAGCGCCTGCGCCTGCGCAACCGCCCCCTGGTGGTGGAGGAGCGGGGCCACGGGCAGGTCACCGCCGCGGAGGGCCAGCTGCCCAGCGACGTCGATCCCTCCGAGGACTCCTGGTACGTGGACGCCACGGGTCCCCGGGGCCTGTTCGTGTCGCTGGACTTCGGCTCGCGCGACCGCGACCCGGAGGTGTTCCTGGGCCAGAAGCTGGAGCTGTCGCAACTGGGCATCCCGGCCGGCGACCTGCGCCCGCGCGTGCGCAAGGCGCAGTTGCAGCAGGCGCGCTGCACCCAGTGCAACGGCCCGCTGGAGCTGCGCGCGCCGGATCAGACGCTGCGCGTGGCGTGCCCGTACTGCGGCGCGCTGATGGACGCGAGCCAGGGCAAGCTGAAGTTCCTCAAGCTGCTCCAGAAGCCGGAGCTCCCCGCGGACATCCCGCTGGGCGCGAAGGGCACGTTCGACGGGGTGGAGTGGATCTGCATCGGCTACCAGGAGCGCTCGTGCACGGTGGAGGGCACGCGCTACCCGTGGCTGGAGTACCTGCTCTACCACCCGGCGCGCGGCTTCACGTGGCTGATGGAGTCCAACGGCCACTGGGTGTTCTTGAAGCCGCTGGCGGCCGGTGACGCGGAGGTCGTCCCGCATGTCTCCGCGCACTACGAAGGCCGGCGCTACAAGGCCTTCCAGTCCGTCCAGGCCGTCACCGACGCGGTGGTGGGTGAATTCTACTGGAAGGTGACCCGGGGCGAGACGGCCCAGGCGACCGAGTACGTCGCGCCGCCGTACTCCGTGAACGAGGACGCCACCGACAACGAGGTCACCTACACCCACGGCGAGTACCTGGCGCCGGAGCAGGTGCGGGACGCGTTCAGGCTGAAGGAGACGCTGCCTCCGCCCCGGGGCATCGCCCCCAGCCAGCCCAACAAGCGCCGGGCGGCGCTGACGACGACGCTGAAGTGGACGGGCGTCTGGCTGCTGGGCCTGTTCGCGCTGTCGGCCGTGTTGCACGCGCGGGCGATGAACGCGCAGGTGCTGGACCTCCAGGTGCAGGTGTCCCCGGATGCGGCGTCGGGCACGCCCTCCGCCATGCACTTCAGCGAACCGTTCGAGCTCACGCGCGACGGCAACATCCGCGCGGAGGTGACCATGGCCACCACGCTCGACAATTCGTGGGTGGGCGTGCAGGGCGACCTGGTGAACCAGGGCACGCAGGAGGTGGTGAGCTTCTACGAGGAGATCAGCTACTACCACGGGCGCGACAGCGACGGCTCCTGGAGCGAGGGTGGCGACCACGGCAGCGTGTTCCTGTCCACGGTGCCCAAGGGCACGTACGTGCTGCGCACCACCACGTCGTTCGACCCGGCGATGAAGTTCAAGTCGAGCCTGCAAGGCGTCAGCTACCGGGTGCTCTTGACGCACGACACGCCGAACGAGAGCTGGTTCGTCATCGCGCTGGTGCTGCTGCTGGTGGGGCCGGTGCTGTCGTTCATCAGCGCCCACGGCTTCGAGACCGAGCGCTGGAAGGAAAGCAACCTGCAGTAGGGCTCCCTCACGGGGAGCACGGTGGAGGTGGACGATGAAGTACCTGGGTGGGTTCGTGCTGCTGGCGTATGCGTGGGCGACCTATACGGGCTGGGCTCCCTTCAGCAACGAGGAGCGCGGACGGGTGACAGGCGATGTGCGGCGCGGCCCCGGCGGCGTGCTGCTGTGGACCGGTGGATTCATGGGAGGCAAGTGATGCTGCTGCTTGGAGTGGTGGTCACCCTGCAGGGAGTGCTGGCGAGCGTCATCTATTCGCTCATCGGTCTGGTGGTGTTCGTGGCCGGCTTCTACGTCATCCGCCTCATCCTCCCGTACGACGTGCACAAGGAGATCGAGGTCGACCAGAACACGGCGCTGGGCATCGTCATCGGCTCCTTCATCCTGGGCCTGGCCATCATCATCGCGGCGGCCATCGGCGGTTGAGCGACGTGACGCTTTGAACAAGACGCTGCTGTTTCTCACCGTCCTCGTCATCGCGACGTGTGGGCTCATCTACGAGCTCATCGTCGGGACGCTCGCCAGCTACCTGCTGGGGGACAGCATCACGCAGTTCTCCACCGTCATTGGCGGCTACCTGTTCGCCATGGGCATCGGCAGCTACCTGTCGCGCTTCGTGGAGCGCGGGGTGGCCCAGCGCTTCGTCGAAATCGAGCTGGCCGTGGCGCTCGTCGGCGGCCTGTGCGCGCCGATGCTGTTCCTCACCTTCACGCTCACCAGCGTCTTCCCCGTCGTCCTCTACGGCAGCGTGCTCCTCATCGGCACGCTGGTGGGGCTGGAGATTCCCCTGCTCCTGCGCATCCTGCAGGACCAGCTCAAGTTCAAGGACCTGGTCAGCCAGGTGCTGACGTTCGACTACCTGGGCGCGCTGGCCGCGAGCGTGGCCTTCCCGCTGCTGCTCGTCCCGAAGCTGGGGCTGGTGCGCACGTCGCTGCTCTTTGGCCTCTTGAACGCGGCGGTGGGCCTGTGGAGCACGTGGCTGCTCGCGCCGGTGCTGGCCAACCCCGTGCGCCTGCGCATCAAGGCGGTGCTGCTGTGCATGGGGCTGCTCGTGTGCTTCGCGATGGGGGACCGGCTCACCACCTTCTACGAGGACCAGCTCTACGCGGACGAGGTGGTGCACGCGACCAGCTCCCCGTACCAGCGCATCATCGTCACGCGCGGCAAGCGGGGCTTCTCGCTGTTCCTCAACGGCAACCTCCAGTTCGCCAGCATCGACGAGTACCGCTACCACGAGCCCCTGGTGCATCCGGCCATGGGGCGGGCACGGAAGCTGGACCACGTGCTGATTCTTGGCGGTGGGGACGGGCTCGCGGCGCGCGAGGTGCTCCGCTATCCCGACGTGAAGTCCGTCACGCTGGTGGACCTGGACCCTGCCATCACGCAGCTCGCCACGGGCTACAAGGAGCTGGCGGTGCTCAACGGGCACTCGCTCACGCACCCGAAGATGCGCGTCATCAACACGGACGCGATGCAGTTCCTCACCGAAAGCACGAGCACCTACGACGTGGTGGTGGTGGACTTCCCGGACCCCAACAACTTCGCGCTGGGGAAGCTGTACACGACGGGCTTCTATAAAATCCTGAAGAAGCGCCTGTCTCCGGGCGGGGTGGCGGTCATCCAGAGCACCAGCCCGCTGTTCGCGCGGCGCTCGTTCTGGTGCGTGGAGACGACGCTGAAGGCCTCGGGCTTCTGGACGCAGCCGTACCACTCGCTGGTGCCGTCCTTTGGCGAGTGGGGCTACGTGATGGTGGCGCTGGAGCCGCCCGGCCGGCACCGCCCGCTGCCGGAGGGGCTGACGTTCCTGGATGAAGACACGCTGGAGGGCATGTCGCGCTTTCCTCCGGACATGGCGCCCCTGCCGGCGGAGGTGAACCGGCTGAACAACCAGGTGCTGGTGCACTACTACGAAGAGGAATGGCGTCGGTGGAACTGACGCGGCGGGAGCTGGTGGCCGCGTTCCTGGGCGCTTCCGTGGCGAGCGCCTGTCAGCGCCAGCAGGCCCCTCGCCCCACGGTGCCGGGCGCCATCGTGGACCGCGCTGTGGAAGCCGGCCACAAGCTGCGCGGCGGTCCGCTGCCCCGCGCGGAGGCCTTCGAAAAGGTGGACGTGCTGATTGTCGGCGCGGGCGCGGCGGGGCTGTCCGCGGCGTGGCGTCTGGCCAGCGCGGGCGTGACGGACGTGCGCGTCGTGGAGCTGGAGGCGGAGGCCGGCGGCACGTCGCGCTCGGGCAGGAACGCCGTGTCCGCGTTCCCGTGGGGCGCGCACTACCTGCCATCGCCCCTGGAGGACCGGGGCCCGGTGATGCGCCTCTTGCGGGAGATGGACGCCGTCACCGGCGTGGACGCGGAAGGCCGCCCGTCGTTCGCGGAGGAGCTGCTCATCCAGGAGCCCGACGAGCGGCACTTCTACCGGGGCCACTGGTACGAAGGGCTGTACCTGCGCGCGGGCGCGAGCGGGAAGGACCTGGAGGAGCTGGAGCGCTTCGATGCGCGGATGAACGCCTTCGCCGCCGCGCGCGACGCGAAGGGCCGCAAGGCGTTCGCGGTGCCGGTGGCGCTGTCCAGCGACGACGCGGAGTGGACGGCGCTGGACGCGCTGAGCATGGCGCGCTGGCTGGAGACGGAGGGCTTCCAGTCGCCCCGGCTCAAGTGGTTCGTGGACTACGCGTGCCGCGACGACTACGGCACCACCTCCGAGCACGTCTCCGCCTGGGCGGGCATCTGGTACTTCGCCGCGCGGCAGAACGGCCAGGGCGAGCGCAGCGACGGGTTCCTGTCCTGGCCAGAGGGCAATGGCCGGCTGGTGCGGCAGTTGCTGTCCTCGCTGGGCCCGCGCCAGGTGGAGCCCAACGTGCTGGTCCACACGGTGGAGCCAGGGGAGGGCGGCTGCCGCGTGCATGCGGTGGATGCGCGCACCGGAGCGCCCCGCGCCTTCCAGGCCCGGCAGGTGGTGCTGGCGTGTCCCCGCTTCGTCGCCGCGCACGTGGTGGCGCCGTGGCGCGAGGCTCGGCCCGCGTGGATGGACGCCTTCGTGTACAGCCCGTGGGTGGTGGCGAACCTGACGCTGTCGGGGCCGCCCGCGTCGCGCGGCTTCCCGCTGGCCTGGGACAACGTCCTCTATGAGAGCCAGAGCCTGGGCTACGTGGTGGCCACGCACCAGTCGCTGCGCCAGGACGAGCGCGGGCCCACGGTCCTCACGTGGTACCTGCCCATGGCCGGCGAGGACGTGAAGGCCGAACGCAACAAGGCCCTCTTGGCCACGTACGCGGACTGGGAAGCGCTGGTGATGGCGGACCTGCTGCCGGCGCACCCCGGCGTGGGCGCGCTCACGCAGCGGCTGGAGGTGCAGCGCTGGGGCCACGCGATGATTCGTCCCGCGCCGGGCTTCCTCTGGGGTGAGGCGCGCAGGGCCGCCGGGGAGAGCCTGGGGCGGCACTTGCACTTCGCGCACACGGACCTGGGTGGTATGGCCCTGTTCGAGGAGGCCAACTGGTTCGGGGTGCGCGCCGCGGAGCGGGCGCTGTCTGGACTGGGACGGACCTCCACCAGTTGGTTGTAGCCGCCGCTTCGAGAGGGATGGGCCCATGCAGGACAAGCGCTTCAGCCGGTCGGAGTTCCTCGCACTCAGCAGCCTGCTCGCGGGCTCCACGCTGTTTCCGACCCGGGGCGACGCGGCGCCGGACGGTGGCGTGGCCCCGGTCCGCGCGGCCGCGAGCACGGCGGCGGCCCGGGCTCCGGACGGCGGGGTGGCGGTCCCCGCGCAGCCCACCCAGGCGGAGTTCGACCAGCTGCGCAAGGGCTGCACCGCGTCGCTGAGCGCGGGCTCCACGGCGGATGACGGCGCGGAGTACGTGCGCATCGGCGAATGGATGCAGCGCCAGAAGCTGTCCAGCGACGTGTACGGCAACGGCGACTTCGTGCAGGCATTCGAGAAGCGCGTCGCGGACATGCTCGGCTTCGAGGACGCGTGCTTCATGCCCACCGGCACCATGGGCCAGCTCATCGCGCTGCGCATCTATGCCGACGCGAGCGGCGTGCGGACCGTGGGCGTGCACCCCTCCTCCCACCACGTGCTGCACGAGGACGACAGCTACGCGGTGCTGCACCAACTGCGCGCCGTGTACCTGGGCCCGTGGACGCGGCCCCTCCTGGCGGAGGACGTGGCCCAGGCCAGGGAGCCCCTTGGCACCGTCAGCCTGGAGCTGCCGGTGCGGTGGCTGGGCGGACAACTTCCGACGTGGGAGCAGCTCGCCGAGCTCAAGCGCACCTGCCGCGAGCGCAAGGTGAAGCTGCACATGGACGGCGCGCGGCTGTGGGAGACCCAGCCCTTCTATGGCCGCTCCTACGCGGACATCTGCAAGGGCTTCGACTCCGTCTACGTGTCCTTCTACAAGATGGTGGGCGGCATCGGCGGCGCGATGCTGGCGGGCAGCCGCGACTTCATCCGCGAGTCCCGCCTGTGGCGCCACCGCCACGGCGGCAACCTGTACCAACTGGCGCCCTACGTGGCCTCCGCCGCCATGCGCCTGGATCCGGCGCTGGCCGCCATCCCGGGCTACGTGAAGCGCGCGAAGGCCGTCACCGCGCTGCTGGCGGCCGACCCCCGCGTCACCGTGTTGCCGCAGCCCGTGCAGACGAACATGTTCCACGTGTTCCTGCGCGGCTCGCCCGGCGCGTTCAACCGCCAGCGCGACCGAATCGCGCGCGAAGACAAGGTCTGGGTGGCGGGGGGCTTCGGACAGACGCGCGTGCCCGGCGTCGTGTCCACGGAGCTCCAGGTGGGCGAGGGGCTGGGGCGCATCAGCGACGCCGACGCGGCCCGGGTCTTCCTGCGCCTGCTCGAAGCGAACTGAGCGTCACGTGCTCCCGCCGGTGTCCAAAGTCAGACACGGGCGGGGGTGAAACAGAGACACCGCGCGTCAAACGCGGTGCGCCGGGCGGCCAGGCGGGTGCGTCAGGCCGCCTTCTTGATGCTGTACTGCGGCTCCTGCGCCTGGGCGTTCAGGAAGAACTCGGAGTCGAGCAGCATCTCGATGCCGCCCTTGTCGTTGTAGAAGGCGATGGGGCCGTGCGCGGTGAAGTGGATGATGGACTCCTCCAGCGCGGTGGTGGCGGGGTGCTCCGCGCCCAGCGGCTCGAACTCGTAGTCGCCCGGGCGGGTGGTGCCATGGCGGTCCTGCGTCGCGCCAGAGAGGATGAAGATCTCCGCCGGAGCCAGGTGACGGTGCGGCGCGAACACGGCGCCCTTCTCCATCTTGAGGATGGCGCTCCACACACCCGTCTCCGAGCTCACCCGCAGCAGACGGTAGGAGGTTCCAGGCCCCAGCGGCTTCCACTCCACATCCGCGGTGTGCACCAGGACATCCATCATCGTCTTTCCGGACATGACATCCTCCACGATCGGCGCTGCGTGTGTGTCGTTGTCCATGTTAACGCCGAACATGGAATTCCTTGCAAGTTTGTCTCACGCACAAGGTTGTCGCTTAAGACACGTTGCACTCGGGCCATGCCAGGGCGCGGAAGTTTCCACGGCAACTGTTCACGCAGGCCGCCCCGGGTCGCATTTTCTGATCAGGCAGAAAGTGGGTGGGTGGATTGCGGACCCGCGTGGAAACCCGCATGAGGGGCGATGTGTCACCCCGTCTTCCGTTTCCCTCCGGATGACACGTCAGGAGCCCGCCCATGCGCACCGCCAGCACATCCGAATCCCACTTCTCATTTGTGCTTGAGACACCCGCCGCGACCCCGGAGGCTGCTCGCCTGCACTTCCAGGCGAAGCTGTCGGTGGAGACGGACGCGGCGGACCTGCGCCTGGACCTGGAGCGGGGCCGCAAGGGCTTCGTCGTGGTGGATGTGCGGTCGGCGGAGGCGTACGCGCGGCGACACATCCCCGGCGCGTTGCACATCCCCGGGCGTCAGGTCAGCGAAGCGAGCACCGCGGCGCTGTCGAAGGATGACGTCGTGGTCGTGTATTGCTGGGGGCCCGGCTGCAACGGCGCGACGAAGGCGGCGGTGCGCTTCGCGGCGCTCGGCTTCCGCGTGAAGGAGCTGCTGGGCGGCATCGAGTACTGGGTGAAGGAGGGCGCGTCCACGGAGGGCACGCTGCCCCAGGGTGTGCCGGTGTTCGGCATGCGCGGGGAAATCTAGGCGGGCTCGTCCGCCGCCAGTGCGTCGCCGGAAGCCGAAGCCCCCTTCGCGTCGTAGGCCCTGCGCGCCGCCTCCACCTGTTCGCGGCGCGCGAGCGCCCAGTGGGCCAGGGCCTTGAGCGGCGTCAGCACGTCGCGGCCCATCTCGGTGAGCGCGTAGTCCACCCGGGGAGGGATGGTGGGCGTCACGGTGCGCGTGAGGTAGCCGTCGCGCTCCAGCCCGCGCAGCGTGGCCGTCAGCATCTTCTGGGACACCGTGCCGATGGTCCGGCGCAGCTCGCTGAAGCGCAGGCTGCCGTCCGCCAGCAGGACGATGACCAGCACCGACCACTTGTCACCGACGCGGCCGAGCACGTCGCCGACCGAGCGGCAGACTTCGGAGGGGAGGTCGACGTTACCGAGTTTCATCCAGGTGCCTTCTTGAAGTGCGGAGCGGTTACCAACATATACCCACTCTCTTTTTGAAACCTACTCTCCAAGGGGTAGGACGAGGTGGGTAAGCCATGGGCGCAGCGCTGAAGGACGACGTGGTGCTGGTAACAGGAGGTTCGGGTTACCTGGGCGGTTGGACGGTTGTCTCCCTGCTGAAGCAGGGCTACCGGGTCCGGACGACGGTGCGGAGCCTGGAGCGGGAGGCCGAAATCCGGGCTGACGTCGCCACGCAGGTGGACCCAGGCGACCGGCTCTCCTTCGTCGCCGCGAACCTGCTGGCGGACGAGGGCTGGGAGCGGGCGGCGGACGGCGCGCGATACATCCTGCATGTCGCATCCCCCATGGGCATGGGGGAGTTCAAGACGCAGGACCTCATCCGTCCGGCGCGTGAGGGCACGCTGCGCGTGTTGAAGGCGGGCGCGAAGGCGGGCGTGGAGCGGGTGGTGATGACGTCGTCGCTCCAGGCCGCGCTGCCGCCGGCGGACTTCTCGGCGGATGCGCCCGCGAGCGATGAGCGCGTCTGGACGGACCTCGCCTCCAGGGACGCGACCCACTACACACAGGCGAAGACCCTGGCGGAGCAGGATGCCTGGGCGTTCATGCGACAGGGCGGCGCTGGCGCCATGACGCTTTCCACCGTGCTGCCCGCCTTCATCCAGGGCCCCATGCTGGGCCGGGACATCTCCGGTTCGCTGGAGGTGGTGGCGCGGATGCTGCGAGGGGAGCTGTCTCCGCTGCCCAGGCTGGGCTTCAGCATCGTGGATGTCCGGGACCTGGCGGACCTGCACCTGAAGGCGATGACCGCACCCGGCGCCGCCGGAGAGCGCTTCGCGGGCAGTGGGGACTTCCTGTGGATGAGCGACATGGCCCGCGTGCTGCGCGAGCACCTGGGCGGGCCGGCCGCGAAGGTGTCCACGCGGACGGCGCCGGACTTCCTGGTGCGGTTCGGGGCGCTGTTCAATCCGGAGATCCGCCAGCTCATGCCCAACCTGGGCCTGCGGCGGACGTTCAGCACCGCGAAGGCTGAACGGATGCTGGGCTGGCGGGCGCGCCCCGCGACGGAGGCGCTGGTCGCCAGCGCGGAGTCCCTGGTGCGCCAGGGCCTGGTGTGAGGCTCCGGGCGTCCACGCTGGACCGGAACGCGCGGTGTCCCTTGCGTTCGCGCTCCAGGCGGGCCCCCGCCAGTTGGTGAAACGGACCCACGTCGGGCGTGTCTTCGTCCACGGGCGGAGGTTGCTATCCTCCCGGCCCGATGCCCCGTCTCCTCGCGCCCACGCAGGCCTGGCTGTTCGGCCCGTCCGTGGACCTCACCGTGTTCGCCGGCAGTGCGCTCGCGTCCATCGCGTTCGTGCTGGCCGCGCCGTGGCTGGGCGCGGTGGGGGACACGCCGGCCTGGGCGTGGCTGTTGTTCGTGGTGGGCGTGGACGTGGCGCACGTGTGGTCCACGTTGTTCCGCACGTATCTGGATGGCGAGGAGGTGGAGCGCCGTCCCGGCCTCTACGTGGGTGCGCCGCTCGCCGCGTACGCGGTGGGCGTGCTCGCGTACTCCGCGTCCCCTGGCGCGTTCTGGAGCGTGTTCGCCTACGTGGCGCTGTTCCACTTCATCCGCCAGCAGTACGGCTGGGTGGCGCTCTACGACCGCAAGGCGCGCATCTCCGCGTTCGAGCGGCGCCTGGACGCGGCGGCCGTCTACGCCGCGACGCTGGGCCCCGTCGTCTGGTGGCACGCGAACCTGCCCCGCGCCTTCTGGTGGTTCGTGGAGAACGACTTCCTCGCGGGCCTGCCGACGTGGGCGGGCACGGTGGCGCTGGGCGCGCACGCGGTGGTGCTGGGCGCGTGGGCCGTGTTCCAGGGCGTGCGCATCGCGCGGGGCGAAGGGGTGCAGGCGGGCAAGGTGTTGCTGGTGGCGGCGACGTGGGTCGCGTGGTTCGGGGGCATCGTGCTCGCGCGCGACGACTTCGCCTTCACGGTGATGAACGTGGTGCTGCATGGCGTGCCGTACTTCGCGCTGCTGTTCCGCTACGCGCGGGGCCGTCACGCGGAAGGGGGCTTCGGCGCGAAGGGCGTGCTCCTGCGCGCGGGGCTGCCCGGCTTCCTGCTGTTCCTCGGGGTGCTGGCGCTGCTGGAGGAAGGGCTGTGGGACGTGCTGGTGTGGCACGACCGCCCGGTGTTGTTCGGCGACAGCGGCCTGGCGTTGGAGTCGGACCTGATGGCGCTGGTGGTGCCGCTGCTGGCGCTTCCCCAGGCCACGCATTATGTGCTCGACGCGTTCATCTGGAAGGCCGGCCGGGAGCCCGCGCTGCTGAACAGGCTGGGCTGGGCTCGTGGCACCCAGGGTCCGGCAACCAGCAGCCAGGCTCACTCGGCCGTAGCCATTCCCGACGTGGGTGAATAGAGCATATGGGCCATGGCCCGACTCCTGCTCGTCTCGAATCGTCTCCCCGTCACCGTCAAGGTGGAGAAGGACAGCGTCTCCGTGGGGCGCAGCGCCGGGGGGCTCGCCACCGGCCTGAGCCGTCCGCATGAGCGCTCCGGAGGCCTCTGGATTGGTTGGCCCGGAGATGTCTCCCGGCTGACGGACGCCCAGCGCACGAAGGTGGAGGGGCAGTTGGCGGAGCTCAACTGCGTGCCGCTGTACCTGTCCGCCAGCGAGGTCAGCCGCTTCTACGAGGGCTATTCCAACCGCGTCCTCTGGCCGCTGTGCCACTACATGCTGGACCGCATCCCCCGGCAGGACAGGGACTGGGATGCGTACCGCAAGGCGAACGAGCGCTTCGCTGACCTGGCCGCGAAGCACTACCAGCCGGGCGACACCATCTGGGTGCACGACTACCAGTTGATGCTGGTGCCGGGCCTGCTGCGCGAGCGTCTGCCGAACGCGCGCATCGGCTACTTCCACCACATCCCGTTCCCGTCGTCGGAAATCTTCAGCACGCTGCCCCGTCGCGCGGAGCTGTTGAAGGGCCTCCTGGGCGCGGACCTCATCGGCTTCCACGCGGTGAGCTACGTGCGGCACTTCTCCGGCACGCTGCTGCGGCAACTGGGGCTGGACACGGACATCGACCGCATCCTCTTCCAGGGGCGCGAGGTGCGCGTGGGCGCGTTCCCCATGGGCATCGACGCGACCGCGTTCGAAACGCTGGCGCAGGAGCCCGCGGTGCTGGAGGAGGTGAAGGTCCTGCACGAGCGCGCCCACGACGAGCGGCTGCTGCTGGGCATCGACCGGCTGGACTACACCAAGGGCATTCCCCGGCGCCTGCTCGCGGTGCAGCGCGTGCTGGAGCGCTCGCCGGCCCTGCGCGGACGGCTGCGCTTCATCCAGGTCGCCGTCCCCAGCCGCACGGAGGTGAAGGCGTACGCCGAATACCGAGAGACGGTGGACGAGCTGGTGGGCCGCATCAACGGCCAGTACGGCACCGTGCACAGCACGCCGGTGCACTATCTCTACCGGTCGCTCAACGAAAAGCAGCTCGTCAGCCTCTACCGGGGCACGGACGTGATGCTGGTGACGCCCGTGCGCGACGGCATGAACCTGGTCGCCAAGGAGTTCTGCGCGGCCCGGCCGGACGAGGACGGCGTGCTGGTGCTGAGCGAGTTCGCGGGCGCGGCGTCGGAGATGCGCGACGCGCTGCTCATCAACCCCTACGACGTGGAGGGCATGGCGGACGCCATCGAAGAGGCGCTGGAGATGCCCAAGGCCGAACGTCAGCAGCGCATGCGCTGCCTGCGCGCGGGCGTGAAGGCGCGCGACGTGCACTGGTGGGTGGACAGCTTCCTGGGCCGCCTCCAGGGGCTGAAGTCCGTGGAGGAGCGCCCGCCGCTGCCCGACGGGATGCAGGCGCTGGAGAAGCTCAAGGGCCCCGGGCGCAAGGTGCTGTTCCTGGACTACGACGGCACGCTCGTGGGCTTCGCGCCGACGCCGGAGCAGGCCGCGCCGGACGCGGAGCTGATGAAGCTGCTCCAGGACCTCTGCGCCCGGCCGGACATGTCCGTGCACGTGGTGAGCGGACGCCCGAAGGAGACCCTGGAGGCGTGGTTCGGCGAGCTGCCCATGGGCCTGCACGCGGAGCACGGCCTGTGGTCGCGCATGCGGCGGGGACAGCCGTGGCAGGCCCTGCCGGGCGTGTCCTTCGAGTGGAAGCCCCGGGTGAAGCCCGTGCTGGAAGCGTTCGCTGGGCGGGTGACGGGCTCGTTCGTGGAGGAGAAGACAGCGTCGCTCGCGTGGCACTACCGCAAGGTGGACGCGGAGTTTGGCGCGCTCCAGGCGCGCGAATTGCGCCTGCTGCTCTTCGAGCAGTTCTCCCAGGAGCCCATGCACATCCTCCCCGGCGACCGGGTGGTGGAGGTGCGACCCCGGGGCGTCAACAAGGGCCGCGTCGTGCCGGAGGTGCTGAAGCACGAAGCCCCAGACGTGCGCGTGCTTGCGATTGGCGATGACGTCACCGACGAGGACCTGTTCGCGGCCATCCCCAAGGGCGGCCTCACCGTGCACGCGGGCAACAAGCACACGCGCGCGGCGTACCGCATGGAAGGCCCGCGGGAGGTGCGGCGGTTCCTGAAGGCGCTGCTCGGCCAGTAGCGGCGGCCCGGGGGCGACACGCGGACGAAGGGCGCGACGCCGCCAGCGCCCCCACGAGGGGACCGCCAGCGGCGCATGCGTTCAGCCTACTGGATGATGGTGACGACCTGCGCCTGGCACGTGGTGGGGTCGACCAGGGTCTGCGCCGTGTCGATGCTGCAGAGGACGCCCTGATTGCCGTAGGCGGTCATGTTGATGGTGCCCGAGCAGGTGGTGCCGGTGACGGCGATGTTGAGCTGCCACAGACACGTCTTCGCGGCGCCGGTCGGATCCGCCGCGTTGGTCGTGTAGTAGTAGACCTGGGTCAGCGGCGTCAGCTGCGGGACGCCCATCTGGAAGACGCCGGAGATGCTGGGAGGCGCGGTGGGGGCCAGGGGGTTGGGCGGCAGGATGTTGGGCGTGCCCACCAGGGTGTAGCCGGGGAAGGTGTTCACGCCGGTCCAGTTGGCCACGAAGAAGGTGTCGACGGTGGTGCCCGCGAGCGTCGCCGAAACTCCTTCCAGGCGTCCCGACGGGAGCTTGATCGTCTCCGTCGGACGGAGGCTGACATAGTCGCTGCGGTTGGCGAGCAGGCCACTGACGTCGTAGTGCTCGGCGAGCGCGACGGAAGGCATGAGGGACAGCAGGGAGGCGGCCAGGAAGCGCTTCACGTTGTTCGTCATGGTCTTGTCCTGTGGTGTCTGGTGTTGGCCGGAGCCAATTCCTTTCTAACAGCACGTTTGTCTGGAAATCAAACGATAGCTGGTAATTCAGGCAATTTCAGCTAGCGTGAAGGATTGCGATCCGGGTGCGCGGCTACGGGGTTTCCCCCGGGTCCACGGGATGAGCAGGGATTGACCCATGCCGACAGTGAAGGCGCGGGGCGCCAACGCGACGCGTGGTCCTGGCCTTGTCTGTCCTTGGCGCGTGGCCCGGACGGGGTGGGGCTTCAGAGATTGAAGCCCACGTTCCCGACGGAGATGCTGGGTCCGAAGATGAAGGACCACTTGCTGGAGGGCACCACGGTGTTGGTGTTGGGGTCGCCGTTGGTGCGCCGGGTGATGTCGCCCCGGAACTCGCGGGCAATCCATGCGTTGGCACCCACCGCCGCGCCCGGGCCAATGGGCACGCGCAGGCCCAGCCCCAGCACGGCGGCGAGCGTGGGCGGGAACTGGATGTCCCCGGACTGCGGCACCAACCCCAATCCCATCAATCCCATCTCGATGCCCAAAAGGCGCTCCTGGCCCTCGTTGTTGAGCAATGCCAGACGCGACAGGACGCCGAAGTTGATGGCCAACTGCCCCGTGGGCTGCGTGGCGCGGTAGAGGCCCGCGGGGATGGTGGCCATGGTGTAGAGGCGGAACATGCCGCCGCGCACGATGGCGGTCCACTGCGCGGAGGGCAGGCCGGTGCGGTCCACGGTGGACAGCGCGTAGCGGGATTCGTCCGCCACGTGGGACACCTGCACGAGGATGCGGTCGTACTGGCCCAGGTTGCCCTGCACGGGGATGACGCGCATCTCGCCATTGGGGCGCAGGAACAGGCGCTGCTCCACGTGGCTTTCGCCCCGGTTGGAGCCGTCGGACTTCGTCACATCGATGCGCAGGGTGATTTCCTGGTTGCCCTCCTGGGGCGTCAGGCGCTCGCGGTGGATGATGACGCGGCAGGTGTTGCGCATGGCGTAGTCCAGCCGGTGCGGGCGGCTGGGCTTGAGCGTCTCGTCATGGCCGTCCTTGTCCGCGCAGATGAACTCCACCAGGTTCTCCACGTTGGTGGGCACGCTCGCCTCGCGCACCGCGCGCTGAACGCGCTCGCTGGTGAGGAACAGGTCCGTGGTGGCCAGCTCCGCCGGCAGCGTGGGCAGCCGGTAGCCGAAGCGCAGCGACACGAAGCCGCCGGCGGTGGCTTCACCCTGCACGAGGGTGGCGGTGTCCCGTATCGTCACGGTGTAGGCGCCGCCCAGGGGGCGCAGCACGAAGCGGCCCAGGCCGCCGTTGGAGGCCACCGTCACTTCCGCCGGGCGGTTGGTGGGCACGAAGTCGATGCCGCCGTGGCCGGGCAATTCCAGCATCGCGCGCGGGTCCGGCACCGGCCGAGTCTCCGCCGTTTCGGAGGCCACCACCGTGCCGTCCACGCGCGACGTGGTGGCCGTCACCGTCACCTGGGGTTCGTCGGTGCCCCGGGTGCGCAGCAGGACATAGGTGCCCTCCGGGACCTTCACCACGCGCTCCACGCGCGTCCGTGCGCCATTCACCGTCCACAAGAGGCCGCGCGGATCATGCGCGCACGCCGCGTCCAGGCGCATGACGAGCCCGGAGTCCTCCGCGTCGCGCAGCACCGTGCCCTCCACTGCGGTCAGCGGGCACGCCAGCACGGGCAGCGTCTCCGCCACGGACGTCTCCAGCGCGTCCCCCCGGGCGAAGAACACGCGCGGCGTCAGCCGCAGTCGCAGGGACACGGTGGGGTTCAACCCCGGCACGTTGCGGATGGACACGGCGCCGTCCGTCACCTCGCAGCGCGCGGAGCCACAGTCCACGGAGGCGATGGCCTCCGAGTGCGTCACCGACACATAGCCGGGGCCCTTGGACAGGTCCACGCCGGAGGACTGCACCAGGGGTCGCGTGAGCACCGTGCGGCCGGGGCGCAGGCGGAAGTACTCGTCGTCCAGGAAGCGCCCGTTGGCGTCGTACGTCGTCACGCCCGCACCCGAGCGGGCGAAGGCGGGGCGCCACGACAGCGTCGCGTCCGTGGGCAGCCCGGGTGTCACCGGCACCGCGCACTCGGAGGGGCCGTTGGGCTCCAGGCACAGGTCCTCGCCGTCCACGCTCTTGCCCTGCGGATCCGGTCCCCGGGGCACGCCGGACCAGGCGATGGTCACGTTCTTCAGGCCGGTGCCCTTGAGCTCCAGCCGGCCGTCGTCCGGGTAGAAGGTCGTGGCGGCGCTGTCGATGCGCGGGAAGGGCCCGGTCGCCACCACGACGACGGTGTCGGTGGCCGAGGCGCACGCGGCTTCGTCCGCGGCGACCTTCAGCTCCAGCGTGCGCGCGGCGTCCTCCGCCTTGGTGGGAGGCTTGAGGGAGCGTCCGTCCGAAGAGAGCACCCAGCCGCCGCGCACGGGGCCGCAGAGGATGCCCTTCGGGACGACCTCCACCGCCCGTCCTCCTTCGGGAAGCTGGACGACGGAGGTGGCGGCGGCGGCTGTGCCCGCCACCAGCAGGCAGCCAAGGACGAGCGCGCGTGCAAGGTGCATGTGTTGCTTAAGCACGGAGGGCCGCATCCGGGTCAAGCCCTCCGTGCATGCCGGCGCAAGAGACGCGCCGGGAGTGTTCCACTGCGACTACCGAGATGCCGTCTTCTGCCCCGGACCCTGGAGCAGGATGCGGCGTCCGAAGGCCCGGTCCACGCGGCCCAGGAACTCACGGAACTGCGGGTACTCGTCCGCCTTGATGCGGGCGACGGAGAGGGCCACCTCGCCGTCGGCGACGAGGGCGCCGTCCTCCACGCGGTAGGAGAGCTTCACGCGACCGAACGGCGTCGTCTCCTCCACCGCCTGGGGCATCTCCGCCACGGTGTAGCCGCCGGGCAGCGTGTAGCGCAGCTTGAAGGTGTTCACCCAGGGGCTCTGCATGACGAGGTCGAAGCGGCGCTCGGCGAGCGACGCGTACGCCTGCTGGTAGGTGCGTCCGGTGCCGAAGGGCAGGAAGCGCAGGCTGCCGCCGGGGAGCACTTCCGCGTAGCGCGGGATGCCCATCTTGAAGTCCAGCGCCACGTCGTCATCCAGGCGGGTGGTGTCGCTGAGCTTCACCTCGCGCACGGTGAGGCCGGGGAAGCTCTGCGCCCACGAGCGCTCGAAGGTGGACTTGCGCGTGGACTCCGGGCGGTAGGCGCGGCGGTAGTCCGGCGCGGACTGGCCGGACACGCTGCTCTGGCCCTTCACCTCCGCGCCGCCGTCGGGCCGCAGGGCGACCTCCATGGCCAGCGTGGTGGTGTTGTCCTGCGCCTTCGCCTCCGGCGTGGTGAGGAAGGTGCTGGTGCCGTTGGGGTCCACCACCAGCACGTTGGCGACGCGGTCCGCGCTGGGCAGCTCCTTGGCGCCGTGGAACTCCGCGGTGCCGTCCAGGTACAGGTCGAACTTGGGCACGTACGCGATGGCGTGGTTGAAGGCCGCCAGCGACGCGGGCTCCGCGTCCAGCGAGCCCAGGTTGCGCATGCGCAGGAGCACCAGCCGGCTGTCCACGCCCGCCACCTTCAGCATGGAGTAGATGAGGCTCGCCTTGTCCTTGCAGTCACCGAAGCGCCGGGCCAGCACGCGGTCGACGCGGTAGGGCTTGAAGCCGTGGATGCCGAACTCCAGCGCCACGTAGCGGGTGTTGGTGACGACGAAGGAGTAGATGGCGCGCACGACGGCCAGCTCATTCTTGCGGTCCACGCCCTGGAGCACCTGGTCCACCGTGGCCTTCAACTCCGCGTTCGGCTGGAGCTGGTCGCGCACGAGGCCCCACCAGTAGTGGCCCACCTGCTCCCACGTCTTGTACGTGGAGATGTGCAGGTTCTGCGCGACCTCCGCCCAGCCCGGCATGCCCGGCTCCGGCACCACCTTGGAGACGTGCTTCGCGCCGAAGCGGTACAGCGTGCGGGTGTTGTCCTCCAGCGGCGACTGCTGCTGCTCCACGCCAGCAAGGCGGCTCTTGTTCCAGTACAGCGGCCGCTCCTTGGGCATGTCCACGACGTACTGGAAGCGCACCTTCGGGTAGACGCCCTGCACGCTCTCCACGTCGCCCCAGTAGTCCGACAGCAGGTTGTCCTGCGCGGTGTCGTCCAGGCGGTAGGTGAGCTCCAGCGTGTCGCCCACGGCGAGCGACGGGAACGACAGCACGCGCATGCGGGCGTCGTAGTACATGCCCGTCCACGGCTCGTTCATGTTGCGCTCGGCGTCGCCGTAGCTCTCCACCACGGAGCCGTCCGGCTTCGTCACGCGGGCCTTGAGCACGCGCACTTCCTGGCGGTCCGGCGAGTAGCTGACGGGGAGGCTGCGGAACGCGTCCACGCCGCGCGTGTTGAGGACCTTCACCACCATCTGCTGGATGCGGCTGGAAAGGCCGCTCTTCTGCACGCGCACGTAGGTGTTGTCCACGAGGTAGACGGCGTCCTCGTGCACGTAGCCCTCGGCCTCCTTGGCCAGCGGCTTCGCGTCCACCAGGTACTGCGTGCCCGCGCTCTCCGTCTCACCCTTGAGCGTGCGCAGGGCCTCCTTCAATCCGGGGTTCTGCGGACGCAGCACCAGCGAGCGCTCGAAGGCGGCCAGGGCGGGCTCGCGCTGACCCGCGGCGAGCAGCGCGCGGCCCTCGCGCTCGTAGACTTCCGGCTCGTCGGGGGACAGGGCCTTCGCCTCGGTGAAGAGCGCGGCGGCCTCTTCGGCGGCGCCGTTGGAGGCCTTGAGCTCCGCCAGCCGCACGCGCGAGCCGTTGTCGAACGGGTTCAGGTCGGTGAGCTTCGCGTACTCGCGCTCGGCGGCGTCCACCTTGCCCGCGTCCGCGAGCTGCGAGGCGAGCTGCCGGCGGGTGTTGGTGTCATCGAAGCGCAGCGCCAGCACCACGCGCATGCGGTCCATGGCCTCCTGGTTGCGGCCCAACTGCCGGGACGCCGCCGCCGCTACGCGCACCACGCGGGGGACGCGGGGCTGCTGCCGGAAGGTCTCCTCCACCAGCGCATGCGCGCGGGCGCGCTCGCCCAGGGCTTCGGCGGCGCGGGCCAGCAGCAGACGGGCGCCCGGCTCGTTGCGGCCGTCGTCCTTCTCCATCAGCGGGGCCAGCAGCGGCTGCACTCGCTCCGGGTGGCCACGGTCCATCTCATGGTCCGACAGCGCCAGTCGCGCCGGAGCGAACGTCGGATCCGCCTTCA
The DNA here is from genome assembly GCF_026626765.1 of Corallococcus sp. bb12-1. NCBI lineage: Bacteria > Pseudomonadati > Myxococcota > Myxococcia > Myxococcales > Myxococcaceae > Corallococcus > Corallococcus sp. bb12-1. Next base: position 543,611 of record NZ_JAPNJZ010000018.1, on the reverse strand, counting down.
CGGCGGCCTCCAGGAAGCGGCGGCGCTCGTTCAGGTCGTCCGTCTGGGTGTTGGCGGCCAGCAACTGGAGGCGCGCGTCGTTGGGGGCGGCCTCGGCGGCGGCGGCGGCCTCGGCGCTGGCGGTGTGCTCGCGCTCGTCATAGGCGCGGAAGAAGGCGAGCACCTGGGCGTAGTCGCCTCGCAGGGCCGCGTCGTCCGGGTTCTTCTCCACCAGCGCGCGCAGCGACGAGGTGAGCGTGGGCAGCACCTGCGGCGCGGGGGCCGGCATGCGCTCCAGCGCGGGGGCCTTGGCGGGCAGCGTGGCGCGCGCGGACGCCGTCTCCGAGCGCAGGTAGAAGCCCAGCGGACCGGACTCCTGGCACACCTTCACGAGGACGCGGTTGAGGCCCTTCTTCAGCTTCACCGACACGCGGGTCTGGTCGGGGCGGGGCAGGTTGTAGCGGTCTTCCTTGGAGGCCAACTGCCCGTTCACCCACAGGCGGTAGCCGCCGGAGGTGCCCAGGCCCAGCGCCACGCGCGTGTCCTGCGGCACTTCCAGCCAGGTGAGTGCGTACGCCACGGCCTCCTTGTTGGGGCGCACGGCGGTGGCCAGGTCCACGTAGCCGTCCGCGGACGTGACGGACAGCTTGCGCCAGGTGGCCTCGTGGCCCTTGGCGCCGGGGTAGCGCGCCGTCAAGTCCAACGCGGCGGTCTCCGGACCGAAGTGGGTGTCGCAGCCGGCCTTGCCCTCGTTCTCGAAGCCGCCGACGACGTAGTAGTCATTGACGAAGCCCAGCCACTGGCGGACTTCGTTGGCGCGCACCATCCGGCCGCGGGAGCGCTCCGCGTCCATCAGGAGGATTTGCGCGGTGGTGCGCGTGTTCACGTCGGACGTGCGGCGGGACGCGACCTGCTGGTAGGTGCTCACCAGCGGGGTGAGGTCCTCCACGTCGTCCACCAGCGCGTGCATCCGCAGCAGCGCCGCGCCCCCGCGCGGTGAGGTGGCGGCCTTCTGCGCCTCGGCCGCGTACTCGCGGGCCCGGTCGTCCGCGTTCGGCTTCGCGAGCGCCAGCACGGGGCAGGTGAGCACGAAGACTGCGGCCAGCGATGTGAAACGCGACATCCGTTCTCCTCGGTAGAGCAGCGGCGCCAGCAGCGACGCCGGGACAGCAGGGGGCGATGACGCCGATGAACAGGCGGACCCGTCGCGGCCTTCCCCTGCATGTGGCCCCGGACGGCGGGCAGGCAACCCAATCGGGCTCCACTCTATGTCGGACCGGTGTGGGGCGGGGTGGGCCCGTGGAGGCGGAAAGTCGAAAATGCACAGGGCCGGCATGGGCGCTGATGCCCGTGCCGGCCCCGATGTGTGCCGCTGTTGAGGTCCGGAGGCTGCCCGGCCGTCAGTGCAGCTTGGAGTACAGGGCGTTGACGAGGGTGCCGTCGTCGCCGCTCAGCTCCCAGAACATCGCGCCGCCCAGGCCCTTGGACAGGATGTAGTCCGACTTGGCGGTGACGCTCTGCGCGTCGTCGTAGGCCACCCACACCTTCGTGGTCGGGCTGTAGACGTAGGCCTGCTTGCTCTCCGGATGGAAGAACTTGGTGTAGCCGGAGCCCGCGCGCTCGTAGTTGTTCTTGATGTCCTTGAAGTCGAACACGCCGGTGAGGCCCGACTGGCCGTCATCCCAGGTGCCCTTGGTGGGGACGCCGCTCTGGAACAGGCCGTTGTTCACGTTGGGCACGTTGCCCCAGCCGCGGCCGTAGAACGGAACGCCCAACACAATCTTGGACGGGGCCACGCCCAACTGGAGCATCTTCGCGATGGAGCCGTCGGTGTAGAAGCCGTCGTTGGCGCCCGGGTCACCCGTCACGCGGTTGAGCGCGGAGTGGAAGTTGACCGTGGGCTCGAAGGCGCCGTGGTAGTCGTAGGACATCACGTTGATGAAATCGAGGATGTTGGACAGCTTCAGCGTCTCCTGCTTGTTGGCGAGCAGGTCCGGCGAGGCGCCCGTGGCGATGGTGAGCAGGTAGGGCTTGCCGGTCTGCGCGGTGAAGGCGGCCAACTGGGTGCGGAACTCCTGCATGAGCAGGGTGTAGTTCACCTTGTCCGCGGGGCTGCTGATGTTGTCCGGCAGGCCGCCGCCGGTGGGGTACTCCCAGTCCACGTCGATGCCGTCGAACACGCCCACGCCGTTGGCCGGGGTGACGCCGGGGAACTGGCCCTTCACGTACAGGTCCACGCAGGACTTCACGAAGGCGGCGCGCGACGCGGAGGAGGCCGCCACCTGGGAGAAGTACTTGGACCAGGACCAGCCGCCAATGGAGATGAGCAGCTTGAGGTGCGGGTTCGTCTTCTTCATCTCCTGGAACGCGCGGAAGTTGCCGCGCAGCGCGCCGGGGTCCCACTCGCCGGGGTAGCCGAAGCCCTTGTCGATGTCCGCGAACGCGTCACCGAGCACGCACTTGCCGTCCGGCGTGATGTTGGAGAAGGCGTAGTTGATGTGTGTCAGCTTGGACGCCGGGACGTTGGAGACCTGGTAGTTGCGGCCGTAGATGCCCCACGCGGTGAAGTACGCGACGATGTGCTTGCCTCCCGGCGGAGGCGTGGTGGTCAGCGCCACGGTGACGGTGAGCGTCTTGGTGCCCACGTTGCCGGCCGCGTCGTAGGCCTTCACTGTGTACGTGTACGTGCCGTTCTGCGCGGAGGAGGAGAACGCGCGGCTGAACGACGACGCGGTGGCGACGAGCGTGCCGTTCTCAAGGATTTCAATCTTCGTCACGCCCACCTCGTCGGTGGCGCTGGCGGAGACGGTGATGGAGCCAGCGGTGGTGACGTGGGTCGCGCTGCTGGACGCGGTGACGACGGGGGCCTTCGTGTCGCCAGTGCCGGGAATGGCCACGGTGACGGTGAGCGTCTTGGTGCCTACGTTGCCGGCCGCGTCGTACGCCTTCACGGTGTACGTGTACGTGCCGTTCTGCGAGGAGGAAGAGAACGCTCGGCTGAACGACGACGCGGTAGCGACGAGCGTGCCGTTCTCCAGGATTTCAATCTTCGTCACGCCCACTTCATCGGTGGCGCTGGCGGAGACGGTGATGGAGCCGGCGGCGGTGATGTTGGACGCGCTGCTGGACGCGGTGACGACAGGGGCCTTCGTGTCACCGCCGCCCGTCGCGGGCCCGATGTCGAGCCACAGCGAGGCCACGGCCGAGGGCGTCCAGTCCGACTGGGACGTGTGCGGCTGCCGGCACTCATAGATGCGGCCCTGATAGGAGACGCGTGTGCCCGACGTATAGGCGACGCCCACGGCCCACGCGGCTTCCAGCGGCGCCTTCATCACGCTGCCCGGGCCGTCAGCCTCGGGCGTGAAGAGTTCCTGGCCACATCCGGTGACGGTCAGCGCGGACGCGACCAGGCCCATGATCCACTTGCTACGCAGCATTCGTGTTCTCCTCGCCTGCGGTACACGCGGAAGGAGTCACGCCCCCATTTTTCAGGGTTAATCGCGGAGTTATTTTTCCGGGCTTCGCGCCTGTCCGCCGACCCAGGTGGTGTGGGCGGAAAGGTCTTCCTTCAACAGCACGAGGTCCGCGCGATGTCCTGGGGCGATGCGGCCCCGGTGGCCGTGCACGCCCAGGAAGGTCGCGGGATGGAGCGACGCCATGCGCAGCGCTTCCTCCAGCGGAACACCGAGCGAGTGGACGCAGTGACGCACGGCCGCGGTGAGGTCGATGTCCGCGCCCGCGAGCGTGCCGTCCTCCGTCTCCAGGCGTTTGTTGCGGCGCAGGATGGTGCGGCCCTGGAGCATGAAGGACGTGACGGAGGTGCCCACGGGCGGCATCGCGTCCGTCACGAGGAAGACCTTGCCGGGAGGTTTGACCTTGAGGACGAGGCGCAGGTTGTCCGCGTGCACGTGCACGCCGTCCGCGATGACGCCGCACCACGCGTCGTCATGGGTGAGCGCGGCGACGATGGGGCCGGGCTGACGGTTCATCACCGGGGGCATCGCGTTGAACAGGTGCGTGAAGCCGCGCACGCCGGCCCTGAGTGCCTGAGTGGTGCGCTCGCTGGTGGCGGCGGTGTGGCCTGCGCTGAGCACCACGCCGGAGGTGGCGAGGCGGCGCAGGGTGGCGTCGTCCACGCACTCCGGCGCGAGCGTCATCAACACGCGTCCTCCGTGCGCGGCGAAGCGGCGGGGCAGGGCGGTGAGGTAGTCGAGGTCGCTCGGGTCAGGGGCGCGGATGAAGCCCGGTGCATGGACACCGGCGCGCTCGCGGCTGATGAAGGGGCCTTCCAGGTGGATGCCGAGCACCCCGCTGTCGGCGCGCGCGGTGGCGTCGAGCGCGGCCTCGCACGCTTCACGCATGCGCGAGGGGTCGTCGGTGATGAAGGTGGGCAGCAGGCCCGTGGTGCCGGTGCGCCGCATGGCGGAGGCGATGGCGAGCGCGGCCTCCATGGTGGGCGTGTCGTTGAAGAGCACGCCGCCCGCGCCGTTCACCTGCACGTCGACGAAGCCGGGCGCGAGCAGCGTGTCCCCGGGCAGCGTGTGCACGGTGGCGCCGGTGGGGATTTCAGCGGTGGGGACCACGGCGCGCACGGTGTCGCCTTCAATGATGACGGCCTGTCCTTCGAGGAGCAGGTCCCCGGTGAAGACACGCGCGCCGTGGAGGACGACGACCGTGGCGTCAGCCATCACACCGTCTCCGTGACCTTGCGCAGGTGCGCGGGGGCATCCGGATCCAATCCGCGCGCGGTCGCGAGCTGGTGGACCGCGAAGTAGAAGCTCTGCACCTGGCACAGGGGCGCGAGCACCGAGGGCAGATTCGGCAACGTGGGCAGGAGCTGCGCGCCGGGGACGGGCAGGGTGGCGTGGACGCTGGCGCCCAGTTCGACCATGCGCTGCACGACGGAGCGCATGCCCTGCGCCGCGTTGTCCTCCTGGCCCAGCGCGAGCACGGGGAATCCCGGACGCACGAGTCCGAGCGGACCGTGGAGGACCTCCGCGGAGCTGAAGGCCTCCGCATGCAGGCGGCAGGTCTCCTTGAGCTTGAGGGACATTTCGAGCGCCGCGCCCAGGCCGCTGCCGCGCCCGACGACGTAGAGGCTGGAGGCGTCCTTCAAGGTGGCGAGCGCGGGCCACCAGTCGAGCTTGCTCGCGGCCTCCAGCGCGTCTGGCAACCGGCGGGCGGCATCGTGCAACTCGGGTGAGTCCGACCAGTAGGCGACGAGTTGGAGGAAGGCGAGGCCGGAGAGCAGATAGGACTTGGTGGCGGCGACGCTGTGTTCGGGGCCGGCGGACAGGGGGACGCGCACGTCGCACAGCGCGGACAGGGGCGAGGACTCGTCGTTGATGAAGCCCAGGACGACGGCGCCGCCCGCGCGAGCGGCCTCGGTCATGCGCAGCAGGTCGGGGCTCTGGCCGGACTGGGAGATGGCGATGAAGAGCGAGTCGCGCAGGTCGAGCGAGCGGGTGTTGTAGACGGACGCGACACTGGGGCCCAGGGAGGCGACGGCGCGGCCCAGCGTGGTCTCGATGAGGTACTTGCCGTAGACGGCCGCATGGTCGGAGCTGCCCCGCGCGCAGGTGACGACGAAGCGGGGCGGGGTCCGGCGGAGGCGGGCACCCAGGTACGCCAGGGTGTCCCGGCAGCGGTCGAGCTGGAGGCGGGCGGCGGCGGGGGCCTGGGCGGCCTCGCGCGCGAGGAGGGGGAGGGGAGGAGTCATCGCGGTGTGCTCACGGCGCAGGGGATAGCAGTCTCCGGGGCCGCGCGGGTGGAGGAAGGCGAGGGCGGAACACCTTCCGACAATGGTGACGCGCAAGGCGGGCCGCACCGTCCGGTTGGACCGCGAGGCTCATCGGACCCGATACCGCCAGGGCGGGCACTCCGGGCGACCAGGGAAGCTGCCCCCCGCGAGGTGGTCAGGAGGGGCATCGAGCATGGGCCGTCCCATCACCCGTGCTCACCGGGGGCACGACGTGGGCCCATGCGGTTCAGGCTCCGCCGCTTGACGGTGTCGCGGTGCGGAGGCGAGAAGAGGTCATGCTGAAGACCGCCCTGGGACGTTTTCGCGCTGTCGCCTTCTGGGAGGGGCTGTCCTTCCTGGTGCTGCTGCTCATCGCCATGCCGCTGAAGTATGCGCTGGGCTTTCCCCAGGGCGTGCGCGCGGTGGGCATGGCGCACGGCGTGCTCTTCATGGCGTACCTGTACACGCTGCTGATGGCCTCCATCGAATACCGCTGGGGGGTGAAGCGCATCTTCGTGGCCTTCGCGGCCTCGCTGGTGCCCGGCGGGACGTTCTGGTTGGACGCGCAGCTTCGCGGCGAGGCGCAGGCGCTGGAGACGGCGAAGGCACCCTGAGCGCTGCCGCAGTGATTCGTGGTGGCCAGGGCTTGTACTCAGCCGATTGCTTCTGGCGATTGACCTACCCGTGGAGTAGGACCCATTATGTCGTTGATGGGGCGTCATACTCCAGAGGTATTGTCCGCCTATCCACGAGCCCCGTCCCAGCAGGCATGGGATGCACTGAGCACGGAGGCGCGGGCGCTCGTGGTGGCGGCGCTTCCGGGCGAGGTGACCTGGAACGAGATGCCGATGCCGGAAGGGGACTGGCATACCGGACCCCGCGCTCAGGTACTGGACGTGCTGAGAAGGCACTGGGATCACCAGCCACGTACCGCGTACGTGAGTTCAGCCTTGCCTGTGTACTACCCCGAGGAACCACGCTTCGCCCCCGACCTGCTGGTTGTCCTGGATGCGGAGCAGCGCCGTCGCGACAAGTGGGTGTGCAGTGCCGAGGAGCACGGGTTGGACTGGGTCATGGAAATGCACGTTGGCGGTGATCGGAAAAAGGCCGCCGAGGACAACGTGCAGCGCTACGCCCGATTGGGAATCCCTGAGTACTTCATCTTTGACGGAGGCCGGCTCACACTGGAGGGCTATCGGCAGACCGCTCCCGGGGCAGGTGTCTACGCTCGCATGGTGTCGAGGGAGGGACGGTATGTCTCCGAGATCCTGGGACTTGAACTCCAAGTAGAGAAGGACGGCCTGCGCTTCTGGTCAGGCGATTCACCGCTGTTGCGTTCCTCGGAACGGATCCGCCAACTGGAAGAGCAATACAGGGAGCAGTTGGAACACCGGATCGTTCAGATGCAGCTCGAGATTGACTGGCTGAAGCAGTCCGCGGATTGAGTCACCCGCTCAGGCGAGGGTGAACGCCCTCGCCAACGTCAGCACCTCCACCCGCGTGGCCCCCGCCTCCCGCAGGGCGATCGCGGCGGCCCGCGCGGTGGACCCGGTGGTGAACACGTCGTCCAACAGCAGCACCTCCCGCCCCTTCACCGCCCGCGACGCCACGAAGGCTCCCGCCACGTTGCCCGTGCGCTCCGCCTCGCTCAGCCCCACCTGTCGCTTCGTCTCTCGCGTCCGCTCCAGCCACCCCACCGGCGCCACCCGCCCCGTGGCCTTCGCCAGCGTCCCCGCGAGCAGCTGCGCCTGGTCGTACTGCCGCGCGCGGAATCTGCGGACATGCAGCGGCATCGCCACCACGCACTCCGGCGCTGAGCGGAGGAACCTCCGCGCCTCGTCCGCGAGCAGCACCCCCAGCGGCGCGGCGAGGTCCGGTTGGTCCTCGTACTTGAAGCGATGGATGGCGCGCGCCACCGGCCCCTCGTGCGCGAAGGGCGCCCAGCCCCGGCTGAACGGCGGTGGCACCGTCCGGCACCGGGGACAGGTGTTCCCCGGGAATGTGCCGGGCTCCGCGCACGTCCGGCAACACACCGGCGGCAATCGCTCCAGCGCCGTGTCACACGGCTCGCAGAACACCGCGCCCACGCCCGGCAGCACCTTCGCGCAGGCCAGACACATGGGCGGATACACCAGGTCCAACAGGGCCTTCCACATCACCGGGACTCCGGGGGACAGCGCATGCCGCGTCCCTCGTGCGAGCCCCGTGCCGCCTCCTCTTCACTCCGCTGAACGGCCCCGCGTCTTGTACGTGAGCACCGGCGCCAGCGTCGCCACCACCCTCACCAGTCCCGCCTCCACCAGGTCCGTCACCACGCGGTCGATGGCCTTGTACGCGGGCGGCGCTTCCTCGAAGAGCAGGTCCCGGTCCTCGCAGACGACGTGGCTCTTGAACACCGTGCGCGTCAGGGACTCCGCGGTGAAGCGCTCCTTCAATCGCTCCCGCGCCGCCGTGCGCGTCCACTTGCGGCCGGCGCCGTGCGCCAGGCTGTGGGCGCTGTGCTCGCCCGGGCCCACCGGCAACACCAGATAGCTCAGCGCGCCGCGACTGCCGGGAATCACCACCGGCCCCTCGTCCCAGGGCGCCGCGCCCTTGCGGTGCAACCACCCCACGCGCCCGTCCGAGTGCCGCATGGTGACGCTGTTGTGGCACACGTCCAGCACCCGCCGCCCCGTCGCCCCGATACCGTCCAGCGTCCGCTGCGCCACCAGCGCGCGATTCGCCCGGGCCCACGTCACCGCGCCGTCGTGCCGCTCCAGATAGGTACGCGCCTCGGCTGTTCCCGCTGCCAGCCCGCCCGCCGCGTGCCGGTCCACGTGCGTCCGGAGGATGGCCTCGCCCAGCCCGCGCGAACCCGAGTGCACGAGCAACAGCAACCGCTCCGCCCGCAACCCCAGCGCCTCGAAGACGCGCGCGTCGTGCACCGTCTCTACCCGCTGCACCTCCGCGAAGTGGTTGCCTCCACCCACCGTGCCCAGCGCCGCTTCAAAGCCCGTGGCCTTGCCGCCGTGCTCCGCGAGAAAGGCCTCCGCGTCTCCCTCCCACGCACCTTCCAGGTCCAGCTTCGCCGCCCACCGCTCCGCCTTCGCCTTGCGCACCGGCAGGTCCACGTCCCACAGGCCCATGCCACAGCCGATGTCGCTGCCCACGAGGTAGGGATAGAGGAAACCCTCGGATTCGAAGGCCGCGCCCACGGGGGCGCCCTTGCCGGGGTGCAGGTCCGGCAGCCCCACCGCGAGGCGCATGCCGGGAAGTCGCGCCACGGCTTCCAGTTGGCGCACCGCCTCGCCCTCCACCCAGGACTGGGGCGAAGCGATGATGCGCACCGTGGCGGCCGGCGCGACGGCCGGGGAGGTTTCAGGAAGTGACGTGGACATGGGCCGCTCGGACGCGGGCTCCGCGCGCGCCCTGACGCGCGGGCCCCATCACCCGGGCGGGCTGCCCGGCCGCCTACTTGTGGTAGGGCTCGCCCTTGAGGATGGTGAACGCGCGGTAGATCTGCTCGATGAGCACCACCCGCGCCAGGCGGTGGGGCAGCGTCATCTTCGACAGCGACAGCACCTGGTGCGCCGCGGCCCTCACCGAGTCGTCCAGGCCCTCGTCTCCGCCAATGACGAAGAGCAGGTCCTTCGCGCCCGTCTGGGCCTTGGCGACGTAGCGGCCCAGCGCCACCGAATCCAGCAGCGTGCCGCGCTCGTCCAGCGCCACCACCCAGTCCTGCGGCTTGCGCTTGGACAGGATGGCGGTGGCCTCCGCGGCCTTGGCCTCGCCGGGCTTGAGCTTCTTGCCCGACGCCTCGGTCAACTCAATCAGCTCGAAGCGCGTGTAGTGCTCGAGCCGCCGCGCGTACTCCTGCACGGCGGGCTCGAACAGCCCGGAGCGGTCCTTGCCGATGGACAGCAGGCGGACCTTCACCTCAGGCCAGCTTCACCCGGGGCGCGTCCGCCCACAGCCCGTCCAGGTCGTAGAAGGCGCGCACCTCGCCGTTGAACAGGTGGGCCACGACGTCGTCGTAGTCCAGCAGCACCCACTGGCCGGTCTCCATGCCTTCGGTGCTGATGGGACGCAGGGGCTGCGAACCCGTCTTGAGCTGCACCTGGACGTTCTCCGCCATGGCGCTCACCTGACGGTCGCTCTCGCCGGAGGCGATGACGATGTAGTCCGCGTAGGACGTCATCCCGCGCATGTCGAGGATGACGACGTCGGAGGCCTTCTTGTCGAGCAGCAGATCGCCGATGCGGCCCGCCAGCTCGCGCGCCTTCGGGTTCTCCGCGATCTTCGGCGGAGGCGGCGGCGCCGGAGCGCGCGGAGCCTTCTTGCGTGCGGCGGCGGTCGTCTTGCGCGGCGGCGGACGGAGGCTGGACTTCGCCGACTTCTTCGCCGCCGTCTTCTTCCGGGCCGGAGCGCGGGTGGCGCTCTTCGCCTTCGCCTTCGTCTTGGTCTTCGTCGTCTTGGATGCGGGGGTCTTCTTCTTCGTGGCCATGTGCCAACTACCCTAGCGCACCCTTGGCAACCTTCCAGCGGTCCTCTAATGGGTTTGGTCCATGAGCGACGCCCGCCTGGAACAATTCAAGAAGATGGTGGCCCAGTTCCCCGACGCCCCCATGGCCTGGTTCTCCCTGGGGAAGCTGCACCTGGAGCGAAAGGAATACACCGACGCCATCCAGAGCCTGGAGTCCGCCGTCCGTCTGGACCCGAACTATGCCGCCGCCCTGGTCTCCCTCGGGGACGCCTATGTGGCCGCCGGACAGACGGACAAGGCCCGCCAGGTGCTGACCACCGGCCGGGACCACGCCCTCGCCCAGGGTCACCCCGGCCTGGCCGAGGAGATCGACGAGCGCATCGCCGACCTGGACTGACCCGGGCCCCAGGCCCCGAGTCCTACTCCTGGTCGCGCCAGGTGAAACCCAGGCCGAACACCTGACGGGTGTAGCCCAGGCCGTTGCGCGGCAGGCGCGTGCTCCAGATGCCCCAGGACAGCTCCAGGTCCACCCGGGGGGAGACAGGCCGGACGAGCTTCAGGGACAGGGAGTTCTGCCCTTCGTCCTCCTCCACCAGGATGATCTCCGGGGACAGGAAGATGCCGTCCGGGTAGCGCGCCAGGCCCAGGCTGCCCTGCGCGAGCAGCGTCACGTTCCACGGCAGCCGCACCCCCGCGCTCCCGGTGAGCCGGTGGCGCAGCGCCGTCTCACCGAAGCTGTTGGAGCTGACCTCCTGGAAGGCATACGTGAGCGACAGCTTCACCGGCCCCCGGTACGTGTAGCCCGCCCCCGCCACCAGGGCCCCGTCCTGGCGCCGGTCCAGCGTCTGGATGTAGCCCGGGAAGGGCCGGGCCAGGGGGCCGTAGCGGCGCGAGCCCCATTCGCCAAACACACTCAGGGAATGGCGCCGGTCCAACCGGTAGCGCCCCAGCACGCCCACCTCCGGTCCGCCGAAGTCGGCGGTGTGGTCCGGGCGGTACACGAAGCGGCGGGCCCCCAGGCGCACGCGCAGCGCGAGCCGCACGTCCGGGGCGTACTCGGCGAAGAGGCTGGCGCCCAGGTCCGAGTACGCGCGGCTGCCGCCCCGCCGATCCTTGGCGTGGCCTTCGGCGCCCACGCCCCACTCGGTGCCCAGCGCCAGCGAACCCTCCAGCGCGCCCGCCTGCACCAGCGTGTCCTCGTTGCCGTAGTCCACGTACTTGCGCGCGCCCAGCTCATAGCGCCCCACCACCTGCGAGCCCTCGCCGGTGCCCCGGCCCTCCGCGGTGCCCAGCACGCTCAGCGCCAGGTCCGCGCCGGGCCCTGGCGTGACGCCGTCGGAGAAGTCGCGCGGGGCGTTGCTGTCCACGAGCATCCGGCCGGTGCCCTTGAGCGAGCCCTGCCACTCGGTCGCGCGCGCACCCCCGCCCCAGAGGGTGGCGAGGACGAGCAGGAGCGGGCGGAGGCGGCGGGCCAAGACGCGCGCACCATACTCCGGGCCGCCTGCACGCCCCATCCTCACGAAGCCCCCGGCCGGGCGTCCTCCGGGGGACAACCGGTGGCGCCAGCGGTCGGTGACGCCGCACCCGGACGCCCGGTACATTGGGGCCATGTCTCAAGTGTTCTTGTTCGCGGTGGTGGCCGGCCTGGGGCTCGTCGCCTGTTCTCCGTCGTCCTTCACCACGCAGGTCCAGGGCGAGGCGACGGTGCCGGCGAACACCACCGGCGCGCCCACCCTGCTCAATGCCTTTCCCGCCATCAGCAGCTTCGCGGCCCTGGACTTCAACGAGAACCAGGACTTCAAGAACCGCGACGTCACCAAGGAGGAGGTGACGCGCGTGGAGGTGAAGTCGCTGTCGCTCAAGGTGCTCAACCCAAATGATCAAGGCTTCGACTTCCTGGACTCGCTGGAGGCCGTGGCCCGCGCGGGGGACCGGGAGTCGCGCTTCGCGGGACGGGACGGCATCGCCGGGCTGGGGCTGAACCCGCCCAACCCCACGCTGACCCTGAAGGCGGACGGCAGCGTGGACCTGCGGCCCTACGTCGCCGCGCCCACCATGGCCATCATCCTGCGCGGCTCCGGGCGCCTGCCGGAGCGCGAGGTGCGCCTGCAGGCCACGGTGGTGCTGGAGGTGGAAGGGGGCCTGCTCTAGCGGGCCCGGCCGTGCTTCAGGGGGCCAGCGTCTTCGCCCGGCGCTCCAGGGCGCCCGCGCGTCCGTCCAGCTCGCGCGCCAGGGACTCCAGCTTCGCGGCTTCCTGCTCCAGGGACTTCAGGTCCTCCAGCCCGCCCGCGGCCAGGGCCTGGGCGCGCACCGGATCCACCTGGGGCCGCCGGTCGCTCGCGGTGGAGCCGGACATTGGCGACAGCGACCCGCCCGGTGTTCCCGTGGGAGTCTCCCCGCCGCCCGCTTCGTTACCGCCGCCCACCGTGGGAGCTGGGTCCGCCATGTCGTCCGCGGCGAACGACGGCGCCCGGGGGCCGGTCCGCTGCGTAGGCGCCACCTGGAGGCCCTGGTCGCCCGTCGAGCGCAGGCGCAGGCGCCGGTCCTGGTCATCGAACATGGACTCCTCGCCGAGGAAGTCGTTCATGCGCCGGTCCAGGTCGCGCTCCTCGCGCACCTCGGTGATGCGTGTCTTCAGCGCCTGGAGCCGCTGGCGCACCTTGTCCTGGCTGTCGCGCAGCGCGTCCGCCTGGGCCAGCAGGTCCTCCGGGTCATCCCCCCGCGCGGCCCCGTCCAGCGCCGGCACCTGGGAGGCGGGCAGCGCCGCGCGCACGGCCTCCCGCTCCTCGCGCACCGACCGCATCTGCTCCAGCAGCCGCGCCCGCTCCGGCCGGTCCGTCGTCGCGTCCCAGGCCGAGCGCAGCCGCGTCAGCTCCTGCGACAGCGCGCCGTGCAGCACCAGTTGCGCGCGCTCCACCTCGCCCTCCGCGCCGGACACCGACTGCGCCAGCCCCGTGAGCTCCCCGCTCAGCTCCTGCGAGCGACGCAGCGCGGACTCCAGCTCCCCGCCCGTCGTCAGCTTCCCCTGGCGCTGGGACTTGAGCGTTTCGATGCGCGCGGCCAGCCCGTTGAGCTCGTCGCGCAGGCCCTGCTGCTGGGTGCGCAGGGTGCGTACGCCGCTTCGCGCCGACTGGGCCTTCGCCCGCGCCTGCTCCAGCCCGGACGCCGCCCCGGCGGGAGCGCCCAGGAGCAGGCACGCGAGAAGGGCTAGGGCACGCAGCGTCATCGTGGGGAAACCTTCAGCAAGGCGGATGCCAGTCCCGCCCTGCTGGTTGCTTCCCTGCCCGGCCGGAAAGTCTCCTGGTTCCGGGCACCTGGCGCGGAGGAGGTGGGCAGGGGTGGGGAAGCCGGGCGGTGGAAAGTCATGGGGCCAGGGCGGGGGTGACGGATTTCCGAGGCGCGGGGGCTCAGGGCCCGGCTTCATACCTCGGCTTCATACCTCTTCAGGGCGCTCTCCCCGGGGGAGGAAGCCGTACTTCTCCAGCTTGTAGTACAGCGCGGAGGTCTTGATGCCCAAGAGCCGGGCCGTCTCCGTCTTCACGCCGCCGGCCTTCTCGTAGGCGCGGGCGATGAGCTGGCGCTCCAGGTCCTCCAGGATTTCGGGCAGGGGGCGGTCGCCCTGGGGCACGGGCAGCCCGGCGTCCATGCGCGGCGTCTGGCCGGACAGGTGCGGGGGCAGGTCCGCGGGGGTGAGCGTTTCGCCCTCGGCGAAGACGAGCGACTGCTCCATCGCGTTCTCCAACTCGCGCACGTTGCCGGGCCACGCGTGGCGGGTGAGGGCGTGCAGCGTGGCGTCCTCGATGCCGGTGACGCGCCGGTTCACCCGGGGCGCATGCTTGGCGACGAAGTGGCGGGCGAGCGCGGTGATGTCCTCGGGGCGCTCGCGCAGGGGCGGCAGGGTGAGCGGGACGATGTGCAGCCGGTAGTAGAGGTCCTCGCGGAAGCGGCCCGCCTTCACCTCCGCCTGGAGGTCGCGGTGGGTGGCGCTCACCACGCGCACGTCCACCTTGAGGGTCTCTTCTCCGCCCACGCGTTGCAGCTCCTTCTCCTGGAGCACGCGCAACAGCTTGGTCTGCACGGAGGAGGGAATCTCTCCAATCTCGTCCAGGAAGAGGGTGCCGCCGTCGGCCAGCTCGAAGCGGCCGAGCTTGCGCTTCACCGCGCCGGTGAAGGAGCCGCGCTCGTGGCCGAACAGCTCGCTCTCCAGCAGGGTCTCCGCCAGGGCCGCGCAGTGCACCACGACGAAGGGCCCGTCCCGGCGGGGGGATTGCTGGTGGATCATCCGGGCGACCAGCTCCTTGCCGGTGCCGCTCTCTCCGCGCACGAGCACGGTGGCGTCGCTGGCGGCCACCTTGCGCACCTGTCCGAGCAGTTTCTGCATGGGCTCGCTGTCGCCCACGATGTCGCGGTGGGTGAGGGCGGCGTCGGCGTCATGCGCGTCGGTGCGGGCGGTGAGGCGCTCCACCTGCCGGCGCGTGGCGGACAGCTCCAGGCCCTTGTCCGCCTTGGCGCGCAGCACCTCTGGGGGGAAGGGCTTGGTGATGAAGTCGTAGGCGCCCTCCTGCATGGCCTGGACGGCGGTCTCGATGGTGCCGAACGCCGTCACCACCATCACCACCGCGCCCGGGTCCAACTGCTTGAGGGCGCGCGTGACGGCGATGCCGTCCATGCCGTCCATCTTCAGGTCGGTGACGACCAGGTCGAACGGGGCCTTCTTGTACGCGGCCAGTCCGTCCGCCCCGCTCTTCACGGCGGACACGGTGTGGCCGGAGCGGGTGAGGGTGACGGTCATGCCCTCGCGGAGGGTGTCGTGGTCGTCGATGACGAGGATGCGCGCCATGGCCTGCTCACCTGCTCGAAGGGTCCGCCGGAAGGGACGCACCTGGGGGGAGGCACCCTACACCGGACCGGGACGGCCGCACGTCCGGAGAGGTGAAAGCGCTGGCGTCCCCCGTGCGCCGTGTGTCTAAACCCTGGCGCATGGCTGATGCTTCCAACGCCCTCGTCGAACTGCTCGCGCGCCACGTCCCCCAGGACGACAAGGAGCGCGAGGACCTGTCCCGTATGCGCCACTTCGCCACGTCGCTGGGGGAGCCCTTCTCCCGAGCGCAGGCCGAAGCGCACTTCACCGGCAGCGCGGTGGTGGTGGATCCCACCGGCGCGAAGGTGGCGCTCCTGCACCATGCGAAGCTGAAGCGCTGGTTGCAGCCCGGGGGGCACGCGGAGTCCGGGGATGGAGGCGACATGGAAGCAACCGCCCTGCGCGAGGCCCGCGAGGAGACCGGGTGTCGCGTGCACCTGCACCCCACCGCGCCCCGCCCGCTGGACGTGGACATCCACACCATCCCCGCGCGCAAGGACGAGCCCGAGCACCGGCACCTGGACGTGCGCTACCTCGTGGTGGCGGAAGACCCCGAAGCGCTCGCGCACGACCCCGCGGAGTCGTTCGGCATCCAGTGGTTGTCCTGGGACGAGGCGCTGGCTCGCGGGGATGAAGCACCGCTGCGACGCATGTTGCAGAAGGCGCGTGAGGCCCTGGGCGCTCGTGGGGGTTCAGGGCAGGGCCCGCGCCTCCCCTGAAGCTGGAGCGCAGGGCAGCGTGAGCGTGAAGACGGTGTCGCCCGGGGCGGAGCGCAGGGCGAGTTCGCCTCCGTGCGCGCGGACGATCTTCCGCGCCAAGGGCAGACCCAGGCCGGTGCCCTGCTCGCGAGTGGTGAAGAAGGGTTCGAAGATGCGCTCGCGTTCGGCCTCGGGGACGCCGGGCCCGGAGTCCTGGACGTCGATGGCATAGCCGCCGTCGCGTCGCTGTCCGCGGACCTTCACGCGACTGCCGCCAGGCGCGGCCTGCACGGCGTTCTTCACCAGGTTCACGAGCGCGGCGGTGAGCAGGCTTCCGTCCGCCTCCAGGTGCGCGGGTGCTGCGTCCACGTCCAGGGTCACGCCCTTGCCGCTGGCCTCCATGGAGAGCAGCTCGCAGGCGCTCGACACGAGGTCGGGCGCTTCCATGGGCGCGCGTGCCAGCGGTTGTTCGCGGGCGAAGGCGAGGAAGTCCTCCACGATGCGCTGGAGGTAGGTGACCTCGCGCTGGATGCGGTCCACGTGGCTGCCGGCGTCCGCGTGGGCGCCCGCGCGCAGGTCTTCCTGGAGGAGGCCTGAGAAGAGCGCGATGCCGCCCAGGGGATTGCGCACCTCATGGGCCACGCCCGCGAGCATGAGCTTGAGCTGGCGGTCCCGGCTCTCCAGGGCGCCGCGCATGACCTCCAGCTCGCGCGCGAGCACGCCAATCTCCCGGGTGGGCTCCGGCGGCACGGGCGTGGTCAGGTCACCCCGGCCGATGCGCAGCGCGGAGTCCATCAGCCGCCGCAGCGGCCGGGCCAGTCCCCGGGCGGTGAGCAATGCGATGAAGGCGAGCGCGACGAGCGCCACGACGCTGGCCATGGCGAAGGTGCGCCAGAGTCGGCGCAGCGGGCCGAAGAAGGCCGCGCTGCCCTCCACGCCAATGGCGCCTACTACCTGACCGTCCTGGACCACGGGCGCGTAGCCCGTCTTGTAGAGCAGCCCGTCGGAGCCGGTGAAGAGCACCTGGCTGGCGGCACGCTTGCCGGCGAGGACGCGGGTCAATTCCAGACGGTCGCGCGCGAGCTCCGGCACCTCGGTGCCCACGGGCAGGTTGCCGCCCACGTCGGTGCGCACGCGGCCGTGCGCATCCACCGCATACACGCGGCGCACCCCGCTGGCGGTGCGCACGCCGTCGAGCAGTCGCACGAGGTTGCGCCAGGTGCGGGTGCCGGACACGTCATCGCCGGGTTCGATGGTGAGCATGCGCTCGCCGCTGACCTGGCTGGCGGTGGCGGCGGCGAGCGCGGACAGGCTCGATCCCAGCTCGTCCTCCAGGCTCGCGCGGGCGAGCGCGTACACGGAGGCTCCCGCCAGCGCGAGGAAGAGCAGGGTGGGCAGCAGGAACGCCACCAGCAGCCGTGCCGACAGCGAGCCCAGCGCGTCCCGCAGGCGGGAGGAAAGGGGGCGATGCGTCATCCGGGCGGCGCTCCTCGTGTCACGCATCAAACGGCATGCCCCGGGCCATGACCAGCACTCGTTCTGCGCGCACGGGGATGAAAGACGCGGGGCCGGAGTGCTTCGGGAACCCGCGCGGGCACGGTGTTGTCTGAACGGCCGGAGCCATTCAGGACGCGGGGGCGTGGAAGGTCCGGGGGAAATGCGTGTCGCGGCACGCATTGGGGCCGCGCGTCAGGATCCGCTCCGGGCGCGCCGTCTCCGCGGATGCGTGGCGGGGCCGGCAGGTGAAACGTGTCACCCCAGGCGTTGGTTCCCCGCGTCAGGGCCGCGAACGCCTGACGGCAGACAGTGCCGTGGATGTTCCCAGGGGAAAGACATGTCGCGCACGTGTCGGGTCCTCGCGTCGATGAACGGTCCAGATGCACTGGCTGCTGACGATGTCGCGAATGCTCCAGCGGGGGCATGCGTGTCGCGGCACGCGTCAGGAAGCGCCGCACGGAGCACGTCAGTGCTGACTGATATTTGAAAGTGCTGGGGAGGCAGGACATGCCGGATGGACGTCTGGGGCGTTTCGGCGGAAGTCTGGTGTTGATGCTGTCGCTCGCGGCGTGCACCACGGCGGGCTCAGGTGCGCTGCCGGTGGGGCAGCATGGCTACACGCGCTATCACAGTGCTTCGCCGCCTCCGTTCCCTCGTGAGCGCCGGGGCACGGGTGGCTCGGGCGGCACGGTGGGCACCGTGGGTGGAGTCGTCCTGGACCGCTACCTCGCGTTCATCAATGAAAAGCGGGCGGAGTTGAGGAAGCCCGCGGTGACGGAGGCGGAGCGTCAGGCGGGCCATGCCGCGCTGAATGAGCTGTTCATCTGGGCCCTTGCGCGGACGGAGGAGCAACTCGCGGCGGACTCACCGCTGGAGGTGTACCTGCGCCTGAAGGTCGAGAACGCGCAGCGACAGCGCGAGGACGGGGCACACTCGTCGCAGGTGGACGCGAAGCTGGACGAGTACCACCGCTGGGCGGATGCGCGCGGTCGGGCCCTGGCCGAGGCGCACTTCCGCAGGCTCGGTCAGGACGGGCTGCTCACCGAAAGCGCGCTGTACGAAGAGACGCAGCGGGCATTGGTGGAGGCGGTGCTCGACTGGGCCTACGCGCACACGCTGGATCCGGACTTCGTGCGCAAGAGCCCCAGTGAAGTGGCGCTCTACCTGTTGGCGCGCCACAGCCTGCTGGCCTCGGCGGTGGAGGCGGGCCGCCTCGCGCCCCCGACGTGGGAGCCGAGCCCGGAGCCTCCGGGCATTCCTCCCGAGGAACTCGTGCTGGAGATAGCGGTGGGCATGCTGCCCGTCGCCGGGGAAGTGGCGGATATCAAGGGCGTGGTGCTCGGGGAGAGCATCCTGGGCTACCCGCTGACGGACGGAGAGCGGTTGCTGTGCGCGGTGAGCGTGGCGCTGCCGGTGGTGTCGGGGCGCCTGTTGTCAGAGGGCGCGCAGGGCGCGGAGCGGGTGGCGCTGTTGACGGGCCGGAGCCTGCGCGAGGTGCAGGTGTTGCAGCGCGTGGTGCAGCACCTGTCACCCCAGGATGCGCAGGAGATCCGTCGGGTGTTGCGAGCAGCGGCGCGCGGTGATGCGGTGTCCGCGGAGGACCTGGCGAAGCTGCAAGCCGTGGCGAAGCGGCTGGAGTCCCCGCTGGCGGAAGCGGGTCGCGTGCTGGCGCAGGGCAAGCGCGTGGCGCTGGTGGGCTCCCGGGTGACGGCGGAGGGGGCTCGGTTGGTGCCGGGCAGCGCGGAGCACCTGGCGCAGGCGTGGGTGGACTACCAGTTCCGCCATCCGATGAAATACCCCCGCATCCAGTACGCGGTGGATCCGGAATGGGAGCGGCTCTACCAGACGGTCATCAAGAACAAGGGTGTGGGCAGCGAGTTCGAGCAGGCTGTACTCCAGAGCAGGAACTACCCGAAGAACACGAGCCTGTTGTTGCCACCACCTGGGAGCTCGGCCCAGGGTTTCGTTCCGGATTCCGTGCTGGGAAAACCGGGCGACCTCGTCTGGGGCCAGCCCTACAACTTCGTGGAGGTGAAGGGCCGCGCGGAGATGCCGCTCACGGGCAACTTGAAGGCCATGCTTGAGTACATCGAAGAATACGGTGGCTCCATCGAACTCTGGGTCCGGTCCTCCAAGCACGCGGCGGGTATGACTCAACTCACCGGGCCGCTGAGCAGCAAACTGAAAATTCTCCAGATGGAGGGTCGGGCGACGATCAAGCCCTTCCCGTGAGGACAGGTGATGGCCCTGCGGTATTTCACAACAGACTTCCACCTTCCCCCCGGCGTTCCCGGGACGAGCACCGTCCGTGAGTTGGTCCAGCGGTTCTTCTCGGAGCACCGGTGGTTCCAGCCCGCGCGTTTCGGGAGCGGCGGCATGTCTGAGCGTCTGGCGCCCGGGCCCTTCGACCCGGAAGCCCTGATGGCCTGCTACGACGAGTTCAAGAGATTCATGCTCGGCGCGAAGACGGATCGGGACTTCCTCCACTTCCATCCGGAGCGCCACGGCAGGTACCCCTTCACCGGCAAGTTCACTTGGATGACATCCGTCGCGGAGGCGAAGAAGCCCGGTTGGCGCGAAGCCCACCTGCGGCAGGTCGTTGACGTCATGCACCTGCTGGGTTCGCCCCTCGTCCAGGCCGGGCTCGATGATGACTTCAACCGCAAGACCCAGCGCATCGTGCCGAACGAGGACGGCTTCGGCTCCACGCTGGTCTTCAACGTGCGCGACTACAGCGAAGGCCTGGATGGCCTCTTCTGGCGCAACATCTTCGGCGCTCCGTTCGTGAAGCTCTTCGGCGCACGCCTGGATGCGATTCCCCCAGAACAACGCCAGACCCTGGACGGCGGCCTCGTGCTCGTCCAGCCCTACGAATTGCCCAGCCAGGCCATGACCCCGGACGGCGACGCCGCCGAGGCCCGGCTCATCGCCACCCTGGGGCCCGCGTCCTTCTACGACCACCAGACGAACGCCATGCCCCTGCGCGTGCCCGACGTGTCCTCACTGCCTCGCGTGTCCTGAACCGTCAGTCGAACATCGCGGCCAGCGCTTCGCTCAGCGTCTCCACGCCCACCACCTGCATCTTCGTCTTCTCCAACCGCCGCGCGCTGCCGGCGGGCATCACCACCCGCTGGAAGCCCATCTTCGCGGCCTCCGCGAGCCTGGGCTCCACCTGGCCCACCGCGCGCACCTCGCCCGCGAGCCCCACCTCTCCCAGCACCAGCGTCTTCGGATCCAACGGCCGGTTCTGCAGGCTGCTCACCAGCGCCGCGCACACCGCCAGGTCGCACGCCGGTTCACTCAACTGCATGCCGCCCGCCACGTTGACGAACAGGTCGCAGCCCACCAGCGGAATCTCCTCCTTCTTCTCCAGCACCGCCGCCAGCAGCGCCACCCGGTTGCCGTCCACGCCGATCGCCGTGCGCCGTGCCGTGCCGTAGCCCGTGGGCGCCACCAGCGCCTGCACCTCCACCAGCAGGGGACGCGTGCCGTTGAGCGTGCTCGTCACCACGCTGCCGGACTTGCCCTGGGGCCGCTCGGAGAGGAACAGCGCGGACGGATCCGCCACCTCCATCAGCCCCGCGCCCTTCATCTCGAAGACGCCAATCTCGTTGGTGCTGCCGAAGCGGTTCTTGTGCGCGCGCAGCAGGCGGAACGGGTGGCCCCGTTCGCCCTCGAAGTAGAGGACCGTGTCCACCATGTGCTCCAGCACCCGGGGACCCGCGATGGAGCCTTCCTTCGTTACGTGCCCCACCAGGAACGTGGGCACCCCGCTGCGCTTGGCGAACGCCATCAGCCGGCCCGCCACCTCGCGCACCTGGGTGATGCTGCCCGGCGCGTTGCCCAGCTCCGGCAGGTACATGGTCTGGATGGAGTCCACGACCAGCGCCTGGGGCTTCATCGCCTCCGCCGCGGCCAGCACCCGGTCCGCGTCCGTCTCCGCGAACAGGTGGATGTGCTCGCTCTCCACCTTCAGGCGCTCGGCGCGCATCTTCGTCTGCCGCAGGCTCTCTTCACCCGACACGTAGAGCACCGGCCCGTGCCGCGCCAGCTTGTCCAGCGCCGCCAGCAGCAGCGTGGACTTGCCGATGCCCGGGTCGCCGCCCAACAGCACCAGCGAACCGCTCACCACACCGCCGCCCAGCACGCGGTCGAACTCGGCGATGCCCGTGCGCCGGCGCACCTCCGTCTCCCCCGTCACGTCCTGGAGCTTCACCGGCCGCGAGGCCCCGCCCGACGCGCCCCACGCCGGGCGCTTGTCGTCCACCTTCGCCTCGGTCTCCTCCAGGAGCGAGCTCCACGCGCCGCAGTCCGGGCACTTCCCGAGCCACTTCGCCGTCTGGTAGCCGCAGGCCTGACAGGTGTAGTGCGTCTTCGCCTTCGCCATGGGTTGAGGTGTCTAGCCCAGACCCCTGACGTTTCCTCGTCCCGTGTGAGACCACGGCAGGGGAGCAGGCAAGCTCACCCTCCAGGATCAGGTAGCGAGTTGCCCTACAGGGAGGGGCAACCCAGTTTCTGGTTCACGGGCGTCGCGTCGAGCGAGCCCCCCACACACAGGGAGGTTGTCATGGGGATTATCGCGTTTCTGGTGATTGGTCTGGTCGCGGGTCTGATTGCTCGAGCCATCATGCCGGGGAACCAGTCGATGGGGCTCATCGCCACCACGCTGCTCGGTATCGCCGGCTCGTTCGTGGGCGGCTTCGTGGGTTCACTGTTCTCGCGTGATGGTCGCGTCTTCGACCTCCACCCCACGGGTCTGCTCTTCTCCGTCCTGGGCGCACTGGCGGTGTTGTTCCTCGTGGGCCTCGCCGGCCGCGGTCGCCGCGTCCACGTCTAGCCACGCAAGGTCTTCCCCGCCGATGAGGCGGAAGACAGCACGAGGGACGTCCGTCACGCACGGACGTCCCTTCGTCTTCGCGGGCTCTCGCGTTCGCCCCGGACGGGCATCGTCAACCCCCTGGCGCGAGAGCGTTGACAATGGGCTTTCGCCCACGCACCGTCGGGCTCCTGACGTCCCTGTTCCAGGAGCCCGAGCCCGCATGTCCGAGACCGCCGAGTCCTTCCACGGCCACGCCCACCACGCCGCCCCCGCCCCGGAAGGGGTGACGGTGCGACACGACTGGTCGCTCGCGGAGGTTCGCGCGCTGTACCAGTTGCCGCTGTTGGACCTGGTGCACAAGGCGCAGACGGTGCACCGGCAGGTGTTCGTGGAGAACAAGGTGCAGCTGTGCTCGCTGCTCTCCATCAAGACGGGCGGATGTCCGGAGGACTGCGCGTACTGCCCGCAGGCGGCGCGCTACAAGACGGGCGTCAAGGCGGAGAAGTTGATGGCGGTGCCGGAGGTGCTGGCCGCCGCGACGCAGGCCCGTCAGGCGGGGGCCACGCGCTTCTGCATGGGCGCGGCGTGGCGTGAGGTGAAGGACGGTCCGCAGTTCGACAGCGTGCTGGAGATGGTGCGCGGCGTCCGGGCCCTGGGCATGGAGGCGTGCGCCACGCTCGGCATGCTGTCCGAGAGCCAGGCGAAGCGCCTGCGCGAGGCGGGCCTGTCCGCGTACAACCACAACCTGGACACGTCGCCGGAGCACTACGGCGACATCATCTCCACCCGCACCTTCGACGACCGGCTGCGCACGTTGGACCGGGTGCGCGACGCGGGCATCTCCGTGTGCTGCGGCGGCATCATCGGCATGGGCGAGTCCGTGGATGATCGCTGCAACCTCTTGCGTACGCTGGCCAACCAGGAGGTCCACCCGGAGTCGGTGCCCATCAACGCGCTCGTCCCCGTGGAGGGCACGCCGCTGGCCGAGCAACACCGCGTGGAGACGGTGGACATGGTGCGCACCATCGCCACCGCCCGCCTGCTGATGCCCCAGGCCATGGTGCGCCTGTCCGCGGGCCGCATGCAGATGAACGAGGAGGCGCAGCTGCTCTGCATGCTCGCGGGCGCCAACTCGCTCTTCTTCGGGGAGAAGCTGCTCACCACCGGCAACCCCGAGTACACCCAGGACATGGCGCTCCTGGAGAAGGCGGGCATCCGCCCCCTGGAGCCCCGGCAGGACCGGTGAAGTCCGCCGGCCCGGTCGCGGAGGGCTGGGCGCGCGAGGACCTGGAGGCCCTGTCCGCGAAGGGCCTGCGCCGCGTGCTCGAACCGCTCGACTCACCCCAGGGCGCCGAGGTGCGCCTGGGGGACGAGCGGCTGATCAACTTCTCTTCCAACGACTACCTGGGCCTCGCGGCGTCGCCCGCCGTGCGCGCCGCCGCCGTGTCCGCGCTGGAGCGCTACGGCGTGGGCACCGGCGCGAGCCGGCTGGTGGTGGGGGACATGGTGCCGCACCAGCAGTTGGAGGCGCGGCTTGCCCGCTTCGAGCGCGCGGAAGCGGTGCGTCTCTTCAACTCCGGCTACGCGGCCAACACCGGCATCCTCCCCGCGCTGGTGGGGCCCGGTGACGCTGTCTTCTCCGACGCCCTCAACCACGCGTCCCTGGTGGACGGCTGTCGGTTGTCGCGCGCTCGCGTCGTCGTCTATCCGCACGCGGACGCTGGGGCCCTGGCGCGGGCGCTCGCGGACACGCCGGCCCGGCGCAAGCTGGTCGTCACCGACAGCGTCTTCTCCATGGATGGAGACGTGGCGCCCCTGCGGGAACTGGTGGAGGCGTGCGAGGCCCACGGCGCCGCGTTGATGGTGGACGAGGCGCACGCCACCGGCGTCCTGGGCCCGAGGGGCGCGGGGCTGTGCGAGGCGCTGGGCCTGGAGGACCGCGTGGACCTGCGCATGGGCACGCTGAGCAAGGCGCTGGGCGGGCTGGGAGCGTATGTGGCCACCTCGCGCGCGGTGGCGGATCTGCTGGTGAGCCGCGCTCGGCCCTTCGTCTATTCCACCGCGCTGCCCGCGGCCCTGTGCGCCGCAGCCGCATGCGCGGTGGACCTGGTGGAGAACGACCCGGCCTTGCGTGAGCGGTTGTGGGGACACATCCACCGTTTCACCGCGGGGCTGCGCGCGCTGGGACTGCCAGCGGAAGCGCGGAGCGCCACCTTCCCGGTCATCCTGGGCGAGCCCGCGCGGGCCATGGACGCGGCGAAGCGCCTTCGGGAAGCGGGGCTGCTGGTGAAGGCCATCCGTCCGCCCACCGTGCCCGAGGGCACCAGCCGACTGCGCTTCTGTCTCTCCGCGGCCCATTCGAACGACCACATCGACCTGGCGCTGGAGGCGTTGCGCCGGGTGGGAGTCTCCCGTGTCCAGTCCTGAACCCCGCTTCTTCGTCACCGGCACGGACACCGGAGTGGGCAAGACGCAGGTGTCGTGCGCGCTCCTTTCGCTGATGCGGGACGCGGGCCTGTCACCCCAGGGGTTCAAACCCTATGAGAGCGGCTGTGCATCCCTGAAGGCCCCGTCGGACGCGCTGGCGATGCGGGAGGCGGCGGGCAGCACCCTGCCGGTGGAGGCCGTGTGTCCGCACCGCTTCCGCGCGCCGCTGGCTCCGGGCATCGCGGCCCAACGGCTGGGGCAGGAGCCGGACTGGCGGGTGACGCTGGCGGCGTGGAAGCGGCTGAAGGGAGGGGCGGTGGTGGTGGAGGGGGCAGGGGGACTGTTCGTCCCGGTGGATTCGAAGCGCGACGTGGTGGACCTGATCCAGACGTTCAACCTGCCGGTGGTGCTGGTGGCGCGGGCGGGGCTGGGCACGCTCAACCATGTGGCCTTGTCACTGGAAGCGCTGGCGTCAAGGAAGCTGTCCGTGCGGGCGGTGGTGTTGTCGCGCGGGGTGCCCGGAAGCGACCTGGCGGAGCGGGACAACCGACGCTACCTGGAGGCCCGACACGGGGTGGAGGTGCTGGGTCCAGTGCCGCATGTGGAGGACGCGCGCAGGCGCCATCTGGCGTTCCGGCGGGCGCTGGCGCCGCTGGTGCCCGAACGCGCGCGGGCCCGATA
This sequence comes from Corallococcus sp. bb12-1, assembly GCF_026626765.1. Lineage (NCBI taxonomy): Bacteria > Pseudomonadati > Myxococcota > Myxococcia > Myxococcales > Myxococcaceae > Corallococcus > Corallococcus sp. bb12-1. The sequence continues at coordinate 518,447 of NZ_JAPNJZ010000018.1, read as the reverse complement.
AATCGGCCCCCGCCGCGTTCGGCTTTCGGACGCGTGCTACAGGTCGCGCAAGTTTTCGCGTGGTGGTGGCCGCGAAATGGACGACCCGTTTGTTCCGCGCGAGAAAGCCGGCACGAATGGCGGACATCATCGACATCACGCTCCTCGCGGACGTCCGACGCTTCTTCCAGAAGCTCATCGAACAGCGCGGGCTGTCCTACTTCCTCCAGAAAGACGGTCCCCGGCTGTTTCAGCTTGAGCCTTCCAAGGTCGAGCTGGTCCTCCGCACCGCGATGCGCACCCGTAACCCGGAGCTTCCACAACCGCACGAGAAGGCCATCGAGCACTGCCGGCAGGAGCTGCGCCGCGAGCTCATCCGCCGCGTGGCCACGGCCATGCTGCAGACGGGGCTGTGAGCCGCTTCTCGCTCCGCACCGCCTTCTCGCGCACGCCCAATCCGCTGTCCCAGGCCGCGGCCGAGCGCCAGTCGCGCGGGCTGCCCCTGCTGGATCTCTCGGAGACCAACCCCACCCGCGTCGGGCTGCCCCTGCCTGAACCGGCCCTCCTGATGTCCGGAGCGCAGCGGATCCGCGCTCCGTCCAACACACCGGCTGACGTCGCCGGGCATGGCCCGCCCGCGACGGAAGCACCCGCCGCACCCGGCCTCCACGCTCCGGATGGACGAGGCGTTCGTGATCCGTCCGCGCCTCGCCGCGATGCCCCCGGAGCCAGTCCCTTCCACTACGCCCCGGAGCCCTTCGGCCTGCCCTCCGCGCGCGAGGCCGTGGCCGACTACCTGTCCACGCGGGGCGCGCCCGTCTCCGCCGCGCACGTCGTCCTCGGCGCCAGCACCAGCGAGGCCTACGGCTGGCTCTTCAAGCTCCTGTGCGACCCGGGGGACACCGTGCTCGTCCCCGCGCCCGGCTATCCGCTCTTGGACGTGCTGGCGCGCCTGGAGGGCGTTCACACGCGCCCCTACCGGTTGCCCTCCGTGCACGGCTTCGGCCTGGACGCGGGCGCGGTGGAGGCGGCCATCGACGCGCGCACCCGCGCGGTGCTGGTGGTGAACCCCGGCAACCCCACCGGCCACTTCCTCCACGCTGGCGAACTCCAAGCGCTCGCGGACGTGTGCGCGCGCCATGGCCTGGCGCTCCTCTGCGATGAGGTGTTCTCCGACTTCGCCTGGGACACCGACGCGGACAGGGTGACGTCGGTGGCGGGCCTGCCCCTGCCGTGCCTCACCTTCGCCCTGTCCGGCCTGTCCAAGGTGGCGGGCATGCCCGGCCTCAAGCTGTCATGGCTGCACGCGGGCGGCCCCACGTCCCCGCGCGACGAGGCCCTGGCCCGGCTGGAGGACGTGGCGGACGCGGCCCTGTCCGTGGGCACGCCCGTGCAGCTCGCCCTGCCAGGACTGCTGGCCCATGCGCCGCGCTTCCAGCAGGCCCTGCTGGCGCGCGTGAAGGGCAACCGGGAGCGGCTGGTCGCGGCGCGCCCGAAGGACGCGGCCTGGGACGTGGTGCCCGCGCACGGAGGCTGGAGCGCGGTGCTGCGCATCCCGCTTCAGCCCGGCGAGGAGGCCACCTGCTTGCGCCTCCTCGCGGCCGGCGTGCGCGTGCAGCCGGGTTACTTCTACGACTTCGGCGGCGGTGCGTACCTCGTGCTGTCGCTGCTGCCGACGCCCGAGGTCTTCACCGCCGCGCTCGCGCCGCTGGTGCGCGAACTCACCGCCTGAGGCTTTCAGTCCGCCGGCGGGGTGATGAGCTGCAGCGTACGGAAGCCGGTGCTCTCCACCTTGAACAGCTCGTACGGCGAAGGCGCCTCACCCGTTTCGCTGTTGAAGTCCAGGTCGCCGCTGGCGCCGCGCACGTTGATGACCTTGCCCTGGCGCAGCTCGTCGCGCGCGCCGGTGAACGCCACCGGGCCCAACGGGTAGCTGTTCACCGTCTGCCCCGCGGCGGGCGTCATCTTCGTGAGCCCCTCCGCGATGCGGGTGCCGGTGACGGGCTGCGGATTGGCCAGGTCGTTGCCCACCGCGTACGCCGCGCCCAGCGTCACCACGTACATGGCGTCGTACGCATGCGCGGTGAAGGAGAACTGCCCCGGATCCACCTTGTAGGCGGTGTTGAAGCGGTCCGCGAAGAGCTTGTACGTGGAGTCGTTGGGCCGCGCGGACGCGGGCGCCGTGCCGTAGGCGCCGACGATCTCGTTCTTGTTCGAGCCCAGGCTCGTCAGCAGCGTGGGGTCCTTGCTGGCGTCGGTGAGGAACCACCGGTTGTTGTTCGTCACGGACACGCCCGCCGTCGCCGCCTGGGGCAAGAGCCGCGCGTTGTCTTCCGTGAAGCCCGCGAGCACCGTCAGGTCCGGCTTGAAGTTGACCAGGCGGGTCACCGCGCCCGTCACGTCGCCGCCGCGCTCGTACTGCGCGCCGTCCAGCGTCTTCGTGGTGAGCCGGTCCAACAGCGCCGAATACAGGCCCTGGCCGTAGGTGTCGTTGACGTACGCCACGCCCACCTTGTTCGGCGGGGTGAACGTCACGCCCGGATCATTGATGACCGTGGTGCCCCGCAGCACGTCCGCGATGACGCGGCCCTGGAGCGCGTCCGACGGCGTCGTGCGCCACACCAGACCCACCGTGCCGTTGTTCTTGTCCTCCAGCGACGTGAAGGCCGCGCTGGTGGCCGTGTGGCTCATCAGCAGCACGCCCTTGGGGATGGTGATGGAGCTGATGCCGATGGTCTGCGCGCTGCCCGCGCTGAACACCGCCACCGCCTGCTTGTCGTTCACCAGCCAGCGCGCCTGCGTCTTGGCCGTCTCCACGTCCGCCTGCGTGTCGCAGATGTACATGACGAACTGCCGGCCACCCACGCCCTCCAGCGCGTTCACCTCGTCCAGCGCCAGCTTCAGGCCGTTGAGCCGCTGCTGCTCAATCTCCGCGTTGCCGCTGCGGTTGGTGAGCGGCACCAGCGCGCCCAGCGCGATGGTGTTCGCCGCCGACGTGGCGCCCACCACCTGGCCGCACCCCGCCGGCTGCGGCAGGCAGAAGCCCGCCGTGCAGACGCTGTTGGTGCCGCAGTCACTGCTCGTCACGCATTCGGACAGGCCACCCGCCGTGGTGAAGCTGCACCCGGAGGTCAACAGCGCCATGCCCAACGTCATCATTCCCAGCGCGCGCATCAGAAGTGGACCTCCATGCCGGCCCCGACACCGCGCGGCGCGAGCGTCACCCGGACCTCGCCCTGCGTGGGGGGACCTTCTTTGGGATACAGGATGATGGCGGTGATGGCTCCCGCGAGCCCCACGCCGAAGCCGATGTCCGCGAGCAGCGCCTTGCTCTTCGTGCTGTCCGAGAACGTTTCCTTGTCTTCCAGCGTGGAGGCGCTGTCGAACTGCTCACGCGCGTCCCTCGCCTGCATGCCGAACAGCACGCCCGCGCCCACGCCCAGCACCGCCACGCCGCCCACCGCGAAGGCGCCAATGCGCTGCCGCTGGTAGGACTTCATCGCGCGGTCGAACTCCGCCTGCCGCTGGCGCGAGCTGTCCTCCTCCGCGCGCCGGGCCGCCAGCTGCTCCTCTTCCGCCTGCTGCCGCGCCGCGTCCGCTTCGCCCTCCAGCCGCTTGCGGTCCGCGTCCGCCGTCGCCTGCGCCTGGTCCTCGCGGTCCAGCTGCACGCGCAGCCGGTCGATGGCGCGGTTGCTGTTCTTCAGCAGGGTGGGGTTGGTGTCCTCGCTGTTGGACGTGACGTACTGGCGATACCAGGTCATGGCCTCGCGCGGCTCGCCCGCGTACTCCAGCGCCACGGCGATGTTGTACATGAGCTGCGGATGGGGCTGCGCCTCATGCGCCTGTTTCAGCGCGTCGGCGGCCTCTTTGTACTTACCCGCGTCATAGAGGCGTTTGCCTTCCTTCAGCAGCGCCTGAACATTGGGGGCCTTGGTCCCGCTCCGCTGCGCCAGGGCCGAGCCCGGCGCCAGCGCGAGCGCCAGCGACAACACGAAAACCAGTCTCATGGGACGAAGAGCCTAGCCCCGAACACTCCGGCCGTCGAAGTGGCGACCCCACCAAATACACCGGGGCCGCCCACACCCCCCCGTTTCCAGAGGGGAGCAGAGCAGCCCCGAGGGCTCATCCCGGGTGCGACACCCGGGTGCTACAGGGCGGTCAGCCGTCCAGGCGCGCGATGAGCAGCTTGCGCTGGAGCATCAGGGCCTCGGGGGCCTTGGTGCCCAGCTGCTCGAAGAAGACCTCCTGGCTCTTGAGCTCGGACTTCCACTCGTCCTCCTTGATGGAGGTGGCCTCGGCGATGGCCTCCTTGGACAGGTCCAGGCCCTCCAGGTTGAGGCCCTGGTCCTGGCGCGGCACCCAGCCCAGCAGCGTCTCCTGGGTGGGGACGCGGCCGTGGACGCGGTTCACGATCCACTCGAGGACGCGCATGTTGTCCCCGAAGCCCGGCCAGATGAACTTGCCGTTCTTGTCCTGGCGGAACCAGTTCACCTGGAAGATCTTCGGCAGCTGCGGGATGGACTTCTGCATGTCCAGCCAGTGCTGGAGGTAGTCGCCCATGTGGTAGCCGCAGAAGGGCAGCATGGCCATCGGGTCGCGGCGCACCACGCCCACCTTGCCGGTGGCCGCGGCCGTCGTCTCGGAGCCCATGGTGGCGCCCAGGAACACGCCGTGGGTCCAGTTGAAGGCCTGGAGGACCAGCGGAACCGTGTTGGAGCGGCGACCGCCGAAGATGAGCGCGCTGATGGGCACGCCCATGGGGTCGTTGGCGTGGGTGCTGAGCACCGGGTTGTTGCTCATGGGCGCGGTGAAGCGGCTGTTCGGGTGCGCCGCCTTCTCCGGGCTGCCCTTCTTCCAGGGCTTGCCCTGCCAGTCGGTGAGCTCCTCGGGGACCTCGCCGTCCTTGCCCTCCCACCACACGTCGCCGTCGGCCGTGAGGGCCACGTTCGTGAAGAGGGTGTCCTTCGCGATGGTCTCCATCGCGTTGGGGTTGGTCTTGAAGTTGGTGCCCGGCACCACGCCGAAGTAACCGGCCTCCGGGTTGATGGCGTACAGCCGGCCATCCGGGCCGGGGCGCATCCAGGCGATGTCGTCGCCGACCGTTTCGATCTTCCAGCCCTTGTACTCCTTGGGCGGGATCATCATCGCGAAGTTCGTCTTGCCGCACGCGGACGGGAAGGCGGCGGCGACGTAGGTCGTCTCACCCTTGGGGCTGGTCACGCCCAGGATGAGCATGTGCTCCGCGAGCCAACCCTCTTCGCGGCCCAGGTAGCTGCCGATGCGCAGCGCGAGGCATTTCTTGCCCAGCAGCACGTTGCCGCCATATCCCGAGCCGAAGCTCCAGATGGTGTTGTCCTGGGGGAAGTGGCAGATGTAGCGGCGGTCCGGGTTCACGTCGCCCGTGGAGTGCAGGCCGCGGTTGAAGTCGTCGCTGTCGCCCAGCATGTCCAGGGCGGCCTTCCCCATGCGGGTCATGATCCGCATGTTGAGGACCACGTAGTTGCTGTCCGTCAGCTCCACGCCGATCTTCGTGAAGGGGCTGCCCAGCGGGCCCATGGCGTAGGGCACCACGTACATCGTGCGGCCCTTCATGCAGCCTTCGAACAGGTGGCCCAGCTTCGTGTACGCGGCCTCCGGATCCATCCAGTTGTTGGTGGGGCCGGCGTCCGTCTTGTTCGGCGTACAGATGAACGTGAGGTGCTCGACGCGCGCCACGTCATTCGGGTTGGAGCGGTGCAGGTAACAGCCCGGGCGCTTCTCCGGGTTGAGCGGGATGAGCGTGCCCTCCGCCACGGCCTGCTCGGTGAGGCGCTGCTTCTCCGCCTCGGAGCCGTCACACCAGACGATGCTGTCCGGCTGGGTCATCGCGGCCATCCGGGCCACCCACGCCAGGAGCGTGGGGTTCTTCGTGGGCGCCTGCTCGGTGGCGGCTGCCGCGTGCGTCGAAGTCATGGAGTTTTCCTCGGGGTGTCTCATGAGCGGATCTCCCGCGTACCGGTTCACAAAGGGGGCGAGAACCTACCAGCGGAAGAACACCAAACCTTCTGGAGCAGCGCCCCAAAAGCAACTGACGTCCGGCAGTCAACCGGACTTTCGACCGCTCTGGCCTAATTCCACTTATCAGCGCCCGGGCGCCCATCAGTAAACGGCGCGGTGCGGCACACTCTGCCGGCGCCTCGCGTCGTGCCCATGTTGGGCCCCCAACCTCCGTATTCCGGCGCTTCGCTTCAGTGGATGGCGGCCCGCAGGCCCACGGCCGCGAGCACCTGGGACTCCTGGGTCAGCAGGTGTTGCAGGCGCGCGTCCACGACGGCCTCGTCTCCACCCGATGCGGTGACGGCCAGCCGGTGGAAGAGGGACTGGTGGCCATCCTCGGACTGCGCCAGCTCTCCGTAGAACCGGGCGAGCGCCGGGTCGGTGAGCCCTTCGGCGAGCAGTGACAGCCGCTCACAGGAGCGCGCTTCGATGATGGCGGCGACGAGCAGCCGGTCCACGCGCCGCTCCAGGGCGGGAGTGCGCACGTGCTTCTGGAGGCCCTGCGCGTACGGGTCGCCCGCGTCCTTCGTGAGGGTGAGGCCGCGCGCGGCCATCAGGTCCAGCACGCGGGCCAGGTGGGCGCTCTCCTCGCGGGCCAGCCGGGCCATCTGCGCGGGCAGGCCGGGCAGGTCCGGGTAGGCCTGGAGCATGGACAGCGCGTTGGCGGCGGCCTTCTTCTCGCAGTGGGCGTGGTCCACCAGCACCGCGTCGAAGTTCGCCAGGGCCAGCGGCAGCCAGCCGGGGTCCGTGGGCGCGTGGAGGATGACGGGGCCCGCTCCGGAGAGGGGACGGCGGGTGGGCGTGGGACGGCTCATGCGGGGCGCGACTGTAGGGCATCCGCCGGGCGCCGTGCGCGTGTCTTGGGGCGCCATGAGCCCGCCTCCTTCGTGGGCAGGCCGGCCGATGCGCTGTCTTCCGTGCGGCCCGGGTGGGGCTACTCCACCAGCACGAGCCGCTGGGTGCGGCCGGCGTGGTAGCCCACCTTGCGCGCGATGCGGGCGGTGCTCTCGTCGCGCTCGTCGATGCGCATCGCGAGCCGGGGCAGCGAGGACAAGAGGTGCCGGGAAATCTGTCCCAGGCACAGCGTGGCGTGGCCCTCGTGGCGGCGGGAGGCCAGCGTGTACATGCCCTCCAGCTCCGCGCCGAACTGCGAGCGGCAGCCGATGTCCACCTTGAAGACGAGCTCGCCGTTCCCTTCCAGCACGTAGGTGCGGCGCTGGCGCACGCGCTGGAGGAGGCGGGCCTCGTAGTGGGCCGGGTCCTCCGCCAACGGGTCGCGCTCCAGGATTTCGCGCACGTAGCCCTGGGCCAGGGGCAGCAGGCGGGGCACGTCCTCCTCGCGGGCCAGGCGCAGGGTGGGGTTGGTGAAGGGCCCCAGGTCGTCCGCGGAGACGCTGAACAGCCGCTGGGTGCGCGACAGGCGCGGCTTGCCCTCACACAGGCTGCGCACCAGCGCGTCCACCGCGGACTTGTCCCCCACGGTGGCGCGCAGCTTCAGCGACGCGGCGAGCGCGTCCGCGATGACGCCGGTGGCGCTGGCGTCGCTGGCGCTGGGCACCACGAGTCCGCCCTCGCCGCCCACGAAGATGGCCGCGGTGAGGACGCCGCTGTCGAAGCGGCCGTGGAAGGAGAAGGCCGCCTCGCGCGCCGGGGCCGCGATGCCGAACTCCTCCAGCAACCCCAGCAGGTAGAGGTTGTGGACGGCATCCTTCGCCAACAGCGCGCGCAAGGCGTCCGTGTGGGAAGGCACGAGCTGTTCGACGGTGACGGGCATGCGCGGGGGAAGAGAGCCGAACCTTACGCGCAACCCGACCTCACGGGCCAGCCTCCCCAGGGGGTCCGAAGCGGAACGGATGGACGACCGTGGCCGTCCCCCCCAACCGGGGGGCCGGGAAGCGCGCGTCCAGGAGCGAGTCCAGCACGCACGCCTGCACCATCGGGTCGGGGATGCTGCTCGCGAGCAGCTCGCCCCGGTTCATCTTTCCGTCCCCGTTCTCCCCTTCCACGGTGAAACGCAACTTCACTTCTTGTGTGCCTGGGTTGCGTTGTGCGGCGTCCTCGAAACATTGCTGCACGAGCGGAGTCACGGCCTGGAGCGCCAGGCGCAGGTCCTCCGCGTCGATGCGTCCGGTAGAGGACTCCACCTGGGGCTCCACGAGCGCCACGCGGCGCGGGTCGGGAGCGTCGGGGCCCGTGCGCGGTGCGACTTCGCGCGGGGGGGCCGGTACCGGTGGGGGAGGCGAAGGCGTGGGGGGCGCCGTCACGCGGGGCGGCTCGCTCGTGGGGACCGGCGCGCGGGGGCCAGCGACCGGGGGCGGCGCGGGCGCGAGGACGTGCGACTCCTCCGGGGCTTCCGCGGGCCGCGTGAGCCAGGAGGCCACGAGCGCGCACAGCAGCAGCAGGCCCAGGCTCACGCCGGGGATGACGAGCCAGTGGAGGAGGGTGCGGTGCGAGGGCGCCACCCGCGTGTCATACCCGCCTCACGGGTTCACCGTGAAGCGGGGATGCACGCGAGCGCCCGAGACTACGGGTACACCTCGCGACGCGACGTCGGCGTCGTCGGGGTCGTGGTGGTGGTCGTCGCCACCACGCCTTCCCCGAGGATGCGCTGGCGGCGGCTGACGCCCAGGGTGGCGCCCAGCACCGCGGCGATGAGCCCCAGGAGCAGCCCGGCGAAGAGGCCCCAGAAGACGCGGCCGGACTGGTCCGCGACCTTCAGCGCGCCCTGCTGCACGTCCTGGCCCACCTGACCGGCCTTGGCCTTGGCCTGATCCACCTGCATCTCCACGCGGTTGGCCACGTCCTCGGCGTCCGCGCGCGACAGGTTGGTGTTCTGCGCGATGTTGCTCACCAGCAGCTCTCGGTCCATCCGGCCCTGGCGCACGCCCTCGGTGACGATGTCCTTGGTCGCCGCCTCCAACTGGTTCGCCGTGATGGCGGGCTTGCCCTCCTGTCGCAGCCGCTGGTTCACCGGCGCGAGCGCGTCATTGGCGTTCAGGCCGAACGCCTGCGCCGCGTTGCCGCCTCCCGTCACGGCGCCCACCGCCGCCGCGCCACCCGCGCCCACCGCCGCCTTGCCGACGTTGAACACCGCACCCATGACCGACGACAGCAGCATGCCCAGCACGATGACGCCCGCGAGCGTCGTCATGCCCCACAGCACCGCGCCGTGCAGCGCGCCTCCCGCCTTGTCCACGATGCCCGCGGTGCGCGCGGCCACCACTCCGCCCACGAAGAGGGCGACGAGCGGCACGATGACGCTCCAGATGCCGGTGAAGATGCCCGCCGAGCGCGCGCTGCTCGCGTTGGCGGGATCCACCGACGACAGGCCCAGGGCGAGCCCCAGCGTGTACAGGAGGATCCACACCCCCAGCGCCACGAAGGTGCCCCCGAAGATGGCCCCCCAACTGAGCTTGGAGGCGGTGCCCGGAATGGCCGGGATGCCTCCGGAGCGTTCCCTGATGATTCCGGCGCGTTCGCTTTCGACAATGGTTGCCATTGATTTCAACCCTCGCTTCCGTGTGTCGCCTGCCGCGGTCGTCACGGCGAGGACGTACGTGTCTGGAATGAAGGTGCGCACCACTTGAACGCGTTCATTTCACTTCCGCACGGCCGCTCCACCCCGGAGGGTGGGGCGGACGGCCCGCTCGCATCAGCGCAGCCCTAGCGCATCCAGGAGCTGTGACTCTCTCGCCACCACCGGCGCGTGCGGCAGCACGTTCGGGTCGAAGCGGGCGACCAGCGAGGGCAGGGACACCGGGCTGCCATCGCCCAGGCCGCTCCAGGCGGCGAGCAGGCCCAGGACGTGCTCGGGGGGCCGGCCGCGCGCGCGCAGCTCCGCCAGCGCGAACGCCCCATCCCGCTTCGCCAGCCGCTTGCCGTCCTCGCCCATCACCAGCGGCACGTGGAGGAAGTCGGGCGCGGGCAGGCGCAGCGCTTCGTAGAGCTGGAGCTGCCGGGGCGTGGAGGGCAACAGGTCATCGCCCCGGAGGACGTGGGTGATGCGGCTGTCCGCGTCGTCCACCACCACCGCGAGCTGGTAGCTGGCCACGCCGTCGTTGCGGCGCACCACGAAGTCCCCCACCAGCGCCTGCACGTCCTGGACGTAGGGGCCCATCAGGTCGTCGGTGAAGCGCACCTCGCCGGGGCGCGCGCGGAAGCGGTACGCGGGGGCGCGCGTGCGGGTGCGCTCGGAGACCTGCTCCGCGGTGAGGTGCGCGCAGGTGCCGGGGTAGCGGGGGCCTTCGTCGGACAGGCCGTGGGGCGCGCTCGCCGCGCGGGCGATCTCCGCGCGCGTGCAGAAGCACGGGTAGATGAGGCCCTCGCGTTCCAGCTTCGCCTGGGCCTCGCGGTACACGTCGTCGCGGGCGCTCTGCACCAGCGGCGTCTCGTCCCAGTCCAGGCCCAGCCAGCGCAGGTCGGCGTAGAGGTCCTCCAGGAACTGGGGCTTGCAGCGCGCGCGGTCCAGGTCCTCGATGCGCAACAGGAACGCGCCTCCCGCGGCCCGGGCCTGGAGCCAGCCCAAGAGCGCGCTGCGGATGTTGCCCAGGTGCATCCGCCCGGTGGGGCTGGGCGCGAAACGTCCTCTCATCGTGGGCGCGACCATAACTTCCTCCTCCGCGCGACTGGGAGAGAATGCCCCGCCGCCTCCTGGCGTTCCCCTGGGTGTGACCCCGTCCATGCGCTTCCTGCACTGCTCCGACGTCCACATCACCGAGGACTACTTCGCCCTCCCGTTGCACAAGCTGGGCTGGCGGCGCTGGGTGGCCCTCGTCGAGCTGACGGCCGGCGGACGCGCGAAGGCCTACCGCCACGCGCAGCACACGCTCTCCGTCATCGCGCGCGAAGGGCAGGCGCCCGGCGTGGATCACTTCATCCTCTCCGGCGACCTCACCGCCTACGCGCTGGAGGGCGAGTTCCGCGCCGCCCGCGCCGCGCTGGGGCCCCTGGCCCAGCAGCCCTCACGCTGCACCGTCATCCCCGGCAACCACGACGTGTTCACCCCGGGGGCCCACCAGAGTGGCCGCTTCGCCCAGCACTTCGGCCACCTGCTGGAGAGCGACCTGCCCGAATACCGCCGCGAGGGCGCCTTCCCCTTCGTGCGCCTGGTGGGGGAGGGCGCCGCGGTGGTGGGGCTGTGTTCGGCGCGGCCCCTGCCCACGCCCGGGCTGTCCTACGGCACCGTGGGCCCCGCGCAGCTCGAAGGGCTGGCCGCCCTGCTGACGGACCCCCGCCTGGACGGGCGCGCCATCCTGGTGGTGGTGCACCACGCGCCGCGCAATGCCTCCGACCACGCGGACGGCTGGCACCACGGGCTGCGTGACGCGGACGCCCTCTTGAAGCTGCTGCCGGGCCCGCGCTTCGCGGTGCTCCATGGCCACATCCACCAGCGCTACCACCACCCGGCGACGGCGGACCGGCCCCACCTGTTCGGCGCGGGGTCCTCCACCCAGGCGGGCCGCGAGGGCTACTGGCTCATCGACGTGGAAGGCGGCGTGGTGGTGGGCGGCACGAAGCACGCGCCGGCCCTGTGACAGGGCCCACGGGCGGCGGTACAAGGGGCGCACATGACCCCCGCGCCCAACGCCCCACCCGCTGAGTTGTCCCTGGAGGAGTACCGCTTCCTGCGCCAGCTCGGGCGTGTCGCGGACGACCTCCTGGAGGAGAGCCTCCGGGAGCGCGAAACGCTCACCCAGTGCTTCCGGCGCTGCTTCCCCGTGCTGCTCCAGCACACCGGCGCGCGCGCCATCGCCCTCACCACGCGCGACGAGGAGCTGGTGGAGCAGACCTGGAGCGAGGGCGACTGGGGTGGCGTCTTCCCGGGCTCGCTGCTCGCGGGTGCCGCGGGCGTGCGCGCCCACGAGGGCCACACGCTCGTCACCCAGACGCTGGACGTGGCGGGCTCCCCGGTGGGCACGATGGGACTGCTCTTCGCGGGTCCGCCCGGCGACGTGGAGACCCGCGCCCGTCAGGTGCGCACGCTGGACGCGCTGGCGGAGGAACTGGACACGGTGCTGATGCTGGTCCACACCGCGTCGGAGAAGCACCAGGTCATCCTCCAGTGCAACGAACACCTGGCCAACCCCGTCTTCGAAGCGGGCATGGACCAGGCGGTGCGCACGCTGGCGCAGCGCGTGCGCCTGCCGGGCTTCCTCCTGCTCTACCGCGACGCCGTGCAGCCGCACGTGCTGCACTACCGCACGTACCGCCACGGCCAGTTGGAGTACGAGAGCGGGGAGCAGCCCAGCGCCCCGCTGGAGACGCTGCTGCATCAGCACGGCGCCCGGCTGCTGCACGGCGACGCGGGCGTGCTCAAGCGCCTGTTCGACGGGCGCACCACGGAGGCGGTGCTCATCTCCGCGGGCGCGCGCAGCGAGCCCCTGGGCAAGATCGTCGTCTGGAGCAATGAAGGCTTCTCCGCGTACGCGATGGACCTCATCCGCGTGCTGGCCTCCACGCTCAGCCAGCGCCTCCTGGACTACAACCGCGAGCGCATCCACCTGTCGCAGTTCTTCCCCACGGTGGCCATCGACTCGCTGCTGGAAGACCCCGACTACGCGCGGCACCTGCGGGCGCAGGAGCAGGAGGTGGGCATCCTGTTCGCGGACATCAACGGCTTCACGCGCATCTGCGAGCAGGGCTTCGACAGCCCCCGCAGCATCGGCCGCTTCGTGGACGAGTGGAGCGCGCGCGCCGTGGACTGCATCTGGGCGCACGGGGGCGTGTTCGACAAGATGGTGGGTGACTGCGTCATCGGCCTCTTCGGTCCGCCCTTCTTCCAGACGGACTCCGTGCGCCGCGCGGAGGCCGCCGTGCGCGCTGCGTGCGACATCCAGGCGTTCACCGCGGAGCTGGGCGCGCGCGAGGAGGTTTCAGCCCTGTGTCAGCGGGTGGGGCTGCCGGGGCTGGGCGTGGCGGTGGGCGTGAACCTGGCGACCGCGAACTGCGGCCTCTTCGGTCCCAACCGCAACTACACGGCCTTCTCCAGCGGGATGAACCAGGCCGCGCGGCTCCAGTCCCTGGCGGGCTTCCGCGAAACGCTGGTGATGCAGAGCGTGCACGAGGCGTTGAAGACGTCCCAGGAGCCCTTCGTGCGCAAGCTCCAGTTCGGGGCCCTCACCGAGACGCCGGTGAAGAACGTGGCCCAGCCGCTGCGGCACTACCGGATGTCGCTGTAGGCGAAACGGCAGGCGCGCGAGCGGCGTGGGCCGAGTGGCCTTCCGTGGAGGTCAGGCCAGCAGGTACGCGCCCGCGTAGCGGCGCGAGAAGTGGATCCACCGGCGATCATCCACCTCCACCTGCCACTCGCTGTTGGGCGTCAGCGGCAGGCGCTGCTTGAGGAAGCTCTCCAGGTGGTCCGCCGCCTTGATGGGCGTGAGCCCGGGCGCGCGGAACGCGATGTGGAGCGTGACGTCCAGCGACGGCGCGACGTCCACCGACGCGCAGATGCGCAGGGTGCCCACGCGACGCTGGTACTGCATGTCCGACGCAGGCCACGAAGCGGAGCCCTCAGGCTGCGGCGCCGCCTGTTCGAGCCAGTTGTCGGGGATGAGGATGAAGTCGAGCAGATTGCTGCTCGCCTCTTCCACTGTGCCGTGCTCCTGGATGGAAAGCATGCCCACCTCCTCCGGGAAAGCCGTTGGGGTTGCGTGGAAGCCGTCGTGAAGAATGTGCCCACGAGCCAGTGCCATGCAAGGGGCCCTGGAAATGCGCGAAGGCCCACACGTGATGTTGTACGTGGGGGCGGGGCGGACGCTACTGGAGGGGGGTGACACGGCAGGTCGGATGGACGTGCCCGGGTGTGTCGAGCGACCCCGCGTGCTCCGGCGGGTTGCTCAGGACGCGACGGGAAGGGGGCGGCGGGGCTTGCGCTCCACGGCGGCCTTGAGCTGGCCGCAGCCCGCGTCGATGTCGATGCCCCGTCGCTGGCGCACCGTGCTGGGCACACCGTACGAAGTGAGCACGTCCTGGAACGCGCGCACCGCGTCCGGCACGCTGGGCCCGCCGTCGTAGCCCACGGTGGGGTTGAGCGGGATGACGTTCACGTGCGCGTCCATCCCATGCAGCAGCGCGCCCAGGTGGTGCGCGTGTTCGGCGGTGTCGTTGCGGCCGGAGATGAGCGTCCACTCGAAGAAGATGCGACGCTTGCGCTTCTCCACGTAGTAGCGGCACGCGTCCATCAATTCGTTCAGCGGCCAGCGTCGGCCCGCGGGCACCAGCGCGGCGCGCTCCGCGTCGGTGGCGCCGTGGAGGCTCACCGCGAGTTGCACCGGGCGCGCCTCGTCCGCCAGCCGGATGATGCCGGGCACCACGCCCACGGTGGACAGGGTGATGAAGCGCGGCGCCAGCGCGAGCCCCTTGGGGTCCACGAGGATGTCCATCGCGGCCATCGTGTTGTCGTAGTTGTGCAGGGGCTCGCCCATGCCCATGAGCACGATGTTGCGCAGCGTCTCTCCCTGCGCCTTCAGGATGCGCGTGACGTGGAGCACCTGGCCCACCACTTCGCCCGGCGTCAGGTGGCGCGACAGGCCCATCTGTCCGGTGGCGCAGAAGACGCAGCCCATGGCGCACCCGGCCTGCGTGCTCACGCACACGGTGGCGCGGCCCTTGAAACGCATCAGCACCGTTTCAATGGTCTGCCCGTCGTGCAGGCGCAACAGCAGCTTGTGGGTGAGGCCGTCGCTGCTGAAGCTCTCGTGGTGCGTGGCCAGGTGGCCCAGCCGCGCGCGCTCCTGGAGCACGGCCTGGAGGTCCGGGCGCAGGCCCGTCATTTCGTCCAGCGCCATCACCCCGTCGCGGTACAGCCCCGTCCACACGCGCTCGCGGTACTGGGGGCTGAAGCCCCAGCCGGCCAACTGCGCGTCCAGCGCGGGGCGCGGCAGGTCGTAGAGGTTGGGGGCGGTAGGGGCGTCCGACATGACGAAGCCGAGATAACACACCCGTGCCCCCGCGCACCCGGGGTGTACCGGAGCCCGGGCCAGGAACCGGCTCGGAGGGCGACCAGGGGAGCGTGGGGGCCGGTGGCGGACGCTTCGCGGGAAGGTGCGGCGTCCAGCGGCTGACACCTCGCGTGCCAGCGCGTCGCGTCGTGCCAATCGTGGAGGGTCTATGGGACTCGCCATCCAGCAGGAGGAGTTCACACCGAAGGAGCACGAGCAGTTCGTGCAGCGGCTCGCGGAGTGCCTGGAGGCCCTGAGGGCTCTGCTGCGCCGCCCCGGTTTCGGCGTGGGGCCCACGACGATGGGCGCGGAGCTGGAGGTGTACCTGGTGGACCGCGCGGGCTACCCGCTGCCGGTGAACCAGTTGGTGCTGGCCCAGTCGAAGGACGAACGGCTGACGCTGGAGATCAACCGCTTCAACATGGAGATGAACGTGCGGCCTTCGCTGCTGGCGGGGCGGCCGTTCACCGCGCTGCGGGCGGAGTTCGAGGACGTTCTGAAGGAGCTGGGGCGCGCGGCGGCGACGCAGGGCGCGCGCGTGGCGGCCATCGGCATCCTGCCCACGCTCAGGCAGGCGGACCTGGGCAAGGGGGCGCTTACGCAGCAGGCCCGCTACCGGGCCCTGAACTCGGCCATCCGCAAGCGGCGCAACGGGCCCTTCCAGGTGGCCATCGCGGGCGACGACACGCTCAACCTCTCCTGGGACGACGTGACGTTGGAGGGGGCGAACACGTCGCTCCAGTTCCACCTGCGCGTGGCGCCGGAGGACTTCGCGCACGTGTACAACGCCGCGCAGCTGGCCACGGGGCCGGTGCTGGCGGTGGCGGGCAATTCGCCGCTGTTCCTGGGCAAGCGCCTCTGGGAGGAGACGCGCGTGGCGCTCTTCCAGCAGGCCACCGACGACCGGGGCGAGGCCGGGGACGACGTGGCCCACCTGCACCCGCGGGTGACGTTCGGCCACGGCTGGGTGCGCGAGGGCGTGCACGAGCTGTTCTCCGAGGCCGTGGCGCTCTACCCGCCGTTGTTGCCGGTGGTGGGCGACGAGGCCCCGATGGAGGTCGTCGCGGCGGGGGGCGTGCCGGGGCTGGGGGAGCTGCGGCTGCATCAGAGCACCGTCTGGTCGTGGAACCGGGCCATCTATGATCCGCACGGGGACGGACACGTGCGCATCGAACTGCGCGCGCTGCCGGCGGGCCCGACCCTGGTGGACATGGTGGCCAACGGGGCGTTCCTGCTGGGCCTGACGCTGGGGCTGGCGGAGCGGGTGGACGCGCTCTTGCCGGCGCTGCCCTTCTGGCAGGCGCGGCGCAACTTCAAGCAGGCGGCGCGCCACGGCCTGGACGCGGTGATGCTGTGGCCGGCGGAGGTCGCGCCCAGCCCCCGGCCGGTGCCGGTGGTGGACCTGGTGAAGCAGCTCCTGCCGGTGGCGCGGCGCGGCCTGACGGAGCACGGGGTGGACCCGGAAGAGGCGGACGCGATGCTGGACATCATCGCGCAGCGGGTGGCCCTGCGGCGCACCGGGTCGCGCTGGCAGCGGGAGGTGCTGGCGAAGCTGGAGGCCCACATGCCCCGACCGGACGCGCTGGCCGCCATGCTGGAGCGCTACCTCCAGCACGCGGAGGAGGGGCTGCCGGTGCACACGTGGCCCGTGGACTGAGCGGCGGCCGGTGCTGGCGGGGGCAGGGCTGACCTGGGGGGCCCTTGTCGGGACCGGGGCGTCGCGGTGAATATGGCGCTCATCCTGGTCGTCAGCCCGCGTGCCACGCGCCACGCGCTGAAGGGTGCCGTTCGTGATCGCCTCCGCCTCCCCGTCCCTCCGCTCCGGCCTGCGCCGGAGGTTGTTCCTCATGCCGCTGCTCGTGTTGGCGAGCACGGTGACCGCGTGCTCCACCGTCCGCAGCAGGGCGAACGACCTGGCGGAGAAGGGCCGCTTCGTCGAGGCGGCCGAGCTGTACGTGAAGGTCGTCGAGGATTCGCCCAATGACCCGTCGCTGCGCTCCTCGCTGGACGACCTGCGCTGGCGCGGCCTGTCCCAATTGCTCACCTGGTCGCGGCAGGCGCGGGTGGAAGGGCGGGACGAGGACGCGGAGCAGAACCTGGAGCAGTTCCTCGCCTACAAGGTGAAGTGGAACTCCAAGCTGGACGGCGGCATGGAGAGCTCGCTCCTGGAGGAGATGGCGGGCACGCACCAGCACCTGCGCCAGCTCATCGTCGAACAGGCGAAGCGGGGCCACGCGCTGACGGCGGAGTCGCACCTGAACCGCAAGCGCGCGCTGCTGGCCCACGCGGAGATGGCGCCCATCCGGCGCGACATGGAGGAGTCGGTGCAGCAGGGCGGCGAGGCGACGTGCGCCCGGCTGAAGCAGGCGCCCTCCGTGGGCACCGCGCACTGGGCGGAGCTGGTGTCGCGCTACTGCCGGCACTACCAGCAGGACGCGCCCCGGGCGCCGCTGTTCCCGGAGGCGCTGGGCGTGCCCGTGTTCCAGGTGTCCGTGGATGGCATCAGCAACGACGTCGTCAAATACCTGATGGCGCGGATGTCGGGCGCGTTCGAGGCCTCGCCCTGGTATTCGGAGGCCTCCTCGCGCCGCGTGCCGCTGACCCTGGAGGGCAGCTTCAGCGAGGACCGCAGCAGCCAGCCCGTGTCGCTGACGGCGCCGTGGACGGAGCAGGTGCCGTACACCGACCACGAGGACCGCACCGCGACGGCGGAGGTGCCGTACTCGGTGGAGGAGGCGTACGAGGAGCAGGGGGTGATGAAGAAGCGGCTCGTCACCCAGAAGAAGACGGTGGAGTACACGACGACGGTGGAGGTGACGAAGTACCGCGAGGTGCCGCGCGCCTTCGAGTACCGGGCGCTGCTCCGGGAGGTGGAGTACCACTTCGCGGTGGTGGCCCAGGCGGTGCTCCAGGAACAGCACGCGCCCCTGGCGGTGAAGGCGGAGAAGTCGCTGACCGCGTCCGGCTACGACCACAACATCACCTTCACCCCTGGCGGCGTGACGCCGCAGAAGTTCGCGCAGCCCAGCAAGGACGGGTGGCTGGACGGCGAGCTCCAGGGCTACGAGCAGACCTTCTTCCGGACGCTCCTGGCGCGCTGGCAGGACTCCTTCTGCACCGCGCCCGCGCTGACCCGTGAGGAGGCGGCCCGCTGCGCTCGGGGTGGTGCGGAGCTCCCCGGCCCCGCGCGGCAGGCGCTGGTGGACACGCTGGGCGACGACGCCGGGCAGGTGCACCAGTTGTTCGTCTGGAACTGACGTGGAAGGCGGGGCGGGGGCGCTTCAGCCCTCGTCCTCCGCGCCCTTGCGCAGCCCCAGCATGCGGCGCAGCTCACGCGCGGACTGGCGGCTCACCTCCACCGAGTGCCCCCGCGCCGTACGCGCCAGGTAGCCGCCCGTCTCCAGCGGCTCCAGCCGCGTCACGTGCGACAGGTTGAGCAGGGCCCGCCGGTGCACGCGGTGGAAGTGCTCGGTGGGCAGCTTGTCCGCCAGCTCGTTGAGGGTGAAGTCGGTGAGGAAGTCCCCCTGCGTGGTGAACACCGTGACCAGCTCATCCTCCAGCGACGCGTGGGAGATGGCGTCCGGTGACACCAGCACCAGTCCCTGACGCGTGGGGATGGGCAGCCGCGCGAAGGCGGGCCCCATTCCTCCGGAGGCCGGTGGCGGGACGGTGACGTTCTTCGCCCGAGCGGCCGGAACAGCGGGCTGCGCGAGAACCGGCTGTCGGGCCCGGGCGCGCTCCAGCGCCTTCTGCAACCGCGCCGCCTCCACGGGCTTGAGCACGTAGTCCACCGCGCCGTGCTCGAAGGCGTTCACCGCGTGCTCCGCGTGCGCGGTGCAGAAGATGACGTGCGGCCCTCCTTCCGGCAGCAGCGCCATCGCATCCAGGCCGCTCAGGCCCGGCATGTGGATGTCCAGCAGCACGACGTCCACGCCGCCCGCGCGCACCGCGGCGAGCACCGAGTCCCCGTCCACCGCTTCACCGCACACGCTCACATCCGGCAGCGCGGCCAACAGGCGGGACAAGCGCTTGCGGGCCAGCAGTTCGTCATCGGCGATGAGGACGCGCAGGGGCTCTCTCACGTGAGGACTCCAGGTTGGGGGCCACGACGGGGCAGGGTGACGGTGACACGGGTGCGCCCGTCCGCGCTCTCCAGCGCCAGCAAGGCCTGTCCGCCATACGCGAGCGCCAGCCGGCGCTCCACGGTGGGCAATCCCACGCTGCCCTCGCGCGGCCCCTTGGAGGCGCCGGGGTTGTCGATGGACACCACCACCCCTCCGTCGCGGGCCGCCACGTCCACGCGCATCGAGCCCCGGTGCCCGGACGCTGGCCCGTGCTTCACCGCGTTCTCCGCGAGCGGCAGCAGCAACAGCGGCGGCACGGGCACGTCGCCCAGCCCCTGCGCCACCGTCATGTGGAGCTGGAACAGGTCCGGGTCGCGCAACAGGTGCAGGTCGAACAGCGTGCGCATCAACTCCAGCTCCTGGGACAGCGGCCAGGTGACGCTGCGCACGCCCGCGAGCACCGAGCGCAGCATCGTGGACAGCCGCAGCACGGCGACCTCCGCGACAGCGCCGTCCTCGCGGCACCACTCCGCGATGGCGTTGAGCGTGTTGAAAAGGAAGTGCGGATCCAGGTGGCTGCGGATGGCCAGCAACTGCGCCTGCTCGGCTTCCCAGGCGAAGCGGGTGGCACGCGCTCGCTCGCGCAGCAGCGTCTCCTCGAAGCCGATGTCCCTTCCCAGGCCCCAGCCGGCCACGAGGAACAGGCCACCGCAGATGGCCAGGTTGTACGGCTCCGACAGGAACGTGGGCTGCATCTGGGTGACGCGGGGCAGGGCATAGCCCACGGACAGCACCACGCCGCAGCCCACCGCCCCGTAGAGCAGCAGGCGGATGCCGCCATGGCTCAGGTCCAGCCCCTCCGGGAACAGCACCCGGTAGGACACGGGCGCGACGGCGACGCACAGCAGGCACAGGAGCAGGCCCAGCCAGAACGCATGGGGGTCGATGCTCCAGCGCACCTGGGCCGCCAGCAGCGGCAGCGACACCAGGACGATGGGAACCAGCCGCCACGGCGCGACGAGGGCGCGCAGCGTGGCGCGAACGATGGAGCCTTCCGGCGTCTCCGACATGCTCCAGCGGAAGGCTACACCGTCCGGCGTCCTAGTGCCGGGGGACGGGCGCCGGGACCAGGTCCAGGGCGAGCGCCCCGGCGAGGACGGCCGGGAAGAAGAGGACGGAGAGCACGAACAGCAGCGGCGAGCGCAGTGAGAACATGGGGGGTTTCTCCAGTGTCCGTGAAACATGCCCACGCACTCTGTCCGTGCCCCAGGGGCCCCGGGGGGAGGGTTGCACCCGGCCGTCGAGGAATCGAGGTGAGCGGTCGCTCCCGAGCCCCCGGCCGCTCCTCGCGCCGCTACCCCAGCGCATCCGCCAGCCGGGTCGCCTCGCGGATGCAGTCGTTGACGCCCACGCCCCGGTACGCGTTGCCGGTGAGGTGCAGGCCAGGCCAGCGCTTCAGTCCGGCGTCCAGGGACGCCACCCGCCCCAGGTGGCCCACCGTGTACTGGGGGATGCCGCGCGGCCAGCGGACGGCCTGTGTCAGCTCCGGCGTCGCGGTGAGGCCCGTCATCGCCTTCAACTCCTCGCGCGCCAGCGCCACCAGCGCGTCCTCGTCCCGCGCGACGACCTCCGGCTTGCGCGTGCCGCCCATCAGGCACGTGAGCAGCACCCGCCCGCCCTCCGCGCGGAAGGGGAACGTGGTGGAGACATGGATGGTGCCCAGCACCGCCTTGCCCTCCACCGCCGGCACCAGGAACCCGAACCCGTCCGGCTTCGCCGTCGCTCCCGGCGCGAAGCCCAGGTGCACCACGGCGATGGGCGCGTACCCGATGCCCTCCAGTGTCCCCGCCAGGGGCGCGTCCAGCGGACGCAGCAGGTCGGCCGCCACGTGCGCGGGCACCGCCAGCACGACCTGGGACGCGAGCAACTCCACGGGTTGTCCGCGCTCCCGCACCTGGACCTTCCACCCGTCCTCTGTCCGCGTGAGGCCCTCCACCTTCGCGTCGGTGCGCACCGCGTCCCCCAGCGACGCCGCCAGTGCGTCCACCAGCACGCCCAGCCCCCGGTCGAAGGTGCTCAAGAGGCCGGTGAGCTTCGACTTCTGGCCGCCGTCCTGAGACGGGGCCTGGGCCTTGCGCGCCGCGCGCTGGGAGCGGATGGCGCCCAGGATGAGGCTGCGGTGTTCCCGTTCGAACCTCACGAGTTGCGGGAAGGTGGCCTCCGCGCTGAGTTGTTCCGGGTCGCCCGCGTAGATGCCCGTCTGGAACGCGTCCAGTAGCACCGTCGTCGCCTCGCGGCCCAGGTGGCGCCGGCCCAACTGCGCCAGTGTTTCATCCACGCCCGTGGGGCCGCGGCCGCTGAACAGCTCCGCCAGCACCCGCATGCGCGCGGAAAGGGAAATCACGTCGGATTTAAAGAACGCGGGCGGTGACGACGGCACCTTTCGGAGCGCACCGCGAGTGAAGATGTAGCGGTTTTTTGCCGCCGCATCCGCCGGACGGATGCGTGTTTCAAGACCCAGGGCCTCCGCCAGTGAACGCGTGGTGGACTCCCGGTCCAGGAAACTGTTGGGTCCGGCTTCCAGGAGGTAGTCCCCCTCTGTGCGGGTCTGCACGTTTCCGCCCACGCGCGACGCGGACTCCAGCAGCACGGCAGCCGTGCCGCGCGACCGCAATCTGTGAGCCAGGACCAGTCCTGAAAGCCCCCCGCCGATGACCGCGACCGTCATGTCGTCCTACCCCTGCTGTCGTGAGGTGAGCACCCACGGGCGCCTTAGTGCGAAGGAAGGTGCTTTGCCAAGGAGCGCTACCCCGCGCGTTAATACAGGTATGCGCTACGTCATCACGGGAGCCAGCCGCGGAATCGGTTTCGAGTTCGTGCAGCAACTGCTGCGGCGAGGAGAGACCGTCGACGCGGGCGTGCGCGCCCCGGAGATGGCGCGTCGCCTGGAGCCGCTGCTGCACGAGGCCGGCAATCGCTTGCGGATCCACCCGCTGGATGTCACCAGCGGGGACAGCGTGCGCGCGTTCGCGGAGAATGTCAGTCGCGAGCCGGTGGACGTGCTCATCAACAACGCGGGCGTGTCGGGCCAGTGGGTGGGGTTGCACGAGCTGGACTTCGAGGACCTGCAGCGCACGATCGCGGTGAACGCGCTCGGGCCGCTGCGGATCACCTCCTCGCTGTTGCCCGCGCTGCGCCAGGGTGTCGGCCGCAAGGTGGCGCACGTGACGTCGCGGATGGGCTCGCTCTCCAGCAACACGGAAGGCGGCGCGTACGCCTACCGCATGTCCAAGGCCGCGCTGAACATGGGCGTGCGCTCCATGGCCAACGACCTGCGCCGCGACGGCCTGGCGTGCGTGCTGCTGCATCCGGGTTGGGTGCAGACGGACATGGGCGGCCAGGACGCGCCGCTGCCGGCGGACGACTCGGTGCGCGGGATGCTCCGGGTCATCGACGGCGTCTCGCTGGAGCACAGCGGCCGGTTCTTCGACTACGAGGGCGCGGAGATCCCCTGGTAGCACCGCACCTGCTCAGGGGAACAAGAGCTCCGTCTTCCAGCCTTCGCCCTCGCGCAGGTACAGGTTGCGCTCGTGCAGGCGGCTGGGGCGGGCGTGCCAGAACTCGATGCGCTCCGGCACCACGCGGAAGCCGCTCCAGTGCGGGGGCCGCTCCACCGGCCTGCCCTGGAACCGGGCCTCCACCTCCGCCACGCGCGTGTCCAGCAGCCTCCGGTCCGGCAGCTCCTCACTCTGGAGGCTGGCCCACGCGCCAATCTGGCTGCCGCGCGCCCGGCTCTGGAAGTACGCGTCCGCCTCCGCGTCCGTCACCTGCTCCACCCGACCCTCGATGCGCACCTGCTGCTCCAGGGGCTGCCAGTGGAAGCACAGCGCGGCGTGCGGGTGCGCGGTGAGCTGACGGCCCTTGCGGCTGTGGAAGTTGGTGAAGAAGACGAAGCCCCGCGCATCGAAGTCCTTGAGCAGCACCACGCGGGCGCTCGGGCGGCCCTCGTTGTCCACCGACGCCACCACCATGGCGTTGGGGTCCACGGGGATGGCCTGTTTTGCCTGGGCGAAGAGTTCGGCGAAGCGCTGGATGGGGTCGGGCGGGATCGTCACGCGCCGCACCATAGGAAACCCCACCTCGGGGCGCACGTTCGCGGTTGACTCCCTGTCTGGACCCGCGATCGTGTGTTCATGAAGATTCTCTTCATCGCCTCGGAGGTCACCCCCTTCTCGAAGACGGGGGGGCTGGGCGACGTCGCAGGGGCCCTGCCCACGGCGATGGCCGCGCTGGGGCACGACGTGAAGATCGTCACGCCCCGCTACCAGGACGTGCGCAACACCGGCCACCTGGAGCCCACCGGCCAGTCCCTGGTGCTGCGCTTCCCCTTCGGTGAGGCGGGAGGCCCCGTCCTGTCCGCGCGCCTCTCCGAACGCCTGGAGGTGCTCTTCCTGGAGAACGAGGCCTTCTTCGGAGGCCGCAAGGGGCTCTACGGCGATGGGGGCGGGGAGTTCCCGGACAACCCCCGCCGCTTCGCCTACCTGTGCATCGGGGCGCTCCAGGCCGCGCAGCGGCTTCGCTTCTTCCCGGACATCATCCACCTGCACGACTGGCAGACGGGGCTCGTCCCGGTGGCGCTGCGCCGGGGCTTCCAGGGCACGCCGCTCGCCCGCGCGAAGTGCGTCTTCACCATCCACAACCTCGCCTACCAGGGGCACTTCCCCAAGGGGACGATGGGGGACCTGGGGCTTCCCTGGGACCTGTTCACCCCGGACGGCGTGGAGTTCTACGACCAGGTGAACTTCCTCAAGTCGGGGCTCGTCTTCTCCGAGGCGCTCACCACCGTGTCGCCCACGTACGCGCGCGAAATCCAGACGGCGGAGCAGGGCTACGGGCTGGATGGCCTCTTGCGGCGGCGCTCGCACGCGCTCACCGGCATCCTCAACGGCATCGACGCTCACGAGTGGAACCCCCGCACGGACTCCTACCTGCCGGAGCGCTACGGCCCGGACGACCTGGGCGGCAAGGCTGCCTGCAAGCGCGCCCTGCTGGAGCGCTTCGGGCTGCCCGGGGACACCGGGGCGCCGGTGTTCGGCATCGTGAGCCGGCTGGCGTGGCAGAAGGGCGTGGACCTGCTGCTGGAGACGCTGCCCGCGGCGCTCCAGGCGGACCTGCGCTTCGTGGCGGTGGGCAACGGCGATCCGGTCCTGGAGGCGGGCCTGCTCGCGTTGCAGGCGCGTTTCCCGAAGCAGGTGGGGGTGCACATCGGGTTCGACCCGGAATTGTCACACTTGGTGGAGGCGGGGTCGGACTTCTTCCTGATGCCCAGCCGCTACGAGCCGTGCGGCCTGAACCAGATGTATTCACTGCGTTACGGAACGGTGCCCATCGTCCGGGCCACGGGGGGGCTGGTGGATACGGTGGAGGGGGGGCTGGACGGCAACGGAATCCTCTTCGAGTCCTTCCACCGCTCGGCGCTCCTGGCCGCCATCCGCCGGGCGCTGGCCCTCTACGCGGATCCCGTGCGCCTGGGCGACTTCCGGGGCCGGGGGATGGGCAAGGACTTCTCCTGGGCGGCGTCCGCCCGGAAGTACGAGTCCCTCTTCGCCGCCCTGGTAGCGGAATAGTGGGGCGCGCTCCGGAACCAGGATAGTGTTACCGCCGTGGCGGAAGCTCCGGACCTGGGTGGCTATGAAGTGGTCGGCCGGCTGGCGGTCGGCGGCATGGCGGAGGTGTATCAAGCACGCGCGCGCGAGACGACGCAGCGCTCCCCGGGCGAGCCCGAGGAAGTCGTCATCAAGCGGCTGCACCCGTCCTTCCGCAACGACCCCGCGTATGTGAAGGCCTTCGTCGACGAGGCGAAGCTCACGGTGCGCCTGCGCAACGCGCACATCGTGCGGACCTTCCGACTGTTCCGCGCCGGGCCCGACTACCTGATGGTGCAGGAGCTCGTGAGTGGCCGGACGCTCGGCTACATGCAGGAGCTGCTCATCAAGGCGGGCGCCGCGATGCCGCCGGAGTCCGCCTGCTACATCGCGTGGTGCGTGCTCAAGGCGCTGGACTACATCCACCGCGCCAAGGTGGGGGAGAACGGCTCCACCATCGTCCACCGCGACGTGAACCCCGCCAACGTGCTCCTGGGCATCCAGGGCGACGTGAAGCTCACCGACTTCGGCGTGGCGGAAGTGGAAGGGATGATGCGCGGCGAGTCCGGCGCGCTGCGCGGCACGCTGCCGTACATGAGCCCGGAGCAGGTGTTGGGCCAGGCGGTGGACGCGCGCACGGACCTGTACGCGGTGGGCGTGATGCTCTGGGAGCTGTGGGGCGGCCGTCGCCTGTTCACCGGCGAGAACGAAGCGCAGCTCATGCACCAGGTGCGGGACGCGCGAGTGCCGCTGTTGTCCACGGTGTCGCCGGACCTGCCGGACTACGCGGCGCAGGTGGCGCGCAAGGCGTTGTTCGCGGACCGGGCGCGTCGCTTCCAGTCCGCGGCGGAGTTCATCAAGGCGCTGGAGGTGCTGTCGCGCCGCGCGGGCTGGCCCCTGACGGTGGAGGCGCTGCAGCCTCTCTTGGGCGGCTGATGCGCTCGCGCCGGGCGGTGCTCGGGCTGGTGCTGGGAAGCGCCGTCGTCGGGTCGGGCTGTCTGGGCGTGGTGCCCTTCCATCCGCGCGCCTACGACGAGGCGGTGCGGGTGGAGGCGGTGGACCTGGCCTTCACGCGCGAGGGCACCGGGACGCTCACGCTGAAGCTGAAGGTGACAAACCCGTCCTCCGACGCGGCCTCGCTCACCCGAGCGGACATCGACCTGCGGGTGGATGGCCAGCGGATGATCACCGGCGAGCAGGTGATGGTCGTGCCGCTGGATGGCCGGAGTGAAGTCCCGCTGGAGCTGAGCTTCCCCCTGGCCGTTCCCCGTTCGGCGGCCCGTCCGGAGCCCACGCCCCATGCGGTGCGAGTGGAGGGGGGCGTGGTGCTGCGCTTCGGAGGCTCCGAGCGGAGAGCCCCCTTCCGGGATGCGCGCGTGCTGGGCATCGCGTGGATGCCGGGCGGAGCGGCGGCCCCGACGGGTCCCTGATTCGCTCAGCTCTTGGCTTCGGGTGACGAGCCGGAGTCCGGAGGCGACTCGTTGTCGGCGCGGCGCGCGGCGTCCCGGGCTTCTTCCTTCACGGAAGGCGAGGACCCGCCGTCGCGGGGCGTGCCTTCGGGCAGGCCGGGCACGGAGCTCTTGAGGCGGCTCATGCGCACGCGGTCGATGCGGGCGCCTTCCTTGGTGGCCACGACGAACTGCCAGCCGTTGTAGGTGAAGCGCTCGCCCACGTCGGGCAGGTGGCCCGCGAGCGACGACAGGTAGCCGCCCAGCGTGTCGAAGTCGCCCTCGGGCAGGGGGAAGCCGAAGACCTTGGTGAACTGGTCCACCTCCATCGCGGCGTCCACCAGCGAGGAGCCGTCGGCCATCTTCTCGACGAGCTTCTCCTCCACCTCGAACTCGTCGCCGATGTCGCCCACGATTTCGCGGAGGATGTCCTCCAGCGTGACGACGCCCATGAAGCCGCCGTACTCGTCGACGACCATGGCCATGTGGATCTTCCGCTTCTGCATGTCCCGGAGCAGGTCGCCCACGGGCTTCATCCACGGCACGAAGTGGGCGGGGCGGATGACGTCCTGGAGGACGATGAGCTCCGGGTGCTGGAGCAGCGGGATGAGGTCGCGCGCGTGCAGCACGCCGACGATGTGGTCCACGTCGTCCAGGTACACCGGGATGCGCGAGTGGTTCTCCTCCGCCAGGATGCGCAGCACCTCGTCCGGCGGGGTGGTGACGTCCACGGAGATGACGTCCGTGCGGTTGACCATCACGTCGCGGCAGCGCTTGTCGGACAGCTCGAAGATGGAGCGGATGAGCTGGGGCGCGCTCTTGTCCACCTCGTTGCGGGCGGCCTGGGCGGCGAGCAGCTTCTCCAGCTCCTCCAGGGGCGGGGGCGGCGGCTCGAAGCGCAGGGTGCGGCCGAAGGTGCGGGCGCCCAGGTTGAGCAGGCCCAGCATGATGCGCATGGGCGGGTAGAGCAGCAGCACCAGCACGGACACCAGCGACGCGAGCCGCAGGGCCCAGCGCTCCGGGTTGCCGTTGGCGAGGCCCCGCATGGTGACCTCCATGAGGCTCGCGAGCACGCCCACGAAGAGGGCGCCCGCGCACACGGTGGCGACGGGCACCCAGGCGGCCTCGCCGTAGCGGCTGAAGTCCAGCAAGCGCGGGGGGACGAACGCGCCAATGGCGGCGGCCAGGAAGCCGCTGAGCACCATGCCCAGGCGCAGGGCCGTGGCGGTGGCTTCACGCTCCGTCTTGTGACGGAGCACGCGGCGGGAAGCGGTGGTCTTGCTCTCCTCGGCGAGCTCCTGGGCGCGCAGGTCCGAGGTCCCGTAGAGGGCGGACTCCGCGGCGGCGACCAGGGACCTCGTGAAACAGAGGGCCAGGCAGGCGACCCAGAGGGTCCAGGTAGGCATAGGGCGACGTTCTTATCCCGTGCTAGACGGGCATACCACCCTGGCGGGAGGCACCATGCGGGGACGTCGGATGTACGTCATTGGCGGACTGCTGGGCCTGCTGGCGCCCGCGGCGGCGCTGGCCTGGCCGGTGGACCAGGCCCTGACGCTGGAGCCGGGCAAGGAGACCTTCCAGAAGCTGACCGCCGTGGACTGGGCGGAGGTGGAGGACCCCTCCGTGGTGTCGGCGGAGGCGCTGTCGGGCAGTGGCGAGCTGCTGCTGACGGCCCACAAGCCCGGCGTCACGCAGATGCTGCTCTACGCGGAGGGACGCTTCGCCGTGTGGCGTCTGGCGGTGGGACCCACCGAACTGGAGAACTTCGCGCCCCAGCTGGCGGCGGCGAAGAAGGCGTGTCCGGACCTGAAGGCGACGCAGGGCGTGGACAAGTCGCTGACGGTCACCGTGAAGAACGGCGCGTGCCGCACGGCGCTGCGCGAGCTGCTGCGCACGGAGGCGTATCTGGCGCGGGAGCTGGACCTGACGTTCGACATGCCGCAGCTCCAGGCGCAGTTGGAGGACTTCACGGCGGGGCTGCCACCCGGACTGGCGGTGCGCTACAGCGGCGCGGGGCTGGTGCTGACGGGCAAGACCGACCGGGCCGGGCACCGCAAGGCGCTGTGGGAGCTGTTCCGCCGCGCGGTGGGACGCGTTCCGCTGGAGGACCGGGCGGAGGTGGAAGCGCCCCCGAAGCCCGAGTCCCCGCCGGAGGAGGACACCGTGGACCCGACGGTGTCGGACGTGCCCGCGCCGGACGCGGGGATGGTGCCCGTGAAGGGCAAGCCGAAGGCCGCCGTGCCGGGCAAGAAGAAGCGCTGAGCGTAGGGTTCCCCGGATGAGGCGGGACGTCCTCCGCCCGGGCCTCCGCTTGCGGTATGACTTCCGGCGGAGGTCCGACGATGACGGGTAGAGCGATGCGCGCGGTGCTCACGTGGGGGCTGGTGTTGGCGGTGTGGCCCATGGCCGCGCGGGCCCAGGTGGATGCGGACAACGGCGACGCGGTGGTGGTGGACATGCCGGAGCCGGACCGCGGCTGCCCGGCGAAGCCGGAGTTCATGCCGATGACGCCCATGGCGCTGGTGGGAATCGAGCGGATGGGCTGGCTGGTGCACCAGGCCATCATCCCCACGGGGAAGGACAAGTTCTTCCAGGCGGGGGCGCGCAGCCGCTCCGGGGTGAAGCCGGTGCCGGCGGAGATGGCGCGCAAGCTGGGGGCGCCCGACACGAAGGTGCCGCTCTGGGTGTTCGGCAAGGAGAACTCGAAGGCGTGCAAGGCGACGCCCACCGCGTGGTGGGCGGTGCGGATGGGCACGGACGAGGACCGGCAGACGTACCTGATGGCGGAGGTGGCGGTGGAGTGTGAGCTGCTGCCGCCCGGAAGGCTGTCGGGCACGCCCATCGCGGTGCGACAGAAGGACGAGCCCACGGGGTGCAGGCTGCGCCGGCCCAATCGCAGTCAGACGGGCAAGGATTCGGATGGCCTCCCGCCGGACTACGCGGAGCACATCCCGCCGCAGGACTGCGCGTCCCCGGAGTGCGTGCGGTTGTGGGAGTACTTCGGCGTGACGGGCGGCGAGGACTCGGCGGGTGCGTTTGATTTGACGGTGTCCTATCTGCACCGCAATGGCAGCAACCCCTGCAACTGGGCCACGGATGACCTGTCCAAGTTGTTCGTCCGGCACGCGGAGAGCACGTCGTTGCAGGAGTTGAAGCCGGGCGGCGTGCTGTTCGGCGGGCTCTGGGACTTCAACGGCCTGCGCTACGTCCTGAGCCGGCAGATGGGCGTGTTCTACGCGTACGACTATCAGCAGTTGAAGGCGCCCAGGCCGAAGATGACGCCCAAGACCGTGCGCTACGGCAGCCCCACGGAAGAGGACCTCATCCACGCGAAGCGCAGCCTGTCGCCCTGCAAGAAGTAGCTGAAAGACATCGCCGGACAATGACGGTCATACGCGGAGCCCCTGGACGCCGCCCTTTGCCCAGACGCCCAGAGGGCTTTTCGAAAAGCACTTGATTTTCACGAGCCGCTCAAGAAAAAGTGGGCCCGTCGTTATTGCTATGCCCGCTTGAAGCAGTGCTCCCCCAAGCGAACGCACGAAGAGTCTGAAGTGCTTCGGCCAGCCCTCTTCAGGGTTGGTGCCGACCCGTGGGTCGGTCAAGGGGAGTTCATTCATGCAGTGGCTTGGGTTGTTCCGCGTGGGCCGGAAGGCCGCGCTCATCTTGCGTTTGCTGTGCGTCGCGGTCGTGGTGGCGGGGACAACCCCGGCCGCCGCGGCCCCGTGCAGCGCATCCGATACCTCGCCCCATACCTGCTCGCAGGGCGTCTGTGGTGGCGCCGCCTACTGCGTCGGAACGTCGCTGGGAGAATGCGAGCCCACGGGCACCTCGAGCGTGACCTGCAACGTCTGTGGTCGCGCTGGATTCAAGACCTGCACGGACTTTACGCTGAACACCCAGTCCTGCAGTGCCTACCGGGCGGAACTCTGCAACGGCTGTGATGACGACGGGGACGGAGAGGTGGACGAAGGGCTCACCGGCGGGCCCTGCACGATGCCCAATGGCTGCTCCGGCGTCGTGGCCTGTTCGGCGTCGGGGCCCACGTGTGTCGTCGGCCCTGACAGCCGCAAGGCCTGTAGCACCTGTGGCACGGGAGGGACCCAGGCGTGTCTGATGAACGGCGCGCTCGGCCCCTGTCAGCCCCCGGTGGCTGTGCGCGAAGTGTCCTGCAATGACTGTGATGACGACCGGGATGGGGTCGGGGACGGCAACGCGAGTACCGCGGAGAGCTGTAACGGCCTGGATGACGACTGTGACGGCCGCATCGACGAAGGGGCCCAGGGGTGGGACGGCGAGGTGTGCGGTCTGAGCACCAGTGCCTGCTGTCCCGCGACCTGTGCCTCCCTGGGGAAGAACTGCGGCAGCGTCTCGAACGGGTGTGGCGGCACGCTGGAGTGTGGCTCCTGCCAGGGAGGGCAGGTCTGCGGCGGCGGAGGCGTGGCCAATGTCTGCGCGACCTGCGCCTATGTCTCCAAGACCACGGCCTGCGCGGGGAAGAACTGCGGCACGGTCTCCGATGGCTGTGGAGGCTCCCACACCTGCGGCACGGGAACCTGCACCAGTCCCCAGACGTGTGGCGGCGGCGGAACACCCAATGTGTGTGCCTGCACGCCCACGGCCCAGGCCACGGCTTGCGCGGGGAAGAACTGCGGCGCGGTGCCTAATGGCTGTGGGGGCACGTACACCTGCGGAAGCGGGGTCTGCACGTCGCCGCAGACCTGTGGCGGCAGCGGCACGGCCAATGTCTGTGGCTGCACCCCCATTCCCCAGGCCACGGCCTGCGCGGGGAAGAGCTGCGGCACGGTCAGCAACGAGTGCGGTGGGACCTATACATGTGGTGCCACCTGCACGAGTCCCCAAAGCTGTGGTGGCGGCGGCACGCCCAACGTCTGTGGATGCACGCCGAAGACCCCTGCCGAGGTCTGTGGTGAGCGCGAGTGCGGCAACGTCAGCAATCGATGTGGTGGCCTGGTGGAATGCGGGACGTGTTCCCAGGGCACGTACTGCAAGGCAGGTGGCATGTGTCAGTGAAAGGGGGGGATGTGATGGAAACCGATCTCAGGAATTCAGGTTCACGTCGTTCGAAGCAGTTCCTCGCCTCATCCGTCCTGGCGCTGTACCTCGTGCAGGTGTTGAGCAGCTGCGGCCCCCTCCCGGTGGAGGATGCACGCAGGGCGGCTTCGTCCCATCTGGACGGGGCGACAAGCCTGACGCTGCCCGCGTCGACGGTCCTGCCCACGGAGACCGTGAACGGCGTCGCCACGGGACTCACGGTGGGCCGTCTGGATGTCTCCACGGACGGTGCCGCGACCTATGCCCTGCCCCTGTGGGTTCCGCCGGGGCGGGCGGGCATCCAGCCGTCGCCGACGCTGTCCTACAACAGCCGGGGCGGCAATGGCCTGCTGGGCATGGGCTGGTCCGTGAGCGGCTTCTCCCGCATCACCCGTTGCAATCCCTCACTGGACGGGGCGGGCAAGCGCCTGCCCCTGCAGTTCACCCAGGCGGATGACCTCTGCCTGGACGGGGCGCGGCTGGTGCTCATCACCGGAACCGCGGGCTCCATCGGCGCGAAGTACCGGACGGAGATCGACAGCTTCTCGCAGGTGACGGTCACCGACGCGGACGCGCACAGCCCGAAGCAGTTCGAGGTCCGCACCCGCGATGGGCAGATCCTCACCTACGGCGGCTATGGCGGGGCCGCGGAAGGCTCCGTGGTGGAGGGCTCTCGGGTGATCGTCTCGGCCGTTCCTCCTTCATGGGTTTCCGCGACGTACACCGGGGCGCCTCGCGTCCGGTACGCTTGGTCCGTCTCGAAGGTCGAGGACCGCAGCGGCAACTTCATGCGCGTGCTCTACACCCGGACGGAGAATGACTCCGCCGTCGAGCAGGTGCCGTCCTCCATCGAATACACGGGTTCGACGGCGACCGTCCCCCAGCTCCAGCCGCTCCGGCGCGTCAGCTTTCATTACGAAGACCGGCCGGACGCGGATGTCCATTACGTCGCGGGCTTGAAGCTGAGGTCCTCCCAGCGGTTGACCCACATCTCCATGGCGGCCCCGGTGGATTCCCAGGGCGCGGTCATCGAACGGCTCCGCGAGTACCGCTTCACCTACCGGAACGACAGCATTTCGAAGCGCAGCCTGCTGACCAGCATCGAGGAGTGCGACGGGAAGGAGGTCTGCCGCAGCCCGCTCCAGTTCGAGTGGGAGAAGGGCATCGAGCCGTATCGCGACGACTACTACGAGAAGATCAACACGGGCATCACGGACATGGCCGCCAACGGAGTCGTCTACCCGAACGATCCCCTCCAGAGCGCTGACTATCTGGGCCTCGACTTCTGGACGCTCCAGACGCTGGACATCAATGGGGACGGCCGGGCCGACATCCTCTACCGATACACGGGCGTGACGAGCAATGGCGTGCGTCTGCCTCCTGTCTGGAGGTACCGGCTCTCGACCGGGCTGGGCTTCGGCCCCGCGCAGGCCGCCAACAACCTCCCCAGGGCCGTGGTGGGGGATTCGCTGGATGAGCTGATCACCGTCGACATGGACATGGATGGGAAGACCGACATCATCGGCTTGAACCGGGTGAACTCCGGTCATCCCACGGCTCCCTGTGACGGGCACTACCAGCTCTACCGCTCCACGGGGTCTGGCTTTGAAGCGAAGTGGAACAGCGGCGAGGAACTCTACGACCTCTGCTACGACTCGGTGCAGGACGTACCGGCCCCCATCATGCACGTCGCGGACCTGGACGGCGATGGCCGGCCGGACCTGCTGCGCTCGCGCCAGCCGATTGCGTCCGCGAGCGTCGCGAACTGGAGCTACCGCCTCAACACCACCACCAATGCCGGGGTGACCTTCTCGGCGCCCACCCGTATCGGAGGGGACTTCGCTCGGACCGCGGCGCCCGGCGGCTTCGCGACGGACATGGACGGGGATGGCGCCGTCGACGTGTTGTTGCGGCAGCCTGCCTCCACCGCGACGGTGGATGGCTTCGAGCAGTTCTACTCGGCGGTGGAGGTCGCTCCGACGCCGTGCTCCGGTGGACCCGCGGGGACGTCGTGTCCCGCGGAGGCGGTCGCCACCCTGGCGGCCCTGCCCTGGGATTACATCCAGCGGCCCCAGGGCCCCTATCACCACCTGCAGCGGTGGTTCCTGGACGTCAACGGCGATGGCCTCCAGGACGTCGTGAGCATGGCGAAGGAGGCCAAGATCGGCGGAGTGCGCACGCCCCGGGATCTCCTGCTCTCGCTGAACACGGGCGTGGGCTACCTGTCGCCCGTGCACCTCGACATTCCGCTGGGCGCGATGCCCAGCCCCGTCCAGGTCAACGAGGGGCGCTACATCGACAACGGGGTCCGCATCCTGGACTTCAACATGGACGGCAAACAGGACCTCCTGTTGATGGACTCGTTCAATGACGGGGTCTATCCCAACTCCGTGAACCGCTCGAAGGTGACGGTCCTCGAGTCGACGGGCAGTGGCTTCGTGCCGCGGACCCTGACGACCGTCCCCACGGGAATCAGCACGGGCAGTGGTGGTGCCCTCCAGCCCCAGACGCAGCCGGGAACCGGTTTTGGCTACCGCCTGTCGCGCCTGTTGGATGTCGACGGCGATGGCCTCACGGACCTGGTGCAGGCGGAGCCCACCGGAAACCTCAACGAGTTCTCGCTTCAAATCTACCGCCGCCAGAACATCCGGCCCGACTTGATGAAGGCGGTGCTGGACGCCAATGGCAACCGGACGACGGTGGGCTACAGGGCGTTGACGGACTTCCGGTTCGGCACCGCGCTCTACACGCCGGGAACGTGCACCTATCCCCAGTACTGTGCCTCGTCCGCGCTCCCGGTCGTCGGAAGCCTGCAGGCCCCGGATGGCAAGGGGGGAAGCCGCTACGCGAGCTTCAGCTACGCGGACAGCCGCTATGCGCTTCGAGGCCAGGGGTGGCTGGGTTTCGCCTCCAGGACCACCTACGACTCGACCACCCTGCAGACGTCCACGGTGCGGATGGACAACGCCCGGCAGGCCGGGTCGCTCTATCCCTGGGCACGCTTGCCCTACCTGGAGACGACCTCGATTCCCGCGTCCGCCAGTGTGACCCTTTCGCGGCAGACCACCCGGAAATGGGAGCTGCGCAACGGGCCCGAGAACCGCACGAAGTTCCTGTGCCCGACCCTCGGGTTCTCTTCGGAGTCCGACAGCGAGCAGGGCCAGCTCCGGGATGTCGTCACGAACCGGGACTGTGATGCCTACGGCAACATCGTGAGCGAAGAAACGCTCGTGGCGAATGATGCCCAGGACATGAACCCCAACCGCCATCGGGCGGAGGTGAGCTACTCGAACTACACGCCCAACTGGACGCTGGGCATGCCGATGTCCAGGACCGAAACCGACAGCATTCCACAAGATGCGCAACATCCAGCGGGAGGCGTTGCCTCGCGCACCGTGCGCTACAGCTACTGCACGCAGCATGAGTACCAGGAGGAAGAGACGGAGCAGTGCCCGGACTCCAACCTGCTGCACAAGGTCGTCGTCGAACCGAATGCGACGGGGACGGCGGGCGCCGACGTCTGGTTGGCGACGACGGTGGGACGGGATGCGACAGGACAGGTGACGTCCCAGAAGCAGCGGATCCGTCAGGGCATCGTCAAGTCGTTCTCGCTTCGCGAGTACGACCCGGTGGAGCGCATCTTCCCAGTCGTGGACCAGACGTTCCTGGCCGACGACCTCTCGGCTCCGTCACACCGCATGGAGCGGCTGTATCACCCGGGCCTGGGCGTGCTGGCCATCCAGGAGGACGCCAATGGCGTGCGCGAGGAATGGCGCTACGACGGATTGGGTCGCCTGAGAAGGCAGGGTGCCCCGCACCGGGTGGGAAGCCAGGCGGTGGCGTCCGCGGCGCACAGGACCGTGAGCTACGGAAAGGAGCAGTCCCGGACGACCGTCACGGTGAAGCAGGACGGCGGCGGGGAACACGTGAGCCTCCTGGATGGCTTCGAGCGCCTCGTCGAGGAGCGCGAGCGGGCTTCGGATGGGACCTGGAGCCATGCGTCCCGGGAGTACGACGCGCTGGGACGCCTGTGGCGGCAGTCCTTCCCCTATTCCGACCGGGAAGCGCCCGCGTTCACCGTCTTCACCTATGACAAGGCGGGACGGCCTCTCCAGCAGGAGGCTGGTGGCACCATCAAGGAGTGGCGCAAATACGAAGGGCGCAACGTCCGGCAGCGGAGTGGAACGTCGGAGCGGGTGCTGGTGGTGAATGCCCGTGGGCAGGTGGTGGAAAGCCAGGACTACAAGACGGTGGGCAATCCCCAGAGTGCCGTCATCACGCACCTGAGCTACGGCCCCTTCGGAGTGGTGGATTCGGTGGAGGATGCCAATGGCAACCTCACCACGATGAACTACGACGTCCTCGGGCGCCGCACGAGGCTCGTGACGCCGGAGGCAGGTGCGTCCGAGACCCGCTACGACGCCCTGGGCGCCGTCCGCGAGCAGACCAACTCCCTGGGGAACGTCACCACCTTCATTCGTGACTTCCTGGGACGGCCGGTGTCGGTGCAGACGCCGGAGGGCGTCTCGCGCTTCGAATGGGACACCGCTCCGTTTGGCGTGGGGGCCCCGGCCTGGAGCAGGTCCGGTCCTTCCGCCACTTCGAGCCCGACGGATGTGGTGCTGACGTATGGCTACGACGCCTTGGGCCGCTCACTGTGGGAGGCCACGAGTGTGGATGGGGGGGGCAGCACGTACCGGGTCGACCGGGGCTACGACGCCTACGGGCGCATGGCTTCGCTCATCTACCCGCAGGTCGACTCCCAGCTGCGTCTGGGGACGACCCTTGAGTACAACAGCCACAACGGGCGGTTCAGCGGGATCCGCGACACGGTGACGGGGCAGTCCTACTGGCGCGCCCTGGAGAGCAACGCCGCGGGGCAGTTGACGCGGGAGCTCTTCGGAAACGGTGTTTCGTCCCTGAGCCGTTATGACAATCAGGGGCGGCTCCGCTTCATCGAGTCCCAGGGCAGCCAGGGCACGCTCCAGCGGCTCGCCTATGCATGGCATTCAGGGGGGCAGCTCCGTCTCCGGAATGACATGCTGGCCAATGTCCAGGAGAGCTTCTCCTACGACGCGCTGAGCCGGTTGACGACGTGGGATGTGAAGACTGCCTGCAATACCTCGGCGACGAGCTTCGCCTACGACAACGTCGGCAATCTGTTGCAGCGCAACGTGGTCCAGCAAGGGCCGGACGCGTTCACCGAGCAGCAGGGCTACCGGTATGGCGAAGCAGGGGCTGGTCCCAACGCGATGACCGGGATGGGCGGAGAGGTGTTCGGGTATGACGACGCCGGCAATCAGCTCTCCTGGGCGGCGCCCAACGGGGACTACCGCCAGGTGACGTACACGTCGTTCAGCCTGCCCAAGGTCTTGGAGTCGGCGCAGGCGGGGCGGCTGGATTTCACGTACGACGCCTTCCAGAAGCGGGTCTTGAAGCTGCGCAACAACGGGGACTCCACCCTCTACGTGTCGGGGCTCTACGAGAAGCGGGGGACGGCGGGTGTCGTCTCGCACGTCTTCCTGATTCCCGGGGCGAGCGGGCCGGTAGCCCAGGTGCAGTGGACGGCGGCAGGGGGTGGATTCAACGCCGAGACCCTCTATCTCCACGGCGACCACCTGGGCTCAATCGAGACCCTCTCGAACCAGGCGGGAGGCATGGTCCAGCGGCGGAAGTATCAGCCCTTCGGCGCGCAGGCGAACCCCTTGAATCCGACGCAACGGGTGCTGCCGACGACGGACTCCATCCGCCTGGGCTTCACGGGCCATGAGGACGACGCGGAGTCCGGGCTGGTGAACATGAGAGGCCGGCTCTACGACCCGCGCGCGGGACGTTTCCTGTCGGCGGATCCGTTCGTCTCCGCGCCGTTCTCCAGCCAGGGGTACAACCGTTACAGCTACGTCTTCAACAATCCCCTGTCGATGACGGACCCCTCGGGCTTCACCGCCGAAGGCGTCACGGGTTGTTACGGGTGCGGCGGGCGAGGCGGTGGAGTGGGACTGGACCTGACCAATCCTGCGGCCGCAATTGGTGCCTGGCTGGCTGACACGGCCGTTACCGCGGCCCATGGGATTGTTGAGATCGTCACGGGAATCTCGGATTGGAACGGCACCGCGCAGAAAATGGATGATGTGAGCGATGGCTCCAGTCAAGCCGTCTCCAACCTTGCGAATTCCGCTTGGGATCATGAAGTCAACAAGTCCTGGCAGGAGCGGGCGCTGTTCGCCGCCTACCCCGTGGCCTACATGAGCCTGGAGCCGGTGACTGTTGCTTTTGGAGCTGGGATCGCGGGCTACTCCAAGAGCGGAGTGCTGGGGGCTGGACGGGGAGCCATTGATTCGGTCGTCCCCGTGTTCAGTGCTTGGACTGCCTTCTCCAAGGCGGAAGATGCTTGGTATAATGGTAACTACCGAAGTGCTGGATTCAATGGAACTATGGCCGCCGTTGCGACCGTTGCTGTCGCAGGGAGTCTGACGGATGGGGCGGGTATCGCCCTGAAGGGCGGAGGGCGCTCGACGACGCGGCTCTGGCGGGCCGTCGAGCCAGACGAGTTGGCTGATGTTTTTCGATTTGGCGATTACAATATCCACCCGAATTCGACCTTCAAGAGGTTTGCTTTCCTTGAGGCTGACCTGGATTCATTTATCAAGGCAAATCCGGATCGCACCTATATGAAGACATATGTTGATATTCCGACGGAGAAGCTTCCCTTTATGACAGAACACCCTGATCCGGGTGGGGTGGGTCGAGCCGTGGGGATTGACGTGTATGAGTTCCCTGGTTTTTATGATTGGTTCCTGGGTGGGATCAAGGTGATTCATTGATTCTCTATCGTCCCGTGGGTGTTGAAGAGCTTCTGTTGATCTATCGCTCGGGGTTGAGGTGTTTCCCGCCACGGCTGCCTGGACAGCCCATTTTCTACCCTGTGCTCAATGAGGAGTACGCCATTCAGATTGCTCGCGACTGGAATGCGGCGGGTGAGGGGTTGGTGGGGTATGTGATGGTTTTTGATGTTGATGATGAGTACTCGAAACTGTTCGAGCCTCATCAGGTTGGAGGACGGATACATCAGGAACTCTGGGTGCCCGCCGAGGCTCTGGATGAGTTCAATTCCCACATCCAGGGCATCATTCGCCTGGCCGCCGCGTACTTCGGGCCTGGTTTTGTGGGGCGCGTGCCGAATGCGTTCTCCCTGCGCGGCAAGGATGCTGGCGCCCAGTTGGAGGCTCTCCGGGGAATTCACAGGTACAGCCTGATGGACTTCCACGGGGAGGTTGTGGCGAACCATGAAACCGTGTTCGCGCATTTCCCCTACTGGGAGCAGCACGTCGCCATGGATGCGCCGCGCAATGCCGAGGGGACGGCTTTGTTGGCCGCAATCAGGCGAGTATGGGCTGGCGCGTTCCCCTCGATACCCTTGGGGGTTCAGGCGCGCACGCTGCCCTCATGATGGCTTCACCCGTGCGCCGTGCTGAAGTCTGGCGCATCGCTGTGTCTGGTTTCGCGGGCAAGACGCAGTGCCCGCGCAGCCGCCGATGAAGTTCGAGGCTGGCTCCAGCACACACCGCCCTGTGTGAGCTGGAGCCATGGGGGGCTTGAACTCCCAGGAGGGTTTCGTGGTCGATGACTATTCGAAGGATGCCGCGAATATCGTGAAGGTCGTCTTCCCTGAGGCGAAGGCTCAGGAGGACGGGACCTGGGTCCAGGAGTGGAGGATCCGGACGGTCGGAGCGGTGAACCTTGTTTCCGACGACGATCTTGCGCGTCTCGGGCAGTCGCTGTCCCAGCCCGACTTCTGGGTCCAGCCGGTGCGAAGCCCTGCTGGGGATTCATTTGTCTTGAGGGTGGTGATGTTCTCGGACGCGAAGCAGGGAAGGTTCCTGCTCCACTCGTACGGCATGCTTCGGTTCTTCGATGAGCACTTCGCGCGCATCGCGTTCGTGGAGGATCGTCCACGGAATGATTGGTCGGCGTTGCGCGCGTGGCCGTCCCAGGAGTGATGGAGTCGCTAATGGAGCTGCGGTACTTCAAGCATGTCGCTGAGTCCGAACATGGGGAGGGCTTTGCCTTCCTGGAGGTCGTGGACGGGTGGCCCCGTCGCCAGATCGAGGTCTACGGCGCTGTGTGGCGGTGGGGAGATGCAGCACATCCTGAATGGCTGGCGGACCAACCCCTGACGGAGCTGGACCTGGGCGAGGAGCACGAGGTGCCCGCCGCAGTGCTCGAACGCACCCGGGAAGAAGCGCTTCGACGGTGCCCTCGCCCTTTGTGAAGGGGCGATGCCGTACCGCTCAGTGCGCGCTGGACCCATGATACGTCTTGCGCAGTTTCAGGACCGGCACTTCCACGGTGCCGTTCTGCCCGCTTTGGCAGAACCACAATGAAGTCCGTGGCAGCGCGCCGTTATGCCCGTGCGTCAGCCCGTTGTAGACGGATCCGGCGATGAGGTAGCGGAACACCTGGGGCGCGGTAACGCTGACCAGCTCGTTGTTCTGCTGCATCTCCTTCCACACGACGCAGTACTGCTTCAGAGCCGCCCAGGCCCCCTTCGAATAGCGGGGGCTCGCCAGCATCCACACTTCCAGCTGGGGACACGTCTCCCCCTCACCGTCGTCCGCCGCGCCGTAGTGCATCGCTTCGCAGACCTCGTCCGCGCGCGCCTCGTTGAAGGTCACGTCACCTTGCGCCTGCCAGCCCGCGAGCCGCGACAACGTGAAGCGGCGCATCATCAGGGCGTCGTCCTGGGTCAGCGACGGACCCATGAACGCCTTGGGCTCCGGGAGCGCGAACGCGCCGCCTCCGTGCGGACCCACGCCCGCGTCCAGCACGTAGCCGCCCCAGGTGTACATGAGGAAGAGTGACCACGCGTCCTTCACGAACGCTCGATACGAGGGCGGCGTCGCCAGGGCCAATCCCCAGTCGAGGATGTCTGTCATTGCCGCGACCGCCCAGTCGTCGGATTCCTTGTACCAGTAGTACCAGCGGTAGGCCGTCTTCGTGGCCCCCGCCAGGAACGCCTGCATGCCCCGCACCGTGACGTTCGGGTGCGCGGCGAAGTCCCGCGTGTACGCCGCGACCTGCGCGTCGAGACACCAGAAGTAGATCTTCACGCCCGAGCCCACGCGGGCCGCCAGCAGCTTGGGCTCGGCGATGTCTCGCTGGCGATCCGTCGGCGGTGGGCCAATCCAGGTGTAGTGGACATCCATCCGCGGCGACTCCAGGAGAATGAGGAGCCGGCAGTCTATGGACGCGCCTTCGTGTTCACCAGGACTTCAAAATTCCCGGGGCGCACCGTGCTGCTACGTCGGTTCGACCTCCGTCCAGGGACCCTTCCTGGTGGGTTCCTTCAGCGCCTCCGCGAGCGCCGCCAGGAAGCGCTTGCGTGGCCACGTCTCCGCGCCGAAGCGCTCCAGGTGCTCCGTCTCCACCTGACAGTCGATGAGGTGGAAGCCCCAGCCCTTGAAGCGCTCCACCGCCGTGGCGAACGCGACCTTCGACGCATCCGGTGCGAGCGCGAACATGCTCTCCCCGAAGTACGCCGCGCCCAGCGACACGCCATACAGCCCGCCCACCAGCACCTCATCGTCCCACGCCTCCACCGAGTGTGCGAGCCCCAACCCGTGCAGTGTGATGTACGCCTGTTTCATGGCGTCGGTGATCCACGTGCCGTCCTGCCCGGGGCGGTGCACGCGCGAGCACGCGTCGATGACCTTCGCGAACGCGGTGTCGTAGCGCACGGTGTACGTGCCCCGGTTCATCACCTTGCGCAGCGAGCGGCCCACGTGGACCTTCGCCGGCTCCAGCACGAAGCGCGGGTCGGGCGAGTGCCACAGGATGGGCTGCCCCTCGCTGTACCAGGGGAAGATGCCCTGCGCGTAGGCGGCCACCAGGCGCTCCGGGCGCAGGTCTCCGCCCACCGCCAGAAGACCGCTCTTGTCCGCCTTGCCCGGAGGGGGAAACAGCTCCGGCTCGTCATCGCTCAACAGGTAGATGGGCACTTTCGCGCCCCAGTCTAGCGGGACACGTTGAGCTTCACGTCACCCTTCAGGGTGTAGGGCAGTTGCAGCATGGGGCCCTTCACCTCGCCCTTCACGCTGTAGGGCAGGGTTCCCTTGGCGATGAGCGCCTTGACGCCCGGCCCCCACGTTTGCTGCGTCACCGATACCTCCACCGGGTACACGCCCGTCGCGGACGCATCCACGGTGTCCGCCTGGGCGACGGTGCCCTCTTCCAGCGGCTTGTCCGCCACGAAGACCTGGTAGGTGAGCGAGTCGAGCCGCAGCGGGAACGGGTTCGGGTTGCGTACGCCCAGGCGCAGGTTGAGCTGCACCTCCTCGGGCGAATAGCGCGCGCCGTCCAGGCCCTCCACGATGATCTCCGGGAGGCGGGGCACGCGCACGGCGCGGCTCGCGGCGAAGGGCAGGGTGTCCTCGGTGTCGCCCGTGCGCACCACCAGCGTGCCGCGCAGGGCGATGAGCACCGTGCCGCCCTGGGCGCTCAGGCGCGTCAGGTCCTCGGGGCTCTTCACGTAGGAGGAGCGCTCCTCGAAGGAGAAGTCCGCGGGCGTGCCCGGCGCGAACGGCACGCCCAGCTTCGCGGTGCCCGTCTTGATGACCTGTCCGTCGGAGACCAGCTCGTAGTCGGCGCGTTCAATCACGCCGTTGGCGGTGCCCGTCACCTGCCCGGTGTAGCGCACGGCGGCGTCGGTGAGCCCCTGGGACACCACGGCGGTCTCCTGCGCCGTGAGGGCGGGGGGGCCGCCGGAGCGGACCGGGGCGGAAGCACACCCGGCAAGGAGGGCGAACACCACGGACACCACGGACAGCCGGCAGGTCGAGCGATTCACGTTGGACATTCTGGGGAGGCGGGGGGCTGGCCCCAAGGGGTTTTCCGCTAGACTGTCCACCAACCGTGGCTCCCCGACGTCCCAACTTCAACCGCACCCTGCGCTCCCTCATCCGGGACATCGCCGCCCGCATGCCCGAGTTCCGGCATGTGAAGGTGGGCCGCATCCTGGTGGTCGCGGGCGAGGCCCGGAGGGCGTCACGTGGCACGGTGAAGCCGCTGTGCTTCAAGGGCGGCAAGAGCGTGGACAAGGCGGGCCGGCGCAAGCCGGTGGTGCGCATCCGGGACCGGCGCATGCTGTACTGCATCACGCTGCGGCCGCTCTTCTTCCGGGGCTCCACCGCGAAGGCGCGGCTGGAGACGCTGATGCACGAGCTCTTCCACATGTCGCGCCGCTTCGACGGCACGCTGCATGCGGGCCGCCGTCACGCGAAGCTGGGCGACGAGTTCGGTCGTCGGCTGCGGCCCCTGGTGCGGCGCTACCTCAAGCTGTGTCCGGAGGCGCTGCTCACCGCCCTGGCCCATTCGGGCGAGGTGCGCGTGCTGCAATGGCTGGAGCGTCCGGGCCCCGCGTACGACCCGCGCATGGCGAAGCGCCGCGTGCGCAAGGTCTACACCGAGGAGCAGCTCTTCTCCGGCGTGGCCCGCATGGTGACGCCGCGTCCCCGGGTGGTCCGCGAGACGGGCGCCCGCGACGACAAGGTGCACTGAAGGCGCGTCACCCGTGATGTCCGTGCCCTCCGACTTCGTCAGCCTTGGCGCGCTCCACCGCGCACTGGAGGAGCTGTTCCTCCTGCACCAGGAAGCGCTGATGGGCATGGAGCTGCCCGTGGCCCGTGAGCGGCTGTCGCGCTACCGCGAGGACCTCACGCGGCACCTGGAGGCCGAAGAGGCGCTGCTGCTGCCGGAGCTGCCCCGGGCCGGAAGGATTCGCGGGGCCGCGCCGGAGCTCTTCACTGGCGAGCACCAGCGCATGCTGGAGCTGCTGGCGAAGTGTCAGGACGCGGTGGACGCGTTGGAGCCCTCCGCTGCGGACTACCGCCGCGCGGTGCTGCGGGTGTTCGACATGGAGAGCACGTTCAAGCACCTGGAGCACCACCACTCGCTGCGCGAGGAGACGTACCTGTTCCCCGCGTTGGATTCAGTGCTGGGGGAGGAGGAGCGACAGGCGTTGCTGGCCGCGTTCCTCGCTCGTGCGGAGCCTCCTGCGCGGTAGCAGGTGTCGCACGGGTGGATGCATCCGGAGGCACGGACCTTCAGGGGGCGCTCCCGGATGAGCGGGCGGGCAGGGGGGCTGTAGGCCGCCTGTCTATGCCGGGCTTTAGGGCGCGCGTGCTGTCTTTCGCACGCATCCGGCCCTGACTCAGAGGGGCGGCTCGAACGAGGTTTCCTCACGGTGGGGCGCGGGCTTCTGGCGCGGTGGCTGACAGGGTTCTGCTTCTGGGCGCTCGTGGCCCTGGGCCTCACGGGCTGCGACCCGGGCGTGGAACTGACGCCGTGCGCCGCCGACTGCGAGGGCGTGGCCTGCCTGGCCTGTGTCTCCTCGCGACCCGAGGAATCGCTTCGCCCCGCGCTGGCGTGTGATCAGCTTCCGGCGCCATCGCGGTGCCTGGGGCCTCGCGTGCTGGAGCGCTGCGAAGGCGGCGCCGTGCACCGGGAGGACTGCTCCGCTGACACCACCTGTGTCGAAGCGCCCTCGGTGGCCTGTGTCACGGGCTCCGCGTGTGTCGATGGTGTCTCGCGGTGCACGGAGTCCCGGGGCTTGCAGGTGTGTTTGAACGGCCGGTGGACCTCTCGGGCCTGCGACGCCGGCTGTGAAGCCGCGCCGGGCCGGGGCTTCTGCGGCGCGCCCGGCCCCACGCTGAGCGGTACGGTGCGCTACGCCCGCCGCTTCCCGGATGCGGAGTTCCGCGCCTGGACGCTGGACGCGCAAACCGTGCCTGCGCAGGGCTTCCTCATCGTGTCCTTCCAGAGTCGCACCGTGCTGGACTCGCAGGTGACGGACGACGCCGGACGCTTCACGCTGAAGGTGCCCTCCACCTCCAACGAGGACGACCGCATCGTCGTGTACGCGGCGGGGCGGGGCCGCGACGGCGAGGTGGCCTACGCCGTGGCGGATCCCGGACTGCCGGGCGCGCAAGCGGTGCCGACAGCGCCAGGAGACGCGGCTCGCATCTGGAGCTGGGCGCGCACGACGCGCGAGTTGTCGGAGCAACCCACGCTCACCCTCAC
Organism: Corallococcus sp. bb12-1; assembly: GCF_026626765.1. Lineage (NCBI taxonomy): Bacteria > Pseudomonadati > Myxococcota > Myxococcia > Myxococcales > Myxococcaceae > Corallococcus > Corallococcus sp. bb12-1. The sequence goes on along the minus strand of NZ_JAPNJZ010000018.1, from coordinate 474,207 downwards.
CGAAGCGGAGGGCTCTGGCGCGGCGGCCGTGTTCGACGTGCTGGGCACGGCGTGGCGCCGCATGCGTGAGCGCTACAACGGGCGGGACGGCCTGCCCGTGGTGGCGTGGCTGGGCTTCGGGACGACCTGGTCCTGCGGCGCGTGCTTCGCCCAGTGGCCCGTGACGGCGGTGGGCCGCGAGTGGTCCGCGCAGGTGTGGTTGCCCGGGGACTCGGATGCGGCGTGGTGGTCGGACGCGATGGTGATGCACGAACTGGGGCACTGGGTGATGGCCAGCCGGGGCTCCAGCCCCGACGAGGGTGGACCGCACTACGTGGGCGTGCCCACCTTTCCGGGACAGGCGTGGAGCGAGGGCTGGGCCACATGGTTCAGCGCCGACGCACGGCGCAGCCCGCGCTACTACGACCGGCAGGGCGGGACGATGTTCTGGGTGGACCTGTCCGCGCGCGCCTCGTCGGTGAGTCCCTGGACGCGGCCGCACGCGGAGGAGGGCCTGCTGCAACGCGTGGATGAAAACGAGGTGGCCGCCATCCTCTACCGCACCGCCACCGCCACTCCGTCGAGTCAGCCGCTGTACGACGCGCTCGCCGCGCCCTCGATGAACCGCGCTCCCTGGGCGCGGGGCTACACGCGGCACACCTGGAGCCGGGACGCGAAGGGCGCGCTCACGGACGTGGTGGACACCGGCAGGTCCTCGCCGTTCCTCGCGGACTTCCTGGATGCGTTGGTGTGCCAGGGCTTTGCGCGCACCCTCGTGGATGCGGCCACCGAACCCGCCTCCGCCTTCCCGTATCCCAGCCACGAGCCCCTGTGCCCATGAAGCTGCCTCGCTCCCGACTGCGAACACGGCTGGCGGGCGCCATGCTGGCCCTGGCCCTCGTGGGGGCCTTGTCGGCGGGCATGGCCTCGGGCGTGGACCGTGCGCGGCGCAAGAAGCTGCCACGGGCTTCCGAGCCGCCACCCCAGGCCGAGGAGGTGCCCCAGCGTTCCTCGCGGACACCGCACCTGTCGGCACGTCCGGCCTCCCTCCTCGCGCGCGCGGATGGCGCACGGGACGCGCTGTCGGGTGAAGGGCAGGGCTCGGCACCCCGTGCTGGAAAGCCGCACGACCTGGCTTCTTCCCCGAGCACCGTTTCCGTGGCGCTCACGCCGGACTCGGGGGATGACGCTTCCTCAGCGGACAGCGCGGCATCACCGCCGACGGTGCTTCACACCTCGGCCAGGATCCCCGCGCCCCTGCATGTCTCCTGGCGGGTGGTGGAGTCGCGCGAGGACTCCGTGCGGCTCGTCGCGCGGCTGGAGCGCAGCCCCGGCTTCACCGCTCCCGTGCGGGTCTCCCTGCGCGTGCCTTCACGGGTCCTGCTCCAGGACGGCCCCATGTCGCCAGCGGTCCTGGAGGCCGACGTGGAGGAAGTCTCCTGGACGCTGCACCTTCCCGCGGGCACGCGTCCCGAAGAGGACCTCGTGCTGCTGGCGAGCGCCGAAGGTGAGTCCTTCGGAGTCCACGCGGAGGCCCGCTATTCCTTTGGACGGACGCTCGCCGAAGCAGCACTTCCCGTCCCCCAAGGGCCTCCTCTTCCCGACAGCCTCATGCGGGCCCGCGAGTGAACCCCGGGTCCGGTCCCGTGAGACTTCAGGGCACGTCGGCTGCGAGCTTCTGCAACGCCGTCTTCGCGTCCGCGTGGTCGGGCTGAAGCCGCACCGCCTCCGCGTATTCCTTCTTCGCCTCGTCCTTGCGGCCCGTGGACTCCAGCAACTGCGCCAGCGCGAAGTGCGGCTCGCCCGCGATGGGGTCCACCTGCGAAGCACCCCGGAAGGACTTCTCCGCGTCCTTCGCCTTGCCCTGCCGGTACAGCGTGTGGCCCAGGTACAGCAGGCCCAGCGAGTTGCGCGGCTCCACCGCCAGCAGGTCGCTCAGCACCTGCACCGCCTTCGACTCGTCACCACCGCGCAGGTACAGGAAGCCCAGCTCCGCGCGGGCCTCCAACTGCGCCGGGTCCTTCGCCACCACCGCCTCCAGCTCCGGCACGGCCAGGTCCGGCCGGCCACGCCGCGAGTGCAGGATGCCCAGCCGCGCGAGCGCCGCCGTGTCCGGCTCCTCGCCCGCGGCGGGCGTCAGGAGCTTCTCCGCCGCCACGTAGTCGCCCATGGCCAGCAGCAGGTCCGCGAGCCCCAGCTTCGCCCCGCGGTGGTTCGGATCCTCCTTGAGCACCGCCTCGTAGAGGGGCTTGGCCTGCGCGCCCACGTGCTTCTTCGCGTAGGCCTCCGCGAGCACCAGCCGGTTCTCCGTCGTGGGCGCCAGCCGCAGGCTCTCCGTGTACTGCGCGATGGCGCCGTCCAGGTCGCCCTTGGCGCGGAGCGCGTCGCCGTAGCCGGAGCGGGTGCCGGGCTCGTCCGGGAAGGTCTCCACCGCCGTCTTCAGCGTGGCCACCGCCTCGTCCACCTTGCCCAGCCCCAGGTACGCACGCGCGAGCCCCTGGTACGCCTCCGTCGTCTTCTTCCCGTCGTCGGCGCTCTTCTCGATGGCCTTCTGGAACGCCGTGACGGCCTGCTTCTGCTTGCCCTGCGCGAGGTAGAGCTGGCCCAGCTGCGTGTACGGGCCGCTCGCGCGACGGGGCTCCAGGAGCAGCGCCTTTTCAAAGGCGCGCGTCGCCTTCGCGTTCTCCCCCAACTGGAAGCACACGAGCCCCAGGTTGAAGTGCGCCTCCGCGTACTTCGGATCCAACGCGATGGCGCGCGTGAAGGCCTCCGCCGCCTTGCGCGCGTTGCCCTGACCGTCCAGCACCACGCCCAGGTTGTTCTGCGCCCGCGCGTGCTTCGGGTCCGCCTTGATGGCGGCGTTGTACTCCGCGAACGCGCCCGTCGCGTCGTTCTCCCGCATCAGGATGACGCCCAGGTTGTAGTGCGCCTCCGCGTCGCCGTCCTTCTGGCGCAGCGCCTCGCGCAGCGTCTCCTTGGCCTCCGCGTTCTGGCCCTTCTCCGCCAGCGCCTTGCCCAGGTTCACCCGCGCGACGTGCAGCTTGCCGTCCAGCTTCAGCGCCTCGCGGTACGCCTCGATGGCGTCGTCCGTGCGGTTGGCGCGCTGGAGCACTTCGCCCAGGTTGAAGCGCAGCTCCGCGTCCTGCGGCGCCAGCTCCGTCGCCACCGAGTACTGGGTGATGGCCTCGTCCGTGTCGTCCTGGATGCGCGCCAGCAAACCGCGCTCCGAGCGCAGCGTGGCCTCTTCCGGGAAGCCCGCCAGCGCCGAGTCCAGCACCGCCTTCGCCTTGTCCACGTCGCCCGACAGCCGCAGGGCGCGCGCCAGGGCGACCCTCGCCGGCACGCCGTCCGGGGTGAGGCCCACCAGCTTCGTCAGCGGGGCCACCGCGCGGCGCGGCTGGTTCTGCGACAGGAAGGCCGTGGCCAGCTTGTAGAGCGCGTCCGGATCATCCGGGAGCTTGTCCGCGCGCGGCGCGGCGATGGCGGGCTTCTCCGGGGGCGCGGCCTCCGGAGCGGGGGCCTGGGCAGCGAGCAACTGGAGGATGAGGACGGTGGCGTTCGTCATCACAGGTTCTCCACGTAGGGGCTGGCGCGTGCGTCGAAGGTCTTCTTGGCGAGGGCGGCCTTCTTCGCCTCCCAGGCCTCCTTCGCGGTCTGCGCTTCCTTCGTGTCCTCGGCAAGACCCGCGCGTTCTTCCTTCACCGCCGCTTCACACTCGGAGACCTGCGCTTCGTAGTCCTTGGGCTCCAGGCGTTCACTGCCCTGCACCTTCGCCTTGCGAGCCGCTGTCAATCGCGCCAGCTCGAACTTCGCGAATGCACAACGAAGCGACAGCTTCTCCACCTCGCGCAGGCCCACGTTGAGGCGCTGGTGCGCGCGCAGGAACTCCACGCGGGACTCCGACTCCGCGATGGCCAACTGCGCCACCTCGCGCGACGACGCGTCCGGGGCGCGGTCCTCCTCGTCCTCGGCGGCCTCCTGGCGGGACTTGGCCCGGCGGATGTTGTCCCGCGCGCGGTTGACCTCGTTGTCCGCTTCGTCCACGCGGTCGATGGCCAGCGCCAGGTCGTTCTCCGACTCCAGCAGCTCGATGCGCGTCTCGTACGGCAGCTTCTTCACCAGCGAGTCCGGCACGCGCATGCCGTAGCGCGGGCCGCAGGCGGAGGCCAGGAGGGTCAGGCTTAACAGCAGGGTGCGCTTCATGGAGCGGTCGCCTCGAAGCGGCCGAAGATGGTGCGGCCGGAGTATACGTCGGTGCCGTTGACGAAGGTCACGTTGAACTCGCCCGACACGCGGTCACCGGGGGTTTTCGGAAGGGACTTCACGAAGAGGTTGCCGCGCGCCAGCAGCGGGAAGGGGCGCACCGGCTCATCCAGCACGCTGCGGTCCACGCTGCCCCGCTGCGAGCCGTCCTCCAGGGGCTCCGCCAGATTGATGTCCAGCGAGCCCGCGTACTCCGGATCCTCCGGCAGCATGTCCGCCACGCGCGCGCTCACCTTGAGCACCACGTCCTGCCCGGTGCCCTGCGTTTCGACGAAGCTCACCGCCAGCGTGCCCTCCGCCAGCCGCGCCTCGGACCGCTGGTAGCGCAGGTCCAACAGCGGCGTCACGCTGCCCTCCAGCGCGCCGCCCTCGCCATCGCCACACGCGGCGGCGGCGAGCGCGAACAGCGCTGGAGCGATGAAGCGAAGGCGCGCGCTCACTTGCACGCCTTCCAGCCCGCGTCCACGTCCGGACCGTTGAGCGTGCCCATGTCCTTGAGCACGGCCAGCTCGCGGCGCGCGCCGTCCGTGTCGCCGAAGCGGCAGCGCAGCGCGGCCAGGTTGAGGCGGGCCTTGTCGTAGGTGGGGTCCGCCTCCAGCGCCTTGGCGTACGCGGCCCGAGCGCCCATCGCGTCGCCCAGGTTGAGCATGGCCCAGCCCAGCGCGGCGTGCGCGGAGGCGCGCGTGTCCTGCAACTCCGTCACGCGGCCGAAGGTGAGCTGCGCCATGCCGTACTGGTGCGCGTCCAGGTAGCCCATGCCCAGGGCTTCCAGCGCTTCGGCGGACAGCACCTTCTCCGCCTTCTTGCGCAGATCGTCCAAGGCAGCCGGCTGCGTGGGCGCGGCCGTAGGAGGCACCGGCAGCGAGGCCACGTCCGTGCGGTTGCGGCAGCCGAGCACTGCCGCGTTGAAGACCTCCAGCGACTCCGCGCGGGACAGGCACGCCTTGAAGGCGTCGTCCGAGCGGGACTTCAGCGGTCCCACCTGCTGCTTCACCGCGTCCTGGAACTGCTTCGTCTCCGCGGCGGACAGCCCGCCCGGCACCGGCGTCTGGTCCACCACGTCCGCGATGTGGCCGTACGCGAGGGCAATCTTCCACAGCGACGCCACCGCCCACTCCGGATACCCGAGCGACGCGGCCTGCGTGTAGACGCCCTCCATGGCCTGGAGCGCGGCGACCTTCTCCTCCACCTTGTCGGCGGGCAGGTCCTTGTAGCCACGGAACAGGATCTCCCCCAGGTACCACAGGCCCTTGGCCGCCTCTTCCGACTGGCCGTTGGGGCCCTGCACCGCGGCGGTGAGGGTGGCGATGAGCGCGTCGGGGCTCGCCGTGGGCGCCGTCGCCGCCTGCACCTCGGCGAGCACCGCAGCGGCCGCCACGTTGTTCTTGTCCAGCCGCAGCGCGGACTCCGCGGTCGTCTTCGCCCGCGCGTAGTCCTTCTGCTTCAGCCGCGTCTCGGCGAGCAGTGACAGCACCTCGCCCTTGCGAGCGCCGGCCGCTTCCGCCGCCGTCTCCAGGTTGCGGGACGCTTCCTTGTACTCACCCAGCGCGAGCCGCAGCCGCGCGCCGGCCATCCAGCCGTCCACCGCCGCCAGGTCGCCGCCCAGCTTCTGGCCCACCTGTTCGAACCAGCCGGCCGCTTCCGTGAAGGCCGCCGCTTCGGCCGAGTGCCGGCCCAACGTCAACAGCACGTCCGACAGGTACTGGCTCTTCGGATAGGACTGCACCAGCTTCGTGCCCAGCTCACGCTCGCGGGGCAGGTCGCGCTTCTCGCGCGCCGCGGTGAACGCGCCATAGAGCGCCTTCTCGCCGATGTCGGTGTTCTTGTTCTCGTCCGCGACCTTCATCAGGCCGGAGATGACGTCGCCCGTCTCCTGCGCGCTCTGCAGGGCCAGCTCGTCCAGCGCCTCGGACTTGCTCTGCGTGAGGATCTTCTGCACCTCCCCACGGAAGTTGGCCGGCAGCGACGACGCGAGGAACTTGCGCCCCGTCTCGTCCAGCTTCTTGAAGTCGTTCACTTGCCGGAGGCTGTCCAGCGCCAGGTTGCCCGCCACCGGCGCGTCCTTGTACTGCGGATGCGCCAGCGCGAACGCGGTGAACAGCTCCGCCGCCTTGGGGTAGTCGCCGTCCTCGTAGTGGGCGCGCGCGATGTTGAACTTCACGTCCAGCACGTGCGGGCTCTGCGGGTAGCGCGACACGTAATTGGCGCCCAGCAGCTTCAGGGCCTGCCGCGCGTCGGCCACTTCAAAGGCGTTGCGCTTGAGGGCCTCCTCGGGCTTGAGCGTGGAGAAGTGGGCCAGCAGCGCGCCGTACATCGCCGCGTCCACGGCCTTGTCGTCCTTGGCCTTGGCCTTGTCCTCGTAGCGGGCCAGCTCCTCGAACTGGCGCGCGGCGTCCGGGAACTCCTTGGCCGCGAAGAGCGCGTCCGCGCGGTTCTTCATGATGGGACGCACGTACTGCTCGGGCCGGAACAGGCCCAGGTACTCGCGGTAGGCCGCCGCGGCCTTCACGTACAGGTCGCGCTCGTCCTTCTTCTGCGCCGCCAGGTGCACCTGGGTGGACAGGTCGCGCGCCATCTCCTCCAGCTCCACGAGCTGCTTCTTGCGCTCCGTCTCCGCGAGCTCCGGATCCGTCTTGCTCTGCACCGAAGCGCGCACCAGGAAGCGGATGTCGTCCGGCTCCGGCAGCACCTTGCCCTTGGCGGCCTTGAGCGAGTCGTACAGCTTTTGCCCGCGCTCCAGGTCCAGCTCCGGGTCCGGCTGCACTTCCATCAGCTTGCGCAGCGTGGGGATGGCCCACTCGTACTGCTGCTTGATGAAGTAGCGGTTGCCCAGCTTGTCCAGCGCGAGCGCGTAGGTCGCGCGGCTGTCGCTGAGCTTCTCGAAGTAGTTGAGCGCGCCCTTGGGGGGCTTGGCCTCCGTGTAGCTGTACACGAGGTCCAGCAGCGCCTCGCGCTTGACGTTGAGCGCCTTCTTCACGTCCACGCCGGGCAGGGGCGCGCTGGCGGCCGCCGCCTCGAAGAACGTGACGGCCTCCGCGTGCTTGGCCTGGTTCACGCGGATCCAGCCCATCTTGTAGCGGGCCAGGTCGTGCACCGGCGACGGCGGCAGCTCCAGGATGGCCTGGTAGTGCTTCTCCGCTTCGACGAGGTCCGCCTTGTCGAAGAAGTGGTCGCCGAGAATCTGTTCGGATTCCAGACGCAGCGGGCTGTTGGGGAACTTGCGCGTCAGGTCGCCCAACGTCTTGAGCATCTCATCGAACTGGCCCAGTTCGCGCTGCTCGTGCGCCAGGTAGAACGTCACCTGGTCGCCGTCCTTGAAGTCCGGGTACTCGCGCAGCAGGCGGAAGTACATCTGCACCGCCTTCTGCTTCATCAGGCGCGTCTCCGGGGAGACGATGGCGCCAGACGCGCCCTCCGGCCGCTCCTCGGCCTGGAGGTAATAGACGTAGCGGCTCTTCTCCACGTACAGCTCCGCCAGCCGGAACTGCAGGTCCGGGAGGTACGGGGCGTTGCGGCTCTTGGAGATGAGCTTCTCCGTCTCGCCGATGGAGCGGTCCACCTTGAAGATGTCGCGCTTGAGCTTGGCGATGAGCTCGTCGCGCTCCTTCGCCTTGGAGACGATGGGGTTGAGGTTGGGCCCGACGCGGCCGGCGGCGCCAGGAGCTGCGGCCGCGAGCATGGCGGCGGTGATGAGGCCGGTGAACGGGCCGGTCATGGGGTTTCCTCGATGCAACGGCTCTCGATGCGGACCCGGTAGGACTTGAGCTCGTCGTTCCAGTATTCGTTGTCGAAGCGGAAGGCGACCTGCGCGGGGGACAACATTTGCTCTTCTTCGGCGGCCACCACCTGGGCGCCCTTCTTCACGCGCTCGTACAGCTTCAGGCCCACCTCGTACTCCATCAGGCGAACCTGTTCGGCGGCGCGCAAGAGCGTGTCCGCCTCCTGGCGCACGGCCTCCGCGAGCCGGGCGTCGTACACGCGCACGGCCTCCGCGTGGGACAGGTCATACAGCCGCGTCAGGTGTCCGAAGAGCCGGTCGCCGAAGCTGCCGGCGAAGCGGCCCAGGCGCTCTCCTTCCAGGTCCAGCAGCGACACGAACCGGGCGGCGCGCTTGGTGCCACCGTGCGCGTTGGCGGCACGGCGCAGGCGCGCGTCCTGGCTCAGGTCGTCGCGGGAGCGCACGGACTCCAGTGAGTCCGCGTACCGCCGCGTCAGCTCCTTCGCCGCGCGCTTGGCGGGCAGGTAGTGGCACAGGTCGCGGAAGATGAGCGCGCGCAGCAGGTACTTGTCCGGCATGAACTCGTCGCGGAAGGACGGCGCGTCCAGCGTGGTGAGGATGCCCAGGGACGCGCGCAGGTCGCCCAGCTTGTAGCGGGTCCACGCCTCTTCCAGGTAGAGGCTCGCGCGGCCCGGATCCAACTGCGGCAGCTTCACCTTGCCGTACGCGTCCAGCGCGCCCGACCAGTCCTTGCGCTCGTAGCGCAGGCGGGCCACCGCGAGGGCGGCCTCGTTGCGCGACTCGCGGGTGAGCTTCTCGTCCTCGGACAGCGACAGGAAGTCCTTCACCATCTCATCCGGCGGATCCTTCACCTGCTTGAGGCGGGTGACGAGCAGGGCGAACTTCGCGCGGCTCGCCTCGGCGCTCGTCTCCGGGAGCTTGGAGAAGTGCGTGCCGGCCCAGCGCTCGTTGCCCACGCGCAGGTCCACCAGGCCCTGCTGGTAGTGCGCGTACGCGCCCGTCTCCTCCGGCAGGAAGCCCAGATCCAGCGCGCCGAAGACCTGCTCGTCGATCATCACCTCGTCGTGCGGCCGGTCCGTCAGGTCCTTCAATGCGTCCAGCGCGCGCGGCAGCACGTTGGGGTTGGTGCGCTCGCGAGCGATGCGCGCCAGATACGTGGCGCCCGCGTGGGTCAGGCCCAGGTCGATGAGGCTCTTGGCGAGGAAGAACTGGCCCCATGCATAGTTGTCGTCCGTGCGGGGCGTGGCCTGGAGCCACGCGTACAGCGGGCCCGCGGCGTCGCGCGGCTTGCCGTCGAAGTACGCCTTGAGGGCGTTGTCGAAGGTCTCCGGAGGCACCTTCTGGGGCGGAGGCGGCGGGGCCTCCGCGACGGCGGCCTTCGCGGGGCCGGCGGGCGCGCCAGCGGTGCCCGCGTCGGTGGGGAGCGTGCCCGCGTCGGCGGGGCCCGAAGGCGTGCCGGGCTTCGCGGTGGCGGGCGCGGCGGGCATGGGCGGCAGGCCCGCGTCCGGGGCGGCGCGGGCGACCGTTGGGAACACGAAGAGCGCGGCGCTGGCGAGCGCTGCGACGATGAGCGGGCGGGACGTCATTCCGTGGCGCCGAAGTTGAAGGCCGTGCCCAACTGCACGGTGGGCACGTTGATGATGCGCGACGCGCCCGCGAAGACGGTGTTGTTCGTCACGTCCAGGCGGAAGGACACGTTGCGGCTGGAGAACACGCGCAGGCCCAGGCCCAGGTTGATGGCGGGACGGAAACCGTCGCTGCGCTCCACCTTCACCACCGTGCCGCCGCCCAGGAGGAAGACCTCGAAGTGGATGACGTTGGTGTTGAGGAAGGACGTCTTGCCGTACAGCGGGCTCCACACGAGGTCGGAGCCCACCATCCACTGCACCTGATCCTCGAAGGCGGTGTTGGTGGGGGACACGTCGAAGTCGCGCTCCAACTGGCGGCGCAGGCTGGTCTGCACGTTGTAGCTGTACGTGCCGCGGCCCACCTGCCACGCGAAGCTGTCACTGAAGTGGTACGTGTAGCCGACGTTGCCGATGAGCCCCTTGTAGTAGGCGTCCGCGGGCAGCACGCCCACGCCGAGCGTCAGCTCGTGGTGCATGCGGTAGAGGCGGTCCTGCACCGCGGAGACGGTGCCGGGGTTCTCGAGTTCCTCGGCCTGGGCGCGCGCGAGGCCGGGCACCAGGCACAGGAGGGTGAGCAGGATGAATCGCACGGGGGATGTTTCCTGTCGGGGGGGACGGGGCTGGCGCGGGTGGGGGTGGAGCCCCCGCGTCAGTAGCCGACCGAGTTGAAGAGGAATGGATAGGTGATGATGACGAGGCCGCCCTTGGGGGTGGGGAACTGCCAGCCCTTCAGGCTGCTGAGGATGCACGCTTCGACGGAGGCGTTGCGCAGGGTGGAGGACTTGGTCTTCGCGGAAGCCACGCGGCCGTTGAGCCCGATGCTCCACTCCAGCACGACCTTGCCGGCGAGGCCCGGGTCCTTGAGCAGCGCGCGTTCGTAGCAGCCGTGCACCTCGTTGAGGTGGCTGTTGATGACCTTGGCCACGGCCTCACGGTCCACGGTGCCCTGGGTGGAGGAGATGCTGCGAGCGGTGGCGCGCGTGACGGTGCCGCCCACCGCGCCCTTGCCCACGCCGCCCGCGCCCAGCGCGCCGATGCCGCCGCCACCCTTGCCGCGCAAGAGCTCCGCGCCGAGCGTGGCGCCGCCGCCCTTGCCCCCGCCGCCCAGGCCGAAGGTGCCCAGGCCGGCGTTGGCGATGGGCGCCTTGCCGATGAGGCCGGAGAGTTTGTAATTGGTCTGCTTGACGTTCTTGCTGCCCGGGCCGCTGCCCAGCTTGTCCACGGCGGCCAGCAGGTCGTTGGCGGCGGGGCCGGCGGCGGACAGCTTCGCGAGCGCCTTGAGGGCCTTGCTCTCCGGCGCGGCGGCGACGGCCTTGGGCTGCGGGGCCTGCTTCACCGGCTTGGGCGGGGCCTTCTCCGCGACGACGGGCTTCTCCTTCACGGGCTCCTTCTTCTTGAGCGCCTCCAGCTTCTTCTTGGCCTCTTCCTTCTTCTTGGGTTCGGGCGCGATGAGGCGCAGCGCCACGGGGGGCAGGTTCTTCTGGGTGAAGTCCGCGGTCGCGGGGCCCTGCGGGCGCGTGGCGATGAAGTAGGCCAGGCCGCCGCCGAAGATGGCGAGGAAGAAGAGGGTCAGCCAGGGCAGGCCCTTGAGCGGGTTGACGAAGACGCGCTCGGGTTTGGGCGCCGCGTAGGCGACGAGCGACATCTTGCCCTGGGTGAGGCGGGCCGCGGCGCCGTCGCGCAGCGTGACGAAGCGGCGGCTGCCGTCGGACTCGAGCGCCGCGGAGGTGACGGGGGCGAAGCGGCCATCGGCGCCGCCCTTCTCCACGTCGGTGCCGGGGGGCACGAAGAGGCGGTAGTTGCCGTTGACGGATTCGGCGAGCGTGAAGGCGTCACCCTCGGGGAGGGTGAAGCCCCACAGCGGCATGGGGGCCCGCTCTTCCAGGGCCGCCTTGACGGGCTTCTTCGCGTCCGGGGCGAAGCGGCGCGCGTCGCGGCGCACGGCACCCCAGTACAGCTCCATGTAGAGCTGGGAGGCGCCCTTGCCCGGGCCGATCTTCGGCGCGTGCGTGGGGCGGGTGGCCACGGCCTTGTCGTGCAGGAGCGGGCCGGAGGAGGCCGCGGCCTCCAGGTCCACGTCCGCCAGCAGCTCGTCCGCGACGAGGAGGCTGGGCATGACCTCGGAAGGAGGCCGGCGACGGGTGGAGGGGACGGTCCCTGCGGGAACACCCTGCGGAGGGGCGCGCGTCGCGGGCGCGGGCTGGGCGTGAGGCGCCGCTTGCTGCGCGTGAGCCGCCTGGGCGAAGGCGGCCTGCGGATGGGCGGCTTGCGCATGCCCTGCCTGCGCGTGGGCTCCCTGCTGCTGGGCGTGCAAGGCCTGCGGGTGCGCGGCGTGTTGCGCGTGGGCAGTGTGCTGCGCCTGCGCGGCATGCTGTGCGTGGGCTGCCTGCTGCTGCGCGTGAGCGGCGTGCTGCGCCTGTTGCGCTTGCTGCTGCGCGTATGCGGCCTGCTGGGCCTGCGCCGCCTGCTGCTGTGCGTAGGCCGCCTGTTGCGCCTGCTGCTGCGCATACGCGGCCTGCTGAGCCTGTGCCGCCTGCTGCTGCGCGTAGGCCGCCTGTTGCGCCTGCTGCTGCGCGTGAGCGGCCTGCTGAGCCTGTGCCGCCTGCTGCTGCGCGTAGGCCGCCTGTTGCGCCTGCTGCTGCGCGTGAGCGGCCTGCTGGGCCTGCGCTGCCTGCTGCTGTGCGTACGCGGCCTGCTGGGCCTGCTGCTGCGCATACGCGGCCTGCTGTGCCGGCGCGCCGTGCTGTGGCGCGAAGCCGTGCGGCGCTCCGTTCGCGGGGGCGTGCAGCGGCGCGGCGGGCGGTGCTCCGGCGTTGCCGAAGAGGGCGGCGACCTCGGGGGGCGGCTGCGGCTTGGACTCGACGGGGCGCTGGTTCAGGATCCGCGTCTTCAGGACGAACGGACCGCACAGCACCTCGTCCACGGAGCGGATCTCACAGGCGGTGACCTGGTGCCCGTTGACGAAGACGCCACTGGTGCCGCCGCCCGCGTCCTGGATCGCGGTGCGACCGTTCTGGAAGTACAACATCGCGTGGCGCGGGGACACGGAGGTGTCGTCCAGCCGCAAGTCCGACGACGCATCGGAGCCGAGCGCGTAGGTACCGGGGACGAACACCTCCGTCCCCACCAGGAGGCCGTCGCGGAGGATGACGACTTGCAGGACGCTGGGCTGGCCGCTCAACGGTGACGCTCCCTTCGAAGGGTGATGGGCGGTACAGCCCTACTGATCGTAGACGGTGGCGAGCGTCTCGGAGCGGAAGCTGTCGCGCTCACGGAGCATCGACCTCACCTTCAACTCCTTGCGGTCATACAGGTACACCGCGCCGGACTTGTTCGTCTGGCCCTGGATGAGCCGATCGTCGAAGTCGATGCGCGCGGGTCCCCGCTGCGGAGGCGCGGAGGACGCCGTGGCGCCCGCCTCGCCCGTCACAGGATCCGTGACGGAGGAGGCGCCCGGACTCGACTTCGTGTCGATGCGCGGCGGCGCCTTGGTCGCGCCCTTCTTGGCCTTGGCGGCCTTCGCCTTGGAGGAGCGTCCACGCCCCTGGGCCCAGGCATCGTTCGCGGTGGAGAGGGGACCGAAGCCAAGCACGCTGGCGACGGCACAGAAGAAGAGGAAACGTCGCATCATCAACAGGTTAAGCGATGCGAGCCCCAAGCTGTCAACGCACACTCCAGCGCCATGCGTTGACGGGTGTCGGGCAGGTGTGGGGGGCAGTCCACCTCACGTGGGGCGGGATCTCCACGCCGGTCCCGCTTCTTTCCGGCACGCTGGAAAGGTCGCGTGGGATTCCCTCCATCGGTTTGCTCCCCCAGCATGCGAGCAGACGTGGTGCGAAGTCTTCACGGGACGGTGGGCGGATGGAGGATGCTCGCGGGCTGGAGGTTCGCGCGCGTGAAGGGAGGCATTCGTTGGTGGGGGTTGGCTGCGGGAGTGCTCGGGGTCCTGGGCCTCGCGGTCGTGGGGATCCGTCAGCGCGGAGCCGTTGCGCCGCCCGGAGCGCCCCCTGTCGCGGCACCCGTTCCCTCTGAGCCTCGGCCTGTGCTGCGGGCCGTGGGCCCCAGGTTGACCAGCAACCAGACCTCGCAGCCGCTCTCGCTGTATGGTGAGGCCTTCGTGCCGGGGTTGAAGCTGGTGCTCGGCGCACCCTTCTCGCGCGAGCTGCCGCTCACGGTGGTGGACGCGGGCCACGCGTACGCGAGGCTGCCGACGGGGCTCACCCTGCCCGCGGGCGCGTTCCAGGCGGACGTGCAGTTGTCGCTGGCCGCGAGCACGGGGCCCCGGCCCACGGGCACCGCGCGGCTCACGGTGGTCAATGACGTGGCCTTCCCGGACCTGACGGCGCTGGCGATCGCGCCGGACGGGCGCACGCTCTTCGTCGCCTCGCCGCCCACGGACACGGTCTTGGCGCTCGACGTGGCGTCCGGCCGCGTGGAGGCGCTGCCGGTGGGGGACGGGCCGTCGGCGCTCGCGACGTGGAAGGACCCGGGTGGGCGTCCTTGGCTGGGGGTGGCGCACGAATCCGACGCCGGGCTCTGGCTGTACGCGCTGGATGCGGCGGAGCGGAAGCCCCGCGTCGTGCCCACGCCCGCGGGCGTATGGGGGCTGGAGGTGGATGGCGCACGCGGCGCGGCCTACGTGGCCGAGCATGTGCGCGACACGGTGCATGCGCTGGCGCTGGAGGACGGTCGCGAGCGCTGGAGCGCACCCGTGGATCCGAATCCGCGAGCGCTGGCGCGGTGGAAGGGCTTCCTGGCGGTGGGCAGCCTCCAGACGGGGCAGGTGGTGCTGCTGCGGCAGGACGACGGTCGGGAGCTGGCGCCGCTGGTGCCGAAGCCGGGTGTGCCCATCGTCGGAGGGACCACGGAGGCGTTCTCCGCGCAGGTGATGGGCGGCAAGGCGCCGCGCGCGCTGGTGGCGAGCGAGCGGCTGGGGCGCGTCTTCATGGCGAGCCTGGGGCCGAACGTGGGGCCCAACGCCCAGCGCATGGAGGTGAGCGCGAACAGCGGCGTCGCGGTGCTGGACCTGGACCGGCAGCAGGTGGTGCGGCACCTGGGCTTCGGCGCGGGCGTGACGGAGGGCCTCGCGCTGGATGACCGCTCCGGGCTGCTCTACGCGGCGGATGTCGGACTGGGACAGGTGCGGGTGCTGGACGCGAAGGCGCTGGTGACGGGGGACGCGGCCGCGAGGGCGGCGGTGCTCCAGACGTTGCCCATCCCGGTGGCCGAGGGCACGCCCCGGATCCTCCCGAAGGAGGCGCTGGGGACGAAGGGGAGGGCGGGGGACGAACTGCATTCGGGGCCGCGCTCGCTGGTGCTGGCGCCGGACGGGCGCACGCTCTACGTGCTCAACCGCTTCACGGGCACGGTGGCGGTGGTGGACGTGCGCGAGGCCCGGGCAGGCCGGGCCCAGGTGGTGCGGCAGTGGCCGGTGGTGGACGTGCGTTCGCGCGAACAGCGCCGGCTGGGGCAGGTGCTCTACTTCTCGGACGTGGGACGCACGGGGATGAGCTGCGATGCGTGCCACATCGAGGGGCACACCGGCGGCGTGTTCTTCGAGAAGACGCGGCCCATGCGCATCTACCGGTCGACGACGGTGCTGGGCAGCCGGGACACGCCGCCCTACTTCACCCCGGCGAGCACGCGCAGCCTCGCGGAGACGGCGCACACGGTGGGCGGGCGCAACCGCTACCACAACCCGGATCCATCCCCCGAGGAGGTAGAGGCGCTGGCGCTCTTCACGTCCCTGATGCCCACGCCGCCGAATCCCTACCGGGGCGCGGATGGAGCCCCACTGGAGACGGTGACGCTGCCAGACGGCAGGCCCGGGCATCCGGCGAAGGGAAGGGCGCTGTTCGAGGGAAGGGCCCGTTGCATGGCGTGCCATCCCGCGCCCCTGTACACGTTGGATCAAGACCCCTCGACGCGAGGGCAGTATCAGGACGTCGGCACGCCGGTGGCACTGCCCCTGCGGCTGGAGCAGCAGCACCTGGTGACGGGCGCGGCGCCGCCGTCGCTGGTGGGGACCTGGGACGTCTGGCCGCTGCTGACGAGCGCCACGGCGGGCTACGCGGTGCGGGAGGACCGGCTCGTGGTGGACTCCCGCTTCCCGCTGCGCACGCTGCTGGAGACGCCGGGCCTGAAGCACGGCGACGCGCAGGCCCTCACCCCGGAAGAGCGCGACGACCTGCTCGCCTACCTGCTCACGCTGTGAGGCAGGCGTGGATGCGGCTCACCGCGCCGGGGTGGAGTGGAACGGGAGCACCACCGCGGCCCGGGCCCGCGCACGCAGCGCTTCGGCGAACAGGGTCCAGCCGAACGCCGCGAACGTGAGCACCGACATCATCCCGCTGAACAGCCACAGTCCCATCATCACCGCGATGCCCAGGTGCATGCCCAGCGTCATCAGCACCCAGAGCCCCCGGGTGCGCTGGGGCCAGACGAAGACGGGGTAGCCCACCTCCACCACCAGCGTGCCCCACGTCGCCAGCTTCACCACCCACGGCACCGACGCGAGCCACGCGAAGTCGAACTGGCCGTACTGGGGCTGCATCAGCACCTCCCAGAGCGCCGTTCCATCCTGCCAGACCGGACCCACCGCCTTCTCCACGCCGGTCGTCGCGTAGATGATGCACAGGTGCATCTGCAACACGCGCAGCGAAAGCGTGGCCGCCGCGGACGGTGCGCCGGACAGCCGCCCCGTGCTCACGTCGCGGGAGAACGCCTCGCCCACAGGCATCACCGCGCAGTAGAACAGGCTGATGTGCGCGAAGGTCTCCACCCCGTAGGCGAAGAAGTTGCCGCTGTTCATCAGCACCGTGTGAACCACCCACGCCGCCACCGCGGACAGCCGCGTGCGAACACCCAGCAGCAGGCCGACGAGCGCCACCACGTAGAGGAACGCCAGCCCCTGGACGCCCGCCGCCTGGGAGATGCCCAGCGGAGCCAGCGCGCCCGCCACCGCGTCCAGCCGGGGCACCCACGGGGAGGCCATCGGTCCGGAGACGCTCGAGGGCACCAGCCCCCGCTCGCCGAACAGCTCCGGAAGGCTCCCCGCCAACGTCCACGCCTGCACCAGCAGCAACGACGCGACACCGATGCGGAAGACGGCCAGCGGCCCCGCGGAGGAAGGGGCGCTGATGAAGGCGGCCAGGCGCTGACCGGCCGAAGGGGAAGCCGCGGATTTCGAGGTCATGGCGTCACCGCCTGGGCGGAAGAGGGGGTCGGACTCCGGCGCTCGAACACCGCGCGATAGGCGTCCGTCCACTCGGGCTGGCCGCCGCCGCGATGCGCCTCCATGCTCGGCAGACGGAGCGCTTCCACGCGCACGGTGACCTTACGGGCCTCCGGATGCCGGCCGAACATCGCCGCCGCCCAGGCCTGGGCCAGGGCGTCCCGGCTGTCCGGGAGGACGAAGCGCAACAACATGGAATGGATGCGCACGTTCACCGCGCTGCTGCCGTACTGGAAGTCGTCGCGCAGGCGTTCGCCGGATGCGTCCTCCAGTTCGAAGGACACGCGCGTCGCCGGGCTCACCCCGGGGGCGAAGAAGCTGAAGCCACTGCTCGCGCCCGTCCAGTGCGCGTACCCCTGGACCCAGGGCGTCGCGGAGCCCTCGGCCTTCAAGATGGACACATGCAGCGCGCCAGCGGCCGACAGGGACAGATGCAGTACGGCCAGACCGGTGAGCAGTCCGTGCCAGGGAGACAGGGGGTATCGCATGGGGGCTCCAGACCGAGCGCCGGAGGATGCGTCCTCCGGCGTCGGATGCGTCTGGGGAGAATCGTTACAAGAGGAATGAGTAGGCGGGGGCCTGCTCAGATGGCGCAGTTGCCGCCACCGTTGACGTTGCCGCTCACGTTCCCGTTGCCGATGAGAGCACCCCCCAGGATGGCGCCCGAGGCGTTACCCAGGAGGTTGCCCACCATGTTGCCCAGGAGGAGGCCCAGGAAGCTGCCGCAGTTGCCGTTGCCGCTGCCGCCGCTACCGCCCGCGAGCACGCCGTCCTTGGACACGAGGACGACCTCCTCCATCGCGACCGCCTGACGCGGGTCGTTGCTCTTCACGTCGGAGCCGTGGGCCAGCGCCCCCGTCGCGCTCAGCGCCAACGCGAACATCGCCACCGTGCCGCCCAGCTTCATGTGAGTCTTCATTGTGTGCTCCTTGGGATTGGACAACGACGGCAATGTTTTGCCTCCCCTGGAAATCGGTAGCATCCCGGTAAGCCCAGGATTCTGTTGGGCGCTGGAGGCATGAAGGACGCGGACGCCCATGAGCGGCAGGCAGGCGCGGTTTTTCTCCACCGGCACGAAATGTCGGTCCTGACTGCGCGTCCTCGCGCGGGCTCATGCCGCTGGACGCTTGCGTCGGACTGGGGGGCTGGGGTCTACAATCCAACGAATGCGTTCCTCCCCCCGGGTCGCCTGGCTCCTGGTTCCAGCGCTGTTGTTGTCCTGCTCCGACGCGGGGCTGTACGCGCTCGACCGTCGCTCGGGTGGCTCCCGGGACCGCGCCAGCTTCGAGGGCGACGTGTGCGTCCCCGAGGCCACCGGGGATGCTTTCCCCGTGAAGGTCATCTTCGCCCTCCAGGGCGGCAGCGGCGTGGAGACGGAGCTGGTGGGCTACGCGGTGGACGGGCTCACGACGCTCACCTCGCGCTTCACCGGCCCGCAGCTGCGCTTCGGGCTGGTCGCCTTCCACTCGGTGGCCACCGGCCTGCAGGGCAGCTACACCGACGCGGCCTCCTTCCAGGCGGTGCTGCCGCGCTACGCCAGCTACCAGCAGCAGGGCCCCATCAGCATCCGCTCCGCGCTGCGGCTGGCCAAGAGCCTGATGTCCGGCGACATGCAGGCCGCCTGTCGGGGCGAGGTCGCGCGCTCGCGCTACATCGTGGTGCCCGTCATCCGCAGCTCGGACGTGAGCTGCGACAACCCGGCGTACAACATCGGCATCGACAGCCGCTGCACCGCGCTGGCGCAGGCCTCCGGCTGCAACACGACCCCCGAATCCCAGGCCACGTGCAACGCGTCGTGCAGCCAGTGCGAGCTGACCGCCGTGGTGGGCGAGCTCAAGGCGCTCGCGGAGCAGTTCGGCGCGGGCGAGGTCAGCATCCAGCCCGTCTACGTGCGCGGCGCCGTGCCGGACCCCGTCACCCGCCTCCAGGTGGCCGCCATCGCCAACGCGGGCGGCAGCGAGCCGGTGGAGACGGACTTCGCCGGCCTGCCCAACGCGCTCGCGCGGCTGGACTACGGCTCACTCGACAACGCGCTCAAGCTCAAGCGCTTCCTCGCCTTCAACCGCAACGTCCAGGTGCGCAACGGCCAGATGCTCGTCGACAGCGACGGCGACGGCGTCGGTGACGACGACGAGCGCGCGCTCGGCCTGGACCCCACCGTGGCCGACACCGACCAGGACGGCCTGATGGACGGCGTCGAGCTGCGCATGGGCCTGGATCCGCTCGCCGTGGACATCATCAACGGGTGCAGCGTGGTGCTGGACACCGACGGTGACCGGCTCAACGACTGCGAGGAGCGCGTGCTCGGCACCGACCCCTGCGTGGGCGACACCGACGGCGACGGGCTCCCGGACCTGGTGGAGGCCCTGTCGCAGACCAACCCGCTCGTCCCCGAGGACCTGCTCGACAGCGACCGCGACGGCCTCTCCAACGTCGCCGAGGTCGAAGCCCACGGCGACCCCCTGAGCGCCGACCGCGACTTCCACCGCGAGCGCGGCTACGGCTACTCCATCGTCCCGCTGCCCCCGGTGGGCACCAGCAACCGCGCCTGCTACCGCACCCGCGTGGAGAACGTCTCCCTGGTCCCCACCCTGGAGCGCCCCCACCCGTTCTTCCCCGGTGAGTTCATCAAGGCGGGCACCAACGAGGTCTACCTCTACCTCCAGGTGGGCCGGGACAATGATCCGCGCGGCGCCGGCGTGGGGTCCCTCTTCATCCAGGAGATTGAGTACGACGCCGACACCGGCCGCACCCCCGCCGGCATCGTTCCCTTGACCTCCGACGACTTCATCGTCGGGACCTGAGCCCCCGCACGGACGTGGGGTTTCCCCCACAGTCTCAATGGGGTGTGCCCCCCACACCCAGCCTGTAGCACCCCCACACGAGCCCGCAACCCCTTGAAGTTCCTGGCCTTCACAGCAGACAAGCAGACGGATCGCCTCTTGCTAGGAGAGGGCTTGTGAAAGGAGTCACCATGACTATCGCTCGCTTTGCCCCCATGCTGGCGCTTGGCGCCTTCCTGGTGCTGACCCCCAGCACCGTGCAGGCTCAGGATCAGAACGCGGACAACCCGGAGTGCCTCGGAGATGAGTGCGGTCGCCCCAAGGAAGTGGGTGGCGGCTGTGGCTGTGGCTGTGGGTGTTCCGTCTGGGTCGCGTACACGGACGACGGCAAGACGCTGTCGTACACGGATGACGCGGACGGCGACGGCAAGGCGGACGACAAGGACAACTGCCCGTTCACGTCCAACCGCGACCAGAACGACGGCGACGGCGACCTCGCCGGTGACACCTGCGACAACTGCCCGGCGGTCGCCAACGGCACGCAACTGGACACCGACGGCGACGGCATCGGTGATGACTGCGATCCCGACGACGACAACGACGGCAAGGCGGACGGCGAGGACAACTGCCCCTCCATCCCCAACGCCAACCAGGCGGACAACGACGGCGACGGCATTGGTGACGTCTGTGACGCCGACGACGACAACGACGGGCACAACGACGGCGATGACAACTGCCCGCTCGTCGCGAACCGGGACCAGACGGTGCTGCCCGCGGACCTCAGCCTGTGCCGCGTGGACGCGGACGGGGACAACGTCTCCGACAACCTGGACAACTGCCCCGGCCTGTCCAACCCCACCCAGAAGGACTCGGACGCGGACGGCATCGGCGATGACTGCGACGCGGACATCGACAACGACTCGGTGCTGAACGCGCAGGACAACTGCCCGGCGGTCGCCAACCGCGACCAGGCGGACGACGACGGTGACGGCCTCGGTGACGCGTGCGACACGCGCTACTGCGTGGTGCTCAACCGCGACCGCCCCAACGACTGCCTCGACCCGAAGGCGCCCTTCAGCGTGGGCACCGGTGGCGTGCTGAACGTGGAGAAGACGGGCATCGCCGTGCGCCCGCCGCTGTTCGCCAACCGCAACGGCGCGGCCATCGAGTACACCTGGACGGTGGTGAAGCGCCCCTCCGGCTCCACCGCGGTGGTGGAGAACCCGAAGGGCGCCGTCACCTACAGCCGCCACTGGGAGTACCAGTACGTGGACGGCAGCGTGCCCAACTTCCAGCCGGACAAGGAAGGTGAGTACGAGCTCCAGGTCTCCACGCGCCTGGCCTTCGCCGACCGCGTGTTCCCCGACCAGCGCGCCTCCGTGTCCAGCCTGTTCCTGAAGGTGGGCAAGGAAGACACCGGCGGCGGCTGCACGTCGCTTCCCGCGGGGGGCAGTGTCGCCGCCCTGGGAGCGGGCGTGCTCGGCCTGCTCTTGCGCCGCCGTCGGAAGGCGTAAGGTCCACACCCCCATGCCCGGAGGTCCGCATCGCATGCGCCGTCAGCTCGTGGTTCCGTTTCTTGCGACCGGCCTCCTGGCCCTGGTGGGTGGGCTGTCCTGTTCCGACTCGCTCCTGGAGCCTCGTGCCCAGGAGCAGTCGCAACTGGATGACAAGCTGACGCTCACCGGCCGGGTGTGTACGCGCCCGGCCAACCCCACCGGCTTCCCGGTGAAGGTGGTGCTCGTCGTCGACGAGTCCGGCAGCATGTGCGTGTCGGATCCTCCAGGCTCGCAGGAGGGCAGTGGCTTCTGCGAGCGCGCCGAGGTGACGGGCATCATCCCGCCCGGCGTCACGGAGCCGGCGCGGGTGCGCGCCCTGAAGAACCTGGTGGCGGGCTTCAAGCGCATCAACGACCGCCGCGAGGGCAACATCAGCATCGCCATCGCCCCGTTCGAGACGAACGTGAAGAACACCTGGCCGCCCGCGGCGACGGGTGACCGCTTCGCGCCTCCGGGGAACATCAACGGCTACATCGAAGGCCTCCAGTCGCAGCTGGGCAAGGGCACCGACTACCAGGGCGCGCTCAGCTACGCATACAGCCTCATCGCCAGCGACATCGCCGCGGTGTCGCAGGCGACGCCGGAATTGCTGCCGCGCACGCGCTACGTCGTCGTGTTCCTCACCGACGGCACGCCGTACCCGCGCTGCTCCGGCAACGACAACCTGACCGTCTACGCGGGGCCGGACAGCCCGGACCTCACCTGGCGCGACTCCATCTCCAGCTTCTGCAACGCCACCAGCACCACGGACGCCATCACCGGCTTCGAGGTGGGCACCGACCGCAACCAGAACTACCAGCTCTTCAGCTACGTGCGCCGGCTGATGGAGTTGAAGACGCAGTACAACGTGGGCGACGTGCGCATGCACACGGTGCTGCTCTTCAACGAGGAGGCGGTGCGCGCCTGCGGCCCCATCTGCCAGGACATCTACGGCACCTACCCGGGCGTCCCGGAGGCGCAGTACCCGGCGGCGGCGAAGAAGATCGCTTCGTACCTGCTCAAGCGCTTCGCGGAGATGGGCAACGGCGTCTACCAGGAGTTCAGCGACACGGCGGAGATTGGCGAGCTGGGCCTGGGCGCGCTGGACTATTCGTCTTTCGCCTCGCCCAACGTGATGAAGACATTGATGGTGGAGCCGCTGAGCTCCGCGCCCGGGGACACCGGCCGCGTGCTGGACAGCGACGGCGACGGCGTGCCGGACGATTTGGACAACAGCTTCCAGCTCAAGACGAACCCCTTCACCATCGACAGCGACGGTGACTGCCTGAGCGACGGCTTCGAATACCGCCGCCAGGACCAGGGCTTCCGCCCGGGCAACGACCTGGACGCGCGCGGCTGCGACCCCCAGTCCCCCCTGACGCCCGGCTGCGTGTGCCGCGACACGGACGGCGACGGGCTGTCCCAGTTCGCCGAGGACTACCTCAAGACGCGCCAGGGCATCGTGGACAGCGACGGCGACGGCATCCCGGACGGGCTGGAGGCGAAGTACGGCCTCAACCCGCTGCAGTCCAGCGTGTCGGGCCTCGACACCGACGGTGACGGCGTGCCGGACGACGTGGAGATGAAGGCGGGCAGCGACCCCACCCGGCGCGACCGGCCCTTCCATGACAAGTACGGCATCCAGTACGAGGTGAAGAAGGTCGCGGGCGGCACCGACACGGACGGCGTCTGCTACGACTTCACCGTGTCGAACCTCCAGATGGTGACGCCGCCGGACCGCTCGGGCGTGAAGCAGGGCTACAACCTGTTCAAGGTGTGGTTCGCGGAGGCGCCGGAGAGCGGCGTCGCGACGGACTACGGCGTCTGGCGCACCGCGTGTGCCTGGGCGCAGTACGCGCCGCCCAGCGTGCGCGTGCCGCTGGGGCCGGACCTGGCGATGGAGGACCGGAACTTCATTCGTCCGGACCAACTGGTGGATCCCTGGAGGGCACAGGGCAATTGCGTCGGGGTGTCGCCGACGCAGGGGGGCGCGTCTCCGTGAGTCGCACCGGACGTTTGTTGGCGCTGGCCCTGGTGGGCTTCGCCGTGGTGGTGGCCTGCACGGATTCGTACCTCTATGACCCGCGCCGGGACACGGACGTGCCGGCGGACCGGGCGGTGGCGCTGGACGGGCGGTTCTGCTCGCTGGGCGCCAATGAGGTGCTCCGGCCCATCAAGATCATCGTCGCCATGGACGCCAGCCAGTCCATGCGCGTGAGCGACCCGGACGGCAGCCGCGCCACCGCGCTGGTGGACCTCATCGAGAACCTCCCGCAGGACGACGAGGTGTCCATCGCGGTGATGCTGTTCGCCGGCAGCACCACGGCGTTCCTCACGCAGAACCCGGGGCCTCCGCTGGAGGACGGCTTCGTACAGCTGTCGCTCCTGGACGCCACGGCGAAGGCGAAGCTCACCGAACAGCTGCTGACCTTCCGCAACACCGACACCTCTCCGAACCGGGACTCGACGGACTTCGTCAAGCCGCTGTCGGACATCTACTCGCTCATCAACACGGACATCGCGCGGGCGCGGTTGCAGCCCGGCGGCAACGAGGCGCTGGCGCAGGCGCGCTACTCCGTCATCTTCCTGTCGGACGGCAAGCCCACGAACAACCAGGATGACGAGCTCATCCGCGGTGACGCGGTGGTGCGCATCCGGCAGCTGCGCGACCTGGTGGAGGACGTGCGCTTCAACACCGTGCACGTGTTCAACCCTACGCAGCCGGTGCCTTCGGTGTGCGACCTGGTGGCGGAGGACGGCGGCCTGGGGGATGGCGGCTGCCCGCTGCTCATCATCAACCAGAACGCGGACCGGCTGGAGAAGATGGCGGGCCTGGGTGGCGGCAACTTCCGCGACTTCCGCAACAACGAGCCCATCAACTTCCTCAACTTCCAGTTCGGCCAGGTGCGCCGCGCCTTCATCGTGAAGGAGTTCATCGCCTCCAACTTCTCCGCGCCCCCCGGCAGCCCGCTGGACGAAGCGGACACGGACGGCGACGGCCTCACCGACGCGCGCGAGGCGGAGCTGGGGACCAACCCCAACCTGCGCGACACGGACGGCGACGGCTTCAGCGACGGCGTGGAGGTCTACTTCCGCGACCGGGGCGTGCAGTTCGACCCGAACCAGCAAGTGCAGCCGGACGGCGGCGGCCTGGACAAGGGCTGCCCGCCCGCGCTGCGCGGCGTGGACACCGACTGTGACGGCCTGCTGGACTGCGATGAGCAGTTCATCGGCACCAACGCCACGCTGCAGGACAGCGACGGCGACGGCGTGCCGGACGGCATGGAGTGGCGCGGTGGCACCCAGGGCGCGAGCAACGACCTGGACGAGGACCCGGACACCGACAGCCTCACCAACCGCAACGAGGTGCGCATGCACATGCGGCCGCTCCAGGTGGACACCGCGAACCTGGCCTCGGAGGCGTACCGCTACAGCGTGGAGGCGGATGGCCCCGTGGATGCGGACGGTCGCCAGTGCTACCGCTTCCGCGTGGACAACGTGCTGCTGGCCAACACGCTGCCCCTCATCGCGGATGGCGGCGTGGACGGTGGCGTGGATGCCGGCACGGTGCAGCGCGGCGCGGGCTACAACGACATCTACCTGTCCGTGGCCATGCTGCCCGCGGATGATCCGACCGCGCGCACGCTGGTGCGCACCTTCCGCGTGGACTCCGTGCGCTACCCGGTGGGCGGCATCAAGTCGCCCCCGGATGGCGTCATCCGCGTGAACCCCGAGGACTTCGTGGAGGGCTGCCCCGGCGTCCTTCCCACCCTCGCGCCTGTCCCCTGAAAGCCTCCCCGAGTTCCCCATGCGCCTCCGCTTCCGACTGCTCCCGCTCGCGCTCTTCCTCCTGGCAGCCTGTTCCTCGGATGGGGAGGACACGCCGGATGCCGGCACTGGCGTCGTGGAGGACTTCTGCAACAGCCGCGACGAGGCCTTGACGAACGCCGACTGTGAATTGAAGCCCGGCGTGGCGATGGAGCGCTTCCTGGCGCTCACCGGCGACGTGAAGGCGGGGGATGAGGACTGGTACAGCATCCGCATCCCCGCCAGCGCCAACGCGCGCACGCTGGTCCACATCACCGGCGTGTACCTGGCCTCCAGCACGCCGGTGAACCTGTCCGTCAGCGTGCGGGAGAAGGACAAGGACACCGCGCTGGTGTCGAAGTCGGATCAGCACGGCGCGGGCGCGCCCCGGCCGGTGGACATCGTGCTGCCGTACGGCACGCCGGACACGCAGTTGGTGGTGGTGGTGCGCGACGCGCCGACGAACCCCGCGCGCCCCGCCTACGACGCGCGCAATCCGTACCGGCTCACGGTGGAGCTCATCGAGAACCCGGACACCAACGAGCCCAACGACGTCACGCCCACGCCCATCGCGCTCGCGGCGCAAGGCGCCGTGCAGGTGGGCACCGCGCAAGGCTACCTGGCGACGGACGACGACGTGGACCGCTTCAGCTTCCCGCTGACGGTGGGAAAGATTGCCTACGTGCGCGTCACCGCGCCGGACCAGGGCTTCGCGCCCAATTACCGCCTGTCCTATGAGCTGCTCCGGCCGGGCACCACCGACAAGGAGTCGGAGGGCAACGTGCTGCCCAAGGTGCACCCGGGCGTGCTGGCCACCGCGCGCAAGGTGAAGCTCGCCGGCACGTGGACGCTGGTGGTGAAGGGCTACCGCCCGGCCAATGAGCCGCCTCCCGCGGGCGACCTGCGCCAGCCGTACGAGGTGGAGGTGCGCGTCCTGGACGAGGCGGATCCGCAGGACCAGTCCGGGGACAACGACGCGTACGCGCGGGCGTTCTCGCGCGACCTGGTGGGCGCGCCCGGCACGTCCACGTCCTTCTCCGGCCGGCTGGGTTACGTGTCCGACCGCGACTGGTTCGCGCTGCGCGTGCCCGCGTACAACAAGCCCAGCGTGCTGCGCTACCGGCTGGTGCCCCTGGCCACGGGCGGCCGCTTCGACCCGCTGCCCCTGCCGCTGGGCCAGCTGACGGACCGGCAGGTGCTGGTCTTCACCACCGTGGGCGCGGCGCCCACCCCCGAGCTGCGCACCCAGTGCTCCAACGACGCCACCGTGTGCCCCCGCGACGCACGCGAGCACCCGGATGCGCCGTCGCTGGTGCAGACCTACTGCAACAACGCGGAGGCGGTGCTGTGCCTCCAGTCGCTGCGCGAGGAGGGTGAGCCGGCGCGCTTCCCCAACCTGAGCAACTTCCAGGGCGCGCTGCCGGTGCCGGCGCACGCGGGGCTCGCGACGTACCACTTCGTGGTGCAGGACGACGGCACCAACTGGGCGGATGACCGCGACTACCGGCTGGAGGTGAGCTGGGAGGACGACGACGCGGAGGAAGTGGCCGCCTACAGCGGAAGCGTCGAACAGCCGCGCGCCAAGACGCTCAACGGCGTGGGCGCGGGCAACCTGCCGGCGAACGACGCCACCTTCGAGGCCAAGGGCCAGTTGTCCTACGGCCACGGCCGGCTGCGCGACAACGACCGTGCCACGGGCCTGGGCGTGCGCGGCCCCACGGACTACGACGCGGTGCCGTCCGACACGGACACGTACGCGTACACGCTCCCCAGCCGCACGGCGCCGGAAGACGCGTCGTGGCTGGTGCAGTGGGAGGTGGACAACCTGCCCGACGGTGGCACCCCGCATGGGCTGGCGTTGGATCTGACCTTCTGCGACGGCACCCCTCCCACCGACGGCGGGACCGGCACGTGCACGCCGGTGTCGACCACGAGCACGGGTGGAGCGCTGACGCTGGCGTACAGCGGGTCGGTGATGCGCGCGTGGCACACCACGGCGAGCACGCCCCTGAGCAGCTACCAGGCGCAGTACCAGTTGGAGAAGACGGCCACCACCACGCGCGTCACGGTGGCGCCCTACGCGTGCGCCTGCCTGGAGCGGCGCTTCATCCAGGGCGGCACGCTCAAGGTGGCGGTGAGCGCCACCGAGCGCAGCGACTACGGGCGCGTGGGCTACACGGTGCGCACCGGCTACGGCGACTACCCGCGCACCTATACGGCGCCGGATGGTGGCAGCCCCACCCAGTGCCCGGCGCCCACGCAGGACGCTGGGACGTGGGTGGGCGGTTGCCAGTTCACCCGCTAGCGGGCCCGGGCGGGCGGCGGGGTTTCACACCGCCGCCGCCTCCGGGTGCTTCGGGACCGCTACCGGGCGATGCCCTTGCCCTTGAGCGCGAGCTCCCGGGTGTCGCCGTCGGCGGAGTTGGACTTGATGGTGAGCTTGCCCTCGAACGTCGCCTCCGCGTTGGGCTTGAAGGCGACCTCGATGAAGGTGCGCTGGTAGGTTTCCAGCTTCAGGGGCCCGTTCTCCGGCCAGGTCTCCGGCTTCTTCATGGTGAAGACGCCCGGACCGGAGATGGAGGCCTCGTTGAGCTCCAGCGTCTGGAGGCCGCGGTTCTCCAGATAGAGCGTGTTGAAGGTGGTCGCTCCCACGTAGGTGCCGGCGGAGAACTCGGTGTCGAAGCTCAGCTCGGTACGGTCGATGAGAAGCTGCGGCGTGTTGGGCAGCTCCTCCGCTTCGTCTCCGCAGCCCGCAAGGGCGATGATGGTGAGGGGCAGCCACAGGTTGCGCAGACGCATGGACATCCACTCCTCGGTGAGGTTCAGAGAATGTTTGGCGTTGTAACACGGAGTGCCCGCGTGCTGACGGGGGCGTTGCTGGTGATGGTGCTGGGCGGTTGCGGCGGCTCGCGCGAGGACTTCATCGGTGCGCGCGTGCAGGATGTCTGCAAGGCGTCCTGGCCCGTGTGCAACCAGTTCGCCGGCTGCATCCTGGGGCCTGAGAGCTATTCCGAAGGCCGCTTCCCCGGGCGCGGGCAGCTCATCGTCCGGGTGCCGGAGGCGTCCACCATCAAGGTGAGCTTCTTCCTGGAGGAGGTGACGGCGGCGGGCGAGGAGACGGCCGTCACCGTGCACGAGGAGGGCTGCCGGGCGCGGCAACGCCAGTCGTCCACGGGCCGCGCGGCGTTGGATCAGATGGAGAAGTTCGGCGAATTCACGCGCCAGGTGGACGTCACCGGCGTGGGCGACCACCTGGTGGAGTTCGACTCCGACATGCAGGCGCGCTACGTCGTGAAGGTGGACGTGACGCCGCTGCGCGTCCAGGAGTGACGCGCGGCGCGCTCAGCCCTTGAGGGTGCTCACCAGGTGGTGGGCCACGCGGAAGCTGTTGGCCGCGATGGTGAGCGTGGAGGGCACGCTGCCGCCCGTGGGCATGAAGCTGCCGTCCACCACGTAGAGGTTGGGCACCTCGTGCGCGCGGCAGTGCTTGTCCAGCACGGAGGTGGCCGGGTCGTCGCCGAAGCGGCAGGTGCCGTGCTGCAGGATGGTCGTCTCGCCCTGCGTGCCCACGCGCTCCACCGAGTCCGGGTCCAGGCGCAGCAGCACCTCTTCACCGCGCTCCACGAGGAAGCGCGTGGCGGCGTAGTCCGCCGGGTGCCGGTCCAACGTGATGGCGGCCACGGGGATGCCGTACTTGTCCTTCACCCCGGACTCCACCGTGACGGAGGTGCCGGGCGTGGGGAGGAACTCCGCGTAGACCTCGAACTCAAGGATGCGCGAGTCGCGGTACGCGCGCATGCGGTCCTTCAACTCCTTGCCGAACACGCCCGACTTGCCTGCGCCCGCGAGCCCCACCGCCGCGAAGATGGGGTTGGGGTGCGACCACATGAAGCCCAGCGTGCCGCCCTTCCTGAAGCCGTGGCGCGCGTCCGGCATCAGGTAGAAGTCCTGGATGCTGCGGTTGACGAAGGGCGCCGGGTCCGTGAGCCACGGCCGCGCTTCCTTCTGCTTCGACACTCGGAAGATGGCGCGTGAGCCGCCAAAGGAGCTGAAGAGCAGGTTCTTGCCCACGAGCCCGTTGCCGTTGGCCAGGCCATTGGGGAAGCGGCTGGAGGTGGAGTTGAGCAGCAGGCGCGCGCTCTCCACAGCGGTGGCGGAGGCGATGATGACCTTCGCGGGCTGCTCCTGCGTGACGCCGTCCTTGTCCAGGTACACCACGCTCTTGGCGCGGCCCTGGCGGTCCACCTCGATGGAGCGCGCCATGCTGCCGGGGCGCACCTCCACGTTGCCGGTGGCGAGCGCGGCGGGGATGAGGCTGACGTTGGTGCCGCTCTTGGCGCCCGTCTCACAGCCGTAGCTGCCGCACAGCGCGCAGTACGCGCACGAGGCCCGGCCCTTGTAGGGCTTGCTGAGGATGCCGCGCGCGGTGGGCGTCGAGTGCCAGCCGAGCGCCGAGCACGCCTTGTCGATTTCGGAGGCGACCGGGTGCACGTCCAGCGGCGGCAGCGGGTAGGGGCCGCTCCGGGGCTCCGCGAAGGGGTGGGGGACGGCGTAGCCGGAGACGCCCATCTCCGCTTCGGCCTTGTCGTAGAAGGGCGCCATATCCTCGTAGGAGATGGGCCAGTCCGCCACGGTGGTGCCGGAGACAGCGCCCAGCGTGGAGCGCAGGCGGAAGTCCACCGGCTTGAGGCGGTAGAAGAAGCCGCTCATGTGCACGGTGCCGCCGCCCACGCAGTTGGCGGTCCACGCGACGTTGCTGCGCTCGTAGCGGGCCTTGGCGCCGTGGCGGACGAGGTGGGGCTCATCCCACGGCAGCGGCATGAAGAAGTTGCGGCGGCTGTTGAGGATCTCGTCGTGGACGAAGTCCTTGGCCTGGTAGTGCCGGCCCTTCTCCAGCACCACGACCTTGAAGCCCGCGCGGCCCAGCTCCAGCGCCAGGGGTGCGCCGCCCGCGCCACTGCCGATGATGCAGACGTCCACCGCCTTCACGGGTGACCTCCGCACTCGCGCAGGCACTTGGGGCCGTCGTAGCCCTCCGGGGGCGCCATGGCGACGGTGCCCACGGTGTCGAAGCCCATGAGCCGCCAGCCCACGCGGCCCTTGTTGCCGCCATAGGACGGATCGCCCAGGAAGCCCTCCAGGCTGAGCGTCATCAGGAGCTCGAAGAAGTGCGCCTCGCCGCTGCCGGCCGGGCTGTCCTTGAAGATGGCGAGCAGCTCGTCCTGCTGGGCGGGCGTGGCCTTGGCGAAGCCCTTCTGGAACATGCGGTCCGCTCGGCGCTCCAGAGCGGCGAGGCCCTGGAGGAAGTCGCGGTGCATGGACTCCAGGCCCTGCGTCTCCAGGATGCGGTCGATGTAGAGGGCCACGTCCGCGTCCTGGGCGCCGGGGTCCTCGTCGCGCGGCAGGAGGCGTTCGGTGGCCGCGACGACGACGGCGTATTCGAAGGCGGAGAAGGTGCGCAGGGGCTGCCCGGTGGCGGTGATCCCCGATGGCTCGGAAGGTTTCGCGGGCTCCGGGTCCTTGGAGCGCTTGCAGGCGGCGCCGCCCAGCAGCACCACGCCACCTCCGAAGAAGGTGAGGCGCTGGATGAAGGTGCGCCGGGACAACCGTCGGGGGAGCGAACGCGCGCGAGCCATGGGGCAGGAAGCCTAGCCCAAATGCGCATCCTGCACGGTGCGAGGATGGGTCCGGAGTCGGTTGGCCGCCCACCGCCGGGGTGCAGGAAGCTCGCACCGCGCGGCTTGTCCGACCTGGAAGTCGCTCGGCTGGCATAGGATGGCGCGCTCAAGCAGGCCGACTTTGACCAAGGAGAAGAACCCCATGAAACGGCACGCGTGGCTACTGGGTGCGGCGCTCGCGCTGGGATGTGGCGGCGGCAAGCCGGCCAATCCCGATGCGGGACCGAAGCCCGGAACGGATGCGGGCACGACGGAAACCCCCTTCGTGCGGCTGGTGGTGGACACCGGCCCGAGTGAATTGCACCGCATCTCCTCCATCTCGATGGCGGTGGGGCCCGATGACCGCATCGGCATCGCGTACTTCGTGAAGGTGGCCGGCAAGGAGCTGGACTACGAGCTGCGCTACCGCGAGGTGAAGGACGGTCAGGTGCAGCAGACCCCGGAGCTCATCCGGACCGTGCAGCGCGTGTACGGCGTGTCGCTGGCCTTCGCCGCGAACGGGCAGCCCGCGGTGAGCTACCTGGGCGGCGTCAACGACGGCACCACGCCAGAGTCCATCTTCTGGTTCCAGAGCGACCTGGCGGTGGCCTACCGCAACGCGAACGGGACGTGGACCGAACAGGTCGCCGTGCGGATGAGCAACGAGGCCCCGGCCAACACCGTCAGTGACATAGGCCACGTGGTGGGCGTCAGTCCGTCCATGGTGTTCAACGGGAACCAGGCCATCGTCGCCTACCGGGACGTGCACAACGGGCAGTACCCGCAGCAGGACTGGAACGCCAGTGACATGGAGCTGGCCATTGGTGGCCCGACGTCGTGGCAGCACCAGATGGCGGCCGCGGGAGGCAATGGAGGCGAGGAGAAGCCCGCGTATGGCGGCCATTCCCAGGTGGTGATGGCGGAAGGGCAGCCTGCGCTGGTGTTCGACCTGGCCATCGCGGCCGCGGACGCGCCGGGAACGAACGTGTACTTCCAGCGCCGGGGCGCGGACGGACAGACCTGGTCGCCCGCGAGGAAGATCCAGTCGGTGGGCAACACGCAGCTGGGCGCGTCGCTGGCGTACGACGCCACGGTGGGCTTCGGCGTCGCGGTGGTGGATCGCTCGGACAACAAGCTCACCTTCATCACCTGCGACGGCAAGACGGGGTCGAAGTGCGCGTTGGCTTCGGACTGGACAGTGCCGGATCCCGTCTACCAGACGGGCTCGGGCGGCTGGTACCCGTCGCTGGCGTTCGATCCGGCGACGCATGATCCGTCCATCGCGTTCCACGTCTGCTCGCTGGAGCCCGGACGCAACGAGGGCGGCTGCTCGCCGTCGGACGACGCGCTCGTCATCGCCACGCGCGTGGAAGGCCAGTGGCGTGAGACGACGGTGGACTTCGACGGAGGCTGGTCGCCGAAGCTGGCGTTCCTGTCCACGGGACAGCGCGTGGTGCTCTACCGCAATCCGGCGACCACCGCGCTGAACCTGGCGGTGGAGCGGTGATCCACGCGGGACGCATCCTGGCGGCGCTGGGGCTCGCGGGGCTGGTGTCCGGCGCGGGCATCGTCGGCTGCCGGGGGGACAATGAGCTGTCCGGCAGCGTGTCGGAGCTGTTCACCATCACCGACGTGTCGCGCGTGGAGGTGCGCCGCAACCCGGAGGCGCTCCAGGTGAGCTACTTCCGCAACAACAACCTGGACGTGGACCTCATCGCGCGGCTCACCGTGGACACCGAAGGGGTGGACCTGAAGCCGGGCACGAAGGTGCAACTGGGTGGCACCACGCCGTCCGGTCGCGATCGCGCTTCGGTGGTGCACGTGGCGGCGGGTGAGCCCGCGCGCGTGTTCACCCTGGTGGAGCGCGGCGACCTGGTGCTGGACGAGGGTGGCAACCCGGATCAGCTCACGCGCGGTGACTTCTCCCTGTCATTCAAGAAGGGGGACGGGTACGGCGCGGGCCGCAGCCTGGAGGGGACGTTCTCCGCCACCGCGCTCGACGCGGGCTTCGGTCCGGACCTGGGTGACGTGGTGGGGGAAGAGCCCGCACCCTGAACTCCTGAGAGGTCGTCCGGTGTCGCCGCTCCCCACCTCCGGGAGGGGAGCGGCGGTGTTGCTCCGGAGCCCAGGGCTTGGTGGGTGTCCACCCCATGAACGCATCAACCCGCGCGTCGCTGCCTCGCTGGTTCGCCACCGCGCTCCTGGGGAGCCTCTGCGCGGTCCTGGCCGAAGGCCTGGTTTCGACCTTTCTGGGGAGGTTCGCCCCCTCCATCATCCTCTTGCAGGATTCGATGCATGGCGGCGAGCAGGTGGGGGACGTTGCTGGCGCCGCCGTCATCCTGGGGCTCTGCTTCGCCGGAGCCCGGCGTGCCTGGCGTCATGACGCCGCTTCGCTGTTCTGGGCCTCCATCGCGCTCACCGAAGTCCTCCGGTGGATCGCGGGTCCGGTGGTGCTGGGGCTCCTGCTCCTCCATTTTCGTGGACGCGGAGTGCTTCCGGATTCCCTTGGCGTGTTCGTGGGCTCCGCCTTCTTCTGGTGGCCCCTGCTGCTGCTGGCAAGCCTTGTCTCGGCGTTCGTGCAGGTGCGCCGCTTTCCAGCGCCCCGGGCACTTCGGCTGGCCTGCGCGGTGGTGGGCGCGACCACGGCGGTCCTGCTCATGCTGGCCGTGTTCTTCCGCCCGGTTCCAACGCTGTACTACCTGCAGGTCCTCTGGGCGTTGCCCGGACCGCCGTGACTGGAGGCTTCCGGTGGAGACACTCACCGGAAGCCCTCTTGCATCAAGCGTTGGGACTCAGGGCGTGCAGGTGTTCAGCGCCGCCATGCCCTGGGAGAGCTGTCCCTGGTGCGTGGCGAACTGCGCGAGCGCCGGGGCGCCACCGTCCAGGAAGAGCTGCCGCGCGGTGTCCACCGCGTCCCGGGCGTGCACCGTCACCGTGGTGCCGGTGGCGTTCGTCACCTTCACGGCGCCGTCCTCCTGACCCTGCGCGCGGATGAGCAGGGCGCCCGCTTCGTCGCGCGCGACCATGCCGTCCTCCAGCGGTTCGAAGTAGCGCACCAGCGGGGCCTGACCCTCGCGCTGCAATTCCAGACGCATGACGCCGGACTCCAGGTCGCGCGTCATCTTCAGCGTGTCGGTGGGGCTGAGCTTCACGATGCGCGTGTTGGGGTCCTCGCCCTCCACGCTGCTCACCGGGTTGCTGCCGGTCCAGAACTCGATGCTGTTGACGACGAGCGCGTCCACGAGCGTTCCGATTTCATAGACGGGGACGACGATGAACACGAGGAACACCAGCCACTGGACGAACTTGTTTCCGGAGATGCCCTTGTTGAACTGCCAGATCTTCTGCGTGAGCTTGAACGAGCCGAAGCAGCCCGTCGCATGCATCATCAGGAAACTGGCGCACAGCACGCCCAGCCAGCGGGACGGACGCATCTTCATGGACACTCCAGGGGGAGGGGGAACCGCGAAAGCGGCGCCACCATGCCACGAAGCGTCAGTCCGACTCGCTCTGGACGAGGCCGTACTTGTGCAGCAGCGAATAGAGGTGCTTGCGATCCAACTCCGCCTCGCGGGCGGCGCGGGCGATGTTGCCCCGGGCGCGGCCCAGCAGACGCGTGAGGTATTCGCGCTCGAAGGCGCGCACCAGCTCGTCCTTGCAGACCTTGAACGGCCCGGTGAACTCCACTGGCAGGAAGTCCCCGGCGGGCGACGGCACATCGCGGGTGAACTCGCGCAGCAGGTTGTCCCCGGTGAGGCCGGGGATGTCCACCATGTGCCGGGCGCGCTCCAGGGCGTTGCGCAGCTCGCGCACGTTGCCCGGCCAGGTGTGCCCCAGGAACTGCTCCTGAATCTTCTCCGGCAGCCGGGGCCACAGGCCTTCGCCCGCGAAGGCGCCCACGAGCAGCGGGATGTCCTCCTTGCGGTCGCGCAGGGGTGGCAGGCTGACGGTGAAGACGGACAGGCGGAAGTAGAGGTCCTCGCGGAAGCGGCCCGCCTGCGTCTCCGACCAGAGGTCCTTCTTGCTGGCCACGACGATGCGCGCGTCGAAGGAGATGGGCGTGGAGGAGCCCAGGCGGCGGAACTCCCGGTCCTCGATGGCGCGCAGCAGCTTGGGTTGCAGGTCCAGCGCCAGGTCGTCGATTTCGTCCAGGAAGAGCGTGCCCCCGTTGGCGCGCTCCAGGCATCCGATGCGCTGGGACACGGCGCCGGTGAAGGCGCCCTTCTCGTGGCCGAACAGCTCGCTCTCGATGAGGGAGTCGGACACGCTGGCGCAGTCGAAGACGACCAGGGGACCCGCGGTGCGGGTGCTCAACTTGTGGATGGCCTTGGCGCCCGCGCCCTTGCCGGAGCCCGTCTCGCCCACCAGCAGCACGGTGGAGTCCGTGGGGGCGATGCGCTGGAGCAGCGCGAAGATCTGCCGCATGGGCACGCTGCGGCCCACGAGGTCGCCCAGCCGGTCCTCGACGGTGGGCTCCACCTGCACGGGCGCCATCTGCGGGCTGAAGCGCAGGCGCACGTCACCCACTTCCAGCAGGGCACCGGGGCGCAGGTAGGCTTCACGCACCTGGGCGCCGTCCAGGAAGGTGCCGTTGGTGGAGCCCAGGTCCTGCACGAGGAACCGGTCCCCCTGGCGGCGCACCACCAGGTGGTTGCGGCTCACCGTGGGGTGGTCGATGACGACGTCGTTGTCGGTGGACTTGCCGACGCGCAGGTCCTCGGTGGCCAGCGGGTACACGGTCCCCGCGCGTTCGGTGTCCAGCAGCACCAGGTGGAAGCGCTGCGCGGACAGCCGCTCCGCCTGCGCACGGGCGACGACGACGGTGTGCGCGGGAATGGGGGCGGGAGGGACGGTGGACATGAACGGGACGGCATTCTAGTCGGCTTCCGGCCCGCGCGTGCTTTCTGTCGGAAGTCGGTGCCCGGCTGGTGGACGGCCGGGCACGGTGCGTCATGGCGGCGGGGCGCCCCGGCTTGGAAG
Source organism: Corallococcus sp. bb12-1 (assembly GCF_026626765.1). Taxonomy (NCBI): domain Bacteria; kingdom Pseudomonadati; phylum Myxococcota; class Myxococcia; order Myxococcales; family Myxococcaceae; genus Corallococcus; species Corallococcus sp. bb12-1. Next base: position 438,602 of record NZ_JAPNJZ010000018.1, on the reverse strand, counting down.
TGGGCGGAAACACCACGGCCGCCCTCCTCGGAAAATGAGAAGGACGGCCGTGAAGTACTTTCGTGATGACTCCGCCGGTCAGTCGCCGTCGTAGATGCCGATGAGGCCCGGGGTGACGACGCCCGTCTTCGCGACCTTGGTGCCTTCGAAGGATACGAGCACCCGGCGCTTGCCGCCGGAGCGGTCGAACTGGATGTCCGACACGGCGCTGACAGAGGTGAGCGTGGTGCCGAAGACATCCGCGCCGTACTTCACCGTGCCGCCGCCCTTCAGGCGCGTGAGGCCGCCCCACCAGTTGGCGCCCACCCAGAGGCTTCCATCCAGCGGATCCGTCGCCACCGCGGAGGTGGGTGCCATCGCGGCGGTGTTGCCCTTGGCCGGCGTGTAGTTCACCAGGTCCTGCATCACCTTGCCCTGCACCTCGCCGTTGGGGCCCAGGCGCGCCAGACCGAAGTAGAAGGAGCTGACCCAGACGTCGCCGTTGCCCGCCATGGCCATGCCGGAGACGTTGTCATCCACGCGGTCCGCCGCGGTCGGATAGTCCGGAACCTTGTCCGCCCAGATGTCGAAGCGGTTCGCGCTGTAGGGCGGATCTTCCGTTTCCCCCTGGGCCGTCCAGTAGTCATCGCCGTTCGTGCCGTAGCGGAAACGTGTCGAGCGGATCTGCCCGCCGAAGAAGACGTCGTGGTTCTCAGCGATGGCGATGCCGAAGTAGCGGTCCGACAGCAGCTCACCCTTCGACCCCGAGATGTGCGGATGCACGTGCTCGTAGAGACCCGCGCACACGAACTCCCACTTGAAGCCCGGCGTGGTCCACGGGCGCGGATCCCAGCAGTAGGACGGGACGTTGCCATCGAACTTCGCGTCGCCCATGGCGAAGCCATGGTTGCCGCCAAACCAGACGAGTTCCTTCACCGGGTCGTAGGCGATGCGGTGGATGGTGCAGACCTTCTCACGGCCGCGCAATTCCGCGCCCACCTTGGTGGGGCCGGTGTGGATGTCGTAGTGCACGACGTCGAGGGTGCCGTCCGCCTTGAGCGTCACCTTGTCCGCGTCACCGCTCTTGTAGACGCTCGCGTCCGGTTCGCGACCGTCGTGCTCCGACTGGTCCCACTCGTCCTCGCACGTGGGCATGCCCGGCTGGGGCGGCTTGCCGGCGTAGCCGACGAACACCGTGCCCGCGGGTCCACCCGCCACGGAGATGACCTTGAGATACGGGATGCCCGGCGGAGGACCGCCTACGCCGTCGCGCATGCGCCCGAAGGGATGCAGGCCTTCGGACATGGTGAAGCGCTTGATGGTGTTCTCGCCCTTCTTGATGAGGAAGAGCCCCTCCTCGCCGCCCGCCACCCAGACGTTGCCGCCCTGGTCCGCGGAGATGCCGTACACGTAGCGCGGCGCGCCCAGTTCCTGGTTGTAGAACGTCCAGCCCGGCGCGGAGGGCAGGGGATAGGTCTGCACCGTCTCGTTTGGCCCCCCGGTGCCGGCATCCGTGCCCGTGCCCGCGTCGGTGCCGCCGCCCGTGCCCGCGTCGGTGCCGCCCGTGCCCGCGTCAACTCCACCCGGCCCCGCGTCGGGAACCGTCGTGCCCGAGTCCGGGACCTCCGTGCCGCCATCCGGGAGCCTTGGGTCCTCCACGGGGACCACTGGCACCACCGGATCATCCACGTCGCGCGTGTTGCCGTCATCGCCGCCGCAGCCCGCCCACCCCAGCGTTCCCACCAGCAGGACCGCCCCCGTCCACCGCCACCCGCCGTGCCTCATATGACGAACACCTCACACACACTCAAAGGCGGAGCACCCACGCGGGCACCCCGTGATGCGGGAGTCCTAGGCAAGGAGGGTGCCAGCCCTCCGGGATGGGACAACCGTCGGGGAGCGTCGTAGGGAGTCACTTGTTGGACAGCGTGTGGGCAAAGGATTGCCCACGGTGCGCACCCGGGAGTCCCGAAGGGCCCCGCAACCGTGCTAGGGCCTCGACAATGGCTGGGAACGACGCACGCGGCCGCACCCCGCTGTCCCTCGTGGGACAGGAGCCGGATCTCGTCTTCTACACGCGGCAGGCGACTGAACACGGCTCGCCCGTGCTGGTGCTGGGCGCCGCCAATGGCCGCGTGCCCTGGGCCCTGGCCGGCCACGGCTTCGCCACCGTGGGCGTGGATCCGTCGGACGTGATGATCCGCTCCGCCGAGGAGCGCCGCGCCTCCGAACCCCCCGAAGTCTCCGAGCGCACGCGCCTGCTGGCCCAGGACCTGCGCACGCTGCGGCTGCCGGAGAAGTTCCCGCTGGTGCTCGCCCCGCAGCACGCGCTGGGCCTGATGCCCGGCCACGATGACGTGGAGGCGTTCCTCGCCACCGTCGTCCACCACCTGGCCCCAGGGGGCACCTTCGTCTACGACGTGCTCAACGCCCCGCGTGAACCCGTGCTGCCGCGCGACGAGGACGAGCCCGGCTCCGCCGTGGAGCCCCGCCGCCCGCTGTTCGCCCTGCACCTGCGCGAACGGCGTACTCCCGGGGGCTCCAGTCCCATCCGCCGCCTCAAGCTGCGCCACTTCCTCCCCGAGGAGCTGGAGGTCGCCCTCACCTCCAGCGGCCTCACCCCCCGCGAGCGCTTCGGCCGCTTCGACGGCAAGCCCTTCGATCTGGAGGACCTGCGCCAGATCGGCGTCGCGGGGCTGTGACGCCGCCCCGGAGCCTTGGCGCTGGCTTCAGCGCTCGAAGCGGTAGCCCAGGCCCCGCACGGTGAGGAAGTGCTTGGGTGCTTCCGGGTCGGTTTCGAACTTCAGCCGCAATTGGCGCATGAAGTTGTCCACCGTGCGCGCGCTGCCCTCGTAGTGGTAGCCCCACGCGCCGGACAGCAGCTCCTCGCGGGTGAAGGTGCGGCCCGGGTGCGCCAGGAAGTGCGCCAGCAGCTTGAACTCCTGCGCCGTCAGCTCCACCGGCTGCCCGTCGCGCGCCACCGTGCGCAGCGCCAGGTCCACCTTCACGTCCCCGAAGGTCACCGGCGGCGCGCTGGTGCCCGTGGCCCCGAACCTGCGCCGGAGCACCGCCTTGATGCGCGCGAGCAGCTCCTGGAGCCCGAAGGGCTTCACCACGTAGTCGTCCGCGCCCAGGTTGAGGCCCAGAATCTTGTCCGACTCCTGGCCCCTCGCGGAGAGCACCACCACGGGCGTGTCGCGGCCCCGCTGACGCAGCTCGCGGATGACCTCGTAGCCGTTGAGCTCCGGGAGCATCAGGTCCAACACCAGCAGGTCCGGCGCTTCGTCCAACGCCTTGGCCAGGCCCGTGCGGCCGTCCTGCGCCTGGAGCACTTCGTAGCCTTCGAAGCGCAGGTTCATGGACACGCCGGTGAGGATGGACAGGTCGTCCTCCACCACCAGGATGCGGCGCGGCTTCTCGTCGGGCGTGCTCATGCGCGGCCCGCCGGAAGCTGGATGGTGAATCGGCTGCCCTGGCCGGGCTCGCTCTGCACGTCGATGCGGCCTCCGTGCGCCTCCACGATGCGCTTGCTGATGGCGAGCCCCAGGCCACTGCCCTCCGTCTTGCGCGTGAGCAGGTTGTCCACGCGGTAGAAGCGCTCGAAGATGCGCTTGCGGTCCTTCCTGGCGATTCCCACCCCGTTGTCCTCCACCGACAGGTTCACGTGTCTGCCGTCCCTGAGCGCCTTTAGCGCGATCTTCCGGTTCGTCGGCCCGCTGTACTTGTACGCATTCTGCAACAGGTTGAGCAGCGCGCCCGACACCGCGACGCGGTCCATGTCCACCGGAGGCAGGCCTCCCGCGACCTCCACGCTCAGCTCCATGCCGTCCCCCAGCCGCTGCGCGCGGAAGGCCGCCACCGCCGCGTCCACCACGTCCGCCACCGGCACGGATTCGCGCTGGTACACCTTGCGGCCGCTCTCGACGCGGGCCCAGTCCAGCACGCGCTCGATGAGGTCCGACAGGCGCTCCGTCTCACGCGTGAGCAGGTCCAACACCTCCTGCATCTGCGCGGGGTCCTTCAGCCGGCCCAGCGCCAGCGTTTCGATGAACATGCGGATGGAGGTGAGCGGCGTGCGCAGCTCATGGCTCACCAGCGACACGAAGTCCGTCTTCATGCGCGACAGGCGCGCCTCGCGGTAGAGCACGCGGCCGGTGTAGATGACGCCAAACGTGAGCGTCAGATAGAACAAGCCCAGCAGCACGCCGTACACGGCGCGGTTGCGCGTGGAGGTGCTCGCCACGGGGTCCTCGCCGGTGGGCAGCACCACCAACCGGAAGTCTTGCAACGGCGCGGACAGCACCCGCTCCGCGAGCACCGGCGGCCCCATCGCGTTCTGCCGCGCCTGCGCCACCTCCGACATCAGCCGGTTGACGAGCCCGCCCTCGCCGGACGTGTCGCGCGGCACCGGCAGGAGCGTGAAGCGCACCGGCTCCGACGTGGCGCGTCCCTGAGCCTTCTCCGACAACAGGCTGTCCAGCGCGACGGCGGACAGCCGCACGCCCTGCACCGTGGTGCCCTTGCGCTCGGCGGCCACCATCACCGCCCGGTTGCCCGGGGCGAGCGAGAACACGGTGGGCACCGTGGGCAGCGAGGCGGCCTCCGGCACCAGCGCCGCCAGGGACTCCGCGAGCTGCGGATCCTTCGTGCGCACCAGGCCGTTCTCCACGTGGAAGGTGCCCTCTGGGTCGGACAGCTCCTGGTCGTCCGGCAGCAGGAACGCCAGCCGTCCGCCCTCCACCGTCTCCAACCGTCCGCTGTTGAGCGCGCGGGGCACCTCCGCGGACAGGTCCGCGAGCGTGCCGCGCCAGGCGGCCTCCAGGCGTTTCTCCACCGCGGCGCGTTCGTTGATGATGGCCACCACGCCGAAGCCCGACAGGCCGGCCGACGGCAGCACGACCAGCAGGATGAGCAGCGCGAACGTGCGCCGGAAGCTGAGGATGACGGGCGCGGGGCGTAACACGACCTCCGTGTCTACACGCGACGGGGGCCGGGTGCTCGGGGCATTTGGGGGAGGGAGGAGGCTTCCCCACACTGTCCGGAGGCGCACGGCCGGTGTGGAGGGCATCGACTTCCGGTGGACGGGTGGGCGAGCATGCGGCCCTCGGGACGGCGTGTGAGCAGGGCCGGCACGCACCCGACAGGCCGTGGGGAATATGCGCGCTCAAGAGGCGAAGGCCGGGACGGCGCGCGGGCCACACGGGAGGGGAAGGTATTCCGATGCGACGGCAGGGATGGACCGCGTTCTGCGCGGTGACGACGCTGGTGCTTTCGGGGTGCAGTGAGCGCGAGGTGGCGGGCACCTGGAGCAATGCCTCCGGTTCCGTGGCGCTCAGCCGGGACGACTCGACACTGTACGTGGTGGACGCCGACAACGGCATCCTCGCGGTGGTGGACACCGAGCGCCGGGAGAAGGTGGGCGAGGTGCGGGTAGGCCCGCGTCCGGAGCGCGTGACGGTGGGCCCGGACGACACGGTCTACGTGACGAACCGCGGCGGCCGCAGCGTGTCCGTCATCCGCAAGGGCGACACGGTGGAGGCGGCGCGCGTGGACGTGGGCGTGGAGCCCACGGGGCTCACGGTGTCGCCGGACGGCCGGACGCTGTACGTGGTGAACAGCGCCACGCGCACCTCCAGCGAGCACGGCAGCCTCACCGCCATCGACACCGCTTCGCTCACCGCGCGCTGGGAGCTGCCGCTGGGGGAAGAGCCTCGCGGCATCGCGCTCCTGGAGGACGGCAAGAAGGCGGCGGTGACGCTGTTCCGGCAGGGCGACGTGATGACGGTGGACCTGTCGGACGCGGACCGGCCCCGGGTGCTGCGCGAAGGGACGGACCTGAACACGAGAGCGAACCGTGCGTCCTCCAGGCCGGGGCGCGTCTCCGCCCTGGACTCCCTGTCCGACCCTGGAAGTCCCCAGGGGGCGCGCACCTTCCGCGCGCGCGGCATGGTGGACCTGCTGGGCGCTCCGGATGGACGGCGGCTCTTCGCGCCGGTGCTCTGGTCGCGCGAGGATCCGCTGGCCGCGGAGCCCGACGACGGGATGGGGGGCGGCGATTCGATGTACGGCGGTGGAACGCCGTGCGGCGCGGGCGTGGGCGGCGGCGTGGTGGCCGCGGGCCTCATCACCTTCAACGCGGAAGGGGATGCCCCCGCGCCGGTGGTGGACGACCTGGACGAGTGCAAGCCGCCGCCGGAAGAGAAGCCGGACTTCCCCACGTCGCTCATCGCGAGCCCGTCGATGGATTCACCCCTTCAGGGCCCCGCCGCGGCGGTGGTGGACCCGTCGGGCGCGTGGCTGTTCCTGGTGAACCAGGAGACGAACAACGTGGCCATCGTGCCCGCGTGGCGCCGTTCGGGCGGCGACCTGCCGAACGAGGCGAGCTCCGTGCGGCAGGTGGTGTCGGTGGGCGCGGGGCCCAACGGAATCGCCATCACCCGCGATGGGAGCAAGGCGTATGTCTACAACGCGTTCGACCACACGCTCAGCACGCTGGTGAGCAGCGGCGAGGGCAGGGACGGCTTCGTGTCCGAGGAGCGCCAGCGGCTGGCGCTCGCGGGCGACGTCCTGTCCCCGCTGGCGGCGGCGGGCCGGCGCCTGTTCTTCACCGCGGCGGATCCGAAGATGACCAGCCCCATGGTGGCCGTCTCCTGCGCGTCGTGCCACCTGGAGGGCCGCGAGGACGGACACGTGTGGGGCTTCCCGGACGGGCCGCGCCAGACGCCCAGCCTCGCGGGCCGCATGACGACGTCGACGGCGCCCTTCCACTGGAGCGGGGAGTTCTCCGGGCTGGGCGAGTTCATGAACGCCACGGTCATCGACCGCATGGGCGGCACGCAGTTGGACACCGACACGGTGTCGAAGCTGGCGGCGTTCATCGACTCCATCCCGGCGACGGACAACCCGCACCAGGGCACGCCGCTCACCGAGGCGCAGACGCGCGGCGAAGCGCTCTACAAGAAGGCGGCGTGCGACACCTGCCACGCGGGCGCCCTGCTCACCAACAACACCAACGCGGACGTGGGCACGTTCGTGCGCACGGGCGTGTTGCAGGACGCCGCGGCGGTCATCAAGTCGGGGCTCAACACCCCGTCGCTGCTGGGTGTGGGCCGCACCGCGCCGTACCTGCATGACGGCAGCGCGCCCACGCTCCGGGCCCGCATGATGAACGGCCGTGAGACGAACAAGCACGGCCAGACGTCGCAGTTGTCGGACGCGGACGTGGACGACCTCGTGGCGTACCTGCAGACGCTGTAGACCCCACCCTCGCTCCGGGGCGAAGCAGGGCCCCGGAGTGCAGGCGCGGGACAGGGCTGTCCCCCAGGAGTTCGCGGTGCCTCTGCGAAGCCACGTGTCTTCCCGAAGCCCGCGCGCGGTGAGCCCCGGAAGGTCCCCGTCGTGGCGCTGACACGAGGCCCGACGGGCGTCTCCCTCACCGTGGACGCGGCGGAGACCTGGGGCCTGCGCACGCCCGGCCCCGGCCTGTTGCTGGACGTGCCCATTGGAGCCCGACAGGCCCGGCGTCCGGCCCTGCGCCTGGAGGCGGCCGGGCGCTACCGGCTCCGCTTGATGAGCGGGGATGCGCCGCTGTTGTGGGTGCGCATCGACGACTGGTGGGATCGCGCGGTCTTCCTGCGCGGCACGGCGCCATTCCCGTGGAGGCTGCCTTCGCTGTCAGCGCCCGAGGTCCGTGCCGTATCCCACGCTCCGGGCTCCGCCCCCTGGTGGGAGGCCTGGCAGTGGAAGCTGGCGCGGGAGCTCGTGGAGGCTCCGGCGTCGGTGCTGCATTCCGGGCAGTGGTGCCTGCGTCCCGTGAGCGCCGTGTCCGCCGACAAGGCGGAGCGCCATCCCGTCTCTCCCATGGAGTGGTGCTTCGGCCAGCCACCCCAGGCCCCCCATTCGCTGGACGCCGTGACGCGGTTCAGTCCGGCCTGGAACGAGAACTGGTGGGACACGCTGCCCGCGCAACGGCCGGGTGCCGTGCTTCCGCTCCGCGCACCTTCCGCCCCTGACGACGGCCGGGTGAAGAGCTGGCGCAAGCGCGCGCGGGACGGGACGCTGCCACCCGCGTTGCTGCTCTACGTGGACATCCTGGCGAAGTGGCTGGTGTTGGACGGGCATGACCGGCTGCACGCGGCGCTGCTCGAAGGCGTGGAGCCGCCCCTGCTCGGATTGTGGCCTTCGGTCCTGGTGGCGGGCACCCCCGCGAGCAGCGTGCGGGAAGCGGGTGCCCTGTTCAGCGCGGAGTTCCAACTGCGCACCGGGGCGAGCCCGCAGGTCGTCGAACGCGTCAACCGCATGCTGTTGCTCAACTTCGCGCAGCCCCTGAAGGGCACCGTCTCCCGGGCCTGGCCCGTCGCGGGAGGGTTCGCTGCGTGGAGGCAGGAGGTGCTGCTTGCCCGCCGTCAGCGCGAGGGATTGCCCCTGACGGAAGAGGACTGGGCCTGGTTCGCGTCACCCGACAACCTGTGAGTACCTTCTCCAGGCAACGGCAGGCGTTACACGCTTTCACACACAAACCTCATCCTCCGGGGCGGGGTGTCCTCCCGCGTCCGGGGCTTCCACACTGGCGTGCATGGCTCCTCCCTCGGAACAGATGGCTTCGCCCACCGTGCGGTTCATGCAGTACGTCACGGGGTATTGGATCACGCAGATCCTCGGCACCCTGGTCCGGCTGGAGGTGGTGGAGCAACTGGCCGGGGGCCCGCGTCCCTGTGACGACGTGGCGCGGGCGCTGGGCCTGGAGGGCCAGCACCTGTACCGGCTGCTGCGCGGTGGCGTCACCGCGGGCATGCTCGTGGAAGCCCCGCCGCGCACCTTCGCGTTGACGCCCCTGGGGGAGGCCCTGCGCAGGGGCGTGCCGGGCTCCATGCGGGGCATGGCGCTCGCGATGAGCAACCCTGGCCACTGGCTGCCCTGGGGTCAGCTCGGTGAAGCGGTCCGCACGGGAAAACCGCGCACGCTCGAAACCCTGGGGACGGACTTCTGGGGGTGGCTGAACCGCGACCCCGTGCTGACCGAGGAGTTCGCGGAGGCCATGGGCAACATCTCCGACGAGGTGGGCGTGGAGCTCGCCGCGCTCCACGACTTCTCCAGCCTCGCGCGGGTGGCGGACATCGGAGGCAGCCAGGGCGTCCTCCTGGGCCATGTGCTCAAGGCCCATCCCGGCTGCCGGGGAATCCTCTTCGACCAGCCGGCTGTCATCCCCAGCGCCCGGGCCCGCCTGGAAGCGCAGGGGCTGGCGGACCGCGTGGACCTGGTGGGCGGTGACTTCTTCGCATCCGGCATCCCCGAAGCGGAGGCGTACCTGCTCAAGTTCATCCTCCACGACTGGCCGGACACCCAGGCCTCCCGCATCCTCCAGCGGATCCACGACGGCTCACCGTCCGGGGCCCGGCTGTTCGTGCTGGAGCAGGTGATTCCGGACGACGGCAGTCCTTCGTTCGCGTCGCTGTTGGACCTGAACATGCTGGCGGTGGTGGGCGGAAAGGAGCGCACGGTGGAGGAGTTCCGAACGCTCTTCGCCGCCACCGGTTGGACGCTGGAAGGCATCTCGCCCAGCCGCACGGGCATGAGCCTCATGGAAGCCCGCAGGGGGCAGTGAACCTCCGGCGCAAGGTGTCTGCCATTGCGCCGGGGGGCGTTACTTCTTCCGCGAGGACACGGGCTTGAGCACGTGGGCCGTGATTTCAAACGGGTACGTATAGGTCTTGCTCGCGCCCTGGGCCTGGAGCCTCTGCCATTGGCGCACGGGCCTCCGGGTTTCGAAGTCGAGCCGGAAGGTCGCGTCGTCGAAGTCCTCGCGCTTCTTCAGGCTCGCGCGGATGGGGTTTCCCTTCGCGTCGGTGAACACCGCCGAGAAGCCGGGCTGCTCCGTGTTCTCGCTCAGGAGGCTGACCTCTTCCTCTTCGATGGACATGACATGGAAGCGTGCCTCCCTGAGCGTGGCCCGCGTGTGCAGGCTCAGCGGCGTGACGGATGACACCGCGATGGTCGCGGGCAGGGAGAACGACAGTGGGCCCCGGATGCGCGCGACGGGCACGTCCTCCATGCGGTGAGGCAGGAAGTCGCTGAAGATGACGCCCCGGATGTCACCGGCGGAGATGTTGGGGCGGCCCAGGGACAGGGTCGTGCTCCACTTGCGCGGATCCCCGAACCGGGGGCCCCAGACGTACTCCTTAGAGGACTGGAGCCGGTGCGAAGGAGTGGGAGAGAGTGTCTGCCGATCCCCGCGAGTCCTAGCACACGTCCTCCACGCCCCTCCCCCGCGGGCCGGAATTTCGATGTCGTGGCGCGCCTGGGGTTGGGAGGGATTCACCCGTCCTTGCGCAATCACAGGCGTGATGCGCCGCGATGCCTATCCTGCGTTCGGCGCGACGTCGGGTGCGACCGACCCGGAGTTCGGAGCGGGAGTCACGGGATTGGGTGCGGTCGTGTCGGAAGCCGGAGCGGTGGGCGCGCTCGGAGCGGGAGTCGTTGCGCTCGGGGCGGGAGTCGGCGCGGGCGTCGCGGCGCTCGGTGCCATCGGAGCAGGCGCCAACACGGGCGTCACGGGCGTCGTCGCCGGACGGGGTTTCACCACGGGGGGCGGCACCGCCGCGGGGCGGACCGGCGTCGTTCCTCCCATCGTGGTTCCAACGCCCGACGGTGCCATCGTGGTGGGGCGCGGAGGCGGCCGGGCAGGGGAGGGCAAGACGGGCGGCGGCGCTCGGGTGCCCGAAGGCGCGGACAGCACGTCCGTCGTTCCAGCGCGCGGCGCGGTGAGGGTGTCCAGCGGCTCCAGCGGCGCATCCCCGAACGGGTTGTCGCCCGCGGCACCCGGTGCCTCCGTGCCCGCATCCTCCGCCGCGTCCATCCCCTTGTGCGAGGTCACCGCGAGGCGGGCCACATCCATCGCGCGGTCGGGATCATCCCCCAGCAGGGTGACGACGACGACGCACGGCGTGTCGTCATCCCACGCCACCACCTGCGTCATGCCCTGCACGGGACTGCGCCGAGCCGCGGCCCGGCCCAGCGCGGACACCTCCTCGCCGCCCGCGTTCAACGTGGGCTCGAGCAATGCGCGCACGTCCGCGCTCGCGTAGCCGGGCTGGCAGTCATAGGCCACCGACAGGGACACGTCCGGCATGGCGGCCGAATGCAACGTGCAGAGCGGTCCACACGTGGGACAGGCCCGCTCCTCCTTCATCGCGAACCCGTTGAGCGTGAGGTCGCGCAGGTCCTCCGGCAACAGCACGTCGCAAAAGGGAATCGCCAGCGGGGAGGGCCTTCCCGGCAGCCCGATGACGCCCGCATCCGTCGCTTCCTTGTTCGCGCCGGGCCTGCTGCACGCGCCCAGGGCGAGCGCCATCAGCAGTGCACCCCGTCCGACCCTCATCCCGTCTGCTCTCCTCACCGACGCCTTTGTCGCGAGTACGGGATGGTAGACCGGGGCCAGCCCCCTTCGTCAGCATTGTGGCGCGGCTGCCACTTTCCGGACGCGACCGGATGGCGGGACGCAGGACGGGCAGGCCGGCCTCGTTCATGGCCGGAGCGTGGGCTAGGCTGCCCGCCCTCTTCCATGCGCATCCCCGGACTCCCCACCCTGTCGGCCCTGCTCCTCTGCTGGGGTTCCCCCGTCCTGGCCCAGGCCCCCGCCTCGCCGCCTCCGAGCCGGAACGCATCGCCCGACGAGTCCTGGAGCGAGCCGGGAACTCCCCCGCCCTCCAAGGCGCCTCCCCGGGGTGAGCCGGGCGCGTCCCCCCAGACGCCTCCTGCCGGTGACGACGGCTGGGAAGCGTTCCCAGGGGCGCCGGACGCCACTCCTCGATACACGCCACCCCCGCCGCCCGAGCGCCAGGGGCAGGCCGTCAGGCCCCCGAAGTCGCCAAGACCTCCCCGCCCTCCCCAGGCACCCAACCGGTACGGGCTCTACGGGGGGCGGTCGCTGGGGTCGGGGCACCTGGGCGTGGGCATGGAGCTGGGCTTCCCCTTCGTGTCCGCGAGGGGCCTGTATGGCGTCCTGCCGCGCCTGGACCTGGGGCTGGGCGTGGACAGCGTCTACGGCCTGATGACGGAGGTGCGCGCGGCGGCCCGCTTCAACCTGTTGGATGGCTCGAACGGCAGCCTGGCGGTCGTGGTGGATGGCGGCCGGGCGTTCTTCCTGCGTCCCCCGGACACAGAGGAGAAGGGCGCGCGCTACCTGAGCGGCCGGCGCGACTGGAACGTGGCGCCGGGCGTCGTGGCCTCCATCCAGGGCGATTTGCCGCGCTCGGTGCGTCCGTACATGGACCTGCGGTGCCTGCTGGCCTTCGACCTGGACCCCATCCAGTCCTCGCCTTTGGGAGGCCTGCCGCCCGCGTGGAAGGTGGACGCGTCCATCCTCCTGCGCCTGGGCGCTGAGTTTCCGGTCGGTGAAAAGACGTCCTACGCTGTCTCCATCGGCGGCGACTTCCGCAGTCGCTCCACGGACGCGGAGTTCATGCCCACGTTGTCCATGGGCGTGGTGTCCGCGTTGTTCTGAAGCCCCTCCTTCTGGACTCGAGGTCATCCATGCGCGGCAGTGTCATTGGTGCAGGCTCGTTCGGTACGGCGCTCGCGAACGTGCTCGCGGTGAATTGCGAGGAGGTCCGTCTGTGGGGCCGTGAGCCCGGCGCGGTGGAAGCCATCAACACCCGCCACGAGAACGCCACCTATCTCAAGGGCATCCCCCTCTCCGAGCGCGTGCGCGCCACGACCGACCTGGAGGAGGCGCTGGCGGGGTCGGAGATGGTGGTGCTCGCGACGCCCAGCCACGCCACGCGTGAAGTGCTCGCGCGCGCGAAGACGTTCCTGCCCAAGGGCGTGCCCCTGGTGACGGTGTCCAAGGGCATCGAGAACGAAACGCTCCTCACCATGACGGAGCTGTTGGAGGACTGTCTGCCGGAGGAGTTCCACCCGTACGTCGCGGTGCTCTCCGGCCCCAGCTTCGCCAAGGAGCTGGCGCGGCGCATGCCCACGGTGGTGACCATCGCGTCGCACTGGGACAAGGTGGCCCTGCGCTGTCAGAAGGCGCTGCAGACGGACACCTTCCGCTCGTACACCTCCACGGACGTGGTGGGCGTGCAGTACGGCGGCGCGCTCAAGAACGTCATCGCCATCGCGGCGGGCATGGCGGACGGCCTGGGCATGGGCCACAACGCCCGGGCGGCCATCATCACGCGCGGCCTCGCGGAGATCACCCGGCTCGCCGTGAGGAAGGGCGCCAACCCGCTGACGCTCTCCGGCCTGTCCGGCATGGGCGACCTGGTGCTCACGTGCACGGGCGAGCTCAGCCGCAACCGCCACGTGGGCATGGAGCTGGGCAAGGGCCGCAAGCTGCCGGACATCCTCGCGGAGATGAAGGAGGTCGCCGAGGGCGTGAAGACGGCGAAGAGCGCGCGCGACCTGTCGCTCAAGACGGGCGTGGAGCTGCCCATCTGCCAGCAGGTCTACGAGATTGCCTACGAGGGCAAGAGCGCGAAGAACGCGGTGGTGGACCTGATGACGCGCCAGCCGAAGTCGGAGCTGTCCGGCGTCTAGCGCGCTGGCCGCGCGCGGTCAGTACTTGCGGGGCTTGGCTTCGGGGCCGGCCCCTCGTACACGCCACACGGTGAGCCGCTCCGAGTTGGTGTGGCTCAACACCAGGCCTTCCGTCTGCATCTCCTCCAGCAGGCGGTTCGTCTTGAGCCGGTCCAACCCGATGGTCTTGCCCAACTGGTCGCCGGGCATGCCGCTGATCTGCCGGCGCAGCTCGTTGATGATGTTCTGCTTGAACTGGTTCTTCTGCAGGCCGTCCATGTCCTGCGTGCGCCACGCGGAGAGGATGCCCCAGGCGATGAGCGCCAGCGTCACCACGGCGATGACCGGGTAGACGATGTGGCTGTTCTTCTCCAGCACGTCGATGTAGTCGGTCGAGATGGAGGAGACGGGCTTGTCGTAGGCCGGCTCGGAGTCTTGTCCGGGCAGGCCTTCGATTTGAGCCGTCAACAGGGGGATGAGCAGTTTCAGCAAGGGAGCCAAGGCCCCTCGACTCTAGAGGGGAGGCCCCCTTGCCGGCAACCCGCCATCCACCCCACGCCTACCTAGACGACGCCCATGGACTCGGAAGCCCCCTCGGCGAACAGGGTGGTGTCCGCCTTGGCCAGCAGCGTCGCCAGGCCCTCGCGCTTCGCGGCGCTGATGGCCACGCCGCCCCGGGAGCGCAGCAACTGCTCCACCTCGTCCGGGGGAAGCAGGTCCGCCTTGTTCCACACCATCAGGCGCGGCTTCTCCATCAGGCCGAGCGAGTTGAGGATGGTCTCCACCGCCTCTACCTGGTCGTCACGCGCCGGGTCGCCCGCGTCCACCACGTGCAGGAGGAGGGTTGCGTCATAGAGCTCCTCCAGCGTGGCGCGGAAGGCGGCCACCAGGTCCTTGGGCAGGTCCCGGATGAAGCCCACCGTGTCGGTGATGATGACCTCGCGTTCGCGCGGGAAGCGCAGCCGGCGGCTGGTGGGATCCAACGTGGCGAACAGCTTGTCCTCCGCCAGCACCTCCGCGTTGGTGATGGCGTTGAGCAGCGTGGACTTGCCCGCGTTGGTGTAGCCCACGATGGAGATGACCGGTACCTCGCGCCGGTTGCGCTGGGCCCGCCGCACGCTGCGCTCGCGGCTGATGAGGTCGATGCGCTTCTCCAGATTGGTGATGCGCTCGCGCACGCGGCGACGGTCGATCTCCAGCTTCGTCTCGCCGGGGCCACGTCCACCCACGCCACCGCCCATGAGCCGGCTGAGTGAATCGTCGCCCTGCACCAGCCGGGGCAGCCGGTACTTCTGCTGCGCCAGCTCCACCTGGAGCTTGCCCTCCGCCGTCTGCGCGCGCTGGGCGAAGATGTCCAGGATGAGCTGCGTGCGATCCAACACCTTGAGGCTGGTCGCGTCCCCGATGTGGCGCCCCTGAGACGGGGTGAGGTCCTTGTCGAAGATGAGGACGTCCACCATGGACTGCATGGAGCGCAGGTTCAGGTCATCCAGCTTGCCCCGGCCGATGAGGTAGCGCGGATCCGCTTCCCGCCGCACCTGGAGCACGCTGTCCATCACCTCCACGCCCGCGGTGCGCGCCAGCTCCTTCAGCTCATCCAGCGAGGACTCCGCCCGCGCGCGGTTGCCGTCCAGGCACACCGCCACGAGGATGGCGCGCTCGCGCCCGGACACCTTGCGCGCGGCCGCCTTGCGGTTGAACTCCTCCTCCAGCGCGTCCAGCGTCGCCAGGACGTCCGGCTGTTCGACGTGCACCGAGGGCAGCTTGGACACCTGCCAGAACTCGCCGGTGCCGTTCTCCGGCACCAGATAGGCGTAGTGCAGCACCCCGGG
Organism: Corallococcus sp. bb12-1; assembly: GCF_026626765.1. Classification (NCBI taxonomy): domain Bacteria; kingdom Pseudomonadati; phylum Myxococcota; class Myxococcia; order Myxococcales; family Myxococcaceae; genus Corallococcus; species Corallococcus sp. bb12-1. The sequence continues at coordinate 423,273 of NZ_JAPNJZ010000018.1, read as the reverse complement.
CAGGCCCTCCGGGCCCACGCCCACGGCGGCCACGCAGTCCAGGCGCAGCAGCGCCAGGTCCGTGAGGTCGTCCTTCGTCAGGGGTTCGCTCTTGAGGTGCGTGTGCACCAGGCGCAGGCCACGCAGACGGATCTGCCCGGCGCGCGCACGGCCGATGTCCGGCAGCTCCAGCTTGTGCGCGTTGCCCACCACCACGTGCTCGATGTCGCCCTTGCGGTTGATGAGGACGCCCACCTGCCGGTTGAACTCGTGCGACAGCTCGGTGAGGTGGCGGGCGAGCTCCGCGGACACGATTTCGCGCGGATCCACCCGGCGGCGGAAGGTGTTGCGCAGCCGCTGCTGCTCGCTCGACTTGAGACCCAGGGTGTTGCCGAAGATTTCCTTCAAACCGTTTCTCCTGGCACGGCCAACGAAAGGCCCGCGCCACGTTCAAGGCTTTGGATGGACAGCGGGCCTTCGGGTTTCATGACAAAGCCACCACCCTTCGGACGCGTACGGACCCTCAAGAACAATCGGGCGGCGCGCGGTCTTTCCATTTCCAGCCTACGCTCCGCCTTGTGACTGATTCCGCACGCAACGCCCTGCGCGGGGCCCGCCGCGTGGTGGTGAAGATTGGGACCAACGCGCTGACGAGCGCCACCGGCCGCTTCAACCGCGCCCACTTCGAGGCGCTGGGCCAGGACCTGTTGTGGGCCGCCCAGGGGCGGGAATTGGTGGTGGTGTCCAGCGGCGCCATCGCGCTGGGCATGGAGCGGCTGGGGCTTCCTTCCCGGCCCCGGGACATTCCGGGCAAGCAGGCGTGCGCGGCGGTGGGGCAGAGCCGCCTGATGCAAGCGTACGAGGAGGCCTTCAGCCACGCGGCCCGCGCGGTGGCGCAGGTGCTGCTCACCCACGAGGACGTGCAGGAGCGCCGGCGCTACCTCAACGTGAAGCACACCCTGGACCGGCTGCTGGCCGCGGGCGTGGTGCCCGTCATCAACGAGAACGACACCGTGTCGGTGGACGAGCTCAAGTTCGGCGACAACGACACGCTGGCGAGCCTGGTGGCCGGCGTGGTGGAGGCCGACGCGCTGGTGCTCCTGTCCGACGTGGAGGGCCTGTACACCGCCGACCCCCGCCGCGACGCTGACGCGCGCCTGATGCCCTCCGTGCCGAGCGTCACCCCGGAGGTGCTTGCCCTGGCGGGAGATGCGACGAGCGCCGTGGGCACCGGAGGCATGGCGTCCAAGGTCCGCGCCGCCGCGCGCGCCGCGGAGCTGGGCATCCCGTGCGTCATCACCTCCGGCGCGGTGCCCGGCCGGCTGCGCACCGTGCTGCTGGGCGAGGAGGTGGGCACGCTCTTCGAGCCCGCCGGCAACCGCCGCAGCGCTCGCACCGCGTGGATCGCCCACGCCCTCAGGCCCCGGGGCCGGCTGGTGGTGGACGCGGGCGCGCGGGAGGCCATCGTCACCGGCAAGCGCAGCCTGCTGCCCAGCGGCGTGAAGGCCGTGGAGGGGGAGTTCAGCCGCGGGGACCCGGTGGATCTGGCGGATGCCACCGGGGCGGTGTTCGCCCGGGGCCTCTCCACCTATGACGCCAGCGACCTGCGGCGCATCAGCGGACGGCGCAGCGCGGACATCGAGGCGGTGCTGGGCTACCGCTACCTGGACGAAGCGGTGCATCGCGACGACCTGGCCGTGCTGTAGCTGGGGGCGGGGTGGCCGCAGACGGAGGCCGCCTAGATGGAGCTGGAGACGGACTGCACCGTGCCGGGCTTCTCTTCCGTGAGCCGCATCAGCGCGCGGAACTCCGGCGAGTCCACCTTCATCAGGAGCAGGGACACTTCCAGCTCCCCCGGCACCCGGCCGAGCTGGAGCTTGCGCTCCTGGCCGTGCAGCAGGGCGAGCTGCGAATGGCCTTCGCCTTCGGGCAGCGACAGGTCCAGCTCCAACTGGAACCCATCCCCTTCGCCCCGGGGCGTGAGCACCAGCCGGTAGTCCGGGGCCAGCGCGCCCGGACGGCGGCGTTCGGCCCGCAGCGTGCGGCCGGACTGGCCCAGCAGCTTGGGCTGGGCGATGAGCCGGCCGTCGCGCCGGACCTCCAGCGCGAAGTAGAGCGGTTCGGAGCGGGCGTGCGCCGGGGTGGGCATGAAGAAGGCCAGCAGCACCAGCGCCAGCCCGGGAAGCCACGTCTTCAGCAGGGAGGTGCGGTCCATGGTTGAGCCCTCGTCCAAAGCATCCGTCCGCCGCGTCGGCCCCACGGCTGGCAGCGGGCCCGGAGGCGCCGCTGTCGCTTCACACCCGATTCGACAATTCCCAAGGAATAACCCAGACGCGCCCCGAGTGCGAGCCCCACGCCCCTGGTTGTCTGCTGCCTTGCGGACGAAACAGGGGGTACCTGTCGATACCTGCTTGCCTGTTCAGGTAGGTGCGACTATCCCTCCTGGACGGGCGCGGCCGCCTCCGCTGTTGATGTCGCTGCCCCTTTCCCCCTGCCCTCGCCCCCAACCCTCCGGAAGTACCCGGTCTGCTTGATCTCCCGGGTCCTGTCCGCCATCGTGACCGATCTTCTGAATGGACCGCACGGAACGCATCCTTGATCTCGTGGCACTGCTGCTCGACGCGCGGGAACCCATCTCGTGGGCCGAGCTGCGCGAGCACTTCCCCGCCGACTACGGCGGTTCGGACGACGCCGCGGAGCGCAAGTTCGAGCGCGACAAGGCGGAGCTCGTCGAACTGGGCTTCCCCCTGAGCTACGTGCAGGGCGACGACGAGCGGCGCGACGGCTACCTCGTCGACCGCAACGTCTACTACCTGCCGGAGGCGGACCTCACGAAGGAGGAGCTGGCCGTGCTCTACGCCGCCGGGTCCGCCGCGCTGGCATCCGGGGCCTTCCCGGGCCGCGACGACCTGGCGCACGCCCTGCGCAAGATTGGCTTCTTCGCAGGGGAATCCCTGCCCACCCCGCGCGTGCGCATGGAGCTGGGCACCGGCCAGGTGGGCCAGGAGAAGGAGGTCTCCGCCCGGCTGGAGACGCTCTGGGAAGCGTGCTCCGCCCACAAGTGGGTGCAGTTGACCTACGGCAGCCCCAAGCAGGCGGGGCTGACCGAGCGGCGCGTGGACCCGTACGGCCTCGCGCTCCGGCGCGGTGTGTGGACGCTGGTGGGCTACTGCCACCTGCGCCAGGGCCTGCGCACCTTCCACGTGCATCGCATCCGCGAGCTGAAGGCGAACACCGCCCGGCCGCGCACCCCGGACTTCGAGGTGCCCGCCGACTTCTCGCTCGACGCGCACGTGGCGTACTTCCCCTGGCAGTACCGCTTCCATGAGCCCATGGAGGTGACGCTCCTGTTGAAGGGGCCGCTGTCCTCGCGCGGGGCCTCGCTGTTCCCCGGCGCGGCGCTGGAGCCGGTGGAGGAGGGCGTGACGCGCGCCCGCTTCCCGGTGACGTTCGTGGACGGGCTGGCGCGGTTCGTCCTGTCGCTCGGCGCGGACTGCCGCGTGGAGGGCCCGCTGGAGGCGCGCGAGCCGCTGGAGCGGATGGCGGCGCGCATCCTGGAGAAGCACGCGATGGTGGAAGGCCAGCAGGTGAGCGCATGAGCAACGTCCACGAGCGGCTGCGCCGCCTGCTGTTCCTCGTCCCCTACGTCTCCAAGCACCCGGGCGTCACGGTGGAGGCCCTGGCCAAGGCCCTCAACATCAGCCGGGAGGACCTGCTGGAGGAGCTGGACCTGCTCACGTGCGTGGGCCGGCCGCCCTTCAATCCGGACGACTACATCGACATCTACGTGGACAACGACCGCGTCTACGTGGACCTGGATCAACGCCTGTTCGCGCCGCCCCGGCTGACCGCGGGCGAGGCCGCGGCCCTGGCCGCCGCGGCGGAGCTGCTGCGCCCGGCCACCGGGGACGCGCTCCAGAGCGCCCTCACCAAGCTGGAGAACATCATCCCGCCCGCCGCGCGCGAGCGCTTTCGGGACATGTACCGGAAGATCGACGCCACGGGCGAGGCGCCCCTGGCCCTGGGGCCGCTCACCCAGGCCATCCTGGAGCGCCTGGAGGTGACGTTCGGCTACGCCACCCCGGGCCGTCCGGCGGAGTCGCGCCAGGTGCGCCCCTACGAGCTGCTGAGCAACCGGGGCCAGTGGTACCTCCAGGGCTTCTGCCACACCCGCCAGGACGCGCGCCTGTTCCGCCTGGACCGGATGGAGGACCTGGCCGTCACCACCACCGCCTTCCAGCCCCCGGCGGACGCCCGCGCGGACGTGCCCAACCCGGCGCGCGGCGCGAGCGAGGCCTCCGTCCGGGTCCGCTTCTCCCCCATCGCCGCGCCCTACGTGAAGGAGCGCTTCGGGCAGGACGCCCGCCCGCTCGCTGACGGAGGGGTGGAAGTGCGCGTGGCTGGAGACAGTGAGCGCTGGCTCACGCAGTGGGTGCTATCCTTCGGCGGCGAGGCGGAAGTGCTGGAGCCGGCGAGCGCTCGCGCCGCCGTTGCCCGAGCCGTGCATGCCTCGATAGGCTCCTAGGACGACATGGCTTTCCAACTGACGATCTCCGAGGGAAAAGACGCCGGCAAGGAGTTCGTCTTCGACCAGGACTCCGTGCTCATCGGTCGCACCTCCGAGTGTGACGTGGTGCTGTACGACCCCGGTGTGTCCCGCCGCCACTGCCGCATCCTCAAGATGGGCGAGGGCTACGGCGTGGAGGACCAGAAGAGCGCCAACGGCACGCTCATCAACGGCGCGGCGGTGCAGAAGCAGGCGCTCACCGACGGGGATGCCATCACGTTGGGGCCGGTGACGTTCCTGTTCGCGTTCGCGCAGGACGACGCGACCACCGGTGAAGAGGACGCGCCCGCGGAAGACGGCGCCAACAGCACCCGCATCGTGTCCATGGACTCGCTGCGCAAGCAGCGCAACAAGAAGGCCGCCGCGGCGATGGCCCCGGAAGGCGCCGACGAGGAGGAGCTGCAGGGCATCCGCGCGGAGTCCACCCGCATGAACATGCGCGCGATCCGCCGGCCCACCACCAACCCCCAGCGCGCCGCCGCGCCCCCGCCCGCCGATGACGCCCCCCAGGCCCTGGCGCCGCGTCCGTCCGGGTCGTCCGCTCCGGCGCGCCGCACGGGCTCCCAGTCCTCCCGCTCCGTGGCCCGCGTCTCCTCGCCCCGGAGTGGTGCTGGCGGCGGGGGCGGAGGCCTGTCCGCCGCCGAGCGCGCCCGCATCCGCCGTGAGACGCCGGGACTCGCGGCCAACCTGCGCCTGTTCTGGGCGGAGGCCAGCTCCAAGGTCCGCACGGGCGTGATGGCCGGCGGTGGCGTGGTGGTGCTGGCCCTCTTCGGCCTGCTGTACTGGCTGGTGCTGGGCGGCGACGACATGGTGCAGCGCGGCGAGGAGCCGGTGCGCCTGACCAACCAGCCCATCAACGATTCGTTCGGTCTGGGCGACGGCGTCACCTGGAGCCGGCCGGACATGAAGGTCTTCGAGTGGGAGTTCGTCGCCGCCACGCGCGCGGTGGTCATCCTCCACTACCAGGCCTCGGGTATCTCCAAGGACGAGGTCGTGGTGAGCGTCAACGGCGTGGACGTGGGCAAGGTGCCCCCGGACACGCTGGCCAGCCAGGAGCGCTCGCTGGAGCTGATGATCCCGCCCCAGCACCTGCGCAAGGGTGAGCCCAACCGCATCATCTTCGACAACACCCGCAACCCGCCCGGCGAGGACCCCTGGCGCGTGTGGAACGTCTGGGTGGAGCGCGCCCTGCTGCCCGAGCAGTTGACGTCGGTGCAGCTCGTGAACCTGGCCCGCGAGTCCTACAAGAAGGGCCGCAAGAACTTCGAGACGCCGGACATCGGCGCGCGCAACCGCTACGAGGCGTGGAAGTCCTTCCGCGAGGCGTGGCTGATGCTGGAGGCCCACCCGGACCCCAAGCCGGAGCTGTACTACGAGTCCCAGGAAGGCATGAAGAACGCCCAGCAGGAGTTGGATCGGACCTGCTCCAAGCTGCTGCTGGAGGTGGAGGGCTACTACAACCAGAGCCAGTTCAAGAAGGCCGCCTCCACGCTGGACCACGTGCGCGAGTACTTCCCCGAGTTCGACCAGCCGTGCGCCACGCGCGCGGAGAACAAGCGCGCCGAGTACGGCCTCTAGCCGTCAGGTCCGATAGCCGACGGTGCAACCCCGCCTGGGAGGCGGGCAGGGCCCGTCCGGGTTGCCGACCCCCCCTTCCGTTCCCACCCTGACAAGGGTGATGCGCGAGCTTCGGGGGGAGGAGGGCGGGGTGGAGGAGCGGCTTCCGACAGGGGGTCCGCCGGTGAGGGCCCTGGCCCGGAGCCCGGGGCCGGTGCCCGAGCACGGCCCGGTGTGGAGCCCCGGGGTGTCCCGGCGGCTGCTCGCCCGCTACTACCTGCCCCAGCGCCACACCACGCTGCAGGGCAACGCGTGCCGCCTCCTGCGCGACGGCGTGGAGGCCTATCCGGAGATGCTGGAGGCCATCCGCCGGGCGCGCCGCTCCATCCGCCTGGAGACGTACATGTTCGTCACCGACGCGGTGGGCGAACTGTTCGGTCAGGCCCTGGCGGAGGCCGCCGAGCGCGGCGTGCACGTGAAGGTCCTCTACGACGCGGTGGGTTCATGGACCAGCCGCAGGAGCTTCTTCGAGGGCCTGCGCCAGCGCGGCGTGGACGTGCGGGCCTTCAAGCCCTTCAGCCTGTCGCGCGGGCTGCGCCACCTGTTCCGCCGTGACCACCGCAAGATCCTGGTGGTGGACGGCACCGTGGCCTTCACGGGCGGGGTGAACATCGCCGCGCACTGGGCGCCGGAGGGGCAGGGCGTCGCGTGGCGCGACGATGTGCTCAAGATTGAGGGCCCCGCGGTGCATGAGTTGGAGCGCCGCTTCCTCGCCACGTGGCGGATGATGTTCCAGGACCGGCTGAGCCGTCTCAAGCGGCGCATCCGGGGCGGCGTGCGCCTGCCGGAGCCCGGGCCGCGGCGCGGGGACGTGGGGCTGGCGGTGCTGTCCAGCCGCCGCAGCATCCACCGCGCCTACCTGCACGCCATCCAGCGCTCGCGACAGAGCGTGCTCATCGCCGCGGGCTACTTCGTGCCGGACCGCCGGCTGGTCGCCGCGCTGAAGGACGCGGCGAAGCGCGGCGTGGAGGTGAGCCTGCTGCTCAACGGCGGCAAGAGCGACCACCCCTTCCTGGAGCACGCCACGCGCGCGTTCTATGAACCGCTGATGAGCGCTGGCATCCGCATCTTCGAATGGCAGCGCGGCGTACTGCACGCCAAGACGGCGGTGGTGGACGGCGTCTGGGGCACCATCGGTTCGTTCAACCTGGAGCGGCTGTCCCTGGCGTTCAACCACGAGGTGAACGCGGTGTTCGCGGACCCCCGACTGGGGCGCGAGCTGGAGGATTCCTTTCGCACGGACTGCGGCGACTGTCGCGAGGTGGACCTGGCCGTCTTCCAGCGTCGGCCCCTCTGGCAGAAGGCCGTGGAGCGGGTGCTCTACTTCTTCCGCAAGGTCCTCTGAGCCCGATCCCGGAACCGACCCCGGAGCCCTCTGGGGAAACAGGGGGTTCCAGGCAACCGTCCACCGTCGTCAACGCGGTGCAGGAACCCTTTGCATGCCGCGTGCGAGGGCCATAGAAGTTGCCTCATTCCGGCACGGAAGGACGGCAACGAAAATGACGGACAGTTTCGGCACGAAAGCCAAGCTCAAGGTGGGCTCGACCACCTATGACCTCTTCAGCCTGGGGACGCTGGCGAAGTCCCACCCGGCGGTGAACCGCCTCCCGTTCTCCCTCAAGGTGCTGCTGGAGAACCTGCTGCGCAACGAGGACGGCCGCGTCGTCAAGCGCGAGCACATCGAGAAGATGCTCGCCTGGGACCCCAAGGCCACGCCCGAGACTGAAATCTCCTTCCACCCCGCGCGCGTGCTGCTCCAGGACTTCACTGGCGTGCCCGCCGTCGTGGACATGGCCGCCATGCGCGAGGCGCTCGCCGCCATGGGTGGCGACCCCGCGAAGATCAACCCGCGCAACCCGGCCGACCTCGTCATCGACCACTCGGTGCAGATCGACTCGTTCGCCACCACCGCGGCCTTCAAGGAGAACGCGGAGCTGGAGTTCGAGCGCAACCGTGAGCGCTACGCGTTCCTGCGCTGGGGCCAGAGCGCGTTCAAGGGCTTTGGCGTCGTGCCGCCAGACATCGGCATCTGCCACCAGGTGAACCTGGAGTTCCTGGCGCAGGTGACGTTCCGCCAGGGCACCATGGTGTATCCGGATACGCTCGTGGGCACCGACAGCCACACGACGATGATCAACGGCCTGGGCGTGGTCGGCTGGGGCGTGGGCGGCATCGAGGCGGAAGCGGCGCTCCTGGGCCAGCCCATCACGATGCTCATCCCGCAGGTGGTGGGCTTCAAGCTCACCGGCAAGCTCCCCGCGGGCGCGACGGCGACGGACCTGGTGCTCACCGTCACGCAGATGCTCCGCAAGAAGGGCGTCGTCGGCAAGTTCGTGGAGTTCTACGGCAACGGCCTGAAGAACCTGTCGCTGCCGGACCGCGCCACCATCGCGAACATGGCCCCGGAGTACGGCGCCACCATCGGCTTCTTCCCCGTGGACGAGGAGAGCTGCAACTACCTGCGCTTCACCGGCCGCCCGGATGACGTCGTGGCGCTGACGGAGGCGTACGCGAAGGAGCAGGGCCTGTGGCGCACGGATGAAGCCCAGGACCCCCTCTTCACCGACTCGCTGGAGCTGGACCTGGCCTCCGTGGTGCCCAGCCTCGCGGGCCCCAAGCGTCCGCAGGACCGCGTGCCCCTGAAGGACATGAAGGCGGGCTACGAGGCGTCGCTCGTGGAGATGCTGTCCGCCGGCAAGAGCAAGGGCGAGGATGACGAAGGCCCCAAGGGCGGCGCCAAGGCCCCCGCGGCCCCGGTGCCCCCGGAGCGGCTGGCCCAGAGCGTCACCGTGAAGAACGGCAAGCAGAGCTACCAGGTGGGCCATGGCGCGGTGGTCATCGCGTCCATCACCTCCTGCACCAACACGTCCAACCCGGCCGTGCTGGTGGCCGCCGGCATCCTGGCGAAGAACGCCGTGGAGAAGGGCCTCAAGCCCCAGCCGTGGGTGAAGACGAGCCTCGCCCCCGGCAGCCGCGTCGTCACCGAGTACCTGCGCGACGCGGGCCTCTTGCCCTACCTGGAGGCCGTGGGCTTCCACGTCGTGGGCTACGGCTGCACCACCTGCATCGGCAACTCCGGCCCGCTGCCGGAGGCCGTGTCCAACGCGGTGGTGGAGGGCGACCTCGTGGTGGCCGCGGTGCTGTCCGGCAATCGCAACTTCGAGGGCCGCATCAACCCGCACGTGCGCATGAACTACCTGGCGAGCCCCCCGCTCGTGGTGGCGTACGCGCTGGCCGGTGAAGTGGGCCGCGACCTGAACAACGAGCCCCTGGGCACGGACCCCAACGGCAAGCCGGTGTTCCTCAAGGACATCTGGCCCTCCGACCAGGAGATCCGCGAGACCATCCGCACGGCCGTGAAGCCGGAGCAGTTCCGCAGCCAGTACGCCAACGCGATGGACGGCGACGCGCTGTGGCAGCAGCTCCAGGTGAGCAAGGGCTCCACCTTCCAGTGGGAGGAGAAGTCCACCTACGTGCGCAAGCCGCCCTTCTTCGAGAACCTCCCGAAGGAGCCCAAGGCGGTGCAGGACATCAAGGGCGCGCGCGTGCTGGCGCTCCTGGGTGACTCCGTGACGACGGACCACATCTCGCCCGCCGGCAACATCGCGAAGACGAGCCCCGCCGCGAAGTACCTGATGGCGGAGGGCGTGGAGCCCAAGGACTTCAACTCCTACGGCGCCCGTCGCGGCAACCACGAGGTGATGGTGCGCGGCACCTTCGCCAACATCCGCTTGAAGAACCTGCTGGTTCCCGGCGTGGAGGGTGGCGTCACCGTGCACATCCCCACCCGCGAGCGGATGAGCATCTACGACGCGTCCATGAAGTACCAGGCGGACAACATCCCGCTCGTGGTGCTGGCGGGCGCCGAGTACGGCACCGGCTCCAGCCGCGACTGGGCGGCCAAGGGCACGCAGCTGCTGGGCGTGAAGGCCGTCATCGCCAAGAGCTTCGAGCGCATCCACCGCTCCAACCTCGTGGGCATGGGCGTGCTGCCCCTCCAGTTCGACGCGGGCCAGGACGCGCAGTCGCTGGGCCTCACCGGGCAGGAGACGTTCGAAATCACGGGCGTCGCGGACGGACTCGCGCCGCAGAAGAAGCTCACCGTGAAGGCCACCGGCGGCGAGAAGGGCCCCATCGAGTTCACGGCGGTGTGCCGCATCGACACGCCCAACGAGCTCGACTACTACCGCAACGGCGGCATCCTCCAGTACGTGCTGCGCCAGCTCGCCAAGGCGTAACGCGCGTTCCGGAGTCTGCCGTTCCCGGCCCGGCCGCCCTCGCTCCACGGAGGGTCGCCGGGCCGTCGTCTTTTCGGCGCGTGTCGGGGACTACTGCGCGCGCAGGCGCGTCCAGGCGGCCACGTAGCGCGACAGCCTTTCGGCGTCCTTCGGCGTGACGGCGGACAGCCGCCGCACGTCCATGTTGTCCTCCAGGTCCGCCAGCTTCACGCGGCGGGCCAGGGGGTGGGGCAGGAGCCTTTCGATGAAGGTCTCGTAGCTCTCCCCCTCGCGCTTCGTGAGGCAGTCCAGCGCGGAGAGGATGTCCTCCGCGTAGCCCAGCTCGCGCAGGCGCTCCAGTGTGTAGGGCGTGTCCTCCACCACGTCGTGGAGGACGGCCACCGTGCGCTCGGCGTCCGAGGACAGGCGCAGCATCACCCGCAGGGGGTGGAGGATGTAGGGCTGTCCTGCCTTGTCGCGCTGACCCTGGTGCGCGGCCACCGACAGGGCGATGGCGTCTTCGAGCGTGGGCATGACGGGCAGCTTCTCACGCCCGCCATGTGCCGGTTCAACCGTTCAACGGTTCAGGTTCCCGGAGCCCGTGCCGCCCGCGTTCTGCGCGGTGTAGGCCTGGCCGCCGCCGTTGTACTGGAGGATGCCCTCCACGGCGAGGCCGGTGGTGTCCTGCTGGTTGGTGTCACCCCGGCGCGGAATCAGCGTCTCGCTGATGCACAGCGCGCCCACCACCACCTGCTGGTCGTTGTCGCGCGTCCAGTCGTTGTCGAGCGGCTTGAACTCGTCCTCGTTGTCCCGGATGTAGAGGTACACGTCGTCGTTGCCGTCCCCGTCCAGGTCCGCGAACAGCACGGGGTTGGCGGCCTTGATGGCGTTGCGGCCCGTGGCGGCCGTGGGGTCGCGCGGCATGGCGGGCGCGGTGTTGGTGGACGAGGCCACGGGGTCGTAGACGGACGGCGCGGCGAGGAAGGTGTTCCACTGCGCGTAGTTGCGGCCGAAATAGCCGCGCGCCAGTTGCAGGCCGCTCCCCGCGCAGCTCTGCCGCTGGCCGACGCGGCTGTAGGACACCGCGCGGGTGCGCTCGCTGCTGGCGTAGGCCATCACGCCCGCCACCAGTCCCAGCAGCACGGTGACGAGCAGCACGACGAGCAGCAGCGTGGCGCCTCGGGCGGAACGGGAAGAGGGTCGCGGGGACATGGGCGGACTCACAGGCTGGCCGACGCCAGGTTGGGCAGCTCCGCCCGGCGCGAGAAGAGGCTGCGGAAGTAGCCATCCGCGGTGGCGGAGGCGGGCGGGGTGTGGTTCTCCACGGCGATGGGCAGGTCCTCGGCGAGCACCGCCTGGTTCCGCGTGTCGCGCCGGGGATTGCGGCCGGTGGCCACCACGCTGATGCGCACCGAGCGCAGGCCCGGGGTGAACTCCGGCGACAGCCCGTCCTGGAAGACGTAGCGGGAAGGGTCCCCCGAGTTCGTGGCGTCCACGCCGAAGGCCACCTGGAAGTCCTCCACGAAGTCCTGGAGCACCAGCGGGTCTCCCATGTCCATGAAGGGGCGGCCCGCGGCGTCGGTGGCGGGAATGCCCTCCGCGCGCATCAGCGCCTTGCGGCCCCCCGTGGCGGGGTTCGGCGCGATGAAGAAGTGCAACAGCCGCGCGGTGTACACGAGGTCCCCGCGCTGGAAGCCGCCCTTGTGGGGCGCGTTGGAGAAGCCCGGCACGCCGGTCTCCAGGTAGCTCACCGTGGCGGTGGGCGGGCTGCTCACCACCGTCGCCTGGGTGAGCAGCGCGGCGCTCTTCATGTTGCTGGCCACCAGCATGGCGTTGGCGGCCGGGGCGGTGCTCGGGGTTCCCACGCAGTTGACCTGGAGCGAGCCGGTGCCCGGCTGCACCACCGTCATCGCCGCGCCCGGCGCGCAGTCGCGGCCCAGGTAGTCGCGGTCCGGCACCACCAGCCACAAGTCGTCGGTGCCTTCGGTGCCCGGCACGTTGCCGGTGGTGGTGGCGGTGAGCAGGCCCGTGCCCGCGCCGTCCCCGCCGAAGACGGGGTTGATGCGCTGGGGCACGCCCGCGGACACCACCCAGAGGCCCTCGGACATGCCCGCGCCGGCCTGCCGCACGGCCGACAGCAGGGCTTCTCCGGCGAGCCGCGCGTGGTCGTGGCTGTCGCCCACGTGCTCCGTGTTGTGCACCACGCGCCCGCCCGCCAGCAGCAGGGCCGCGGCGGCCGCGAGGATGATGGTGGCCAGCGCCGAGGCCACCATCGTCTCCAGCAGCGTCATGCCGCGCGGCGCGGCTCGCCCGTGGGCCTGCTTCGTTTCCATCCGGTGCACCCGCGTCATTGGACGAACACCTCGCTGTGGACGACGGCGCGCTCCAGGCTGTCGCCCTTGCGGAACACGCGCGTCCAGACGGTGAAGGGCAGGGCGCCCGCGGGCACCAGCGCCTGGGACGCGGGCGGCAGGTCGCGGGGCAGCCCCTTGGTCACCAGGATTTCGCGGCAGTAGACATCCTTGGGCAGCACCGCGTCCGGGGTGGAGTCCACGCACGGCGTGTTGTCGGGCACGCTCGTCATGGGCTCCACCTCGCCGGTGGGCTTCACGCGGAAGTAGGCGCCGGTGCCCATGTCCGCCGCCACGGGGGCGCTCGGGTCCAGCGTCCACGGCGCCGTGCCGAAGGGAATCTCCGGGGGGAAGGTGCCCGGCCGGTCCACGGCCTGGAGCAGCAGGTCCGACTTCGACGCCAGCCACAGCCGCTGGACGCGCGCCTCCAGCAGCATGCGCCGGCCCTGGAGCACCTGGCCGTCCTTCACGTCGCGCGTGGCGGCCACCATGCCCATCACGGCGCCCACGGCGGCCAGGGCCAGGATGCTCATGGAGATGAGCACCTCCAGCAGGCCACTGCCGCGCGCGCGGCCACGGGCATTGAGGCGGACGGAGGGGCTCATTCGAAGAACCTCTGGCTCCAGTTGAGCAGTTGGTAGAGCACGCCGTTGTTGCCGTTCACGGAGTCCTTCGTGTTGGGGCTGGAGGGGCCCTCGGTGGTGGCGTTGTCGATGCGCGTGACGTGCAGGGCGCTGACCTGCGCGCCCACCACGAAGTCCTGCGACGCGCCCCCGTTGTCGCGGTGGTAGACGGCCACTCCGCCGTAGTTGGCCAGCGACGTGCCCGCCATCGGCCGGTAGCCGCCCGCGGACGTGGGCGCCTCGCCCAGGTCGATGCTGTAGGTGGCGCCCCGGATGGAGCCGCTCAACAGCATGGGGTCGTTCACCGACTCCTGCGCGGTGCTGAAGTACGCGGTGCGCCCGGCGATGGTGATGTTGCCGTAGACGTGCTCGGGCGCGCTGAAGACGAGCGGGAAGGGCGGTGGCTCGCGCAGCACGCCGTAGGTGGTCGCTTCCGAATGGGCCACGCTCGCGGAGATGGGCGTGACGCCGTCCAGCTGCTTGCCATCCGTGCTCAGGGGCAGCCGGTACTCCGCGTCCAGCAGCAGGATGTGGAAGCGGCCCGCGACGGAGTCCGACACCCAGTCCATGCCGGCGGTGCCCACCAGGGCCACCATCTTGCCCTGGTAGTTGGCGAAGGCGGACGCCTCATCCACCCCTTCGCGGGGAATCCGCGCCAGGCCCACGTTGGTGCTGATGGGCTGCGACGTGGCCGGCAGTCCGCCGATGTTCATCGCGGTGTACTTGCAGGGCGAGGCTTCGCTGCACGCGGGGCCCAGGCGCGCCACGTTGACGTTCACGCCGGTGGACGCGTCCAGCTCCCACAGCCGTCCCTCCATGTCGCCCACGTAGAGGCGCGCGGCGCCGCTCATGTCCTGCGACACGGTGGGCGCGGCGGGCGCGCTGTTGTCCACGCCCGTCGTGTAGCCCTGCTGCCACTGCCACAGCTTCTGGCCGTTGGCCGCGTCGATGGCGAACACCTGCACGCCCTTGGCCGGAGTGCCCGGCGCGCCGGAGCTGCTGGACGCGACGAACACGGTGTAGACGGGCTCCAGCCCCAGCCGGCCCACGCCTACCGACAGGCCGCGCGAACCGCCCAGGCCGCTGTAGTCGTAGAGGCCGCTGGCGCCACGGCCTGGATCCGACGCGGGCGGCAGCAGGAAGAGGCTGGTGTCCTCGTCCCAGGTGTATGTCCAGTCCAGGCCGCCCTGGCCACGGTCCGCCAGCGACACGGCCGTGTGCGGCGCGCTGGCGCTGCCGTAGTGGCTGCCCACCAGGTGCCACAGCAGCACCGGCTTGAGCGGGTTGGTGACGTCCATGGCGAACAGGTCGCGGCCCGTCTGGCCCACGTTGGTCACCAGCACGGTGTGCCATTCGCGCCGGCCGGTGCCGACGAAGTCCGCGAACACGTCGAACACCACCGGAGCGCTGTTCACCCGCGCGGTGTTGTTGCGCAGGCCCACGAGCTGCGTGGCCGGCAGGAAGCTCCACAGCTCCGTGCCCGGGGGCGGCGTGGAACCGCCGCGGAAGCCCGCCGCGTAGTCCGTCTTGAAGCGCGCGGTGGCGTCCGGGTTGGCGAACTGGAGGTCCTCCTGGGGGCCGTCGTAGCGCTTGCCGCCGGAGACGTAGAAGGCGTGAAGCTGGCCGTCCAGGCCCGCCGCGTAGGCCACCGTCGGACGGGGGCTGTTCTTGTCCGGGATGTTCTCGCTCGCGGGCACCACCACCGGAGACGAGTGGATGAAGCCGCCCAGGTGCGCGCGGTTGTCCGCGTCCTCGTTGTTGCACTCGTTGTCGTTGGGCTCCAGCACCGCCGTGCCGCTGCCGTCGCGGCCGGTGGAGGTGGCGAAGCAGAAGCCGCGCACGCGCTGGAGCATCTGCGTCACCGCGCGGAAGTCGATGGCCAACTGGGTCTGGTTGAGCAGCGTGTTGAGCACGCCGAAGTCGGCGCCGCCCACCTGCGGCGTGTACTGCGTCGCCTGCTGCAGGTCGCACACGCCGTCGGCGCCGCGCACGAAGTCATAGCGGAAGCTGCCGTCGCGGGACGTGGCGCGGCCCAGCTTCATCACGTCCACGCAGCCGGGGTTGGGGGCGCTGCCGTAGCTGCTGTTGATGCGCGTGCCGGAGACCTCCTCTGGCACCCAGCCCACCTGGAGCACTCCGTGGGGCGCGGTGCGGTTGGGGCCCAGCACCGGGTTCTCCGTCACCTCGCCGCCGAAGTAGGTGAAGAGGTTGCGCGCGCCCGGGCGGGGCATGCGCGCGTCCGCGTTCCAGAGGGTGCCGTCGTCCAGGCTGTTCTCGCCGGTGGACAGCGCGTTGCCCCCGATGAGCGAGTGGGCGCGCAGCGTGCCCGGGTAGTAGGGGAACACCCAGTGCGAACCCTGCGCGGGGGTGTACGTGTCCGCGCCGGGCGGGTAGCCGGACACCGCGTCGTAGGAGGTCTTGAACAGCAGGGCGCGAGAGCCATTCGAGTCGCTGCCGTTGGTGTCGTCCAGCGTCACCGGGGCGGAGACGGTGCGCTCGCTCTGCAGCGGTTCGGAGCCCAGGTTGAGCAGCGTGTTGAGCACGATGCGCGTGCCCGCGACGCTGTCCTTGAAGTCGTGGCCCGCCAGGTAGACGACCGTCGCCTTCTGCGGATCATTGTCCTTCTGGCCGAAGGAGAAGAAGTCATGGCCGCGCGTGGAGGGGTTGGCCGCCACATCCAGGGCGCTGTCATAGCGCTCGCCGCGGTCGTAGTCCTTCCAGCTCACCGCCAGCCGCCGCACGCCGTCCTTGTACGCGGCGGCGCGGTAGTTCTCCGTGTGGCCCGCCACGTTCTTGTAGCGGAAGTCGCCCATCTGGGAGAACGGGTCGCCCGGGTTGGGGTAGATCATGCAGGCCGGCCGGCCGCGGCTTTCGCTCAGGTAGTCCGGGTCGGAGCAGTTGCGGCCGTCCCAGTTGGCGCCGGGGCCTCCCAGCTTGTTGATCTCGAAGTTGGCGTCGCCCTGGAAGCGCGAGCGGGCCATGGGCGTACCGTCCGGGCGCGTGCTCGTCTCATAGGACCAGATGCTCGCGCACTCGGCGAACAGGCCGTTGCCGCGCTGGTCGGTGAAGTGGGCGATGTTGTTGAGCACGTTCTCGCGTTGGTTGACGGCGCCGTCCCCGTTGGCGCTGTACTCGGCGCGGGTGCTGTTGCCGATCTCCCAGTGCGGCGCCCAGAACACGCGGTAGCGCGGCTTCTGTGTCGCCGGGTCGATGGCGTTGATGAGGCCGTTGGGGAACGCGGCGGTGCTGATGAGGTCCCCGTTGGCGTGCAGCGCGTCGTAGATGAGCCCGGGGCGACCGCCGTTGAGGGTGCACGGGGTGCTGGTGCCCTCGGGGCAACCGCCGGCGCCGGGGAAGTCCAGGCCCGCGTTGCGCAGGTAGTCGTCCAGCATGCCGCCCTTCACATAGGACTTGTCCCCGGTGTTGTTGTCGTGCCGGTCCAACAGGGCGATCTTCGGCGGCACGCGGTTGAGGCGACGGCCGATGGGCGCGTTGAACTCGATGGTGGCCTGGTGCATGCGCACGTAGAAGCAGCCAATGCCGGTGCTGAACGTGTTGCAGGAGCACTCGGTGCGGAACTTGTTCGGCGCGTCCGCCCCGGCGGCGGAGTTCAGGAAGTCGAGCGCGTTCTTCGCGTCCTTCGCGTCGATGATGAAGCTGCCGCCCATGTACTGCACGTCGCGAAAGCCGCTGCCGGTGTCGAGCGCCGTGCGCCGGAAGGCCGGCCGGGCCTCGCCGGTGGTGGTGGTGAAGTTCTCGATTTCGGCCTCGGGGAACAGGCCGCTCGCGGGCAGCGCCGTCAGCGGGGGCACCGGCACCACCGGCGCCGCGTCCGCGCGCGAGACGTGGAAGTCACAGCCGTCATTCCACTGCGGATCATTCCACTGGCCGCTGTTGGGCGCGGGCGGCAGGTGCTTGTTGGTGGGCACGCACCGGTTGGGCGACTTCTTCGTGTCGTCGATGGCCAGGTACACCGTCACCGGGTGCGCGGCGTTGAAGCCGCCGGCCTCGTTGGACTGCAGGAGGCGCCACACCAGCCCGTAGGCCGACAGGCTGCCGCAGCCCTGCTGGAAGGTGGCCTGCTCGGGGATGATGAGCGAGCCCTGGCTGAAGGTGACGATGTCCGTGGCCGACGCGGGCGCGGCCGCCAGCAGCGCGAGGCCCAACAGGGCGCGCCGCCAGGAGGAGGCTCCGAAGGAGGGGTGTGCCAAGGGTTCACCGGGGGGTTGAGGGGCCAGCCGACCCCTCGGGGTCAGGGGTCACCCTCGTTGTGCACGCCGTGTGCCCCGCCAACGACGGCCATCACCCGAGGGGAGGCCTGGAAACAAACCGTGGCGTTGTGGCCGGGCGCAGCCAGCGACTACGCAAACCTTGCGAGGTCCGCACCGGGCTGCGTAGCGCGGCGCGGTGGCGGGCCGTCTACTCCCCGCCCCGGCCGCCGCGGCCGGCCTTCTTCTCGGAGGTGCGCTTCTTCTCCTCCAGCCGGCGCCGCTTGGAGCCCAGGGTGGGGCGGGTGGCCTTGCGCACCTTGGGCACGAACGTGAGGGCCTGGAGGCCCGCGCGCAGGCGGCGCACGGCGGCGTCCTTGTTCTGCGATTGGCTGCGGCGCTCGGTCGCGGTGACGGACAGCTCCGTGGGCGGATGGCTGAGGCGCACGCCGCTGGCGGTGGTGTTGCGGTGCTGTCCGCCGGGACCGGAGGCGATGAAGAAATCCACGTCGCAGACCTTCAGCAGGGCCTCGTCATCCAGGGCGAGGGCCGCCCGGGCGGCCTGGCGTCGTGCGGGGGGTGCAACGGGGGTCGTCGGCGTCATGGCAGTCCTCAACGTAGCGCCGGGGGGACGACACGGGTACCGCCTCCCTGACGGCGGCCTCCCATCCCTTTCGCGCGGAGCCGTCGGCGGGAGTGGCGGGATGTCTCTCTGATTGAGTGGGTGGATTCTCATTTTGAAAGCAATGGCGCTTTTTGCAGGCGGCATTTTCGAGTGATTCCAGTGGGTTGGGGTATGGCCCGGGCGTTGCTCTAGGGGAGGGCATCCACCCGCTGCACGAATCCAAAGGACCTTCCCCATGCCCCTCCAGACCTGGCAGCTCGACACGACGCACACCACCGTGGGTTTCACGGTGCGCCACATGGTGGTGGCGAAGGTGCACGGCCGCTTCACGCGCTTCGAGGGCAAGGTGACGCTCCAGGGCGACGACTTCACGAAGGCCTCCGTGGAGGTGAAGTTGGAGGCGGCGAGCCTCGACACCGGCGTGGAGGCGCGTGACAACCACCTGCGCTCGCCGGACTTCTTCGACGTGGCGGCCTTCCCGAAGCTCATCTTCCGCAGCAAGCGGGTGGAGGCGGTGAAGGGCGACCACTACCGCGTGGTGGGCGACCTGACGGTGCGCGACCAGACGCACGAGGTGGTGCTGGACGCGGAGCTGCTGGGCCGCGCGAAGGATCCGTTCGGCACGGAGCGCATCGCGTTCCAGGCGACCACGCACCTGGACCGCAAGCAGTTCGGGCTGACCTGGAACCAGGCGATGGAAGCGGGAGGGGTGCTGGTGGGCGAGCGGGTGGACATCAGCCTGGATGTGCAGGCGGTGCCGGCCACGGTGCCCGCGGACAAGGCGGCCTGACAGCCCTTCCCGCGTGCGGCGGGACCTCACGATGTGCAGTGAAACAAGCAGGGAGCGACACCATGATCTACGTACGAACGTCCGAAGCGCGGGGCCACGCCAACCACGGCTGGCTCGACACCCATCACACCTTCTCCTTCTCGGACTACTACGACCCGGACTTCATGGGGTTCCGCTCGCTGCGCGTCATCAACGAGGACACCGTCGCGGCGCGCCGGGGCTTCGGCAAGCACCCGCACCGGGACATGGAGATCCTCACCTACGTGGTGAGCGGCGCGGTGGAGCACCAGGACAGCATGGGCACGAAGGCGGTCATCCGGCCCGGAGAGGTGCAGCGCATGAGCGCGGGCACGGGCGTGCTGCACAGCGAGATGAACCCGTTGGATGAGCCGCTGCACCTGTTGCAGATCTGGCTGCTGCCGGAGCGCCAGGGCCTGCCGCCGGGCTACGAGCAGAAGCGCTTCGAAGACGAAGAGCGGCGCGGCAGGTTCCGCGTGGTGGCGTCCCGCGACGGGCGCGACGGGTCGCTGACGGTGCACCAGGACGTGGTGCTGTCCGCGACGGTGCTCGCAGAAGGCGAGAAGGCGGACTACGTGCTTTCGCCCGGCCGCCACGCGTGGCTCCAGGTCATCCGGGGCGAGGCCACGCTCAACGGGGTGACGGTGAAGGCCGGTGACGGCGCGGCGGTGTCGGAGGAGACGGCGCTGGCGTTCGCCGCGAAGGCTCCCACGGAGGCGCTGCTCTTCGACATGGCCTGAGGGCGTCTTGAAGCGAGCGGCGGGCCCCGGCTTTGGAGCCGGGGCCGCCGTCTAGAAGCTGCGCAGGTTGAACGTGAAGCCGGTGCTGGCGGTTCGACCATCCCCGGCGGTGGCGACGAACCGCGTGACGACGGGCACGAGGCTGAGCGAGCGGTCCGCCGTGACGTAGAGCTGCGCGCTCGTCTGGCCCTCGGCCAGGGTGAGCGCGTCGGCGGTGAGACGCTGGGTAGGAGACTCGAGCGTGATGACGAGCGGACCGGTGAAGCCCTCCGCGCGGGTCACCGTGACCGTCGTCTGGGCGCGCGCGCCCGGGATGAGGTCCACCTGGCGGGGCGTCACGGCGACGGAGAAGTCCGGCTGGGTCACGGGCGGCGGCAGGATGACCACGGCGATGCCGCTGCTGGCGGTGACGTTGTTGGCCGGATCATCGGCGACCAGTTGGATTCCGCCCACGCCGTAGGTGGTGACGGTGGCCGAGACGGCGAGCGTGAGGGTGGCGTTGACGATGGTTTCGCCCGCCGGGAGGACGAAGTCCGGGCCCAGGGTGACGCCCTCGGGCGTGCCCGTCACGCGGATGGGCATCTCGGTCAGGTTGTCCGCGATGCGCTGCACGGCGATGTCGTAGGGGACGGAATCGCCGGGCGTCACCGTCACCGTGTCCGCGCCCGCCCAGTCCAGGCGGTAGTACGGCGCTCCGCTGCCACAACCCATGTCCAGGACCAGGGCGCAGACAAGGAGGGTGAGTCGGGAAAGGGGACGCTGCATGGGGGCTCTCCTGGGTGACGAAGCGGTGAGGAGCATGGGCTGGGGGAGAAGGGCCCGCAAGCGGCCAGGGGGAAGGGCGGGCGTCAGCGGAACAACGAACAGGCCGCCACATAAGTCCCGACGTGGGCTTCCAGTGACGGCGCCAACGGCTTCGCGTAGCCGCCGCCCAGCGTGAGCACCGCGGGCAGTCCGCGCTCGCGCGCCGCGCCCAGCACGCGCAGGTCCCGCGCCTTGAGGCCCGCGTGGGTGAGCGACAGTCGGCCGAGGGTGTCCTCCGCCAGCGGATCCACGCCCGCCTGGAAGAAGAGCAGGTCCGCGCGCGCGGACTCCAGTACGTGGGGCTGGTGGGTGTCGAGCAGGGCCAGGTACTCCGCGTCCCCCGCGCCATCCTCCAGTCCCAGGTCCAGGTGCGAGGGCTGCTTGCGGAAGGGGAAGTTGTGTTCGCCGTGCATGGAGAAGGTGAAGACGGAGGCGTCGCCCGCGAAGGTGGCCGCCGTGCCGTTGCCCTGGTGCACGTCCAGATCCACCACCACCGCGCGCTGGATGGCGCCTTCGGCCTGGAGGACGCGGATGGCCACGGCGATGTCGTTGAAGACACAGAAGCCCTCCCCGTGGTCGGGGTACGCGTGGTGCGTGCCGCCTGCGAGGTTGGCGCCGAAGCCGTCCTCCAGCGCGGCGCGAGCGGCGGCCAGCGTGCCCCCCACGGAGGCGCGCGCGTTGTCCACGAGCAGGGGCGACCAGGGAAAGCCCAGCCGGCGCGACTCCGCGTCGGTGAGCGTGCCGGCGAAGAAGGCGTCCAGGTAGCGCGCGGTGTGTACGCGCTCCAGGTCGGTCCGGTCCACGAGGGGCGCCTCGAAGAGGGAGGCGGGGGACAGGACGCCGCGCGCGAGCAGGGCCTCGCGCAGCAGGCGGTACTTCTCCATGGGAAAGCGATGCCCTTCGGGAAGGGGCACGGCGTACCGGTCGGAGTGGAAGACGCGCACGGGGCAGGGGCGTAACGCCGCGTCGGAAGGGGTGCAACCGGGGGCGTAGACCTTCCGGCGGACCTGTCCGTTACAGAAGCAGGCGGCGCGCGGTGCCCGCCCCCGCCGTCTCATTCTGGAGCCCACCATGAAGCTGAAGCCCCTCTCGCGGGCCGTCCTGACGGCCGCGCTCGCCACCGGTCTGTCCGCCACCTCCGCCCTGGCCGTGACGCCCGTCACGCCCATCCACGAGTCGCCGCCGGTCGCGCCGCGCAAGGTCGTCCCGGTGCCCGCGCCTCCCTCCGACGCGAAGGCCGCCGCGGCCACGAAGCCCGAGGCCGCCCCCGCCGAGCCGCCCGCCCCCCCAACGAAACCGGGCCTCAACCCGTTGCCCGCGCCGCCGCCCGCCGCCACCGCGAAGCCCAAGCCGCCCGCCGCCACCCCGAAGCCGAAGTCGCCGGAGGTCGTGACGTCCGTGGGGCTCCCGGGGCCCGTGCCGCAGGCGCCCGAGCAGGCCCCTCTGGTTCCGGACTTCCTGGCTCAGGACCCGGCCGTGCAGGCGCAGGGCGCCCAGCCGGAGATTGAAGTGGCCTTCGTGCTGGACACCACCGGGTCCATGGGCGGGCTGCTGGAGGGCGCGAAGCAGAAGATCTTCTCCATCGCGTCGCGCATCGCGAAGGGCAAGCCCACGCCGCACCTGAAGGTGGCGCTGGTGGCGTACCGGGACGTGGGGGATGCCTACGTGACGAAGCGCTTCGACCTGAGCGACGACCTGGACGCGGTGTTCGCGGAGCTGCGCAAGCTCCAGGCGGACGGCGGCGGGGACTCCCCCGAGCACGTGGGACGCGGGCTGGGCGAGGCGGTGTCGCTGCTCAAGTGGAACCAGAACCGCGAGGTGATGAAGGTCATCTTCCTGGTGGGCGACGCGCCCCCGGCCCAGCGTGAGGCCGCCTGGGACTTCAAGCTGTGGTCCAAGCGCGCGAAGGAGCGCCACATCGTGGTGAACACGGTGCGCTGCGGTGGCGACGACTCCACGGAGGTCTCCTGGCGCTACGTGGCGAAGCTGACGGACGGCACGTTCGACTCCATTGACGCCGCGGGCGGCATGGTGGCGGTGGCCACGCCCTTCGACGAGGAGCTGTCCCGCGTCAACGCGGAGCTGGCGTCAAAGACGCTCTACGCGGGCCGCAAGGAGGCGCAGGCGATGAACCGGGCGCGGGGGGACGTGATGAAGAGCATGAGCGCGGAGGCCGCCGCGGACCGCATCAGCTACATGAAGACCAGCCGGAGCGCGGGCAAGGGGGGCGCCGCCGCGGCGGAGGTGAGCAGCGCGCCCGCGGCGATTGGTGGCGCGGTGGACCTGTTGGAGAAGCCGGCCGCGCTCGCCTCCATCAAGGATGACGAGCTGCCCGAGGAGCTCCAGGGCCTGAAGAAGGAGGAGCAGTCCGCGAAGGTGAAGCAGCTCGCTGGCGAGCGCAAGGCGCTGGAGCAGCAGGTCGCGAAGCTGGCGAGCGACCGCGACCAGTGGCTCACGAAGAACGCGCCCCCCAAGGAGGACGCCTTCGACGCCAACGTGATGAAGAGCGTGAAGACCCAGGCCGCGAAGTTCGGCGTGAAGTACTGACGTCACCCCACCGCGCGGGGATTTTCCGCTCCCCGCGCGCGGGCCTACTCGCGCGTCACCGCCCGGAGCACCACTTCGCGGCGCTGGTCCAACAGGCGCATCGCCAGCGGACGCACCGCCCGGTACACCAGGAAGTTGAGCACCGCGCACCCGGCGATGAAGGCCACGGACTGCCACCCCGGGCCGTCCCTCCCCGCGAGCTTCAGCGCATGGCCAAAGGGCATGCAGCCCACGCTGGCGGCGAGGATGCCCAGCATCGACGCGGTGAGGGGCACCTTGTCGCGCCGCTTGAGGCTCGCGTGGAACTTCACCGGGAAGTACAGCGACAGGAAGTTGCCCGCGGCCAGCAGCATGGGCACCACCGCCGCCACCGCGGCCATGGCGCACAGGAAGTCCACCAGCGTGCCCGCGCCGAAGTACACCCGGTAGAAGAGCCCCACCAGCACCGCCATCCCCAGCGCCGCCGCGCCCTGCACGCGGTTCTTCGCGCGCAGCACGTCCGACAGGTCCAGGGGCGCCGCCAGGAACACCGCGAAGCCGTGCCCGTCGTACGCGAACGTGTTCTGGGAGAACGTGGAGGCAATCACCACGGCGCCATAGATGCTCAGGCCGCCCATCACCCACGCATCCGCGCTGTTGCCCAGCAGGTACACGAACAAATCCCTGCCGGACAAAAGCTTCAGCAGGATGGCCAGGATGAAGGGCACCGTCGCCAGCAGCCGGGCGCGGGGGTTGCGCCACAGGTCCAGCACCTCGCGCCGCACCAGCGTGTCGAAGCGCGTGCGCGTGGTGGCGAACGGGTCGCTGTCCGCGCCGTCCACCCGAGCGCCGCCTGAACGGCCCGACTGCCGGTGGAAGCGCAACAGCAGCGAGTACGCGACGGCCATGCCCACGCCGGTGAAGAACAGCAGGCCCGCGGCCTCCATCAGCGCGATGCGCACGCGCCCATGGGCCAGCTGCCCCAGCCCGTCCCCGAAGTAGCCCGGAGGCACCTGACTGAGCGCCACCGCCGCGTTGATGATGAGGTTCATGTCCAGCGCGCCCACGCCCGCCTCGCCCACGCTCGTCAGCCACGACGTGTCGATGGGCGGGATGAACGACGCGGCCACGAGGAACGTCAGCATGCCGCCGCCCATGATGCGCGCGCTGTGCTTCGCCTTCAGGACGTTGATGACCGTGTAGAGGCCCACCCGGCTCCACGCCGCGCAGAACAGCGCGAACAGCACGTAGAGCACCGCCGCCAGCCAGGGCGCCGCCAGCCGGTGGCGCGACGCATAGCCCACCGCCGCGCCAGTCAGGGGCGCGTAGAACACGAGCGCGCGGGGTTCGAAGAGGCTGGCCACCGTGGAGCCGATGAGCAGCCGGAACGGGGAGATGGGGAACGCGGCGTAGCGGGACAGCTCGGAGTGGTCATCCACGCCGGCGGACAAGAGCGGCCAGGTCACCCACGTCGCGGCGGTGACGAAGCACAGCAGGTTGAGGATGAAGTAGGGCCACACGTTGCTGTGCGCGATGGTGCTCAGCCGCATCAGCTTGAAGAAGGACAGGCCCAGAATCACGCCCGGCGCGCTGGAGCCCAGGAACGCGGCCACCGCGAGCAGGCGGCTCTTGCCCGGCCCCTGGTTGAGGCCCAGGTGCAGGCGCAGGCCCCAGAGCAGCAGCAGGTGGCGCAAGAAGCTGGGGACGGGCGGACGCGGACTCACGCGGACTCCCGGCGCAGCGGCAGCACCGTCGCGGCGGGGTCCGCGTAGAACGACAGCTTCGCGTTGCGCGCGGCCGGCACGGCGACCAGCTTCTCGAACACCGCCTCCAGCGTGGACGCGCCGTGGCGCTGGCGCAGCGCGTCCACCGGGCCCTGGTCCAACATGCGCCCGCCCCGGATGACGCCCGCGTGCGTGGCCAGCCGTTCGGCGATCTCCAGCACGTGCGTGGTGAGCAGCAGCGTCACGCCCCGGCGGCTCAGCTCGCGAAGCAGTTCGCGGATGACGCCCGCCGCGAGCACGTCGATGCCCTCGAAGGGCTCATCCAGCAGCACCAGCTCCGGCCCATGGATGAGCGCCGCGGCGATGGCGAGCCTGCGGCGCATGCCCTTGGAGTACTCCGCCACCAGCGCGCCGGCCTTGTACGTGAGCTCCGTCAACTCCAGCAGCTCCACCGCGCGCGACGCGGCCTCGCTGCCGCTCAAGCCATACATGCGCGCGCAGAACGTGAGGTATTGGCGGCCGGTGAGCCGCTCGAAGAGGCTCAGCTCCTCCGGCACCACGCCCACGCGCTGCTTGACGTCCAGCGGCCGGGCCACCGCGTCCACGCCGAGCATGCGGATGGAGCCCGCGTCCGGTCCGTACACGCCGGTGAGCAGCGCGATGGACGTGGACTTGCCGGCCCCGTTGGGACCGAGGAACGCGTAGAAGGCGCCCTTGGGAATCTGGAGGTCCAGCCCGTCCAGCGCGGTGAAGGCACCGAAGCGCTTGATGAGGCCGCGTGCGTCGATGGCCAGTTCGGGGCCCAGCTCAGGGCTGGCCGGTTCGGAAGAGGGGGGCGTCATGAAGGACGCCATCACACCACGTTCCCTGGGGCCACCGACAATCCTCGGGTTGACGGATGCCGTTGCCTGCCTGCTGCTCGCGACTCAGTGCACCATGGCGACTTCGGGCGGCCCGACGATCTGCTGCACCGTGGTGCGCACCTTGTCCAGGTCCACGGGCTTGGAGATGTAGCCGGCGGCGCCGACGAGCTCCGCCTCCCATTCGAACCCGTAGCCCGAGATGATGATGATGGGCAGGTTGCGCGCCCGGGGCATCTTCTTGAGCGCGTCCAGCAGGCCCCAGCCGCTCATGACCGGCATCCGGAGGTCCAGCAGCACGGCGCCCGGGATGTCCTCCTCCAGCAGGTCCAACGCCTCGCGACCGTTGGCGGCCTCGATGGTGTCGTAGCCCATCTCCTGGAGGGCATCGCAGATGAGCGTGCGGTGACTCGCGTCGTCGTCGACGACCAGGATGTTCGACATGGATATGAGCCTCTGGGATGGCGGCGTCTGCTTGGGGACCGCGATTCTATGGGCACGAAGATGGGAATGCCTCTTCCATTGCGGAAGGGGTTCCGTTTCTTTTCAACATCTGTCCACACCGTAGAGCGTCAACGCGTTGCCCCCGAGCACCCCGGCCAGCGCATCCTCGGACGGCTTCAGGTCCACCAGCGCCTTGAGCTCCCGGTCCCACGCATAGGGGATGTTCGGGAAGTCCGTCCCGTACAGGATGCGCTCCGGCCGCACCTCCAGCACCTGACGGGGCAGGGGCACGGGGAAGTAGCCCCCCACCGCCATCGTGGTGTCCAGCCAGAGGGTGTCGTGCCGCTCCAGCAGGCGCGCGTAGGCGTCGAATTCGTCCGCGCCCAGGTGGGGCACGCACAGCTTCAACGTCGGATGATCCGTGAGCACGCGCTCCACCCGCTCCGCGGCGCAGAGCGTGTACGGATCACATGGGTACTTGGGGCTGGCCGGCTCTCGGCCCGCGTGCATGACGAGCGGCTTTCCCGCCCGGGCGCAGGCTTCGTAGAGCTCATGCAACTGGGGCGCGTCCGGGGAGAAACACTGCACATGACAGTGCAGCTTCACGCCCTTCAGTCCCAGGGCGAACGCTTCCTCCAGGATGTCCACGGCGCCGGGTTCACCCGGGAAGACGGTGGCCAGCCCGATGACGCGGGGCTCGTCCTTCGCCACCTGCGCCACGTAGGCGTTGAGGGCGCGCGCCATGCCCGGCTTGTGGGCGTAGTGCAGGGCGACCACGCGCTCGACGCCCCGGGACAGCAGGAACGAAAGCACGTGAGGCGTGTGCAGTTTGTAGCGGATGGGCCAGCCGTGCTGGTCGAACCAGCGCCACACCGCTTCGAAGACGCGGTCAGGGAACAGGTGCACGTGCGCGTCCACGACGGGCGGCAGGCCGGGGTCCACGCGGGGTCCTTCCTCGTCCGCCAGCGCGGGCATGGGCATGGAGATGCCCAACTCCCGCCACGAGGGCGCCGACGCCAGACACGGCACCGGGACATCGTCCTCCGGCGCGGGGGCCGCGTCCGGGACCCCCGTCATCCGCCGCCCGTGCCCGAGGGGCCGGACTTCGAGGTGTCGTCCGCCTTGTCGGCCTGATCCGTGCGCCGCAGGTAGCTGTTGTGCGCGTAGCCGTTGCGCTCCAGCCGCTGCGCCTCGATGGCGTCCGCGACCTTCGTGCACACCTGGCCGAGCACGCGCAGGGACTCGGCGATCACCCGCTCCGCGTGATCTTGCGCGTTGGCGGAAGGAATCGTGGGTCGGTCGCGGCGGAACAGGAGGGGCAACTTCATCCGGTGGAATCTAAGGGATGGCCCGCCCGCGTGCCACGCGTCAGCCCCACCCCGGATTCCCCGCTCGCCTCCCTGCACCACGCCATCCCCCGGAGTGTTGACAGCGCAACGCATCATCGCCCCCGGGACGGGGTTAACTGCGTTGACAGTCACGAACTTTACATTTTACGCCGGCCCGGTCCGCCGATGGTGCCCAGTCCCCCGCCGAGTGCCGTCAACCCCCTGGAATCACGCTGGGTTTACGAATTTTCAAGCAGGGGGGTGACAGCGCATGGATTCGACTTTAGATTGCGTTCGTCGGATACCCCACGTGAGGAGCGGCGCATGGCTTACGACGGCGAGCTTGTGAAGATGCAGAACGGTCGCTGGGCGCGGTTCCAGCGGTGCCAGGTGTACCGGCCGGGCGTCACGGACGCCGGTGAGACGATGCTGCTGATCGCCGTGGAGCTGGAGGAGCGCTACCAGCAGCTGCTCGACGACGCGGCGGATTCCCTCGCGGAGTACCGCTCCCAGGGCGTGCAGGTGCGGCTGGCGCCGGACGCGCAGGGCCTCTCCCTGCAGCCCGAAGCG
Source organism: Corallococcus sp. bb12-1 (assembly GCF_026626765.1). Classification (NCBI taxonomy): domain Bacteria; kingdom Pseudomonadati; phylum Myxococcota; class Myxococcia; order Myxococcales; family Myxococcaceae; genus Corallococcus; species Corallococcus sp. bb12-1. The sequence goes on along the minus strand of NZ_JAPNJZ010000018.1, from coordinate 395,282 downwards.
TCTGCTGCCGTGTCGGTGAACTAGGTCCCCCGGCACCCTTCGGGTGCCCGGTTGGCCGCATGCACTGTAAATCTCCGGGCCCTGCGCTTTCACTGCGCGGGGCCCGTTGCATTTACAAGCCGTGGGGCCCGGCGCCTTTTCACACGACCGGTGCCGCCCGCACCAGGACGCCCCTGGCGCACTCAGTCGTGGATCTGGAAGAAGGTCGCGGCGTTGTCTCGGGTGACGCGCCGCACGAGCCGCTCGGACAGCTTCGCCTTGCCCAGCAGGTTCGCGGTGCGCGCGAGGCCCAGGATGTCCCCCGCGCCGTCGCCCGCGTCCGAGTCCAGCACCAGCCGCTCGCTGCCCAGCCGCCGCACCAGGGCCACCGCCCGGTCCGCCTGGAGGGCCTCCGGGTGCAGCGTCAGCCCCGCCCAGTGGCCCACCTCCAGGATGGTGCGCACGGTGCGCGCGTTGGCGTGGTCCACCAGCGCGCGCGACGGGGCGAGCCCGGACTGGCGCAGCAGCGTGAGGATGCGCCGCGTGTGGCGCTCCTTGTCCTTCAGGGGCGTGTGCACCACCACGCGCAGCTTGAGCTGGCGGGCCAGGGCCAGCTGTTCGAGGAACGCCTCTTCCTCCTCCTCGCCGCCCGCGTGCAGCCCCGTCTCTCCCAGGGCCACCACGCGGCCGCCCTCGAAGTAGTCCGGAAGGTGGCTCAGGACCTCCGACAAGCCCCGGCGGGGGATGCAGCGCGGGTGCACGCCCAGGGCCGCCCAGGCGCGGATGCCCAGCCGCTCCAGTCGGGGGAGCTGGCGTTCGACCAGGTGGTCGAAGTGCTGGCGCAGCGCCTTGGCCGTCGCTTCCGGAAAGTGATGCGCCACGACCAGGGCCCGCTCCACGCCGAAGAAGCGCATGGATTCCAGGTCCTGGTCGGTGAGGGCCTCCGGGTGGAGGTGCGCATCGAAGAGCGGCAGCGGCTCGGGCACGGGCTCGGTTCTCCTTCTCTCTAGTCCTGGCCCATCGCGGCGCCCTCGTTGCGCGGGTCGCTGGACGAGAAGCGCAGGTTCGTGCGCGGGTCGCTGTAGACGGCCTCCGCGTCACCCCAGCCGTCCACGCGGCGGATCTTATGGCCCCGGGCCTCCAGGTTGGCCAGCGTCGCGGGCTCCAGGCCCCACTTGTCCACCCACAATTCGTCCGGGAGGTACTGGTGATGCAGCCGGCCCGCGCCCACCGCGCGCGTCACGTCCATGCCGTGGTCCACCACGTTGCTGATGGCCTGGATGACGGTGGTGGGGATGGTGGAGCCGCCAGGGCTGCCCACCGCCAGCATCACGCGCTTGGGGTCTTCCTTGGCGAACACCAGCGTGGGCGACATGGAGGACAGGGGCACCTTGCCGGGTTGGATGGCATTGGGTTCGCCCGTGACGAGGCCATACGCGTTGGGCACGCCCGGCTGCGCGGCGAAGTCATCCATCTCATCGTTGAGCAGCACGCCGGTGCCCTTGCCCACGAGGCACGAACCGAAGCTGTAGTTGACCGTCGTCGTCATGGCCACCGCGTTGCCATCCTTGTCGATGACGGAGATGTGCGTGGTGTTCTTCTTCTCCGGCTCCGGCGTGAGGGGCCCCGCGTCGCGGCGCAGCGTGGAGGCCGGGCCGCCCGTCACCGGCGCCAGCAGGGACGCGCTCGCGGTGGCCTTCTTCGGGTCGATGTTGCCCGCAAGGTCCGCGATGTGGCCGGGCGAGGACAGCCGCTCCAGCGGCACCTGCACGAAGGCCGGGTCGCCCAGGTACTTGGCGCGGTCCACGTACGCGCGGCGCACCGCCTCCACGTAGAGGTGCAGCGCGTCCGGGTCGCGGTAGGGCAGGCCCTGGGGACGCAATTGCTGGAGCATGCCCAGCACCTGCACGACGGCCAGCCCCCCGGCGCTCGGCGGCGGCATGGTGAGGATGCGGTGGCCCCGGTAGGTGGTCTCCAGGGGCGTGGCCTTGCGCGTCGTGTACGCCGTCAGGTCCTCCTGGGTGAGCACGCCGCCCGCGTCCTTCACCGACTTCACCAGCGCCTGCGCCACCGGGCCCGAATAGAAGGCCTTCGCGCCGCCCTTGGCGATGAGGCCCAGCGTGCGCGCCAGGTCCGGCTGCTTGAGCAGGTGGCCCACGGGGGGCACGTCCGGCGTGCCCTGCGCGTTCTTCACCAGGAAGATGCGCGCGGCCTCCGCGTCCTGGCGCAGGCACTCCGCGCGGCCCGTCGCCATCTGCTGGTACTTGGGCGTCACCCAGAAGCCCTGCTTCGCCAACTGGATGGCCGGGGCCAGCACCACCGCGGGCTTGAGCTTGCCGTGCGTTGCGAGCAACTCCAGGTAGCCCGCCACCGCGCCCGGCACCGCCACGCTCAGCGCGCCGTCCGTGGACAGCCCCGGCACCAGCGCGCCGTCCTTCAGGTACATGTCGCGGGACGCGGCCTTCGGCGCCACCTCGCGGAAGTCCAGCACCCGCGTGTCGCCCGTCTTCGCGTCGTGCACCAGCGCGAACCCACCACCGCCCACACCGGAATGGTAGGGACCCACCACGGCCGCCACGAACGCCGCCGCCACGGCCGCATCCACCGCGTTGCCGCCCTTCTCCAGCATCTTCAGCGCGGCCTCGCTCGCGGGGGGGTACGCGGTGGCCACCGCACCTCCCCGGTAGGGCCGCGCCGCGAAGGCCGTCGCCGCCGCGAGTAACACCGCGAGTCCCACCGAGCGGGCAAGTCCATGCCCGACGGATCCAATGTGTGTATTTCCCACCTGGACGCCTTTCCTTGTGATTACCGGCCGTTCCCTAATGCACCATGCATCGCGTTGGGACCAGGATTTCAGCAGGACAACATTTTTTTCCTTGGATTGTGAAAGCAGACAAGGCACTCTGAGGCCATGTGTAGCGACTGGTGGCGTCCATGAGTCCTCCAAACCCCAGTGAGGGTCCGGCTCCGGTGCCGGCCTCCGTTCCGGTGCGGCTGACGACGTTCCTGAAGCCGCGCTACGGCATCACGATCCAGCGCAATACGTTGTGTGTGGCAGTCAGCGTCCGGACTTCTTCTGAAGGTCCCCGGCCCGCTTTGACGCCCGCTCGCGGTTGACGAGTTGATCGGCGGTCCCTAATTCTCCGCCGCATATGACAGCTTTGGCAGCGGTGGTCCTGTGCGCGGGGAAGGGCACGCGGATGAAGTCGGAGAAGGCGAAGGTCCTTCACCCCATCCTCGGTCGTCCCATCTGCGCCTATCCCTTGAAGCGGGCCCTGGAACTGGGCGCCACGTCCGTGGTGCCGGTGGTGGGCCATCAGGCCGCCGAGGTGGAGAAGTCCATCCGTGCGCACTTCCCGGACGCGCCCCTGCGCTTCGCGCTCCAGAAGGAGCAGCGCGGCACGGCGGACGCGGTGAAGGCCGCCCAGGACGCGCTCGCGGGCCACGAGGGCCGCGTGCTCATCCTCTACGGAGACGTGCCGCTCTTGCGCAAGGAGACGCTCCAGGCGCTCCTGGCCGCGCATGACGCCGCGGGCGGCGCGCTGGCCATGGTGTCCACCACCCTGGAGGACCCCACGGGCTACGGCCGCGTCATCCGCGAGGGCGGCAAGGTGTCCCGCATCGTGGAGCACAAGGACTGCACCCCGGAGCAGCGTGCGGTGAAGGAATGCAACGCGGGCATCTACTCCGTGGAGGCGTCCTTCCTGTGGAAGGCGCTCGCGGAGATCAAACCCGTCAACGCGCAGGGCGAGTACTACCTCACCGACCTCGTGGAGATGGCCGCTCGCCAAGGCCCCGTGGGCGCGGTGGACGCGGACGCCACGGAGACCGCGGGCGTGAACGACAAGGTGGAGCTGGCGGCGCGGGCCCGCGTGCTCCAGCAGCGCATCAACGAAGCCCACATGCGCGCGGGCGTGTCCATCCAGGACCCCGCCACGGCGTACATCGAAGAGGGCATCACCATTGGCACCGACACGGAGATTGGGCCGAGCGTCACGCTCGCGGCCGGCACCGTCGTCGGAAAGAATGTCACCATCGGCCAGGGCAGCGTGCTGACGGCCTCCCACGTGGCGGACGGCACGCACATCAAGCCCTACTCGGTGCTGGAGGAGGCGCGGGTGGGCGACCGGTGCATCATCGGCCCGTTCTCCCGGCTGCGTCCCGGAACCGAGTTGGCAGAGGACGTGCATCTGGGGAACTTCGTGGAGACGAAGAAGGCCCGCATTGGCAAGGGCAGCAAGGCCAACCACCTGACTTACCTGGGCGACGCCAACATCGGCGCGGGCTGCAACATCGGCGCGGGCACCATCACCTGTAACTATGACGGGGTGAACAAGCACCTGACGGAGCTGGGCGACGGGGTCTTCATCGGCTCCGACTCGCAGCTGGTGGCGCCGGTGAAGGTGGGAGATGGCGGGTATGTCGGCGCGGGCACCACGGTGACGAAAAATGTGCCTCCGGGGAGCCTCGCTGTGTCCCGTGCGCCGCAGGTGGTGAAGGAGGGTTGGGTGGCGGCCAAGAAGGCGCGGCAGACGAAGGTGAAGGCAGGCTGATTCCTGACGCCTGCCTGGTGGTCGGACGGTGGGGCGTGGTTGGGCGTGACAAGGTTTCCCGTGGTTTGCTCTGGCGGGCGCGGGTCGAGAAAGAGGCAGGAACATGTGCGGGATTGTTGGCTACGTCGGTGACAAGGAATCTGCTCCCATCCTGGTGTCGGGTCTGAAGAAGCTCGAGTACCGGGGCTATGACTCCGCGGGCGTCGCGGTGGTGAGTGGCAACCAGCTCAACGTGGTGCGCGCCACGGGCAAGCTGCGCAACCTGGAGAACCGGGTGGTGCAGGATCTGCCCAAGGGCACGACGGGCATCGGCCACACGCGTTGGGCGACCCACGGCCGTCCCTCCGACGAGAACGCCCACCCGCACACGTACAAGAACGTGGCGGTGGTGCACAACGGCATCATCGAGAACCACCTGGCGCTGAAGGTGGAGCTGCGCGCGCGCGGCCACGTCTTCGCGTCGGAGACGGACTCGGAAGTGTTCGCGCACCTCATCGCCGAGGAGGTCGAGCGCGGCGTGGACCTGCCGGACGCGGTGCGCGCGGCCATCAAGCAGGTGAGGGGCACCTACGGCCTCGTCGTGGTGTGCTCCAAGGATCCGGGCCGCATCGTGTGCACCAAGGACGCGTCGCCCATGGTGCTGGGCCTGGGCGAGGGCCAGAACTTCGTGGCCAGCGACGTGCCCGCGCTGCTCGAGCACACGCGCGACTTCGTCTACATGGAGGAGGGTGACCTGGCGGTCATCACCGCCGCGAAGGTGGACATCTTCAACCGCGCGGGCCAGCTGGTGAACCGCCCCACGCGCCGCATCGACTGGACGCCGATGATGGCGGAGAAGGGCGGCTACAAGCACTTCATGCACAAGGAGATCCACGAGCAGCCCCGCGCCATCGCGGACACGCTGCGCGGCCGGATGCTCCTGTCCGAAGGCGACGTCCACTTCGACACGTGGAATCTCAGCCTTGAACAGGTGAAGTCCTTCACCAAGGTCACCATCCTGGCGTGCGGCACGTCGTGGCACTCCGGCGTGGCCGGCAAGCACATGATTGAATCGCTGGCGCGGCTGCCGGTGGAAGTGGAGCTCGCCAGCGAGTTCCGCTACCGCGACCCCATCGTGGAGAAGTCGCACCTGGTCGTCGCCATCAGCCAGTCGGGTGAGACGGCGGACACGCTGGGGGCCTTCAAGGAGGCCAAGCGGCTGGGCGCCCACACGCTGGCCATCTGCAACGTCATTGGCAGCGCGATGACGCGCGAGTCGGACCTGCACATCCTCACCAACGCGGGTCCGGAGATCGGCGTCGCGTCCACGAAGGCGTTCACCACGCAGCTGGTGACGCTGTACCTGCTGGCGGTGAAGCTGGGCCGCATGCGTGGCACGCTGTCGGTGGAAGGCGCGCAGGAGCACCTGACGCAGCTGGCGCAGGTGCCGAAGATGATCGAGGACGTGCTCAAGTGCGAGCCGCAGGTGAAGCGCGTCGCGCGTGAGTTCATGAACGCGCAGGACTTCCTGTTCCTCGGCCGCGGCCCCATGCACCCGGTGGCGCTGGAGGGCGCGCTCAAGCTGAAGGAGATCTCCTACATCCACGCGGAGGGCTACGCGGGCGGTGAGATGAAGCACGGCCCCATCGCGCTCATCGACGAGAAGATGCCCGTCGTGGTCATCGCGCCGAAGCATCCGCACGTCGCGTACGAGAAGATCATCGGCAACATCGAGGAGGTCCGCGCTCGCGGCGGCAAGGTCATCGCCGTCATCGACGAGGACGACACGCAGGCGGACACCCTGGCCGACCACGTCATCCGCATCCCCGCCGCCTCCGCGCTGCTCGCTCCGGTGGTGGCCACCATCCCGCTGCAGCTGCTCGCCTACCACGTGGCGGAGATGCGCGGGAACGACGTGGACCAGCCCCGCAACCTGGCCAAGAGCGTGACGGTCGAATAGCGACACGGCGCTTCAACGCCTGACGCGAAAGAGCCCGGGTTCCCTTCCACAGGGGCCCGGGCTTCTTCGTTTGCTTCACGGTGGGGTGCGCGGCTTCAGGGGTCTTCCGACAGCTCCAGCAGCACTTCCAGGTCCGCCGCCGCGTCCAGCGATTCGAGCAGCTCCAGGTTCTCCACCACCTCGCGGTCCTCGTCGGTGAGCGCGGACTCCTGGCGGCGGACGTCGGTGGGGACGGGGCGCGCCTCCGGATGCACCGGCGCGATGGGGGCGGGGCGCTCCGGTGCTTCACCCGGCGAAGGGGCCTGCTGGGCCGCGGCGGGCAGGGCGAACGCGAGCGTGAACAGCAGCAGCCATGACGGGGCGGGGCTCACTTGCGCCGCCTTTCGCGCAGCCGCTCGCGTGCCTCCTGACGCTGCTCGGCGGACATCTGCCGCCAGCGGCGCATGTTCTCCATCATCTGCTCGCGGCGCTCGGGGTGTTCCTTCAGGTAGGCGCGCATCCGCTGGCGCAGCTCCGCGCGGCGCTCCGTGGACAGGCCCTTGAGGTCGCGCACCTGCTCGCGCACGGCCTTGCGCTCCTGGGGCGACAAGCGCTGGAAGTCGCGCAGGTTGGTGCGCAGCCGCTCCCGCTCCTCGGGAGGAAGCTGCCGCCAGCGCTGGAGGTTCTCGCGCACGCGCGCCTGCTCCTGGGGCGGCATCGCCTTGAACTCGCGCAGCTTCGCGCGCAGCGCCTCCTTCTGCTCCGGAGGGAGCTTCTCGAAGCGCTCGGCCGCGGTGGGCGTGGGGGCGTTCGCCGCGCGGGCGGACGCGACCGGCAGGAGGGCCAGCGTCAGTCCCACGGCGAGGGCCGTCAGGGTCGTTCTTCCCAGCATCACGGCATCCCCAGTTCGTGGAGGTTCTCGACGACCTCCAGGTCGTCGGAGCTGTCGAGTCCCAGCACTTCGTAGTCCTCGACCAGCTCCAGGTTCGTCGCCACTTCCAGCGCGCCCGCGTCCAGCTCTTCCAGCGCCGCGCCGTCCACGCTGGCGCGTCCCGCGACGAGCAGCGCCAGCACCGCGGTCGCGGCCACGCCCGCGGAAGGCACCAGCACGCCCGGCCGCAACAGCGACGCCATCCGCTCCCGCCACGTGGGCGGCAGCGCGTCCAGCCGCGCCAGCACCTCGCGGCGCGAGGAGGGGGACGGCGTGAAGGCGGGCAGCTCCGCCATCCTCGCCACGGTGACGCGCAGGAGCCGCTCCGTCTGCTGGCACTCCGCGCAGGTGCCCAGGTGGGCCTCCATCCGGGCGCGGTGCGGGGGCGGCAGCTCCCCGTCGATATAGGCCGTCAGGTCTTCTTCATGGGTGCAGCTCATGCCCGACTCCTCGCGGGCACGGTGCCCGCCTGCAACGCTTCAATCCTGCGCGCCACCGCCAGGGTGGCGCGGTGGATGAGACTCTTCACGGCGGCCTCGCTCGCCTCCAGCGCTTCAGCGATGTCCCGGTACGCCATGCCCTCGAAGCGGCACATGGTGAAGGCCGCGCGCTCGCGGTCGCTCAAATCACCCAGGGCCACGCCCACCGCCGCTTCCAACTCCCGGCCGCTCAACGCCTGGTCGGGCCGGTCTCCTTCGGGCCCTGGCATCTCCACCGCTCCCGCGTCTTCCGCGTCCGGGGCCTCCGACGCAAGGCGCGCCACCCGGTACTCCCCGCGCCGCATCTCGTTGAGGCAGTGGTTGGTGGCCACCCGGAAGAGGAACGTCTTGAACTTCGCCGTCGGCTTGTAGGAGCGCGCGTGGCGGTAGAGCTTCACGAAGATGTCCTGCGTGAGCTCCTCCGCTCTCGCCGGGTCCCCCACGAAGCGGAACGCGAAGCGCGCCACGCTCGCGTGGTGTCGGTCGAAGAGCCAGGCGAAGGCCTGTTTGTCGCCCGCCGCCACCTTCAGCATCGCCTGCGTGTCCGGGTCCGAATCCATCCGTGAGGCATCAACCCCGTTGCCCGGAGGAAGTTGCGGGCACCTCCCACTTTGAACCCCGAGGGGCGCCCCGGTTACAGTTTCGCCACCGTGACCGATGCTTCCCGCCCACGTCCGCGCACATCCGACGCCCCTTTCGAGGGCGAGGACGGAGCTCCGTCGGACCTGGCGGCCTGGGAGCCCCCGGCGCAGTCCGGCTCGCCCACCCCGCCCTCGGACTCTCCGCTGCCCATGCTCCTCCTGGCGCAGCAGGCCCGGCGGGCCTCGGGGGAGGAGCGGCTGCGGCTGGCATCGGATTTCAACGGATTGCTGGCGGACGTGGTCGCGGAGGGGGCGGGACGGGCGGAGGCGGATGCCTTCCACCGGCTGCTGGAGGGCGGCAATCTGGAGGGGCTGGTGGACGCGGACGGGCGCACCTGCCGCGCCGCGACGGTGGAGTCGCTGCTGGCGCTGGGCTTCCCCTACGCCCTGGAGGTGCGCCCGGAGGACCTGGACCACCTGAAGGCCACCCCTGTGCTGGGGACCCAACTGTCGCCGCCCCGGGGCGGGCCGTTCCCGGCGCTCGCGGTGGGCCTGGGGGCGCTGGCGGCCCAGGTGCTGCTCACCGTGACGGGGCTGGTCGAGCCTGGCGGGCTGCTCATCCTCCAGGGGCTCCTGAGCCTCCTGTCCCTGACGCTGCTGACGGTTGCCACGGTGGGTTCTCCCCTGTATCGCGGGGCCCTGGCGCTGCTGACGGTCGTGTCTGGGGTGGGGTTGTGGATGTTGCTGGTGCCGGACGTCCCGGCCGGTTGGGTGGCGGGGCTGGGCGGTCTGGTGGCCGCCTTCCTGGCCGCCCTGCGCAAGAGCTGACCGGCAGAACCCAAAACGGATGTCAGAGGGGTGGACTAGGGTCTACCCATCGCGTACTAAAAGCGCGTTCAGGTGGGCCGGGGTGGCCCACTCTTCCAAGGAGCGACGAGAAATGGCCGTGAATCAGGAGAAGGAAAAGGCGATCGAGCTGGCGCTGGCGGCGGTGGAGCGTCAGTTCGGCAAGGGTTCCATCATGCGGCTCGGCAACGACGAGCCGATGATGAAGGACATCCAGGCCATTTCGACGGGGTCCATCTCGCTCGACATCGCGCTGGGCGTGGGCGGCGTGCCGCGCGGGCGCATCATCGAAATCTTCGGGCCGGAGTCCTCCGGCAAGACGACGCTGTCGCTCCACATCGTCGCGGAGGCGCAGAAGCGCGGCGGCGTGTGCGGCTACATCGACGCGGAGCACGCGATGGACGTGGGCTACGCGCGCAAGCTGGGCGTGCGCACCGACGACCTGCTCCTGTCCCAGCCGGACACCGGCGAGCAGGGCCTGGAGATCGCGGAGATGCTGGTGCGCTCGGGCGCCATCGACGTGCTGGTGGTGGACTCGGTGGCCGCGCTCGTTCCCAAGGCGGAGCTCGAGGGTGAGATGGGAGATGCGCACATGGGCGTGCAGGCGCGCCTCATGAGCCAGGCGCTGCGCAAGCTCACGGGCACCATCTCCAAGAGCCAGACGTGCGTCATCTTCATCAACCAGATCCGCATGAAGATTGGCGTGATGTTCGGCAACCCGGAGACGACGACGGGCGGCAACGCGCTGAAGTTCTACGCGTCGCAGCGCATGGACATCCGCCGCGTGGGCGCCATCAAGAACGGCGACAACGTGGTGGGCAGCCGCACCCGCGTGAAGGTCGTGAAGAACAAGGTCGCGCCCCCGTTCAAGGAAGTCGAGTTCGACATCATGTACGGCACGGGCATCTCCCGTGAGGGCGACCTCATCGACCTCGCCTCCAACGACAACATCGTGGAGAAGAGCGGCAGTTGGTTCTCCTTCAAGGGAGAGCGCATCGGCCAGGGCCGGGAGAACGCGAAGGAGTACCTGCGCGAGCACCCGGAAACCCAGAAGGAGATTGAAGCCCTGGTGCTGGAGAAGTACGGCATCGGCAAGGCGGCCGCTGGCGCCCCCGCGGCGGAAGCCCCCGCGGAGCCCGCGGAAGGGGAGAAGCGTCCCCGCGTGAAGGCCGTGAAGTAGCCGCGTCCAAAGACAGTCCGTGCGCGTTCCTCCGGGGGGAGCGGCGCGCGCGGGCCTGAAGGGAAGGAAGGGGTCGACCGCCAGCGATGGCGGTCGGCCCCTTTCCCTTTCAGGGAGTGTGGGGGGACGGGCAGGCGGGTGACGGCCGCGTGACGCGGAAGGTCATGCGGGTGTGTCGCGGGGATGTTTCGTGTGGAGGGGGAAGCGCCTCTAGACTTCGTCGGCCGGGAAACACCCCTTCACCCGATTCCCGCTGGAGTCCACCGCCTTGTTCAACCCCTTCAAACGCCGCACGTTCCTGCAAGCCGTGGTTGCCGTCGCGGCGACGACGACCTTTGGATGCTCCGACGATGAGACGACGGCCACGTCGGATGGCTCGCCCTACTTCCCGCAATCGCTGGCGTCGGGAGATCCGCGTCCGGACAGCGTGGTGTTGTGGGTGCGCGTGGAGGACACCGCGCGCGCCGCTCAGGACCTGACCCTGCGGCTGGAGGTCTCCACGACGGAGGACTTCTCCTCGCTGGTGCTGGACAAGAAGGACCTGACGGCGCTGGCGGCGCACGACCACGCGGTGAAGGTGAAGGTGACGGGCCTGTCGTCGCGCACGACGTACTACTACCGCTTCTCCTACGAGCAGGACGGCCAGAAGAACACCACGCGCGTCGGGCGCACGCGCACCGCGCCCGCGGCGGGTGACGACGTGCCGGTGAAGTTCGCCTTCGCCAGCTGCCAGGACTTCATTGGCCGCTACTACAACGCGTGGCAGCGACTGTTGCAGTTGGATCAGGACCTGGACTTCATCGTGTTCCTCGGGGACTACGTCTACGAGACCACGGGCGACACGTCCTTCCAGTCCTCTGGCGGCGGCCGCACCGTGCGCTTCAGCGAGCCCCAGGCCGCGCTGGCGCAGGGCACGGGCGTCACCGCGTTCCTGGCGGCCAACTCGCTGTCCAACTACCGGGACCTGTACAAGACGGTGCGCACGGACCGGCAGCTGCAGGCGGTGCACGAGCGCTACCCGTTCATCATCACCTGGGACGACCACGAGTTCTCCGACGACTGCTGGAGGGACGTGGCGACGTACGAGGACGGCAAGCGGGACGAGACGCAGCTGGACCGCAAGCACAACGCCGAGCAGGCGTTCCTGGAGTTCATCCCGCTGGACACCGCGCAGACGGCCGAGGGCGCCGTCAACGTGGACAACGAGCCGCGCTTCCCCAACACGCGCATCTACCGTGACTTCGAATACGGCCGGCACCTGAAGCTGCTGGTGACGGACTACCGCAGCTACCGTCCGGACCACCTCATCCCGGAGGACGCGTACCCCGGCGCGGTGGCGCTGGACGCGACGCTCCTGGGCGCGGCGCTGGCGGGCCAGCCGGACGCGGTGAAGCAGGTCTTCCAGGCGGACACGTTCGCGTACGTGAACATCGACGACGCGGCCTATGCGCAGCACAAGCAGGTGCTCCAGGGCGCGTACCTGAGCCAGGCGAAGGCGGCGGGCCTGACGGACGCGGAGGCCGCGCAGAAGGCGGGCCTCTGGGTGAAGGGCCCGGTGGCGCTCTTCTACGTGAACCAGGTGTTCAAGGCGGCGGGCTTCGCCGCGCTGCAAATCGCCGCGGCGGACAAGCCCCGGGGCCTGGCGTACGCGCACATGGGCAAGAGCGCGCTCTTCAACATCCAGGGCTCGCGCTACGTGGTGGTGAAGGACACCTTCGACCTGTTCGCGGCGGTGAAGTACCAGTTGTCCGCGGGCGCGAGCGAGGACGTGTTCGGGCCGGACCAGCAGGCGTGGTTCAACGAGACGCTCTCCAAGGCGACCAACACCTGGAAGATGGTGGTGAGCTCCACGTCGCTGTCGGCGCTCATCTGGGACTTGCGCGCCAAGTCGGACATCTACGACCCGACGCTGCGCCAGCGCTTCTACTTCAGCGTGGACCAGTGGGACGGCTTCCCCACGAAGAAGAAGGTCATGCTCAACACGCTCAAGGCCCAGGGCGTGACCAACGCGCTGTTCCTCTCCGGCGACATCCACGCGTCGTTCGCGTCGGTGGAGGAGGGCGTGCCCACGCTGACGGCGCCGGGCATCACCTCCGGCTCCATCAAGGAGCTGGCGGGCCTGGCCCTGCTGGGCGCGGGCTACGCCCCGGGCGCGCCCGTGTACGGGTACGCCGTCACCAACATGGAGAAGACGCTCAAGGACTCCAATGCCGGCCTGCGCTTCGCGGACGCGGACTCGCACGGCTTCGTGGTGGTGGAGGTGAAGGCGGATGAGACGCTCGCCACCTTCCACCTCATCCCCGCGACGGAAGTGGCCAAGGACTACTCCAAGCGCGACGGCAGCGAGCTGGAGGCGAAGTTCGCCTCACACACCTTCCGCGTGAAGAACAACGACATCCAGCCCGCCTGAGACGGGCCGGCTGAAGCACCGTAGGGCCTTTCGGGGCCGCGTGGGGACACTCCCCCACGCGGCCCCGCTGCTTTTGTAACCCTTGATGTCACAAGCGGGTCCAGCCAGACGCCAGCGGGGGGCAATCCGTTTCAATCAAGGTGAAATGGGGCGGCCATATTGACGCAAAGTTTTAGTGCGTGTTACTGAGATTCACGACGCTCCCGCTTGATTCGTTCTGTAAGACCTCCCGTGGTCTCCGGGCAATCATGAAATTCCAGCAATTAGGTCAGGCACTCCAGAAGGTGCTGCCCGCAGTGCTGTTGTTCGGTCTGGGAATCCACTTCGCCTTCACGCTGGCGTTCCTGACGCCCATCAACCCGGTGAAGGTGTCTGTCCTTGGCGTGGTGGACCGCTACATGCAGCCTTTCTTCCATCAGCGCTGGACGCTGTTCGCGCCCAACGTGGAAGCCAAGACGCGGCATGTGTTCGTGGCGTGCCGGGGCGAGGACGCGGCGGGTGTTTCAAGAGAGGAGCCCTGGGTGAACCTCACATCGCCGCTGCTGGATTTGAAACAGCGCTATCGCCTGACGCCCGCGGACCGGCTGGAGCGCGCGCAGGTGGCGGGGTTGAGCCAGCTCACGGCGAGCGACGACGAAATCACCACCCGGCTGTTGGAGAAGCCCGAGGACACGGACGCCTACCGTCAGGCGGTGGCGGCGGCGGAGGGCAAGCGCCAGCAGCGCAAGCAGCAGGGGCGGCGGCTGTTGGGGCGCGTGGCGTCCTCGGCGTGCCTGTCGTTGTATCCCCAACTGCGCACCCGGGAGGTGCGGGTGCGGTTGGCGACCATCAAGGCGCCTCCCTTCTCCCAGCGCATGAACGCCGACGCGCCGGGTGACACCACGTGGATGGAGTTGTCCTGGCAGCCCGTTGAAGCCGTGGAGGCGCGATGAGCGACGCTACTGCTGCTTCGTCGGGGCCTCCGTCCACCCTGGCGGGCGCCTGGGCGGCCTTCACCGCCTGGCAATCCCAGCCGCGCTACCTGATGGGCGCGAGCCTCTTCCGCCTGGTCGCGGGCGCGGCGGTGCTCATCGAGTACCTCATCAACTACTCCCAGCGGCGCTACCTGTTCGGGCCGTCCGGGCTGTGGCCATATGAGACGTTCGTCGCGGAGATGGCGCACACGCGCAACTTCTCCGTCTACGCCTGGAGCGCGTCACCGCTCTTCTTCGAGGTCTGCTACCACCTGGGCATCCTGGTGGCGGTGCTGTGGATGGTGGGTTGGCGGGCGCGCTGGCTGACGCCCTTCCAGTGGGTGTTCCTGTGGTCGCTGCACCAGCGCTTCCCGGGCATCTGGGACGGCGGGGACAACATCATCCACCTCATCCTGGTGTACGCGTGCTTCGCGGACGTCAGCGCGCACTTCTCCCTGGACGCGGAGCGGCGCGCGAAGGGGCCTGCCGCGCCGGAGGGCGTGGAGCCGGGGCCTTGGGCGAAGGTGGGCGCGATGTTCCACAACACCGCGATGGTGGCGTTCGCGGTGCAGATCAGCCTCGTGTATGGGCTTGCGGGGCTCTACAAGGTGCAGGGCGGCGTGTGGCAGGACGGCACGGCCCTGTACTACGCGTTTCGCAGCGGGCAGTTCGTGATTCCGGGCGTGACGGAGTGGATCTACCGCGACGCCTTCGTGGTGACGGCGTTGTCGTACTGCACGGTGGCCTTCCAGGTCGCGTTCCCGTTCCTGCTCTTCCTCAATCCCTACAGCCGCCGGCTGGCGGTGGTGATGGGCTTCACGTTCCACGTGGGCATCGCGCTGGTGCTCGGGCTGGTCACCTTCTCGCTGTTCATGACGTCCGTGGACCTGGCGCTGATGGGCGATGACGAGTACCGCGCCATCGGCCGTTTCCTGACGCGTCTGCGCCAGCGTTTCCTTCCCCGTTCGTCGTCCCCCTCCGCCCCGGTGGCTGTCGAAGCCCTGGCGGAGCCGTCCACAGGATCTCACCCTCCCGTCGCATAGGGCAGGGTGGATACTGGCGTGAAGCTCTGGGGCCCCGGAGCCGAGCGTCAGGGCTGTTCAAACCCCCAACGCTAGGATTGCCCCCATGAAGAAGCTGCTTGCGCTGTTCGGTCTCGTCGCGGGTCTGGCTGCCTCCTCGTACTCCGTGCCGGCCTCCGCCGCCAAGGGCACGGACTACAACGGCCCGACGACCAACGCCACGGACGTCATCATCATCGTCATCGGCGACGACGAGTTCTACTGGGTGGAGATCTACGGCGCGGCCGCGAACGCTTCGGCGAGCGCGGGCCCCGTGCTGAGCGACGCGACGTTCGACCGCTAGTCGCGGCGACGTTCGTCTGCTGGGTCGTCATGTGACAACCGGGGCCGCGGTGCCTTTGACCGCGGCCCCTCCTTTTCCATTTCCTTGAGGACAGGGCCATGAGGCGTTGGGTTCCGTGGGTGCTGGGAGCGCTGGTGTCGGGCCTCCTCCTCTGGTTCGCGCTGCGCGAGCCGAACGCGGGCCCGACGGTCGTCGCCGCGCGTGAGGAAGCCTCGGCCACGCCGCTCGCGGTCCGTTCCTCGAATGTCTCCGCTCGGGGCGCGGGCCTCACTGAGTTGTCGGCGCTGCCCCTGGTGCCGGACGAGGACCGTCCGGGCGGCTTCCACGTGCAGGGCCTGGTGTTGGACCCGGAGGAGCTCCCGGTGGAGGGGGCCACGGTGGTGCTGGACACGAGCCCGCCGCACTCGGTGCGCACCGGGAAGGACGGCACGTTCGACATCACGGGCCTGTCGCCCCGCGCGTATCAGGTCGTCGCCCGGCACGGCTCGCTGCTGGCGGGCCCGGTGGGCCTGTGGCTGAACGACGAGACGCAGCCCCTGGTGCTGCACCTGCGGCCCGCGGCGTCGCTGGAGGTGACGGTGGTGGAGGGCGCGGAGGCCCGGGGCGTGCCGGGCGCGGCCGTGGAGCTGCGCTCGCAGCAGACCGTCCTGGGCACCACGGATGCGCAGGGCCGCGCGTTGTTGCAGGGCCTGCCGGTGGGACGCCACGTCCTCAAGGTGTCCGCCCGGGGCTTCGCGCCGTCGTGGCAGGTCACGCAGGTGGTGGACGCGGTGGAAGTGGCCCAGAAGGTGACGGTGACGCTGCGGGGTGGCGCGGCGGCCTCCGGCACGGTGGTGGATGCGAGGGGCAAGCCGGTGTCGGGCGTCGTCGTGATGCCGGTGCCGGAGACGACGAACACGCTGCTGTCGCTGACGGACGCACGCGGGGATGGCGTGGAGACGGATGCCCGGGGCGCGTGGCGCTTCGAGCACCTGGGCGCGGGGCCCTACCAGTTCACGGCCTCCGGGCCGCGCGTCGCGCCGGGCACGTCCGCGACCGTGCGCCTGGATGGCATGAGTGAGCAGTCTGGCATCACCATCACCGTGCCGGACGCGGCGCGCTTCGGTGGCCGTGTGGAGGATGCGCGCGGGGCGCCGGTGCCCTACGCGGTGGTGCGGGTGGCGCTGGATGAGGGCGCGCGGCGGACGCTGGCCCGGCAGACCACGGCGGATGCGCGCGGCGCGTTCGAGATGGAGGGCCTGCCGCAGCGCCGCGTGGCGGTGGTGGCGAAGCACGAGCGCGCCACGTCCGGCACGCAGTTCGTGGACCTGTCCCAGGAGGCGGTGCGTGAGGCGCCCGTGGTGCTGGTGCTGTCCGCGGCGGAGGTGCTGCGGGGGCGCGTGGAGTCCTCCATCGGTCAGCCGGTGGGCGAGGCCGTGGTGTCGGCGGAGCTGACGGGGGCTCGGATGCGCGGCCGGTCGGAGCAGACGCTGCGCGGGCAGCTCATCACCACTGCGGATCCAGGCGGACGCTTCGAGTTCCGGGGCCTCTTGCCCGGCACCTACCTGCTTCGCGCCGCGCCGCCGGGCACCACGCTCCAGCAGCGATTGCCATGGCTGACGCCGCCGGTGCAGGCGGAGACGGGCGGCATGGAGCCGGTGTTGAAGATGAGCCTGGGAGGCACGCTCACGGGTCGGGTCGTCCGGGAGGACCAGGTGCCGCCCACGGACTTCTCCGTGGTGGTGCGCGGCGCGGGCGCGGCGCCCAACGGTGGCGGGGACGGGCGCTTCCACCTGCGAGGCGTCCCGGCGGGCGAACACACGCTGTACATCACCGGCAAGGGCTTCATGAACAAGACGGTGCCGGGTGTCCGCATCCAGGAAGGGCAGGAGACGTCGCTGGGGGATGTGGTCGTGCAGCGAGGAAGGCAGCTCCAGGGCCGCGTCGTGAACGCATCGGGCGCGCCGGTGGCCGACGCGACGGTCACCGTGTCGCAGCCTGTGAAGGGCGTGGGGGTGGTGGTGGGCTCGGCGGCGGCGCTGGAGTACGGACTCCAGCAGGCGCGGACGGGGCCGGATGGCGGCTACGTGTTCGAGGGGCTCCCCATCTCACCGCTCCAGTTGTCGGCGGAGCACTTCCAGGAGGGGCGGTCGGAGTTCACGCAGCTCCTGGCTGGCGTGGCGGATCAGAAGATGGACCTGCGGCTGTCCGCGACGGGGCAGTTGGACGGCACGGTGCTCAAGGGCAACCAGCCGGTGAGCGGCGCGCTCGTCATCGTCACCAACCCGGCGGCCCCCGCGGGCGGCGTCAGCGGGACGACGGGCACGGATGGCACCTTCCACTTCGACAACCTGGCGCCAGCGACGTACTCGGTGCTGGCGGTGACGGAGTCGGGTGGCGGCCAGCAGGTGCAGCGCACGACGGCGAACATCCAGGCGAAGCAGACGGCGCGCGTGGACCTGACGATTCCCGAGGGCGGCGTGACGGTGCTGGTGCGCGCCCAGGCCGCGGAGGGTACGCGCGCCCAGGAGGCCCGCGTGCTCCTCATCGAGAAGCTCCAGGGCGCAAGCCAGCCCGCGCAGGTCCAGGCCCTGTCCATGGCGCAGCCCGCGCGCTTCGAAGGCGTGAACCCGGGCGAATACCAGCTCTGCGTGTCCGCGATGGCGCTGCCCACCCAGACGGATGGGGGGACGTCGGCGCCCCGCTCGGATTGCCGCCCCGTCAACGTCGCGCAGCAGCCCGTGCAGCAGGAACTGGTGATGGCGCTGCCGCTGCTCTGACGCGCGCGTGAAACACCCGAGGCCTGTCCGGGGCCGCGTGGGGACACTCCCCGCGCGGCCCCTTTGTGTTTCAGTTGGGCTTTTCGTTTTTACAGCTTTGTGCTGTTTTGCGTGGAAACGACTCCCTGGGATGGAACAGGGCCGGGAAGGAACGCATCGTGGGCGCACGCAAGGGATTGCAGGGGCTTCTGGGGGCGGGGCTGGGGTGGATGCTGGCGGTGGGGACGCCGGGAGGAGCGGAGGCGGCGCCGTGGCGCAGCGTGCTGTATCCGGAGACGTGGCAGCCGGGGTACACGCGGCCGGGCAACGCGTCGCAGTTCCTGCATGACTTCTCCTACGCGGGCTACCGGCAGCGACAGGCGGAGCCTCCGGTGCGGATGGACCGGGTGCTGGACGTGACGCAGGCGCCGTACTTCGCGGACAACACGGGCGCGTCGGACGTGACGGCGGTGTTGCAACAGGCGCTCAACGACGCGGGGGCGGTGGCGGGCGGCGGGGTGGTGTACCTGCCCCGGGGCACGTACCAGGTGGCGCCTCCGGCGGGCAAGGCGTACGCGCTGTACATCGGCAAGAGCAACGTGGTGCTGCGCGGGCAGGGCGCGACGGCGACGTTCCTCTACAACGCGGCGACGGACATGCGCCTCAAGAAGGTCATCATGGTGGGCCCGCGCGAGTCGTCGGTGTCCTGGACGTCCGCGGCGACGGCGTCGGTGGCGCTCACGCAGGACGCGGCCAATCTGGCGACGCGCATCCAGGTGGCGAGCGTGGCCAACTATCCCGTGGGCACGTGGGTGGTGGTGCGGGCGGACCTGACGGCGGAGCGCAGCGCGGAGCTCAACATGGGCACCACGTGGACGTCGCTGCCGGGGCCGTCCTTCTACCGGCGGGTGGTGGCGGTGGACGCGGCCACGCGGACGCTGACGCTGGACATCCCGTTGCGCCAGGGCCTGCTGATGCGCGACGCGGCGCGCGTGTATGGCATTGCCGCGCACCTGACGGAGGTGGGCATCGAACACCTGTCCATCGGCATGCGGGAGAACCCCACGCCGGGCACGGGCGAGGAGGACTACAGCGTGCCGGGCACGGGCGCATACGCGATGCACGACGCGGTGGTGGTGCGGATGAACCACGTGATGGACGGGTGGATCCGCGGCGTCAGTTCCTACCGGCCGCCGTCCAACACGCGGGACGTGCACCTGCTGTCCAACGGCATCGACCTGGATTACTCGCGCAACATCACCGTGGATTCGAGCCAGATGGAGAAGCCCCAGTACATGGGCGGTGGCGGAAACGGGTACCTGTACTCGATTCGGAGCAGTGACAGCCTCTTCAAGGACAGCGTGGCGTACGGCGGGCGGCACAACTTCGACTTCCGCTCCATGCACACCACCGGCAACGTGCTGTTCAACAACCGCGCGTCCAACGGGGACAAGGTGTCTGACTTCCACATGCACCTGAGCGCGGCGAACCTGGTGGACAACACGACGCTCTACCTGGAGCGCTTCGAGGCCGCGGACCGGACGCCCTACGGCACCGTCAGCCACGGCGTCACCACGACCCAGAGCGTGTTCTGGAACACCAATGGGGCGAAGCCTCCGGCCTACGGGGGCTCCAGCATTGTGCGCTCGCATCAGTACGGGCAGGGCTACGTGATTGGCATGCGCGGCAGCGCGACGACCGTGGATGTAGCGGTGACGACGAAGACGGCGCCCGCGGACCTGGCGGAGGTGGCGACGTCCGGGAATGAACTGGTGCCGCAGTCGCTCTACGTGGACCAGACGCAGAAGCGCCTGGGGCGCGCGGTGGAGCACGACGCTCGGGCGCTGGTGTACCAGGCGGAGAACCTGAAGCCGACGAGCACTCCGGACACGTCATCCACGAACGTGGAGACGGGCGCGGAGATGGGTGGCATCCGCTACCACAACACGAACGGCGTGGGCGCGAAGGTGACGTACACGCTCATGCCGCGCACGGTGGGGACGTTCGCGGTGCGGGTGCTCACCAAGCGCAACAACGGGCGCGGGCAGTACCAACTGGACGTGGGGGGCGTGGCGGTGGGCGGGACGCGGGACGAGTACTCCAGCGGCACGGCGTACGCGGAGGTGGAGCTGGGGACGGTGACGTTCACCGACCTGGAGCCCAAGCTGTTCACCTTCACGGTGGTGGGGAAGAACGCGGCGAGTACGGGTTACAACGTCGCATTGGACGCCATCCGACTCGTCCGGCGGTAGAGCGCGGCGCGCCACTGGGAGGCGCGGGCGGACCGGGGTATAGACGGGCCCATGCACGTCTATGCCGCCGCGTTGGCCCAGGAACTGGGCATCAAGCCGGAGCAGGTGGACCGGACCCTCGCGTTGCACGAGGAGGGGGGCACGGTCCCCTTCATCGCGCGCTACCGCAAGGAGGTCACGGGGGGCCTGGATGAGGTTCAAATCCAGGCCATCCTCGACCGCTCCTCGGAGCGCGCGGAGCTGGATGGGCGGCGCGACACCATCCTGCGCAGCATCGAGGAGCAGGGGAAGCTGACGCCGGAGCTGTCGAAGGCGCTCCAGGCGGCGCGCACGCGCGCGGAGCTGGAGGACCTGTACCTGCCCTACAAGCCCAAGCGCCGCACCCGCGCGGCCATCGCCCGGGAGAAGGGGCTGGAGCCGCTGGCGGACCTCGTGTGGAAGCAGGAGGGGCAGCGCGGGGAGAACGTGGACGCGCGCGTGAAGCCCTACGTGGACACGGAGAAGGGCGTCGCGGACGTGGCCGCCGCGCTGGCGGGCGCGCGCGACATCTGCGCCGAGCGGGTGGCGGAGGACGCGAAGCTGCGCCGCGAGGCTCGTGACCTGTGCACCCGGCGGGGCTCGCTGCGCTCGGACGTGGTGCCGGCGAAGAAGGGCGAGACGACCAAGTTCGAGAACTACTACGGCCACGAGGAGCCACTGTCCCAGGCCCCGTCCCACCGCGTGCTGGCGTTGTTGCGCGGGGAGGAGGAGGGCGTGCTGAAGGTGAAGCTCGGCCTGCCGGACGACGAGGTGAAGGGGCTCTTCTCCGGGCGCGTGGTGACCCGGCCGCAGTCGCTGTTCGCGGGGGAGCTGCGCGCGGCGGTGGAGGACGGGTGGGAGCGGCTGATGGGGCCGTCGCTGGAGTCGGAGCTGCGCACGGAGTTGAAGGAGCGCGCGGACAAGGGCGCCATCGGTGTCTTCGGTGAGAACCTGCGGCACCTGCTGCTGACGGCTCCTGCTGGGGCTCGTGCGGTGCTGGCGTTGGACCCGGGACTTCGCACGGGCATCAAGCTGGCGATGATGGACGTGACGGGGACGGTGGTGGAGACGACGACGCTGTACTCGGAGCGCAGCGCGGACGAGCGGGCGCGGGCGGCGAAGTTGTTGGAGGCGGTGGTGCGCAAGCACAAGCCGGAACTCATCGCCGTGGGCAACGGCACGGGCAGCCGGGAGGCCGAAATCTTCACGCGGGATACGCTCAAGGCGCTGGGCCTCCAGATTCCGGTGGTGTCGGTGAGCGAGCAGGGCGCGTCCATCTACTCCGCGTCGGAGGTGGCGCGAGAGGAGTTCCCGGAGCTGGACGTGACGCTGCGCGGGGCGGTGTCGATTGGCCGGCGGTTGCAGGATCCGCTGGCGGAGCTGGTGAAGATCGACCCGAAGAGCATTGGCGTGGGGCAGTACCAGCACGACGTGGACCAGGGCCTGCTCAAGAAGAAGCTGGGCGAGGTGGTGGACTCGTGCGTGAACGCGGTGGGCGTGGATGTGAACACCGCGTCACCGCAGTTGTTGGAGCACGTGTCCGGCGTGGGGCCGTCGCTGGCGAAGAAGCTGGTGGCGCACCGGTCGGCGAAGGGGCGCTTCACCACGCGGCGGGAGCTGCTGAAGGTGAGTGGCCTGGGACCGAAGACGTTCGAGCAGGCGGCGGGCTTCCTGCGCGTGCGCGGGCCGGAGCCGCTGGATTCGAGCGCGGTGCACCCGGAGCGCTACTCCGTGGTGGAGCGGATGGCGAAGGACCTGGGCGTGGACGTGGCCTCGCTGGTGGGCAACGCGACGCTGGTGCGCAAGATTGAAGCGAAGCGCTACCTGGGGCCGGAGCTGGGAGAGCTGACGCTGAAGGACATCCTGGCGGAGCTGGAGAAGCCGAGCCGCGACCCGCGCGGTGACTTCACGGCGCATGCGACGCGGGATGACCTGCGCTCGCTGGAGGACGTGAAGGAGGGGATGGTGTTGCAGGGCACGGTGACGAACGTGACGGCGTTTGGCGCGTTCGTGGACGTGGGCGTGCATCAGGACGGACTGGTGCATGTGTCGCAGCTGTCCACGCGCTTCATCAAGGACGCGTCGGAGGCGGCGAAGGTGGGCGACCGGCTGACGGTGAAGGTGCTGACCGTGGACCTGGCGCGCAAGCGTCTGGCGTTGTCCGTGAAGGCGTTGCAGGAGGGCGGGGCGCCGCAGGCGTCCGGGAAGCCCGCGGTGGGCGGGGCCACGGGGCAGGGGCGGATGACGGAGCGCCCGAGCGGTGGGCCTTCACGGCCGCAGGGCGGTGGGCCGCGGCCTCCGGCACAGGGGAACCAGGCTCCGGCGCAGAAGAAGCCGGAGCCGTTCAACAACCCGTTCTCGAAGCTGAAGCGCTGACGGAGCACCGTTCCGCCGGAGTGGGGCTCGACATGGCGTACTTCCAGGATCTCGCTCCGTGCTCGTACTTTGGCCGCTGGGAGGCGTCGCTGCTCGCGGTCGGATGGCTCGAAAGCGAGCATGTCTTCACGAAGGGGGCTGTCGGAGAGGACTTCTTCGCGGCTCTCATCAGGCTGTGCATGCAGCCCTGGCAGCCGGCCGTCCTCGCGGGGCGTCATCCGTGCCCGCTTTGTCGGTTCACGGGAGGGCCCGGGCCCGTCACGTATCAGGGCCTGACGGTCTCCATTGGAGCGGCGAACGTCTTCGTCCCAGCCCTGGAACGCGTCTTCGTCGCCCCGACGATGATCGCTCACTACATCGATGCCCACGAATACGCGCCGCCGCAGGTGTTCCAGGAGGCCGTCCTGCGGTGCCCGGAGATGAGGTCCATGGCCTATCTCAAGGCCATCAGGGCACAGGGGCTCAAGCGTGAGGAGACCTTTGGCGCAGGGCCCAAATCACCCTGATCTCAGAAGATGTCCCAATAGTTGGCCAGAGCCTGGGCCCAATGCCGCTGTTCAATCGGACCTGACGCTTCGTCTCGCATCCTCCGCAAGAAGGTTTGAACCGCATTCCTCTGCTCGGGGGAAAGCGTGCCAAACCGATTCTGGAAGTGGGTCCGCAAGTCCAGGTGTGATTCCGCCGGAATGCTCAACTGGGACAGAAGGAAGTCGCGGACGTCGAGGTCGGTGAGTGCGGCCAGGAGATAGGCCGGGAGGTAATAGGGCAGTGCTTCTGGACTGAACAGCGACAGATGCGCCGCATGCTGGCGGATCTGTTCCACCGGAACATCCTTCCAATGCAGGCCTCGGAAATCCCTGATGAGTTCCGTTGTCTCCCATGCATCCGACGCATAGGCGATGTGGTTGTCATCGGGGCGGGGCACACTCGAAAAGGCATTCTCGATCTGCTGCCGGAGCGGTGTCTCTTGCTCGCTCATGGGTCCGCCTGCCTTCTCAACGGCATTGCTCGGTGGGGCGACAGCGGATGCCGATGAGTTCCGTGCACCGGGCCTGTCCCTTTTCATAGGTCGCAAGGACGCTCTTGTGTGCCAGGTCGCCTCCACGGAAACAACGGTCCATCAGCACCTTGCGAGCCTGGATGCAGTTCGCGAACCTGTTCCAGCGGACCGTCAGTTCCTGACAATTCATGACCTCATTGCAGCTCATTCCTTCAGTCTTGCAAGCCAAACCCGTGGCTTGATTCAAGGTCCGATAGACGTCCTTGGTGCAGTCACCTGGAGGTGGAAGGGTCTCCTCTCCAGCCTGACTGGAGGACGTGAAGAGCATGAGCCACAAGGTCGCAAGGAACAGCCTGGAAGGCACTTTCACGGCGTCCTCACCTCCGCATTACTGGACTCAGCTCAATCCAACGGAAACAACCGCGCTTCCTTCGCCAGCACTTCATTGCGCGCCAGCAACTCCGTGAACCGCGCCGTCCCATTGCGCGCATCGAACCGTGCCGCGATGTCTCGCGCCTGCGTCTCCATCCAGTCCCGCAGCGCCCGCGTCGCATAGCCCCCGTCCACCGCGTGCAGCGGGAACGCCTTGGGCAGACGCAGGCTCACTTCTTCCCGACCGTCCGCCGTCACCTGTCCCAGCAGGAACGACCCCGCCGCGTAGAAGGTGAACCGGTCGCGGTGGCTGGAGTGCTCCAGCGCCCAGCCCAGGTGCTTCTCCAGCATCGTCAGCCCGCGTGACAGGTTGCCCGTCAGCGCCAGGAACTCCAGGTGTTCGCCCACCGTGGCCAGGAACTCGCGGTTCTTCGCCACCATCGCGTAACCGCGCACGTGGCAGGCCCGTGCTTCCTCCATCCGCTCCAACTTGAAGAACGGATACAGCAGCGTGCCCAGCGTCAGGTGCGGGATCTCCGCGCAGGACTGACGCCCGTCCAGGATGGGCTTGGCCTTCTTGACCGCCTGCTCCCACTCACCCCGGTCCACGTGGTGGTCCAACTCGTCGTCCAATTCACAGACACGGCAGTCCGTCAGGTGGTCCCGGGGCGCCACCAGCCACGCTTCCCACAGGCGCTCGGCCTCGGCCGTGTCGCCCATGTCCCGCGCCATCTGGTAGCGCAGCTTCAGCGCCGCCCTTTGCCCCGCGTCCAGCTTCGCGAAGCTCTGCTCCACGTCATCCAGCGCGTCCGAAATCTGCTTGCGGCTGATGTGCGGGAACTCGTCCAGCCGGCCCACCACCCACTTCTGCTTCCAGAGCATGTCCTCCGGGTCGAACCGCTGCGGGTCCTTCTTCTGCTGCCCCCGGCACCATGCGAACGCCACCAGCGCCTTGTCCGGGAACCCTCCGAAGGTCGCCGCGTCGATGAGCGCATCACGCAGCGCATACCCCAGGGGCACATCCCCGTGCGTGTCCGCCAGCCGCACCGCTTCCTCCAGCGTGCGCACCTTGGAGTCACCCTCGGGCAGTCCTTCCGCTTGCTCGCGCAACGCCTCCACCTGCTGGCGCCAGTCCCCCATCAGTGCATCCCTCGCGAGCCCGGCCCCGATGAGCCCCCGCCTTCATCCAGCCGCGCCGCGATGAGCCCCAGGAGCCCGTGGTTCAACAACGCCATCTCCTGGGCGTTCAGCGGGTGCTGACCCAACAGCAGCGCCTGCACGTAGAGCATCTCCACCGACAGCTTCAGCAACTCCCGGCTCTCCACCGCCGCCAGCCTGCGCACCACCGGGTTGTGCAGGTTGAGGCACAACTGCGCCTGCTCGCCGCCCCCCGCGCCCGCCATCACCCCGTCGAGCACGCCCGCGTAAAGGTCGTCCGACTCCTCCTTCGCCCGCGCCGCGTCCCGCCGGAACGCCCCTTCCGCGTCCGAGCTGTAGAGCGTGGGCACCTCCGCCGGGAAGAACTTCTTCACCTCCACCCCGCAGCGGAACGGCGCCAGCACCCCTTCGGCCAATCGCAGCAACGGATAGAGGGCCTCGCGCTCGTCCAGCGTCAGCTCCTCGAACGTCTGCGGCAGGTCCGCGGACGAGAAGGCCGACACCTGCGCGTCCGACACCACGTGCGGCAGCTTCTCCAGCAACGCCGTGTCATGCGTGTACGCCGCGTTCAGCACGCACAGGCCCTGTGCCGCCGCCACCCGCGCCACCTGCCGGAATCCATCCATCGTCGGCGTGTAGCGCACCACCGGCCACGAACGCCGGTAGTCCGCCAACGTCATCATCCCCAGCGACGTCTCGAAGGGCAGCCAGTCGATGACCAGCCGGTAGAAGTCGTCGTCATCCAGCGCCAGCCCCTTCACCGACAACCCGTGCAGGGCAATCAGCCGCTGCAACGCCCGGGGCTCCTCGCGCGCCAGGTCCATCAGGTACTGGCGCAGCGACTGTCCCAGTGCCTCGCGCGCCTGCGCCAGCACCGTGTCCTCGTAGAAGGACTCGCGGCTCGCGGTGGGCCTGAGGCCGTTCCCGTTCACCACGCACTTCACGAAGAAGGCCCACTCCGGCAGCAGGTTCTCCGCGCTCTCCGACAGGAGCATGTGCTTCAGGTACACGCGGTGCTTCTGTTTGGCGTTGAAGTGCGGCGACGCCGGCAGCACGAACGCCACCCCGTCCACGTCCCCCGCCGCCGAACGCAGCGGAATCACATCCAGGAAGTCCGTGCCGAACACCTCTCGCCCGTAGGCGAGCAGCGCCCGCCGCTTCTCTCCCGCCGTCTCGTACAGGCGGCGCCAGGGCGGACCGTCCGGGTTGAGCTGCTCCGTCGCGCCGTTCACGGTGAGCCGCACGGGAAACGGCAACAGGCCCCCGTAGTGGCGGGCGAGCTGCCGCACCCGCTCCGGCGTGAACCACTCCGCCATGTCCTCGCGAGCGACCAGGTAGACGTGCGTGCCGGGCGCGTCCAGCGGGTGTTCGGAGACGCGCACGTCATAGGTGCCGTCGTGCCGGCCCCGCCACTCCAGCGTGCGGCCGTCGCCCCTCGCCGAGCGCGTCACCACCAGCAGTTCGTCGCACACCATGAAGCACGACAGCAGGCCGATGCCGAACTGGCCGATGAAGTCGTTGCGGCGCGCCTCCAGCACCTCGCGCTTGGAGGACTCGCCGATGGTCGCGAGGAAGCGGTGGATCTCCTCCTCCGTCAGCCCCACGCCTTCATCGGTGAAGAGCAGGGTGGGCGGCCCGCCGTCCTGTTTCTCCCGCAGCTCCAGCCCCACGGAACCGGAGGCCCCGGGCTCCAACTGCTGCCGGGCGCGCAGCGCGTCCGTGGCGTTCTGGAGCAGCTCCCGCACGTACACCCCGGGCGAGCTGTACAGATGGTGGGACAGGAGGTCGATGACCCCGCGGAGGCTGACTTGGAATCGATGGTCCACGCTGGAATCGAGCGTAGCGCGCTGCTCCCGCCACGGGGGCCGCAATCCCCCGGCGCGCATTCTGGGCGGCCGGACATCCCAGCCCCTTCCTGCTTCCCTGGAGGGTGCTATGTGGCGCCCCGGCCGTGCGGCGCCTTCAAGGCGGCACGGCGACATGTCGTCCCTTTCCTCCCTCCTGGAGCAGACAACGATGCGGACCAAGCTGATGGCAGTGGTGGTGGGCGCGGTGCTGGGTGTCACGGGCGCGGCGTTCGCGCAGGGCACGCCGACGACCCCGGCGGCCCCCAAGGCAGCCCCCAAGGCGGGCAAGGCCGCTGCCACGGCGACCGCGGGCAAGACGGAGGTGACGTGGTGGGGTCACGCCGCGTTCGTGGTGAAGACGCCGGGCGGCGCGGTCATCGCCATCGACCCGTGGTTCACCAACCCCAAGGCGCCCCAGGGCGCGACGTGGCCGGAGGCGGTGGACGCCATCCTCGTCTCCCACGGTCACTTCGACCACGTGGGCGAGGCCAAGGCCCTGGCCCAGAAGACCCAGGCCAAGGTGTTCGGCTCCTTCGAACTGGTGACGCTGATGGCCCTGCCGGACGCGCAGTTCATGGGCGGCAACGCCGGCGGCACCTTCCAGGTGAAGGACGCCACCATCCACTTCGTGGAGGCGGTGCACTCCAGCAGCTACCAGGCGGACCCCAAGGCCCCGGCGCAGTACGCGGGCGCGCCCCTGGGCTTCGTCATCGAAATCGCCAACGGCCCTACGCTGTACCACGCGGGTGACACCGGGGCCTTCCAGTCCATGGCCCTCATCGCCGAGCAGTTCAAGCCCACCGTGGCCCTGCTCCCCATTGGTGGTCACTTCACCATGGACCCCGCCCAGGCGGCTGTTGCCGCGAAGCTGCTCAAGGTGAAGACCGTGGTGCCCATGCACTACGGCACCTTCCCCGCCCTCACCGGCACCCCGGACGCGCTCACCGCCGCCGTGAAGAAGGCCCGGGGCACCACCAAGGTGCTCCCCCTGGAGCCCGGCAAGGCCACCGCGCTGTAGTCCGCCTCTGAAGGAATTCCCCCGCGCCCGCCCACCCACACCGGTGGCCGGGCGCGTGCTTTTTCCACCATTCACAGCTTCCGCTGGACGACGTGCACCGCCGACCGGGGCCGGGTGGCATCCCGAATGCGACTGGGTTATTTCCCGCTTCATCGCGCACCGGAGGGGTCCGGCCGTGCGTCTCGTGGGGTGTTCCGGTGGCGGTGCTGGTTTTCGGAAGGGGGACCTGGCTGGCCACGCTCCTGGCGGACGTAGTCGCCGCGCATGCGCGAGCCCCCTTTTCGGACGCGTCCCCCGCCGAGTCCCGGCTGGCCTCTGGCCCTGCCCGGGGACGTGCCTTCCTGCGTCGCACGCTGCGGGCCTCGGGGCTGGTCTACGGCACGCCCGTGCCGCTGCCCTCGCCGGTGGATGGCGGGGAGCCCTTTGACGTCCCGGCGCGCGCGGTGGAGGACGAGCTGTTCCACGCGGTGGTGCGCACGCTGGCGCGTCTGGCGTTGGACCTGGCGCGGGTGATGGACGCGCCGGAGGGCCCTCGGGTGGAGCAGCTGCTGGTGCTCTTCGCGGTGCTCGCGGGCGAACTGGAGCTGGCGCTGGCCCTGGACGCGCGGCTGGCGGCCGGGCTGCCGGTGCCCCGGCGGATGGTGGGGCGGGTGGAGGACGCGCTCGACAAGCGGGCGCCGTCGCTGGCCGGGGACCCGGTGTACGGACTGGTGCTGCACAACGGCGCGCAGTACGCGGACGCGCAGTTGTTCTGCCGGCAGGCCATCGACCTGTTCTCGCGCGGACGGCTGTCGCGGGTGGTGGCGGAGCGGCGGCTGGACTTCGCGGCGCGGCAGAAGGCGCTGCTGGTGGATGTGCTCACCGCGCTTTCGTGCGTGGACCGGGAGCCAGGACTGCCCGCGCGCCGCGCCATCCTCCGACAGGTGGAGGGCCTGCGCCTGCCGCACGCGCTGGAGGGCGAGGTGAAGGCCGCGGTGCGCCAGTCCTTCGAGCGCAAGCGCGACGTGCGGGACGTGGTGCGCCAGGTGCGCAGCGTGGACATGCGCCACCTGCTCCTGGAGCAGACGCTGCTGGCGGCGCTGGTGGACGGCCGTCGGACGCGGCGGGAGCGGGCCTTCATCGACACGCTGGCGGGCGCGCTGCATGTGCCGCAGGCGGAGCTGCGACGTCTGGAATTGGAGATGGCGGAGTTCTACGCGCGGCACCGCTCGCTGGTGGATGTCTTCACCGTGTCGGACGCGGCGGGCGCCATGGGTGAGGACCTCATCACCGGCATGCAGGAGACGCTGGAGAAGAACTTCCACCGGCTCATGCAGGAGGCGCGCGAGACGGGCGACCTGGCGGTGCTGCTCACCAAGGCGGCGCGGCGCCAGAAGCTCACCGCCGACGAGCGCCAGCGCATGCGCGCCCAGCTCATCGACGTGGCCAAGGCCATCCCCGCGCTCGCCATCTTCGCCGCGCCCGGGGGCATCCTGCTGCTGGCGGCCCTGGCGAAGGTGCTGCCCTTCAGCCTGCTGCCCAGCTCCTTCCAGGACGGGCCCGCCGTCATGGACCTGGACCTGGACGCGGAGGACAGCGTGGAGCGCGAGGTGGGGTAGTCCGCCCTTCGTGGCTTTCGGAGTCGACCGTGCTGGAGCTGGCGCCGAAGGAGCAGGGCACCCACACATCAAGGGACTCGCAGCATGGGCGTACAGCTTGTCGGCGGTGGGGAGTGCAAGGCTGGGTCAGCCTCCAATGAGCGCGTGCGGTGGATGAAGGGGGCCAGGAATTGCTCCAGCGCCGCGCGTGCACCCGGGCGGGAGACATGTCCCACGTACCCGTCCGGGCGCACCAGCACGAGCGCGTCCGAGCCCACGTCGTAGGCCCGGTGCGCGTGGCCGCTGGCGTCAAGCAGGGCGTCGGCGTCGCTGGAGGTTCCCTTCGCGCGGACGTGGAAGGCGCGCACGGTGTCTCCGAAGCGCGCCCGAGCCCACGCGGGCGCATCCGCGTGCTCCGGTCCGAAGGCGAGCAGCGTCCAGTGAGGCCCACGAAAGGCGTCGAACAGGTGAGAGGGATTGCCCGTCGCATCCACGCACGGTGCATCCGGGGCCCGGTCCCCCGCGCGCAGGCGGGACGTGTCGCCGTCCGTCTGGGGCGCGAGCGGACCGCCGCGATAGTGCAATCCCAGTTGTCGGGTCTCCGCGCCCCGCTGCTGTGAGCGCAGGCTGTTCTGGCGCAGGCCCTGGTAGAGCTTCGAGGACAGGCCGAGCACGTGCGCGGCGATGGGCAGCCGCTCCGCCTCGTAGGTGTCGAGCAGCGCTGGGGACGCACCGGCGAGGACGTGCCCCAGCTTCCAGCCCAGGTTGTAGGCGTCCTGCACCCCGGTGTTGAGACCCTGGCCCCCGGCGGGCGGGTGCACGTGCGCGGCGTCGCCCGCGAGCAGGACGCGGCCCACGCGGTAGCGGTCCACCATGCGCACGTTGGGGCGGTATACGGACAGCCAGCTCGCGTCGTGCAGGCGGAGTCCTTCGCCGGGGCGGGCCGCTTCCTGGAGGCGCTGGTTCAGCGCGGCTTCGGTCAGCTCCGGCACGGTGCCGCCGGGCTTCACCTGGAGGGTGAGCTGGAAGCGGTCCGTGCCGGGCAGGGGACACAGCGCCACCATGCCGCCCGTAGCGAAGGGCCACACGTGCCAGTGGTCGCGGCCCAGTCCATCAACGCGCACGTCGCCCACGACCATGCGCTCGGCTTCGTGTGTCTCTCCGTGGAAGCCCACGCCCAGGGTCTTGCGCACGCGGCTGTGGCCGCCATCCGCGCCCACCAGGTACTCCACGCGCACGACCTTCGAAGCGCCGTCGTGGGTGAGCGTGGCGCTGATGCCGGAGTCGTCCTGGGTGAAGTCGGTGAGCGCGGTGCCGAACTCCACCTCATGGCCGAGCACGCCCAGCCGCTCGCGCAGGATGCCTTCGGTGCGGGCCTGCGGCACGAGCCACGGGTCGGGATGGGGCACGTCAGGCGTCACCGGATGACGGGGGATCATCGTCCAGCGGCCCACGACGAAGCGCCGCCAGTGGAGGCGCAGGCGGGGATAGGCACAGCCGGCCGCGAGCACGGCCTCCAGCACGCCCAGGTCGTCCAGCACCTCCAGCGTGCGCGGCTGGAGCCCCTTGCCCCGTGAGCCCACGAAGGGGCCGGGAGCGGCGTCAATGATGCGGAGGGCGCCGCCACGACGGGCAAGGTCACAGGCGAGCGTGAGGCCCGTTGGGCCGGCGCCGACAATCAGCACCTGGGGGTTTGCGTGAGGCATGGCCATCTCCTGTCGCCAAGGGCGCTGGCGCCCCGGACGCGATGGAGAGGAGAATGTAAGGAAGAGCTTATGTTGTCAGCTTGCGTTCCCGTCCCAGGAGTCCGGCATGCCGCGCGCGAAGCTTTCCCCTCGGAAGACGCCCTTGCAGGAGCGCTCGCGCGCGACGGTGGACGCGCTGGTGCAGGCGACTGCTGACATTCTGGTGCGTGACGGGTACGCGAAGCTGACGACCAACCGCATCGCGGAGCGCGCGGGCGTCAACGTGGCCTCGCTGTACCAGTTCTTTCCCGGCAAGGAGGCGCTGGTGGCGGAGGTGTCGCGCCGGCACGTGAAGGAGCAGCGCAAGGCGGTGCGCGAGGTGCTGGCGACGCGGAAGTTCCAGGGCCTGGAGGACCTCATCCGCACGCTGGTGTGCATGGGCTTCGCCGCCCACGCGGTGAACCCGAAGCTGCACCATGCGCTGACGGAGGAGCTGCCCGCGCGACGAGCCCGGACCATGGGGCCAGAGGATGCGCCGCTGATGGAGGCGTTCCGCGAGTACGCGACCGACGTCCCGGACCCGGAATTGGCCCACTGGCTCATCGACACCGTGGCCCATGCGGCCATCCACCGCGCGGTGGTGGAGCGCCCCGAGGCCTTGTCCCAGGGGCTGCTCCAGGAGGAGCTGGTGACGCTCCTCCTGCGCTACGTGAAGCGGAAGTGACGCGTGTGGCTCAGCGGCCCGACGCCGGGCAGGTGCGGATGTCAGCCGATTGGGTAGGCTTGGCGACTCATGACAAATGAGGGGGGATGCCATGAAGATCTTGATCGACACGAATGTACTCATTCCGCTGGAGCCCACGTCACCCGCGCAGATCGAGGCGCTGACGAAGCCCGCGACCACCCTGGTGCGGACCCTCGAAGAGGCGGGTTACCAGCTCTTCATCCATCCGTTCATGCCGGTGGACATTGAACGGGACCGCGATGAGGCACGACGCCAACTTCGTGAGTTGCTGCTCAAGAAATACCTACCGCTTCCGGCTCCGCCGCCCATTCCTGAAGCCTGGGTCGAGAGCCTGGGAAATCCGGAGGCCCATTCTCGCGATTGGGTGGAACAGCATCTGCTCGCGGCCGTACGGTCCAACGGGGGGGGATCCTCGTCACCGAGGATCTTCGCCTTCACCGGGCTGCGAAGCGCGTCGGACTGAAGGAACGCGTCGCGACGGTAAGTGAGGCCCTGGTGCTGGTGCAGGGCTTGCGCGACACGTTCGCGCAGCCTCCGCCCGCGGTCGAGTTCACGTTCGTGCATGCGGTCGAGGCGGAGGATCCTTTCTTCGAGAGCCTGAGAGGGGACTACCCTCCCTTCGAAGCATGGTTCCGCAAATGTCAGCAGGAACACCGCCGCTGTTGGGTGGTGCGAGGGGAGGGGCGGCACCTGGCCGCACTCTGCTTGATCAAGGACGAAGAGAGCGTTCTGGGGTTCAAGGGGCGAACGCTGAAGCTCTGCACCTTCAAGGTCTCGCCCCTGCATCAAGGCCGTCGGCTGGGAGAGCTTCTTCTCAAGAGCGTCTTCGAGCACGTCGCGAAGAACGGACATGCATTCGTCTATGTGACGGCCTACGAACGCCAGGGGCCGCTCATCGCCATGTTGGAGGACTTTGGCTTCCGGGTGGAGGGGAAGCAGGAAAACAGTGAACTCATTCTCGTGAAGCCAGTGAGGACCTCGGGGAGCGCCGAAGGCCTGGGCCCGCTTGAGTTCCATGTGCGCTACGGCCCTCCCGCGATGCGGTTCGACACTTCGGCCTTCATCATTCCCATCGAGCCCCGGTTCCATCACCTGCTCTTCCCGGATGCGGACCCCCAACTGTCGCTCGACCCAGGAGTCCACTCCTTCGGCAATGGGCTGCGGAAGGTGTACCTGTGCCGGGCGCAGATCCGGCAGATCGAGCCTGGGGCTCCGCTGCTCTTCTACTTGAGCCACTCCAGGAAGGCCGTGACGGTCGTGGGCGTCGCGGAGCAGACGCTCGCTTCTTCCGATGCCAATCAGATCGCCGCTTCCGTGGGGAAGAGGACCGTGTTCCCCCTTCGCGAGATCGAAGCGCTGTGCTCGAATGGAGAGGTGCTCGCCATCCACTTCCGACAAGCGGTCATCCTGAAGGAGCCCCTTCTCCTGAATGACCTGTGTCGCAACGGAGTGCTCAACGGCCCTCCGCAGTCCATCACCACGGTGCAGCAGGGAGGTCGTGAATGGCTCCGACAGCGACTCGGGCTGTAGTCCTGTTGCCTATCCAGCCCCGCTACGCGACGCCCATCCTGGATGGGCTCAAACGCGTCGAGTTCCGCAAGCGGGCCTTCCGCCGGGAGGTCTCGCACGTCGTGGTCTACTCCTCGAGCCCGGTGAAGCAGGTCGTCGGATTCTTCGAGATTCTCGGCATCGACGAGGCCCCTCCCGCGCAGCTCTGGCGCCGCTACTCACGGGAGGGGGCCATCTTGAAAGAGGACTACGACCGATACTTCTCGCAGTCCGACGAGGGGGTCGCGATCCGCGTGGGGAAGGTCCATGTCTTCCAGAAGCCCTTCCCCCTGGGAGACATCGAGCCTGAGCTGCGCGCTCCCCAGAGCTATTCCTATCTGAGCGCGGATGCCTTCTCGAAGATTCGAGGCCGGAGGGCGCTCGTCACCTGAGCCCCGGTCTCCCGCGAGCGCCCCACCGAGCTGTGTGCTGGTGGGGTGCCAATGACGTGGCTCAGCGGCCCGACGCCTGCGCGTCCACCGCGGCCAGCTCTTCCTTGCCGAGCTTCAGCTCCGCGCCCTGGACGTTCTCCTCCAGGTGCTTCACGGAGGACGTGCCCGGGATGGGCAGCATCACGGGCGAGCGCTCCAGCAGCCACGCGAGGGCAATCTGCGACGGCGTCGCGTTGTGCTTCTTCGCCACCGAGTCGAGCGTCCCGCCCGGCTTCGCCAGCCCACCTGTCGCCAGGGGGAACCAGGGGATGAAGCCCAGCTTCTCCTTCTCGCAGTAGTCCAGCACCTTCTCGTGCACGCGGTCGGTCAGGTTGTAGCGGTTCTGCACCGACACGATGTCCACGACCTTGCGCGCCCGCTGGATCTCCTCCACCGACACCTCCGACAGGCCGATGTGGCGGATCTTCCCTTCCTGCTGGAGCGCCTTCAGCTCGCCCAGCGACTCCTCCACCGGCACCTTCGGGTCGATGCGGTGCAACTGGTACAGGTCGATGCGCTCCAGCTTCAGCCGGCGCAGCGACAGCTCCAACTCCTGGCGCAGGTACTTGGGCGCGCCCACCGGGTGCCACTCATTGGGGCCCGTGCGCACCAGGCCCGCCTTGGTCGCCACCACCACGCCCTTCGCGTAGGGGTGCAGGGCCTCCGCGATGATCTCCTCGCTGACGTAGGGCCCGTAGGAGTCCGCCGTGTCGATGAAGTCCACGCCCAATTCCAGCGCGCGCCGCAGCACGCGCACCGCCTCCGCCCGGTCCTTGGGCGGGCCCCAGATGCCGGGGCCGGTGAGCTGCATGGCGCCGTAGCCCAGACGGTGGATGGGCAGGTCTCCGCCCAGCTTGAAGGTGCCGCTCTTCTCCACGGGACGCGTTGAAGTGCCGCTCATGGTTCTTCCTCCTGGAAATGGAAGCTGCTCGTGAACTGAAGATGGGGCGCGTCAGGACGGGGTGTTCGTCTGGTAGCGCCGGGCGAGGGTGCTCTTGTTGCCTCGGAACATTCCCGCTTCGGCCTGCGCCAGGGCCGCGAGGGCTTCCTCGGCCTCCAGCCCGGGCACGCAGACCGTCTCGTTGCGCTCCAGCGCGATGAGCGACGCGGTGACGACGTCCTCCGGGGGCATCGCTCCGACATAGCCGCCGTTGAACTCGGTGGAGGTCATGCCCGGGCAGACGACCTGTGCGCGCACTGGCGTGTCGCGCAGCTCGCCCGCGAGCGTGCGGGTGAAGTGGACGAGGAACGCCTTCGCGCCCGCGTACGTGGCCCGGTGGGGCAGGGGAACCGGGGGCAGGGCGCCGGAGAAGGCGAGCAGGGATGCGACGTTGATGACCGCGCCCCTGCCGCGCGCCAGCATGCCCGGCAGCGCTGCCCGGGTGGCCAGCATGGGCGCCAGGATGTGCAGGTGCGTGAGGCCCTCCAGCACCGCGGGATCCATTTGCGCGAAGGGGCCGTAGCCACCCACGCCCGCGTTGTTGATGACCAGGGTGATGTCTTCCCCGGCCGCGCGCTCGGCCACCCGGTGGATGTCCACGTCCGTCGTGAGGTCCGCTCGCATGACTTCCGCTCGGATGCCGTGCGCCGCCGCCAGTTTCTCCGCGAGCGCATGAAGCCGCTCTTCCCGACGGGCGATGAGGACCAGGTCATGCCCGAGCGCCGCCAGCCGCCGCGCGTACACCTCTCCAATTCCCGCGGACGTGCCCGTCACCAACGCGGTCCCTCGACTGCCTGCCATGCCTGCTCCCTGGGAAGATGGATGCGGGGCCGTGCCCCGCCGAGATGAATGCTGGAGACGGCGACCGCCCCCGCGAAGCGTACGGGCCATGGCGAGACCGCCAGGGCCGCACCCTTGCCCGCTGGGTAACGGGGGCAGGGCGTGCGCGCAACCCGCTCGTGCCTCCACGGAGCACATGGGTCGGCTTCACCACGTGGCGGAACCGACGAAGGGCGGTGCAGCACGTCGGCGCGCCTCATCGGTGAGCCCGGTGAGAAGAGCGCCGGAGGACGTGCCGGGCTCCTCCTTGGGCAACCTGTCCGACTGTCGGACAGGTTGGGACGCTTCGTCCGCGGAGGGGGCTTCCAGCCTGAGCCCTCACCGGTTTTCGCGGACAAACCGGCGTGCCCCTCCGCGCGCCCGTTGTGTGGGACACGGGCTCTCTGGACGCGGCTTCAGCCCAACGCCTGGGTCGCCCCGGGCCTGTCGCGGAACTGCTGGTGGTAGAGGTCCGCGTACAGGCCCCCCTTGGCGAGCAGCTCATCGTGGGTGCCTCGCTCGACGACAGCCCCCTGATCCATCACGAGGATGAGGTCCGCGTTCCGGATGGTGTTGAGCCGGTGCGCGATGACGATGCTTGTCCTGCCCGACAAGAGCCGCCCCAGCGCGAGCTGGATGAGCGCCTCGGTGCGCGTGTCGATGTTCGCCGTCGCCTCGTCGAGGATGAGCACCCGGGGATCGGCGATGACCGCTCGCGCGAACGCGAGCAGTTGCCGCTGTCCCTGGCTGAGCGTCGCGCCGCCTTCCCCCAGCACGCTGTCGTAGCCCTGCGGCAGCCGGGTGATGAAGTCGTGCGCATGCACCGCCTTCGCCGCGGCCTCCACGTCCTCGCGGGTGGCGCCGGGCTTCCCGTAGGCGATGTTGTCCGCCACCTTGCCGCTGAAGAGGAACGGCTCCTGGAGCACCATCGCCATCTGCTGGCGCAAGCTCGCGCGCGTCACCTGCCGCACGTCCTCCCCGTCGATGCGCACCGACCCCTCTGTCACGTCGTAGAAGCGCGGCACCAGGCTGGCCACCGTCGTCTTGCCCGCGCCCGTGCGTCCCACCAGCGCCAGCGTCTGGCCGGGCTCCAGGTGGAAGGACACGCCGTGCAGCACCGGCCGCTCCGCGTCGTAGCCGAAGGACACCCGGTCGAACACCACCTGGCCCTTCAGCGGCCCCAGCTCCACCGCCGTCGGTGCGTCCGGCGGCTCCGGCGTTTCATCGAGGATGCCGTAGATGCGCTCCGCCCCCGCCAGCGCGGACTGCATCAGCGTGGCCACCGACGCGGCCAGCTGCACCGGCCGGAAGAACTGCGCCACGTAGATGAGGAACGCGGCCATGCCTCCCACGGTGAGCCGTCCGCCCAGCACCAGCACGCCGCCGTAGCCGATGACCAGCGCGATGGACAGCGTGGACAGCAAATCAATGGCCGGCGAGAACGCGGACGTGATGCCCACCGCCGCCACGTTCGCGTCGCGGTTGGCCGCGTTGCGGTCGCGGAAGCGCTCGATGTTCTTCTCCGTGCGGTTGAACGCCTGCGCCTGCCGCACGCCGCCAATCTCCTCCTGGAGGTTGGCCGTCACGTCGCCCACCGTCTGGCGCGTCTTGCGGTAGGCACTGCGCGCCCGCGACGCGAAGAACCACGTGGTGAGCATGATGACGGGGATGAGGGAGAAGCACGCCAGCGCCAGCCGGGCATTGAGCGCCAGCATCGCGATGAGCACGCCGACGAGCCCCAGCACCGACCCCAACAACTGCGTCAGCCCCTGCGCGAAGAGCTGATTGAGCGTGTCCACGTCGCTCAAGAGCCGGCTCATCAGGTCGCCCAGTGGTCGGCGGTCGAACCACGCGAGCGGAAGCTGCTGGAGCCGCTCGAAGAGGCGCCGCCTCAGCTCCGCCAGCACCTTCTGCCCGGTGTGGCCCACCCGCCACGTCTGCGCCCGCTGCGCCAGCGCGCCCACCGCGTAGACGACGAACAGCACCGCCAGCGTCTGGAGCAGCCCGCGTCCGTCCCCCGAGCCGATGTCGTGGTCTATGGCCCGGCTCACCAGATACGGCCCCGCCGCCTGACACAGGGCGCCCACCAGGATGAAGACGAGCGCCACGCCCATCACGCGCCCATGCGGACGCAGCTCGCCCATCAGCCGACGCAACACCTTCCCGCGCCGCTGGGCCCGGTCGGACTCCAGCTCCGCCAGCGACTCGATGCCACCCGGCCGCCTCATGCCGCACCTTCCTGGCGCACCGGCTGGAGCTGCGACCCGAGGATGTCGTTGTACAGCTCGCTCGAGGCCCTCAACTCGTCATGCCGTCCCTTCGCGACGATGCGCCCCTCGTCCAGCACGAGGATGACGTCCGCGTCCCGCACGGTGCTGATGCGCTGGGCGATGACCACCGCCGTCCTGCGCCTGTCCCGCATCAGCGCGTCCAGCGCGCCCTGGATGGCCTCTTCCGTCTGCGCGTCCACCGCCGACGTGCTGTCGTCCAGGATGAGCAGGCGCGGGTCGGTGAGCAGCGCCCGCGCGATGGCCAGCCGCTGCCGCTGCCCACCGGAAAGCCCCACGCCCCGCTCGCCCACCACCGTGTCGTAGCCCTGGGGCAGCGCGCGGATGAACTCCGCCGCCTGCGCCGCTTCCGCCGCTGCCTCCACCTGCTCCCGGGTCGCGTCCAGGTGGCCGTAGGCGATGTTGTCGCGCACCGTGCCGGAGAACAGCAGCGCGTCCTGCAACACGACGCCGATCTGCGAGCGCAGGCTCGCGAGCGTCACGTCCCGCACGTCGTGCCCGTCCAGCAGCACCGCGCCCCCGGTGACGTCGTAGAAGCGGGGCAGCAGGTTGATGAGCGTGCTCTTGCCGGAGCCCGTCGTCCCCAGCACCGCCACGAACTGTCCGGGCTCCAGCGTCACGCTCAGCCCGCGGAGGATCTCCCGCTCGCTGCCCGCATAGCGGAAGCGCACGTCGCGCAATTCGATGCGGCCCTGGAGCGGCGGCAGCGGCACCGCGCCTGGACGGTCCGTCACCTCCACCGCCGTGTCGAGCAGTTCGAAGACGCGCAGCGCGGAGGCGCTGGCCCGCGACAGGCTGGACGCGAGAAAGCCCAGCGTCATCAGGGGCATCAACAGGAAGGCCAGGTAGCTGTTGAAGGCCACCAGCTCTCCCAGCGTGAGCCGCTGGTGGAAGATGCGCCAGCCACCCACGCCCACCACCATCAGCGTCCCCAGGTTGGAGAAGAAGGTGACGAAGGGGAAGTTGTTGGCCAGTGCATCCACCAGCTTGAGGTTCTGGGCCTGGAGCTTCGCGTTCGTCTCCTCGTAGCGCGCCATCTCCCGCGCCTCGGCGGAGAAGGCCCGCACCACGCGCAGCCCGCGCAGGTCCTCCTGGAGCGTGGTGTTGAGCGTGCCCAGCAGCGCCTGGAGTTGGCCGAACAGGGGCCGCATCTTCGTCACGAACGAGCGCAGCACGAAGAGGATGGGCGCCACGGACCCGAGCGCCGCCAGCGCCAGCACCGGATCCAACCACAGGAGCAGTCCCGCGCAGCCCACGAGCATCGCCGCCGACGCCGCGAACTGCACCACGCCGCTGCCCACGAAGGTGCGCACCGCCTCCACGTCGCTGGTGAGCCGCGTGAGCAACTGCCCCGTCTGCGCCTGGTCGTAGTAGCTGAAGGAGAGCCGCTGGATGCGCGCGAAGAGCG
This sequence comes from Corallococcus sp. bb12-1, assembly GCF_026626765.1. Classification (NCBI taxonomy): domain Bacteria; kingdom Pseudomonadati; phylum Myxococcota; class Myxococcia; order Myxococcales; family Myxococcaceae; genus Corallococcus; species Corallococcus sp. bb12-1. The sequence goes on along the minus strand of NZ_JAPNJZ010000018.1, from coordinate 355,867 downwards.
CGTCGCGCAGGTCGAACGCCACGCCCTGTGAAGCACGCTCGGCCAGATATCCCTGGAGGAAGTTGAACAGGCCCCGCCCCAGCGCGATGGCGACCAGTCCCCCCACCGCCAGCCACACCGGCCGCCGCTCCCCGCGCGCGAGCCCCTGGTCGATGGCGATGCGGATCATCTGCGGGGCGCCCAGGTTCGCCACCGACACCAGCAGCAGCGACAGCAGGGCCCCCAGGGACTCCAGGCGGTAGCGGCGCAGGTAGCGCAGGGCCCGGAGGATGGCGGCGAAGCCTCCGGCGGGGCGGCCGGAGGCGGGTGCGGACGTGCTCACGTGGCGGATCCCTGCCCCTTCGCTTGGAGCGCGGAGGCGCGCGCATGATGGGCGCGCGCCCGGGTTGCTTCAAGCACGACGCACGGGACATGAAGGCGGGCGAACAGGGTTGCGCGCCGCGCCATGTCCCGTTACGTCGGCCGCGGGATTCCGGTTCGTTGCGAGGTGAACGTCATGGAGCATCGGCAGCTGGGTGGTTCTGGTTTCAAGGTCCCCGTCCTCAGCCTGGGCACGGGCACGTTCGGTGGCTCGGGCGAGTTCTTCAAGGGCTTCGGCTCCAGCGATGTGAAGGAGGCCACGCGGCTGGTGGACATCGCGCTGGAGGCGGGCGTGAACATGTTCGACTCCGCGGACGGCTACTCCGCCGGGCTCGCGGAAGAGATTCTCGGCAAGGCGCTGGAGGGGCGGCGCGACCAGGCCATCATCTCCACCAAGGCGACGTTCCGCGCGGGCACCGGCCCCAACGACGTGGGCTCCTCGCGCTTCCACATCACCCGCGCGGTGGAGGCCGCCCTGCGCCGGCTGAAGACGGACTACATCGACCTGTTCCAGCTCCACGCCTTCGACGCGATGACGCCGGTGGAGGAGGTGCTCAACACGCTGGATGACCTCGTGCGCGCGGGGAAGATCCGCTACATCGGCTGCTCCAACTTCTCCGGCTGGCATCTGATGAAGTCGCTCGCGGTGTCGGAGCGCTACAACCTGGCCCGCTACGTGGCGCACCAAGCGTACTACTCGCTCGTCGGCCGCGACTACGAGTGGGAGTTGATGCCGCTCGCGCAGGACCAGAAGGTGGGCGCGGTGGTGTGGAGCCCGCTGGGCTGGGGCCGGCTGACGGGCAAGCTGCGCCGGGGCCAGCCGCGTCCGGAGACCAGCCGCCTGAACAACCCCGCCACCGCGAGCGGCGGCCCGCAGGTGCCGGAGGAGTACCTGTTCAAGGTCGTGGACGCGCTCGACGTCGTCGCGAAGGAGACGGGCAAGACGGTGCCGCAGGTGGCGCTCAACTGGGTGCTCCAGCGGCCCACCGTGGCCAACGTCATCATCGGCGCGCGCACGGAGGAGCAGCTCCGGCAGAACCTGGGCGCCATCGGCTGGAACCTCACGCCCGCGCAGGTGGCCACGCTGGATGCCGCCAGCTCCACGCCCTGGCCGTACCCGTACTTCCACCAGCGTCAATTCAGCGAGCGCAATCCCTTCCCGGTGACCTGAGCCGGTCCCCGCCACGATGGGCATCCTGCGCCCGTCGTGACGGAAGGAAGCGGACGGGGCCGGGGCCGCGCGGCTCCGACTGGAGGGCAGGTCCCTTCTCCCCCGGGACTGAGCACTTCACGTTCACGAGGTCACCGTCGGCGTGCCCGTAAGTCCCGGGCCGCCAGGCGGGGCTTCGCTTCGCGTGGAGGCGCGCCCGCTCATGTCCCTCAAGGAATACAAACCCGGCAGACCCTTTCCCGGCGTCATCGGCCGCACCTGGGAGCAGTCTTCTCCCGCATGGCCCTCGCCGTTGCGCTCGAAGCCCGGCGCCCCCAACGTCCTGTTCATCATCCTGGATGACACGGGCTTCGGGCACCTGGGCTGCTACGGCTCGCCCATCCGCACGCCGAACCTGGACCGACTGGCGAAAGGCGGGCTGCTCTACAACAGCATGCACACCACCGCGCTGTGTTCGCCCACTCGTTCGTGCATCCTCACCGGCCGCAACCACCACTCCAACGGGATGGCCACCATCACCGAGACGTCGCTCGGCTACCCCGGCTACAACGGCACCATCCCCTTCGAGAACGGCCTCCTCTCCGAGATGCTCATGGAGGCCGGCTACAACACGTATGCCATTGGCAAGTGGCACCTGGCCCCCGCGGAGCAGACGAGCGCCGCCGGGCCGTACTCGCGCTGGCCGTTGGGTCGCGGCTTCGAGCGCTTCTACGGCTTCCTGGGTGGGGACACGAATCAGTACTACCCGGACCTCGTCCACGACAACCACGCCATCCGCGCGCCCGCGACGCCGGAGGAGGGCTACCACCTCACGCCGGACCTCGTGGACAAGGCCATCGATTGCATCGCGGACACCAAGCAGGTCGCGCCCGACAAGCCCTTCTTCCTCTACTTCGCCACGGGCGCCATGCACGCCCCCCATCACGTGCCGAAGGAGTGGGCGGACCGCTACAAAGGGCAGTTCGACGACGGCTGGGACGCGTACCGGCAGAAGGTGTTCCAGAAGCAGTTGAAGCTGGGGGTGCTGCCCAAAGGCACGCAGTTGTCCCGCCATGACCCCGACGTGCAGGACTGGGAAGCGCTGCCCCCGGAGGAGAAGCGCCTCTACGCCCGCATGATGGAGGTGTTCGCGGGCTACCTGGAGCACACGGACCACCACATCGGCAGGCTGCTGAAGTTCCTGGAGGACACGGGACAGTTGGACAACACGCTCATCATGGTGCTGTCCGACAATGGCGCCAGCGCCGAGGGCGGGCCGCACGGCTCGGTCAACGAGCTGAAGTTCTTCAACAACACGCCGGAGTCGATGGCGCAGAACATGGCGGCCATCGACGAGCTGGGTGGGCCGAAGTACTTCAACCACTACCCGTGGGGCTGGGCCTGGGCGGGGGACACGCCGTTCCGCCGCTGGAAGCGGGAGGTGTACCGGGGCGGCACCACCGACCCGTTCCTCGTCCACTGGCCCAAGGGCATCCAGGCGAAGGGCGAGGTGCGCTCGCAGTACGCGCACGCCATCGACATGGTGCCCACGGTGCTGGACTGCCTGGGGCTGGAGCCGCTGGCGGAGATCCGGGGCGTCACCCAATCCCCCATCGAAGGCGTCAGCTTCAAGCACACGTTCAACGACGCGAACGCGGAGAGCAGGCACCACACCCAGTACTTCGAGATGTTCAGCAACCGCGCGCTCTACCACGACGGCTGGCGCGCGGTGTGCCCGTTCCCCGGGCCGTCCTTCACGGAGGCGGGGGAGGGCTTCGGCGAATCGACGCTGACCGAGGACCGGCTGCGCGAGCTGGATGCGCAGGGCTGGGAGCTGTACCGCGTCTCCGAGGACGCCTCCGAGACGAAGAACGTGGCGGAGGAGCACCGGGGCAAGCTCATCGAGATGATCGCCCTCTGGTACACCGAGGCGGGGCGCTACCAGGTGCTGCCACTCGCGTCGCCAACGCGCGCCGTGTTCGCGCAGGAGCGACCGCAGATCACCCAGGACCGCAAGCGCTACGTGTACCGCCCGCGCACCTCACCCACGCCAGAGAACGCGGCCGTCCACGTGCTCAACCGCCCCCATACCATCACCGCCGAGGTGGACCTGAGCGGCGAGGCGGAAGGGGTGCTGCTGTGCCATGGCGGCCTCACCGGCGGCTACACCTTCTTCGTCCAGGACGGGAAGCTGCACTACGTCTACAACTTCGTCGGCGAACAGGAGTTCCACATCGAGTCCGCGGTGGAGGTGCCGCAGGGGCGCTCGGAGTTGAAGTTCTCCTTCGAGCCCACCGGCAAGCCCGACCTGAAGGCGGGGCGGGGCGCGCCCGGACGGGGCCGGCTCTACATCAACGAGGACCTGGTGGCCCAGAGCGACATTACCGCGACCATGCCGCTCATCCTCAGCCTGGGGGAGGGGCTGACGTGTGGCCGGGATGAGAGCTCAGCCGTGAGCAAGCTCTACGCCGCGCCCTTCGAATTCACCGGCACGCTCTTCCAGGTGACGGTGGACGTCTCCGGCAGGCACATCCGCGACGCGAAGTCGGAACAGAAAGCGGCGCTGGCGAAGCAGTGAGGCGTTGAAGCAGGCAACGACAGGCCCGGACGGGAGGGGGAAGCCCGTCCGGGCCTCGAAGCGGGAGTGACTACTTCACGCCGACGGCGGTCCAGGCGTCCTGGACCTTCTTCACTTCGACGGAGTCCTTGCCGTACAGGTCCGTGGCGGCCTTCACCGTGGCCGCGCGGGCCTGGGTGAAGTTCGTCTGCGGCGTCATGTACGTGGTGAGGGCGCGGCCGAAAATCTTGAGGCTCTTCTCCATGCCGATGCCGTCCTTCACTTCCAGGCCGGACGTCTTGTTCTTGCCGCCCTCGGTGAGCAGGTAGAAGGCGTTGTTGGCGATGCCGCTGGAGCCGTGCACTTCCGTCATCTTCGGGAAGTTCTTGTAGTTGTCGATGGAGTACCCGTCCGCCGTCGGGTCGTTCATGTAGCGGAGGGCATCCGTGTTGTCGCCGTTCTTGGGCGTCCACGCGTCCTCGCCCACGGCCCAGTCGAACTTCACCGCGCCGTTCTTCTGGCTGGCGAACCACTCCACGCCCGTCCCCATGATGTCGCTGAAGGATTCGTTGAGGCCACCGGACTCGCCCTCGTACTCCAGGCCCGCGGTGCGCTCGGTGAGGCCGTGGCTGATTTCGTGGCCGGCGATGTCCAGCGTGGTGAGCGGGCCGGAGTCCTTCCCGTCGCCGTCGCCGTAGCTCATCTTCTCGCCGTCCCAGAACGCGTTCACCAGGTTCACGTCGGTGTGCACGTAGGAGACGAGCTTCTCACCCTTGCCGTCGATGGAGTCGCGGCCGAGGATCTCCTTGTAGAAGTCGTACGTCATCTCCGCGCCGTAGTGCGCGTCCACCGCGGTGGCGGCGCGGGCGGGGTCGCCCTTCTCACCCCAGACGTCGTTGGCGTCCTTGAAGGCCGTGGTGCCCGACGCGGTCTCCTGGTTCTTCGCGTCGTACGTCACGATGCCCTTGCCGCGCGTCTTGTCCTCCAGCGAGTACGTGCCGTCCGCGTTCTTCGTCGTGGAGAGGTCCACCTTGCCGCTGTACATCGTCGTGTCGTCCGCGACGCCCGTGGCGCGGGGCTTCTCACCCGTGGTGGGCGCGGGCGTGGTGGGCGTCTTCGACGGCGTCGTCGCGCCGCCCGCCGGGCGGTTGGCACCCGGGCGGTCGTAGTGGCTGATGGTGTTGAACTGCTTGATGGACTCGCCGGTGTTCGCGTCGATGAAGTAGTTCATCGAGCGGGGCTCCTTGCCGTTGCCCACCGACGTGTCCGTCAGCGTCACGTGGAAGGCCGCGCGGTACTGGCCGTCCTTGCCCTTCACGATTTCACGCTCCACGGTGGGCGCGCGCGTCGTGCCGCCGTTGAAGTCCTTCTGCGCCGTGGCCAGCGCGTCCTTCGCGGTCAGCTTCGTGGGCGCCTTGCCCAGGCCCACCGGGATGTCGGACACGTCGCCCGTGAGGCTGTCGAACTGGCCCTTCGCGTCCAGGTGGCCGATGACCTGCTCACCGGAGACCTTCACGCCCTCGTGCATGCGGTCCAGGCGAACGTGCGTCATGCCCAGCTGGTCGCGCTCCACCGAACGGGGGGAGAACGCCGCGCCGCCCGTGACGCCGGACAGCTGCGGGTTCTTCTGGTTCACGTACGACACGGTCTGCTGCACGGCCTGCTGCGCCTGGGGGCTGCTCAGGTCCACCGGACCCGGCGTCACCTTCGTGCCCACGCCGTTCAGCGCGACCGTCGCCTTCGCCTTGCTGGGCGCGCCGGTGCTGAAGCTGGACTGGGAGCTCATGCCCACCGGGCCCGCGGGCTTCGCGACGGTGTTCGTCGCCTTGGTGTCGGTGCGGGTGGCCGGGATGACGGCGGGCTTCGAGAGGTCGGTGCGAAGAGCCATGGTGGTTTTCTCGGGGGGAAGGAGACTTACAAATTGATTCTCGTGTCAGGCGCCAGAAGGTTGCGTGTGGGCTGAATCCTGACAGGGGGTTTTGTGGCTCAAGGCCATGATTTTATTGATGAAGTATTCGTCCTACATTTCGCGCAAATGAACCTTCCGACCGGTAGGGAGGCGACCTTGCGGGGATGTATTTCGGTTCATTTTCAAGCGCTTCCAGGCCCGCCGTCCACCCACCCCCAGTGGCTGGAAGCTTGACCGCCCGCTTCCTTTGCGGGTATTGAAATTGATAGTGATTATCAACTTCAACTTGGCTCGAGCCAACAGGTAGGACGGAGGACACGCCGTGGCACGTGAACTGGGACCGCGAGGGAAGATGTGTCGGCGGTTGGGCATTCCCCTTTCGCGCATCAGCGCGAAGGACCCCGACAAGGACCCCGTGTTGCGGCGGCCGTATCCGCCCGGTCAACACGGCGCGACGGCGCGCACGTCGGTGAGCGACTTCGCGCAGCGGCTGCGGGAGAAGCAGAAGCTGAAGCTGTACTACGGCCTGCTGGAGAAGCAGTGCCGCAGCGCCTTCCTGGAAGCGCGCCGGTCGCCGGGCAACACCGGCAAGGTGCTGATGCAGCTGCTGGAGAGCCGGCTGGACGCGCTGGTGCTGCGCGCGGGCCTGGCGACGAGCATCCGTCAGGCGCGGCAGTTCGTGCGCCACGGCTACTTCCAGGTGGACGGCCGCAACGCGGACATCCCCAGCATCCGCCTCAAGCCGGGCAACGAGGTGCGCTTCCATCCCGCGCACCTGAAGCTGACGGCGGTGCAGGACGCCTTTGGCCGGATGAAGTCCCGGCAGGTGCCCGCCTACGTGCAGGTGCTGGGCGCGGGCGAAGGCATGAAGTTCGTGCGTCTGCCGGAGCGCGAGGAGATCCCCGTGGACGTGAACGAGCCGTTCATCGTCGAGTACTACGCGCAGCGCAGCTGAAGCACCGGCTGGCCCCCGCTCGCCCGTGAAGCATGCGGGCAGGCGGGGGCGGCCCGAAGTGCCCGCGCATCCCATCTTCCCCAAGGACTCTGACCAGGGGAGGAGCGGCGAGGATGCGCGGGGAGGAGGGCGAGCCGGCGCAGCAAGGGTGGGTGGCGCCTCGTGGGCGTTCAGCCCGGGGGCACCTGCCGCGCCACGTCGCCGGCCTCTTCCGTTTCCAGCCGGGCCGGCCCGCGGTGGCGGCGGGTTTGCGCACGGGGCTGGCGTTGGGTGTCCCGCTGCTGGTCTCCGTCCTCTTGCAGATGCCGCAGGCGTCGTGGGCGGGCATGGCGGGCCTGTTCGTGGCGCTGGTGGACAAGGGCGGGCCGTACCGCACCCGGGCCCGGGCGATGGGTGCGATGACGGTGCTGGGCGCGCTGGTGGGCTTCATCATCGCGCTACCGAGTCCCTTGTGGGTGGACGTGGCGCTGACGTTCCTGTGGGTGACGGCGTGCGGCTTCGCGCGCAGCTTCGGGGACACGCCGGGCATCCTGGGCATGCTGCTGGCGAACCTGTTCGTGGTGTCGCTGGCCCTGCCCGCGCGCGGCCCGGAAGCCGTGCTGATGCAGGCGGCGTTCTTCGTGGCGGGCGGCCTGTGGTCCATGTTCCTGTCGCTGGTGTTGTGGCCGCTGAGGCCCTACCGCCCGGCGCGGCTCGCCATCGCCACCTGCTACGAGGAACTGGCGAGCGGCGCGGAGGCGGTGGCGGACTGGCCACTGGAGGGGCCGTCCCGGGTGGGGACGTGGGAGTCCGTGCAGCGGGCGGCTCGCATGCGGCAGTCGCTGGAGACGGCGCGCGCCACGCTGGGGGCCACGCGGCAGGGGCGGCAGGAGGAGAGCGGACGCGGCGAGCACCTGCTGGTGTTGCTGGAGGATGCGGACGCGCTGTCGCTGCTGCTCACCGCGATGTCGGAGTCGCTGGACGAGGCGCCGCGCGACGGGGCCTGCCGCGAAGCCCGCCTGGAGGCGCAGCGCGCGCTGCGGTCGCTGGCGGTGGACCTGCGGGGCGTGGTGGGTGCGCTGGTGCGGGGCACGGTGCCGGTGCCGGCCGCCTGGGACGCGGAAGGGGTGACCCGGGTGGTCCAGGCGGGCAGTCCGCCGGAGCCAGCGCGTTCTCAGTACGCGCACGTCGCGGGGCTGCTGGGGCGGCTGCGCGAGCACAGTGCGGTGGCGTTGGACGTGGCCTCCCGGCTGGAGCGCGGCAGGCCCCTGCCCGAGCGCGACACGAAGCCCTTCGCCGCGGAGCCGGGCCAGGAGCGCTCCTGGTGGGCGGTGCTGGGCGACCACCTGACGCCGAAGTCCGTGGTCTTCCGGCATGCGCTGCGACTGGGCCTCACCGCCACGGTGGCGACGGCGGTGGCGGAGGGGCTGGGGCTCGACCACTGGTACTGGGTGACCATCACCGTCATCGTCGTGCTGCAACCGTACGCGGGCCTCACGATGGAGAAGGGGCTGCAACGCGTGGCGGGCACGCTGGTGGGCAGCGTGCTGGCGATGGGGCTCGTGCACATGCTGCCCGCGCGGTGGCTGATGCTCGCGGCCATCGTGGTGCTCATCTGCGTGTCGGTGAGCGTGCGGCCGTTGAACTTCACCGTCTTCCAGGTGCTGCTGGCGCCCGCGCTGGTGCTGCTCGCGGAAATCCAGACGGGGGACTGGCAGCTCGCGGGCGTGCGCATCTTCAACACGCTGCTGGGCGGAGCGCTGGCGCTGGCGGGCATGCGGTTGTTGTGGCCGAGTCCCGAACACGCGCGCTTCCCGGAGGAGGTGGCCTCCGTGCTTCGGGCGGACCGGGACTACCTGCGGGAGGTGGCGCGGACGCCGGTGCCCACGGAGCCGGCCCTGCGCGAGGCGCGGCGCAAGGTGGGCGTGGCGCTGTTGTCGGCGGAGGCGTCCTTCCAGCGGCTGCTCAGCGAGTGGAAGGGCCCGGCGAAGGAGCTGGAGCCGGGCATGGCGCTCATCACCTTCGCGCGGCGCTTCACGGCGGCGGTGACGGCGCTGGCCGCGAGCCGGGCCTGGCATGCGGAGTCAGACCTGGGGCCGGTGGTGCGCTACGCGTCGGACGCGCTGGAGGAACTGTCCTCGGCGCTGGTGGCGCGCCGCGTGCCGGGTGGGCTCAAGCGTGAGGCGCCTCCGGTGGAAGGCGTGGACGCGCTGGAGCGCACGCAGGTGTCGCGGCTGGTGCGCCAATTGGGCGTGCTCCACCACGCGGTGGAGCGCATGCCACCGGCCCTGCGTGCGGCGGAGGCCGACGTCAGGCCCGTTCCAGCTTGATCAACAGCCGGCGCAGGTCCTCGTTGACGCGCACGAAGTTCGTGTTGCCCTTCTCATCCTCCAACTGCTTGCGCATCGCGGGCAGCGACGCCTCGCGCAGCTTCTTCGCCGCGGCGGGCTCATCCGTCAGCCAGTCCACCGCCTGGATGACCGTGGCGCGCGCCTCGGTGTTCTTCTCGGTGAGCCGCGTGGCCAGCGTCGGGCCCTGGTCCGCCGCGCCTGAACGTCCCAGCTCCAGCGCCGCGCGCTCCAGCAGCACCGCGTCCGCCTTGGGCAGCCGCTGCGACCAGCAGCCCGCGTTGCCGGTACAGGCCTGCGCCGCTTCCAGCACCGCGCCATGGCCCAGGATCAGGTCCGCGCGCTTCTTGCCCAGCGCCGCCGCGTCCTCGCAGCCTTCCTCTCCCGTCACCTGGCAGTCGGCCGCCGTCCGCGCGGGCTCCGCCGCGGCCAGCTTCGCGAGCATCGGCTGCTCACGCGCATCCCCCAGCAGCGCGATGCCCTTCAAGGCCACCTCCCGCGCGTACCAGTCCGGGCTGCCCGCCGCCTTCTCCAGCGCGGGGAGCGCGTCGCGGCTGCCCACCAGCGAGAGCGCTCGCACATAGACATCCCGCACCGTGGGGTCCGGCTCCGACACGAGCGCCGAGAGCGGCTTCACCGCCTCCGGCGCCCTCATCCGCCCGAGCGAATCCGCCGCCTGCATCCGCACCAGCGCCTGGATCTGCGGATCCGAATGCGAGAACGACAACTGCTTCACCAGCGGCGCCACCGCGCGCTTCTCCCTCAGGTCCCCCAGCACCTGCGCGACCTTCATCGGGTAGCTGGCCGGGTTGACGCCCTGGGCCTTCGCCCACGTGAGCAGCTCCGGGTCCTTGCCCTCCAGCGCTGGCAGGAGCGCATCCGCCGCGGGCGCGCCCATCTGGTACAGCGCGAAGCTGCTCTCCACGTAGAAGGACACGCCCCGGCGCTCCTTCGTCAGCGTGCGCAGCAGCGCGGGGATGGCGCGTGGGTCGCCAATCTGGCCCAGCGCCTCGATGGCCTTCTTGTTGAGGAAGGGCTCCGCGGCCTCGTCCGTCGCCATCGCGATGAGCGAATCCACCGCCGGCTTCGCCTTCAGCGCGCCCAGCACCTGCACGGCCTCGATGCGCGTGTAGTTGTCCTTGTTGCGCAGCAGCGGCACCAGCGACGGCACCGCGCGCGCATCTCCAATCTTGCCCAGCGCGCCGACGATCGCCTTGTTCACCTGCTGCTCGGACGAATCGCTGGCGGATGGATCAATGGCCGCCGTCAGCGGCTCCAGCGAGGAGGCGTGGTGCAGGTCGCCCAGCGTCCGCGCCACCGCCGCCTTCACCTCCGGCTTGCGCTCGGACGCCAGGCGCGCGTGGAGGAAGGGCAGGAACGCTTCGTTCACGTTGCCCGACGTGCGCATCGACTCAATGACTCGCACGCGGTCATCCGGGCGTTTCGCCCCCTCCAGACTCGACTGCCAGTACTCCGGCGTCTTCGGGTCCTGCTTCGTGCAGCCTCCAAAGGTGAGGCAGGACACCATGAGGGACAGGGCGACGACTGAGCGGGACATGGGCATGGGGCTCCTTTGCGTCCAAAAGTCTGCGCTGCCGTCGGGTGTAGACCCGACGTGTCGAAGGACGCAAACCTCCAACGACTCCTGGGGTACGCTGGTCAACGACATGGCCCTTGCTGAAGACAGTCGTAACGCGTCGCGTCCGAACATCCTCCGTCGGACGTACCTGCTCGACCGGGAGTTCCAGCTCAAATACATCCTGCTGCTCACGGGGATGGGGGCGGGGAGCATGCTGCTGTTCGGCGTGCTCGCGAACCAGGTGCTGCGGATGTCCGCCGAAGGCGGGCTGTCAGGCGAGGAGACGCTCTGGTGGCTCACCGGCGTGGGCACCGTGGGCATGGGCATCGCGCTGGGCCTGTTCGGCCTGCTCTTCACGCACCGTGTGGCGGGACCCGTTCACGTGATGAGCCTCTACGTCGCGGCGCTCGCGGCCGGCCGCTATCCGCGCCTGCGCCCCCTGCGGCGCAAGGATGAACTGCGAGCCTTCTTCGGGCGCTTCAGCGAGGCGGTGGACCGCATCCGTCAGCGCGAGGCCGACGAGGCCCTGGCGCTGGAGCAGGCGCTGTCGGTGCTCAAGGACCTGGGCGCCACGCCCGAGGCCCGCGAGGCCCTGGCCACGCTGGAGTCCCTGCGCGCCCGCAAGCGGCAGGCGGTGGACACGTCCGCGCCGCCCGCCACCTTCAAGTCCGTGGCCTGAAAACCACTCCCCCTCTTCCCAAGGGACTCCCCTCACAATGAGCCGACCCCGCATCGTCTTCATGGGCACGCCCGAGTTCGCCGTGGCCTCGCTGGAGGCCTGCTTCGACGTGGGCGACGTCGTGGCCGTCGTCACCCAGCCGGACAAGCCCAAGGGCCGCAGCGGCGCCCCCATCGCGTCGCCCGTGAAGGAGCGCGCGCTGGAGAAAGGCCTCCCGGTGCTCCAGCCGCAGAAGCTGCGCACGCCGCCCTTCGTGGACGAATTGCGCCAGTACGCGCCCGACGTCTGCGTGGTGACGGCCTACGGGAAGATACTGCCCAAGGACCTGCTGGCCCTGCCGGTGAAGGGCTGCGTCAACGTGCATGGGTCGCTCTTGCCGCGCTTCCGGGGCGCCGCGCCCATCCAGTGGGCCATCGCGCACGGCGACACGGAGACGGGCGTGACGCTGATGGTGATGGACGAAGGCCTGGACACGGGCCCCATGCTGGCGACGAAGCGGCTGCCCATCGCCCCGGACGACACGAGCGCCACGCTGTACCCGAAGCTGGCCGCGCTGGGCGGAGAGCTGCTCCGCGAATCCCTTCCACGTTACCTGAGCGGGGAGCTGACCCCCACGCCCCAGCCGTCCGAGGGCATGGTGCTGGCGCCCATCATCGACAAGGAGAACGCGAAGCTGGACTTCACGAAGTCCGCGGTGGAGTTGGATCGGCGCCTGCGGGCCTTCACGCCGTGGCCCGGCGCGTACACGCTGCTGTCAGGCAAGGTCTTCAAGGTGCACCACATGCGGCCCGCGTCGGGAAAAGGCGAGCCCGGCACGGTGTTGTCCGCGGGGCCGGAGGGCATCGAGGTGGCGTGTGGCGAGGGCTCGCTCGTCTTCCTGGATGTCCAGCCAGAGGGCAAGCGCGTGATGCGCGCGTCGGATTTCCTCTCCGGCCACAAACTGCAGCCGGGCAGTCAGCCGTTTTCGTCATGAGCGCGCCCCGAGCGCCCCATGGAATCATCGAAGCCTAGGGAGTCTCCATCGATGGGCATGAAGCTGCTGGTGTTGCACGGACCGAACCTCAACCTCCTGGGCGAGCTCGAGGACATCGCGGGGGGCCGCCTGTCGGACCTCGACGCGGCCCTGCGCGAGAAGGCGAAGGCGTTGGGCCTGGAGCTGAAAATCGTCCAGTCCAACCATGAGGGCGTCCTCATCGACACGCTGCACGCCGAGCGCAAGCACGTGGAGGGCATCGTCATCAACCCGGCGGGCTACTTCACGTCCTACGCGCTGAAGGAAGCGCTGGAGGCGGTGGGCCTGCCCGCCATCGAAGTGCTGCTCAAGCCGCCCGCGCGCGAGTCCATCGTCGCGGAGGCGTGCGCGATGCAGGTGCTGGGACTGCACGGCTTCGACCCCTACCTCCAGGCGCTGGAGACCTTCGCGAGCGGCATCTTCAACCCCGCCATCCCGGGCCCCGTGAAGACGCTGGGCCGGCGCAAGGGCAAGGGCGCGCCGACGGAGGGCACGGCCCGCCCGACGCCCAAGCTGGTGGGCCGGGTGCACCCGCTCAAGGGCGGCGCGTCGGACCCCACGCCGCTGGCCTCGCCCACGCGCTCGCTGGCGCGCACGGTGGAGGCGGGGGGGCACCTGAAGACGCTGGGCCGCAAGTCCACGACGTCCTCGGATGCGAAGACGGAAGGCAAGGCGGGCAAGACGCTGGGCCGCGCGGCGAAGGCGGGGGCCACGCCCGCGTCGGACCTGCTCACCCGGGCGCTGGTGCGCCAGAAGATCGCGGACCGGCTGGCCGGAAGACTCAGCGATGCGGAGCTGGCCACCTGGGCACGCGCGAAGTATCAGCAGGTCCAGCGTGGCGAACCCGCGGAGAGTGGCCACCGCGACCTCCTGGAGGACAGTCTCCAGAGCCTCACCCTGTCCCATCTGCCCGCGACGCGGATGTCGGACGAGCAACTGGTGGATTTGATGACCCGGCTGGAAGAAGGATGAACGCCCGTACCCTCGCCATCAACATCCTCGCGCGCGTGCGCGCCACGGACGCCTACCTCAACGTCGTGCTGGACACGGCGCTGTCGGAACACCCGCCCAAGGACCCCCGCGACGCGTCGCTCGTCACGGAGCTGACCTACGGCGCCACCCGCCGGCAGATGGCGCTGGACTACGCCATCACCCGCTTCGCGGACCGCAAGCTGGACGCGCTGGAGGACAAGGTGCTGGCCGCGCTGCGCGTCGGCGCCTACCAGCTCTTCCACACTCGCGTGCCCGCGCGGGCCGCCGTGGCGGAGACCGTGCAGGCCCTCAAGGACGTGGGCCTCGCGCGCGCGGCGGGCTTCACCAACGCCATCCTGCGCAAGCTGTCGGAGCTGCCCTCCGCGCCGCTGCCGTCCCAGAAGGACGCGGTGGAGTACCTGTCCGTGCGCGAAAGCCATCCGCGCTGGCTGGTGGAGCGGTGGATCCGCCAGTTCGGCCGCGAGCGCGCCGAAGCGATGCTGGTGGCCAACAACCTGCCGCCCGCGGTGGTGGTGCGCGCCAACACGTCCAAGGTGACGCGCGACGCGCTGCTCGCCCAGCTCAAGGAAGTGGGCGTGGACGCGCGCCCCACGGAGTTCTCGCCTGTGGGCATCACCCTGCCGCCCGTGGGGAAGGTGGAGGACCTGTACGGCTATTCGGAAGGGCTGTGGCAGGTGCAGGACGAAGCCGCGCAGCTCGTGGGCGTCTACGGCCAGATTCCGGAGTCCGCGCGGGTGCTGGATGCGTGCGCCGCGCCGGGCGGCAAGGCCTGTCACCAGGCGGAGACGCACGACGTGGTGGCGGTGGACCTGCACGCGAACAAGCTGCGCAAGATCGACGCGGAGGCCCAGCGGCTGGGGCTGTCCGGCCGGCTGAAGGCCTTCGCGCACGACGCCGCGGAGCCGTTCCCGGAGGCCTGGGGCGAATTCCACGCGGTGGTGGTGGACGCGCCCTGTTCGGGCCTGGGCACGCTGCGCCGGCACCCGGAGTTGCGCTACCGCCGCAAGGAGGAGGACGTGCCCCGGCTGGCCACGCTCCAGCGGCGCATCCTGGAGAACTGCCAGGAAGCGGTGCCGCCCGGGGGCCTGCTGGTGTACGCGGTGTGCACGCCCGAGCCGCAGGAGGGGCAGGACCAGGTGGACATGTTCCTGCGCAGCCACCCGGAGTGGACGGCGGAGCCGCCCGTGCTGCCCGGTCTCAAGCTGCCCCTGGCCCAGGCGTGGTTGCGCACGCTGCCGGGCCCCGAGGGCTACGACGGCTTCTTCGCCGCCCGGCTGCGCAAGATGTACTGAGCGCCCGCCGGGCGAGGGCCTTCGAAGCGTAAAGTCAGTCGTCCTGCGGGAGCAGGGAGGCCTGCTTGAAGGCCTCCAGCACGGCGGCGGACGCGCGGTCCAGGTACTTGCCCTTGCGGATGAGCAGGCCGATGGGGCGCGACACCGGCCCCTCGGCGAAGGGCTTCGCGACCAGCGTGCCCGCCTTGATCTCCGCGTGGGCCGTGGCGAGCGGGAGGATGGCCACACCCAGGCCCATCTCCACCGCGCGCTTGATGGTCTCCACGTTGTCCATCTCCATCACCGGATTGATGTCGATGTTCTTCTCGCGGAACAGGCGATCCAACGCCTTGCGCGTGGGCGCTTCACGGTCGAAGGCGATGAAGGGCACGCCCGACAGCGCCGTGACGCTCACCTTCGTCTTCGTGGCGAACGTGTGGTTGGGCGCGCACACCACCGCCAGCTTGTCGTCGCGGAACGGCAGGATGTCCACGCCCGCGCGCGGCTGCGGATAGGCCACGATGCCAATCTCCGCCGCGCCCAGAATCACGTCGTCGTAGACCTGATCATTGCGCCGGTAGTTCAGGCGCATGTTGACCTTGGGGTGCGTCTTCAACAGCTGCTTCTGCACCACGTTCAATTCGTGCAGGCCCACCGAGTAGATGGTGGACACCGTGGTGGCGCCCGCGACCTCCGTGGCCTGCTCGCGGATCTCCTGCTCCACCTCCGCGAAGCGCGCGAGGATCTCCTTGCAGCCCCGGAACAGGCGCTCGCCCGCCGGCGTGGGCGTCACCTGACGCGCACTGCGCGAGAGCAGCTTCTGTTCGTACCGGTTCTCCAGCGCGCGAATCTGCTGGCTCACCGCTGACTGCGTCACGTGATTGAGCTGCGCCGCGCGCGAGAACGAGCCCGTCTCGACCACGTCACAGAACATCTTCAACGATTCGAGCTGCATAAGGCGGTCTCCTACCCCCAAACCTAATGGTCGGGCCAGTAGTAATTAGTAGGTCTACCCACTGAGCGAAAATGATCTGAAGGCGAAAGGTGCCTGCCTGCTTGTGCGTCGCGGCAAAGCCTTCCCGATGAAGGCTCTCAACGTCTCAAGCGCTGGTGTCATCGGACCCCGGAGGTGGCGCGTCACCGCCCGAAGCGGGAGGTCGGGGGCGGGTGAGGGCGAAGAGCGCGGCGCCCAGCGCGACGAGCGCGCCGCCGGAGAGCGTCTGCACGCGGCCCAGGTCGCGGTCGGTCTCCCGGGTGAACTGGCACTCGGGGTCGGTCAGGCCCGTGCAGTCCGCCGGGAAGAAGACGCCCTTCGCGCCCCGGGCGAGCAGGAGCAGCCCGCCCAGGAGCAGGCCGGCGACCAACCCGAGCGACGCGGCGCGCAGGAGGGCGGTACCCCGGGAGGAGGGCAGGGCGGTCATGGACGCGAGGCCTAGCACCGACGCGGGTGGGACGGGGCGATGAAGGCCGCTGGCGCGTATGCTTCCGGACCATGCGAATCCTGTACGGGGTCGTCGGCGAAGGGATGGGCCATGCGACGCGCTCGCGCGTGCTGCTCGAAGCGCTGACGAAGGAACACGAGGTCCACATCGTGGTGTCGGGGCGGGCGCAGAGCTACCTGTCCCAGCGCTTCCAGAACGTGCACGGCATCTGGGGCCTGACCATCGCCTACGAGGGGAACTCGGTGAAGAAGTGGCAGACGGTGCTGCAGAACCTGCAGGGCGCCGTGAAGGGCTGGCCGCAGAACGTGCGCCAGTACTTCGACCTGGTGGAGGGCTTCAAGCCGGACGTGGTGGTGAGCGACTTCGAGACGTTCAGCTACCTGTTCGCGAAGAACCACCGGCTGCCCGTCATCAGCGTGGACAACATGCAGGTCATCAACCGCTGCCAGCATGAGCCGTCGCTGCTCGCGGGCCATGAGGAGAGCTTCGAGGCCACGCGCGCCATCGTGAAGGCGAAGCTGCCCGGCGCCTTCCACTACCTGGCGACGACGTTCTTCTACCCGCCCCTGCGCAAGCGCCGCACCACGCTGGCGCCGTCCATCCTCCGGCCGGAAATCCTTTCGGCGAAGTCGGAGCGGGGCGAACACCTGCTCGTGTACCAGACGGCGACGACGAACACGCACCTGCCCGAAATCCTCAAGCAGTCCGGCGTCCCGTGCCGCGTGTACGGCCTGCGCCGCGACCTGAAGGAGGACCTGGTGGACGGAAACCTCACGTACCGGCCCTTCAGTGAGGCGGGCTTCATCGACGACCTGCGCACGGCGCGCGCGGTGGTCGCGGGCGGCGGCTACACGCTGATGAGCGAAGCCGTCTACCTGCACAAGCCTCTGTTGAGCATCCCGGTGGGAGGCCAGTTCGAACAGGTGCTCAATGCCCTGTACCTGGAGAAGCTGGGGTACGGGATGTATGTGAAGGAATTGAGCCTGGACGCGCTGAAGACGTTCCTCACCCGCGTGCCCGCCTGCGAGGAGTCCCTCAAGGGCTACGAGCAGGACGGCAACGTGAAGATGCTCGCCGCGCTCAACGACCAGTTGGCCCAGGCGTACGAGCACCGGGGCCACTGGCGCATGGAGCTGGCGGAGATGGACGGCAAGGCCTGAGCCTTCGCCCGGGGTGTCCCGGCCTTCAGTGCAGGGACGCCTCGTTCTCGTTGTTGCGCTCCGCCGCGCGGCGGCTCATCTCCGTGAGCCAGGAGCGGGTGATGGGCGTCTCGCTGTCGCTGCCCCGGTAGCGGTCCGGGTTGCTGTCCTGGGGCAGCAGGCGGTTGACGGCGTCCAGCACGCGCGCGGTGAGGTTGGGGGCCAGGGCGCGGCCCGCCGCGGCGAGCTTCGCCGGCATGCCCACCAGGGCCTCCGCGTCCCCGCGGCGGCAGGCTTCAAGAATCTTGCGCGCAGCGCGCTCGGCGCCCATCGACACGCCCATCGTCGAATCACTGATGTGGAACCACGCGTACTCCTTCTCGTGGTCGCCCTTGAAGGATGCGTTGCGCGGGCTGCCCGTGCGCATCAGGCCGGGGCACGCCGTCGTCACCTTGATGCCGTCCTGGGCCAGCTCCGTGCGCAGGCCGTCCGACAGTCCCACCAGCGCGAACTTGCTCGCGGAGTACGGCACCAGGTGCGGCACGCTGACCTTCCCGCCGATGGAGGAGATGTTGACGATGCGGCCCTCGCCGCGCCGCTTCATGTCCGGCGTCACCGCGAGCGTCGTGTACAGGGGCCCCCACAGGTGGACGGCGATGGCCTCCTCGAAGTCCTCCAGGGCCATGGACTCCAGCGGGCCCACCATGATGATGCCCGCGTTGTTGATGAGCACGTCCACCGCGCCCCAGCGCTCGTGGACCGCGCCCACCATCGCGTCCACCTGCACCTGGACGCGCACGTCGCACCGGATGGCCAGCACGTCGCCGCCCTCGCGCTCCAGCTCCGCGCGGGCCCGCTGGAGCGTTTCGTTGTCCCGGCCGCAGATGGCCACGCGCGCGCCCTCCTTCAGCAGCAGGCGCGCCATCACCAGCCCCAGGCCCCGCGAGCCTCCGGTGATGATCACCGTGCGGTCCTTGAAGCTGTAGCGCGGACGGAGCATCTGGCCCAGGCCCACGGCCGCGCCGACTCCGGCGGCCAGTGCTCCGAGGGAGAGGCCCTTTCGCTCGCGGTGACGTCGTTCAGCCATGGTGCGACTCCAGAAGGGAAGGGGAGGAAGGCGATGCGCGCGGGTGCCCGCTAGGGACTGGCCGGTACCTGGGCCTCTTCGGCGTCGGACACCTGGCCCGTCAGCTCGTGCTCTCCCTCGGGCAGGTTCTTGAGCAGCGCGCGGACGCGGCGCACGGCGTCCTTGCCGCCAATGCGGTTCTTCAGCCGTCCATCCGGGCCGAACAGGAGGAAGGCCGGGTGCTTGTCCACGCCGTATGACTTCGCCATGGAGCCGTCGTCCATCGCGATGGGGTAGCGCAGGCCGTGCTCGCGCGCGAAGCCCTCCACCTTGTTGGTGTCGCGCAGCTCCGTCTCGGAGTGGGTGACGTCCACGCCAATCACCTTCAGCCCGCGCGGCCCGTATTCCACCACCCAGTGGTTCACGGCCTCGAACTGCGCGGAGCAGTCCTCGCAGTCCAGGGTCCAGAAGTGCAGGAGGACAGGCAGCCCATCGAGCTCCGACACGTGGACGGGGGCATTCACCCAGCCGCCATCCGGGTCCAGGAGCGTGAGGGGGATCTTCGTCGAGGCCATGCGAACTCCCTTGGGACTCACCGCGGGGTGGGAAAGCGCTTCAACGGGTCGCGACTCAAGCTATGCATGGGCCGCCGGCTGCTCCCGGCGGCACGCCCGTCCGCCCGCCTGTCCGGCAAGGCCCACGGGCCCGCTCCACCACCGGGCGGGCAGGCGAGCGCTACGCGAGGACGTCATGCACATCCCCGACTTCGAACTGGAGCGGTACTTCGCGCGCTGGGAGTTCTCCGCGCCCTACCTGCTGTGCGCCTCCGACGTGGAGGGCTGGCGCATGGCGGACCTGCTGGCGCTCGCGTCCCCGGAGGACCGGATGCGCTGGGAGGACCTGACGCTCGGCTACACCGAGACGCCCGGCCTGCCCGTGCTGCGCGAGGCCATCTCCGGGATGTACCCGGGCCTTGGGCCCGACGACATCCTCACCTTCGCGGGCGCGCAGGAGGCCCTGTTCGTGACGATGAACGTCCACCTGGGCCCGGGCACGCACGCCGTCGTCACGTGGCCGGGCTACCAGTCCCTCTACGAGGTGGCGCGCGCCACCGGCGCGGAGGTGACGCTGCTGCCCCTGCGCGAGGCCGACGGCTGGGCGCTGGACCTGGACGCGCTGAAGGCCGCGCTGCGCCCCGATACGCGCATGGTGGTCGTGAACTTCCCCCACAACCCCACGGGCTCGCTGCCGGACCGCGCCACCTTCCAGGCCCTGTGCGAGCTGTGCGAAGCGCGCGGCATCCACCTCTTCTCCGACGAGGTGTACCGGCTGCTGGAGTACGACCCGGCGGACACGCTGCCGCCCGCGGCGTCATGCTTCCCGAAGGGCGTGAGCCTGGGCGTGATGTCCAAGGCCTTCGGCCTGGCGGGGCTGCGCGTGGGCTGGCTCGCGTGCCGGGACGCGGAGCTGCTGGCGCGGTGCCGGGCCTTCAAGGACTACACCTCGCTCTGCAACAGCGCGCCTGGAGAGGTGCTGTCCCTCATCGCCCTCAAGGCCCGGGAGCAGGTGCTCGCGCGCAGCCGGAGCCTGCTCACCCGGAACCTCGCGTTGCTGGATGCCTTCTTCGCCCGCCACCCGGACACCTTCCACTGGGTGCGTCCGCGCGCCGGCAGCGTGGCCTTCCCCCGTTTGACGCGAAACATCCCGGTGGGTCGTTTCACCGAAGCGCTCATCGCCCGCGAGGGCGTGCTGTTGTTACCCGGAAACGTGTATGCCTTTGAAGGCAATCACTTCCGTCTGGGCCTGGGTCGAGCCAACCTGCCGGAAGCATTGATGCGACTGGAGCGCTTCGTGAACAGCGGGGTCCTTGATACCCCGGTGTGACATTTCCGGCCGGCGCAATGCGTTAGCTTTTTTCCGTATCACCTGGGCTTTCGGCTTATCGCCTTCATTGAAAACAACCCCTAGAGTGGTTGTCCCCTCGCCCGGCTTGCGGCCGTGCGGCAAGCCCTCTCATCCCTCTGAGAGAGTCCCCAGGAGACACACCCCGATGAAGACGCTGATTGGCGCGGCCGTGGCCGCCGCGACGCTGCTGGTGAGCACCGAAGCCGCCGCGACCAACTACACGCTGTGGATCCACGGCAAGAACGGCAACAGCACCAAGGCGGGCAACTACGCGGACTTCAGCTACTGGGGCCCGGCGGGCACGGCGGCGGGGGTGAACAAGAAGGCGGTCAACTGGAACGGCACGCAGCGCATCGGCACGGAGAACTACCGGATCCGCAACGCGCTGGACTGCTTCTGCACGGGCACGAACTGGTGCTACGTCGCCGCGCACAGCGCGGGTGACCTGCAGATTGGCTACGCCCTGTCGCTGTACGGCGGCAGCGCGCGCAGCAAGAAGAACGCGGCGCCCAACGCCAACGGCGAGTGTGGCAACACGGACGGTTCCACGCAGACGGGCTGGAACATCAAGTGGGTGGACATCGCGTCCGGCGCGGGCGGCGGCAGTGAGCTGGCGGACCACGGCGACTGGGCGGTGAGCGACCCGCTGGTGAGCGACCTGGTCACCACGACGGCGCGCGCCATGTTCAACCACAACACCACGCGCAACGTGTGGTTCTACATGTTCGCCGGTTCCAAGGGCACGCTGTACTCCGGCATCCTCCCGGGCCAGGACGACGAGGCCGTGGCCTACCACTCCACCGGCGGTGTGTCCGGCAGTGGGAACGGCTCCTACTGCAACCCGGGCGACTGGTTCTGCGGCGGCACGCTCAACACGGGCACGGGGGCGTGCAGCGACGGCCGCGCGAAGTGGGGCTTCCACTCCGTGTCCCTGCGCGATGACGGCGAGTCGTTCAACCACCACGCCAACGGCAACTGGGGCGGCATCGTCTCCAAGGTGCGCGAGGACGTCGTCAAGTACGCGTACTAGACTGACGGCTTCCCCCGCCCCCTCCGGCGAAGTCCCCACATGACCCCCGACGACGGCCCCGCCTCATCTTCTTCCTGGCTGCGACGCGGCCGGTGGTTCCTTGCCCTCGTGCCATTGGTGCTCGGGGTCGGGGTGTTGTTCTGGTGGCAGGCAAGCGAGGGGGCCGAAGCGCAGGAAGGCCTGCCGGAGGCCTCCCCCCTTCCAGAGCCCGAGCCCGGAGCGCTGGCCCGGGCCCCGGCGGGGCGCGCGGGTCCGCCCGGGGCTGTCGAAGCAGCGGCGCCGTCGCTGCTCAGCCCGGAGGCCCGCGAGCGCGAGGCCCGGCGCGAGCTGTGGCAGAAGCGCCTGGAGCGCGCGCGCGCTTCGCTGGAGTCCTACGTGGCGGCCACGCGCTATCCGCCCGAGTCCCGACCCAGCCGCGAGCATCCGGATCAAATGGAGCTGGCGGAGCCGGAGCGCACGCGGCCGTTGAGCCCGAAGGCCGCGCAGGACGGCACCTCCGACGTGCAGCTGCGGCTCAAGCAGGACAAGGTGTTCGTCGTCGGTGAGGAGTCCGTGTTCTTCACCGTGGCGTGCGAGGACTCGCGCCGGGAGCCGCGCCCGTGCGAGGTGGTGTCCGCGGTGGCGCACGAGGCGGAGCACATGGCGGGCGCGGGAGGCGCGGCCGGCGTGCCGCTCGCCTTCGGTGACCGGGGCCAGGACGGTGACGCGGTGGCCGGGGATGGGGTGCTCACCGGCCGCTTCCAGCCGTCGAGGCAGGGCTTCGCGATGTTCTCCGGCACGCTGCGCGTGGACGTGCGCGTGCGCTCCGGCTCGCAGGAGGACGCGACGTTCTTCGACGTGCTCTACACGCCCGCGCCGCCGGCCACGTTCACCCGCCGGGTGCGCGAGGTGCTGGAGGCGGGTTCATTGGATTTGTACCTGACGGTCCAGGTGCGCAAGGCGGGCCGGTACGTGGTGTCCGCGCGCCTGGATGACGAAGGGGGCGTGCCGTTCTCCGCGGTGTCCTTCAACGAGGAGCTGCCCGAGGGCGTGCAGGAGGTGCGGCTCAACGTCTTCGGCAAGCTCATCCGCGACGAGTCCCCCACGTTCCCGCTGACCCTGCGCGACGTGGAGGGTTTCCTGCTCAAGGAGATGGGCGACCCGGACCGCGAGCTGATGGTCACGCTGCGCGGTCCGGTGCACACCACGCGCGAGTACACGCTCCACCAGTTCTCCTCCGCCGAGTGGAGGAGTCCGGAGCGCGAGCGCTACACGAACGAACTCCAGAAGGACGTGGTGGAGGCGCAGAAGCAACTGGATGCCGCGCTCGCGGACACGCCCGCGCCCTGAGCGACAGGGCGCGAGGGACGGCGGCCCCGCCTCAGGACTCGGGCGGGTGGAACGCCGGAGGCGCGGTGTGGGCCTCCGCTTCCGCTTCCACGAAGTCGGCGTCCTGCACGTCCTCGATGTCCGTCCCCGCGCTGGCGAGCACGGCGGCGTCCACCGGGGATTCGGCGTTCGCGGGGGCGTCCGTCACGGCGGCCTGGGTCAGCTCCGGCGCCACCACGACGCTGTCCTCGTGCGTGAAGGCCGGCGGGGCTTCGGCCCGGGTCTCCACGGGAACTTCCGCCGGGGCCGCTCCGTGGGCTTCGGGGGCCTCCAGCGTGAAGTCGTTCACGTCCGCCAGGAAGTCATCCGGCGGCGGGACGTTCATCGACCCTTCGGCGTACTCGAGGTCCGGCACGCTGTCGTCCATCGTGGCCATGAAGTCGTCCTGACCTTCCGTGGCTCCGGAGGAGTCCAACTCCAGGTCGGCGTCTTCGGCGCCGGCTTCCTCGCCCAGGGCGCGCAGCTCCTCGTCGCTCAGGCCGGACAGGTCTCCCGACTCCAGGAGGAACAGCAGGTCCTCGGCCTCCTGCGCGGAGACGGTGCGGGGCATGGTGTCCAGGTTCTGGAGCTCCCAGGCCGCCGCGTCAGGCGACAGGATGTCGGACGGGTCCATGGAGGGGTCTGTCTCCACCTCCTCGGTGCGCCGCTGGGGGTTGGCCAGCCGCGCCTGCATGAGCGGCGTCGACATGGGCGTGCCCAACCGCTGCGCGTACGAGGGGGCGGTCGCTTCGAACTCGCTCACGCCCGCGAAGGCGCGCAGCTGCGAGTTCTCCATCAGGGCGGCCCGGGGCTCCGGGGCCTCCTGGCCCGCGCGTCCACGCGCCGCGTTCGGGGCGGCTTCGTCGGGCCCGAGGTCCGCGAACAGCGCGCCGTTCAGGTCGCCCTCGGCGTCGGCCTGGAAGTCGCTGTCGTCGGAGAAGCCCCGCCGCACCGGATCCACCGGCGCCAGGGGCTCCTTGCGCACCGGGGCGGTGACCTCCAACTGCGAGGAGATGGAGTAGGCCCGCGATGTCGAGATGCCAGAACCCACGCGGCGGATGGAGGTCATGGTTCTCCTCGGGTGATGGCCCGCACGTCGGGCAGCTTCTGGATTGTCCGCCGGGCCCGGGGGGAGTTGCTAGGGGGGCCCACGGAATCGGCTTCAGGAGGGCATGCGTGCATCGCGAACAACAATCCACCGACGATGCCCGATATCTTCTGCTGCCTCCCGTGACGTAAGTCAGGTGCGACATCATCCCGTTCGCCGTCAGGTCGTCGATTTCCGTGGTCCCCACCCTTCGTCCAGGACTGGATATCCGTTCAGCATGGACGGGCGGGGGCAGGACGGGCGCAACGTCGGTCGTCGGACAAGGAAGTGCCATGGAGCACAGGGAACGGGCCTCCGAGCGTCTTTCTCAGGAGAAAACCCGGCGCGGGCATCCCGGGCGCGAAGAGACATGGCCGTTGGCCTCCCGCTTGCTGTACGGGAGCCCAGCCAGGAGGCGGCAGTCATGAGATTCGAGAGCGCGGGGCAGACCCATATCGGGCGCCGACCGCACAACGAAGATGCGTACTGCGTCCTGCCCGAGCGTGGGTTGTTCGTGGTGGCGGACGGGTTGGGGGGGCAGGAGGGCGGCGAGGTGGCCAGTCAGTGCGTGGTGGACACCTTCGCGGGCTTCAGCGACCGGTTGGATCGGGACCGGGACGGCACGTGGCCGGACGCGGTGGATCCCGCCAGGAGCCGGGAGGAGAACTACCTGGCCGCCTGCACCGCGCTGGCCCAGCGCACCCTGCGTGTGCGCCGCGTGGGCAAGCTCAAGGAGATGGCCTCCACGGTGGTGGCACTCGCGGTGGGGGAGCGGGACGCGGCGGTGGCCCACGTGGGCGACAGCCGCCTGTACCGCCTGCGCGACGGACACCTGGAGTCGCTCACGCGTGACCACTCGCTCATCGAGGAGCTGCGGGCCGCCGGCCGCGAACCGCCGGGCAACCCGGCCAACCTGCGCCACCTCATCACGCGCGCGCTGGGCACCGAGAACGCGGAGCCCACCGTGCGGCGGCTGGAGGCGCAGCCCGGGGATGTGTTCCTGCTGTGCTCGGACGGCCTGTATGAGCCGCTGGGTCCGGAGGCCATGACGGAGCTGTTGCAGGCCACCTCCGCCCAGGCCGCGTGTGATGCGCTCGTCTCCGCCGCCTACGAGGCCGGGGGCCGCGACAACATCACCGCCGTCGTGCTGCGCGTCGCCGCGGCCTGATCCGCCTGCGTCAGGACGGCTGAGGCCAGGGAAGTCAGGGAAGTGGACCCTCCGGGTCGGCGGGTCCTTCCGACCCGTCGAGGAGGGTCCAGCTCGACGGAGGGGAGTCGCCAGACACAGGGACTTCAATCCTTCGCCATTTCCGGGATATTCTGGGGCCCCCCGCATCGCCCCCCCTCTCCCTCGACCGAGTGCCCGTTGCGTATGACGCTTAGCCTTGCCGCGCGCTTGACCGCGGCGCTCACCGCCGTGGTTATCGCCCTCACCCTTGGCACCGTGTCGCTGATGGGCCTGTCGCTGCGCTCGCGGGTGGAGGCCGAGATGGTCTCCGCGCTGGGGCGGGATGCGACCCGCTGGCAGGCGCTGAAGGACCAGGAGGTGCGGGTCCTCACGGAGCTGTCCCGCGTGGCGGTGACGGGCCCGGTGTTCGCCAGCGAGCTGCAGCGCGGGGCCGCCGGGGGTGCGCAGGCGGGGCTGTTGGCGGATCAGCGCGCGCTCCTGGGCGTGGACCTGCTGGCGCTCGTGCGTCCGGATGGAACGCTGATTGCGTCCACGCGGGAGGGGAGTCTTCCGGGGCTGGAGAAGGTGGTGCGGCAGCAGGGGCACGTGTTGTCGCCGGCGACGGGCGCGCCCCTGTTGGCGGCGGCGCAGCCGGTCCAGTCCAACGGCGCCACGGTGGGCTATCTCGTGGTGGGGGCGGAGCTGGGCGCGGACGACCTGGGGCGCCTGGGCGCGGGCAGTGAGCAGTTGGAGTCGCTGCTGCACGTGGGGGCGCGGGTGGTGGCGCAGTCGGTGCGCACCGTGACGGTGCCCGCGCTGTTGTCGGCGGCGGCCTCGGGCGTGGCGAACGGCGGCGCGGTGGACGTGGGCGACGCGGCGCTGCACCTGTCGCGGGTGGACGTGGGGGACGGGGTGGAGCTGGTGCTCGCGCGCGGCGCGTCGGCGGAGTGGGCGCGGATGCGCTCCACGCTGGTGGGCGTGTTGGGCATCGGGCTGCTGGTGGCGCTCTTGGCGGGCGCGGGCGTCTTCCTGCTGGTGCGGCGGATGATGGCGCCCCTGAACGCGCTGACGGCGGCGGCGGCGCGGGTGGTGGCGGAAGGGGACTTCAGCGGCACGCTGGAGGTCCATTCGAAGGATGAGATTGGACAGCTGGCCACGTCCTTCGGGGACATGATGGCGCGGCTGCGCGCGGTGCTGGTGGCGCTCAAGGGGTCGGCGCAGGAGCTGGAGGCGACGGCGCTGGAGCTGGCCACGTCCGCGTCGGATCAGAATCTGGCGGTGACGCGGCAGGCGGCGGCGCTGCACCAGACGCAGATCGCCGCGCGGCAGCTCCAGGAGAGCTCCCGGGCGGCGGCGCAGCGGGCGACGGGCGTGCTGCGCGAGGCGGAGAAGGCGGGCGCGGTGGGGCAGGCGGGCGAGTCCGCGGTGGCGGGCAGCGTCGGGGGCCTGACCCACATCCGTTCGCAGGTGGAGCGCATCTCCAGCACGGTGTCGGAGCTGCGGCAGCGCACGCGGCAGGTGGGTGACATCACCGGCACGGTGAAGGACCTGGCGGACCAGTCCAACGTGCTGGCGCTCAACGCGGCCATCGAGGCGGCGCGCAGCGGCGAGTCGGGGCGGGCGTTCGCGGTGGTGGCGCGGCAGATGCGTTCGCTGGCGGACCAGTCCGCGACGGCGACCTCGCGCGTGCAGTCCATCCTCGGCGACATCGGCCGGGCCATCTCCGAAGCGGTGAAGACGAGCGAAGGCGGCTCGCGCGAGGTGGAGGGCGGCCTGGACCAGGCGAGGGCGGCGGGTGAGAGCCTGCGCGCGCTGGCCACGGTCATCCAGAACAACAGTGAGTCGGTGAAGAGCATCGCGGACATGGTCAGCCAGCAGGACGCGGGCATCGCGGAGCTGTTCGCCGCGCTGAGCGACCTGACCCGGTTGGCGGATGAGACGGTGGAGCGCGTGGCCACGAGCGCCGTCGCCGCCGCGCGCCTCACCATCGCGTCCCACGACGTGAGCACCATCGTGAGCCAGTACCGGCTGTGACGGCCCGTCGTCACGCGGAGGGCTGGAAGCACCGCCCTCCGCGTCCGTGAGGCCCGCTACCCCGCCTCGCCGCCGTCGATGGCGTAGGCCGCGCCGGTGATGGCGCCCGCCGCCTCCGACGCGAGGAAGAGGCACACCGCCGCGACCTCCTCCGGCTGGATGATGCGGCCCATCGCGTTCATCGACGCCAGGGCCTCGCGCGCCTGCTCCTGCGTGCGGCCCGTCGTCTTGGAGACGGCGGCGGTGGCGCCCGCGAACATGTCCGTCTCCACCCAGCCCGGGTTCACGTTGTTCACCGTGACGTTCTTGCGCGCGTACTCCACCGCCAGCGCGCGCGTCAGGCCCAGCAGCGCGTGCTTGGAGGCGCAGTACGCGGACGTGTACTTCGCCCCGCGCGTGGAGGTGATGGACCCGATGTTGATGACCCGCCCGCCACCCGCCGCCACCATCGCCGGCATCAGCTCACGGCACAGGATGAACGGCGCCGTCACGTTCACCGCCATCACCTTCGCCAGGTCCGCCGTGCTCGTCTTCGTCAGCGGCGCGGACACCGTGATGCCCGCGTTGTTCACCAGCACCCGGGGCGCCCCGCCCGCCAGGATGACCTTGCACGCGGCGAGCAGCGCGGACTCGTCCCCCACGTCCACCGCGTGCGTGCGGATGCGCTCGCCGCCTTCCTTGCGCAGGGCCTCCAGCGACTCCGCGGACCGCGCCAGCGCCCACACGTCATAGCCCTCGCGCGCGAACGCCAGGGACACCGCGCGGCCAATGCCCCGGCTGGCGCCCGTCACCACCACCGTCTTCGTCGTCTCGCTTGCCATGGGCCGGAAGCATAGCCCCGCGCCCGCCTCGCGTTGACGCGTGTTCGCGCTGGCCGGGGACACCGCTCCCTTCCCTGCGTTCTTGCCTCCGCCCGGATTCTTTTTCTGCCCGCGATATGCGCGGAAATTCCGCGCGTTTCATGGCGCAGCACCGCCGGGCCAGGAGTCGCGGGCCCTGGCGGTTTCCTCAGTCACTCTCCCCTGACGAAAGGGCTCCCGCTTCCATGCGCCTGGCGCATGACGACGGGAGCGCCTTGCCCCGAGGCACCATGAGCATGAACTCCCTTGAGCGCGGCCTGTTGGTTGTCGCATCCCTGCTGGCGTCCACCCAGTCCTTCGCGGCGCCGCCCGCTGGTGCCACCGTCAACCCGCGAGTCCTGGGCACGCGCGCCATCGTCGCGTGCGACGCCGTGGAGAAGTCGTGCGGCGTGGCCAGCATCTCCTTCCCCGCGGGCATCAGCGGCCTGGTGCCCTACGGCCGCCCGGACGTGGCGGTGGCCACCATGTTCTACCCCTCGGTGGATGACGCCGAGGCGGTCATCGCCCGCACGGACGCGGGCGACACGGCCCAGACGGCCGTCGACTACGTGTTCACCGTGGATCCGTACGCGGACTACCGCCAGCTCGCCGCGGTGAAGCTCAACCCCAACGGCACCATCACGGTGGGCCAGCGGACCGGCGCGGAGAACGCCCCGCAGCGCTGCGCCGTGAAGGGCGCCAGCTTCGTGGTGCAGGCCAACAATCAGACCACCCCGCTCGTCTGCACCGCGATGGCCATGGGCTTCCAGAACGCCAAGGGAAGCCTGCCGCAGCGGCTGCTCGCGTCGCTCTGGGCGGGGGCCCGCGTGGGGCGGGACGTCAACGGCGAGCGCTCCGGTGTCGTCCGCGTCTGGACCTCGGAGAACGAATCGACCTTCTACACGAAGGTGCTGGCGGACGCCGTCGTGCACAACAGCAGGACCGCGCTGAAGGACCTGGACGTGGAGATGAACCGCTACCAGGCGGGCATCGCCGCGCCGTACGCGTCGGACCTCGTCGTGCTCAACGCGGCGATCGCGAAGACCGTGAAGACCGCGCTGAGCAAGACCGGGCACTACACCGGTGTCGTGGACGGGACCTGGAACGACGCCGCCGAGCAGGCGCTGTCTGACTTCTGCTGGAGCAACCTCTTCTTCCTCAAGCCCACGGTGGTGGTGGACGGCCAGCGGAAGATCGATGGTCCGCTGGTCAACTTCCTGCGGGACGCGGACCCGAAGGCGCTCATCCCCGGAGGGGAGTGACGCACCGAGCGCGGGTTTGACGGCTCCGGGAGTGCGACGTTAAGCACCCCGGCATGCCCCGCGCCGACATCACCGACCTGTTCCGCATCGACGACCTGCTGTCCGCCGAGGAGAAGGCCGCCCGCGACTCCGTGGCCCGCTTCGTGGACTCGGAGGTGCTGCCCATCATCGGGCGGCACTTCCGGGACGGCACCTTCCCCGCGCACCTCGTCCCGGGGCTCGCGGAGCTGGGCGTGCTTGGCGCGAACCTCCAGGGGTACGGCTGCGCGGGGATGAGCACCGTCAGCTACGGGCTCATCCTCCAGGAGCTGGAGCGGGGGGACTCCGGCCTGCGCAGCTTCGCGTCCGTGCAGGGCTCGCTGTGCATGTTCCCCATCCACACCTTCGGCAGCGAGGAGCAGAAGGCGCGCTTCCTGCCGGGCATGGCAAGGGGGACGCTCATCGGCTGCTTCGGCCTCACGGAGCCCGACTTCGGCTCCAACCCCGGCGGCATGCGCGCCCGTGCCCGGAAGGACGGCGACCACTGGGTGCTCAACGGCACCAAGGCGTGGATTACGAATGGCAGCATCGCGGACGTCGCGGTGGTGTGGGCGAAGACGGAGGACGGCGGCGCGGAGTCCGTGCGCGGCTTCCTGGTGGAGAAGGGCATGCCGGGCTTCAGCGCCCGGGAGATTCCCGGCAAGTTCTCCCTGCGCGCGTCCCTCACCAGCGAGCTGTCGTTCCAGGACGTGCGCGTGCCCGAGCGCAACGTGCTGCCCGGCGTCGTGGGCCTCAAGGGGCCGCTGTCGTGTCTCAACAACGCGCGGGCCGGCATTGCGTTCGCGGTGACGGGCGCGGCCATCGCCTGCTTCGAGGGAGCGCGTGAGTACGCGCTGTCCCGCGCGCAGTTCGACGGCAAGTCCATCGCCGGCTACCAGCTCACGCAGGAGAAGCTGGCGGACATGCTCCAGGAGATCGTGAAGGCGCAGCTGTTGAGCCTGCGGCTCGCGCGCCTCAAGGACGAAGGCAAGAGCAACCCCGTGATGGTGAGCCTGGCCAAGCGCAACAACGTGAAGAGCGCGCTGGAGATCGCCCGCGTGGCCCGGAGCATCTACGGCGCCAACGGCATCACGGACGACTACCCGCCGGTGCGCCACATGCTGAATCTGGAGAGTGTCTTCACCTACGAGGGCACCCACGAGGTGCACACGCTGGTGCTGGGCAAGGCCATCACCGGCATCGACGCGTTCGGCTGAGCGAAGGTCGGCGGTGGAAGGGCCGCGCCGCTCCCCTCGCTCCCGGGTGGGAGGAGGGGAGGGCACGGGAAGGGAATCAGGACTGCGTGCCGCCTTCGGTGCCGGACTCCGGCTCGGAAGGCGCGGCTTCGGGCTCGGAAGCCGCGGCGTCGGACTCGGAAGCCGCCTCGGCGTCGTCGGACGCGTCGGTGGCCTCGGCGGCCTCCGGCTCGTCGGCGATCTCCGGCGCGGTGCCAGCGGCCTCGGCGGCCTGCTGCGCCTTGAGCTGCTCGTCGTCCATGAAGCCGACGGGGCTCTCCTTGCGGTTGAAGAAGCGCACGGCCTTGGCGGACAGCTGGAACATCTGCTCGGCCGCGACGGCCGGCACGAGCGAGTGTTCGATCTGCGCCGGCTCCGGACGCTCCACCACGCCCAGCTCGCCGTCCTCCAACTGCTTGGCCTGGACGGGGGACAGCTCCATGCGGCGCAGCTTCCCCTTGCGCGTCATGAAGTAGAACGTCGTCTCGCCCGGCTCCTGAGGCACCTGGGAGCCCAGGACCAGCTCGCGCAGGGCCCGGTCCAGCTCCACCTGCTTCTTGGACTCGGCGCGCTGGTAGGCCTTGGAGCCCGGCATGGGCGGCAGCTTGGGGATGGGCTTGTCGGTGGTCGCGCCCGGACGGCTGGACGCGGCGAACCCGCCCTGCGGTCCCCGGAAGCCTCCGCCTTCACGGCGCGGCGGGCCTCCAGCACCTCCACCGCCCTCACGGCGCGGCGGACCTCCGGCGCCCCCGCCCTCACGGCGCGGCGGGCCTCCGGCGCCTCCACCGCCCTCACGGCGCGGCGGGCCTCCGCGCTCGTCTCGACGCGGCGGGCCTCCCGATGTCCGATTCTCATCACGTCCCCGGTGAGCGGGCGCGCGTGAAGCGCTCCCCTGACTGTCTTCGGGGGAAGAGGCCGGGCGTCGCGGAGGCGGAGAAGACTCGGTCTTCTTGGCCTGCTCCTCGGAGACGAGGCCCGCTTTCAACAACTTGTCTCGCAGGTTCTGCATGGGTTGGGCGTTCTATCCCTTGCACGGCTGCACGCAAGCCACCGCTTGCCGCTCTTGTGGGGCCCACGTAACTTGCCGCCCCCGCCGTCCTGTTGTGGAGGTTCCGTGAGAAGTCTGACGAAGTGCGCCGCCGCCCTCGCCCTGGTCCTGGCCGCCACCGGCTGCTCGGACCCCGTGGACAAGGCGGCCAAGGCCCGCATCTTCTCTCCGGAGGACCCGCCGAAGGTCGTCGCCTCCGCGAAGCAGAAGCTGCCGCCGGAGGACGTCGCGGACAACCCCCAGGTGTCGCGCCGCATCCTGGGCATGGACGCCGCGGAGGTCACCGAGCGACTGGGCCCGCACTACTTCCAGTCCTCCCTGGGCTACGAGTGGGCCGGCCCCAACGGCAACACCCCCGTGAAGCTCACGGAGACGCGCTCCTTCCGCGCCGGCCCCGGGGGCGTCAACGGCGACTTCCACGGCATCCTGGAGAACTCCCGCGACCAGGGCCTGGAGGTCATGCGCGTGCAGGGCCAGGTGTTCGCCCGCAACCGCTATGGCCCCTACCGCCAGCGCCTGCGCGACCGGGGCATGGCCGAGCGCACCCGCACGGAGCTCACCGGCGCCATCCGCGACTTCGACAGCCTCTTCCAGGGCCGCATCAAGCTGACCCCCGCCGGCACCGTCACCCACGAGGGCCGCACCGCGTGGAAGTACGCCGTGTCCCTGGGGCCTGAGCTGGAAGGCGTCGCCCCGCGGAAGATGCCCGCCGCCTTCGTGCCGAAGAACGCGGATGAGACCACGAAGCGCCGCGCCAGCTTCTTCACCCACCGCATGCCGCGCTCGCTGGAGGGCGAGGTGCTGGTGGACGCGGACACGTCCGTGGTCCTCAAGGCCCGGCTGGACGGCCGCATCGGCGTGCCCCAGGAGAAGACCCCGGAGGCGGCCGAGCTGCGCATGACGCTGGAGTCCAGCCTGACGGAGATTGGCAAGGACCCGAAGCTCGCGCCGCCCCAGGACTTCCTGCCGGACGCGGACAAGCCCCAGGGCATCGCGGACGCGCTGGACCACTTCGGCATCCCGCGCGGCAAGGCCGGCGATTCGCCCGCCACCCCTGGCTCTACCCCCGCGGCCGCCCCCGAGCCCGAGGACGAGGGCGAAGGCAACTGAAGTTCCCCTGAAGCGCCCCGGTGCCCCAGGCCGTTGGAAGCCCCACGGTTTCCGGCCTGGACGCATCGCGCCATCCCGGCTGTGACGGCCATGTCCTGGCGGGCCGTCCCCGGGGAGCAGCCCTTCCCGCAAGTGCCTGATGCCGCTGGGGTTGCCCCTGGCCCTGGCCTTGCTCTGGGGGTGGGCCATGTTCCGCTCCGCCCCCCTCCTGGCGTGCTGCGCGGCCGTGCTGTTCGCGGCCCCGGCCTTCGCCGAACCGCCCCGCAGCCTGGGCATCACCGTGGCGCCGCTGGGCGCCTACGTGCTCAAGGGCGAGGAGGTGGGACGCACCATGGGCTACAGCGCGGGCCTGGGCTGGGCGTACCGCAAGGCGGGGGCGGTGCTGGAGGTGGGCGGGCACCTGGCGTCCAGCCGGCTGCTGACGGAGGTGACGCCCATGTCGGTGCGCTTCGTGCCGCTGGGGGACACCCGGGTGCGGCCCTTCCTGGGCCTGGGGGCCAGCCTGCTCATGGCCCATACGCGGCCCCAGCCGGTGGCCCCGGACGCGCTGGGCAGCCGGGTGCTCCAGGTGGGGCTGGAGTTCTCCGGCGGGGTGGGGCTGGAGCTGGGGCACGAGCTCTTCCTCTCCGCCGAGGCGCGCTACCAGAACTTCGCGGCGGACGGCGACCCCTTCTCCGGCGACCGGCAGACCCTGACGTCCCTGTTCCTGGGGATGGGGATGCGCCTGTAGCTGTAGCAGGTGGGGTGGGTCGCTACAGATTGGCGGCGACCTGTTGGAAGAAATTTTGACGGGCCACTTGCGTCCCCTACAATCCTCGTCGGTTGCGGCCCAGACGCATCTGACATGCTCGGGTGTTCAGGCGTGCACAACGAAGGGAGCGGAGATGGAGCGCAAGGTCGGAAGTAGCACGTTGACCGCGAAAGAGGTCAAGGCGGCGCTGGAGAAGTCCACCACGCTGACGGCCGAGGAGGAGAAGGCCCTGCGCATGCGGCATGGCGCGGGTGCTGCCAGCCCGAGCGCGCCGTTGCCTCGTGCCGCGGGTGCCAACGCGGAGTTGGCCGACGAGCTGCTCGTCATCGAGATGCAGCTCATGAAGGCGATGCGCGCGCGCACCGGACAGACGCGCACGGCGGCCACCGCCGCCAAGGCGCCCGCCGCGGTCCTCACGCGTGAGGCTCCGGCCAACGCGACGAAGGACAAGATCGTCCGCGCGCTGCGCACCAAGAAGAAGTAGGCGCGCGGCTGTAGTGCGACAGGGGGCGTGACGCCCCTACTGGTTGAGGATGGCCACGAGGCGCGCTCCCGCCTCGGGCAACGCCAACGGCGTGCCCGATACCTCCGTGGCCAGTCCCTCCGCGTCCACGGCGCCGCCCCGCGCGAACTGCGCCTTGAGCCAGGCGAAGGCCGCGGGGTTGCGCCAGAAGTCCTCGTTGAACCGCTCCAGCAGGTGCGCGGTGAGCCGGGTCTCCAGGGCCCAGGCCCGCAGGTAGCGGGTGACGTAGAGCTGCGAATCCACGTCGTGCAGGAAGAAGCCCGGGTGCGGCTGCGCGAAGAGGGCGCGGCGCTGACCGTCGGCGTATTCGTCCGCGCGGTCGGCGGAGGCTCCCCGGGTGGACAGGGACAGCTCGTAGGACAGCTTCGCGCAGTGGCGGCGCAGCACGGCCAGGGCCTGGAAGGCGGCCAGCCGGATGACGTCCTTCACGGTCCCGGACGGCAGGTGCAGGTAGCGCTTGAGCCAGGGCGGGGACAGCAGCAGCCGTTCGAAGGTGGCCGCGTAGGCCTCCGTGACGGAGGCGTCGCCCAGGCGGCGCAGCTCCGTGGGCGCGTCCTCGTCCACGTGGGCCAGGTGCCAGGCGTGGCCCAGTTCGTGGAGCAGGTCGCCCAGCGCGTCCATGCCGCCCCGGGGTTGGAGGACGAGCCGGATTTCGTCGGGCACTCGCACGGCGGCGACGAAGGGGCGGGAGGCCTTGCCCGGGCGGGCTTCGTCGTCCAGGCGGATGCGCCCGCCGGCGTCGGGGCGCAGGCCCCAGTCGGACAGCCAGCGCATCACGGCGGGGACGGTGTCCTCGCGGTGGAAGTGCGCGTCCATCCACGGGGCGCGCAGGGCGGCCTGCACGTCGTGGCGTCGGGCCTCGCCGCCGGGCAGGGCCAGGAGGTTCGGCTCCAGCTTGCGCAGCACGTAGCCCAGCACGTCGCGGTAGGCGTCCTCGGTGCGCCGGAGGGTCTCCTCGGCGGCCTCGGCGAGCTTGCCGGCGTCGATGCCGGTGACGTCCTGGCGCAGGGCGGGGTAGTTCGGGAAGCCCAGCAGCTCCGCGGCCTGGAGGGCGGCGTCGCGCCGGTCGCCATAGGCGCCTCGGTGCTCCCACAGGAAGTTGCCGGCGCCGCTCTCCAGGAGGGCTCGGCGGGCGCGGTGCTGTTCGCGGGGAATCTGGGCCAGGGCCTGGGACAGCGACAGCGTCTGGTCGTCGGCGGGGATGTGCGAAGTCGCTTCCGCCGCGATGACGGCATCCCCGGCCCGGGCGGCGAGGGACTCCTCCACCTGGGTGGCGATGAGCTCCCGCACCAGCGTGATGCGGCGCACGGCCAGGGCGTCGTCCCGGAGGCGGGCCTTGGCGAGCGCCTCGTTGGCGGCGACGAAGGTCTCCGGCGAGGACAGCTCCGGGAACGAGGCGTGGAGGCGCGCGACGGGGAGGTCCGGGGCGAGCCCGGCGCCGTAGCGATATTGGAGGGTGGCCAGCTCGGCGAGGAAATCCTCGAGCCGCGACCGGACGGTATGCAGGGGACGGTCCATGGCGGCGCGGAAGGTAACAGGAAGCCTGCGTCACGGCAGGGACCGCGCGCATAGAGTGCCCGTCCATGTCCTCCGCGCCCGCTGCCTGCCCGCATGCCCTCCTCACGCCCGTGGTGGCAGGGAAGGGGACGCGATGAAGCGCCGGACGTTCCGGAGCGAGGGTGCGCCCGTGGGCCGTGTGCTGGTGGCGGGAAGGGGCTTGAGATGAAGCGTCGGACGTTCCGGAGCGAAGGGGCGCACGTGGGCCGTGCGCTGGCGGACGCGGTGGCGGCGGAGCTGGGGCTGCCGGTGGCGGACGCTCGGCGGCTGGTGGAGGTGGGCGCGGTGTACGTGGCGGGTCGCCGGGCCCGGGACGGGGCCGCGAGGCTCCAGGCGGCCCAGGTGGTGACGGTGGTGCTGGAGGAGGCGGGCCAGAGTCCGCTGGAGGCCTCGGGGCCGCCAGCGCCCCTGCGCGTGCTGTTCGAGGATGAGGACGTGCTCGCGGTGGACAAGCCCGCGGGTCTGAACGCGCAGCCCACCGAGGGGCGCGTGGGCGCGAGCCTCGTGGATGTGGTGGGCGCGTACCTGGGATGGCCGGCGGGGCTGGTGCACCGGCTGGACCGGGAGACGTCCGGGGTGACGGTGTTTGGCAAGTCCGCGCAGGCGACGTCCGCGCTGGCGGAGGCGTTCCGGGAGGGCACCGCGCGCAAGCGCTACCTCGCGGCGACCGGGCCGGGGCTTCCGGAGGGCGGCACGGTGGACCTGCCCCTGTCGAAGGACCCGTCGCGTCCCGGGCGCTGGCGGGCGACCCGCGCGGCCAATGGGGTGCCCGCGTGGACGGACTACCGCAGGCTGTTCGCGAGCGAGGCGTTCTGCCTGGTGGAGCTGCTGCCCCGGACGGGCCGCACGCACCAGCTCCGGGCGCACCTGACGGCGCTGGGCACGCCCATCCTCGGGGATGCGCGCTATGGCGGGGCGGGGAGTGCGGGGGGGCTCGTGGCGCCACGGTGCCTGTTGCATGCGCAGGCGTTGGAGCTGGGGCATCCGCGCACGGGCCAGCCACTGCGGGTGGAGGCGGTGGTCCCGGAGGACCTGCGGGCCTTCTTCGTCTCGGCGGGGGTCCCGATTCCCGAGGGTCCCTTCCGGGACGGCGACACGGTTTGACTCTGAGTCCCGGATTGCCCGGCGCAGGGCGGACAGGGCCCCACCGCGTCGCGCATCGTGTGTAGACTGGGGACCTCATGGGTGGCGGGACAAACGGCAAGGGTCCTGGAGCGCCGGAGCCTTCTCTTCGCGGACCGGGATCGGCTCAGCGCGCAGAGGACGTGCACGGCGCGGTGGACGCGGTCTGCCGGGACGCCGCCCGCCTGCTTCGTGAGGGACAGGCTGCCCGGGCGTACTCCGGGCTGGTTGCTGCCAGCCGCTCGCTGCCGATGACGCCCAGACTGGCGGCCGCGTTGGTGCGGTGCGCGCTGAAGGCGGGCACGGAGCGCGCCGTCATCACCCTGCTGGACGCGGCGATGGTGACCGAGCGGGGCGCGGTGCGCCGCGAGGTCCGCCGGCAACTGTCGAGGGTGCTGCGTCGTACGGGCCAGGAGGCGCGCGCCGCAGCCGTGCTCAACGGGCTGCTGATGGATGCGCCTGACGACGCACGGGCCCGGTACGTGCTGGACGTGCTGCGCGAACGGCAGGCGAAGGCGAAGGGCGCGACGTCACAGCCGACGGCGGAGGAGGACGAAGAGTCCCGGACGAAGACCGTGGAGGTGTCCGCCCTGGCCCTGTCGGATCCAGAGCGTGGGAACACCGTGGTGGAAATGCCAACGGTGCCCGTCGAAGCGCAGGGCGCGTCGGCGAGGGCCGCGCGAGCGGACACGGTGCAGGTCCCTCTGGGCGAATGGGCGGGGCTGGGACGGGTGACGGTGCGAGGGCCGGACTTCCCCTGGGAGGATGAGGGGCCGGGCAAGGCGCGCGTGGTGACGCCTCCGCAAGGGGCTCGGATGCCGCCGACGGCGGTGTCCTCGGCCGGGAGCCAGCCTGTTGCTGGAGGCGATGCGGAGAGGGCGCGCTCGAAGTCGACGGCGGTGTCTTCGACCGGGGGGCAGCCTGTCGCTGGGAGCGATTCCGAGAAGGCGCGCGCGGCGTCCACGGCTCCGGTTGGAGGACCGTTTGCCTCCGTGGTCGAGAGGCTTGGGGGTGCGGCCTCGGATCCGCAGGAGTTCGAACGCGAGGACGCAGCGATGTCGTTCCGTTCGACGGATCTGCCGTTCGTGATGGCGGACACCGACCGACGCGTGAGCGAAGCCAAGGCGGAGCGGGAGCTGGCGTCTCCGGTGGTGGTCGGTGCGTCGGTGGCTGGAGCGCCCGCGACCGACCAGCCTGCTTCGGGTGTTCCGGCAACGGTCCAGTCGGTGGCGTCAAAGGATTCCCATGACGTGCCGCCAGCGGTTGTTGATGCGAAGGCGGGAACTGGAGATGCGCTGACGCCGGGCGCTCTTCGTTCCCTTGATGCAGACACGGCTCTGTTGTCGGAGTCGCCAGCACCACCCGCGGTTGGCTCTATGCCGATTGCGGCTGACACAGGGACGTCGACACTGGAGCAGGCGCCGTCTTCCCAGTTCGATGCAAAGCTCCCGGTGGAGCCTGTCTCCCAGGCGTCCGGAGAGAAGTCGGTGTCGCTGAGCGTGTCGTCGCCGGTAGAGCCGGTGCACGCGTCGGATGAGGCGCTTGCTGCGGCGCTGGGCGTGTCCTCACCTGTAGATGCGCCGCAGGCGTCCGATGCGAAGGCCGCTGTTGCACCAGGCGCGTCTTCACTGTCGTCCCCGGTGGAGATACCGCAGGCGTCTGATGCGAAGGCCGCTGTGTCTCTGGGCGCGTCGTCATCGGTGGATGCGCCGCAGGCGACCGATGAGAAGGCCGTTGTGGTGCTGGACGCATCGTCATCGGTGGATGCGCAGCCGGCGTCCGATGAGGAACTTGCTGCGGCACTGGGCGTGTCGTCCCCGGTGGAGATACCGCAGGCGCCCGATACGAAGGCTGCGGCCTCATTGAGCGATTTGCCGTCGATGGACGTGGCGCAAGCGTCCGACAAGAAGACTGCGGTAGCGCCGGACATGTCGCCGCCGCTGGAGGTGAAGCAGGCGTCCGATGAAAGCTCCGCTGCCGCGTCGGGCGCGTCGTCATCGGAGGATGCGCGGCAGACGTCCGATGAAGAACTCGCTGCGGCACTGGGCGTGTCGTCACCTGTTGAGGTGCCGCAGGCGTCCGGCGAGCCGCAGTCCGTAGCCGCATCGAGCGAGTCGTCCCTGGTGGAGATGACTCCATCGCGCGGCGAGGAGTCTGCGGTCGCATCGAGCGAGTCGTCCTCGCTGGAGGTGGCGCAGTCGTCTGCCGAGAAGTCCTCCGCAGCATCGGTTGAGTCGTCTCCACGGAACGTGGCGCAATCGCCAGGAGAGAAGTCCGCGGAAGCAGCGGGCGAGTCGCCACCGCTGGACGTGGCTTCGGCGTCCGGTGACAAGTCCGCAGGCCCGGGCGTGGCATCGCCAGTCGACAGGGTGCATCCACTCACTGCGGAAGCGGCGACATCGAGCGCGCCTTCGCCCATCGATGTGACGCAGGCGCAGGATGAGAAGCCCACAGCGGCATCGACTGTCGAGGTGACAGCCCAGGCGCCAGGCGAAAAGGCCGAGGCGTCGGGCGTGTCATCGCGGGTCGATGTGGCGCAAGCCCCCGCTGAAAAGCCCGCGCCGCCGAGTGCATCGTCCTTCGCGGCCACGCAGGCTCCCGATGGCCAGGTGGCGTTGGCTCCGGGTGTGTCGCTTCAGGGAGCGGAGGAGCACGCGATGGCGCCATCGCGCCCGGTGCACACAAGCACTCCGCAGTCGGATGCGGAGGTTCCTGCCAAGGATGCTTCCGCGGGACGCAAGCCTGCGCGGGTGATCGACTCCGTGCTGGTTCAGGGCGCTCCCTCGCACGCCTTCGATGAGGACGAGTCGACGTCGGAGATGATCCCTCCGCGTCCGCCCGAACCGGTCGTGACCGGTGAGCCCTCGAAGGCGGTGGATGCGGACAAGTCGAAGCCGCGTCCGCTCAGCGCGGTACTGGTGCCCGGCGCTCCGGCGATGGCGTTCGACGAGGAGGAGTCGACCTCGGAGGTCATTCCTCCCGCGAAGGCTGATGCGGAGAAGGACGCGGCCCCGTCGCCCCAGGCGCGCGACGAGAAATCCCGTGCACAGCCGTCAGCTTCCGCACCTCGGCGGACCACCGTGCTGGTGCCCGCCGCTTCGAATCCCGCTTTCGACGAGGAGGAATCGACCTCGGAAGTGATTCCTCCTCCAGGAGATGCGGCGCCGACGCCAGCGTCTACGCGCGACGCCGGCCGCCTTCCTCCCGTGAAGTCCGCTGGGAGTGGCGCCGACGTGGATCCGGGCGGCTCTTCCGCCGTGTCCTCGTCGGAAGAGGGCGCGGAGCTGGCTCGCTCGCAACGGGAGGAATCCCAGCTCATCGCGCGCCGTGCATGGCGTGAACTGGCCCAGCTCTACCTCAAGCGTGCCGACCGCGCGAAGGACGCCCCCGCGCGCGCCGAAGCCCTGACGCGGCTCGCGGAGGTGATGGAGAACGAACTCCAGGACTCCGCGGGCGCCGCGCGCATGTACCGGGAGATCGTCGAGCTGACCGGTGAGCGCACCGCCCTGCGTGAACAGGTTCGGCTGTTGTCCCTGCGCGAGGATGCGTCGCTCGTGCGCCGTGCACTCGATGACGCGATCAAGCGGGCGCGGACGTCCCGGGCCCGCGCCATCGCCCTGCTGACGCGAGGCGAGCGGCAGTTGAACATGGGCGCTCCCGCGAAGGCGCGCGAGGATCTGGAGGCGGCGGAGGCGCTCGTGCCGGGCCTGCTGCCGGTGCTCGCCGGGCTCGTGCGCTGCGTCTCCGACGAAGAGCGCCCCGCCCATACCGAGCGCCTGCGCGCCGCATGTGCCGCCGCGCCCCGCCGTGCTCCGGATCGCCTGGATGCGCTGAGGGTGCTCGCGCAGACGGCGGAGGAGTCGCTGGGAGATCTGCGCATCGCGCAGTGGGCCTGGGCCGAAGTGCTCGTGGAGAGCCCGGACAGCGAACAACCCCGGGAGCAACTGCTAGCGCTCGCGCGTCGGCTGGGGGATCTGCCCGCGCTCAGTCAGTTGCTGCACGCGCAGCTCGCGCGCGAACCTCGGGGGTCCGCTGCTCGCAAGGCGCACCTGGAGCGCGTGGCCACGCTGGAGGCCATGGGTGACGCGGGCGCGGCGCTGGCCGAACTCCGCCAGGCGGTGCGCTTCGAGCCAGGACACAAGGACGCGTGGCTGTTGCTCGCGGACCGCTGCACCGAACGCGAGCAGATGGGCGAGGCCGCCTGGGCGCTGGAGAACGCGGCCACCGCGACAGAGGACGACGAAGAGCGCCAGCGCATGTGGGAGCGGCTCGCGCTCTTCTGCCGCGAAGTGCTGCACAACACCGAGCGGGCCCGCACCTACGCACGCCGCGCCGAAAGCCTGCGCAAGTCCCGCGATGCGCGTGTCCGTCCGCCTCCGCCGGAACCCCCGCGTCCCGCGCCAGTTCCCGGTGTACCGCCGCCCTCGGTGCTCGTGGCTCCTCCGGTTCCCACGGGACGCGTCCCCGTCAAGGGCAAGGACCTGTCCGACGAGGTGACGTCCAACACCGACATCGGGTCGCTGGGCGCCGCCGAGGCGTCCCCGCCTGCCGCCGAGAAGCGCCCGGTCCAGGCGAAGGACGGTGCCGCCCGGAAGTCCGCGTCGGCTGGCGCGAACTCACCCTCCCCGAAGTCGGGACGCGGAACACCGGTCGTGGAGGAGGAAGCTCCGTCGGGAAGCCACGCGCCGGTCGCGGATGCAGGGACAAAGGGGCGCAAGGCTGGCGCGGTGAAGGCTCCGTCGGGAAGTCCCGCACCGGTTGAAGCTGCGGCAGGCGCGCGCAAGCCCGAGGCGGTGAAGGCTCCGTCAGCAAGCCACGCACCGGTTGAAGCTTCTCCAGGAGCGCGCAAGGCCGGAGGCGTGAAGGCCCCGTCGGGAAGCCACGTACCGGTGGAGTCAGCCACGGCGGCGCGCAGGTCCGGCGCGGGCAAGGCCTCGTCGGAAGGCCCACCCTCGCTCGCGGAGGCCGCACCGGGACCGAGCACTTCATCCCCCTCCTCGAAGTCCGCGCGCGGAAGCGCGAAGACCTCGGGGCAAGCTTCCGACACGGGCCTGCCCGTCCGCGGCTCCGCGTCGATGAGGGACGATGAAGCTCCGGGTCCCGCGACCGGTCCCAATCCGCGCGCTCCCGCGTCCCCACCCAAGGAGCGGACGACGGCCTTCGGTGCCCCCCTCTCGCTCGATTCCGAGCCCGTGCCCCCGCAGGCCCTGGGTGCAGCTCCCACGCCTTCCGCTGTCTCGCGCAAGGCCGCCGCGTCCGCCCCCGCCTCACGAGACCCGTTCCCCGCGACGCCCAAGGCCCGCGCATCCTCCCGAGCCGACAGCACTCGCCAACCGCCTGCCGCGCCTCCCTCACATCCCTGGGATGACGAAGTAGAGGAGGACCTTGCTCCCGCCGCCCCGCCGCCCGTGGCCAGCCGGAGCGCCAACGCCGAAGCGAACGCCCGGAGCGCGGCCCCCGAAGGCGCGACCAGCGCCCGCTCCACCCGGCCCCCGAGCCCCGAAGCCGGTGGCACCCAGGTCCGCGAAGCCGTCTCCTCCGGCCGTCCGGAGCGCGCCCCCCGGGCCGGTCACGCCCCCCGGGCCCCTCTGTCCGCCAGTGGCGTGGAGCCCCCCGCCGCGGCTGCCCGGGCCCCGCTGTCCGGCAGCGGCGTGGAGCCGCCCTCCTCGCCCCGTGCGCCGGCCGCTCCCTCCCGTCCCGCTCCACCGCCGCCCCCTGTGCGCCCGCGCGGTGTCTTTGATGGGCCCTCGCTCGACCAGATTCCCGACGAGGACGAGGACTCGGAGGAACTGGGTGGCGGGCCCGTGGAGGCCACGAGCGTCATCGCGTGGGAAGCCCCTCCCGGCCGCATGGACCCGGTGCGCCGCATCCACCGCGCCGGCCGTCCCGAAGGCACCATGTCCGGCCCGGCCCCCGTGCGCGCCACGGGCCCGT
Source organism: Corallococcus sp. bb12-1 (assembly GCF_026626765.1). Lineage (NCBI taxonomy): Bacteria > Pseudomonadati > Myxococcota > Myxococcia > Myxococcales > Myxococcaceae > Corallococcus > Corallococcus sp. bb12-1. Next base: position 313,458 of record NZ_JAPNJZ010000018.1, on the reverse strand, counting down.
CACGTCCGGGCGTCGGCGGCGCGGAGACCCGCGAAACGCCGCTCGTCCCGGAGCCAGCGCCTCCCACCGAATCCACCTCCGCCGAACCGCTCGTCTTCAAGCTCGTGCGCGAGCGTCCGCTCGACCCGAAGCCGTACCGGGGCCTCGTCGAACACTTCGACCAGCGCAAGGACGTCACCCGCGCCGCGCTGATGCGCGAACTCGCGGATGCGCTCGAAGGCCGCGACATCTCCGCCCCCCGCGTCCAGCGCGGACCGCTCTCCAGCCAGGAGCGCGCCGGCCTGCGCCACCCGGGCCTGCGCACCCCGGCCGGTGAGCTGCTCGCCTGCGTGGGCATCGCGCTGTGCCGCCTGTTCCCGTCCCCGACGCGCATCGCCAGCGCATCGGAGCCCCTGCGCGCCAACGCCGGTCCCGGAGCCCCCGCCGTCCTGGACGCGCTGCACACCGTCGCGCGGCTGCTCGGCGTGCCCCTGCCGGAGCTCATCGCGGGCGACGACGACACGTCGAACATCACCCCGGTGCACATCACCGTCCCGCGCCTCGTCGTGGGCCGGCAGCTCGTCCAGCAGCCCCCGTCCGTCGCGGAGCTGCGCTTCCACGCCGGACGCGCCCTGTTCTCCATGTCGCCGGACCTGCTCGCCCTGCGCGCCCTGCGCAAGGACCACCTGCTGCGCGCGCTCGCGCTGCTGTCCTCCGTCCTCAAGGACCCCAAGGGCGCCGGCGACGATGCCCGCGTGGTGCGCGAAGCCCTGTCCCCCAAGGCCCTGGAGCGCGCCTCCGCCCTGATGGAGCCCGGCACCCGCGACTTCGACGCGAGCCTGCTGTCCGCCGCCGCCCGGGACTCCGCCAACCGCGCGGGCCTCGTCGCCTGCGGTGGCCCCGGACCCGCGCTCACCGCGCTGCGCGCCCGCCGGCCCCACGATTCGGAGCTGGAGGAACTGGTCCGCTTCGCCGCCTCCGAGCGCTACCTCGCCCTGCGCGACCCGAATGACGCGGGCCGCGCCGGCCGCTGAAGCAGCGCTTCGCCCTCAGTTCACCGAGACCCGCAGGGTCATCACCACCAGGCGCCCGTTCACACCGCCCAGGTCGTGCTGGTACGCGACGTCCACGCCACCGCCACCGGGCGACAGGAAGCCCAGGCCCGCGGTCAGCCGCGAAATCTTCTGGAAGCCGTCGTACGTGTAGCCCACGCGCACCGGCAGCACCTGGTTCAGGATGTACTCCGCGCCGCCGTTGTACGTGAGCACCGTGGAGTCGCGCGTCTCGAAGTCGCCGCGGATGTCCGCCGCCAGCACCAGCGCCTGCCCTACGTAGGCCAGGTGCGCGGAGTAGTAGCGCGTCAGCTCCACGTTCTCCGTGTCGATGAGGTTGTGCCCCGACACGCCCACCGTCACCTGTTCGCCCAGCCGCACCAACAGGCCCGCGTCCAGCGTGATGGAGTTCGCGAAGCGCGACTGACCATTGAGCCGCAGGTAGCGCCCCGACATGCCGATGAGCAGCGACTGGCTGAGGGGAATCGCGCCGCCCAGCGTGCTCAGGTTCGCCGACGTGCGGCTGCCCCCGCGCCCCAGGCTCAGCCAGTGGTAGTCCACCCCCAGCGCCAGCCGGCCACTGCTGGAGTCCGCCATGCTGATGCCCAGGAAACCCTGCTTGTTGCGCGGGTCGTACGCCCCCGTCCCCTCGATGCGGTAGGCCGGGTACAGCGCCATCGCCGCTGGATTGCCCTGGAGTGCATCCGCACCCAGCCCCGTGGCCCGGAAGGCGCTGCCCATGCCCAGGGCCCGGGCGTTGGCCAGGTTGCGCAGCTCCTCCGCCGGTTCAGCGGCCCGGACGACGGCGGGAATCACGGACAGCGTCAACGACAGGGCGACAACGATGGCACGGAGCGGCATGGCGCCCGGGAATCTATCCGGCTTGCTGGGGTTCTGGGCCACCAATAGATTCCCCGCCCCATGTCCTCTTCCGACACGAAGGCAGCGAAGCTCATCCGCAAGTGCGTCATCCCCGCCGCTGGCCTGGGCACCCGTTTCCTGCCGGCGACGAAAGCCGTGCCCAAGGAGATGTTGCCCATCGTCGACACGCCCACCCTCCAGTACATCGTGGAGGAGGCTGTCGCCGCCGGCATCGAGGATGTCGTCGTCATCAACGGCCGGGGCAAGTCCTCCATCGAGGATCACTTCGACATCGGCTTCGAGCTGGAAACCACCATGCGCGCGCGCGGCAAGACGGCGGAGGCCGACAAGCTGCGCGCCATCGCGAACCTTGTGCGCATCATCAGCGTCCGCCAGAAGGAGCCGCTGGGCCTGGGCCACGCGGTGCTGTGCGCCAAGAGCGTCATCGGCAACGAGCCCTTCGGCGTCCTGCTGGGCGACGACATCATCGACGCGGAGGAGCCCGGCATCGGGCAGCTCGCGCGCGTCTACCAGCAGCACCAGAAGGCCGTCATCGCGCTCATGGAGGTGCCCGACAGCGAGACGCACATGTACGGCATCGCCGCGGGCAAGGACCTGGGCAACGGCGTCATTCAAATCGACCACGTGGTGGAGAAGCCCAAGAAGGGCACCGCGCCGTCGAACCTGGCCGTGATTGGCCGCTACGTGCTGCCGCCGTCCATCTTCCCCATCCTGGAGAAGCAGACCACCGGCGTGGGCGGGGAGATCCAGCTCACGGACGGCCTGGCCACCCTCCAGAAGACCGAAGGTCTGCTGGGCTACAAGTTCCAGGGGCAGCGCTACGACGCCGGCGACAAGGTGGGTTACCTGAAGGCGAACATCGCCTATGCGCTCAAGCGCCCCGACCTGCGCGGAGGACTCCTGGAGTACATGCGCGAGGTCGTCAAGACGGAGAAGCCGTGAAGCGTTTCATCGCAGTGTCCGTGGTCCTCGCCTCCCTCACCGCCGGTGCCTATGTGCTGCCCGGCGGCTCCATCCTCCGGCGCATGGCCAATGCGCGTGAGGAGAAGCGGCTGTCCGCCTTCCGCGTGGAAGGCTCCGTCATCTTCTCCTCCACCGCGGTGCCGGAGGCGGGCGCCGTCCTCAACGTCCCCACCGAACGCCCGGATCTCCAGGGCGACGGCGTGCTGTCGGTGAAGATTCCGGGCCGCTGCCGCTTCGACGTCAGCTCACCCGAAAGCAGCAACAAGGCCGCGACGGTGCAGGTCTCCGGCAGGAAGCGCGTGGAGGGCAAGGAACTGCCCGCCGTCTCCGTGCTCGTCGCGCAGGTGTGCGCCATCCTCGCGCAGGACGCGGGCAGCGTGCAGGACACCAAGCTGGCCCTGGAGGCGTACCTCCAGGGGCTGGGCATCGACACGAAGCGCACCTCGCTGGCGCGCTTCGGCGGGGATGTGGCGTACGTGCTGGGAGACCCCGCCGAGGGCAAGCCCCAGTTCTGGGTCTACAAGGACGCCTTCCGGGCCGCGCGCGTGCGCTACACCGACACCGCCGGCACCGCATGGGACGTGCGCTTCGTGGACTACACGGCGCCGGCCACGGGGGACTGGATGCCGCGCACGGTGGAGGTCTGGCGCGCCGGCCAGCGCGTGGTGCGCTTCACGGCGCTCAAGGCGGACAACCGCTCCGCGGTGTCGGACAAGCTCTTCACGCCGTAGCGCGTCACCTTCTGAATCGCTTGCGGTGGGCGGGGCTCGCGGTGAGAGTCCCGCCCATTCCAAGGCCGGGATGAACCCGGCTCCTGGCGCGGAGGCGATTCACATGAAGGTCTACGGCAACCTGATGAGCACGTGTAGCCGCAAGGTCATGATGGTCCTGGCGGAGAAGAACCGCGAGGTCGAGTTCACCAACATCGAGCTGACGAAGGGCGAGCAGAAGACGCCCGAGCACATCGCGCGTCAGCCCTTTGGTGTGGTGCCCGTGCTGGAGACGGACGACGGCTTCCAGATGTACGAGTCGCGCGCCATCATCCGCTACCTGGACCGCACCCTGCCGGGCACGTCGCTGACCCCGACGGATGCCAAGGCCTACGCGCTCATGGAGCAGTACATGAGCGTGGAGAGCTCCTACTTCTCCCCCGCGGCGATGAAGGTCGTGATGGAGCGCTTCCGGGGCACCAACGACGAGGCCAACATCGCCAAGGGCCGCGAGGGCATGAAGAAGCCCCTGGAGGTCATCAACGCGGTGCTGGCGAAGCAGCCCTTCCTCGCGGGCAACGACTTCACGCTCGCGGAGGTCACCTGGGCCCCGTACGTGGACTACGTCATCGCCGTGGGCGAGCAGGCGGTCCTCGGCGAGTACAAGAACGTGATGGCCTGGTGGGAGCGCGTGAGCAGCCGCCCGTCATTCAAGAAGGCCACCGGCCGCTAGTCCGCACGCACGTCCCCTTCCTCCGCGTCGTTTGAAAGCAGTGACAGGGCCTCTTCCGCACGCCTCCGGGGTGTGGAAGGGGCCCTTCGCTTTCCGGACGAAATCAAGGGGCATGTCAGACGCCCCGGGCACAGTGGATCCCGGGTGCAGGACGGGCGGGGTGGGGGAGTCGGGCGGCAAGAGGGCGGCACATGGAACAGGAGAACTTCGCGCTGGGCGGTGTTCCGGGGACGGACGGGGAGGTTTCCTCTCGCGGTTCCATCCCGCTGCGGACGCGCCGTACGGATGTGGGAAGGGAACTGTCGTTGGGGGAGCGCGCCGCTACAGTGCGCCCCGTCGTGAGCGCCACCCCCGCCCTCCTTGCGTCCGTCGCCGTCGGCCGCCCCGTGCGCGGGGAGTTCACCTACCTGGTCCCCGAAGCGCTCGCCGGCAACCTGGCCCCGGGTCAGCGCGTGCTCGTGCCCTTCGGACGCGGCATGGCGCTGGGCTTCTACCTGGGGCCCGCGAACGCGCCCGTGGAGGGCGGCGTCCGGCTCAAGCCCATCCAGCGCGTGCTGGAGGATTCGCCGTCCCTGCCCAAGGACCTCATCGCGCTCCTGCGCTTCGCGGCCGAGCACTACCGCCACCCGCTGGGCGAGGTCATCCGGGGCGCGCTGCCGCCGGGCCTCTCCACCGCGGTGGATGAGAAGGCGGCGAAGGCGGACGTGCAGCACTTCGCGGAGGCGGTCGTCACGGAGGTCCCGCCGCAGCTCAACCGGGCCCCCGCGCAGGCCGCCGCGCTCCAGTACCTGCTGGCGGTGGGCGGACGCGCGCAACTGGAGGAGGTGGCGCACGCCATCCCCGGTGCGCGCGAGACGCTCAAGAAGCTGGCGGCGCGCGGGATGGTGAGGCTGGTGGAGGTGGTGCTGGAGCCCGGCGTGCGCGAGGGCCTTGTCCAGGGCCGTCCGGACCGGCTCACCCCGGAGCAGGACGTGGCGGTGCGCGAGCTCCAGGGCGCGGTGGACACCGGGGGCTTCCAGCCGTACCTCCTGCACGGCGTCACCGGCAGCGGCAAGACGGAGGTGTACCTGCGCGCGGTGGAGCACGCGCTGTCGCAGGGCAAGGGCAGCCTCGTGCTGGTGCCGGAGATTGCGTTGACGCCGCAGCTCGTGGGGCGCTTCCGCAGCCGCTTCGGTGGGGACGTGGCGGTGCTGCACTCGGGGTTGAAGGACCGGGAGCGGCTGTTCCACTGGCAGGCCCTGCGCAAGGGCACGGTGAAGATCGCTGTCGGTGTTCGCTCGGCGGTGTTCGCGCCGGTGGAGGACCTGGGGCTCATCGTCGTGGACGAGGAGCACGACCCGTCCTTCAAGCAGGACGAGAAGCTGCGCTATCAGGCGCGCGACCTCGCGGTGGTGCGCGGCAAGCAGGCCGGCGCGGTGGTGGTGCTGGGTTCGGCCACGCCCGCGCTGGAGACGCTCCAGAACGCGCGCGCGGGTCGCTACAAGTTGCTGGAGCTGAAGAGCCGCGTGGATGACCGGCCCATGCCCACCATCAGCCTGGTGGACCTGCGCGTGGAGCGTCCGCGCGAGGGGCAGGTGACGGAAGAGGCGCCCATCCTGAGCCCGCAGATGCTCCAGGCGATGGAGGAGACGGTGGCCAAGGGGCAACAGGTCATCCTGTTCCTCAACCGCCGGGGCCACAGCACCATCCTTTTGTGCGAGGTGTGCGGCCTGTCACTCAAGTGCCACGACTGCGACGTGTGCATGACGCACCACCAGTCCCAGAACCGGGTGGTGTGCCACTACTGCGGCGTGGCGTTCCCGGTGCCCAACAGTTGCCGGGAGTGCACGGGCCCGCTGCTCAAGCTGGGCATTGGCACCGAGCGCGTGGAAGCGGAGGTCTCCGAAAGACTCCCGGGTGCGCGCGTGGCGCGGTTGGACCGGGACTCGGCCACGAGCGCGGAGCGGCTGACGGAGCTGTTGGCGTCGTTCGCCCGGCGGGAAATCGACGTGCTGGTGGGCACGCAGATGGTGGCCAAGGGGCACGACTTCCCGGGCGTGACGCTGGTGTGCGTGGTGATGGCGGACACGTCGCTGGCGATTCCCGACTTCCGCGCCTCCGAGCGCACCTTCCACCTGTTGACCCAGGTGGCGGGGCGGGCGGGGCGCGGCAAGGACCCGGGCAGGGTGTTGGTGCAGACCTACAACCCGGACGCGGAGCCGGTGAAGCGGATGCTGGCGCACGACTTCGACGGGTTCGCGAAGCAGGAGCTGGAGTGGCGCAAGGCGCTGGCCTACCCGCCCTTCGCGCGCATGGCGGCCGTCCGGCTGGAAGGGGAGCACCCCGAGCAGACGGCGGGCGTGGCCCGCTTCCTGGGAAACCTGGTGGGTCGGCACATGCCGCCGGCCTCGGCGGGGGTGCGCCTGCTGGGGCCGGCCCTGGCGCCCATCGCCCGAATCCGGGGCAAGACGCGCTGGCAGCTCCTCCTGAAGGCGCCGACGCATGCGGCGCTTGCCCCATTGCTCGCCCGGTTGGAAGCGGCCCTGGCGGATGTGCCGTCTGGCGTGAGGGTCGTCATCGACGTGGATCCCGGGGCCATGATGTAGAGTGTCCGCCCCCCCATGGGCGCCTCGGTCCTCCTCGTACACGACGACATCGCCACCATCGCCGCCGTACGGCGATTGCTGTCCCGCGAAGGCCACGAGGTCATCCTCGCCACTTCCGCCGCGGACGCGCTCATCGCCTTCGGGCACCACCTGCCGGAACTCATCGTGCTCGCCCCCGGAGTGGAGAGCGGGCGCGGGCGCGTGGTGCTGGAGGAACTGGTCCAACATCCGGAGGGCCACAAGGCGCGGGTGCTGCTCTTGAGTGAAGCCATCGAAGGCTTCAGCGCTCCGGTGGCGCCGCTGCCCCTGGACGGCCCCAGCTTCGTGACGTTGGTGGACACGTTGATCCGCGCTCCGGCGGAGGCGGATGGCTGGCGCGTGGTGGAGAACCGGACGCTGGCGGAGCCCGCGCGCGGAAGCGGGCCCGGTTCGGACGAGAAGTGGCATGCGACGACGGCGCACGCGGTGGGCGGAGACCCGGCGCTGGCCAACGCGCTGTTCGGGGACCTGGCGCCGCTGAACCAGACGGACTGGGAAGTGGCGGCGATGACGCGCGAGGAGCGCAGCGCGCACGTCGTCCACAAGCAGCGCGAGCACAGCACGCACCTGGCGATGAACGCCGCGCTGGAGCAGGCGCACCTGGAGGTGGAAGCGGAGGCGATGGCGTCCATCGACTCGGCGCTCTCGGTGGGGACGTCGTCGTCTGGCGCGTCGTCGGCCTGGGAGGACGGGTCGTCGGGGGCGGACACCGGGGAGGCGTGGGGCGAGGGCGAGGGTGAGTCGGACGCGGACTCCGGACAGGCATGGGATGCCCCGCGAGCGGATGCGACGGCGGCGTTTCCTCCGGCGCCCGAAGGACGGACCCTGCAGGAGCGTTCAACGCTGCGCTTCCCGTTCCCGAACGAGGTGGTGCCGCGCGCGGACGTGAAGTCGGTGGAGGCGGATCCGCTGGCGGTCACGGAGGATTTCGACGCGGAGCTGCGGGCGGACGCGGAGCGCTTGTCCCGGGAGCAGGAGTCGGAGGAAGGGCTTCCGGCGGGGAAGCTCGCGTTCCGTGAGGAGCATCTCACTCCGCCGGGGCTGCGGCCGGTGAAGCCCGCGCCAAGGCTGGGGGACGAGGACTTCTTCAACGTCGATTCGGACGACGCCCCGGATGCGGCGACGGAGGGGAAGCGCTCCGCGCGAGAGGGCGCGGCGCCGCTGGCCTGGACGGAGCTGGCACCGGATCCCGAACTGGAAGCGCGCCGCACGGCTTCGGCCGGTGGGTCTTCTTCGGCGGATGCGTTCGACGAGACGGACTTCGGCGGTGTCGCGGACGACGTGGCGAAGGAAGAACGGGCCGCCGCGGCCGGGGCATCCAATGCGTCGGGCGACGACGACGCGGCAGCGGATCCGAGCGGGGAGGCTGACGGCGACGATGCGGCAGCGGATCCGACGGAGGAGGAGCTGGCCGCCGCGGGCCTGTCGAACTGGGACGTGCTGGAGGCGGAACTCAAGGCGTCCGCGGAGGCTCGGGAGCAGGGGGCGGGTGGGGAGGCCGACGACGAAGTCGCGGAGGAGTCCCGGGCGACCGCCGCGCCGGTGAATCCGGTGGGCGCGGACTGGTTCGATTCAGAGACGGTGGATGAGGACGCGAAGACCGGGGAGGGTGCCAGGCCCCTCTCGTGGTCGGAGCCGGAGTCGCGGGACGCCGCGAAGTCACCTTCGGATGACAAGGCAGGGACGCGCGAAGCGGCGAGTGGTGACGTCGCGCGCCCGGGCGGCGAAACGAAGTCGGGCAAGGCGACCTCCGAAGCGGTGTCGGACGTTGCGGCGCCGGAGAGCGGCACCGCGTCCCGTGCGGGTGGATGGGATGCGAGTCGCACGGTCCCGGTTTCATCGACCCCGAAGCAGGGAGGGCTCCTCTGGTCGAACAGGGCGCGTCCTGCGAGCCAGGAGCCTGTCGTTCCCGCAGCGAAGGCCGCGGAGTCCGATTCGAAGTCGCAGTCCCGGCTGAATCCGGACTCCGATGCGGATGCGGGTCCGAAGGATGCGTCCGGGTCGAAGCAGGGCGATGCGGGCTCGAAGTCGCAGGCCGCGCTGAATCAGGGCGCTGGGGCCGAGCCTGATTCGAAATCGCAAGCCAGCGCGAAGCAGGCTGCCGGTTCGAAGGATGAGTCCCAGTCGGACTCGGAGTTGGAAGTCGAACTCGAATCGCTGCGCGAAGAACTCGCGCAGGCGTACGCCCTCATCCAGGAGGCGGAGGCCCGTGCGGCGGACGCGGAGTCCCTGGCCGAAGCGGAGCAGACGCTTCGCATCGAGTTGGAGGAGCGCGTCGAGAGCGAAGCGCGGGCGCGCGAGGACGCCCGGCTCGAAGCGGACGCGGAGGTCGAGGCCCGCAGCTCCGTGGAGGTGCGCGCCGAAGCGGAGGTCCACGCCCGTGCTCGCGCTGAGTCCCTGCTGAAGCAGGCCTCGGCGGCCCACGCGGATTCAGAAGTCCGAGCGGTGTCCGCGACGCAGGCCCTGGCGGAGGTGGAAGCCCGGCTCGCGTCCGAAGCCGGTGGTCGGGTGGACGCCGAATCGCGAGCGGATGCGGAAGAGCGTGCCCGCCGCGAAGCCGAGGCGCTCGCGGAGATGGCGCGGCTCGAACTCGCCGAGCTCGAGAAGCGCATCGCCACGGAGGTCCAGGCGCGCGAGGAGGCCGAACGCCTCGCACTCCAGGAGACCCAGGCCCGCGCGGAGGCCGAAGCCCACGCCGAACTGGAACAGGCGGCCCGCACCGACGCGGAAGCCCGAGCGGAAGCCGAGACCGAAGCGCGAATCGCCGCGGAAGCCCGTGCCGAAGCCGAGGCCGAAGCGCGCCTCGTCGCGGAAGCCCGGGCGGAGGCCGAAGCCACGGCCCGCGAGGAAGCCCGTCGGCGAGCGGAGACCGAAGCCGACGCCCGTCACGAAATTGAGACCCGTGACGGCAAGGACGCCGCGCTCCGAGCGGACCTGGAGGCCCGGCGTTCCGAGGCCGAAGCCCGGGCCGACACGGAAGCGAAGGCGAGGGTCGCCGCTGAAGCGAAGGTGAAGCACTCCGTGCAGGCGCTGTCGCTGGTGGAGGTGCGAGCGCACCAACTGGGCCAGTCACTGTCCCAGTCCGAAGCGAAGGCGAAGCAGACCGCCCAGGCGCTGGCCCAGGCGGAAGGCCGCATCCAGCAGGCCGAGCAGGCCCTGGCGCAGGCCGAAGCGAAAGCGAAGCAGTCCGCCCAGACGCAGGCGCAGTTGGAAGCGCGGGCCCAGCAACTGGCGCAGGTGCTGTTGCAGGGCGAAGCGAAGACCCGGCAGTCCGCCCAGGCGCTGGCGCAGGCGGAAGGCCGGGCCACGCAGGCCGAGGAGTCCCGAGCCAGTGCCGAAGCCCGGGCGGAACTGGCCGAAGCGGCCCGGCAGCAACTCGAAGCCACCGTCGCGAAGTCGGGAGAGGCCCTGGCGGACGCGGAAGCGCGGGCCGCGCAGGCCGAGGAAGCGCTGACCCAGGCCCACGCCCGGGCGGAACAGTCCGAGGAGCTCCACAAGCGGACCGAAGCGCAGTTCGCGGAGACCCTGGGCCAGGCCAACGCCCGGATGGAGCAGCTCAAGCAGGCGCGACAGCGGGCCGAGGCGAAGGCCGCCCAACCCGCCGAGGCCCTGGTCCAGGCGGAAGCCCGCGCGGAGCAACAGACGCGCGCCCTGAAACAGGCCGAAGCGAAGGCGGAGCGTTCCGCCGAAGCACTGCTCCAGTCCGAAGCGCGAGTGAACGAGCTGTCGGAGACCGTGAAGCGCGCCGAAGCGCGGGCCCTCGAAGTCGAGCAAGCCGGCGCCGAACAACTCGCGCGGGCGAAGGCCCAGGCGGAATCCCAATCCGCTCAGCATCAGCAGGCAAGGGCCGAAGCCGAGACCCGCATCGAGCAACTGACGAAGGCAGGGACCGAAGCCGAGACCCGCATCGAGCAGCTCACGAGTGCAAGGTCCGAAGCCGAGGCCCGCATCGAGCAGCTCACGAAGGCCCAGGCCGAAGCGCAGGCCCGAGCGGATCAGCTCACGCAGTCACTGGTCCAGGCGGAGTCCCGCGCCGAGCAGTCCACCCACGCCCAGACCGATGCGACCAGCCGCGCGGAGGAACTCGCGCGGGCCCAGGCTGAAGCGCAGGCCCGCGTGGCCCAGGCCGAACAGGCCCTGAAGGACATGGAGGCCCGGGCCCTCCAGGCCGAACAGAAGGCCACCGAAGCCACCGCGAAGGCCACGGCCGAAGGCCGTCACCGCACCGTGTTGGAGGTCCGCCTCGAATCCGAGGCCCGGACGCGCAAGGACATCGAGACGCGCATCGAGAGCGAGTCCCAGGCCCGCACCGTCGCGGAATCCCGCCTCGCCACCGAAACCCAGACGCGCGCCGAAGCGGAAGCCCGCCTCCAGTCGGAGTCCGCCGCGCTCACCCAGGCCCGCGACACCCTCAAGGCCCAGCTCGAACAACTCCGCGAGGAGCTCACCCGCGAGCGCGAAGCCCGCGTGAAGCTGGAAGCGGACGCCGTCGAACAGCGCCTCCAGACCGACCGCGAGCGCGAACAGTTGGAGGCCCGCGCGCAGCGGGACGCGGAGGACGCCGTGGCGCAGGCCCGTGCCGCGCTCATCCCGCTTGAATCGCCGGGCCGCCCGGAGATGGCGGTGGCGCGCAGTGGCAGCCTCACGCAGGAGGGGCTCGCGCGCCTCGTGCTGCGCCTGTGCGACGCGCGCATGGAAGTGCGCCTGGAACTCAAGGTGATGAACGCCCTTCGCGTGCTGTGGCTGCGCGACGGCACGCTGGTGGGCGCCGCGTCCTCGGCGCAGGGCGAATCCCTCATCGACCGGGCCCGCGCGGATGGGCTCATCGACGCGCGCCAGGAAGCCGAGCTGCGGTTGGTGCGCAGCGCCACCACGGGCACGCTCCTGGAGGCCCTGCGCGGTCGCGGCTACGTGCGCGAAGCCGAATCCGTCCCGCTGGTGCAGCGCTACACCGAACAGGTCTTCCTGGACGCGCTCGCGGAACCCTCCACGTTGTACCGGCTGGTGCAGGAGCCCGCGCCCCACGAGGTCGCGCTCGCCGCCGCCACCCGCCCACCGCTGCACCTGCTGGTCGAAGGCCTGCGCAACACCCTCACCGCGGAGTCGCTGCTGGACGCGGCGGGCTCGCTGCGCGCCCACGTGTCGCGGGGCGATGCGCACATGGCCCCGGCGGACTTCGGGCTCTCCGGGCGCGAACTCCAGCTCCTCCAGGGCGTGGACGGAGAGCGCACGCTGGAGATGCTGCTCCTGAGCGCGGGGCTGCCCCAGGACGGGGCGCTCAAGACGCTCGCCGTGGCCAGGACGCTGGGCCTCATCGTGCTGCACCCTCCGACGGACGACGCCATGGGGGACCTGCCCCCGGAGCTGGATGTGCACCGCCTGGAGGCCAAGTTCGAGGAGATCCAGGAGGCGGACTACTTCACGGTGCTGGGGCTCGCGCGTTCGGCCGGCAGCGAGGAGGTCAAGCGGGCGTATGCCCTCCTGGCGGCCGAGTTCCACCCCCTGCGTTTCGCGGGCCACCCGGACCCCGCGCTCCAACACCGCGCCCAGCAGATTCGCGCGGTGCTGACGGAGGCCGCCCGGGCGCTCGGGGATGACCGGCTGCGGGGCGAGTACGCACGTAATCTGCTCGACTGACGCCCCCTGGGGACGGTTGCCCGGCGCGGTCCGGTGGGGTTAAGAGTCCCCCATGGTTCGCGAGATTCTCATCTGGCCCGACCCCATCCTGAAGCAGAAGGCCCGGCCCGTGGTGAAGGTGGACGACAAGGTCCGCGCGTTGGTGAAGGACATGTTCGAGACGATGTACGCCGCCGAAGGCGTGGGCCTCGCCGCCCCGCAGGTGGGCGTGCTCCAGCGCATCATCGTCCTGGACACCCGGCCGCAGCAGCCGGACATGAAGCCCCTGGCGATGATCAACCCGGAGTTCGTCTCGCTCGAAGGGGAGACGACCTACACGGAAGGCTGCCTGTCCATCCCCGGCGAGGCCGAGGACGTGGACCGCGCCGCCGTCGCCACGGTGCGCTACCTGGACGAGGACGGCCAGGAGCAGACGCTGCGCTGTGACGGTCTGCTGGCCATCGCCGTGCAGCACGAGGCGGACCACCTGGACGGCACCGTCTTCGTGGACCACGTCTCCTCGCTCAAGCGCGGGCTCATCCGCAAGCGGATGCTGAAGCACAAGGCGTCGCGCGACCAGGGCGCCCCGGCGTCCGCTTAGGCCTTCGCGGAGGCGGCCACGCCCTTCTTCGGGCAGCGCGCCGCCACCGTGCAGGAGCCGCAATCCGGCGAGCGCGCGAAGCACGTGCGCCGCCCATGCCACACGAGCAGCTGATGCCCCAGGGTCCACCGCTCCCGGGGCAGCAGTGCTTGCAGGTCCTTCTCAACTTTGTCGGGATCCTCGTGGGTCGTGAGGCCCATCCGGTACGCCAGCCGCTTCACGTGCGTGTCCACGGGGAAGGCCGCGTCGCCGCCCAGGTGGATGCACACCACGCCCGCGGTCTTGAGGCCCACGCCCGGCAATTGCGCCAACGTGTCGCGCACCAGGGGCACCTGTCCTGAGTGCTCGGCGACGAGCGTGCGCGCCGTGGCGACGATGTTCCTGGCCTTCGCGCGGTAGAGCCCGCAGGTGCGGATGAAGGGCTCCACGTCGGTGGCCTCCACGCCAGCGTACGCGGCCGCGTCGGGGAAGCGGGCGAACAGGGCAGGGGTCACCAGGTTGACGCGCTTGTCGGTGCACTGGGCGGACAGGATGACGGCGACCAGCAATTCCAGCGGGGTGCGGTAGTCCAGCTCGATGCGGGCGTCCGGCATGGCCGCCTCCAGACCGTCCAGGATCGCCACCGCGCGCTGCCGCTTCTCCGCCACTGTCTCTCGCCGGGCCACGCGGGCGTTGTATGTCAGGGGAAGGCCCGGCCCAAGCGCGCAGGACGGCCCCCCTTTTCTTGAAGCGAGGAGAACCATGAAGCCCATCGACTTCCGCTCCGACACCGTGACGAAGCCCACGCCCGCCATGCGGCGCCTCATCGCCGACGCGGAGGTGGGGGACGACGTATACGGCGAGGACCCCACGGTGCGCCGGCTGGAGGAGCGGGTGGCCGAGCGGCTCGGGTTGGAGGCCGCCGTCTTCGTCCCCACGGGCACGCAGGCGAATCAGATCGCCATCGGCGCGCACTGCCGCACGGGCGACGAGGTGCTCACGGAAGAGGGCAGCCACATCCTGCACTACGAGGGCGGCGCAGTGCCGGCGCTCTGGGGCGTGCAGCCGGCGGCGCTGCCGGGAGAGCGGGGCCTGCTGACGCCACAGACGGTGACGGCGGCGGTGCGCGAGGACAACATCCACAACCCGCGCACGCGCCTCTTGTCGCTGGAGAACACGCACAACCGGGGCGGCGGCACGGTGTGGCCGGTGGAGCGCTTCCGGGCGGTGGTGGAGGCGGGGCGCAAGGCGGGGCTCGCGGTGCACCTGGACGGAGCGCGGCTGTTCAACGCGGAGGTGGCGGCGGGGAAGCCCGCGTCCGCGTGGGCGTCGCTGACGGACTCCACGTCGGTGTGTTTCTCGAAGGGGCTGGGGGCGCCGGTGGGCTCGGCGCTGGCGGGAAGGGCGGACGTCATCCGCGAGGCGCGGCGGCTGCGCAAGCGGCTGGGCGGAGGCATGCGGCAGGCAGGCATCCTCGCGGCGGCGGCGCTGTACGCGCTGGAGCACCACGTGGAGCGACTGGCCGAGGACCACGCCAATGCGCGTCGGCTGGCGCAGGGGCTCTCCCAGGTCCCGGGAGTGACAGTGGACCTGTCGAGGGTGGAGACGAACATGGTGTTCGCGGACCTCGTGAGGCCCGCGGCGGAGGCGTCCGCGCTGCTCCTGAAGCAGGGCGTCCTGGCCAACCCCACGGGCCCCCACTCCATCCGCCTCGTGTGCCACCTGGACGTGTCCACGGCGGACATCGACGACGCCCTGGCGCGAATCCGGAACGCCTTCGCCAGCTGACAGCGGGGCAGGGGAGCTTGAAGCGCGCCAGCGGACACTCGCCTGGGACTTCAGGACCCCCTCGCGGGGCCACGCGACCCGTGAGGTCCTCTCCCGTCAGTCCCCGGGTGGACCTCGACCGCCCCGTACCGGGTGCGGACCGCACGCACCGGTCCCCACCCACGCGGATGATCCGCCTGCCTGAAACAGGTGCCGTGGCCGGTGCATGGTAGGCTCGCCGAGCCGTGCGCCGACCCGCCGTCCTCGCCCTGCTGGCCCTCTCTGCTTGCGCGACGCCGCGAGCGGAGAAGATGAGCTTTGAGGAGCTGTACGCGACCTCGGGCAACGGTGCCTCCTTCAGCGAATCCTCGCCCTTCCTCCCGCACGAGCCGGAACACGCCCGGGGCCCGCTGGCCCCCGAACGTTCCGCCGAACTCGACGCCGCGCTCACGTCCTTCACGGACAAGGCCCGCGCCTACCGCGAGAAGGTCCAGCGCGGCGCCGTGATGCCCTCAGAACAGGCGCGGAACTGGGCGGAGATGAACGCGGCCCTGGACGCCTTCCTGTCCCGCCCCGTGGAGCACACGGACAGCCGCGACCTGACGCGCGCCCGGGGCGTCATGGAGGCCGAACTGGAGCAGGACGCGCGCCTCTACGGCGACATGCCCGGTCCGCTCGCGGAAGCCGTGGTGCTGCGCGTGGGCCGCCTCATCGTGCGCGCGTCCACGCTGCGCCGCTGGGAGCACCCGCCCGAACCCTCCGGCCCCCCGCGCCTCGCCTGGCCCGTGGAGCCGGTCACCATCACCAGCCTCTACGGCGAGCGCTGGCACCCCATCACCGGCCAGCTCCGCCGCCACCTGGGCGTGGACCTCGCGGCCCGCCGGGGCCAGGTCGTCAGCGTCGCGCAAAGGGGCGTCGTCCTCCGGGCCGGCTGGAACGGCGACCATGGCCAGCAGGTGGAGGTGCAGCACGACGGCCAGTGGGTCACCCGCTACAGCCACCTGTCCCAGGTGCTGGTGACGACCGGTGAGGTGCTGGCGAGCGGGGATGCGGTCGGGCTCGCGGGGGACACGGGCCTGGCGACCGGTGTCCACGTCCACTTCGAGCTCTGGCACGACGGCAGCTCCCTGGACCCGCTGGAGGCGCTCGTCACGCCCGAAAGCTCCCCGGAAGCTCCCCAGGAGGAGCGGCCCGTGGCCCGGCAACTGCCGGAAGCTCCCGCCCTCACGTCCCAGGGGCGTCACCCGAGTGCGACGGGTTCGCGCCCCTGAGGGGGACGGTCCTGCTTTTGCTGCCCGACTACAGCGAGTTCTTCAGCTCCTTGGCGGGCCGGAAGCCGACCGTCTTCGACGCCTTGAGCTTCATCATCTCGTTGGTCTGCGGGTTGCGGATCTTCCGCGCCTTGCGCGAGCGCAGCGACCAGGTGCCGAACCCCGGGTAGCTGAAGCGCGTGTCCTTCTTCACCGCCTTGCCGATGTTGTTGAAGACGATGTCGAGGATCTGGGCGGCGGACTTCTTCGTGAGCCTCGACTGCGCAGCCACCACCTCCACGAGCTCTGCCTTGGTCATGACACCCCTCCCTCTTGCGTTGTCTGGCGTTGAACGAGCGGATGGCGGAGGTAACAAATCGAGGTTTCGACTGTCAATGCGCCACCCGCTCCGAGGCCGGAAATCCGGCCTCCGGATGAAAACTGGGCTTCGGAAAACACACCCGGTAGAGAGAGGGAGGATCGCATCTTTTGATACATCCTCACACCCCCTCTTCGTCAGAAAGGGGGAATGATCGCGTGATGATCGATTGCGGATGAAAGTCTTTGGAAAATCGATCACTTGGCAACGGGTCCTGATCCAGTTCCAGCAGGGCGCCGTCGAGGGGCTAGAGTGCCTGCCCGCGTGCCATCCCGACTCCTGCCCTGGTTCCTGGTCCTGGTGTGTGCCTGCTCGAAGCCGGCGCTGAAGCCGATGGCCCCGGGCGAGCTCTGGGTGGACGCGTCCGTGGCGGCGGGAGGCGACGGCACCCGGGAGCGCCCCCTGCGCTCCCTCGCCGAGGCCCTGACCCGTCCCGGCCCCCTCCACGTGCACCTGGCCGCCGGCCGCCACGAAGGCCCCTTCCGGCTCCCGGGGGGCACCCGGCTCGTGGGCGAGGGTCCCTCCACGGTGCTGACGGCCCCGCCGCACCCGGGTCCGGGCGTGGTGGAGACCGGAGCCGAGGCCTCCCTGGAGTCCCTGGCGGTGGAAGGGGGCGGCTGGGGCCTGGAGGTCGCGGGAGCGGTGAGCGGCGTGAACGTCGTGTTCCGGGGACAGTCGCAGGGTGCGGTCCGGGTGCGCGCCGGGCGCCTCGAAGGACGGGGCCTGCGGTTCGAAGCCGAGGGGGCCACCCGGGAACAGGAGGGCACCGCGTGCTCCCCCCTGGGCCCCTCCGCCATGTCGGTCCAACACCCACGTCCGGGTCCCTCCGTTCAGCCCGCCACCCCGCCCATTCCCCCGGTCGCGGTGGGCGTGCTCGTGGAGGCCCGGAGCGGGGATATCCCCGCGCCCACCCTGGTCCTCCGGGACAGCGTGTTCATGGGGCCCTACGACCGGGGGGTGCGACTTCGGGGTGGGGCCACGGTCCGGTTGGAGGGCGTGTGCTTCCAGGGACCCCGGATGGCGCTGAGCCAGGAAGGCGGCGTGGCGGAGGTGGAGCGGGCAGGGGTGTCGGAAGGCGCGGGGCCGGCGTTCCTGTCGGTGGACGGCACGCTGAAGCTGGTGGACGTGCGGGTCCAGGGACACGAGTACGGCCTGACGACGAACGGGGCCCGGGTGTCGGTGCGGGGTTTCACCTCGGAGCACGCCACGCGAGCCGGCCTGGGGCTCACGACGACGACCGGCCTGCTGGAGGACGTGGTCGTGAAGGACGCGGGCACCTACGGCGCACTGCAGTTCACGAACTCGGACCTGGAGGTCCGGCGCTTCCGGCTGGAGGGCTCGCGGGAGTACGGCGTGGTGGCGGTGCAGGGGCGCTTGCGCCTGCGCGACGGACGCATCCTCGGTGTGAGCACGGCGGACGGCATCGCGGGGGACGGGCTCCACCTGCGCCAGGTGGAGGCGGACGTGGAAGCCGTCACCGTCCAGGGCGCGAAGGGCACCTGCGTACTGGCGGCGCAGCGGGCCCGGGTGTCGCTTCGCGGCGCTCGGCTCCTGTCGTGCGGACTCGCGGCATTGTCGGTGGACGCGAAGGCCACCGTGGAGGCCCGGGACATCGAATCCCACGGCGCCGGAGAGTCCGTGCTGCTGGCAATCGAAGAGGGACAGCTTCGGGTGGAAGGCCTCACCGTGAAGGACGCCCGGAGCCCGCTGGTGTCCGCCGACTGCGAGGGCCAGACGCGCGTCCGGCTCACGCGGATTGACGCAAGCTCCACGCGCGGCCTGGACGCGTCCTGTGTCCAGGTGGAAGCGGGAACCCGGCCTCCCTGAGTCCCTGCCTCACCCCTGGGGTGGCGCGGGTTCGGGGGACAGGGGCGTGGCGCGCTTCTCCAGCCACTCGCGGATGACGGGATAGACCTCCGTTGGCGCGCCGGTGCCGAAGATGAGGTCGCCGTGGCCGTAGTCCATCTTGTCGCCGCGGTCCCGCCCGAAGACGTGCAGGGTGCGGTCGGGCGACGTGAGCAGGGCGTACTGCGCCTCCACGTTGGCTGTGGTGGCCAGCCGGTCCGCGCTGCCTCCCATCACGAGCACGGGCTGCTGGAGCTTCGCGATGCCCGCGCGCCAGTCCGTCTTGCGGTCGTAGGAGCGGAACACGTCGTGGGCAATCCAGTCCTGGAACTGGAGCAGCACCTTGCGGCTCATCGCCGCCATCATGTTGACGGACAACTGCCGCAGGACGCGCGGCGAGATGTGCCGGGGGTTCACCACGATGTCCGACAGGGGCAGGGCGAGGTAGCCCAGGAAGGGCGCGACGCTGGCGCTCATCCACGCCTGCCGGATGCTCCCCGGCCACGCAGCGCGCACGCCGAGCGAGATGAGCGCGCGCAGGAAGGGCGCTGACTTGAGATGCACCGGCGCCCCCAGCTCCAGCAGGCCCGCGATCTTCTTCCCCTCGGCGCCCTGGGCCACGCCGTAGCCCACCAGTCCGCCCAGCGAATGGCCGAGCCAGAAGGCCTGCTTCGCGTCCGTCTCCTTCAGCGCCAGCTCCAGGAGGGCGGGCCCGTCCTGGGTGATGTGGTCGTCGATGGTGAAGTCCGTGGGCCGCCGGCCCCGGGGCGGACGGCGCGAGTGCCCGGTGCCGCGCCACTCCACGCTGAAGCAGTCGAAGCCGGCTTCGGTGAGGTAGTGGGCCACGGAGTAGGGGGGCTCGAAGTCGAAGGTGTAGCGGTTGGCCGCCAGCCCGTGGCACAGCAGCACCGGCTCGGCGAAGCGGCGGACGGGCGCCCGCCGGGCGTGCACGGCCAGCTCCCATCCGTCGGCGCAGCGCACCCGCAGCATCTCTGGCAGGGGGCCTCGCAGGCGGTACCAGCGCCGGACCAACAGGACCCACAGGATGTTCACGAGCAGCAGGACGACCGCTGCCTCCAACGCCCACAGGGCCCACTGCCCGTACGGCATTTCTCCTCCATGCGACCGGGGACCGACTCCGGCGCGAATAAAACCCTGCTAAGGTCCGTTCCCTCGCCGTTTCTGCCGCATGGGCAGCCGACCACCAGGGGAAGTCGAGGGAACGATGAAGCTACGGAAACTGATGTTCGTGCTCCCGAACCTCTTCACCGTCACCTCCATCTTCTGTGGCTTTTACGCCATCACCCTGTGTTCGGGGGAAGCGGAGCCGGTGCAGCTGTACCAGGCGGCCCTGGCCATCCTCTTCGCCATGTTCTTCGACGGGTTCGACGGACGGGTGGCCCGGCTGACGAAGACGCAGAGCGACTTCGGCATGCAGCTCGACAGCCTGGCGGACGTCATGTCCTTCGGGGTCGCGCCGGCGCTGCTCGTCTACAAGTGGGCGTTGGCGCCCATGGGCTTCTGGGGCCTGTTCATCTCCTTCGCGTTCATGGCGTGCGGCGCCATGCGGCTGGCGCGCTTCAACGTGCTCGCCATGCGCAACCCGCACGGCGGTGGTGGAGGCTTCTTCGTGGGCCTGCCCATCCCGCTGGCCGCGGGCGTGCTCGTCTCCCTCATCATCTCCCACCACGTGGCCTCGGAGGGCGAGGCGCTCGGTGACGGGGCCCGCATGCCGGTGGCGGTGGCGGTGGGCGCCTTGTCGCTGCTGATGGTGTCCACGGTGCGCTACCGCACGTTCAAGGACGCGCGGCCCGGTCTGAAGACGGGGCTCGTCTTCCTGGTGCTGGCGCTCACGGGTGGGTTCATTGCCCGTCAGTTCCATCCGGCCTGGGTGCTGGTGACGTACTTCTTCGCGTACCTGGTGATGGGGCTGGTGGAGTCCGCGGTCTCGGTGCGCAGCCGGCTGGCGTCGCGCAAGGTCGGCGCGGGTTCCGTCGCGGCGGTGGCCGTGGCGACCGGGCTCGACGAGGACGACGACGAGGACTCCGAGCCGAACGCCACCGACGACGGCCCCGCGTTCCTCTGAGCGTCCGAGCAGGGGAAGGCGGACGTGGACCGTGCCCTCCCGGCCCCGGACCGCTAGGATGCCCGGCCCATGCGCGTCGAGCTGCTGTGCACCGGTGACGAGCTCGTCACCGGCCTCATCACGGACACCAACAGCACCTATCTGGAAGGCCGCCTCTTCGACCTGGGCGTGAAGGTCGAACGGGTGACGGTGGTCGGTGACGTGCGCCCGGACATCACGGGCGCGCTGCTGGAGGCCTCGGCACGCGCGGACGTGGTCATCGTCTCCGGGGGGCTGGGTCCCACGGCGGACGACTTCACGCTGGAGTGCGCCGCCGCGGCGGCCGGCGTGCCCCTGGAAGAAGACGCGAGGGTGCTGGGCTGGCTTCAGGAGCGGTACGCCGCGCGAGGCATGGCCATCAACCCGGGAGCCCTGCGCATGGCGCGGATCCCCGCGGGCGCCGAACCGGTGCGAAACCCCCAGGGCTCGGCGCCGCTGGTCATCCAGAAGCTCGGCCGCGCGCAGCTGTTCTTCCTGCCGGGCGTCCCGCGTGAATACCGAGCGCTGGTGGACGGAGAGGTGCTGCCGCGCGTCCGGAGCCAGCTCGCCACCGAAGCCCACCGCACCTTCCGGGCCTTCCGCCTGCTGCGCACGGTGCGCCTGCCCGAATCGGTGTTGAACCAGCAGGTGATGCCCCTGGCCCCGAGCCATCCCCGGGTGGTGTTCGGCTTCCGCACGCACGCGCCCGAGAACCACCTGAAGCTGATGGCCGAAGCGCCCACCCAGGCGGAGGCGGACGCCGCGCTCGCCGCCGCGGAAGCCGCATGTCGCGTGGTGCTGGGCACGCACGTGTACGGCGCGGACACCAGCGAGTACGCCCCGGTCCTCCTGGAACTGCTTTCGCGCGCGGGCCACACGCTGGCGGTGGCGGAGAGCTGCACGGGCGGCCTCATCGCGCAGGACCTCACGGCCGTTCCGGGCGCCAGCCAGGTGTTCGTGGGGGGCGCGGTCGTCTACACGGAGAAGATGAAGTCCGCCTGGGTGGGCGTTCCACCCGAAGTCCTGCGACAGCACAGCGCGGTGTCCCGGCAGACGGCCCTCGCGATGGCCGAGGGGGTTCGCACCGCCTGCGGCGCGACCTTCGGCCTGTCGGTGACGGGCTACGCCGGTCCTGGAGGCGGGACGCCCGAGGATCCGGTGGGCACCGTCTACTGCGCACTGGCCGGGCCCGGCTTCGAGTCCCGCTGCGAGCGCGTGTCGCTCGCGGGTGACCGGGACCGGGTGCGTCTGTTCGCCGCATCCCACTTGCTGGAAATGTTGAGGTTGCACCTGCTCGCCTCCCCCGTGTCGCCATGAGTCGTTCCAAATCAAAGCGTCCCCGTCCTTCCGCTCCGGAGGCGCCGTCTCCGGCCCCCCAGACCCCTCCCGCTGGATCCGCGTTGGACCTGGAGTCTCCCGTGGCCTCCGCTCCTCCCGAGCAGCCCTCCCCGGTCACGCCAGAGCGGACCGCTGACGCCACCCCGGCCCCGGCCGCGAAGGGGGGGCATCCGGTGCGGAGCGCGGTGCGCCTGTGGCTGTCGGCCTACCGGGTGGAGGTGGTGCTGTTCCTGGTGGCGTTCGCGGTGCTGTCCAGCTTCAGCTCGCAACGCTTCCTCCGGCAGAGCGCCGCGCCGCACTTCATCTACCAGGCCCAGTCCTGGCTGGACGGGCGGCTGGACGTGGATCCGCAGGTGTTGCCCAACCTGGAGGACTGGGCCTGCGTGCGGCTGGTGGATGGGCAGAAGGTGCGGTGCGAGGGCCGCCCGCTCCGGGACGATCGCTGGTTCGTCAGCTTCCCGTCGTTCCCCGCGGTGGTGATGCTCCCCTTCGTCGCGCTGCACGGCTACCAGTTCAACGACACGTCCTTCGGTGTCTTCGTGGGGGCGCTCGCGGTGGCCCTCTTCTATTCGCTGCTGCGCTTCCTCGCGCAGGAAGGGGAGACGGAGCGCAACCGCGATGACAATGTGCTGCTGTCGCTCGTGCTCGCCTTCGGCACGCTGTTCTTCTACTGCGCCATCCGGGGCGAGGTCTGGTTCAGCGCGCAGGTGATGGGCGTGGCGCTCACGTGCCTGTACGTACGCAATGCGGTGCGGGCCCGACGCCCCCTGCTCGCCGGCCTCTTCTTCTCCATGGCGGTGCTCACCCGCACGCCGCTCTTCTTCGCGGGCCTCTTCTTCGTCCTGGAGGCGCTCTGCCCGGGACCGGACCGGCTGGCCCAACTCAAGGCGCTGCCCACCACGTGGAAGCCCGCGCTCCGCAAGCTCGTGTTCTTCGGTCTGGGGGCCGCGCCCCTGGCCGTGCTCGCCGCCGCGTACAACGTCTACCGCTTCGGCAAGTTGGGCGAGTTCGGCCACTCGTACCTGTTCAACAACCGGGTGAACGTAGACATCGACCGCTTCGGGCTCTTCAACATCGAATACCTGTCGCGCAACCTCCAGGCCGCCTTCTTCAAGCTGCCCCAGGTGTCGCTGTCTCCACCCCGGTTGTCGTACGACCCGCATGGGCTGTCGCTGCTGCTCACGCTGCCCCTGCTGGTGTTCCTGCTGGTGCCCCGCACGCGTCCCCGGCTGCACTGGCCCTTGTGGCTGACCGTGGCGGTGTGCGCGCTGCCCGGCCTCTTCTACCAGAACACCGGTTACATGCAGTTCGGCTTCCGGTTCAGCCTGGACTACACCCCGTACCTGTTGTTGCTCTTCGCCGTGGGAGGCTGGTCCCTGCGCAACCGCGCGGTGCTGGCCGTGCTGGCGCTTGGCGTGTTGGTGAACTTCTGGGGCGCCGTCGCCTTCCGTGGCTACACGGAGTACGTCCGGAACTGGTAGGTGTTCGGGGCCCGGTGGCTTGCCTTCGCCGGGCTCCGCGCGCAGATAAGAGGAGACATGCAACCTCCCTCCGGTCAGCCCCCTCCTGGCAAGCGTTGGCACACCCGTGAGGACAGCGGCATCCGCCTGGATGCCACGTTGCGCTGGTGGCACGACGACGAACCCATCGAGCACCCGAAGATCGTCGAACTCTTCAACGCCTCCCTGGTGCTGGATGATGACGGGCGCTACCAGCTCCGCATCGCCCCGGACTGGTGCTACGTCCAGGTGGAGGACGCGGCCTACGAGGTTCGCACCGTGGACATCACGCCCGACGAGCGCGTGTCCCTCCGCTTGAGCGACCGGACGGCGGAGGCCCTGGACCCGACCTCGCTCCAGCTTTCGCCCGAGGGTGTCCTGACCTGTCGTGTGAAGCAGGGCAGGGCGAAGGCGCGCTTCTCGCGCGATGCGCAGTACCAGTTCGGCGAGCTGCTTGAAGAAGGCCCGGAAGGGCACCTGATGCTGCGGGCGGGTCAGCGGCAACTGGAGGTCCCTCTCTCGCTGGATGCGTTCCAACCGGCTTCCTAGTTAGGCCGCCTCGACAGATGCCTGCGTCACAGGAGGCGCGGCAGAGCCCGCCAGCTCGCGAGCCAGGGACTCCAGGACCTCCGGATGTTCGCGCAGCCATTCGGAGGCCCGCTCGCGCCCCTGGCCGATGCGCTCGCCACGCAGGCTGAAGTGGCTGCCGGACTTCTCCACGAGGCCTGCGCTCACGGCCAGGTCCAGCACCTCGGCGGTGCGATGGATGCCCGTGCCATAGAGCACGTCGAACTCCGCCTCCTGGAACGGAGGTGCCATCTTGTTCTTCACCACCTTCACGCGGGCCCGTGAGCCCACCACCGCATCGCCCTCCTTGAGGTTGCCCGTGCGGCGGATCTCCATCCGCACGGACGAATAGAACTTCAGCGCGTTGCCGCCCGTCGTCGTCTCCGGGTTGCCGAACATCACGCCAATCTTCATGCGGATCTGGTTGATGAAGATGATGCACGTGCCAGAGCGGCTCACCGCGCCGGTGAGCTTGCGTAAGGCCTGACTCATCAACCGCGCCTGGACGCCCATGTGCGCGTCGCCCATCTCCCCTTCGATTTCCGCGCGAGGCACCAGCGCCGCCACCGAGTCCACCACGATGAGGTCCACGGCCCCCGAGCGTACGAGCTGCTCGGTGATTTCCAGCGCCTGCTCCCCGGTATCGGGTTGGGCCACCAGCAACTCCGCCGTGCGCACCCCCAGCTTGCGCGCGTAGGACAGGTCCAGCGCGTGCTCCGCGTCGATGAAGGCCGCCACTCCGCCCACGGCCTGCACCTGTGCGATGGCATGCAGGGTCAGCGTCGTCTTCCCGGAGGACTCATTGCCGAACACCTCCACCACGCGGCCTCGCGGATAGCCGCCCACACCGAGCGCCCGGTCCAGTCCCACCGAGCCCGTGGGAATCACCGCGACCTTCTGCTCCGGAGCATCCGCGCCGAGCGTCATCACCGCGCCCCGGCCGAACTGCTTCTCGATGGATGCCACCGCCGCCGCCACTGCCTTCAACTTCTCCGTCAGCTTGCTCATCTCGTCCGACTCCCTCGCCGCCCCGTGGGCTGGATGCCTCGGGCGGGTGGGACAGCAACGGACATGCCGCGTCGCCTCCCAGGCGATGGCTGCCCAGGAGCGTCCAGGTTGGTGAAAGTCGTCCCAAGCGGCGGAGCGGCACGGCTGTCTCCTGGCCGTTGAGAAGGCTTCCGGACGCGGGTGTCCGCATAAGCAGGCACGGGGGGCTCGTGACAGTCCATCTATGTCAGACACCGTGGCTTTCGTTGAATCCCAGGGGCGGCGGCATGACGTTTCCCATTGTGAAAACGACCCGTGAGAACCTTCCCCATGTGGTCATCCTGGGAGGCGGCTTCGGCGGCCTCTACGCGGCCCGGTACCTGCGAAAGGCAGGGGTGCGCGTCACGATGGTGGATCGTCACAACCACCACCTCTTCCAGCCGCTGCTCTACCAGGTGGCCACGGCCACGCTCAGCCCGAGCGACATCGCCGCGCCGCTGCGGGCGATGCTCGGACGAAACCAGGTCCAGGTACTGCTCGCGGAGGTGACCGGGGTGGACACCGCGAACAAGCGGGTCCTCCTGGCGGATGGCGAGCTGGCGTATGACTTCCTCATCGTCGCCACCGGGGCGACGCATTCGTACTTCGGCAACGACGCGTGGTCGCGGCACTCGATGGGCTTGAAGACGATCGAGGACGCCCTGGAGATTCGCCGCCGCGTGCTGCTCGCCTTCGAGCAGGCCGAGCGCGAGCCGGATCCCGAGCGCCGCCGGGCGCTGCTGACCTTTGCCATCATCGGAGCAGGCCCCACGGGCGTGGAACTGGCGGGAGCCCTGGCGGAGATCAGCCGCAATTCCTTGTCGGGCGACTTCCAGAACATCGATTCCCGGGATGCGCGCGTCATCCTCATCGAGGGGATGGACCGGGTGCTTCCCACCTATTCGGAGAACCTCTCGGGCGACGCCCGCCGGGTGCTGGAGAAGCTTGGCGTGGAGATCCGCACAGGCACCCGGGTGACGAACATCGACGCCACGGGCGTGGACATGGGGCCCGAGCATCTGTCGGCCCGCACGGTGCTCTGGGCTGCGGGCGTGGAGGCCTCTCCGGTGGCCCGTTCGCTCGGCGTGGAACTGGACCGGGCAGGGCGCGTCCCGGTGACGCCCGAGCTGACCGTGCCCGGCCACCCGGACATCTTCGTCGTGGGGGACCTGGCGCTCGTCAAACAGGACGACGGAAGCACCGTCCCGGGCCTGGCGCCCGCAGCGATGCAGGAGGGCAAGCACGCTGTGCTCAACCTCCGCCGGCAGCTCGCAGGCCAGCCGATGCAGCCCTTCCACTATTGGGACCGCGGCAGCTACGCCGTCATCGGCAGGGGCCATGCCGTGGGCGTGGCCTTCCGCCGCGTCCAGCAGTCAGGCTTCATTGCCTGGCTGGCCTGGCTCTTCATCCACATCACCTTCCTCATCGGCTTCCGCAGCAAGCTGGCCGTGCTGCTCAACTGGGCCTACGCGTACCTGACCTTCGGTAGGTCGGCGCGCATCATCACGGGGCCCGCGCCCCGGCTCGAGGCCCGCGCCCCGGCGCGCTTGCCTGGAGATGGGCAGGGGGCCGCTTCGCCGGTGGTCGCGGATCCGCCCGCCGTCCGTGACGCAGCCACCTCCGCGATCGTGCCGTACTGACGTTCGCGGATCCGGGCGTCAGGGCTTGCCGCCCGGTGCACTTCTCCATGCACGGGAGGAGGGGCGTGAAGCATCCGTCGCCCCCTGGGTGTTGGCATGCAGCCAGCCCCGTCGGTCCAGCATCCTGCAGTCGACCGCGAGCTGCATGTCGATGTCCTCGATGCGCCCATGGCCTTCCAGGTCCGCGCGTGTCAGGGCCAGCTTGAGGAGCCGGTCATGCGCGCGGGCAGACAGGCCGTGGTGGCTGACCGCGAGTTCCAGCATCTGCTCCGCGCGGGGAGACATCACACAGTAGCGGCGCAACAGGTGCGAGGGCATCTGGGCGTTGCAGTGCACGTCCGGCGCATCCTGGAACCGGGCGCGTTGCCGCTCGCGGGCGGCTTCCACTCGCTGTCGGTAGTATTGGCTGGGCAGCTCCTGCGTCTTCGCCGCGAGCTGGTGGTACTCCACTGGCCGTGTCTGCACGGTGATGTCGATGCGGTCCAGCAGCGGACCGCTGACGCGCGCGTGGTAGTCGAACACGCGGTGCTCCGCGCAAGTGCACGTGCGCCCCGGCACGTTGAAGTAGCCGCACGGGCAGGGATTCATCGCCGCCACCAACATCACACGGCAGGGATAGGTGATGTGCTGGCTTGCGCGAGCCAGGTGGATGGCGCCTTCCTCCAGCGGCTGGCGCAGCACCTCCAGCACGTTCTTGCGGAACTCCGGAAGCTCATCGAGGAACAGCACCCCGTGGTGGGCCAGTGACAGCTCTCCCGGCCGCGCCGCGGGCCCGCCACCCACGAGCCCCGCATCGGACAGCGTGTGGTGCGGGGCGCGAAAGGGGCGCTCACGCATCAGCGCCTGCTCGTCTCCCAGCAGCCCCTGGATGGAGTAGACCTTCGTCACCTCCAGGGCCTCGTTGAAGGTCATCTCCGGCAGGATGCCCGGCAGCCGTCGCGCCAGCATCGTCTTGCCCGAACCGGGAGGGCCGGCCATCAAGACGTTGTGGCCGCCGGCCGCCGCGAGCTCCAGGGCCAGTTTCAGCTCCGGTTGGCCCCGCACATCGGCCATGTCGGCGGTCGCCTTGCGGGGACCTGCCCCCGGTCTTGTCTCGCGCATCAGCGGTGTGAGCGGAGCGCTTCCGGTGAGATGCCCCACGGCATCACGCAGGTGGGCCACGGGGAGCACCTGGAGCCCTTCCACGAGCGCCGCCTCCGCGGCGTTGGCGGCTGGCACCATCACCCCCCGGAAGCCCCCGTTCCGGGCTGCCACGGCCAGTGGAAGCACGCCCTTGATGGGTTTGATGGAGCCATCGAGCGAAAGCTCGCCGCCAAAGAGGTAGAGCCCCAACGGCTCCTCCTCCATCAGCCGCGCCGCGGCCAGAACCCCCAGCGCGATGGGCAGCTCGAAGGCCGCTCCCTCCTTGCGAAGATCCGCAGGCGCCAGGTTGACGGTGATCCGCTTCTGGGGAAGGTCGAAGCCGGTGTTCTTCAGCGCGGAGACGACCCGCACCTTCGACTCTCGGGCCGCCCCTTCCGGCAACCCCACGACGTTGAAGTAGGGCAGCCCGAGCGCCATGTCGACCTCGCACTCCACCACCACCGCGTCGATGCCCATCAACGCCCCCGACCGCACCCGAGCCAGCATCGTCTCCCCCTCCCGACCTGCACCGGGGGAGGGCAGAGCAATGCCCATACCGGGAGCCCCACCTCGCGAAGCGGCTTGGGGCTCCATCCGCCGCACCAGACGTCCCGTCCCGGGCGGGGACCCCGGGCCTCAAAAGCAGGAAGCCCGCTGACGGGGAAGGATCCCTGTCAGCGAGCTTCTCGTTGAAACCTGCGACTGCTGAAAGTGTGTCAGCCCGGCCTTGCGTGACTCAGGGCGTCGGAGCCGGCGCGGGCGCAGCGTCCTCGGGCGTCGTCTGCGTGCCCTGGATGACCGCGTTCTGGGGCAACTCGGTGGCCATGCCCAGGATCTTCGCGCCCGCGGCCCGCGCACCGTCGAGTGCCACGACGAGCTTGCCGTAGTTCGCCGCGTCGTCCGCCATGAAGAAGACGACCTTCTCGTCCGGCTTCTTGGAGTTCAACATCCGCTTGAGGCGGGTGACGTAGTCGGCGGTGGGGATCGGCTCCGTGTTGATGGAGTAGACGCCATCCTTGTCCACCTGCACGACGATCTGCTGAGCGTCGGGCTCCGGCGGCGGCTGGTTCTCCTCGACCTCCGTCTCCGGGACCCGGACGAGGATGTCCTTCTCCAGGAGAGGGGTCACCACCATGAAGATGATGAGGAGCACCAGCACCACGTCCACCAGGGGCGTGACGTTGATCTCCGAGTTCGGCGCGGATGAGGGCTTCACCCACTGACGCTGCTTGTGTCCTCGGGACATTACTTCTTCTCCTCGACACCCAGGGCGATCTGCTTCGCCTTCGCCTTGCGCGCCGTGTCCAGCACCTTGCGCACGTCGCCCACGCTCAGGGTGTTGTCACCCTTCAGCAGGATCTTCTTGCCCGGATCCTTCACGAGCTCCGCGGCGATCTTCTCCTGGAGGCCTTGCTCATTGACCTCGTCGTTCTCCACGAACACCTTCTTGTCCGTGGTGATGGAGAGGACCAGCGGGTCGGCGTCCTTGCCGCCTTCCTTCTCGATCTCCGTGGCCTTGGGCAGCTCCACGGACTTTCCGCGCTGGAGCATGGGCGTCACGACCATGAAGATGATGAGGAGCACCAACACCACGTCCACGAGGGGCGTGACGTTGATCTCGCTCTTGATGCCCCCTTTGGGGCCTGCTGACATTCCCATGCGTGCACCTGTGTCCGGGAAGGGATTCCCACTCCGGGGCAGCTCGGCTGGTTACAGCCGGGCCGCCCTCGGGGGCGGGATGTCCCAGGGGTGGGCTTGAACTAAGCCGCGTGCGAGGACTGGGCGCCGCCGCCCACGTGCCGCGCAACCACGTCCAGGAACTCGTTGGAGGACTCGGAGATGTCCACGGCGCGGGCATCCACCCAACCCTGCAGGAAGTTGTAGACCATCACCGCGGGGATCGCGACGAGCAGACCGAACGCGGTGGTGATGAGCGCCTCGGCGATACCGGCCGAAATGGTGCCCAGACCGCCGGAGCCGGCCGCCGCCATCAACTGGAAGGCGTTCACGATGCCCATCGTGGTGCCCAGCAGGCCCACGAACGGCGCCGTCGAACCCACCGTGGCCAGCACGGTCAGACCGCGCTTGAGGCTCTGCACCTCGCGCTGCGCCTGGCGCTCCAGCGCCCGGGCCACGGACTCCACCGCGAGGTCCTTGTTGCCGGGGTTGATGCGGTACGCCGTCAGACCGGAGTTGATGACGCGGCCCAGGTGGCCCACGTCCTTGCCCAGGTTGGTGTTCGCGGCGGTCGCCAGATCGCCCTTCGCGAGGATGGCGCCCATCTTCGCGGCGAAGTTGCGGCTGTCAGAGCGCGTCTTGCGGAAGACGATGATCCGCTCCGCCATGACGACCAGCGACGCCACCGACATGATGGCGAGGGTGAAGATGATCATGCGGGCGAAGAGGCCCGTGTGATTCCAGATATCGACAAGAGTGAATTGCATGGCTATGGAGCGCTCCTCCTCACGAGCGCGGGGTAGATTCGGCTGACTGCTCAGCGGGTGCGCTGGATCAGCGCGGCAGCTTCAGGTTGAAGTTGAAGGTGTACTGGACCTCGACCGGCCGGCCCTGGAACGTGACGGGCTTGTAGCGTGAGGCGGCCAGTACGTCCATCACGGCCTGCTCCATGTGGGGGAGCGGCTTGATGACGCGGCAGCGCTCGACCTTCCCCTCGGTCGTGATGACGCACTTCACGATCATCAGGCCCTGCACGCGCGCCTCAATGGCCTCACGCGTGTATGACACCTCGGGACCACCGATCTTCTCCGGGCGCGTCATGCCCTGACCGAACGACAGCACGTCCGTGCCCGTTCCGCCCAGCTGCCCGCCCACCACGCCGCCAATCACACCCCCGACCACGCCTCCAACCACACCGCCGGCGACGCCACCCTCCACGCCACCCTCGACCTCCGCCTCGCTCGCCTCTTCCTCCTCGGCTTCGGGCGGGGTCTCCGTCTCCTCCGGCTTCTGCTGGGGGATCTCCTTCGGCTGCACGATCACGTCCTTGGGCTTCTTGGGCGTGATCTTCTTCTCCGTCTTCGGCTTCGACGCGGGAGGAGGAGGCGGAGGAGGCGGAGGCGGCGGCGCCATGGTCGCCTTCAGCGTGACCTCGACCTCCTTCTCCTCGATCGGAGGAGGACGCGTGGACAGGTAGGCCACCAGACCCAGCAGGCCGATGTGGAGCACCGTGGAGATGCCCGCACCGACGCCGAAGCGCGACCTGGGTCCTTGCCCACGGTCAAGGACTGAATCGAACATGCACGTAACTCCTCTTCACCAGTGGACTGCCCGTCCCGCCCTGCCCGGATTGAAGGGCGGCTACCATACAGAAAAGGGTTCCGGGTTCAAGCAACCGTGTCAGGCGCCGCCGACGTGATCGCGCCAATGCCCCACTGGTCACCAAAAAGCAACGGTCTATTGACAACTGCTTGACCTCGGATATTTTCCGAGGTCATTTTCGGTTGCAGCCCACCTTGGAGGGGTTAGGTATGCAAGTGAAACACGTACTTCGGGAAACCGGAGTTGTCATTGCTGCGGGTCTTCTGTACGGATCAGCGGCTTTCGCGCAGTCCAGCGTCATTCTCGGCACTGTCATCAACACGGAGGACAAGAAGCCGGCGGCGGATGTCGTTGTCACCGCCACCTCACCCAACCTGCAGGGCGAGCAGATCGTGGTTACCGACGCTCAGGGTAACTACCGTATTCCCCAGCTTCCGCCGGGTACGTACACGCTGCGGTTCGAGAAGGAGACGTTCAAGCCTTACGCCCGCCCGGAAATCCAGCTGCTCCTCAACCGCACCATCCGCGTGAACGTGGAGCTGTTGCCTGACAGCTTCACGTCGACGGTGGACGTGATTGGCAGCCCGCCGACGATCGACGTCGGTTCCACGAACACCGGCGTGAACGTGGATCAGGAGTTCATCAAGCGCATCGCGGTGGCCCGTCCGGTGGGCAAGGGTGGCGCGACGCGCTCCTTTGAGTCCCTGGCCGAGCTCGCCCCGGGCGCCCAGTCCGACCAGTACGGCGTGTCCATCAACGGCACGACCTCGCCTGAGAACGGCTACGTGGTGGACGGTCTGTCCACGAACGACCCGGCCTTCGGCGTGAACGCCAGCCCGCTGAGCATCGAGTTCGTGCAGGACGTGAACATCATCACCGGCGGTTACATGCCGGAGTTCGGTCGCTCCACGGGCGGTGTCATCAACGCGGTGACCCGGTCGGGCTCCAACGAGTTCCACGGCTCCGTGTTCGCCAACTGGACTCCGGGCGCCTTCGAAGGCAACCGGAAGCTGGTCATCGAGGACGGCACCACGGTCACCGGCCTGAACGCCCTGAGCAACCTGGGCGACTTCGGCGCGACCCTCGGTGGTCCCATCCTGAAGGACAAGCTCTGGTTCTTCGCTGGCTTCACGCCCGCGTTCCAGCGCTACGAGCACACCCGTGCGCTCAACGCCTTCACGCTGGACGATGACGGTGCGGTCGCGACGGACGCGAACGGCTTCAGCGTGGTCCAGGAGATCCCTGGGTCGCAGCGGAAGTACTTCGCGGACTCGCGCACCATCCAGTACATGGGCAAGTTGACGTACCTGATCAATCAGGACCACAACGTGTCGTTCTCCTTGAACGGCACCCCGACCGTGTCGGGTGGTCTGGGCAAGCTGTCCATCAGCCCCCGTACGGGTGGTCTGCCGGGTGCGCAGGTGCAGCGTCCCGAGGACATTGGCCAGACCGAGAACCGCGCGAACTCCACGGGCCTCGGCCTGAAGTACGCCGGCGCCTTCATGGACAAGAAGATCCTGATCGACGCGAACGCCGGTTGGTTCCACCAGACCGCTTCCACGCCTCCGGCGGACGGCAGCGGCATTGGTGAAACGACGGGCCTGGCGGGTTACGCGCTGGCGCAGTACACGGGGCGGCGTTCGCTGACCACGTTCGAGAGCATTCCGAACGCGGATGAGTTCTGCGGCACGACCACGGCGGAGCAGAACCTGCGCTGCCCGGCGACGAACTACCGGGTCGGCGGCCCCGGATTCATGTCCGAGGCCACGCTGGACCGCTACCAGATCAACGCGAAGGGCACCTACCTGCTCAATGCGCTGGGCACGCACGTCTTCAAGGCGGGCGTGGACGCGGAGTTCCTGACCTACGACCAGAAGAAGGCGTACTCGGGCGGCGTGTTCTGGCAGGAATCCTCGGCGCGTACCCGCGAGGGCGTCCTCATCCCGATCTGGTCTGACAACCGCCGCTACGGCTACCAGACGGCGCCTGACTCGCCGGTCTTCGAGTCCGTGCAGCAGTCGTCGACGAGCGGAACCACCATCGGTGGCTTCCTGCAGGACAGCTGGTCGATCGCCAACCGCGTCACCCTGAACCTGGGCGTCCGCTACGACGTGCAGTCGATGTACGGCGGTGACGGCAACCTGGCGCTGCAACTCGGCAACCAGTGGTCACCCCGGCTCGGCGCAGTGTTGGATCCGTTCGCCAACGGCCGCGCGAAGCTGTTCGTCAACTTCGCCCGGTACTACGAGCAGGTTCCGCTCAACATGATGGACCGCGCCTTCCCGGGCGAGCGTCGCTTCGGTGCGCGTCGCGTCCTGGCGGAGCCGGGTGCGGCGGGCGGTTGCGACCCGTCGACGCTGGAGGGTCAGCGTGGCAACTGCGCGGACCCGGGTCTCGTGGTTCCTCGCGCGGAAAGCAGCCTGAACGCGAACGAGCTGTACAGCGGTGGTCTGGTGCAGAACCAGGCCGTCGACCCGGACATCTCGCCGCAGTCCTCCGACGAGTTCGTGGTCGGTGGTGAGTACGAACTCCTGGCCAACACCCGTCTCGGTGCCACCTACACGCACCGCAACATGGGCAAGGTCATCGAGGACATGAGCCGCGACGACGGCAACACGTACTTCCTCGGCAACCCCGGCAGCGGCTTCGCCAAGGAGTTCCCGACGCCGGTGCGTGACTACGACGCGGTCACCGTCTACCTGAACCGCACGTTCACGGACGGCTGGCTGGCGCAGGCGAGCTACACGTGGTCCCGCCTGTACGGCAACTACCCCGGTCTGTTCCGTCCGGAGAACAACCAGCTCGATCCGAACATCCTCGCGGACTTCGACCTGATTGAGCTTCTGAGCAACCGCACGGGCCTGCTGCCCTTCGACCGTACGCACGCCATCAAGGTGTTCGGCGCCAAGGAGATCAACTTCTCCAACGCGCTGTCCGCCAGCATCGGTCTGTCCTACCGCGGCAACTCGGGCCAGCCGATCAACTACCTCGGCGCCTACCCGAATTACGGCCAGGACGAGACGTTCGTCCTGCCGCGCGGCACCGGTGGTCGCACCCCGTGGATCAACAGCGTCGACTCCAACGTGGGCGTCAACTACCGCATCAGCAAGGACAACGTCGTCACCTTCACCCTGGACGTGTTCAACCTCTTCAACTTCCAGGGCGTGGACAGCGTGGACGAGTCCTACACGTTCGCCGAGGTCCTCCCGGTGTTCGACGAGGCGACCCAGACCCCCGGTACGGCGGCGGACCTGCCCACGGCTGACAACCCTGGCCGCGTTCCGATCGCGGGCAGCCCGGGCGAGTTCCTGAGCGCCGACGACGTGAACAAGAACTTCAAGAACCCCGACCGCTACCAGGCCCCGCGGCAGATCCGCTTCGGTGTCCGGTACACGTTCTAAACCAGCATCCACGTGAGGAAGATCAGCAACATGCGCAAGAGCATTCTTTCAACGCTGGTGATGCTGGGAACGGCAGGCAGCCTCACCGCCTGCGATTTCGAGCAGCCGAGTGCCGGCTGCATCGTCCAAGAGGGTCAGTGGTTCGCGAAGTACGAGGCCATCGACGCCCCGACGGGGCCGAACTGCGCCGGGTCGGTGGCTCTCTCGGGCGACGATCTGGGCGTCTTCAAGTTCGCGAATCCGGACCAGGGAACGTCTCAGCTGGTGATCCGTCCCTACGCCCTGGCGTCGCTGGGTCAGTTCGACCCGTCCAACACGTACGCCGGCCTCCAGACCATCGGAAGCCTGGAGACGACGACCGACGCGAACGATTTCTGCAAGGCCACGGAGTTCAACTCGGCTGGCGTCAACGCCAGCACGGGTGATTACGCTGGCGCCGCCGCGGAAGCGATCACGTACCAGTTCGACAACGTGCAGGTGTATTCGAACCCGGGTGCGCCGGGCACGCAGATGTCGGGCGAGCTCACGTACACGAACAACGGCTGCGTCTCCCACTACGTCTGGCGGGCGATGTGGCCGTCCACGGGCTGCGACCCCGAGGCGGATCCGGCGGATCCGACCAACGGTCCGGTGACGTGCGGCGAAGGCTCCGGCATCAACCCGGACTTCAAGGTGCAGTGCGATCCCGAACTGGGCGCCTGCGTCCTGACGGACAACGTCCCGTCGTTCAAGTAGTCGTCGGTCCTACTCGGCGACCCTGAAGGTCTTCCGCGGCCCCGGCAGCTCCTCCCCCACGAGGGAGTAGCGGTCCGGGGCCGTGGTGTTTATGCAACCTGCATTCCACTGTCTGGAGGACCATGGAGGGCCGATACGAACTCATCGAGCACGTCTGCTCGCTTCTGGCGGACGAGGAGGGAACGCTCCGCAAGGAGGCGCCCTACCGGGTCGCGCTCTGCTACCCGAGCCCCTACCACGTGGGCATGAGCTCGCTGGGCTACCAGGCGATCTACCGGGAGATACACGAGCACGCGGGGGCGACCGCCGAGCGTGTCTTCCTTCCCGATGATGTCGAGACATACAAGAGAACACGGACGCCATTGTTTACCTGGGAATCCCAGGCGCCGGTGTCTGGTTTTGCAATGCTTGCCTTCTCTGTGGCGTATGAGTTGGAGCTCACAGGGTTGTTCACGATGTTGGAGTTGTCTGGTTTGCCGGTTCTTGCGGCGGAACGGACGGCAAGACATCCGCTGGTGGTTGCGGGCGGTCCGCTGACGTTCTCGAACCCGGATCCGCTGGAGCCCTTCGTGGACGTGCTGGTCCAGGGAGAGGCGGAGGACCTCATCCACGTGCTGCTGGAGGCCGCGGCCTCCATGGAGCGCGAGGCGCTGTTGGAGCACCTGTCGCGGATCCCCGGCTTCAGGGTCCCCGGGCGGGGTGGCGCGCGCTACCACGTGGCGAAGGCGACGGATGCCCGGCTACCGGCCCGGACGCAGATCATCACGTCGCACACGGAGCTGCGCTCGATGTTCCTCATCGAGCCGGAGCGGGGCTGCTCCCGAGGCTGTCATTACTGCGTGATGCGCCGGACGACGAATGGCGGCATGCGCACGGTGCCCCCGGAGCGCATCCTGTCCCTCATCCCCGCCCATGCGAAGCGCGTGGGGCTGGTAGGGGCGGCGGTGACGGATCACCCCCGCATCGTGGAACTGCTTCGCACCCTCGTGGACTCCGGCCGGGAGGTGGGCGTGTCCTCGCTGCGCGCGGACCGGCTCACGCAGGAACTGGTGGATCAGCTGCGGCGGGGTGGGGCGACGAACCTCACGGTGGCCGCGGACGGGGCGTCGCAGAAGATGCGGGACCTGGTGGACCGCAAGCATTCCGAGGAGCAGATCGTCCGCGCGGCGCGGTTCGCCCGGACGGCGGGGATGAAGCAGCTCAAGGTCTACAATGTGGTGGGCCTGCCGCATGAAGGCGACGCGGACATCGACGAGCTGATCCGCTTCACGACGGAGTTGTCCCGCATCCTGCCCGTGGCCCTGGGCGTCGCGCCCTTCGTGGCCAAGCGCAACACGCCGCTGGACGGGGCGCCCTTCGCGGGCCTTCGCGAGGTGGAGAACAAGCTGGAGCGGCTTCGCAAGGGCCTGCGCGGCCGGGCCGAGGTGCGGCCCACCTCCGCGCGCTGGGCCTGGGTGGAGTACATGCTGGCCCAGTGTGGCCCGGAGGCGGGGCTCGCGGCGATGGACGCCTGGCGCGCCGGGGGCTCCTTCGCGGCGTGGAAGAGGGCCTTCCAGGAGCGGGAGTGCGTCCCGTACCTGGCCCGCAGGGTGGAGGACGGGCGGAGGCAGCCCACGGTCTGGCCCATCGTGCCGGGCCGCCCCCCTCCCCAGCCGTCCGCCGCCTGACGGGACCCGCAAGGCCGTACCCGACAAGCCCCGCTTTCCGCTACAAGACGCTCAGCGGGGCCGATGGCCGGCACTCGCATGGCCTCGGAGCGCATCTGGTGAGCACGCAGCGCGTGGAAAAGTCGTGGCAGACGAAGGGTCTCAAGGACTACCCGACGGAGGCCCTGCTGGGCACGCTGGGGCACTACGGCATCCCCGTGAGCGAGGCGGACTACCGCAAGCTCGCGGAGACGGCGTACCCGCTGGGCATCGCCCAGCAGTGGAAGGGGAGCTGGAAGGGCACCGGCCCGTTCAAGGACTACGTCGTGGCCGCCGCCGTGGAGCTGTGGCGCCGGTGGATGGGCGACCGCGTGTCCCCGCAGGAGTTCACCGAAGGGCTGGCGGCGCTGATGAACGCGCTCGTGCAGCGCCTGAACAAGCTGCCGGACGCCCCGGTGTCCGCCGCCTCCGAGCGCCTGAAGTCGCTGCGCTCGCGGCTGACCGTGGATGACAAGGGCGTGCTGCCCGCGCCCTTCCTCCAGGAGGCGCTGGCGCCCTTCTCGGAGAAGGACGCGGAGCTGTTCGACAGCCTGGCGGAGTCGCTGGCCGCCCAGGGCCACCACGACGACGCGACGGCCTTCGCCGACATCGAGGAGTTCCTGCTGCCCGACCGGCGCGGCATCTCCCAGGCGGTGGTCCGCTCGGCCCGGGGCGAGCGTGAGCCCGCCATCCAAGACCTGAAGAACCTCATCCACGACACGGCGCGCGCGCCCATCTCCCGCCTGCTGGCGGTGGACGGCCTCATCCACCTGCAGGCGTGGATCGATGCGTCCATCGAAGGCCGCTCGCTGCTGGCGGAGGCAGAGAAGGCGAACGACATCCACCTGTCGCTCGACCTGGTGCCCCGCCTGGAGCACATCTTCAAGCAGCAGAACGACCGCGCCGCACTGCTGGAGCTGATGGGCACGCAGGAGCGGCTGGAGGCCCAGCACGACAAGATGCACCCGGGCCACCGTCAGCACCGGCACCAGCGCGCGCAGCCGCAGCGTCGGCGTTAGCGCGCCGGGCGGTCGCTCACCGCGTCCCCGTGCGCCGGCGGCTCCGTGTTTCCGGAGCCCCGGCGTCGGTCGCGGCGGGGGGAGCGGCTGCCACCGGGCCCGGGGTGTCGTTCGAAGCCCCGGTGTCGGGCGTCGGGGCGTCCGGCTTGCCGGGCAGCTCCGGTGCCGCACGCTTGAGCTTCACCGCGCTCACGCCGGGCACACCTTCCGCTACGTCGCGCACGGGCACCACAGCGCCCACGGTGGTGTAGCGGATGGCGCCCGTCTGCGTGAAGGCGTGCTTGAGGGCGTAGTCCTTCGCGCGGCCCAGGAACCACTCGCGCACCCGGGGCAGGGGCAGCACGTGCAGCTCGCCCTGGGTGAGGAACACGTACACCATCAGGTCCGCGCCGCTGTAGAGGAAGCAGCCGGGGGTGTCCTTCTCCAGGTTGGAGACCAGTTCGAAGAAGTAGCGGCGGCGGGTGGCGTTGCGGTCGCCCTTCACTTCGATGCCGCGCACCTCGCCCGATGCCAGCTCCCAGAGCAGGTCCACGCCCCGGTGCTGGAAGCGGGGATCCAACTGCACGTCGTGCACGCGCGACCCGGGCTCCGTCTCCAGGAGCCACGCGCGGGCGTGCTGCACGGCCCGGTCGGCCGCGCCCTGCACGCCTCGCATGCTGAAGCTGCGGCCTCCCATGCTACGGGCGGCGCAGTTCGACGCCGGAGGCCACGAGCTGGATTTCGCGCGGCTTGCCGTCGGTACCGCGCGGGACGATGGCGCCTTCGGCCTCGTAGTGCTTCGCGTGGGCGTCGCTCAGCTCCGCGACCTTCACCACGCCCTCCACGCGCGCCTGCGAGCCCGCGGAGTCCAGGGGGACGAAGAAGCCGTAGTCCTTGAACGTCACGCGCACGCCCGGGCTCTTGGCGTCCTGGGCCAGCTCCATCCAGCAGCCCTTCTTCTCACAGGCCTTGCGCACCTGGCCCTCCACGCGCACGGACTTGCCGTCGTGGGCCTGGGGCTTGGCGAGCAGCTCCGCGAGCTTCACGGTGGGCGCGCCCTTGAGGGCCTCGCCCCGGGTGAGCGTCCAGCCGGTGTCCGCGGCCTTGGGGGCTTCGGCGGCCTTCGCCTCGGCGGGGTGGTGGCAGTCGCTCTTCTCGGCGGCGGCCTTGGCGGGCGCGGGCGTCTTCTCCGCCGCGAGGGCCACGAGGGGAACGGCGACCAGCGTCAGCAGGGCGGAGCGGAGCATGTGCATGCCCGTTCGCTTAGCCCAGGTTTCCGGGCTCGGGCAAGGCGGCCCTTCCATCCTTCCGGCTTGTCCCGCACACTCGGCGCGAGGAGCGTATGAAGGTCACCATCCCCGCCCCCAACCGCCGGTTGGGTTCATTCGAATGGCTCGGCCTCGTCGGACTCGGGGGGCTGCTCGTGGGCCGGTATGTCCCCGTGGCGCGGCTCATCCCGTTCTGGGGCTGTGTGCTGCGCGAGCATACAGGCTGGCCCTGCCTGGGCTGTGGGCTGACCCGGGTGGCGGACCGCGTCGCGCACTTCAACATCCCGGGGGCCTGGGAGGCGAACCCCCTGGGCACCGTGTTCGCGCTGCTGTTCGCGGTGGCTGCGGTGCTGACGGTGCTGCACTTCGTCTTCGCGCTGCCCATTCCGGAGGTCGAACTGGAAGAGCGCGAGTGGCGGTGGGTGCGCATCGCGTTCCCCCTGGTGTTGCTCGTCAATTACGCCTACGTCGTGGTGCAAACCCGCTTTCCGCACCTGCTGTCCTAGGCGCTCGCGCCCCTTCCTCCGTGCTCTCCGCCTTCCTCCTGCTGGGCTACCTCTGCGGCTCCGTTCCGTTCGGCGTGCTGCTGACGCGGTGGCTGCGCGGCGTGGACGTGCGTGACAGCGGCAGTGGCAACATCGGCGCGACCAACGTCACGCGCGTCGCGGGCAAGAAGCTGGGCGCGGTGGTGCTGCTCTTGGACGCGGTCAAGGGCGCGGTGCCCGTGGGGCTCGCGCTGCACTGGATGCCGGGGAACTCGCTGGCGCACGCGCTGGTGGGGCTGTCCGCGGTGCTGGGGCACGTGTACCCGGTGTGGCTCAAGCTCAAGGGTGGCAAGGGCGTGGCCACCGCGCTGGGCGTGTTGTGCGTGCTGGTGCCCACGGCGGCGCTCGCCGGGGCGGTCATCTACGGGTTGGTGGTGGCGAAGTGGCGCGTCAGTTCGGTGGGCTCGCTGTCCGCCGCCGTCGTCGCCATCGTCACCGCGTTCCTCACCGCGCACTCCCGCGACTACGTGCTGCTCACCGCGGGCCTATTCGTCCTCATGCTCTGGACGCACCGGAGCAACCTCCAGCGACTCGCCCGGCGCACCGAGCACCGGCTTTGAGAGGCCGGCCGGGGCGCGGTAGCCCAGGAGGGTGCAGGGGATGGGGCCGTTCCACACGTCGCGGCGGATCGCCGGGCGCGCGTGGAAGGCGCTCTCGAAGGCGGGGTTGCCGGACAGCACCCACACCTTCCAGCCCGGCAGCGCGCGCAGCGAGTCGCCCAGCTTGAAGTAGAAGGTCTTCATACCCTTCTGCCCACCGGAGCCAAGCCGGTCGCCGTAGGGCGGGTTGGTGAGGATGAGCCCGCCGCCCTCCGGAAGGGGCCCGAGCTTCGTCGCGTCGCCTTCCGCGAGTTGGACCTCCTCGCCCAGCTTCGCCGCCTTCACGTTGCGGTCCGCGGCCTCCAGGGCCTCCTCGCTCTTGTCGAAGCCGAGGATGGGGACCTCCACCTTGCGCTCGTTGCGCCGTGCGTCCGCGCGCAGGTCCGCGAGCAGCTCGCGCGCCCGGGGACCCATGTGCGGCCAGCGCTCCACCGCGAAGCTGCGGCCGATGCCCGGGGCGCGCCTGCGGGCGATGAGGCCGCCCTCGATGACGATGGTGCCCGAGCCGCACATCGGATCCACCAGCGCCTCCTGGCCCGTGTAGCCCGCCGCTCGCAGCAGGGCCGCGGCCAGGTTCTCCTTCAGGGGCGCGGGGGTGGGGCGCACGCGGTAGCCGCGCCGGTGGAGCGGGTCTCCGACCAGATCCAGGGACAGGGACAGCTTCTCCTTCACCAGGTGCGCCACCACGGACACGTCCGGGTTGCGCGTGTCCACGTCCGGCCGGGAGCCCAGCTTCGTGCGCAGCCGGTCCACGATGGCGTCCTTCACCTTCAGCGCCACGAAGCCCGAGTGCGCGTGCTCGGTGTCCTTCAGGTTGGCGTCCACCGCGAACGTGACGTTGGTGGTGAGGTGCTCCTCCCACGGCACGCTGGCCACGGCGTCGTAGAGTCCCTGCGCGCCCGGGGCCTCGAACTCGCCCAGCGGGTAGAGCACGCGCATCGCGATGCGGGACCAGAGGCAGACGTTGAGGGCCTCGTCGAGCGCGGCCATGAAGCGCACGCCGCCGCGGTCCTGGCGGATGCGCTTCGCGCCGAGTTCCTTCAACTCCTCGGCCAGCAGGTCCTCGGTGCCGCGTGCGGCGGTGGCGAATAGGGCAAGACGTTCAGCCATGGTGCACCGCCCTTAGACGAGCGCGGGCCGAATGTCATGTGGCCACGACCTCGTACAGCGCGAAGGTGGCGTCATCCTGGGAGGCGCTGGCCCCCCTGGCCCGCTGGAAGTCCTCGGACTGGAAATAGGCCTTCATCGCCTCACGGTCCGTCCAGCGCGTCACCAGCAGGATTTCAGGCGAGCGCTCGAACGAGCGCAGCACCTCCAGGCCCAGGAAGCCCGCGTAGCCGTCCACCCGCCGCGAGCGCTCCTGGAGGCGCTGGACCCAACCGTCCGCTTCTTCGGGCGGGGCGCGGAAGCGGGAGATGGCGACGATCATTCAGGAGGGCTCCGGTGCCTGGGACGAAAGGACGAAAGAGCAAAGGGGGCGCCCGGAGCAGATCCGGAGCGCCCCCGAGGGGAAACGTCCGGGGAACGGGTGTCCGTTCCCCGGAAGACGGCGGCTGACGGTGGGCTACATCGCCCCGGCGCCAGGCATGTCGCCCAGGCCGCGCAGCAGCACCTCGCGGGGCTTGGCGCCGTCCGCGGGGCCCACCACGCCGTCGCGCTCCATGCGCTCAATCATGCGCGCCGCGCGGTTGTAGCCGATGCGCATCTTGCGCTGGAGCATGGAGATGGAGACCGAGCGCATCTCGCTGACCGCCGCGAGCGCCTGGTCGTAGAGCTCGTCGGACAGTTCGTCCTCCTGCTCTCCGCCCTCCACGTCCTCGTCGCGCGGCTTGAGGATGGACTCGTCGAAGACGGGCTTGCCCTGGGCCTTGAGGTGGTCCACCGCCTTCTTGATCTCCTGCTCGGACACGTAGGCGCCGTGCACGCGCTGCAGGTGAGCGCTGGTCGGCGGCATGATGAGCATGTCGCCCATGCCCAGCAGGGCCTCCGCGCCCACCGTACCCAGGATCGTCATCGAGTCCGGCTTCGAGCGCAGCATGAAGCTGATGCGCGTGGGGAAGTTGGCCTTGATGATGCCGGTGACGACGTCCGTGGACGGACGCTGCGTCGCGACCATCAGGTGGATGCCGGCCGCGCGCGCCATCTGCGCCAGACGCGCGACGTACGTC
This sequence comes from Corallococcus sp. bb12-1, assembly GCF_026626765.1. Lineage (NCBI taxonomy): Bacteria > Pseudomonadati > Myxococcota > Myxococcia > Myxococcales > Myxococcaceae > Corallococcus > Corallococcus sp. bb12-1. The sequence continues at coordinate 271,104 of NZ_JAPNJZ010000018.1, read as the reverse complement.
TCCACCTCGCGGCTCGCGACCATCATCAGGTCCGCGAGCTCGTCGATGATGACCACGATGTAGGGCAGCTTCTTGAGTTCCTTCTTGGCCTCGCCAGCGGCCTCCACCGGCTCGGGCGCGTCGCCCTCTTCCTCGAACTCCGCGTCCACCTCGCCGTCGGCCTCCAGGTCGGGGGCGGGCTCGGAGACGATGGCTTCACGCAGCTCGTCGGAGTCGTCCTCGCGCGGAGCGGCCACGCCCATGCCCTCGCTCGCGGAGGCGGGGGACGTGCTGCCCTCCACGTCCACGACGAAGAGCTTCTTGGGCTTGGTCTTCTTCTTCGCGGCGGGAGCGGGCGCGGCGGCCTTCACCTCCGACGCGCTGGTCTCCACCAGCTTGTTGTAGCCGGCGATGTTGCGCACGCCCGCCTCGGACAAGAGCTGGTAGCGGCGCTCCATCTCCTCCACGGCCCAGCGCAGCGCGAGCGCGGCCTTCTTGGGGTCCGTGACGACGGGGAGCAGCAGGTGCGGGATGCCCTCGTAGACGGAGAGCTCCAGCATCTTCGGGTCCACCATGATGAAGCGGACCTCCTCGGGCGTGGCCTTGAGGAGGATGCTCATGATCATCGCGTTCACCGCCACGGACTTGCCGGAGCCGGTGGTACCCGCGATGAGCAGGTGGGGCGCCTTCACCAGGTCGAAGACGTACGGCATGCCTTCGATGTCCTTGCCCACGCACATGGTGAGCTTGCTGACGCTCTTCTGGAACGTGTCCTGTTCCGCGATCTCCTTGAGGAACACCGTCTCGCGGTCGCGATTGGGGACCTCGATGCCGACCACGCCCTTGCCGGGGATGGGGGCGACGATGCGCACGCGCATGGCCTCCATCGCCATGGCCAGGTCGTCCTGGAGCGCGGCGATCTTGCTGACCTTGATGCCGGGGCCCGGCAGGAACTCGTACATGGTGACGACGGGACCGGGACGGATCTCGACGACCTCGCCCACGATGCCGAAGTCCGCGAGCTTCGCGCGCAGCCTCTCCGCCGTGACGAGGAACGCGTCCTTGTCCAGCGCGGTGCGCTCCTTCTTGTCCGCCTCCAGCACGTCCAGCGGCGGCAGGGAGAAGCTCTTGCGGTCACCGACAAACTCGAACTGATCCTGCGGACGCTTCACCGCGGTGGGCTTGGGCGGGGCCTTGGGCTCCACGATGAGGGGCATGCGCGCCAGCGCGGAGGGCGGCGCGGGCACGAGCGCGTTGCCGGGCGAGGCCGCCAGGGGCTTCTCCGCCTTCTCCGCCACCAGGGGCTTCGCGGGGGCCTCCGCCACCGGGGCGGCGAGCGCCGCGGCGGGCACGGGGGGCGAGGACGGCGCGGAGGGCGGGGTGACGATCTGCGGCGTCTTGCGGGCGCGGCGCGGCGGCTCGGCGCCTTCGGTGTTCGCGGGGAGCTGCGGCTGGGGGGCAAGGAAGGATGCGGCCCAGGCCGGATCCGCGCCCGGCGAACGGCGCTCGGCGCGCTCCGGGGGAAGGGACGGCGGCTCGTCCCGCGCGTCGTCGTCGTCCTCTTCGGGCTCCTCTTCGCGGACGAGCTTCTTCTCCAGCTTCTCGCGCTCGCGCGAATCCTTGAGGGCCTTCTTCGCGTTGACGGCCTGCTCCTTCTCCGTCTGCCGGGCGAGGCGCACGGCCTCCTCGGCCATGGACTCCGCTTCGGCCTCCTCGGCCTCCTCGGCCAGACGCTCGGCCTCGGAGAGCTCCTCCTCCTCGGCCTCCAACTCGGCGAGGAACGCGGCCTCCTCCTCCTTCTCCTGCGCGAGCCGCTCCTGGCGGGCCTGGAAGGAGACCTTCTGCGCCTCCCAGAAGACGTGGGCGGATTCGGAGATGCGGCGGCCCAGCACGGTGAGGCCGGCCCACACCAGCGAGCACAGCTTGAAGAACGTGTACTGCGTGCCCACGATGAGCGCCGCCGCGCTGATGGCGGTGACGAGGATGACGGTGCCGACCGTGGAGAACATGCCCTCCATCAGCCCGCCCAGGCCCGCGCCCAGGGCGCCACCGGGCGGATGCGCCCAGCCCTTGTCCTTGGCGAACATGAGCTGCGAGAGCACCGCCACGCTGCACGTGAGCAGCGCCAGGGAGATGATCTGCGGCAGGCGGCGCCGCTCGCGGTTGCCCACGAAGAGCACCACGGCGGTGTAGATGCCACCCACGGGGATGAAGTAGGCGCACACACCCAGCGCGCCCCGCAGCGTCTCCGCGATGAGGTGGCCCATGGGGCCCACCGCGTTGTGGAAGCCGGGTCCCACCCGGTCATGCGCGTCGAACGTGGCGACCGCCAGCAGGGCCAGCAGCGAGGCAGCCAGGACGAAGACGCCCGCGAGCGCCCGTCTGGCCGGGCTCGCCGCCCCCCCCGCCTTCATCTTCTTGTTCGCGAGCGCCTTGCGCTTGGTCGCGATTTCCTGTCGGGAGAGCACTGCCTTCTCCGCCCGACCACCCTTCTTGGCCGCTGTCATGGACCCCGGTTCCCTCTGCCCGATTCCAGCCGCGTAGCGAGCTGTAGCAATCCGCGCGGCGAGAATAGGGAGAGAGGGGGCCGGGTCAATTTTCCAGCAGGCGTCAGAGCGGGCGGGACAGGGCCTACATTTCGGCTGCGACCCTTTGGGGAGAGGGTATGGTGGCTGACGCCAAGGAGAACCCGAACCATGTCCGACCTGACCCCCGACAAGCCCTCCCACAACGAAGACGACTACTTCGCGCGCGAGGAGATCGAAGCCAAGCGCAAGCTGGCCCTCCAGCAGGCCCAGGAGACGGCCGTCCAGCAGCGCGAGGATTTGAAGAAGCTGCACTACATGAAGTGCCCCAAGTGCGGCATGGACCTGCAGACGCTCAAGCAGGGCAACGTGGAGCTGGACAGCTGCTTCAACTGCCACGGCGTCTGGCTGGACGCGGGCGAGCTGCAGCACCTGCTGGGCAATCACGGCCACGAGCAGGGCGGCAAGGTGATGGGCGCCATCCTCAACCTGTTCAAGCGTTCGTAGCCCCAACGCATCGTCAGCGCCTCTGGGAGGAGGCGGTCCCCATGGCCCTCACGCTCGAGCAGGTCCGGCACGTGGCCACCCTGGCGCGGCTGTCGCTGACGCCGCAAGAGGAGGCGCGCTACGCCACCCAGTTGTCGCAGGTCCTGGACGCGGTGGCGGAGCTGGAAGCGCTGGATGTCAGTCAGGTGGAGCCCACCTCCCACGCGACGCTCGCGTCCTCGCTGTTGCGCGAGGACGTGATGCGGCCGTCGTTGCCCCCTGAAGCGGGACTCGCCAACGCACCGGCGAAGGTGGGCACCGCCTTCGCGGTCCCGAAGATTCTGGAGTAGCCCGCCATGTCGTCGACGCTCACCGACCTGTCGATGCTGGAGCTGGCCGCGAAGCTGGCCTCACGCGAGGTGTCCTCCGTGGAGGCCACGCAGGCGAGCCTCCAGCGCATCGCGCAAGTGGACCCGAAGGTGCGCGCCTTCCTGCGCGTGGATGAAGCCGGGGCCCTCAAGGCCGCCGAGGCCAGCGACGCTCGCCGCCACGCGGGCAGTCCCGCCAGCGCGCTCGACGGCGTACCGGTGGGCCTGAAGGACATCTTCCTCACCCAGGGCGTGGAGACCACCTGCGGGTCGCGCATCCTGGAGGGCTTCGTTCCCCCGTACGACGCCACCGTGGTGCGCCTGCTGAAGGAAGCGGGCCTGCCGCTCTTGGGCAAGTTGAACATGGACGAGTTCGCCATGGGCTCGTCCAATGAGTCGAGCGCGTACTTTCCCACCCACAACCCGTGGGACCTGACGCGCACGCCGGGCGGCTCTTCCGGTGGTTCGGCCGCGGCGGTCGCGGCGCGCGAGGTGTTTGGCGCGCTGGGCACCGACACGGGCGGCTCCATCCGTCAGCCTGCGGCGTTCACCAACACCGTGGGGCTCAAGCCCACCTACGGCCGGGTGTCGCGCTACGGCGTCATCGCCTTCGCCTCGTCGTTGGATCAGCCGGGCCCCATGGCGCGCACGGTGGGGGACACCGCCGCGCTGCTCCAGCTCATCGCGCGGCATGATCCGCTCGACTCCACCTCCGCGGACGTGGCGACGCCGGACTGCCTCACGGGCCTGGAGGACGGCGTGCGCGGGCTCAAGCTGGGCGTGCCCCGCGAGTACTTCACCGCCGGCATGGACCCGGAAGTGGAAGGCACGCTGCGCGCTTCGCTGGAGGAGTTCGAGCGGATGGGCGCGACGCTGGTGGACGTGTCGCTGCCACACACGAAGTACGCGCTCGCGACGTACTACCTGCTGGCCTCCTCGGAGGCGTCCAGCAACCTGGCGCGCTACGACGGCATCCGCTACGGACAGCGGGCGAAGGACGCGCGCGGGCTCAAGGAGCTGTACACGCAGACGCGGGGCCAGGGCTTCGGCGCGGAGGTGAAGCGCCGCATCATGCTGGGCACCTACGCGCTGTCCGCCGGCTACTACGACGCCTACTACCTGCGCGCGCAGAAGGTCCGCACCCTCATCCGCGAGGACTTCACGCGGGCCTTCCAGCAGGTGGACGCGCTCGTGTCGCCCACGTCTCCCGTGCCGGCGTTCAAGCTGGGCGAGAAGGTGGACGACCCGCTGTCCATGTACCTGATGGACATCTACACGCTGCCCTGCAACCTCGCGGGCCTGCCCGGGCTGTCCGTGCCGTGTGGCTTCACGCAGGCGGGGCTGCCGGTGGGACTCCAGATATTGGGCCGCCCGTTCGACGAAGCCCGCCTGTTGCGCATCGCCCGCGCGTTCGAGCGCGAGCACGACTTCTTCCGCCGCGCCGTCCCCGTCTAGCGGGGAGCGGACACCGGCAAGGGTGACACCGCCATGCCCCTGAGCGATTTCCAGACGGTCATCGGCCTCGAGGTCCACGCGCAGCTGCTCACGCAGTCGAAGATCTTCTGCGGCTGCTCCACCGCGTTCGGCGCCGAGCCCAACCACCACACCTGCCCGGTGTGCCTGGGGATGCCCGGCGTGCTGCCGGTGCTCAACCAGCGCGTGGTGGAGTACGCGGTGCGCACGGGGCTGGCGCTCGGGTGCGCGGTGAAGCCCACGAGCGTGTGGAGCCGGAAGAACTACTTCTATCCGGATCTGCCCAAGGGCTATCAAATCACCCAGTACGACCAGCCCATCTGCGAGTGGGGCGAGCTCGTCATCGACACGCCGTCGGGTGAGAAGACGGTGCGCGTGCGGCGCATCCACCTGGAGGAGGACGCGGGCAAGAGCGTGCACGACGCGTCCGCTTCCGCGGGCCAGAGCCTGGTGGACCTGAACCGCGCGGGCGTGCCGCTGATGGAGATTGTCAGCGAGCCGGACCTGCGCGACGCGGACGAGGCGGTGGAATACCTCAAGGTGCTGCGCGACGTGCTGGTGTACCTGGGCGTCAACGACGGCAACCTGGAGGAGGGCAGCTTCCGCTGCGACGCCAACGTGTCGGTGATGCCCAAGGGGTCCACCACCTACGGGCAGCGCTGCGAGTTGAAGAACCTCAACTCGTTCCGCTTCCTCAAGCAGGCCATCGAGTACGAGGCCGCGCGACAGGTGGACGTCCTCGAGTCCGGCGGCAAGGTGGCCCAGGAGACGCGCCTCTGGGACGTGAACAAGGGCATCACCCGGTCGATGCGCTCCAAGGAGGACGCGCACGACTACCGCTACTTCCCGGAGCCGGACCTCCAGCCGCTCATCGTGTCGGACGCGCTCCGCGACGCGCAGGCGAAGTCGCTGCCGGAGCTGCCCCGTGCGAAGCGCACGCGCTTCATGGGCCAGTACGGACTGCCCGCCTACGACGCGCGCATCCTCACCGCCGAGCGCCCGCTGGCGGACTTCTTCGAGGCCTGCGCCGCGCACGTGCCGGACGCGAAGAAGCTCTCCAACTGGTTCCTGGGCGAGCTGAGCCGCCTGCTCAAGGAAGAGGGCACGCCGCTGTCCGCGCTGCGCTTCACGCCCGCTCAGTTGGGCGAGCTGCTGGCCACGGTGGAGAAGGGCACGGTGTCCGCGAACGCGGGCAAGGACGTGCTCGGGGAGATGTTCCGCACCGGCCGCACTCCGGCGGACATCATCGCGGAGAAGGGCCTCGCGCAGGTGAGTGACGTGGGGGCGGTGGAGGCGGTGGTGGACGACATCCTCGCGAAGAACGCGGGCGAGGTGGAGAAGTACAAGGCCGGCAAGAAGAGCGTGTACGGCTTCTTCGTGGGCCAGGTGATGAAGGCGATGAAGGGCAAGGGCAACCCTGGCCTCGTCAACGAGCTCTTGAAGAAGAAGCTCGGGGACTAACGCGGCACGGTGACGTGGAGCACGTCCTCGCCGCGTGGATCCGCGGACTGGGCGAGCACGTGCACGTCGTCCGGCCCCCGGCGCTCCAGGATGAGCGAGGGGGCCTCGAAGGTGTTCTCGAAGAACCCTCCGGTGAGCTGCGGGTTCACCGCGTAGCGCACGCGCTTGAGCGTGCGCAGCTGCGTGAAGAGGCCCTCGTTGAACCACTGCTCGCGGCGCAGTTGGGATTCACCGGGCGCGTTGAAGGCCCAGGGCGCGTCCCAGGCCCAGGCGTTGGCGGATGGCTGCGCGAGCACGTCCACGCCCAGCGCGTCCAGGTACTGCGCGCACGGCACGAACCAGGGCTCGTTGGAGGTGTGCGGTTCGCGGAAGCCGTCGTAGCAGATGAGCGTGCCCAGCTTGCCGAAGGGCGTGTCCACCACGGGCAGGTCTTCCGGGCGGCCGGGGCTCAGGTTCAGCACGTCCTCCTGCGTGGGCACCAGGTTCACCTTGCGCGTCACGCCCACGCAGTGACCGTCCGGCGCGAAGGTGTAGCTGGTGTTGAAGGTGCGGGCCAACGCGGGCGCGTACTCCGGCGTGTCGATGCCCAGGCGGTTGGAGGGGAGCAGCGCGCTGCCCGCCACGACCCACAGGCCGTAATCGCGCGCGATGCCAGAGAAGGTCTCGAACAGGGCCCGGTGCACCCGGGGCGCCACCGTGGCGTAGAGGCATTCCTCCATCGAAGGGGGACGGAAGGCGCGCCACGTCTGGAACAGCGCCCGCCACTCCGCGAGCGCCACGCGCGTCATCGCGCCGTTCGTCGTCTTGCAGCGGCGCACGCGCGGCAGGTGCCCCATCAACCCGAGCGCCGCGCCCACCATCTCCGGCCACACGGCGAGCGCGGGGTGCAGCGGCCGGCCTGAAGCATCCCGGGCGCGCAGGGCGTCCACTCGCGCGGCGAGGGCCCGGTGGTGCGCGGCGAACGTCTCCTGCGAGGCGTAGTCGTCGAGCGTGACGCGCGGCTGGATGGCGAACAGTTCGAGGGAGGTGGCCACGGGTGGGGGAGGATGGCACCGGTCCCCGGGAGGCGCGAGCCTCGTGGGCTGGGCCGCCCGGAGGCCGGACACAGGAGGGACCGTCAGTTTTCGCGAAAGCTTCCGTCCACGCCTCGCCATGGCCCCACGCAAGCAACCCGAGCTGCGCATGAAGAAGACGCTCCAACTCGAAGTCCGCGCCTTGGTCGACGTGGGCGAGCCGCTCGCCGGGCGTGCGGTGAAGGCCCGGGGCGTGGGGCTGGACAACGACCTGTGGCTGCTCGCGGAAGGGGGCGAGGTCCTCCATTACGTGGACCTGGCGGACTTCTGGGAGCGGATCCCCCTGCCTTCAGCGCTGACGGACTTCCACGAGGTCCAGCCGCTGCCCGGGAACGAGGTGCTGCTCGTGAGCCCCCGGTGCCGCTACCGCTCCACGCAGCCTGAGCGCAACGCGAGGGTCTACTCGCGCGAGGGGACCCTGGTGCGGGAGATGACCCTGGGCGATGGCATCGCGGACGTGCAGGCGACCGCCGACGGGCAGGTCTGGGTCAGCTATTTCGATGAAGGCATCTTCGGCAACTACGGTTGGGGACACGGGGATGCCGCCTCCAGGCCCATTGGCGAGGACGGGCTGGTGCGCTTCGATGTCCTGGGACAGCGCCTGTCCAGCGACGTGAAGGAGGCGATGGGACTGCACGTCATGGCGGACTGCTACGCGCTCAACGTCGCGTCGGAGCACGAGACCTGGTTCTACAGCTACACGGACTTCCCCCTCATCCGCATGCGGACCGGGAGAGTTCCCACGGTCTGGGAGTCGCCGGTGCGGGGCGCGCACGCCATCGTCGTCAGCGACACGCACGTCCTGTTCGGAGGCGGCTACGAGGACTCGTGCCAGCTCCAACTCTTCACGCTGTACGACCGGGGCGTCCAGCGGTTGGGCCGCGTGGCCACCGTCGTGCTCACGGACGAGACGGGACGTGCGTGGCGGCCCACGTGGCTCACGGGCCGGGGCCCCTGGCTCCATGGGGCCGAGGGCACACGCCACTTCCGCGTGCACCTCTCGGAGCTGCTGGCCCAGGCGCTTACTTGATGAAGCCCAGCTCGCGCAGGCGCTGCTTGAGGAACGCATCCGCGGTGATGGGTGGGTGGCGCGCGGGGTTGTCCGGTGTCTCCGTCTGCGGCAGCGGCTTGAGGATACAGTCGGAGAACGGGTGCACGAAGAAGGGCATCGAGTAGCGCACGGTGTCCTGCTCCGTGCTGGGCGGGTTCACCACCCGGTGCGTGGTGGACGGGATGATGCCGTTCATCACGCGGCTGAGCATGTCGCCCGAGTCCACGACGATCTGCCCGCGCAGCGTGTCCACGGGAATCCACTCGCCGTCGCGCGTGAGCAGCTCCAGGCCGCCGGACGTGCCTTCGCACAAGAGCGTGATGAAGTTGATGTCCTCGTGTTCGGCCGCGCGCACCGCGCCCGGGATGAAGCGGTCCTTCAGGGGCGGGTAGTGGATGAGCCGCAGCACCGAGTTGCCATCCACCGTCATGTCGCTGAACGTGGTGCGCGCGATGCCCAGGTAGTCCGCGAGCGCCTGCAGCATCACCGTCGCCGCGTCGTCCAGCTCCTTGTAGAGCGTCAGGGTGTGCTCGCGGAAGGAGGGCAGCTCCTCCGGCCACACGTTGGCGCCGTAGTCCTCGCGGTAGGGGTGGCCCACGGGCAGCTCGCGGCCCACGTGCCAGAACTCCTTCATGTCCCCCACCTTGCGGTTCTTCGCGTGCTCCTGGCCGAACGCCATGAAGCCGCGCTGCCCCGGACGCTCCGGCACCGCGTAGCGCGTCTTGGTGGACTCCGGCAGTTGGAAGAAGCGCTCCACGTCCGCGTACGTGCGGCGGATGAGCGCGTCCTCGACGCCGTGGCCTTCCACGGTCACGAAGCCGAACTCCTTGAGCGCGTCGCCAAACACCTGGACGAAGCGGGCCCGCTCTTCGGGAGTGCCGGAGCGGTAGTGGGACAGGTTCACGGTGGGGATGCGTCGGGCCGAGCGGGACATGGCCGCATCCTACCCGCGTGACACCTTCCTGACACGCCGCAGTCCTGCGCCCAACCGTCACCCCGGCCCAGGGGAGGGGCCCCGCCTCACTTTGCGACAACGGCCCTCGTTGACAGTGGATACGGGGCTTCCGGGATGTGCAGATTGGGCGGGGAATTGGCCGGGGGGGAGTGGTATGGCCGAAGTCGCGAGGAGTGAGCGCACGTGTGTGGCGTGCGGTCGGGGACATGGACCGGAGACGTCGTGCGACACGCTTGTCCGGGAGGCGGGCGGTGTGGGGGGGAGTGCACCCGCTGGGGAGCCGGGGACGGGGCCCGCGCAGGAGGAAGTGGATCCACTGGTGGGGACCCGGATGGGCAGCTTCCGGCTGGTGCGCCGGGTGGGCCGGGGGGGCATGGGGTCCGTGTACCTGGGGGAGCACGTGTCCATTGGCAGCCGGGTGGCGGTGAAGGTGCTGCACGAGCACCTGGCGCGCTACCCGGAGCTGGTGCAGCGCTTCCATGCCGAGGCCCGGGCAGTGAACCTCATCGGGCACGAGAACATCGTCAGCATCTTCGACCTCAACGCCGCGGCGCCGCGTCCGTACCTCATCATGGAGTACCTGGAGGGGGCGCCGCTGTCGGCCTGGGTGGGGACGCCGCTGTCGGCCGGGGCCGTGGTGCCCATGCTGGCCCAGGTGTGTGACGCGCTGCATGCGGCGCACGCGCGGGGCATCGTCCACCGCGACCTGAAGCCGGACAACATCTTCCTGGTGAAGCGCGGCCGGGGGATGCCGTTCGTGAAGGTGCTCGACTTCGGCATCGCGAAGCTGGTGGACGCGAGCATGCCGGAGACGATGGCGGGCATCATCGTGGGGACTCCGGAGTACATGGCCCCCGAACAGTCGCTGAGCCGCCGCCTGGATGGTCGCGCGGACCTGTACGCGGTGGGCGTCATCGCCTACCAGTTGCTCACGGGCCGGTTGCCCTTTCCCGACGAGGGACTCACCGCCCAACTGGTGGCACACCAGACGCGGCAGCCCCCGCCGCTGCGCTCCATCTGCCCCACGGTGCCGGCCGCGCTGGAGGGTGTCGTGCTGCGCACGCTGGCGAAGACCCCCGAGGAGCGCTTCCCGAACGCGCTCGCCCTGCGCTCCGCGCTGGAGCAGGCCCTGGTCGTGCGGACCCCGCCGCCTCGCGTGTCCACGCCGGGACCCCGCCCCGCATCCCCCGCGCCTCCGGGCGCCTCGCAGGGACCTTCTGTCGGTGGGCCCCGGAGGACGCCCGCGGTGGCGCCCGCCGGTTCCCCGAGCGGGGGCGCGACCCTCCCGGTGCAGGTGCTGCTGCATCCGGGCGCGCAGCCCCGGCCCTTCACGGGCTCCGACCTGTCGCGCGGAGGGGTGTTCCTGCACGCGACGGGAGAGCTGCCGCTGCTGTTCTCCCAGGTCCAGGTGGTGCTGCCCCTGCGCACGGGGCCGCTGAGCGTCACGTGCGAGGTGGTTCGCCACGTTTCCCCCGAGCAGGCCCAGGCCTGGAGCATGCGACCTGGCTTCGGCGTGCAGTTCGTCGCGCCGTCGGCCACGCTGAAGGCCCGCGTGGAGCAGCACCTGTCGGGTGCCCCGGCCTCGTCGCCCCCCGCGCCGCCCCGGGAGCTTCCGGACGACGCGGAGGCGGAGTGCATCCTCGCGGCCCACGGTGAACGGCTGGGCGGGGAGGGGACCCACTATGCGGTGCTGGGCCTGTCCCCGGACGTGGAACTGGAGGCCGCGCGGGAGCGGGCCCGGGAGCTGTGGACCGCCCTGTCCGCCGTGCGGCAGCGGCCCCTGTCTCGCGGGCAGCAGTCGCGCCTGGAGTCGATGTTGATCCGCGTGCGGGACGCGGGCGACACGCTGGGCCTGCCGCTGCGCCGGGCACGCTACGACGCGCGGCTGGGCAACTCCCGGGGCGTTGCCCGGTGCCTGGAGGCGGGCCTCACTCCCGGACAGGCGGAGACCCTGCGTCGCGAATTCCTGGCCGAACAGCCCCGGGCGGTGGGCACCGCGCGGGTGCACTTCCTCACCGGCAGCGCGCTGGAGCGCGACGGCCAGCTCAAGCGGGCCCTGGAGGCCTACGAGCGCGGCCTGCAGCTGGACCCGTTGGAGCTGGAGTTCCAGCAGCGCCGCCGCGTGGTGGACCGGGCGCTGGAGGCGCGAGGGACGGGGTCCCGCAATGAAAGAGCCCGATTCCCTGGGGAGGGAACCGGGCCCTGAGCCCCGACGGGTGGGTCGGGGCGAACCGGCTTAGCCGCCCAGGTCGCAGGCGGCGCTCACGCCCGAGAGCTTCGTGGCGCAGGCGGCGATGCGCTCGCCGTAGGCCTGCTGCTCGGCCGAGGTCTTGTCGCTGCAGCCCTTCGCGTCCTTCAGGCAGGACAGGTAGTCGTTCAGCTTGTCCTTGTCGGCGTCCGAGCAGGTGTCGAGCGATTCCTTACAGGCATCGCGCTCGGCGTCCGTGGGCTCGGCGGGCTTGGTGACGGTGATGCCACAGGCCTCGGCCTTGCTGAACAGGTCGTCGGCAGCGTCCTCGGAGTCGTCGCACAGGTTGCCGCCGCAAGCAGTGAGCGAAGCCAGGGCCGCCAGGCCGATCAGGAACTTCTTCATGGTGGTTCTCCCCCTCAGGAATGAGGTACAGGTGGGTTGAAAGCAGGCCGCAGCCTTTGCGGCCACGGGATGCGTTCTAGTGGACTTTATTCCGGGAATTCTATTCAAAAGTCGTTGAGGGGGTTGGCGGGACGTCTGATCCGCCATGTGCCTTGACTCCCCCCCGGGTTTCCCGTAAGTCCCGCCGTCTTTTAGCGCGCCGGGCGGTCCGCCGTCCGAAATGCGCGTTGGATTCCATAGCTGACAGGGGTTCGACGATGTACGCAGTCATTCGCACGGGCGGGAAGCAGTACCGCGTTGCCGAGGGCGACGTTCTCCGGATCGAGAAGATCACCGGGGACATCGGCGCCGAGGTTTCCTTCACCGAGGTCCTCCTCCTGGGCGGCTCGGACAGCCCGAAGGTGGGGCAGCCGACGGTGTCGGGCGCGAAGGTCGTGGGCAAGGTGCTGGCGCAGGACAAGCACCGCCGCGTCCTCCACTTCCGCAAGGAGAAGGAAGGTTGGACCCGCCGTCGTGGCCACCGTCAGTCGTACACCGAGGTGAAGGTCACCTCGATCTCCGGCTAAGTCGGTCCCCTTCGCAGGTCTTCTTCACTCGAACTTCAAGGAGCAGGTGTCATGGCCCATAAAAAGGGACAGGGTTCTTCGCGCAACGGGCGTGATTCCAACCCGCAGTACCGCGGCGTGAAGGTGTATGGCGGCGAGACCATCTCCGCGGGCAGCATCCTGGTTCGCCAGGTCGGCACGGTCATCCACCCGGGCACGAACGTGAAGCTCGGCCGCGACTTCACCCTCTTCTCGACGGTGGACGGCGTGGTGAAGTACGAGCGCCTCGGCCGTGACAAGAAGAAGGTGTCGGTGTACCCGGCCGCCGCCGAGCAGGCGACCGCCTAGTCGGTTGCTCCGGGGGAAACCCCGGGCACGGCATCCCCGAGCGGGTCGTTCCCGGTCCACCCCGTCCTCACCGACGGTTGGATGCGAGGACGGCCCGCTTTGTGTTTTTCCAGGAGGGTAATCCCCCCATGAAGTTCGTCGACGAAGTACGCATCTACGTGAAGGCGGGGGACGGCGGGAACGGTGCCGTGTCCTTCCGGCGCGAGAAGTTCATCGAGCGGGGCGGCCCCAACGGTGGGGACGGCGGCAACGGCGGTTCCGTGTCGTTCGTGGCGAACCCCCAGCTCACCACCCTGCTGGACTACCGCTACCAGCAGCACCACCGGGCGAAGAACGGCGAGCACGGCATGGGCAGCGACTGCAACGGTCGCGGGGCCGATGACATGGTGCTCCAGGTGCCGGTGGGCACGCTGATCCGCAACGAGCAGACCGGCGAGCTGCTGGTGGATCTGGGCGAACCGGGCCAGGAGTTCATGGCGGCCAAGGGCGGCCGTGGCGGCCTGGGCAACATGAACTACGCCACCTCCACGCGCCAGACGCCGCGCTTCGCGCAGGACGGCGCCCAGGGCGAGGAGATCACCCTGCGGTTGGAGCTGAAGCTGCTGGCGGACGTGGGCCTGCTGGGCTTCCCGAACGCGGGCAAGAGCACGTTCATCTCGCGAGTGAGCCGGGCGCGGCCCAAGGTGGCGGACTACCCGTTCACCACGCTGGTGCCGAACCTGGGCATGGTCCAGTACAAGGATCACCTGTCCTTCGTCATGGCGGACATCCCCGGCATCATCGAGGGCGCCAGCGAAGGCGTGGGCCTGGGCCACCAGTTCCTGCGCCACGTGGAGCGCTGCAAGGTGCTGGTGCACCTCATCGACATGGGCGCCATGGGCGACGGCCGTGATCCGCTGTCCGACTTCAACATCCTCAACAAGGAGTTGAAGAAGTACAGCGCGGAGCTGTCCGGCAAGCCGCAGGTGGTGGCCGCCAACAAGCTGGACCTCACGGAGGCCCGCGAGCGGCTGGGGCCCTTCACGGAGGCCCTGCGCCGTCGTGGCATCCGCGTGTACCCGGTGTCCTGCGCCACGGGCGAGGGCATGCAGGCGCTGATGGACTCGGTGGCGGAGGTGCTCTTCACCGGCAAGACCGACAAGATCCACACGGAGGCCCCGCCGAAGGGCTCGGGCAAGCGCCCGGGCGCTCCCGCGAAGAAGGCGTCCGCGACGCGTCCGGCGAAGAAGGCCGTGAAGAAGGCTTCGACCCGGACCGCTGCGGCGCGCAAGCCCGTGGCGAAGAAGCCCGTGAGCAAGGCCTCCGCGAAGAAGGCCGTGGCGAAGAAGGCGGCGGGTTTGGCTCGCAAGCCCATGGCGAAGAAGCCTGTCGCGAAGAAGGCCGTCGCGAAGAAGCCTGTCGCGAAGAAGGCTTCGACGCGGGGTTCGGTGGCGCGCAAGGCCGTGGCGAAGAAGCCCGTGCGCAAGGCATCCGCGAAGAAGTCCGCCGCGAAGAAGTCCGGCGGGAGGCGCTGAGTCGATGGCTGGTGGAGGACCCCGCTACGAGAAGTTCGATCGCGACGTCGTCGAGCCGGAGCAGTTCCTGCTCGATGTACGCAAGGAGAAGATCGACCGTGTCGTGGCGCAGCGCACGCGCAACTTCACGGTGGTGCTCGACCGGCTGGAGGACAACTTCAACATGGCCGCGGTGCTTCGCACCTGCGAGTCCATGGGCGTGCAGGAGGTGCACGTCGTCATCAACCCCGACGCACCCTTTGTCCCCAATTCACGGGTGGCCCAGGGCTGCGACAAGTGGTTGGACGTGCACCTCTACAAGACGTTCGCGGACTGCCGTGAGCACCTGAAGGGGCAGGGCTTCAGCCTCTACGCGTCGGCGCTGCGCGAAGGGGCCACCAGCCTCTACAGCCTGCGCTTCGACTCGAAGTTCGCCATGGTGTTCGGCAACGAGCGCTTCGGCGTGAGCGACGACGTGCTGGCGAGCGTGGATGGCACCTTCTGGGTGCCCATGAAGGGCTTCAGCCAGAGCCTGAACATCTCCGCGGCGGCGTCGGCCAGCGTCAGCCGGGCGATCGCCTGGCGGGACGAGCACCTGGGCAGCTCCGGGGATTTGACGCCCGAGCAGGCCCAGGAGCTTCGGGAGCGCTTCTATCTGCTGGGCGTGAAGCAGCGGAAGCGTCTGGTCAAAGCCACACAGCGGTGAATGCTGGCCCCCCGGGGGCCGTCCGGATGAAGTAGATGGACCCTGCGGGCGCCCTCGGCGCCTGCTCCGGAGGCGCACGCCATGTTGCTGGAATCCCTGCTCTTCACGCTGCTCGCCGCGCCGCAGGCCCCCACCACCGCCGCCCCCGCCGCACCCGTGGCCCAGACGGCCCCCGCACCGAAGCCGGCTGCTGCCGCCGCGAAGGCTCCGGCCGCCGCGCCGAAGCCCGCGGCCCCGCTGGATGCCGGCACGGCCGCGCCTGCCGCCGACATGAAGGCCCCGGCAGCCAGCGCCACGAAGCCCGCGCCGAAGATGACGCCCGAGGTGAAGACGCTCGTGGAGCGGATGCAGGCGTTCTACGAGAAGACGAACGACTTCAAGTCGGGCTTCAAGCAGGACTACAAGTACAAGACCTTCCGCCGCACGCAGTCGTCCACGGGCACGGTGACGTACAAGAAGCCGGGCCTGATGCGCTGGGAGTACACGAACCCGTCGCCGCGCACCTTCGTGCTCGCGGGCAGCAAGGTGTACGCGTACGACCCGGCCGCGCAGACGCTGTCGGTGGCCGCCGTGGACACCAACCAGCTCTCCGCGTCGGTGACGTTCCTCTTCGGTCAGGGGAAGCTCGCGGACGAGTTCGCCATCTCCAAGGGCGACTGCAAGGACTGCAAGGGCACACTGCTGGTGTTGGATCCACTGAAGACCGAGCCGCGCTTCCGCCAGGTGCGCCTGGAGGTGGACCCCACGTCCGCGCAGGTCCTCAAGAGCACCGTGGTGGACCCGGACGGCAGCGAGAACACCATCGCCTTCGTGGACCTGAAGACGAACGTGGGCATCTCCGCGGACAGCTTCAAGCTGAACCCGCCCGAGGGCACCCGCGTGGACGACTTCACCAAGGCGAAGGCGCCGTAGGAAAGGCCGCCCTCCATGCGCGGCGTGTTGCTGGCGGGATGCGTGCTGCTGGGCGCGGGGTGTCAGTCCTCCGCGCCCCCGGGCCCCGTGCGTCCCACGAGCCTCGTGGGACAGACGCTGCCCCTGTTGTCGTCCCCCGCGCTGCGGCTCACCGTCGCGGGACGGCTCGCGGGGCGGGCCGTGCCGGTGGTGCTGGACGTCGCGCGGCCCCTGTCGCTCGTGTCCTCCGGATGCTTCGGCGGGGAGCCGCCCACGGCCGCTGGCACCGCTCGCGTGCCCGAGCCCTCCGGCGGATATCGCTCCTGGCCCGAGGTGCAGGCCCCGCTGCTGACGGTGGGCCCGGTGGCGCCGCCCCTGCGCACGGTGCTGCTGTCCGGTGAGCAGGGCTGTTCGGTGACGCTGGGGCAGGACGTGCTGGCCCCGTACGCCCTCACGGTGGAGCCGCTGCGCCGCGAGGTGACCTTCACCGCCACGCGCCCCCGGGCCGCCCATGAGGCGGAGCTGCGCGTCTCGGACGCGGTGCGTGAGTCGCACGTGGTGGAGCTCAGCCGCGAGCCCGTGGGGGACTGGCCGCTGTTGGCCGTGCAGGTGACGCAAGGCACGACGAGCATCACCGGCCCCTTTGTCCTGGGCACGCGCGAGCCCTTCTCCCGGCTGGCGGTGGACCCGGCGTTGGCGCAGGGACTCCAGCCGCTGGAGACGGCCGCGGGCCTGCCTCCGCGCACCTTTGTCGTGGACGCGGTGGAGGTCGCCGACGGGCTGGGCGCGCGGCCCCTGGTGATGGAGGCCGCCGGACGCTGGCCGTCGCAGAGCAGCCTGGGGCGTCTGGGCCCGGACGTGTGGGGCCGCTTCACCGCCACCGTGGACGCGCAGGGAGGGGCCCTGGTGCTTCGCAGGCCGCACGTGCGCACGCCCGATGAGACTGGCGGCCGGCAGCAGTGCGCGGGCGAGGGCGGGGCCTTCAGCGAGGAGGCCTGCTACGGCGTCTTCTCGCGCCCGGAGCCGGACGGTGCGGTGGCCCTCTCCGGCGCGGTGTACCGGGACGTGCCCGAAGGCGTGCGCCTGTACGTGGAGCCCCGGGGCGCGGACGGACATCGCCTGGAGACGGGCTGCCAGGTGGGCCTGAGCTTTCCGACCACCCTGCGAGGCGCCAACACGCAGCACCGGCTGCCGTGGGCGTCGCTCTCCCAGACCCTGCCCGCGTGTCACGCCGCGCTCCAGGCCGCGCGGAGCTACGCGGTGTCGCTGGTGGAGGAGGGCCGTCAGCCCGAGTGCCCCACCACCTGCGCCTTCGTCACGGAGACCGCGTCGCGGCGCACCGTGTGCGAGTGCCAGCCGACGCCGCTGGGCGAAGGCGTAGCGGTGCCCACGAAGGGTTCCGGCCCGCAGCCGCCCCCTGTGGAGGAGCGCGAGCTGGAGCCCGAGGATCCGAAGTAGTTCCGCGCCGACTGGGTAATGCGTGGTGGTGCGCACGAGGGGGGCGGGCCCGTCGCCGCCTGTCGAGGCGCGCGAGGAGCGGAAGGAGCCGCCTCGTGTTGATGGGCCAGGGCGAGGTCGCCCCGTGCCACAAGGTTCGGGCCCGCAGCCGCACCCCCTCAAGGAGTGCGAGCCGGGGCCCGAAAGTACCGGTTCGACCGTGGCCGGTGACTACTCCGGCCGAGGCTCCGCCGGACGCTTCAGTGACTTCATCGGCACGGGTGCGGGCATGGCCTCGCGCGGGGTGTGCGTGCGCTGCTTCGGATCCGGACGCTCCACCACGCGGGCGATGAGGTCGTAGTCGTGCGCTTCCGTCACCTCCACGGTGACGAACTCGCCCGGGTACGCCAGACCGTCGTTGATGTAGACCTGCCCGTCGATCTCCGGGGCCTGTCCCTCGTGACGGCCCACCAGCAGGTGCTCGGACTCCTCGCTGGGGCCCTCCACCAGCACGGTGAGCTTCTGGCCCACGAGCTTCTTGTTCTGCTCGCGGTTGATGCGCTTCTGGATGGCCATCACCTCGCGCCAGCGGCGCTCGATGGTCTTCGCGGGGACCTTGTTCGGCAGGTCGAACGCGGAGGTGCCCTCCTCGTCGGAATACTGGAAGACGCCCAGGCGCTGGAAGCGCTGCTCCTTCACGAACTCCTTCAACAGCTCGAAGTCCTCCTCCGTCTCACCCGGCAGGCCGACGATGAGCGAGGTGCGCATCACCAGGCTCGGCACGCGCTCGCGCAGCTTGGTCAGCAGCTCCTTGAGGAACTTGGAGTTGCGGCCGCGCTTCATGGACAGGAGCAGCTTGTCGCTGGCGTGCTGCACCGGCATGTCCAGGTACTTGGCGATCTTCGGCTCGGACGCGATGACGTCGATGAGCTCGTCCGGGAACACGCGCGGGTAGGCGTAGTGCAGGCGGATCCACTTCACGTCCACCTTCACCAGCTCCTTGAGCAGCTCGTGGAGCTTCGGCTTGCCGGGCAGGTCATGCCCGTACGCCGTCAGGTCCTGCGCGACCAGGTTCAGCTCCTGCACGCCGCTGTCGACCAGGTTGCGCGCCTCGGCCACGATGTCTTCCACCGTGCGCGAGCGCTGACCGCCGCGCAGCGTGGGGATGATGCAGAAGGCGCAGGCGTTGTCGCAGCCTTCCGAAATCTTCAGGTACGCCGTGTACTTCGGCATCGAGTTGATGCGCGGCGTCTGGGCGTTGTGGATGTAGTCCGGATCCGGAATCACCTGACGCGGCGAGGCTTCGGCGGCCAGCAGGTCGCCAATCTGCGCGTAGGCGCTGGTGCCCAGGAAGTGGTCGACCTCCGGCATCTCCAGCGACAGGTCCTGGCCGTAGCGCTGGGACAGGCAGCCCGTGACGACGAGCGTCTTGCAGGCGCCCGTCTTCTTCAGCTCCGCCATCTCCAGGATGGAGTCCACCGACTCCTGCTTCGCCGGGCCAATGAAGGCGCACGTGTTGACGACGATGACCTGGGCGGCCGCCGGGTCCTGCACGAGCGAATAGCCACGGGTGCGCAGCGTGCCCAGCATCACCTCGGAGTCCACCCGGTTCTTCGGGCAGCCGAGGGTCATCATGTACAGGCTCTTGGTGTCTTCCACTGCGTCTACCGCTTTCCGATTTCCGTTCGATCGAAGTGGTCCGCACTCCAAACGAAGTTGACGATGGCGCCGTTCGAGTAACCGATGGTCAGCGCTCCCTCTTCATCCAGTTCGACGGAGCTGGCGCGACCCAGCGCACAGGTGGCGGCCGGCCACTCGAGCGCCTGCTGCGCCGTCTTCCCCGACACCACGTAGAGCCCCATCCGAAGCTCGTCGTCGGAGTCGCATTGACCCTCGACGGCATAGGGATTCTTCCCGGTGAGCACCGTAACGACCGGTCGTCCGTCCGGCAGGC
This sequence comes from Corallococcus sp. bb12-1, assembly GCF_026626765.1. NCBI lineage: Bacteria > Pseudomonadati > Myxococcota > Myxococcia > Myxococcales > Myxococcaceae > Corallococcus > Corallococcus sp. bb12-1. The sequence goes on along the minus strand of NZ_JAPNJZ010000018.1, from coordinate 251,766 downwards.
TCAACGTATCCGGCACGTTGACGCCCATCTTCGTCGCGTCCACCGCGTTCGGGGCCACCAGCGCGCGCAGTGAAGCAGGGTTGAGCGCCGCGTCGCCCTGGGCCCAGTCCGGGTACGGCAGGATGCCCCAGCCGAGCCAGCCGGTGGGCGCCGCCTCCAGGGCGGTGACGGATGCGGGGGGCTTGAGCTTGAGGTTCTTGCGCGCGTCGTCCGGCAGGCGCAGCGCTTCGCCCACCATCGTCGTGCCGCCCGTGCAGTTGGACACCGGCACCGTCTTCGCGCCCACCTGGTCCTGGTCCTCGTAGGTGATGCAGAGGTCCATGACGAGCGGCGCCACCGCGGGGAAGCGGGGCAGGGCGCGCACCGGCACCATCGCCACCACGGAGAGCGTGTCGCCCTGGCGGTGCACGGCGGCGTTCACCAGCTTCTGCGCGAACGGAGGCGTGCCGCTCTCCGGCGGGGAGGTGCGCTGGCCGTCGAAGGCGAAGCGGTAGGTGTAGCCCGTGGCGGTGGGACCCGCGTCCGGGAAGGACAGGGTGAGGGTGATGAGGTCGCCAGCGAGCAACTGGTTGTCCGTGGCCTCCACACCCACGAAGAGCGTGTCCTTGCGCCAGCCCACCCGGGCGGAGAAGTTCGCCGTGGCGCCCTCGACCGTCAGCGGCTTGAGGACCATGGGCGAGCCGAAGTCCTTGAGCCCCTTCTCCGGCTGCGGCGCCTTCTTGAGCACGGGCACCGGCTTGCTGGGGCGCACGGCGTCCTGCGCGAACGAGGGGGTGGCGGTGGCCAGCAGCAGGAGCGTCAGCGGGGCCAGGGGAGCGGCGTGCATGGCGGAAGGGCTCAGTCGCGGAAGTTGGTGAACTGCATGTCCAGGCTCAGCCGGTCCTGCTCCTTGCGGAACAGCGCCATGGCGTCCTGCAGGTCGTCGCGGTTCTTGCCCGTCACGCGCAGCTGATCCGCCTGGATGGAGGCCTGCACCTTTATCTTGGAGTCCTTGAGCACCTTGATGAGCTCCTTGGACTTCTCCACCGGGATGCCCTGCTGCAGCTTGATGGGCTGCTTGACGTTCGCGAGGCCCGTCTTCTCGATGTCGCCGAACTCCAGCACCCGCAGGCTGATGCCGCGCTTGGCCATCTTCGAGAGCAGCACTTCCTTGGCGGCCTGGACCTTGTCCTCGCTGTTGGCCTTCACCGTGACGGAGGTGTTGTCCGGAGCGACGACGATGTCGGCGTTGACACCCTGGAAGTCATAGCGCGTGCCGAGCTCCTTCTTGGTCTGATTGACCGCGTTGTCGAGCTCAGCCAGATCGATTTTCGAGACGACGTCGAAGGAGGGCATGGGGATGGGCCGCCCTTACCATACCTACACCCGGACGACCAAGGGCACCACCAGGGTGCGCCGGGTGGTGTGCTGCTTGAAGGCCCGCTTCACCGCCCGGACCAGCTCCTCGCGCGCCAGGGCGTCGTCCCCGCGCAGCTGTGGGTTCAGCTCCTCGAAGTAGGCCTTCGCCTCCAGGGCGATTCGCGGCAGCACCCCCTGCTCGTCCGGGGAGAGCCCCTGGCCGGACAACTGGGGGCCCGCCACCAGGGCCTGCGTGTCGCGCCGGAGCACCACCACCGCGGCCACCATGCCCGTCTCCGCCAGCCGGTTGCGCTCCACGAGCGTCTCCGGTGTCACCACCCCGCTGCCGGAGCGCTCCCGGAGGATGCGCCCGGACGGCACGCTGCCGGAGAAGCGGCCCCGGCCCTCCTCGAACGTCACCACGTCGCCGTCGTGCGCCAGGAGCAACCCCTCGGGTGCCATGCCGGACTCGCGGGCGGTAGTCAGGTGTCGGTGCAGGTGCCGGACTTCCCCATGTACGGGGACGAAGTGGCGGGGCTTCACGATGTCCAGCACGCGGCGCTGCTGGGGGCGGCTGGCGTGTCCGGAGACGTGCACGCCGGGTTCCACCTGGGCGTAGACGATGCGGGCGCCGCGCCAGTGGAGTTGGTCGAGCAGCGCGCCCACCGAGCGCTCGTTGCCGGGGATGGGGCGGGCGCTGACGATGACCAGGTCGCCGGGCTCCAGCCGCACCGGGCCGTCACCGTGGGCCAACTGGGTGAGGCCCGCGCGGGGCTCACCCTGGGCGCCGGTGGTGAGCACCACCACGCGGTGGGGCGCGAGCTTCGGCACGGAGTCGATGTGCACGAAGAGCGAGTCGGGGACCTGGAGGTAGCCCATCTCGCGGGCCAGCTCCACGTTGCGCACCATGCTGCGGCCCTGGAGCGCGACGAGCCGGCCGGTGCGCTCGCAGAGGCTCAGGATGTGGCGCACGCGGTGGAGATTGGAGGAGAACTGCGCGACGACGATGCGGCCCTTCGTCTCCTGGAAGAGGCGCTCGAAGGTGGTCTGCACCACGCGCTCGCTGCCCGTCTCATCCACCAGCTCGGAGTTGGTGGAGTCCGACAGCAGGCACAGCACGCCCTCTTCGCCCGCTTCGCCCCATCGCTCCAGGTCCGTCTTCAACCCGTCGATGGGATCCGGATCCAGCTTGAAGTCGCCGGTGTGGATGATGGTGCCTTCGGGCGTGCGGACGATGTAGCCCACGGCGTCCGGCACGGTGTGCGTGACGCGCGTGGCCTCCACCGTGAAGGCGGTGCCGACCTTGAAGGGCGAGCGCGGTTCGATTTCGCGCAGGTCCGCTTCCACGCCCAGCTCCTCCAGGCGGTTGCGCGCGAGCGCCAGCGTGAAGCGCGTGCCGTAGACGGGCACGGGCAACTCGTCGAGCAAGTAGGGAAGCGCGCCAATGTGGTCTTCGTGCCCGTGCGTCAGCACCACGCCCTTGAACTGCGCGGCGTTGCGTTTCAGGTGGGTGAAGTCCGGGACGATGATGTCCACGCCGGGCATTCCCGCCGAGGGGAACATCAGTCCGGCATCGATGAGCAGCAGCTCCCCACGACAGGCGAGCACCATGGCGTTGAGGCCGATTTCGCCGAGGCCGCCCAGAGGTATGACGTGGAGCATGTGCCGGCAGTCTAAGGACTTGCACCCCCTGGCGCGTGGGAATCCGCACCCCCCTCCCGTTTCCCTTCACCGGCCGCCTGCTTGACGTCGTTCAACTAAAGGCTTAGTTGTATTGGAACTAAGTCCTTAGTTCTTCGTCAGGGGAGGTCGCCGCCGTGTCCAGGTCGCCGTCCGTCGAGGAGTCCCGGCCGCTGACGCCGGTGGAGCTGGAGTTGATGCAGCTCGTGTGGAAGCAGGGGGAGGTGAGCGTGGCGGACGTGCTCGCGGCGCTGCCGCCGGAGCGCAAGCTGGCCTACACGTCGGTGTCCACGGTGCTGCGCATCCTGGAGCAGAAGGGCGTGGTGCACAGCCGCAAGGAGGGACGCGGGCACCTGTATTCGGCGCGGCTGTCGCGCGAGGCCTACGAGGCCCAGAGCGTGCGGCACCTGGTGGCGACGGTGTTCGACGGTACCCCTTCGTCGCTCGTGGCGCGGCTGGTGGAGGCGGTGCCGCTGTCGGCGGAGGAGGTGGAGCAGATCCGCAAGCTGCTGGGCCGCAAGGGGGGCCGGTGATGGGGCCCTTCGCGCGGGAGGTGCTGGCCGCGTACCTCACGGCTGCGGCGCTGGTGGCGGTGGGCTTCGGGCTGCTGCGCGCCGCGCTCTGGCTGGGAATGGAGCGGCGGCTGAGCGCGCGGCAGACGCTGCGCGTGGGGCGGATGACGTGGGCGCTGGCGGTGCTGTTGCCATTCGGGGCGCTCGGGGTGCGCGAGGTGTTGCCGGTGGCGCCGCTCTTCACGTTCGAGCGCTCGTTGGTTCGCTACACAGCGCCGGTCGAACTCGCGGAGGCGCGGGCTGTTCGGGGTGTCGTGTCGCCACCGCCCCCAACGGGGCGCGGCGTTCCGGTCGCCGTGCCTGGGGTGATGCTGGGCGCGGGGATGTTCGGGTTCCTGGTGTGGGAGCTGCGGCGGTACGCGCGCCTGCGGCGGGGGCTTGAAGCGCTGCCGTTGCTTCGCCGTGTGGGTCGGGTGCGGGTGGTGTTGGGGGACACGGGTGGGGGCGCGTTCTCGGTGTGGTTCCCGGGCCATGGCGCGTGGGTGGTGGTGCCTTCCGTGTTGTTGGAGGACGCGGAGGCGTTCCGGCTCACGGTGCGGCACGAGCTTCAGCACCACCGGCAGCGCGACACGGTGTTCGCGTATGCGCGGCTGGGTTTTGACAGTGCCTTCTTCTGGAATCCCTTCGCGCGGGCGTTCAGCCGCTGGTTGGCTGACCGTCAGGAGTTCGCCTGCGACGAAGCGCTCGTCACCGGGCCCCGGGTGCCCGCCGAGGCCTATGCGCGGTGCCTGCTCCAGGCGTCGTCACGCGTGCCGGGTTCGAGCCCCCTTCCCGCCGGAGTCACCGGCATGTCCCACCCCACCGTCAGGAGGATCCACATGTTGTTCGAGCCCCGTCCCCGCAGCTCCGGTCGTGCCCTGGGCCTGGTGTTTTCCCTCGCGTTGGTGATGGCGCCCCTGGCGTTGTGGGCGCAGGGCGCGGTGCGTGGCCGCGCGGTGTCGCTCACGGAGGCCCGGGCGCTCGCCGCTCGGCAGCAGGAAGGTGACCTGCCCGTGGTGGTGGACGCGGCCGTGGTGGAGCAACTCAACCGGTTCGTCACCACGCCCAAGGGGCGCGACTTCATGCGCAAGGCCCTGGCGAATCTCGCGGTGCATCGCGAGGTGCTGACGGGCACGCTGCGCTCAAAGTCCCTTCCGGAAGGACTGCTTGCGGTGGCGATGGTGGAGTCGGCGGTGAGCAACCTGCCGGAGACGTCGCGCGAGCCGTCGCTGGCGCCGGGGCCGAGGGGTGCGGGCGTGTGGATGTTCATCCCGGAGACGGCGCGCCGCTATGGGCTCAAAGTGGAGACCGGGCACGACGAGCGGCTGGACGTGGCCCGCGAGACGGAGGCCGCCGCGGCCCTCTTCCAGGCGCTGCATGCTCGCTATGGTGACTGGCGACTCGCGCTCGCAGCCTACAACCAGGGCGAGGGCGTGGTGGACCGGGTCCTCGCGGAGACCGGGGTGCGCGACGTGAGCGAGCTGACGCGCACGGGCAAGCTCAACGGGTACACCAGCACCGTGCAGGCCGGGGTGTTGCTGCTGCGCAATCCCCACCTGCTCGACTGACGTCCTTTTACGGACGCTCCGGGGAATGTGCCCGGGGCACCCGCGTTCGGATGCGCGCGGGTGGCTTTCGCGCGAGGATGCGCCCACTGCCAGCCAGCCAACGCAGGGGTGGGGAATCGCCATGAAGATCGTCGCGCTCGTTCGTCCGGCTGGAGAAGTCCCCGAAGCGGCGCAGGTGCTCGCTGCGGCGTCGGGCATGGCGCCCGCGGAGGCCCGCATGCGGCTGGCCCCGGAGCCGCCGGCCCTCCTCGCCCGGCTCGCGCCTGATGCGGCGGATGCGCTGGTGAAGACGCTCCAGGACGCGGGGCTCGCGGTGCTCGCCATCGATGAAGCGGAGACCGTGGAGCGGGTGACGGCCCGGACCGTGACGTTCGGCTCCGCGCAGGGGACGTTCACGCCCCGCTCCGGTGAGCCGCTCACGATGGCCTGGGAGGACGTGACGGTCATCCTCCGGGGCGCCAGCTCCATGCGCACGCAGAGTGAGCACACCGAGAAGAAGACGCAGGTGGCACTGGGCGCGGCCCTCATCACGGGCGGCCTGAAAATGACGAAGACGACGGAGACGAGCGTGCGCGGCTCGCAGGAGGAGACGTCGCAGGTGGTCTTCGTCTTCGACCGCGACGGGCGCGGCGCGGTGTTGCCGGAGATCGGGCTGGATTTCTCGTGCCTGGGGCCCGCGATGCAGCCGTCGCGCACGGCGAACATGGTCGCCCTGCCGAAGCTGTTGCGCGAGCGCGCGCCCAAGGCCTTCTACGACGAGCGGCTGTTGCGGCTGGGACGGCGGCCCCTGCCGTTCGTCCTGGGCGGGGCGGTGCAGATTGTCAGTGGCACCACGTCTCATTCGCGCATCAACACCGCGCAGGGCCTGGACGTGCTCGCGGAAGCGATGCGGCAGGGCGTTGCTCGGGGCTATCTGCCCTGAGGTTGCGTCTGGGAGCGTGGAGCACATGCGCCCAGACGTGGCGCATCCGCCCCTGATGCCTCATGCGAGCGGCGGTGTCGACTCCGGCGGGGGACGCGAAATCCACGCGGCGATGAAGACATCCAGCTCGCCGCGCATCACGTCCTTCACGCGCGGGGTGCCGGCTCCGGTGCGCGGATCCTCCACGCGGGCGCCCCGGCCCAGGAAGTAGCGGCGGGCCTCGTCGGTGCTGGCGCCCTGGCCCGCGACGACGCGTGCCGCGATGCCCTTGAGCTCGTCCATCTCCCCGGCCCCGATGAGCGTCAGCATGCGCCCCGTCGCCTCGTCCTTCGCGGTGACTTCGTTGCGCACGCGCTGGAGGTATTCGCCCTCGCGGCTCTTCACCGGACGGCCCTCCAGGACCAGCAGCGCCCGCTCCACTTCCTCCAGCGGCCCGCCCCGGTGCACGCGCACGTACGCGCGCTGACGCTTCTCCTCCTCCAGGCGACGATGCAGCCCCGTCTCGCCCGCGAGGAACCCGTACGCGCCCGGCCCGGCGATGCGCACCACCACGCGCGCGGGCGTGTCCGCCTCCGCCACGGCCGTGGCCTCGTAGCCGCGCCGCTGCGCCCAGCCCAGGTACATGGTGGCCAGCTCCTGCACCCACGCGTCCTGCTGCTCCGACGCGTCGCTGGCGCAGATGTCCACCAGCGCTTCGTTGTCCAGCGGCGTGGCCCCCGCGGCTCGCAGCGCCTCCGCCATCTGGACCTCGCGCGCCACGTCCTCCACCTGCCGGGCGGCGGAGGCCAGCTGCACCTCGTTCTTCGCCTCGCGCACCAGCCTGCGCCCGAAGAGACACGCGGCCTCCAGGCGCTCCAGCTCACCAATCTGCGCCTCCACCGTGCGGAAGGCGCGGATGACGTCCGCCGCGTGCAGCGGGTCGTCCCAGAGGTTGGGCGCCTGCGTCTCCGCCAGCAGCGCGGCGCGGCGTTCCTCCAGCTCCGGCCGTCCGGCGGACGTGGCCAGCGCGCGGGCACGGCCCACCAGCCGGTCCATCTCCACGAGCAGTGACTTTCGGTCCAACCGGCGCTTCACCGCCGCTGCCTTCGCGGTGGGCAGAAGCAACTGCGCCGTCACTTCCCGGGGCGGAGGGACGGGCTCCGCCACCGCCACCACGCGGCCTCCGGGCCGGGCCTCCACGCGCACGGGCGTGCCCGGCGGCAGCGGCCTGCGGGCGATCTCCACCGCCAACGCCGCGGTGAGCGTCTTCTCGATTTCACGCTGCAGATAGCGCGCGCCGAACTGGGGCGAATAGCCACGCTCCACCAGCCGGTCCACCACCTCCGGCGTCACTTCCACGTCCAGGGCGCGGGCGCGGATGCCCTCGCGCTCCAGCACACGGCCCACCTCGCGCTGGGCAATCTTGCGGATGTCCACGCGCGACAGCGGACGGAAGTGGCAGATGGCGTCGAAGCGGTTGAGGAACTCCGGACGGAAGGCCTCCGCGATGCGGCGGTCCACCTCCGACACCTGCTCCTCGGCGCGCTTGTGCGCTGCGAAGCCCAGGCCCGCCTCGCGGTACACCTCCGAGCCCACGTTGGACGTGGCCACGATGAGCGTGTTGTTGCACGACACCGCTTCACCCGCGCCGTTGACGAAGGTGCCCTCGTCAAAGAGCTGGAGGAAGCGGTCGTGCACGCTGCGCGCCGCCTTCTCGAACTCGTCCAGCAACAGCACGGTGAACACCTTGCCATCGAGCAGCGCGGACAGCTCTCCGCGCCGCGTCTCCAGCGCGGGCGCCCACGACGCACCGAAGGGCACGCTCTCATCGCCGTCGTTGGGGTAGTCCGCCATGTTCAGGCGCACCAGCCTGTCGGCGGATCCGAACAGGTATTCGGCCAGCAGCTTCGCCAACTGCGTCTTGCCCACGCCCGTGGGCCCCGCGAAGAGGAACACGCCCAGCGGGCGGCGCGGGTCGTTGAGGCCCGCCTTGAGCAGCGCCACCGACCGCAGCACCGCGCCCACCGCGTCCGTCTGGCCAAGCAGCCGCTCCCCGAAGAAGCGCTCCGTCTCCTCCAGGTCCAGCGGCATCGCGTCGTCCACGACGAAGCGGGGCAGGCGCGTGGCGGCGCAGAAACGGGTGAGCACGTCCTCCGGCCCCACGTGGTCGCGCGCCACGCCCGCGGCCTCCGCCGCCGTCTCCTTGAGCAACTCGATGGCCTTGCGAGGCATCTGCTGCGCGAGCAGGAACTTCGCGGACAGGCGCAGCACCAGGTCGCACGCGGCCGGGTCGATGGGCAGCCGCAGGTCGCGCTCCAGCTCCTCCGCCACTCGGCCGACGATCCAGCGCGCTTTCTCCAGCGGCGGTTCGTGGAGCGGCAGCAGGTGGAGCCGTTCAGCCAGGGCCTCGTCCGCGCGCAGCAACTCCTGCACTCGCTTGGGTTCGGTCTCGAAGATGAAGCGCAGGCCGCCGGTGCGCAGCGCGCGCACAGCCACCGGGGCCAGGGGGCCGCCCAGGGCCACCGGCAGGTCGCGGATGTAGACGATGGGGCAGGGGTGCCGGCCCAGGTGCGTGAGCAGCTCCTCGAAGCTCTCCGCGGCCTGGCGCTGGGTGCTGCGCGCCAGGATGTTGGCGACGGACACCTCCACCAGCCGCGCATGCGCCAGGTCGCCGTCCACGCGGCCCTCCGCGATGCGGCGGGCCACCTCCTGCACGAGCGCGCTCTTGCCCACGCCGGGCTCGCCCGCCAGCAGCGGGTGCTTGCCGCCACGTGTCAGCAGGCCCAACACCTCGGTCACGGCGACGTCCACACCGTACGCCGCCGGCAGCTTCCCCTCGCGAGCCAACGCGGTGAGGTCGCGGTCGATGAGCCGCTCCTGGTCTTCGCTCTTCCTCGTCGCCATGGTGTTCCGGAACGCCCCCTCCGACGTGCGGCACTCTAACCGTTGCCGCACGGAAGCGAAGTCCCGGCACCCCCGGGACTCAGGTTTCCAGCTCCGTGTGCCAGTAGGCGACGTCCCTCAGGAACTTGCGCCAGGACATCGGCACGCCCTGTTCGACGAGGAATGACAGGTGCACGGCGTTGGGCATCTTCTTCGGCTTCACGGGCACGGCGAGCAGCGTCAGGCGCGCCTGGGCCGGGGTGCGGTTGCCCTTCTTCTGGTTGCAGGGCACGCAGGCGATGACGATGTTCTCCCAGCTCGTGTGGCCCCCTTGGGCGCGCGGCACCACGTGGTCGTACGTGGCCTCCGGACGCGTGACCTTGCGGCCGCAGTACTGGCAGCGGCAGTGGTCGCGCTGGTAGACGTTCTCGCGGCTGAAGCGGATGCCGCGCGGGCCCTTCCACAGGGCGCGCACGAAGCGGATGACGGACGGCATGCGCAGCTCCACCGTCACCGAGCGCACGACGCGGTCCTCGTACTCCTCGACCACCTCCACCTTGCCCTGGAAGAGCAGGTGGATGGCGCGTTGCCAGGGGATGCGTGCGACGGGCTCATAGGACTGGCTCAACACCAGCGTTTCCATGACACGGGGCCTTTCGGGCTGACAGGCCGCCAGGGAGTCGAACCCTGCTCGCCCGGATTTGGAATCCAGGCTGCACCCCGTGCGCGACCTATGGGTGAAGTGGGGACGAAGGTGATGCGGGGCGCCCGGACGCAAGAAGAGGCCGGGTTCCCTGGTGGGGAGCCCGGCCTCGGGAGGGTGTCCGTGCCGCGTCGGGGACGGGGCGTGGAAGCCTTCAGGAGCCGGGCGAGGCGAGGCGATAGGACGCGAAGTCGCGCCAGCGGCACGTGAAGGGAGCGGTGCCCGTGCTGGGACGCGAGGACGCTTCGATGCCGTGACCGGAAGGATTCAGGTGCTTGGGGTTCATCGGGGCCTGCTTCGTCGCCGTGCGCATGGGGACCGCTCCTTTCGCTTTCGAAGGACGCCAGTCGGAAATCATTCCTGACAAGCGTCGGAGCGGCCGTTAGGCCTTCGCGCATGAAAGCCATCCGCTACCACCAGGTGGGAGGGCCCGAGGTCCTCCGTTGGGAAGACGTGCCCGAACCCACGCCCGGGCCAGGGGAGGTCCTGCTGCGGGTGCATGCCGCGGGGGTGAACTTCGCGGACACCGAGCGCCGCCGGGGCCTGTACGACGCCCAGGCTCCGCTTCCGCGCATCCTGGGCAGTGAGGCCGCGGGCGTGGTGAGCGCGGTGGGGCCGGGCGTGGACGCGAAGTGGGTGGGGCGCCGGGTGGTGGCGCTGACGAAGGAGTCCTACGCGGAGCTCGCGCGCGCATCCGTGGACGAACTGCTCGAACTTCCGCCGGAGGTGTCATTCGCGCAGGCGGCGGCGCTGCTGGTGCAGGGGCTGACGGCGTACCACGTGGTGCACACCGTGGGCCGGGTGGAGGCGGGGCAGACGGTGCTCGTCCACGCGGCGGCCGGAGGCGTGGGGTTGCTCGCGGTGCAACTCGTGAAGGCCGCCGGGGCACGGGTGATTGGCACGGTGTCGGGCGAGGCCAAGGCGAAGCTCGCCCGGGACGTGGGGGCGGATGACATCGTCCGCTACGACCAGGAGGACGTCGCGGCGCGGGTCCTGTCGCTGACGCAGGGACGCGGCGTGGAGCGCGTGCTGGATTCGGTGGGCGCGAGCACGTGGCAGGCCAGCGTGGACGCGCTGGCGCCCTTCGGCCAACTGGTGAGCTACGGCAACGCCAGTGGACCTCCGCCACACGTGGAGGTGGAGTCGCTCTACGCGAAGTCACTCACCGTGAGCGCCTACTGGCTGCGCACCCCCACGCCCCCGGAGGTGCAGCGTCGGGCACGCGAAGCCCTGCTGGCGGAGGTCGTGGCGAAGCGGCTGCGCGTCGTGGTGGGGCTGAGCCTTCCCCTGGCCCAGGCCGAGGAGGCCCACCGCAGGCTGGAGGGCCGGGACACGGTGGGCAAGGTCGTGTTGCTCGGGGAGGGTTGAAGCGCTCCGGTCGCGCTCAGTGCGGTGCCGCCGTGCTCATCACCGGCTCCGCCCGCGCGGGCCCGCGTCCGATGCGCAGCACCACCAGCGCCGCGCCCAGGCAGATGACTCCGGCGACGACCCATGCGGGCGTGTACGTCTCCAGCGACGTGCGGATGACGCCCGCGCCCAGGGCTCCCAGGCCCGCGCCAATCTGGTGCGCGGCCACCACCCAGCCAAAGGCGATGGGGCCGTCCTCGGCACCTACCGTCTGCGTCGTCAGGCGCACCGTCGGGGGCACGGTGGCGATCCAATCCAGGCCGTAGAACACCGCGAACAGCGGCAGGCCGAAGAGCGACATCTCGAAGGCGCTCGGCAGGTACAGCAGCGCGATGCCGCGCAGGCCGTAGTACCAGAACAGCAGCCAGCGGTTGTCGAAGCGGTCCGACATCCACCCGCTCGCCGTCGTGCCCACCAGGTCGAAGATGCCCATCACCGCGAGCAGTCCCGCGGCGCGGACCTCCGGGATGCCGTGGTCCATGCACGCCGGAATCAGGTGTGTCCCCACGAGCCCGTTCGTCGTCGCCCCGCAGATGAAGAAGCTGCCCGCGAGCAGCCAGAAGTCGCGGTGCTTCGACGCCCGGCCCAGTGCCCCCAGCGCGTTCGCCAGCGGATTGACGGTGGAGACCTTCACCGGCTCCGCGTCCGGCGCGGCCCCGAAGGGCTTCAGCCCCAGGTCCTCGGGCCGGTCGCGCACGAACAGCGCGACCAGCGGGATGATCACCGCGACGACGCCCGCGACCGTGAAGGAGACGGCGCGCCAGCCGTGGTGCTCCACCAACATCGCCAGCAGCGGAAGGAAGACGAGCTGCCCTGTCGCCGTGCTCGCGGTGAGCAGGCCCATGACCAGCCCCCGCCGCGTGACGAACCAGCGCTGCACGACCGTCGCGCCCAGCACCATCGCCGTCGTCCCGGTGCCCAGGCCCACCAGCACGCCCCAGAAGAGGACCAGTTGCCAGGGCGCGTGGATGAAGTTCGTCAGCGCCACGCCCACCGCGATGACGCAGAGCGAGACGAGCGTCATGCGACGGATGCCGAACTTCTGCATCAGCGCGGCGGCGAACGGCCCCACCAGCCCGTAGAGCACCAGGTTCACGGACACGGCCGAGGAGACGAGGGCCCGGCTCCAGCCGAATTCCCGCTCCAGCGGCACGATGAACACGCTGGGCGTCGCGCGCACGCCCGCCGCGCACAGGAGCACCACGAAGATGGTCGCGGCGACCACCCAGGCGTAATGGAGTCTTCCAGTCTTCATGACGGTGTCTCCTTGCGGCGGGCACGGCCGGGCCCGCGTATACTTCCCACCGGAGCGCGGGCGTGTCCTCCCGGCTTCACGGAACGGCGATGTCCCTAGACGAACCCCTGCGCACCCTCTGCAACTGTCTGGCGCTGCGGCAGGCCAGCCGCCATGTCACCCAGTTCTATGATCAGGTGCTCGCACCCAGCGGCGTTCGGACGACGCAGTACTCCATCCTCCACCGCGTCCAGACCCAGGGCCCGCTCACCGTGAACGAGCTGGCCCATCAACTGGTCATGGACCCCTCGACGCTCACCCACAACCTCAAGCCCCTGTTGAAGGACGGCCTCGTCGCCCTCCAGGTGGGCCGCACCGACCGCCGCCAGCGCGCCGTGGACATCACCGCCGAAGGCAAGGACGTCTACCGCAAGGCCCGGCCCCTCTGGCTGCGCGCCCAGGCGGACTTCGAGCGCGCCGTGGGCGACTCCCAGGCCTCCTCGCTGCGAGACCTGCTGGCCTCCGTTGCCCGGACGGGCCTGGGCCAGGCTGAAGAAGTGGCCCCCGCGCCCAAGGCCGCCTCCCGTCGCCGTCGTTGAACCGGGGAGCACGGCTCACGCTCCTTCGAGGAAGGCGAGGAACGCGGCGACCTGCTCCGCCCACAGCTCCGGGTGCGCCTGGGTGAGGTGGCCGAAGGAGCGCGCGTCGCCTTGCTGCACGACGAAACGCCCGTGCTTCACGCGGGGCATCAGCGTCTCCAGCGTGCGCAGGGAGACGGGGTTGAATTCGTCGTCGGAGAAGTTGAGCGCGAACACCCGGGCCTGGATGACGTCGAGCGCGGGCTCCGGGTCGTAGTCGGAGGAGGACTCGAGCGAGTACAGGACGTCGTTGGCGTCCATGCCCTCCGCCTGCGCCATCGCCGCCTGGATGAACGCATCCGCCGCCGCGGCATCCGGGAGCGTGGCCTGCAGGTGGGGCACCCCGTCGAGCATCATGCGGAAGACGGGGAAGGCCTCGCGCCAGCCCCGGGGCGGGGCGGTGTAGAGGCCGTCCTTCCATTCCGGGTCGGTGCGGATCTGCCGGGAGACGAACCGGCGCCACAGCAGGTTGCGCCCGGCGATGCGCGTGGGCAGCGACACGATGGGCATCACGCCCTTCACCACTTCCGGATACAGCTCGCTCCATTGCCACGCGTTCATGCCGCCCATGGACAGGCCCACGATGGCGTGCAGTCGGGCAATGCCCAGCGTCTGGGTCACCAGCCGGTGCTGCAGCTCCACCATGTCCCGGTAGCCGTAGGCGGGGAACTTCGTGCGTGCGCCGTCGCTCGGCTTGCTGGAGCGGCCGTGGCCCACGCTGTCCGGGAAGATGAGGAAGTACTTCGTCGCGTCCAGGGGACGGCCCGGCGCGAACAGCGAGTCCATGAAGGGCTTGCCCCGCAGCACCTCGCCGCTGGCGCTGGTCCAGTGCAGAAGGAGCACCGCGTTCGTCACCGCGCCGGAGGCATCCCGTCGCGGTGTGCCCAGCGTCGCGTAGTGGATGCGCACTTCCGGCAGCACCGTGCCGTCCCGGAAGCGGTGGTCCTGGAAGAACGCATCCGCCTCGCGCGCCTCCAGGGCCCCTGAGCCCAGGGGCGCCGGAACCGCCGCCGGAGCGTGCACGGCCTCGGCGGCCTTCTCACGCGGGGGCGCGCCGGCGCACCCCGAGGTCAGGGCGCCCACGGTCAGCAGGAGGGCGCGAAGGGACCACAAGGCGGACAACCGGCGTGCGGAGTTCATCACGCCGGGAGGATTGCCTGTATATGCAGTTATTGTAAAGCGGCGCCCGTCAGGGCGTGGGGGCGGCGGTCGGCGCGGGCTTGAGGTAGCGGTCGAAGAACTTCTGGGCGCGCTCGTTCACCTCCACCTCGTTCTTCTTCTTCTTGAAGCCGTGGCCCTCGTCGGGGAGCAGGAGGTACTCCACGGGGACGCCGTTCTTCTTCACGGCGGCGACGATTTCATCCGACTCCGCCTGGGGGACGCGCGGATCATTGGCGCCCTGGATGACGAGCAGCGGCTTCTTGATGCGCTCCGCGTGGAAGAGGGGGGAGATCTCCTTGAGCATCGCCTCCTGCTTCTCCGGGTCGCCCACCTCCTGGAACATGGCCTGACGGAAGGCTCCCCATTCAGGCGGCATGCCCTTCAGGGTGCGCAGCCAGTTGGAGATGCCGAAGGCGTCCACGCCCGCCTCGAAGGAATCCGGGTGGAAGGTGAGCGCCGCCAGCACCATGTAGCCCCCGTAGCTGCCGCCGATGATGCCCACGTGCGAGCCGTCCACGTACGGCAGGCTCGCCAGGTACTTCCGGGCCTCCACGACGTCGAGCAGCGGCTCCTTGCCGTGCTTCTGATCATCCGCCTTGTGGAACGCCTTGCCGTAGCCCGTGCTGCCCCGGTTGTTGATGCCCAGCACCACGTAGCCCCGGTTCACCAGGTACTGGATGAAGTTGATGTAGCCCTTGCGCGTCTGGCCCCCGGGGCCGCCGTGCACCCAGACGAGCGCGGGGGCCTTCTGCTCGGGCGTGGCCTGGTGCGGCTTGAAGAGCAGGTTGGGGATCTCCAGCCCGTCGAAGGACTTGAAGCGCACCACCTGCGACTCCACCAGGTCCTCCGGATCCAGCGCCTTGCCCATCGTGTCCGTCAGGCGCGTGGCCTTCTTCTCGGTCAGGTCATAGACGTACAGGTTGGGGGAGGAGCGGTCGCCCTCGTGCATGAAGGCCAGCTTCTTCTCGCTGCGCGCGAAGACGACCTCGGACACCGCGCCTGGGGGGAGCTGGGGCAGGGAGAGCTGGGTGCCCGCCTTCACGTCGTGCAGCCGGACCTCGGTGCCCGCGTCCACGTTGAGGGTGGTGACGCGCCACGCCCCCGTGCGCGAGAACGTGGACGCGACGATGTCCCAGTCCGCCTTCTCCACGTCCTCCCACTTCCCGGCCTCCTTCGCCGGGCGCACCAGGCGCTTGAACTCCGAACCGTCGTCCGTGAGCAGGTACAGCTCCCCGGACACCGGGTCGATGTCCGCCACCGAGTAGCTGGCGGTCCCCTGGTGGGGCGTGAGGTTCTTCAACGTCTTCGTCGCGACGTCGTAGCGCCACACGTTTCCGTCGGACGTGGTGATGGACTCGTTCATCACCACCCACGACGCGTCGGGGGCGACGCCGGCGATGGCGAGGCCCTTGTCGTTCTGGAACAGCAGCGTGCGCGCGTAGGTCTTCGCGTCATGGCGGTACAGGTCCATGGCGCCCTCGTCGCGCTCGTTGGTGACGATGTAGAAGGCGGACTCGTCGCGGCTGAACCCGATGAAGCCCGCGGCCCCCTTCTTCAAGGGCGTGAGGTCCTTCTCCCTGCCGTCCGGCGTGCGCACGTACACGTGCGTCTGCTCGTTGCCTCCCTGGTCGCGCTCGAAGAGGAAGCGGTTGTCGCGCGGGAAGGTGCCCACCATCCGGATGCTGTCCGTCTTGGAGTTCGTCAGCGCGGTGGTCTTCCCACCCGTCACCGCCACACTGGCGACGTTGTAGATGCCGGAGGCGTTCGACGAGAAGAGGATCCGCTTCTCATCCGAGGCGAACTCAGGGCCCGTCACCTCCGTCGTCCCCATGAACTGCTCCATCGTGTACTGGCGCGAGGGGCGCTGCACCGGCTTGCGCGCGGTGCCAGGGGCCGGCTTCGGCGCGGCGGCCACGGCCAGCAGGGGGAGGAACAACGTCACGGCGAGGATGCGATGCAGGGGTTTCCAGACGTTCAAGCGGCCTCCGGAGCAGCGTTGGACGGGCGGAATCTGCCCCAATCCCACGGGGAAGGTCAGGGGGGCCTCCAGGACGACCCATCAGGGGGCGGACAAACCTGACATAAGGCTGTCACTGACAGGGGGGATAAGGGTCGGGTTCCTTCAACGCGGCACCGGAGATTTCGCCATGACCCAGACCCAGAACGACTCCCAGCAGAACCCCGCCAAGGCCGGTGTGCGGACGTACACGGGCGGCTGCCACTGTGGCGCCGTGCGTTACGAGGCCACCGCGGACCTGGCCGACGTGAGCCGCTGCAACTGCACGTTCTGCACGAAGTTCGGCAACGTCGGGAACGTCTCCATGAAGCCGAGCGCCTTCCGGCTGATCAAGGGCCAGGAGCATCTCAGCGAGTACCGGCGCGAGGGGAGCCCGAACTCCCGCAGCTTCTGCAAGCACTGCGGTGTCATGTGCTTTGGCGCCGGGGATGTGCCCGAGATGGGCGGCCTGTTCCGCTCCGTCGGCGTCAACACGCTGGATGACGTGGACCCGTCGCTGCTCACCTACCAGCACTGGGACGGCCGGCACGACAACTGGATGGCCGGGTCGCGCTCCAGCCCGTGGCCCTTCCAGGCCACGGTGTCCTGAGCGGACCTCGCGAAGGGCAGGGGCGTGTTGAAGGCCCCTGCCGCTCGCCGGGGACTACACGCGGCTGGCGGCGTCGCGACCGGCCGCGCGGCCGGAGAAGATGCAGCCTCCGAGGAACGTCCCTTCCAGGGCGCGGTAGCCGTGGACGCCGCCGCCTCCGAAGCCCGCAACCTCGCCCGCCGCGTAGAGCCCGGGAATGGTCTCCCCCTGGGCGTTGAAGACGCGGCCCGAAAGGTCGGTCTCGAAGCCGCCCAGCGTCTTGCGCGTGAGGATGTTCAGCTTCACGCCGATGAGCGGTCCCGCCTTGGGGTCCAGGATGCGGTGCAGCTTCGCGGTGCGCACCAGCTTGTCCCCCCGGTAGCCGCGCGCCTGGCGGATGGCGGCGATCTGAAGGTCCTTGCCGAAGGGGTTGTCCAACTGTCCGTCGCGGGCCAGCACCTCCCGCTCCACGGTGGCGAAGTCCAACAGCGGCTTCTCCGTCTTCGTGTTCATGCCGGCGACCAGCTCGCGCAGGTCCTTGGCCACCACGAAGTCCTCGCCCTTCTCCTTGAAGGCCTCCACCGGGCCCATGGCCTTCTTGCCCACGGCGCGGTTGAGCACGCCCAGCCAGTCCTTGCCCGTGAGGTCCGGGTTCTGCTCCGACCCGGACAGCGCGAACTCCTTCTTGATGATCTGCTGATTCAGCAGGAACCAGGTGTGCTCATGGCCCGTCTTCAGGATGTGTTCCAGCGTCCCCAGCGTGTCGAAGCCGGGGAACAGCGGCGGGGGCAGGCGCTTGCCGGTGGCGTCCAGCCACAGCGAGCTGGGGCCGGGCAGGATGCGGATGCCGTGGCGCGGCCAGATGGGGTTCCAGTTCCGCAGGCCCTCGGTGTAGTGCCACATGCGGTCGCGGTTGATGAGCCGCGCGCCCGCGGCCTCGGTGATGGCGATCATCCGCCCGTCCACGTGGTCGGGGACGCCTTGAATCATGAACTTGGGCGCGGGGCCCATCCGCTCTGGCCAGCTCTTGCGGACCAGCTCGTGGTTGCCGCCGATGCCGCCCGACGTGACGATGACCGCCTGCGCGCGCAGTTCGAAGTCGCCTTCCGTCTTGCGGGAGCTGGTGACGCCGCGCGGGACGTCCGTGGGCTCCAGCTTCATGCCGCGAACACCGACGACGGCGCCCGCGGTGACGAGCAGCTCGTCCACGCGGTGGCGGAACAGGAACGTGAGCTTGCCGGCGGCCTGCGCCGCCTTCGCCCGGCGGATGAAGGGCGCGAGCACGCCGGGGCCCGTGCCCCAGGTGACGTGGAAGCGGGGGACGGAGTTGCCGTGGCCCACCCCGCCGTAGCCGCCGCGCTCGGCCCAGCCCACCACGGGGAACCAGGTCA
The DNA here is from genome assembly GCF_026626765.1 of Corallococcus sp. bb12-1. NCBI lineage: Bacteria > Pseudomonadati > Myxococcota > Myxococcia > Myxococcales > Myxococcaceae > Corallococcus > Corallococcus sp. bb12-1. The sequence goes on along the minus strand of NZ_JAPNJZ010000018.1, from coordinate 233,726 downwards.
TCCCCTGCTGGTGCAGCCAGGAGCGCATCTCGCCCGCGGCGAAGCTGACGAAGGCCTCCGCCCACTTGCGGGGCCAGTGGTCCTCCTCGCGGTCGAAGGCCGCGGTGCCCATCCAGTCCTCCAGCGCGAGCGTGTGCGAGTCCTTGATGCCCATGCGCCGCTGCTCGGGCGAGTCCACCAGGAACAGGCCGCCGAACGACCAGAACGCCTGCCCGCCCAGGTTCTGTTCAGCCTCCTGGTCCACGACGGCGACGCGCTTGCCGGCATCCGCCAGTTCGGTCGCGGCGACGAGGCCCGCCAGCCCTCCGCCAACGACGATGACATCCACTTCCTGTCCCATGCGGTTGCCTCCTGGTGACGTTGCGGGCGCGGATGATAGGCGAAGCTTTCGCTTCCGTGGATTGCGGAGGCCATTTCACATGCGCACCTCATGGGTGGGAGGTGAAATGGCCATGTCACGCAAGATGATGGACTGCCGGGAGACCCCCGACGATTCCAACTGCACGCTCACCATCACGGGCGAGGAGGACGAGGTGGTCCGGGCCGCGACCGAGCACGCCGTGTCCGTCCACGGTCACCAGGACATTCCCGCGCTGCGCGAGATGATTCGCATCTCGCTCAAGGATGAACCGGGGTTCCCGACCGGCGAATCCGTACCGATTCCCGGCGGGGTGCAGCCGCCAGGGTTGCACTGAAGCGTCCTTCCGGGCGTCCGTGAGGCCCTGGGGAATCCATTCGCCCCAGGTTGTCTTCACGGGCCCGCGCCTCTGTGCGAGCTTCCTTGCATGGACTCGAATGCGACGGACAACGGCAGCGCGGGACCCCTGGGCCACGACGCCGCCGCGTACGCCCGACGAGAGGAGGGCCTGTCACCGGAGCCGCTGCGGGACGCGGCCTGGAGCGCGGCGGGGCACCGGGCCTCGGGGGTGGTGCTCGATGTGGGCTCGGGCCGCGGCGGGTGGATCCGCCGGTTGCAGGGCAATCCCGCCATCGAACGCATCCTCAGCACGGACATCCACGATGCGGGCGCGAGCCGTCTGCCCGGCGTGGAGTTCCACCAGCGCGACGTCTCCCGGGACGTGCTCCCGTGGGCGGACACGTCCGTGGACTGGGTGTTCGCCATCGAAGTCCTGGAGCATCTGGCCAACCCCCGCCACTTCGTGAAGGAGGCCTTCCGGGTGCTGCGGCCGGGAGGCCACCTCTTCATCACCACGCCCAACAACGACAGCCTGACCGCGCGTCTGTCATTCCTGGTCCGAGGCTACTTCCCCGCGTTCTGCGAGCAGGACTACCGGGACTCGGGGCACATCACCCCCATCACCGAACTGGACGCGCGGCGCATGGCGGTCGAAGCGGGCTTCCAGAGCATCGACTTCGACTACCCCCTGCCCGGGCGCATCCCCCGCAGCAGCATCCATTGGCAACGGTTTCTTCCCGGGCTGCGCGGCAGGTGGTGGAGCGACGGGTTGTTCGCGCTGCTGACCCGACCCGCATGAACGAAGAACAGGACTGGTCGCCCGTTCAGTCCTCGTGGTAGCCCTGCCGCGCGTCCGCCTTCATGCGGGCGCGAGACCTTGAGGAGAGCGGATGCCACACCGTTGCGCCTGGGCCGAGGGCGACCCGCTGTATCAGGCCTACCATGACGAGGAATGGGGCGTGCCGGAGCGCGACAGCCGCGCGCTCTGGGAGCTGCTGATGCTGGAGGGGTTCCAGGCGGGGCTTGCGTGGATCATCATCCTGCGCAAACGCGAAGCCTTCCGGAAGGCGTTCAAGGGCTTCGACCCGAAGGTCGTGGCGCGCTTCACCGAGAAGGACGTCGATCGGCTGATGGGCGATGCCGGCATCGTCCGTGCGCGCGCGAAGATTGAAGCGACCATCGGCAACGCCCGCGTGTACCTGGACATGGCGGAGGCGGGCGAGGACTTCTCCACGTTCGTCTGGGGACTCGCGGGCGGAAAGCCCCTTCGCAACACCTGGACGGGCAAGGGCGACGTGCCGGCCAAGACGGCGCTGTCGGAGGAGTTCTCCAAGGCGTTCAAGAAGCGCGGCTTCAAGTTCGTGGGGCCGGTCATCGTCTATGCGTGGATGCAGGCGACGGGCATCGTGGACGACCACGTGGTGGACTGCTTCCGGCACGGCGTGCGGCACCGCTGAAGTGGACCTGGGACGGGCTGGCTTGCTTTAACGGTTCGCATGCACAGGCTCCGGGGGCTGGTCGTCGCCCCGTGGCTGGACTGAAAACACCGCAGCACCGACTTGGAGAGACACGATGCGCATCAACATCACCAGCGTGATGGTGGACGACCAGGCGAAGGCCCTGAAGTTCTACACGGAGGTCCTGGGCTTCGTGACGAAGGTGGACGTCCCCCTGGGGGAGCACCGCTGGCTGACCGTCGTCTCGCCCGAGGCCCAGGCAGGCACGGAGCTCCTGCTGGAGCCCATGGGCTTCGCCCCCTCGCGCGTCTACCAGAAGGCGCTGTTCGACGCGGGCATCCCCCTGACGGCGTTCGGCGTCGATGACTGCCAGGCCGAATATGAGCGGATGCTGAAGCTGGGCGTGGTGTTCCGGAGCAAGCCCACGCCCATGGGGCCCGTCATCGTCGCCGTCTTCGAGGACACCTGCGGCAATCTCCTCCAGATGGTCCAGGTCTGAGCGCTGGCTGCGGGGACCGCTCATGTCGGAGGCCTACCGCACGGGCTCCTTCGCGAGCCCTGGTGCCGGCGACCAGGTGAACGGCAAGGGCTGCACGCTCCAGTGGGAGGCCGCACTCAAGCAGGGGCGTGGGATGATTGCCTGAACCCGCGCGGGTCGGACACCTTCCGACTGGCGCGCTTTCATTTCAGTGGAGGAGTGCCGCGTGGGTCGCGTCCCGACCGTGGATGAATGGGTGGCCCGACTCTCCGCGCGGGATGCGCGCGCGCGCGAGGAGGCGCTGGAGGCCCTGGAAGAAGCGCTGGGGTCCGGGGAGGCGGAGTCGCGGGAGCGGACCGCCCGGGCGCTCATTCAGGAGCTGGGGCGCCCCGGGACGGCCGCCGCCAGTCCCATCCTGTTCCTGTTGCAGCGCGGCTGGTGGCCTCCTCAAGCGAGCCTCACCGAAAGCGCCGTCCAGGCCGTCCTGTCGACGCTGCCGCGAACGGAGGCCGGCTCCGCGGACCTGGAGCATGCAGCGCTGGTGCTGACCCTGGTGTGCAGGGTGGATGCTTCCCAGCTCTCCGCGCTGGAAGGGGCGTTCGCGCATCCCCACCCGTCCGTCCGGAGCGCGATGGCGCGCGTGGTGGGGCGGCTGGGCAAGGACGCGCTGCCGGCGCTGCCCCGGGTGCTCGCCCTGCTGGACGACGAGGAGTCGGTGGCGATCTCCGCCCTGGAGTCGCTGGGGTCGCTCGCGGTGCTGGCGCCGGACGTCGCCGCGCCCCGTCTGTTGGAGCAGGTGCGCAGGACGGACGGCGTGCGCCTCTATCTGGCCCTCGTGTCGCTGCGGAGCCTGCTGGAGGAGCTGCTGTTGGAAGAACGGGCCGTGCCCACGCTGATGGATCCGGAGCCCGCGCTGCTTCGCGCGTTGGAGGAGCCGGAGCCGCCCATCCGCCAGGAAGCGGTGTCCCTGCTGGGCCTGATGGGCCCCGTGTCGCCGGTCGCGCTGGCGGCGCTGCGCGACCGGCTCCGGGATGAGAGTCCTTCCGTGGCGGCCAGTGCCGCCGTGGCGTTGCTCGGGTTGGGGGCGCCGTCGGCGGAGCCCCTCTTCCTGTTGAAGGGCCAGTTGGGACAGGCGGCCCCCGAGGTCCAGGAGGCCGCGCTGTCCGCGCTGATGTCGGTGGATCCCGCCCGACTCCGCAGGGCGAAGGGGATGCTGGAGTCGGTGGTCGGTGACACGCGCGGAGCGACGCGTGTCACCTTGGACGAGCTGTTGGCCTCGCTGGACTGAGCGCCGGCTTCAGTTGCCGGCGTAGGCGGACATGTTGCTGCCCGGGTAGCCCCCGGTGCCGGTCCAGGTGGAGGGCAGGGTCGTCGTCAGGTCCGGCTGCACCTTGTAGGAACCGGTGCCGCTCGTGTGTCGCCAGTGGACGTTGCCTCCGCCAGACGGACCCAGGACGGCCAGCCAGTACGTCGTGCCCGACGTCACCGCCTGCGACGTGACGGTGCATTCGTTCCACGCATCGGCTGTCACCGTCGTGACGGTGCAGCTCCGGAGCAGCGCACCGGGCGTTCCGCTTCCATTCGCATACAAGCCGAGCTGGAGCGTGGTGGCCGTCGTCTGTCCGTCCACGTAGATGCGCAGGCGCGTGACGTTGCCGGTGGCGCTCGCCACGTAATTGAACGCCGCCGCGACGCCCGCGTTCTCGAAGTCGGACGCGGTCAGCACGGTGCTGTTGCCGACCAGCGCGGTGGGCGCGGCGGGGGTCGTCGCGCTGGCGTTGGCGGTGAAGGCAGAGGCGCCCGCGCCGTTGGTCGCCCGGACCCGGTACCAGTAGCGGGTGCTCGCGGCGCGGCCCGTGTCACTGAAGGCTGTCACATTGGCGCCCGGCGTCGCCACCTGGGCGAAGGTGCCCGGTGCTCCGGAGACGTCCGGTGCCCGCTCCACCTGGAAGCCGCTCTCGTTGTTCGAGGCATCGGTCCACGCCAGGTCCACCTGCGCGGACGACACCGCCGTGGCCGTCAGTCCGGTGGGAGGCGAGGGCACGGTGGCGGCACTGCTCACGGTGATGGAGACGGTGCTGGACCAGGTGCTCGCGGCGGGGCTGGCGCTGTCCACGGCCACGGCCCGCACCGTGTGGCTTCCCTGCGCGACATTGCTCCAGGTGCAGCCGTACGGGGTGGTGGTGCTGGAGCAGACCAGCGTCGTGCCGTCCGCGTAGAAGTCCACCCGCGCGATGCTCCGGCCATGGCCGGCGGTGGAGGACGCGGCGAGCGCCACGGAGGCCGGCGCCGTGTACGTGGCATTGGCGACGGGGGAGGTGAGGACCACCGTGGGCGGATTGGACAGGGACAGGGCCACCGCGGCGGAGGTGGTGGCCTGGAGCAGGTCGTCGGTGGCCTTCGCCGTCACGCTGTGCGCGCCATCCAGGAGCGAACTGACCCCGCAGCTCACGGAGGCCGAGGCTGGCGCCGTCACCGTGCACAACAGCGTGGTGCCGTTGTCGAAGAACTCCACTTTCGTGAGCGTCCGGCCCGGCCCCGCCGTCGCGGTGGCCTGGAGATTCAGGTTGGCGGGCGCGGTGAAGTTCGCATTGGCCTCAGGCGAGGTGATGGACACAGTCGGCGCGGTGGAGCTTCCAGCCGAAAGGCCATACATCGACGCATTGGACGCGCCCGCGTAGACGGTGGAGCTTCCGAAGGTGGGGCCCGGCAGCGCGGCGAGGCCCGTCGGGGAGAAGCGCATGGAGCCGGTGGGCTGGTCCATGTAGCGGAACACCCCGCCGCCGTTCGCGCCCAGCAGGGCCAGCCAGTAGACGGTGCCCGACGTGAGCGTCACCTGTGGGGACGCGGTGCAGCCGTACCACTGGCCCGTCGCCAGCGGCAGCGGATCCACGACCGCCGTGGTGCAGGAGGAGAGCAGGGTGCCCGGCGCGCCGGAGGTGTCGCTGTAGACGCCGACGGACAGCGAGGCATTGGCATTCCCCGGCGCCGCGAAGACCTTGAGCGTCCCCAGCGTCCCGGTCGCGACGGCGGTGTATTGGAACGCATTCACCGAACCGCCGTTGTCGTAGTCGTTCTGCGTCCCCACCGTATCGATGCCCACCAGCCGCACGCCGCCAGCCGAAGCGCTCACCGTGAAGCTGATGGGCGCGGAGTTCGTGACGAGCGCCGGGCTGCCGCTGTCGGTGGCGCGGGCGAAGACGTTGGAGTACGTGCCGGCTGTCGCGTTCCACGTGCAGGCCGTGCCGGTCGTCGTGAAGCAGAGCGACGTGGTGCCCTGGAAGAACTCCACGCGCGTGAGGGTCCGCCCCGCGCCCGCGCTGGCATGGGTGCCCAAGGTCATGCTCCCCGTCGGCAACGTCGCGCCGGACGCCGGACTGGTGATGCCGACCGTCGGCGGGCCCGCGACGGTGAGGGCCACCGAAGCGGAGCCGCTCTCACCCAGGCTGTCCACCGCCTCCGCGCTCACGGTGTGGCTGCCATTGCCCAGGCTGCTCGTGGCCGTGCACGCGACGGGATTGGAAGCAGGCGCATTCACGGTGCACAGCACGGTGGTTCCCGCGCGGAACGTGACGCTGGCGATGCTCCGTCCCGTAATGGCCGTGGCGGTGGCCCCGAGGTTGAGCGTGGCGGGGGCGGTGAAGTTCTGTCCGACGGAAGGGGCGGTGATGGCGACGGTGGGGGCCGTGGGAGGCGCCCCGGAGATGACGATGACGCCGCTGTTCGAATGACGGATGCGCAGCGCGTTGTTGCCGGTGTCGAAGGTCCACCCGTCCGCGGCCAGGTCCGTGCGCTGCGACAGCGCGGTACCCCCCGCCGTCACGGACGAGGGTACGAAGGCGAGGCGCAGCACCTCCGTCGCGCTGGCGTCATAGGTGGTGTAGCGGACCTCGTTGCCCGGTCCGTAGGTGACGCTCTTCACCACGGAGGTGGTGCGCAGCAGGTGGTTCTGTCCGGCGGGCGCCCAGTCCGGCTGTGCGCCCATGCCGATGACGAAGTGCCGGATGAAGTCGCCCCAGCCATCCGTGAACCAGACGTTGTTGGGATAGGGCCCGTCGATGGTCAGCCCGCTGTTACGCACCATGTACGTGGCCCAGTTGAACGCGCGGAAGGCCTTGTCCTTCGCCACCGCGTCCCCCGTGAGCTCCGCGTAGCGGGCGTTCACGGCGGCGTAGCGCGAGGTGTGGCTGCCCATCTTGTAGTGGAACGCGTACTGCTCCTTGATGGGCCGCGCGCCGAACTCGAGCGTGTCCCCGAAGTTCGTTTCGATGAAGGCGATGATGTTCTGCACATGGGCCTGCCAACTGGGGTCCAGGCCGGGGTTGTCCATCAGGAACTTGGCCGTCTCTCCGGGGACGAGCTGGTTCAGGTTGTTCGTCGCGTCAGAGCCCACGTCCTCGAAGTACTGGGTCCAGTTCTGCGTCGCGATGGGGCCGTTGGGTCCCAGCAGCCACGCGAGCACGGTGGACTGCGTGGACTGCCATTGGGACAGCCGGGTCGCGCTGTAGCCGGGCGCGCCGTCGAGCGTGCCCGCCTGCCCCAGCCGGATGAGCTCCTGGTAGAGCTTGAGCGGCTCCACCACGTTGGAGGCGAAGTTGTCGACGATGTTCGCCCCGGTGCGCACGGCGTTGTCGGAGGCCCGCACGCGGTAGGGCCACGGCGACACGGTGGCGCTCGGGGTGCGCAGGTGGCTGGTGAGCTGGTTGGCCGCGTTGATGGCCATGTCCCGGTAGGCCGTGTTGCCATTGAACTTGAAGGACTGCACGGCAGCCCAGGCGAGCGCGCCCACCTTCTCCGGCTGGAGGTAGCCCACGCCGTCCCCCACGCCCACCGAACCTCCCGCCGCCGCGCCGGCATACGTCAGCGAGCCGCTGGCACCGCTCGCGTAGGGCACAAGCGACCAGTGGTCGCCCACCGCCGTCATGCCGTGCGCCAGGTGCCAGTCCAGGAGCGCCAGCGCGGTGGTCCTCAGGCGCGGATCGTTCTTGTAGGGCGAATACGTGAGGCCGGACTCCACGAGCATCGCGTACAGGCCCGCGGGGTTGTGCGGCCAGCCCACCGGCGAGCCCGCGGGAGAACACCCGGGGGAGGTGCCGCTGCACACGTAGGAGAACGCGTAGTACGCGGGCTTCGCCACCGACGGGTTCGTGAGGCCGCTCACGTCGGGCATCGCCAGCAGGTAGTTCTGGTTCAGCTCCAGCACGTGGTCATACGCGGCGGAGGAGCCCGGGTCCGCGGGCGGCGCCCATGACAGGAGCTTCCCCGTGCCGTCGCACTGCGCGGCGTGCTGGTCGATGCTGCCCCCGCCGCTACAGGCCAGGGCCTGGCGCACGGTGGCGGTGCCGGGCGGGGACGCTTCGGTGGGTTCGGGAGCGCCGGAGGGTGCGACGCAGCCGGCGAGGAGGATGCAGGTGAGCGCGCCGAGGAGGCCTGCGCCTGGAGCGGGGAGGGAGCGGACGGACCGCTCCGGAAGGGGAGAGTGCATGGGGTGTGTCCCTCGGGGCCGTAAGCGGGAGGCTTCACGGGAGGGCTCGCACCAAAGGCAACGGCCCCGGAGATTCCTCTCCAGGGCCGCCGGGATCGCCTCGTGCCTTGTCGGAACTCAGACGGGGATGAACACCCGCTGGGTACCATGCGTGCGGATGCCCGCGATGTGGTCGCTGGCTTCGCGGCCGTTGCCCAGCGTGACGGCGATGTGACCGTGCGGGTTGCCCGGGCTGTTGTAGGCGTCGCTCACGATGATGGCGCCGGGGGGCAGTTGCTTGATCTGCTCGTCGGTGAGGCTGACCTCACGGAAGCGCGAGTCCTTGGCCAGCACGTTCCCGTACATGTACGCGGAAGGCAGCGGGTTCACGTTCAGGCCCGCCGCCGCCAGGGCGCGGTTGACGCCCTTGGCGCACCAGCCGGTGGTGTTCATCGACGACGCCATGGACTGGGCGGAGGAGGCCAGCCGGCTCGCGTTCGCACCGAACGAGCTGGGAATCTCACCCATCGGCGCGGCGCCCGAAGCGCCGAAGGAGCCCCCCGCGGCCGAGGACCGACCGCCACCGTTCGCGCCACCGGACTGGAAGCTGTCGCTCTTGCCCGGGATGCTCAGCGAGTTGCCGGTGATGATCAGGTCGGGGTTCGAGATGCCGTTGGCCTTGGCCAGCGCCGACACCGTGGTGCCGAAGCGCCCCGCCAGCGCCGACAGCGTGTCTCCTCTCTGGATGCGGTAGCTCATGATGATGGTTCTCGTTCTTGGAAATCGGGAGTCGTGGCGGGATTATCGCCTGGAGGGGTCCCGGGTTGCGTCGCCCCCAGAAAACCCGCCCCAGGAGCACGCGTGAACAGCAGCCGGCCCGTCGATGAATGGGTAGCCCGACTCTCCCTCCCTGACGCGGAAGCCCGGGCGGAGGCCCTGGAGGCGGTGGGGGAAGCCCTCGGATCCGAGGACGTGGGGGTGCGGGAGCGCACCGCCCAGTTCCTCTTGAAGGACCTGGCCCGGCCGGCCTCCACCGCGCACGGGCTCATCCTGTCCCTGTTGCAGGCGGACTGGTGGCCCCCTCCCGCGCGCCTCGCCGCCACCGCCGTCCAGGCCATCACGGAGGCCCTGTCGCGCATGGATGTGGCGGATCCGTCCGTGGGGGATGCCGCGCTGGTGCTGGGCAACGTGTGCCGGGTGGACCCCACCCAGCTCCCGGCCCTGGGCGCGGCGTTGGACCATGCACGTCCCGCGGTCCGGCACGCCATGGCCCGCGCGGCGAGCCGGGCCTTCGACGAGAAGGGCGTGCTGCTGCCGAAGCTCATCGCGCACCTGGATGATCCGGAGGAGCGCGTGTCGTTCGCGGCGCTGGAGTCGGTGGGGGCGCTCGCGCCCGCGGCTCCGGAGCTCGCGGGCGCCGCGCTGCTGGCCCAGGTGCGCAAGACGGAAGGGATGCGCCGCTATCTGGCCCTGTCCTCGCTGCGTGCGCTGCTGGAGCACTGTCGCCTGAATGAACTGACCCTGCCCGCGCTGGGAGGCCTTGAGCCCGCGCTGCTTGGCGCCCTGGCGGATTCGAACCCGGCGGTCCGGGTGGAGACGGTGTCCCTGCTGGGGCTGACGGGGCCCGTGTCCCCGGCCGCGCTCACCGCGCTGGGAGGTCTGCTCAAGGACGCGAACCCCGCCCCGGCCGCGAGCGCGGCGGTGGCCCTGCTGCGCCTGGGGGCTCCGCCGCAGGAAGCCCTCGCACTGCTGGAGCGGCTGCTGCGTTCCGAAGGCACCCCGGAAGCGCAGGGGGCCGCGCTGTCCGCGCTGGAGGCGGTGGAGCCCGCCCTGCTCGTGAAGGCCAGGGACATGCTCAAGAAGGTCGCCCACGACGTGAAGGGGCCGGTGAAGGAGGCCTTGCGCGAGCTGCTGTCGGAAGTCGGCTGAGCAGGGCCGGACGCCGGAGCGGAAGGGGAGACCCGTTCCGCCCCGGCGGGTGGAGCTAGCAGCCCAGGTTGTTGCCGGGGCTCACGCCGAGCATGCCGCAGAAGCGCACGAAGGCGTCGATGCGGCTCTGCACCTGGCCGGGGTTGGCGCCGTTGCACTCCCGCGACCCGTTGATGGTGCGGATGGTCTGCCCGAAGCCCGCGCCGTTCACGATGGCGTTGTGCGCCGTCATGGAGCCCGCGCCGGTCTGCGTGGTCCAGAACCAGAAGCCCGTGCGCCACGCCGCGTTCGCGTCCTGCGAGAGCAGGTCCGGGTTCGCCTGCAGCGGCAGGCCCAGCGCGTTGCCCGCCGCGCAGTAGTTGCCGTTCCAGGACAACTGCATGGGGCCGCGCCCGAAGTAGCGCTTGCCCGGAGCGCAGGAGCAGCCCGGAGGCCCCCACGACGTGTCGCAGTAATCCGCCTTGTTGATCTCCTCGATGTACACGAGCCCGCCCGTCTCGTGATTGACGTTGGCCAGGAAGGCGGCCACCTCACGCTTGCGGGTGTCCGCGTCGCCCGTGGTCGCGAGCCCCGGGAAGCCCGACGCGGCGGAGATGAGCGCGTCGTAGGTGTAGAAGCCGTTGCGGCTGGGGAACATGGCGTTGAACGTTTCGCGGGTGAGGATGCCGCCGAAGCCCGTCCCGCCCCCACCACCACCGCCGGAGACCAGGTCGAACGTCCAGTGCTGGTTGGCGGTGTTCCCGTAGGGGTACTGGAGCAGCAGCGTCCCGTTGTCCGGGGAGCCCCAGGACAGGTCCACCGCCATGTCCGTGTGCCGCAGGTGCATGCTGAAGCTCGTGCCGCCCCGGTTCACGAACCGGAACTGCTGGTTGTTGCCGCCCAGGTAGCTCCACTGGTGGATGACGGCGTTCGCAGCGGTGCTGACGCCCACGACGTCCAGCCCCTTGCCGCTGTTCACGTTGATGATCTTGAAGTACCCGCCCGACGTGGGCGAGATGTGGAACTTCTGCGCGTTGGTGCCGTTGCAGTCCCACTGCTGCACCTTGGTGCCGTCCGCCGTGCCGGACGAGGCCACGTCGATGCACTTGTTCGTCATCGCCGAACGGATGACGTAGTCACCCTCCACGATGGACGACACGATGGCGGCGCTCTCCTGCTGCCCCAGCGTCTCTGGAGCCCCGCCGGAAGGCTCCTCCCCGGAACAGCCTCCCAGCGCGCCCACCACTCCCAGCAACGACAGACAGCGGAACATCAGCGTGTTGGCCATGACGACTCCTGTGCGGCGAGGTCTGGCCAACATAGTCCGACTGACTGAGAAATCCCGATTTAAAGATTAAGCGGACCCTGCGTCATTCGTAGAACTTCAGGCTCCAGCCGGTGTTGCGTTCGGTCCCGCGCGCGTAGGTGACGTTGCCCCACCACTGGAAGGTGCCGGAGTACCAGTAGCGGCCGGACCAGAACGGGTTGGGCGAATCCGCCTTGGGCACGCCGTGGTAGGCCAGCGGGAACTGGGGGCCCGCGGGCGGGCTGGTGTTCGGGTCGCCGTTGAGCAGCACGAACGAATGATGGCCCACGCCCTTCGCGTACAAGGTGGGATCCCATCCGCTCATCATGATGCCGCCATTGGCGCCGAAGAGGCAGCCGTTGGACTTGAACCAGTCCCAGACATACATCGGGTCGCCGTCCGCGCGCAGGCGCAGGTCCGCGAGGCAGTAGTTCGTGTCCCAGCTTCCGTTGGCCGAGTACACGACGTGGAGCTGGCCGTTCGGATCGATGATGACCTCCGGCCCTTCGTTGATGCGCGTGGGCGGATTGACGTCGACCTGCTCCCACCACTCGCGGGGCTGCGAGATGACGGCGCGCGGCCCGGTGATGGTGGTGGCGTTGGACATGCGCGCGATGAAGAGCGTCTGCTCGCCATTGGAGTTGCCCACCCAGCCGGACCACACGAAGAAGCGCTGGCCCCGGTAGATGAACGCCGTGCCGTCGATGGCCCACTTGTCGTCCGGGAGCGCCAGCTTCACCGCCCCGGAGTAGCCCGCATTGGCCGTCTGGGATTGGATGGCATACATGCGGTGGGCGTTCCCCGTGCCGGCCGCGAAGTAGATGACGTAGGTGGTGCCGTCCCGGACGATCTGCGGCGCCCACACCTCGCCCAGGCCGGTGGGGTTGCCCCACACCTGCGTCCGGGCCGCGCTCGCCAGCGCCGCTACCGACGCGGCCGTCCGCACATAGAGCCGGCTGCCGTCCGACTCCGCGGAGATGTACGTGCTGCCCACCCGGATGATGGACGGATCCGCGTTCTTGATGCCCAGCCGCACCGGCTGCTGGCTCGTGCCGGTGTCGTCTGGCACGGGAGGGCTGGCTTCGGGTCCACAGGCCGGGAGGAGGCCCAGCAGGGCCGAGGCGAGGAGGGGCTTCAGGGCGCGCATCGATGTCTCCATGGAAAACCTGTTTTCCTTCGAAGGGGACTCTATCCCCATCAGGTCTCCATGAGGACGCTGCGCGCTCCGCATCCCTGTGAGGACGCTGACCTACAGGCGCGTGAGGAAGCGCTGGGCGAAGAGGTACGCGTCGCCCGGCCAGCGGGCGGACACGTAGCGTCCGTCCTCCACCACGAAGGCCGGCGTGTGGTCCGCTGCGGTGCCGCGCTTCGTGCCCGCGCGGGGGCCTCGCTCGAAGTGGCCGACTTCCGCGAGCGAGGCGACCACCTCCTCCTCCACGTAGGCGGGATAGGTGCGGTAGTAGCGCCCCAGCTTCCACGCGGTCAGCATGTACGCGGAGCGCTCCATGTACTTGGGCAGGCAGGTGGTGCGCGTGCCGTGCAGCACGCTCTTGCCCGTGGCGGGGTCCTTCGCCCGCGCGAGCACCAGCACCCCGTGGCAGATGGCCGCGACGGGCCGCTGGAGCGCCCAGAACGCCGCCACCTTCGCCTGGAGCGCCTCGCTGCCCAGGTACTGCCGCATGCCCGGCGCGTGGCCTCCGGGCAAGAGCAGCGCGTCGAAGTCCTCCGGCACCACCGCATCCCACGTGAGGGGCTTCTGGAAGCCTTCCGTCAGGGTGAGGTCGCCGTAGAAGCGGCGGGGCTCCGGGTCCGCGCCCAGCTTGCCGAAGAGGACACCCGTGAGCAGCAGTGGATCCGCCGCGGGCATGTGGCCCTTCTCCGTGGCGAACACCACCTGATGGCCCGCGTCCGTGAGCATGCGCCAGGGCACCGCGACCTCCGTGACGTCGAAATCGCGGTCGGGCAGCGGGACGAGGACGCGGCGGGAGGAGGACATGCCGCCAGTCAATCCCGCCCCTCCGCTCCTGACAAGCCACCTCACCGGCAGGTGCCTCCCGCCGCATGCACCGGACGGGAGGCCCTTGGTGAGGCGACGGGACTTCAGTGGATCCGGCCGGCGGGCAGGTTGGAGCGGGGCGGGAAGCCCGGCACGGCGGCCCTGCGCGCGCCTTCCTTCCGCCACGGCGCGAGGAGCGTCTCACCGACCCTGTCCGTCGCTGCCTTCAATGTGGGCGGCTCGCCACACACCAGGGCGGCCAGGTCGTCCCTGCGGCGCCCCAGGTCCTGGAACACACGCCCGGGTCCCGCGCCTGTCGGATCCGGGGTGGGGGAGGCGCTGACGAGGAAGGGGGAGATGAAGGCCTGCTGTCCCTGTTCGCGCGGCCCCACGTGGAGGAAGAAGGTGTTGGTCTCTCCCGCGTGGCAGCCGTTGCACGTGTTGACGGAGAACTGGTGGCGCGCTTCCGCGTTCACCCCGGAGGCATTGAAGAAGAAGAAGAAGGGCGTGATGGAGGAGGCGGCCTGAAAGGGTTGGCCCTGGAACGTGGCGGGCACGTCGTGGGTGCCGGCGAGGATGGCCGCCTGGTTCTGGTTGATGTAGTTGCCCAGCATCGGTGAGTTGGAGAGGAAGAACTCGGGCGTGAGCGCCACCGGGGCCGGGGCGAGGCCCGTGGCGCCGAAGTGGAACTCGCGCAGCTCCCATTCGAAGTCGAGCGAGTTCTCGTTGGTGCGCACCTGGCTGATGGCGCTGCCCATGAAGCGTCCCGGTGCCACGGAGGCCTTGGTGAAGCGGTCCGTGAGCGCCTGGAGCTTCGGCCTGTAGTCGGGGTGCGCGATGCCCAACCGGGTCAGCTCGTGCCAGTCGCGAGCCCAGCGCTGGAGCTCCTCCGGGCTGCCGCCCGGCAGCACATATTCGAAGATGACGGTGAACGGCATGGGAAAGCCGAACGGGTCGAGCACGCCGAACACGAAGCGGCCCTCGCCCGAGGCCACGCCCTCCTGCCGCAGGTCGATGCGGTTGACGATGGCGAGCAGCCGGAACGGCGCGGTGTTGAAGTCGAGCGGCTGGCCGGGCCCGCCGCTGCGCGCCTCCCACGCGTCCGTCACGAGGTCGCGGATGGCCGGGCGGGGCGGGGCGACCGAGGCCTGGAGGAACTGGGGCTGCTCCCAGGTCCGCAGCCAGGTGCGCACCAACTGGGACGGATCCGCGCCGCCGTTCATCTCACGCATCAGCGTGCCGAACGTCCAGGCGCCATTGCCGGTGGTCCGCACCGGGTCCTCCACCACGGACAGGTCCGTGATGAGCAGCTCCTGGAACGGGACGACGGAGCACGTCGCCGGGTCGCAGGCGGTGGCGGACTCGCAGCCGTTGGCCGCGCTTCCATCACAGTCGAACGTGCCCACCATGCAGCCCAGGCCGCAGGTGCCCGCGCCGCAGACGGCGTTGGCGGAAGGGGCCCCACCGCACGTGTTGCCGCAGGTGCCGCAGTTCGCCTCGTCGCTCATCAGCGTGGCTTCACAGCCATTCGCTGGATTGCCGTCGCAGTCGCTCGTGCCCGGTGAACAGCCTGTCTGGAAGGACGCGCAGCCGGAGCGGTTGCCCGCGGCGTCGCGTGCGGAGACGAAGAGCTGCGAGTTGAGCTGGGAGGGCAGCAGGGGCACCAGGGCGAGGCCCGTCGTGTTCGCGAAGGCCTCCGGCGTGGACGGGGACGGCACGGTGCAGGCCGCGTCCGTGAAGAGGGCCACGCGGGCTCCCGGCTCGGTCTGGGCCTGCACCGCCGCGACGAACGGCGCCGTCGTGAAGGGCACGACTCCCGGAAGGACGGTGGGCAGCGCGGGCGCCAGGGAGTCGTTCACGTAGGTGGTGGGCGCGGAGCAACTGGAGCCGTTGCCCGCCGCGTCCACCGCTCGCGCGGAGAAGGTCGTGGAGGCATTGGCGGCGACGGTGCGGGCGAGCGTGAAGGCCCCCGTCGTCGCGTTCGCGGTGACGGTGGACAGCGGCGTCCCCACGCAGCCCGCGGCGGAGTGGATGCGCACCGACGCGCTGGATTCGGCCGTCCCGTTCAACGAAGGCTGGGTGCTGGAGGAGGGCGAAGCCGGGCTGAAGCTCGCGAACACGGGGATCCCGGGCGCGATGTTGTCATGCTGGTACACGGGCGCGTTGGAGCACGAGGACGTGTTGCCCGCGGCGTCCGTGGTGGTGGCGCTGAAGGAGGTGCTCGTGTTGGCCGTGGGGAAGACCTGCTTGGAGAAGGCGCCCGTGGTGGCCGAGGCCGTCACGGTGACGAGCGGCGTGCCCTGGCAGGAGGAGCCGGCGAAGAGTCGCACGGTGGCGTTCGGCTCGCCCGTGCCGGACAGGAAGGGCTGGAGGTTGGCGGACGGGGAGACGGGCGTGAACCCCGTGAGCGTCGGCGCTGGAGGCGCGAGGCTGTCGTGCTGGTAGGTGATGCCCGCCGAACACGCGGACACGTTGTTCGCGGCGTCCGTCGCGGTGGCGGTGAGGGTCGTCGAGGTGTTGGCCGTCAGCGACAGCGTCGCGGAGATGGCGCCGGTGGCCGAGGCCGTCACGGTGGCGACCGGCGTGCCCTGGCAGGACGCGCCCAGGAAGAGCTTCACGGTGGCGCCCGCCTCCGTCGTCCCTGCGACTACGGGGGTCGTGTTGTTCTTGGACGGTGACACGGGGGTGAACCCCGTCAGCACCGGGACGGTGGGGGGCTCGGTGTCCGTCTGACATTCGAACAGTTCGAGTCCGCCCATGGAGATGACCTCGATGCCGGAGCGGCTGTCGTTGTCCTCCGTGACGTTCAGTCTGTATTTGACGTAGGAGCCCGGGGAGGCGACCGCGTATTCGCGCCGCTCGAAGCCGGTCCAGGTGATTTCATTGGGGCGGGTATCGACCACGACCCACGCGCTGCCGTTCCAGCCCTGGAGGGTGAAGGTCCGGGGGGCGCGGGAGAGGATGCCGCCGTTGGCGTACTTGATGGCGTAGTGGGTGACCCTCTTCGGACCGTTCGCCCATTCATAGCCAATCCAGGCGGGGACGGCGCCCTGGGTGGAGATCCACATCGTGGCGTCGTTGCGGTCGAAGGCCCTCCAGGCATCGTAGGTGCCGCCGTACACGCCGGAGGCGGTCACGGTGCCGCCGGGGAGCGTCGCGCTGGTCATCTGGGGGACGAGGTTGCTCCCACAGGTGAGTGCCTGCCCGGTGGCGAGCGGCTCGGGAGGGGGAGGGGAGGTGGCTTCTCCCTGACATCCCGGCGCCGTGGCCAGGGCCAGGGCGGCGGCCAGGAAGAGGCCTCTTCTGGAGGTGGGAACGCTCATGCGGTGCTCCTTGCTTCCATCGCTTCAGGTGACGACCCCTTCGCTGTCGCGCGGACCGCGCGAGCGTTGGGCCGTGCCGTGTTTGTACGGGCGCCCGCGAGCGCGCCGTGGAGCGATGTGTCGGAACCGCCGGAGCGGGGGATGAAACGTCCGCCGGGTGGGACGAACTCAGAACGACTGCCGCAGCAGGGCCTCCACCGCGGCCTTGCGGCCAGGGCTCAAGCGCAGCCGCGTCCCGTCGCGCAGCACCACCACCCAGCCCTTGTCCACGTCGGGCTCCAGCTCCCGGATGCGCTCCACGTTGACCACCACGGAGCGGTGCACGCGCACGAAGCGGCGCGGGTCCAGCCACTGCTCCACCTGGTTCAGGGTCTCCCGGAGCATGGGCTTGCGGGTGCCCGCGTGCAGCACCACGTAGTTGCCCTCCGCCTCGCACCAGTCCAGCTCCTCGACGGGGATGAGCAGCACCTTGCCGCCTGTCTTCACCGCGATGCGCTCCACCGGGCTGTTTCCACCCGCTGGACGGGCGGGTGCGGGAGGTGGGGCCTGGTGCTGTTCGAGCAGGGACGACAGGTGTTCGAGCAGCTTCTGGTCCCTGCCCTGGGCCCGTTGCTTCCGTGCGCGCTCCAGGGTGTCGCGGAAACGCTGGTCGCTGAAGGGCTTGAGCAGGTAGTCCAGCGCGTTCGCCTCGAAGGCGCGCACCGCGTACGTGTCGAACGCGGTGACGAAGATGACCGGGGGCATGCGCTCCACGCCCACTTCGCGCAGGACGTCGAAGCCATCCAGCTCCGGCATCTGCACGTCCAGGAAGACCAGGTCTGGCCGCTCGCGCAGGATGTGGTCCACGGCCTCGCGGCCTCCGTGGCATTCGTGCACGTCGGTGACCTCCGGCGTCTGGGCCAGCAGGTGCCTCACGCTGTCCCGCGCCAGCGGTTCGTCGTCCACGACCAGCACGCGCCAGCCTTCCCTTCGGTGCGTCTCAACCACGCGTCCCCCGCCTCATGTCTGTCTTTCCCTCAATGAAGGGCAGCTCCACCTTCGCGAGCACGCCGCCCCCGGGCAGGTCCTCCAACGTCAGGCCGTAGTGCTCGCCGTAGAGCTGCTGGATGCGGGCGCGGGTGTTCGCCACGCCGATGCCCGTGCCTCCGGCGCCTCCCGCGCGCAGGCCCGGCCCGTCGTCGCGCACTTCCAGCAGCAGCCGGTTGCCCTCACGCGCGGTGCTCACCTGGAGTTGTCCCCGGGCGGCCTTCCGCGCGATGCCGTGCTTGATGGCGTTCTCCACCAGCGGCTGGAGGATGAGCGCGGGCACGCGGGCCTTCAGTGTGTCCTGGCCGGGCGTGAGGTGGACCTCCAGGTGTCCGCCGAACCGGAGCTGTTCGATGCCGAGGAAGCGACGCACCAGCTCCAGCTCGTCCTCCAGCAGGACTTCGTGGTCGCCCCGGCCTTCCAGGCTCGCGCGCAGCAGGTGCCCCAGCTCCGCCAGGGCCTCCACCGCCTCCGGGTTGCGCTGCTGGCGGACCAGCCCCGCGACGGCGTTGAGCGTGTTGAACAGGAAGTGCGGATCCAACTGGGCGCGCAGGGCCTGGAGCCGCGCCTCCGCGAGTTGCACGGCGAGGCGCGACTCCGCCAGCTCCCGTTCGCGCAGGCGCCGCGTCGTGCGCAGCGCGGACCATGCGGCGAGCAAGAGCAGGTATTCGAAGTAGCCCAGCGCGCCGCGCTCCAGCAGCAGGCGCCACAGGCCCTCGGTGAAGGAGACGCCGTGCCCGCTCCATTGCTGGAGCGCCGACAGCACGGGCGCGAGCAGCAGCACGTGCACCTGGACGAAGCCCGCGCCCGCGACCAGCAGCAGGCCCAGGTGACGCAGCAGCCGGGGCCGTTCGGGGGGAATGCGTTGGAAGACGGCCAGCACCGGCGGCCCGAGCAGGGCCCACGCGCTGTACGGCACGAGCGCGAGGGCGAGCTTGAGGAGGAAGTCACGGGGCTCCTCCGCGTAGGCGCGCAAGGCATGGGGGACCGCGCCCAGGAGGCCCGCGGCCATGCCCAGCACCCAGACCCGTCGCATCGCGGACAGGCCGGTCCCCTCCAGCGCTCCCCCCTGCGTCATGGCGTTCACAGCCCCCAGTGAGCGCAGCCTAGCGGGAGGAACCGGGTTTCGTGAGGGGGGCTGACGGAAAGGGTCATCCGCTTCGGCTAACGTCCCGTCGCGCCGTGACCCAGAGCGCCCCGGGGCCCGACCCCGATGATGATCCGCCCGCGCGTCCACCCGAGTCACGGGACGGCACCCTGTATGTCCAGGGGGCCGAGGACGATGACGCCGAGCCGCGGTCTTCGCGCGGTGGCCACGTGTCCACGGTGCTTACCGCGCTGCTGGTGGCGGTGGGGCTCGCGCTGCCGGGCGTCGCGGTCTTCCTGAGGCGTCCGACCGCGAAGGTGGAGTCCGTCATCGTGCCGGGAGAACCGGTGGGGGGCGCGGCGCGTCCGGGGGCGACTGTCGTGGTCGGAGACTCTCGCCGGGACCAGGCCTCCGCGAATGCTGCATCGCCGCGTGGGACCGCACGCTCGGTCGAGCCTTCCTCGTTGATGGAGACGGAGGCGCGCCAGGAGTCGGTTCCCTCGCGTGTCTCATCAACGGGGGCGACCTCGCGCCGTGTCGAAGCCCTGCCGGTGGGCGCGGTAGCGCGTCCGTCCCCGTCCCCGCTGGACGGCGCCCTGACCCGGGTGGAGCCCCGGCCTTCCCCGTCCGTCCAGAGCGAGCGGCTGCGAGCCGTCATGGAAGACACGACCCGTCCTCCCGAGGAGCGGTCCGAGGCGGCGCTGACGTTGCTCGATGCCCACGCGAACCGGGAGCGATGGCGTTCGCTGGGGAGGGACGCCGAGCGCATCTCCCAGTTGGACCTGCCCCGCCACCTGCAACGACTTCCGGCCGAACAGGCCGCCTGGTTGCGGATCCACGCCGCCCGGAACCTGGAGCAGTGGGACACCGTGTTGGGCCTCGGCCCCACCTTCCGCCAGACGTATCCAGACAGCGCCCTGGTGCCCGCGGTCGATGCCATCGTGCGCAGCACCCTCACCCTTCGTGCCGACGCGGAGGACGGCCATCGGATGATGCAGGAGGAGCTTCGCGCGGAAGAGGACCGGGCCACGCGGGACGTCACCCGACTCGAAGGGCTGGGACAGCCTGGCACCGAGGCCCGCCGGAGGCTGGACTACCAGCGCTGCCGGCTCCCCGCGGAGAAGCGGTTCCACGCGGAGGCCCTCGCGCCCTGCCGTGCCTTCCTCGTGAACTGGCCCGTGGCGAACACCCCGGCGGAGCTCGGTGAGTATCGGGATGTCCGGGGCCTGGAGATCAAGGCCCTCGTCGGCTTGCGCCGCTACACCCAGGCCCGTGCACTGCTCGCGGCGTTCCTCGCCTCCGACCCCGAGGGCGAACCGCGAACCCGGGCCCGCGCCGTCGTCCAGGGCCTCCCCGCCGACGCGGAGGAGTGACAGCGCGGCGCCCCCGTGCGCCGCGCTGCCCCTTGCCCGCGACTCAGGGGGCCGCGAGCTTCGTCACGAACGCGTCGGAGGTCCCCACCAGCGTGTTGCCGCCGAAGTTCCCCTCCACGTAGCCCCCCAGGTAGAGGTTGCCGTTGGACTCCCGGTTCACGCCGTTGCTGTAGACGGGGGCCTGTCCTCCCGCTGGCAACACCGCCGGGTTCTGCTGGACCACCCACAGCCGGTTGCCCGCCGTGTCGAACTTCGCGACGTAGTTGTGCCCCTTCACGAACGTGGCGTTGGCCAGGTTGCCCACGTCGCCCTGCGCGCCACCGCTCACGTAGATCCCCGTCGCGTCGATGAAGATCCCCGACGCCCAGATGCCGTTCGCCGCGCTGAACTCCCGGGTCCAGAGTCGGTTGCCGGAAGGGTCGTACTTGGCCAGGTAGACATCCCCGCCCGGGGTGGGGTTCGGGTTCCCATCCAGGCCGCCGCCGCTCTGGCCCGTCAAATAGACATTGCCCGCCGCATCCGTCGCCGAGCCATACAGCCACACGTTGTTGCCCGGGGACCCGAGCTGCCGGGTCCACTGCTTCACGCCAGCGCTGTCGTACTTGATGACGAAGGCGTCCTGCGCGCCCACCCGGGTGTTGCCGTCCAGCCCACCGTAGGTCCAACCGGAGACATACACATTGCCGGCCGCGTCGGTGGCCGCCCGCCGTCCAATCGTGTTCTGGCTGGCCGCGCCCATCTGCCGGGTCCACTGTTTGGTGCCCGCGGCGTCGTACTTCGTCACGAAGACATCCTCGGTGCCGGTGCGGGTGTTGCCATCCATGCCGCCCAGCGTCGTGCCGACGACGAAGGCATTGTCCGCGGTGTCGACCGCGACGTCATAGCCCTCCGTGGAGGTCCCCGCCACGCCGAGCAGCCGGGTCCACTGATGGACGCCGGTGTAGCGGTACTTCGTCACGAACGCATCCCGGGGACCGACCTTGGGCGTGCCGTCCATCGCTCCGTCCGTGAAGCCGGCCACGTAGATCTCCTCCCACGTCCGGTTCGTCGCGATGCCGTAGCCCAGCGTGACGCTGTCCGGCGCCCCAAGCTGGAGCGACCAGATGTTGTTGCCGTTCCAGTCGCGCGCATGGAGGAAGCCATCCATCCCGCCAATCATCGGGTTGCCGTTCAGCCCGCCTGTCGTGAAGCCCGTGATGTACGAGCGTCCCGCCGGGTCTCCCACGAGGTCATGCACGCGCACGGGCGTGGACACCGCCCCGGAGGTGCGCGTCCAGAGGGCCGTGACGGGGTTGGTGACGCCGTCGCTCGCGCAGGTGATCAACTCCAGCCGGTTGAGGGAGATGACGACCACGCCCGCACGGTTGTCGTTGTCGTCCGTCACGTGCAGGCGGTACTGGCTGTAGGACGCGGGCGCGGCCAGCGTGAACTCCCGCCGCTCCCACCCGCCCCAGCTCGTCTGGTTCGTGCGCGTGTCCAGCACCACCCAGGACGAACCGTTCCAGCCCTGGAAGGTCCAGTCCTTCGGCGCGCGCGTGGTGAGGCTGGTTCCGTTGGCGAAGGCGAGGGCGTAGCGGTGGACCGCGGCGGTGCCGGCGGGCACCTGATAGGCAAGCCAGGCCGGCGTCTGGTTCAGCGCGGAGAGCCACAGCGAGGCACTGTTCGCGTCGAACGCCTGCCAAGCCTCGTACGAGGAGTTGTAGACCCCCGAGCGCGTCACGGTGCCCGCTGGCGTCGTGGGGCCCGTCATCGTCGGCACCGCCGAGGAACAGGTGAGGGCCTGGGCGGTGGTCTGGAGGTCCTCTTCCGCTCCGGTGTCGGGGGCGTCCGGGCCCTGGCAGCCGGGCAGGGACGTGAGGACGAGCGCGCTCGCCAGGAAGGTGCTGCGGACAGCGGGAAAGGCTTTCACGGTGACTCCTCGGGAGTCGTGCGAAGGGCGCACGAAGCCCCCGAGGAGTACCGGCACACCCCGGTGTGAGCGGGCGTTATGTGACGAAACCGCCCGGGCGCGGGACGAAGGCGCCGGGCGGAGGGATGGCTGGGATTAGCGGGTCGCTTCGGCCATGCACGTGGCGAACGCGTCGGCCGGCTCGCACAGGCTGCCGAGGTTCTTCGTGAGCTCCTTCGTCAGCGCGGCCTTCTTCGCATCGAAGGTCTTCCGCTGGCAGGACGTGACGGCCGACTGCTGCTTCCTGTTGCACATGGAGTCAGGGGCCCAGGCGTTCTTCTGCACGACGCACTCATTGACGAACTGCTTCAGGCCCGGCGCCTTGGCGATAGCCGGGGTGACATGGGTGTCGAAACACGCCTGCACCTTCTTGGCGACCTCCGCGTCGACGCTGCCCTTGCCCACCTTCTTGCAGAGGGCCGCCTGCTGCTCCTGCACCTTCTTCTGCGCGGTCATGAGCTGGCTGATGGAACACTGCCCCGCGGCCGCCGCCTGGGGCTGGGACAGCGCCTTCCAGCCGGTCATGTGGGTGACGGCGCAGTCCTGGATGAACAGCGAGCGCACGTTGGCGGTGGCGCCCGAGGCCTCCAGGGCCTTCCACGCGGGACCACAGACGGCGTCGTTCTTCTTGCCCGCGCCCTCCCGCCAGTTCTCCGTGTACATGATGACGCAGTCGTTGCTGACCAGCGCCTCCGCGTTGTCGAGCTGACCCGCCTTGGCCACCGCGTCGAACGCCGTGGCGCAGTCCTGCTTCTGGGCCTGACCCTGGAGCGGGAAGAGGGTGAACATCGCGACAACGAGAGCTCCCGTGGATTTCAGCATGTCTTCGTGCCTTCTGTGTGTTCGTGCGGTCCATCCGCCGGCCCGGGCAGGCTAGGCACGCTACCCCAGGGCTCAGGGGCTCTTCTCCACCTCCATCCGATAGCCGACACCGCGCACGGTCTGGATGGAGAAACGCGAGGTGGGGCTCCACTGGAGCTTTCGCTTCAAGCTGGAGACGCGGTGCTCCGGGTCCGTGCTCCGGATGAAGTTTTGGGGAGGGTCAATTCAAAGGTGGTGCCTTTGTCGCTGGAGGCCGCCACGCGCAGCGTGCCTCCATGCAACCGGGCGATGCGGCGGCACAGCGCGAGCCCCAGCCCGCTGCCAGGCACCTCGCGGCCGCTCCTGCTCATGGTTTCATGACGGGAACGCAGGCCCGGGCGCGAGCGTCCGGCGCCCACACCCACATCGCCCGCGCGGGATTTGGTGCCGGTGACAGGGCGCTTGGTTAAAAAGGGCGCCCATGACGACGGCTCTCGACGACCTGTTCCCCACCGACGCGCAGATTCCCCCCGGTGTCCGGCTTCCCGCCTATCTGGAGCAGCGCGAGTACCTGGTGGGAGGCGAGCTGCGCACCTGGGCGGGCGAACTCAACCCCGTGCAGAGCCCCGTGTTCCTCCGCACGCCGGAAGGGCTCCAGCAGAAGGTGATTGGCGCGACGCCGCTGCTCACCTCGCGCGAGTCCCTGGACGCGCTCGCGGCGGCGGTGAAGGCCTACGACCTGGGCCGGGGCGTGTGGCCCACGTTGAAGGTGGCCCAGCGCATCGAGCACGTGGAGCGCTTCCTCGTCGCGATGCGCGCCCAGCGCACGGCGGTCGTCAATCTGTTGATGTGGGAGATTGGCAAGACGCTGCCGGACTCGGAGAAGGAGTTCGACCGCACCGTCGACCTGATCGTCGAAACCATCCGCGCGCTGAAGGAGTTGGACCACACCTCGTCCCGCTTCGTGCAGGAGCAGGGCATCATGGCGCAGATCCGCCGGGGCCCGGTGGGCGTGGCGCTGTGCATGGGCCCGTACAACTACCCGCTCAACGAGACCTTCAGCACGCTCTTCCCCGCGCTGCTGATGGGCAACACCGTGGTGTTCAAGCCGGCGAAGTTCGGCGTGCTGCTGGTTCGCCCGCTGCTGGAGGCCTTCCGCGACTGCTTCCCGCCCGGCGTCATCAACATCATCTACGGCCGGGGCCGGGAGACTGTGGGGGCGCTGATGGAGAGCGGGCAGGTGGACCTGTTCGCCTTCATCGGCACCAACAAGGGCGCCAGCGAACTGAAGCGGATGCACCCCCGGCCGCACCGGCTCAAGGCGGTGCTGGGGTTGGATGCGAAGAACCCGGCCATCATCCTGGGGGACGCGGACCTGGATAACGCCGTGAAGGAGTGCATCACCGGCACGCTGTCCTTCAACGGCCAGCGGTGCACGGCGCTCAAGCTGCTGGTGGTGCACCGGAGCATCGTGGACGCGTTCCTCGCGAAGTTCACGGCCGCGGTGGACACGCTCAAGCCCGGCATGCCCTGGGACCCGGGCGTCGCCGTCACGCCGCTGCCTGAACCGGGCAAGGCGGCGTACCTCCAGGGGCTCGTGGACGACGCCGTGTCCAAGGGCGCCCGCGTGGTGAACACGACGGGCGGCCAGTCGTCGCGGTCGTTCTACGCGCCCACGGTGGTGTACCCGGTGACGAAGGGGATGCGGCTGGCCCACGAGGAGCAGTTCGGCCCGGTGGTCCCGGTGATGGTGTTCGACGACGACGCGGAGGCGGTCCGGCTGGTGGTGGAGTCGCAGTTCGGCCAGCAGCTCAGCCTGTTCGGGAAGGACTCGGCGCGCATCGGCCGGTTCATCGACGCGTTCTCCAACCAGGTGGGCCGCATCAACCTCAACTGCCAGTGCCAGCGCGGGCCGGACACGTTCCCGTTCAACGGCCGCAAGGACTCCGCGGAAGGCACCCTGTCGGTCGCGGACGCGCTCCGGGTGTTCTCCATCCGGACGCTGGTGGCAACGAAGACGACGCCCGACAACACCACCCTGGTCCAGTCCATCCTCACCCGTCGTGAGTCGGACTTCCTGACCACCGACTTCCTCTTCTAGTCCCCCTGGAAACGGAGGGCAGGGGAGCAGGTGGCGGAGGGTGAACGGAGGCGGCCAGGATGGTTCCGCTCCCTCCGTCCTTGGTGCTAAGCCCTCCGCCATCCCCATGGCGCGCACAACGACCATCGAGCTGCACAAAGAAGAGATGAAGTTCTCCGCGGGGCACTTCACCATCTTCTCCGCCACGCACCGCGAGAACCTGCATGGGCACAACTTCACCGTCTACGTCGCGTTGACGGGCGAGGTGTCCGAGGACGGCCTGCTCGCGGACTACGGCCCGCTGAAGCAGGCCGTCATCACGCGCTGCAAGGCCTGGAATGAGACCTTCTTCCTGCCCGGCCGCTCGCGGCACCTGCGCCTGGAGAAGGACGCGCAGGGCAATTACAAAGCGTACTTCAACGGCGAGGAGCTGCACTTCCTCGCGCGCGACGTGACGGTGCTGCCCGCGCCCAACGTGACGCTGGAGGAACTGGCGCGCGTCTTCGGCGAGGAGCTGGTGGGCGACGGCGCCGCGATGGCGCGCGACGGCATCACGCACCTGTTGGTGAAATGCGCTTCAGGCCCCGGACAGTGGGCCACCTGGGAGTGGGGACAGCATGGCTGACTGGGCCCTCATCACCGGCGCCAGCCGGGGCATCGGACGGGCGACCGCGGAGCGCTTCCATCAGGAAGGCTGGCGCGTGATGAACGTGTCGCGCAACCCGTGCACCGTGCCGGGCGTCGTGAACGTGGAAGTGGACCTCGCCGTTCCGGGCTGGGAGGCGAAGCTCGTCCCCGCGCTCCAGGAGGGGCCCGGCAGGGACGCAGGTCGCGTGTGCCTGGTGCACAACGCCGCCCGCTACGTGCATGACGAAGCGCTGGCGATGGACGCGGAGCACTTCCGCCAGGTGCTGGAGGTCAACGTCGTCGCCCCCCTGGTGCTCAACCGCCTGGTACGCCCGCTGCTCACGGACGGCTCGTCCATCCTCTACGTGGGCTCCACGCTGGCGGAGAAGGCCGTGAAGGGCATCGCGTCCTACGTGACGACCAAGCACGCGATGGTCGGGATGATGCGCGCCACCTGCCAGGAGCTGGTTGGCACGCAAATCCATACCGCCTGCGTCTGCCCGGGGTTCACCGACACCGAAATCCTTCGGGAACACCTGGGAGGGGACGCGGCCGCCCGGGCGAGCGTGGCGGCGCGGACGACCTTCGGGCGGATCATCACGCCCGAAGAGGTCGCGGACTTCCTCTACACCTGCGCGAAGACACCCATCCTGAATGGCGCGGTCCTCCACGCCAACCTGGGACAGGTGGAGACCTGATCCAGCTCAGGCCGGCGCCGGGAACACGGTGCAGGACGACATGCAGGTCTCCGCCACCTTGAGGCGGGAGACGCGCACGCCGGGGATGTCCAGGCGCTCGTAGAGCCACGCGGCCAGCAGCTCGCTCGTGGGGTTCTCCAGGCCGGGCACGTCGTTGAGCAGCCGGTGGTCCAACTGGGCGTGGAGCGGCTCCCAGGCGGCGTTCAGCTCCGCGAAGTCGACGATCCAGCCGAGCTGCGGGTGGAGCGGACCCTGAAGGGTGATTTCGATGCGGTAGCTGTGGCCGTGCACGCGGGAGCACTTGTGCCCCTGGGGCACGTGGGGCAGGTGGTGCGCGGCCTCGAAGGTGTATTCCTTCGAGATTTCGGTGATGAGGGTCTTCTTCAAGGTACGGCCTCCATGCGGCGGCCTTGTACCTTCGATATCCCCCTCCGTCCATCCGCCCCGTCAGGAGGGCCCAGGACGCCTGGTGGCCTGCTGGCGCGTCCCGGTGAGGTGACGCTCCGGCAACCGCTGCCGGACCCTGGCAAGCCTTGCTGGCCTGTTTCGCGGCAGGGCATGCCGGGCCTGGGGTCCTCCCAGAGCGAAGTGCCCGTTGGCACCGCGGTTGCTCTACCGGGTTCCCGCCAGCCCAGGCCGGCCCGCATGCAGCGGTGCCGCGCGAGGGCGCGCCACAAGGACCCCTTCCCATGATGAAGACCCGCATGCTCCTCACGTCGGTGCTCGCCAGCTTCACGGTCGCGGAGTAATTCTCATGCGAGACATCCTCTGGAAGGTGCTGGCAGGGGCCGCGGTCTTCGCGACCGCCGCCGTGGGTTGGAGTCTGAAAGAGGGGGACTCGGCGACGCCGCCCGTGTCGCAAGCCCCGACCGGCGCGCCAGCGGATGTGTCGCGAGAGCTTCAAGCGCTGCGCATCGAGCTGGAGACGCTGCGCCAGGGCCAGGGCCGTCTGTCCGCGCAGGTGCGGCAGACAGGGGGAAGCGCGGTGGCGGCGGTCCCTGGTACGGGCGTCACACCCGTGGCGCCTGCTTCACCGCCGACGTCTGAGCAGGTGGAGGTGGAGGCGGAACTGGAATCGGCGGCGAACACCGAAGCGCGCGACCCGGAGTGGACCCGGGGCACCGAGTCCGCCGTGGCCCGGGCCTTCCAGTCGCCGACGCTCGCGGGCGCGCACCTCACCCGCGTGGACTGCCGCGCCCGGGTGTGCGTGCTGGAGGTGGAGCACGACACGCCCGCGTCCCGCGCGGAGCTGCTGCCCACCCTGATGGAGCTGCCGGAGCTGCGCGGTCAGATGGTCCTGCGCCCCACGCAGGTGCAGGGCCGCGCGGTGTCGCGCATCTACCTGTCGCGTCCCGGCGAACGCCTGCCGATGACGTCACGCCGGTGAGGGGCCCACGGTTGGGACTGGGGCGCTGTCCTCCCGGGAGGGAACGTGACAGCATGGGAATTCGCGCGATGTCCTCCTCGATTTCCAACGCCCGTGAGACCCGGCCCCTCGCAACGGGGGGAGGGGAGCCTCCAGATTCCGGAGCCGCCTACCTCCTGGTGATGGAGGGCGATTCGTCGTGGCGCTTCACGCTGCCTGACGAGGGCACGGTGCTGGTGGGCCGCGACGAAACGGCGGACCTGCGCCTGAAGGATGAAAGTGTTTCCCGGCGGCATGCCCGCATCCTGGTGACGGAGGAGGGGGCGCGCGTCGTGGACCTGGGCAGCCACAACGGGACGTCCGTCAACGGCCGGCAGGTGGAGGGTGCGCACCTGCTTTTGTCCGGGGACGTGCTGTCCTTTGGCGGGGTGGTGGCGGTGGTGCGCGCCCGCGTCCGGTTGGTGGCGGTGCGGCGCACGCTGGAGTCCGAGCGGCTGATGGCGCACCTGCGCGAGGAGGTGGACCGCGCGCTGCGCTACGGCCGGCCGCTGTCGGTGCTGGTGCTCGCGTTGCCCGACTCCGTCTCCGCGAGCCGGGAGTCGGTGGAGGCCCTGCTGACGGCGGAGGCAGGGCCGGCGGAGGCCGTGGGGTGGCTGGATGCCGCGCACCTGTTGTGCGTGCTTCCAGAGGTGTCCGGCGAGCCGGGCGAGGAGGGGTTCGGCGAGCGCGTGGAGGCGCTGCTGGCGGCGTGTCCCCGGGCCCGGCTGGGCACGGCGGCCTGTCCCACGGATGGCTGTGACGCGGACACGCTGGTGGCGGTCGCGCGCACGGCGGCGCAGGCCGCGAAGCCGGGACGGGCGGCGGCGGCGGTCGAAGGGGCGACGCGGCTGGACCTGGCCGGGCGCTCGGTGCTGGTGGCGGATCCGGCCATGTCCCAGCTCTATGCGCTCCTGCGCCGGCTGGCGGCCAGCGAGCTGCCGGTGCTGGTGTGTGGTGAGACGGGCGTGGGCAAGGAGAACGCGGCGTTCGCGGTGCATCACTGGTCGCGCCGTGGCATCGGGCCGTTCATCGCCGTGAACTGCGCCGCGCTCCCGGAAGGGCTGGTGGAGAGCGAGCTGTTCGGCAACGAGAAGGGCGCCTTCACGGGCGCGACCACGTCTCGCGTGGGCCTGCTGGAGAGCGCGCAGGGGGGCACGGTCTTCCTCGACGAGGTGGGCGAGCTGCCTCCGTCCGCGCAAGCCAAGCTCCTGCGTGCGCTGGAGGTGCGTCGCATCACGCGCGTGGGCGACACGCGCGAGCGTCCCATCGACCTGCGCGTGGTGGCCGCCACGCACCGCGACCTGGAGGCGGACGTCGCGGCCGGGCGTTTCCGTCAGGACCTGTACTTCCGCCTGGGCGCGGCCACGGTGTTGCTGCCGCCCCTGAGGGAGCGCCCCCGGGAGGTGCCCTTGCTGGCGCGCGACTTCCTGGCGCGCGCGTGTCTGGCATTGGGCCGGCAGGAGCTGGTGCTGGCTTCGGACACGCTGCATGCGCTGTCGCGCCATGCGTGGCCCGGCAACGTGCGCGAGCTGCGCAACCTGATGGACTACGTCGCCGCGGCGGTCGCGGGGGACGTGGTGGAGCCGCATCACCTTCCTCCCCGCATGATGGGACGCAAGGGGACGGCCCCGGTGCCTGCTGGGGTGGAGTCCACGCCGGAGGCGGGCCGTGCGGTGGCCGAGGCCTCGGCGGGGGCGCGTCCGCCATTGGCGCAGGAGCTGCGTGAGCTGGAGCGCCGTCGGATGATGGAGGCGTTGGAGGCGTCGGACGGCGTGCAGACGAAGGCCGCGGCGCTCATCGGCATGCCGATCCGGACCTTCTCCTTCAAGCTGAAGCAGTTGGGTGTGCAGGTGCGTCCCGGACGTCGGGGGCCCGAGGACGAATGAGCTCGCCTCCCGGGCCGCTGTTGGAGCCTCCGCGCGAGTTCGAGGAGTACCGGCTGCTGCGTCCCCTGGGACATGGGGCGATGGGGCAGGTGTTCCTGGCGCAGGACACGCTGTTGGACCGGCAGGTGGCGGTGAAGTTCATCGCCACGCCCGCGGGTCGGCTGCCGGATGCGGCAGCCCGGGCGCGGTTCTTCCAGGAGGCGCGCGCCATCGCCCGGCTCCAGCATCCCAACGTGGTGGCCATCCACCGCGTGGGCGAGGCGCGCGGCCAGCCGTATCTCGTGTCCGAGCTGATCCGGGGAGAGTCGCTCGACCAGTTGGCCCGACCGGTGGAGGGCGGACTGGCGCTGCGGCTCGGCATCGACCTGGCGCGAGGCCTGGCCGCCGCCCACCGTCGGGGCATCCTCCACCGCGACCTCAAGCCCGCGAACGCCGTGCTGTCGGAGGACGGCGAGGTGAAGCTGCTCGACTTCGGGCTCGCGGAGTGGAGCGTGTGGACGGAGCCCGCTGCTCCCTCGGAGAAAGGGGGGGCGGAAGACAGTGCTGGCACGGCGCGGGACACCGTGGATCGACGGCCATTGGGCGCGACTGCTGGCCCGCGACCGTTGACGAACGCCTCGGAGGCTTTGGCCTCCCTGTCGGAACAGGCGGGTGATGCGGAGGCGCTAGGGTCCGCGAGCGCGCGTGCGACGCAAGATTTCCAGCCCCTGCCCCCTGTGTCTGGCGACAGGCCGCAGGCTGACGCTCATGCCACGCAAGACCTCCTGCCTCTGCCCTCTGTGTCTCGTGACAGGCCGCAGGAAGGGGCGCGAGCGACGCGCGATTTCCTGCCACTGAACCCTCTCGCCGGTGACAGCGCACAGGCGGGAGTGCGAGCGACGCAAGACTTCCGGCCGCTGCCCACCGTGTCTGGCGACAGGACGCAGGACGGCGCGCGTCCGACACGGGGCTCCCACCTTCGGCCCACCGCGCCGTCCGCGCAGGTTGATGCCGCAAGCCCCGCGACCGGTGGACCCGACCCCATGCCGGTTCCGGCGCTCGCGGGCACTCCGCTCTATCTGGCCCCCGAACTCTGGCGCGGCGAACCGGCGAGCCGCGCCAGTGATGTCTATGCGCTGGGCGTGCTGCTCTATGAACTGTGCGCGGGCGTGGCCCCCCACGACGGTGTGCCCGTGGAAACCCTGGGCCGCGCGGTGGAGGAGCAGCCCCCGCGCCCGCTCGCCGACGTGGCGCCCGCGCTTCCTCCGGGGCTGGCGGCCGTGGTGGACCGGTGTCTGGCTTTGAACCCCGCCCACCGGTTTGCTTCCGGCGACGCCCTGCGCGAAGCCCTTGAAGCGCTGAGCCTGCCCACTCGCGCGGGTGCGCTGCCCACCGGTAATCCCTACCGGGGCCTTCAACCGTTCGAGGCCGCGCACCGGGGCGTCTTCTTCGGCCGCGAAAGCGAAGTGCGCGAAGTGCTGGACCGCCTGCGCGGCGATGCCTTCGTGCTGCTCGCGGGCGACTCGGGCGTGGGCAAGTCGTCGCTGTGCCGCGCGGGCATCCTGCCCGCCCTCGCTGCTGGCTCGGAGTCCGGGGCGCGCGGGTCGGCGTGGGCCGTCGTTTCCTGCACGCCGGGCCGTCGCCCGTTGGACTCACTGGTCGAAGCCCTGGCCCCGCTGCTCGACGTGTCGGCCGACGCACTGCTCGCGACCGTGGAGGCCGAGGAGGGCGGCGCCCTGGCGCGGGCCCTGCGCCGCCGTCCCGCCCATGCGCCCCAGGTGCTGCTCTTCGTGGATCAGCTCGAGGAACTCGTCACCTTCTCGGAGCCCGCCCAGGCGGCACGCCTCTCCGAGGAGCTGGCGTTGGTGGTGCGCCGCGCGCCCCGGACGCGGGTGCTGGCCACCGCGCGCAGCGACTGTCTCACCCGGCTGGTGGCCCTGCCCGGCCTGGGAGAGGAGGTGCCTCGCGCGCTGCACCTGCTGCGAGCCCTGTCCGAACAGGGACTGCGCGAGGCCGTCGTCGGCCCGGCCCGCGCGCTGGGCGTGCGCTTCGAGTCCCCGGAGCTGGAGCAGGCGCTCGTCACCGCCGCGGCCCGCACGGAAGGCGGCCTGCCGCTGTTGCAGTTCACGCTCACCGCGCTCTGGGAGGCCCGGGACCGCGAACGAAGCCTCATCCCCGCCACGGCCCTGGAGACCCTGGGCGGGGTCCAGGGCGCGCTGGCCCGTCACGCGGACGCGGTGGTGGCCCGGCTGCGGCCGGAGCAGCGCCCCCGCGCCCGCGAGCTGCTCCTGGAGCTCGTCACCCCCGAAGGCACGCGCCTGCGCCGCACCGTCGCGGAGCTGCTGCGGGGCCCGGACGACGCGGCGGGACGCTCGGTGCTGGAGGGACTGGTCCAGGGCCGGCTCCTCACCGCGGGCGAGGGCGAGGGCGGAGAGGGTGTCTACACGATCGCCCACGAAAGCCTGCTCACCGGCTGGGACACGCTGCGCGGGTGGATGGGTGAGGACGAGCAGCGGCGCGCCGTCCGCCACCGCCTGGAGCGCGCCGCCGCCGAGTGGGATCGCCTGGGCCGTCCGGTGGAGCTGCTCTACGCGGGGCGCCAGCTCGCCGAGGCCTCCGACGCGGGCACACGGCCTGGACGCTCGCGGGAGAAGGACTTCCTCGCCCGCTCACGACAGGTCGCCCGCCGCCGACGCGCCGTGCGCTGGACGGCCGCCATCGCCGCGCCCCTGGCCCTGCTGGGCGCGGTGGTCGTCACGCGCCTTCAGGCGAGGGCCCAGTTGGAGGCGCGCATCGCCCAGCAACTGCGCGACGCCCGGGGCGCCGTGGTCGCCGCGCACACGGCGGACGTGGAAGCGGAGCGGCTGCGGACGGACGCGTTCGCGCACTTCGATGCACCGGGACGCGAGCACCGCGAAGCCGCGGAGAAGGTGTGGTCCCACGCCCTGGAGGTGGAGCGCGT
The DNA here is from genome assembly GCF_026626765.1 of Corallococcus sp. bb12-1. NCBI lineage: Bacteria > Pseudomonadati > Myxococcota > Myxococcia > Myxococcales > Myxococcaceae > Corallococcus > Corallococcus sp. bb12-1. The sequence goes on along the minus strand of NZ_JAPNJZ010000018.1, from coordinate 201,225 downwards.
CGCGGAAGCCGAAGCGCTGCGGGCCCTGTCCGCGCTGGAGACCGCGTGGGGGCTCGACCCCGGCCGCGCCACCGTGAGGGACTTCCTGGCGGACCTGCTGGCGGAACGGGTCGCCCGCTCGGCGCTCCACCAGCAACCCGAAGCGCGTGAGCAGTGGCTGAATCGCCTCGCGTTGTATGACGTCTCCGGAGCCCGAAGGGCTGAGCTGTCCGCGCCCGCACGCCTCTCGGTCGTGACGTCGCCGCCGGGCGCACGCGTACGGCTGCTGGGGCCGGGGCCGGAGGACGCGGCCTCACCGGGGCGCGAACTCGGGTCAGGCCCCGTGCGCGAAGCGGACATCCCACCGGGCTCGCACCTGCTGCTGCTGGAGGCCCCCGGCCGCGCCCCCGTACGTGCCCCCGTGCTGCTTCGCCCCGGAGAAGCCCTGACGCTGGAGCTGAAGCTGCCGCCCGCTTCCGCGGTGCCCGACGGCTTCGTCTATGTGCCCCCTGGCCGCTTCCTCCTGGGCGCATCGGAGAGCGAATACCTGCGGCAGAACTTCTTCTTCGCCGCGCCCCTGCATGAAACGCGGACGGACGGCTTCCTCATCGCGCGGCACGAGGTGACGTTCGGTGACTACATCGCCTTCCTCGCGTCGCTGCCCGCGAAGGAGCGCGCCCTGCGTCGGCCCGGCAACCGGCAGAGCCTCACCGTGGTGGAACTGGTGGAGGAACCCGACGGCCGCTGGCGTCTGGAGTTGAACCCGGCCTCGGCGCGCTACCGCGTGAGGGAAGGGGAGCCCGTGCGCTACGGGAAGCGGGACCGGCGCGCGGTGCAGGACTGGCGCCGCTTCCCGGTGTCCGCCATCTCCTTCGAGGACGCGCAGGCGTATGTCGCCTGGTTGGATCGCACCGGCCAGGTGCCCGGGGCGCGCCTGTGCACGGAGCGGGAATGGGAGCGGGCGGCCCGGGGCGCGGATGGGCGCCGCTACCCTGGGGGCGACGGGCTGGAGGCGGACGACGCCAACGTCGACCGCACCTATGGCCGGGAACCCCAGGGCTTCGGCCCGGATGAGGTGGGCAGCCACCCGCGCTCGCGCAGCCCCTTCGGCGTGGACGACCTGGCCGGCAACGTGTGGGAGTGGACGCGCTCGGACGTGGTCCCCGGCCAGCCTTCGGCCCAGGGTGGAAGCTGGTACCAGAGCGACCTGAGCGCGCACTCCTCGAACCGGGACGTGGTGGAGCCCACCCAGCGCGAGGCCCTCATGGGGATGCGCGTCTGCGCCACGCCGCGCTTCTGACGCCTCCGTCGCGGCAAGGCCCGCCGGACCCCGGCAAGACTTGCCGGCCGGTCCTGCCAGCAAGGGCCGCCCGCGTTCCCCTTCCCGCCTCGCGAGCCGTGGCACGCCGGCTGCTTTGTGTTCCGTCATCTCCCCTGGAACGAGGTTCCTTCCTTGAAATCAATCCTCCGCCTGCTCCCCGCCTGTCTGTCCGTCGGGTTCCTCGTCGCCTGCGGTGTTCCCCTGCCGGAGGACGACCTGCCGGCGCCCGCCCTGGTGACGCAGGACTTCGCCGACGGGAACGACGGCTCCCACTCCCAGGGCACGCTGCTGCACGGCACGTCGTATGGGAGCATCGCCTTCGCGAACGCCGCCATGCTCCGCAACGGGGAGCGGCGGCCCGTGACGCTGAGGCTGGAAAGGGGGGAGCTGGTCGCGGACCTGACGCTGCGGGTGGAGGGCACCACGCCCAGCCTCACGGACTGCCTGGTGCAGGGGCCGAGCGGGCCCGACCGTTCCTGTGGACTGACGGTGGCGGGGCAGGGCACCTGCACGCCGGGCGCTCGGGTGAAGCTGAACAGTGGCGGCCTCTGTGGGGGCCGGCCTTCGGGAAGTTGTTCGGGCACTCCGGTGATGAGGGTCTGCTCGGGTGAGGCGCCCTGTGAGGACCAGGGCCCCAACCACCTCGCGACGGGGGCCCCGGCCTGCTCCGCCGCGACGTGCCCCAGCGCTGCCTTCCACTGCCCCTCCAGCGGCGTCTACACCGTGCTCGCCGGGGCCGACACGCCGGGGACACCCTGGAGCCTGTCGGTGGACCCCAATGAAGGCGCCTTCCCCGCGACGACGCAGGAGCTGCGGGGGACGCAGCTGGTGGGACTCCTGATGCGTTCGTCCACCAGCGCGACCATGTTGGAGGTGACGGAGGCCATCAATGCCAGGGAAGTCGCCACCAAGGAGTCCCCCGGTACGTGGGACCCGAGCGGCTCCACCTTCCTGTACCGCGTGCAGACCCTGGGGGGGCTGCCCCTGTCCAACATCTGCGACAGCAACCCGGATCCGAACGGCGGGGAGGCCCTGGCCGTGCCGGTGCGGGGGCTCTACGACGACGACGGTGTCCGGACGGAGAGCACCACCGCCTTCACGCTGGCGTGCGACTACGCCGTCATCTCCAAGTGCTACCGCTGGGGCTACAAGCCGTGGCTGGATGGCGCCCAGGCGGGCCCCGTGACGCAGGCGCATTGGGCCTGCACCCGCATGGCGCGAGCGGACTACTGCGGCGCCGGCGATTCCTACACGAACGACGGCACCCTCATTCGCCTGTGGGATGGCCTGACGCCCACCATCAATCCGCCTCCCGCCAATCCCATCCCCGCGGTGAGCATGACGTTCGAGGCAGGGTGGAAGACGAATGGCGCCGCGTGCCTGAGTCACTGGCGCTGGAAGACGTTGCAGGCCAATACCTGCATCAACCTGAATTGGCCCATCTACGACGCGAACGGAAACGTCACCAACGACTGCCGTTCGCCCGGTGCCACCGAGAAGTGCTCGGCCATCTGCGATGACGCGAAGGAGGCGGCCCACCTGTTTGGCGCGACGGTCTTCAACGAATCCAGGACCAACGGGCCATGAGCCGCCCGGCCCCCGTCAGTCGACGAGGGGCCGGTTGAACTCCGTGCGCCACGTCTTCGGGTCCGGCCCCGACTCCGGACCCACGACGTAGACCTCCCAGAGGTCCTGGGCCGGCTGGAGCCCCTGCTGCTTCATCCAGCCCTCGAACTCGCCCCAGGCCGGGCCCATGCCCTCGTAGGGGCCCTGGTAGACGGTGCGCGCGACCTTCATCGCGGGCCAGTGGCCGGGCTTGACGCGGCCCGCGGCCTTGACCGGCGTGGTGACGGGGATGCCGATCTCGAAGTCGAATGCGTCGGGAGTGATGCGCAGGTGGTGCGTGAACCACGGCCCCGCGGGCTTGATGCCCTGCGCGGCCACCGTGGCCATCAGCTCGGAGATGCCCGGCCCCATGACCTGCTGGATTTCAGCGCGGGGAACGGTCACGTGGATGAGCGCGGTGAGCTGTGCTTCCGTCTGGAGGATTCGCGGGGTGTCAATCATTGACAGTTCCTTGTCGTGAGGGGACTTCAATTCGGATGAAAGCAGTTGCTCGAGCGTGTCGTAGCCCGTGGCCACGCCCCCCTCCATGGGCGAGCGCAGCACCTCGTCGCGGGCCTCCTTCGACTCGAAGCGCATCGTGGTCGTGAGCGTCGTCTTCCCGCCCTCCTCGATGAGCAACAACGTGTTCAGCGCCTCGCCCGTGTACCAGGCGTCGTCGAACCGCTCGGTGTTCACCAGCCGCTCGGGCGACACGATTTCGCGGAAGACCCCGCTCACACCCATGTCCTCGCGGTCCGGTCCACGCCACACGTAGCGGTAGGCGCCGCCCACCCGCAGGTCGATGTCGCAGACCGCCATCCACCAGCCCCGGTGCACCCCGAGCCAGCGCTTGAGCAGCTCCGGCTTCGTGTGCGCGTCGAAGACCCGGCGGCGGGGCGCGTTGAAGACCCGCGTCATCGTGAGTTCAAGCTCGCTCGGGGTGGAGAGGGTCAGCTTTCCCGTGTTCCTCATGGCTGCTTCTTCCTCTTGCGGGGAGTGGGGGGCCGCGCCTCCTGCGCCTTCAGGTCCTCGAGCATGGCGTCCAGCGCCTGGTAGTTCTCCTCCCAGAACTGGCGGTAGCGCTCCAACCACCCGGTGGCCTCCGCGAGCGGCGCGGCTTCGAGCCGGCGGGGCCTGCGCTGCGCATCCCGACCCCGTGAAATCAACCCGGCCCGCTCCAGCACCTTGAGGTGCTTCGAGATGGCGGGCTGGCTCATGGCGAACGGTTCCGCCAGCTCACTCACCGAGGCCTCGCCCGACGCGAGCCGGGCCAGGATGGCCCGGCGCGTGGGATCCGCGAGCGCGGCGAAGGTGGCGTCGAGGTGCCCCGGGGAGGGGGTTATATAACCGGTGGATTCCATGACCTCCTGGTTATATAATGCCTTGGTGTCCCTGAGGCAAGGGCTGGAGCCATTCGAGGCCGTCGCGGTGGATTTTCGCGTGGTAGAGGTCCGGGGAAGCGAGCTTTGCCGGACGGACCCCCGCGCGGCGGCCGCGATGTGTGTCATTGCTTCCAGGAGCTCCCTTGCCCCCTACGCCCCCGTCCGCCCTGGTGACAGGAACCGAGTACGAACGCCTGCTCTCCAGCCTTCGCCTGAAGAGTCCCTGGGCGCTCGAAGGTCACACCCCGGCGGAGGTGCCGGAGGGGCAGGACGTCGGGGCGCAGGCCGCCCGCGTGCAGGGCGGCAGGGTCGACCATGGGCCGTGGCGGTCGGTGGTGGATGTCATCGACGCGCAGTGCCGGCGGCATGCCGACCGCGTCGCGCTCTCGGATGGGGCCTCTGAAATCACCTATGCGCGGCTGGCAGAGCGGACCCGCGCCCTGGCCGCCAACCTGCGCGCCCGGGGCATCGGGCGCGGAGACGTGGTCGCGGTGGTGCTGGAGCGGGGCGCGGCCTTCGTCGAACTCGCCCTCGCCGTCTGGCGTGCGGGTGCGGCGTACCTGCCCCTGGCGCCGTCACACCCTCAGGCGTGGCGCGAGGACATCGTCCGCAGGGTCGGCGCGGTGCTCGTGGTGGGCTCGCCAGCCAGCGAGGTGCCGGGGGTGCCCTTCCTGGAGTCGGGTTCCGACGTGGGCTCCGGCGCGGCGGCCATTGAGGACACGGCGCTCGTCCCGGAGGATCTCGCGTACATCATCTGCACGTCGGGTTCGACGGGCGAGCCCAAGCTGGTGATGAGCGAGCATCGCGGGGTCTCCAACCTCCTCCATGCGCAGCGGGACTTCCTGGGCGCGTTGGGGCCGGACACGCGGGTGCTCCAGTTCTTCCACCCGTCGTTCGACGCGTCCCTGTTCGACCTGCTGATGGCGCTGCCCAACGGAGGGAGGCTGGAGACGCTGGATGCGTCGCCGCTCTCCGGAGAGCCGCTGGCCCACGTGCTGGTGGACCGGCGCATCACCCACGCGGTGCTGCCCGCGACGGTCCTGCGCACGCTGCGACCGGGCGGCTTCCCCGACCTCCAGGTGGTGATGAGCACCGGGGACGTGTGCCTTCCGGAGACGGCCCGGCAGTGGGGAGCGCACCACCGCTTCGTCAACGGCTACGGCCCGACGGAGGTGACGGTGGCCAGCACGCTCCAGGAGGTGCACGCCGTGGAGGCAGAGCGCGTGCCCATTGGCCGCCCCCTCTCCAACGGCCACGTGGTCATCCTCGACGAGCACCTGCGCCTCGTCCCCGACGGAGTGCCGGGCGAGCTGTGCATTGGCGGGGAGGGTGTCGGGCGCGGGTATCTGGGCCGGAGCGCCCTCACCGCCGAGCGGTTCATTCCGGATGCGTTCGGCCCGGTGCCGGGAAGGCGGCTGTACCGCAGCGGCGACCTGGGCCGGTGGTTGCCGGACGGCACGCTGGAGTTCCTGGGCCGGCGCGACGACCAGGTGAAGATTCGCGGCGCGCGCATCGAGCTGGGCCAGGTGGAAGCGGCCCTGGCTGCGCTGCCGGGCGTGCGGGACGCGGTCGCCCTCATCGACGACACGCGGGAGCGCCTGCTGGGCTACGTGATGCCCGTCACCGGAGCGGCCCTGTCCGGCGACGGGGTGCGCGCGGAGCTTCGCCGCCGACTGCCCGGCTACCTGGTGCCAGATGTCGTGGTCGTGGTGGAGGCCTGGCCCCTGAACACCAGCGGCAAGGTGGACCGGGCGCGGCTGCCCAGGCCTCCACGCGCGGAGCGGATGGGCTACCAGCCGCCGGAGTCGCCCGGCGAAGTGGCGCTGGCGGCAATCGCCGCGGCGCTGCTCGGCATGGAGCGGGTGGGGCGCGATGACAACCTGTTCGAGCTGGGAGGGCACTCGTTGTTCGCCACCCAGCTCGTGGCCCGGGTGCGCCGCGTGCTGGGCGCGCAGTTGGAATTGAGCGCCGTGCTCCAGGCCCCCACGGTGGCCCGGCTCGCGGCCGGCTTGAAGGAGGCACAGGGAGGGGTGGACCTGGGCCCTCGGGGAGGCGCGGCGGGGATGACCCTTACGCCTTCGTTTGGACAGGAGCGCGTGTGGCTGATGCACAAGCTCAACCCGGACGCGCGGGCCTACCACACGCAGGCGGTGTTCCGGCTGGCGGGCGCGCTGGACCTCGCCGCGCTGAACGCGAGCCTCACCGACATCGTGCGCCGCCATGACGTGATGCGCTCCCGCTTCCCTGAAGTGGATGGGGAGCTGCGGTGTGAGCTGGAAGCACCGTGGGAGGTGGAGGTCCCCCTCCAGGACTTCAGCGGCGTGGACGAAGCGCTGCTGGCCACCCGGTTGGCGGAGGCTGTCCGGGACGCGGTGCAGGCCCCGTTCTCGCTCGCCGAAGGCCGGCCCTTCCGCTGGCGGCTGCTGCGCCTGGGCGCGGAGGAGCACGTCTTCGTGCACGTCGAACACCACATCGTGCACGACGGCTGGTCCTTCAACGTCTTCGTGCGGGACCTGCTCAACGGCTACGCCGAATTCGTCCGCCAGGGCCAGGTGCGCCGGCCCGCGCTGGCGGTGCAGTACTACGACTACGCGCGCTGGCAGCGAGAGTGGGTGGGCACCGAGGCCGCCGAGGCGCAGCGCCGCTTCTGGCGTCAGGAATTGGAGGGCGCGGAGACCCGGCTCCAGCTCCCTCGCCGCGCGGCCCCCGGGGGGAGGCGGTTTCGCGGAGTGGCGCCCCGGGTGGAGCTGGATGGCGACCTCGCGCGCCGCCTCCAGGCCCTGGCGGACCGCAACCACACGTCCCTCTTCACCACGCTCCTCTCCGCGTACTTCGTCCTCCTGCACCGGTACACCGGCTCCCGGGATCTCCTCGTCGGCTCCTCGGTCGCCAACCGGCGCTGGCAGGACACCGAGGGCATGCTGGGCATGTTCATCAACACGGTTGTGCTGCGTGGACGGCTGGACGGGGACCCTTCGTTCGAGGAGTTCCTGGCGCGGATGCGGCGCACCACGCTGGACGTCTATGACCACCAGGAGCTGCCCTATGAGCAGATCTTCGCGGAGTCGCCCGCGCGGCATCAGGGTGGCTTCAATCCGTTGATGCAGACGATGTTCAACTTCCACGACTCGTCGGTGGGCACGCTCGACGCGTCACCGCTCGACGTCACCATCGTGGAGGGACTGGGCAACGGCTCGGCCAAGTTCGAGCTGGCCGTCGTCGCGGTGCCGCTCTACGCCGAACCGGGATACCTCCAACGGCTGGCCGGGGACGTGGTGAGCATTCCCCGCTCGGAGGCCCCCGTGCGCTCCAGTCCCCGCGCGTCCCTGAGCGGCATCCTGCTCTCGTGGGAGTTCGACTCCGACCTCTTCGAGGACTTCTTCATCACCGGCATGTTGTCCGCGTACCAGCAACTGCTGCGCTCCATCACCGACGCGCCGGACACCCGCGTGTCCAGGTTGTCGCTGCTGAACGACGCGGACCGGCGCGCGCTCGTCAGCGTGGGCCCACGCCAGGAGGCCCCCGTGTACCGGGTGCCCGACATGCTGGCCCTCTGGACCCGTGACGCGCCCGATGCTCCCGCCGTGAGGTCCGGTGACTCCGTGCTGACCTATGGCGAGCTGACGCGTCGGGCGGAGCACCTGGCGCACCACCTGCGCGAGCTGGGCGTCGGCCGTGAGGCGTTGGTGGCGGTGTGCATCCACCGCTCGGCGGAGCTGGTCGTGGCCCAGTTGGGAAGCCTCATGGCGGGGGCGGCCTTCCTCTCGCTGGATCCGAAGGCGCCACCGGCCTACCTGGAGTCGCTCGTCCAGGATGCCGGGGCCCACGCCCTGGTCACCACGGCGGCGCTGACGGACCGGCTCACCTGCCTTCCCACCATCGTGCTGGACGACCTTCCTGCGAAGTCCGGTCCGCCGTTGCCCTCGGGAAGTCCGTCGGACCTGGCCTACGTCCTCTACACCTCCGGTTCGACTGGCAAGCCCAAGGGCGTTCAAATCGAACACCGCTCGGTCGTGTCGCTCATGCACCGGACGGCCCTGGCCGAGGACCTGGGACCGGGCAAGACGATGCTGGCGATGGCGTCGGTCTCCTTCGATGTCTCGGTGCTGGAGGTCTGGGGTGCGCTGTTGAACGGCGCCGCGGTCCACTTCCTGCCGCCGGTCTGGGACGTGCCGACGCTGGCGCGCTGCCTCATCGAGGAGCGCATCACGCATGCGGTGATTCCCCCCGTGGTGTTGCCCCGGTTGGCGGCGGAGGCCCCGGAGTCCTTCGCCGCCCTGGATCGGGTGTTGGTGGGCGGGGAGGTCTTTCCCCCGGAGGCGTTCCGCACGCTTCAGCGAGGAGGCTTCACGAAGCTGACGAACGCCTACGGCCCCACGGAGATCACCGTCATGGCCAGCGCCTACAAACTCGACGAAGGGCATGATCCCGAAGCCACGAACGTGCCCATCGGTCGGGCGCTGTTCAATGCCCACGTCGCCGTGCTCGACGCGTACGGGCAGGTGGCGCCGCCGGGCGCCGTGGGGGAGATCTGCATCGGAGGGGATGGCGTCGCGCGGGGGTACCGAGGCAGGCCGGCGCTCACCGCGGAGCGGTTCGTGCCGGATCCGCTCGCGACGCATCCTGGCGCGCGGCTCTACCGCAGCGGGGACCTGGGTCGGTGGCTTCCGGGGGGCATCATCGAGTACCTGGGCCGCCGCGATGAGCAGGTGAAGGTCCGGGGCTTCCGGGTGGAGCTGGCGGAGGTGCGCGCCGCCCTGGCCGGACATCCCGGCGTGGCGGACACCCTCGCGGTCATCGACTCGCGCGCGGAGGAGCCCCGCCTCGTTGGCTATGTGGTGGCCGAGGCGGGAGTCGCGGTGGCCGCGCAGGCCGTGCGCGAGGACCTGGCGCGCAGGCTGCCGGGACATCTCGTGCCCTCGGAGGTCGTCGTCCTGGAGGCGTGGCCGTTGACCCCGCATGGAAAGGTGGACCGCTTCCGGCTGCCCACCACGACCCAACGGAGTCCGGAAGCGCCCTTCACTGCGCCCAGGACCGAAGCCGAGGTCCGCATCGCGGCGGTGGTCGCGGAGTTGCTGGGCGTGACCCGGGTGGATGTCCACGAGAGCCTGCTCGCGCTGGGCATGCATTCATTGCAGGCGATGCGGCTGGCCTCGCGGCTGGGTCGGATGATGGGGCGCGAGGTCGGGCTCGCGACCATCCTCATGGGACCCACCGTCGCGCAACTGGCCGACGCGCTCACCGTGGCGCCGGTCGCCCCCACCACGATCAAGCGATTGCCGCGCGCATGACGACCGCGTTCCCGATGTCCTTCGCCCAGCAGCGGTTGTGCTTCCTGCACCGGATGGACCCCACGGGCGCGGCCCACGCCACGGTCCGCTGCCACCGTGTGGCGGGGCCGCTGGACCTGCGAGCCCTGCGGGAGGCCCTGGACATGCTGGTGGCCCGGCACGAACCGCTGCGGACCGCCTTCCCCCTGGGAACGCAGCAGCACATCTCGCCGGAGGGGCGGACACATCTCCACGTCGTGGACGTGGCGACCGAAGCCGAGGCCCTGCGTCACGCGCAAGCGGAGGCGGCCCGTCCGTTCGACCTGGAGCACGGACCGCTGCTGCGGCTCACCGTGCTCCGGCTGGAGCCCCGGACGCACTTGCTTGTCTTCGCGCTGCACCTGCTCGCGGCGGACGGCGGGTCGCTTCAGGTCTTCTCCGAGGACCTGGCCCACGCCTACCGCGCGGCGGTCCTGGGCGAACCCACGGGCCTGTCCGAATTGCCCGTGCAGTACGTGGACTGGGCCGCGTGGCAGCGCGAGCAGCTCACCGCTTCACGGCGCGAGTCCCTGTCGCGCTGGTGGCGTGAGCGGCTGTCAGGCGTTCCCTTCTTCCTGGACCTTGTCGCCCCGCGTCCCGCGCTGGGCCAGGGACGCCGTGCGCATCGCGTGCTGCCCGCAGCCATTGCCCGGTCCGTGCACGCCCTCGCGAGCGCTGAACGTCAGACGGTGTTCACGGTGCTGGCCGCCGCGTGCGGCCTCGTGCTCGGTCAGCGTGCGGGACGTGAGCGGGTGTTGCTGGGGCTGGCCGTGGCCAACCGGGACCTGCCCGAGGTCGAGCGCGTGCTCGGATTCTTCGTCAACACTGTCGCGCTGGAAGTGGACCTGCGCGGCGACCCCGACTTCCGCCAACTGCTCACGCGGGTGGCCGCTTCCACAGCCGCTGCGTACGCGCACAAGGATCTGCCCTTCGAGCAGCTCGTCGAGGACCTGTCCCCTCCCAGAGACCCCACGCGGTCTCCCGTGGTCCAGGTGAACTTCGCCTACCATCCGCCTCACACGGCGGGGGCGCTGGCCCTGCACGGCTGCGAGGTGACGGAGCTGCTGCTGGACCTCCCCTCCGCGAAGTTCGAACTCACCCTGCGGGTCGAGGAGCGCTCCGACGGCCTGTTCACGGTGTGGGCCGAATTCGATGAGAGTCTTTTCGACCTCGCGTTCATCGAAAGTCTGCTGGAGGCCTACGAAGAACTCCTGCGGACCGTGGACCCGGGTGCACGGGCGTCGAGCCTGCGTCCTGCTCGGACCGCGACGGAAGAACACCTCGCCCGCATCTTCGCCGACGTGCTGAAGGTCGCTTCGGTGGACCCGTACGACGACTTCTTCCGGCTCGGCGGCCATTCCCTTCAGCTGATCGAGATCGCGGCCCGGGTCCGGACCGAGCTGGACCGGGACCTTGGATTGCGTGAGCTGTATCAACATCCCACCGTGGCGGGTGCCGCCGCCCTGCTGACACGAACAGGAGCATCCCGATGAGCACTTCCTATCCGTTGCCCAAGGACTGGCAGCATCCGTTGGAGCCTCCCGCCGACTACAAGCGGTTGAGGCAGGAGGCCCCGGTGTGTCCCGTGCGGATGTTCAACGGCAACACGCCGTGGTTGGTCAGTCGCTACCAGGACGTGCTCGCGGTCCTGAGCGATCCCCGACTGGTCCTGGACTCCACGATGCCAGGGTTCCCGCACATCTCCGCCTCCTCGTCGGCACGGCAGGGGCGGCCCCTGCCTTTCTTCCTGCGCCCGGACGCGGAGTACCGGGTGCAGCGGGCCATGCTCGTGCAGGAGTTCCTGCCCCGGCGGATGGAGGCCCTGCGACCGCGAATCCAGCGCACCGTGGATGAGGCGCTCGACGCGATGCTGGCGGGCCCGCATCCGGTGGACCTGATGGCCGCGTTCGCGCTGCCCGTCGCCCTGCGCATCATCTGCGACCTGCTCGGTGTGCCCCATGACGGCGCGGAACGCCTGCACGTCCTCAGTCGGACCATCGGCTCCCGCACCTCGTCGCGCGAGGAGGCGACGGCGGCGCTGGTCGGACTGGATGATGTCTTCCTGGCGTTGGTGGAGGCGAACCTGCGTGAGCCCACGGATACGCTCATCGGTCGCGTCGTGTCCGAGCAGGTGGCGACGGGCAAGCTGAGCGCCCCGGATGCCGCCTCCCTGTTCCATGCGCTGTTCTACGCGGGCCACGGGCCGCCCGCGTACATGTTCGGCCTGGGCACGCTGGCGCTGCTGCTCGACCCGGGGCAGCTGGCGAAGTTCCGCGCGATGGAGGACCCCGCGACCATCACCGCGGCCATCCAGGAACTCATGCGCTTCATCAACGTCTCGCACCTGGCCCGGCAACGCGTCGCCACGGTGGACGTCACCATTGGCGGCCAGCTCATCCGCGCCGGCGACGGCATCCTCGCCCAGCCGGATTCCGCCAACCGCGACGAAACGGTCTTCGAAGATCCGGACCGGCTGGACCTCCAGCGCGAGGTGCACCGTCACTTCGCCTTCGGCCATGGCATCCACCTGTGCACGGGGCGGGCGTTGTCGCTCATCGAGTTCGAGGTGGTGTTCAAGACGCTCTTCCAGCGCATCCCCACGCTGCGGCTGGCCGTGCCACCGGAGGAGGTCCGCTTCAAGAAGGATGAGAACCTGCTCGGCGTGCACGAACTGCCGGTCACCTGGTAGCCCGCGTCCCTATACTCCCCACGATGACCCGACCGCGCCCCGCGAGCCTGAAACTCGACGCGTTCCTCCCCTACCGTCTGTCGGTCGCCGCGAACGTCGTCAGCCAGCGGGTCGCGCGCGTGTACGCGGAGCAGCACGGCCTGAGCACGCAGGAGTGGCGCCTCATCGCCGTGCTGGGGGAGGACGGCGAGCGCACGCAGCTGGACCTCGTCAAACGCACGCGGATGGACAAGGTGTCGGTGAGCCGCGCCGCGCGCACCCTGGAGGCGCGGGGCCTGGTCAGGCGCGTCACGAGCCAGAGCGATGCCCGCTCGCGAAAGCTGTCGCTGACCGCCGCCGGCCGTCGCATCTACGAACGGGTGGCCCCCGCCGCGCTCGCCGCCGAGGCGGAGGTGCTCGCAGGGCTGAATGTCAGCGAACGCGCACTCCTGCGCTCGTTGCTGGAGCGCGTCGAACGCGCGGCGAGCGAGGCCCTGGGCCGCGACCCCTGAAGGTTGTCAAACTGGTTTCATTTGTTACCATCCCGGGTATGGAACCGCTCCAATACCTCACGGGCTTTGGGAACGAGCACGCAACGGAGGCCATCTCCGGAGTGTTGCCGGTTGGCCAGAACACGCCGCAGCAGGTCGCGTTCGGTCTCTATGCTGAACAGATTTCGGGCACGGCGTTCACCGCGCCGCGTTCGGAGAACCGGCGGACGTGGATGTACCGCCTGCGTCCCAGCGCGGGCCACCCGCCCTACCGGAAGACCGAAGTGCGCCGCCTGCGCAGCGGCCCTTTCGACGAGGTGCCGCCTCCGCCCAACCGGCTGCGCTGGGATCCGCTGCCGCTGCCCACGGACCCGACGACGTTCCTGGACGGGCTGTTCACGCTCGGGGGCAATGGCTCCGCGGCGGCGGGCGACGGCGCGGCGGTGCACCTGTACGTCGCCAACACGTCGATGGTGGACACCGCCTTCTTCAACGCCGACGGTGAGCTGCTGATCGTCCCGCAGCAGGGCTCGCTCCGCATCGTGACGGAGCTGGGCGTGCTTGATGTGCCTCCGGGCCACGTCGCGCTCATCCCGCGCGGGATGCGCATGCGCGTGGAGCTGCCGGAGGGCCCCGTGCGCGGCTACATCTGTGAGAACCACGGTGCGCCGTTCCGGCTCCCTGAGCTGGGACCGATTGGTTCCAACGGTCTCGCGAACCCACGGGACTTCCGCGCGCCGGTGGCGAGCTTCGAGGACGTGGACCGGTCCACGCGCGTGGTGCAGAAGTTCCAGGGGCACCTGTGGGAGACGACGCTCGACCACTCACCGTTCGACGTGGTCGCGTGGCACGGCTCCCATGTTCCGTATGTGTATGACCTGGCGCGGTTCAACACCATCAACACGGTCAGCTTCGACCATCCGGATCCCTCCATCTTCACGGTGCTGACCTCGCCCAGCGAGACGCCGGGGACCGCGAACTGCGACTTCGTCATCTTCCCGCCCCGGTGGATGGTGGCGGAGCACACGTTCCGGCCGCCGTGGTTCCACCGCAACGTGATGAGCGAGATGATGGGGCTCATCCACGGCGTCTACGACGCGAAGGCGGACCAGTTCGTTCCAGGCGGCGCGTCGCTCCACAACTGCATGAGCGCGCACGGGCCGGACCGGAAGACCTACGAGGCCGCGGTCGCCGCGTCGCTGGGTCCGAAGAAGATCGACAACACGCTCGCCTTCATGTTCGAGACCCGCCACGTGATTGCGCCGACGCGCGCCGCGCTCGAAAGCCCGACGTTGCAGTCGGACTACGACGCCTGCTGGGGCGACCTGCGCAAGGCGCAACTGCCTCCGCGGTGAACCGGAAGGCCGCTCCGGGTCGTCCCCACCGCCAGGGCTGAGCCGGGCCTGGCGGCTCACCCGCGCCCGCTGGCCAGACTCTCCCGGTGCATGGGACGGTGGCGTGGGGATTGCTAAATGTCATCGCGAAACCCGGGCATGCCTCCCGGGTGTGGCGCCCCAGCCGCGATGACCTCCGAACCTCCCATCCAGAGCGCGTCCCTCACGCCACGGCGTGGCCTGTTGGCCGCTGCCTTCCTCGCGCTGCTGTGCGTGCCGCTGTCTCCTCCAGAAGTGGCCCCACCACCCCGGCTGGTCCTCTGGGCCTGGGAGCGGCCAGAAGACCTCCGCTTCCTCGCGGGACAGCCCGTGGACGTCGCCTTCCTGCTGACGACGCTCGACCTCACCGACACGGACGTGCGCGCGCACCCCCGCCGGCAGCCGCTCCGGCTCCCACCGGGCATCACGCTGAAGGCCACCGTGCGCCTCCAGATGCTCCCGGGGGCCTCGCTCGCGCGCTTCAGCCCCGAGCGCCTGCGCGCGCTGTCCGAACGCCTGGCGGCCCTGGTGCGGCGACCGGACGTCACGTCGCTCCAGCTCGACTTCGACGTGCGCGCGTCGGAACACGACGCCTACGTCTCGCTGCTCCAGGACCTGCACGAGCGCCTGCCGCCGGGAATGCCCCTGTCCATCACCGGGCTGGCGTCGTGGTGCGCGCCAGGGAGCTGGATCACCCGCGCGCCGGTGGACGAGGTGGTTCCGCAGCTCTTCCGCCTGGGCGCGGAGGCTCCCATCTGGCGGGCCCGGTTCGCGCGCGGGCTGCCCCGCCCGTGCGCGGGCAGCATGGGCCTGGCGATGGATGAGTGGCAGGCCGTGCCTCCCGGTGTTTCGACCCTCTACCTCTTCAACCCCCAGCCGTGGACCTGGTCCGCGTTCGCACGCGCCATGGCGGAGACGCAATCATGAAGTCAGCATTCGTGGGTCTCGTCGGCCTCGCGGTCCTCCTGCCCTCAGCCGTCGCGGTGGCGTGTGGCGGCGGCGACGAATCCAGCTACGACGACACGGCGCATCCCGACGTCTCCCGTGAGGACTTTGCCGCCGGGCGAATGGGGCTGCTGCGAGGGAGCCTCCGCACGCGGTACCTCGTCTACTCCTGGCGCACGATGATGGGGATTCCCACCACCCCCGACGAACAGAAGCACGTGGTGGAAGGCTGGAGGAATGTCATCCAGGGCGCCCCCCACCAGGTCGCGGAGTGGGGAAGCCAGCAGTGGACCGCCGCCCGGAGCGAGGTCGTTCCCCAGCGGGAGCCAGCCCCGTTGCAGTTTGTCCTGGAGAACAACTACGCGGAAATCTCCCGCATCCACGCGGACGCCTTCGTCCGGGCCGCGAGCACCGCCCGCGTGCTCGCGAAGGAGTGGAAGTCGCGTCCGGCGCTGCTGGAGGAGTGGGTCCGCAACCAGGACGTCGTCTTCGGCGAATGCGGCTCCCTGGAGGAGGCGGCTCCGGGAATCGAGAAGGGACTGAAGCCCCGCGAAAAGAAGCGGCGCGAATCCGAGCGCGCCTACCAGGAGGCGGCCACGCTCTTCTACTGCAACAACTTCGACGCGGCGGCTGCCGCCTTCCAGGCCATCGCGGACGCGTCCGACTCGCCCTACCGCACCCTGGGCGCCTACCTCGTGGCGCGCACCGCCGTGCGCCGTGCGCTGTTCGAGCAGCCCTCCGAGTCATCGTCCTACGAGCGGAAGATGACGGAAGCCGACCGTGAACGCTTTGTCCTGGCGGATCAAGCCATCGCGAAGGTGCTCGCGGATCCGAAACTGCTCGAGGTCCATGGGCCCGCGCGCCGCCTCCAGAGCCTCGTGCGCACCCGTCTGGATGCGCAGGCCTGGAATTGCGAGCTGCTGACACGGGTGCTCGAGCCGGGCACGGGGTCCGGATTGAGCGCGCTGCTGGGCGACCTTCCGAACGAGTACCTGGATGGGAGTATTTGTTCCGCGCTCCCGCCGCCCGCGGCCGAACTCGTCGAGTGGTTTCAGTCCATGAAGTCCTTCAGGGCCGAGGAGAACATTCGGGCTCCGCTCCAGGCCGCCGCCGTGGCCCACTGGAAGAAGACCGCGCACATGCCCTGGCTCGTCGCGGCGCTGATGCTGTCCCGCGCGGATTCGCCGGGACTGCCGGAGCTGCTGGCGGACGCCGCGAAGGTGCCGCTGTCCTCTCCGGCGGGCCTGACCCTCGCGTACCACTCCGTGCACCTGCTGCGCGAGCGGGGGGAGTTGCCGACTGCGCGTGCCCGGCTCGACGCGATTCCGTGGCCCCTCACGGGGGGGATGCCCTACCTGAGCGGCCTCCTGCGCATGGAGCGCTTCGACCTGGCCCAGAGCTGGGAGGAGGTGCTCCAGAGCACCCTGGTGGAGTACCCCCAGCCGACGGGTCCCGTGGTCATGGGACTGGCAGGGGAGAATGCGTGGCGCCTCGAACCCCGGCTCACGGCGCGGAAGCTGAAGGCCTGGAGCGAGACGTTTCCCCAGGACTCCGCGCTGCGTCGGCGGCTGACGTGGAACGCCTTCGCCCTGGCCTCCGTGGTGGGCGATGACGAAACGCTCCAGGCGGTGGCGACCTCGCTCGCGGGAACCGAGCCCCTGGCCCGCGCGGAACTCCTGGCCATCGTCGGACGGCCCACGCCCGAGGAGCGGCTCTTCGACGCGCGCTTCCTCCTGATGGGATTGCCCGCCGTGTCCGCGCGACTGTCGTGGGGGCGCGGCTTCAACACGTCCCCGACGTACGACCTGACCGAGGACATCCGGCGCGGCGCCAACGGGTGGTGCGCGGTGCAGAAGGAGGCTCCTGTCACACCGCCGTTCTCCTTCGAGACTCCCGAGGAGCGGGAGGCCGCCGCGGCGCAATGGAAGGCCCTCACCGAAGCGGGCGGTGCGGTGGCCTTCCACTCGCGCGTGGCGCTCGCCTGGGCCCAGGCGCACCCCAAGGATCCACGCTCCCCCATCGCGCTCTTCCGCGCGGTGCGTGCCAGCAAGAACGGCTGCGGCCAGAACACCCCCGAGGCCCGGAAGGCCTTCTCCTACCTCCACAAGCACTACGGCAAGACGGAGTGGGCGAAGAAGGTCCGTTACGTCTATTGAGCCCCGCCCGGCGCGGGACGCAGCTGGCGACCACCGCCGATTCCTCGAGGGCGCCTGAAGACAATCACATTCTCGATATTCAAGCGTGGCGGTCATTCGTGACTTCGAACGCGTATCAATTCACGCGTGCAACGAGGAGATGACGTGGCGGAGATCCATTCGGGAGTCGCTACCGCAATCTAGCGGTGACTGACTCCGAGAGGGTTTCCCCATGAAAGAAGTGTCTCATCTTCCGCGCCCGCCTTCGGGCTGGCGAAGTCTGTTGTTCATCCCCCAGTTCGCGTTCACCCGCGCCGCCCGGCTGCCCGCGGATTGCTTCGTCCTGGACCTGCAGGATGGCGTGCCACTGGCCGCCAAGGCCGCCGCGCGTGCTGGCGTCATCGAAGCCCTGAGCGGAGGGCTCTTCGACGGACGTCCCGTGGTCGTCCGGATCAACGAAGCGGACCACTCCGAATTGCATGCCGCCGACCTGGAGGTATGCGTGGGGCTGCCCGGCCTGACGGCGCTGATGCCGACGATGACCCACGGGCCGGAGGAGCTGGATGCGCTGCACGAGCGCGTGGCCGCGCTGGAGCTCGCCCGGGGCCTCCCTCTGGGACACACCCGGTTCCTGCCGCTGCTGGAGACCCCCGCGGCCGTCCTGGAGGCGCGGCGGATGGCGCTCGCGGGCGGCGGGCGCAACCTGGGGGTGATGCTCGGGCATGGGGACCTCTTCCGGTTCACCGGTGCCACCCCCCACGCGGAGCTCACGCTCAGCCATCCCCGGAGCCAGGTCGTCATGGCGGCCCGGGCGGCGGGCATCGAACCCTTCGACACGCCCTACACGCACGTGGGGGACCGTATCGGGCTGGAGGCGCACGCCCGCGAGGGGCGCCTGCATGGCTTCACGGGCAAGTGCTGCCTGCACTCGGATCAGCTCGAGACCGTGAACCGTTGCATGACGCCCACGGCCGCCGAACTGGCCTGGGCCCGTCGGGTGACCCAGGCTCAAAGACAAGGCACGCTGTCCACGCTGACACGCAAGGTGCCAGGACTCGCCGCGCCAGGGGCCAGCGAGGTCCCGGGCCCCTCGTCGGTGAACGAGGGAATGGCCATCGTGGAGGGACAGCTCATTGGCCCGCCCCACCTGAAGGCAGCGCACCGGATGCTCGCGCTCGCGCCGCCCCAGGACCCGGTCGCGGATGAAGGGCAGGTCGTGGTGGGACGCCGGGTCACGCACGCGCTCGAACGCCCGCCGACGCTCGACGACCTCCTGCTCAACCCCTACGAGATGACGGCGACCGCCGGGATGCGCGACCTCTGGGTCCAGTGCTTCTATTCACACGACCGCATCGTAACGAGCGCCCCCTTCGCGGCCCGGCTTGGGCTCACCGCGCCCGGCACGCTGCCGCTGCCCTTCATGATGGGCCTCTACCTGGCGTGCTGCATGTCGAGCACCCATGGCGCCATCTACCACCTGGGTTTCCGCAACGCGCGCCAGCACGCGCCGCTGCGGGTGGGGGACACGTACCGCCAGGAGATCCAGGTCCGGCGGGTGCGCAACACGGGCGACGGGAAGCGCGCCGTCGTGACGACCCACCGTCGGCTCATTCGCGTGGGCGACGAGGTTCCCGTCTTCACGCTCGACAAGCGTGAGCTCTACCACCGCCAGCCGGAGTCCTTCGAACCCTCGCCCGCCGCCGCCCGGATGGAGGAGGAGGAGCGTTCGCAAGCCCAGGCGTTCCGGATGACGCTCACGCAACGGGCCCAGGAAGTGCTGCCGCGCGCGGAGGTGGGCGCCGTGCCGTCCTTCGAGACAGGAGCGCTGTTGCTGCACGGCTTCGCGAGGCCGCTCGGCATCACCGCCAACCTCGCGCTTTCGACCCAGCTCCTGGTGACCCATCCCATCCACCTGGACCACCACCGCTTTGACTTGGGACACGGCAGGGGCGTGGTGGTGAGCGGTGGGCTCGTCGTGTCCATGACGCTGGCCGCTGCCGCGAGGGACCTGCACGAGGTCCTCTGGGAGGAACTGCTCGCCGCGGACAACATTCGCCCCGTGGCGCCCACGCAGACCGTGGGCGCCCTCTCGTATGTGCTCTCACGTGCCCCCGTCGAGGGTATGGACGGGCTGGAGGAACTGGTCGTGAAGACGCTCGGCGTGCTGGACCTCACGCCGTCGGCGGAGCTGGCGGACGTGCCGCTCCCACGGGCGCTCTTCACCTTCGAGAGCGAGCGGCCCTCCGCCTACGATGAGTTCTGCCGGCAGCACGGCCTCCAGGCCCTGGAGGGGCGCGTGGTGTGTGTCGCCACGCGGCGCCTCGTGCGCATCCGTGCCTAGCGGTTGATGGTGTCAGGGGGCGCACGGGCCTCCGTGCGCTCCACCTGCTTGAGCAGTCCCAGGAGGGCGCGCAGGGAGGCATCCTCCACGGGCTCAAGCAACTGGACGGAGTGGCGGCGTCCCCCCTCTTCGATGGTGAGCGTGTAGCGGGTCTGATCCGCCGCCCCCTTCGAAGCGGTGCCTACGCGGGCGGGCCGCTCGAAGAAGGACGCGGCCCGTACGCTCTGGGTGATGGCCTCCGCCTGCGCGGGAGGCAGGTCCGCCAGGTCGAACAGACGGGGTCTGTTGAGGCCTGGAATGAAGGCGAGCCCTCCTTCCCGTTTGAGCTCGATGCGCATCTCACGCTCCCGGGCGCCTGACGGGACGCCCCGTGGTTTCAGGCATTGGGGCGGCGCGACGGCTTGGAGGCCGGGACGCCCTGCTGCTGCGGGATGAAAGCCACGGAGACCTTCTCGCGGGTGACCGGGATGCCCACCTGGTTCCAGGCGTCGCGGACCGCGGCGTCCTCGGCTCCGCCCTCGCCGTAGAGTCGGGCGGCGGCCATCAACGTGATGCGCGCGAAGCGGGCGAAGCCGCAGTCGGGCCGCAGGTGCGTGTCGCGCAGCGCCTCGTACCAGATGTGGCCGGCCTTCTCCCAGGCGTAGCCCCCCAACTGCGTGGCCAGCAGGCAGAAGGCCCGGTTGGGAATGCTGGAGTTGATGTGCACGCCGCCGTTGTCCTCCCAGGTCCTGACGAAGTCGCGCATGTGGCCGGGCTGCGGGTCCTTGCCCAGCACCGGGTCGTCGTAGGCGGTCCCAGGGGCCTTCATGGAGCGCAGCGCCTTGCCCTTGACCCCGTCGGCCAGGAGGCCCGCGCCAATGAGCCAGTCGGCCTTGTCCGCCGTCTGGTTGAGGAACTTCTGCTTCACGAGCGAGCCGAAGACGTCGGAGATGGACTCGTTGAGGGCTCCCGCCTGGCGGAAGTACACCAGGGGGCCCTCGTCCTCCGTCATGCCGTGCGCGAGCTCGTGCCCGATGATGTCCATGGCGATGGTGAAGCGGTTGAAGAGTTCCTTGTCTCCGTCCCCGAACACCATGCGCTGGCCGTCCCAGAAGGCGTTGTCGTAGTTCGTGCCGTAATGGACGTGGGCGTTGAGCCGCAGGCCGCTGTCGTCAATGGAGTTGCGTCCGTAGACCTCCCAGAGCAGGTCATAGGTGGCGCCCAATCCATCGTAGGCCTCGTCGGCGGCGGCATCGCCGGTGGCGCCCTGTCCCTCGCTGCGCACCAGCGTGCCGGGAAACGTCTCCTGTCCTTGCAGGTCGTAGATGGAGCGGTGGCACTGCGAGTCGGCCATCATTCCCGAGATGATCCGGGATGGGGCCCGCTGGGCCGTCTGGGTCGTGGCGAAGCGCAGGTTGCGGAACGTGCTGTCCACGGCGGCGGTGCGCAGGGCCGCGGCGCGCTGGGCGCCGGAGCCATTCTGCGCGACCGACCGGAGCAGGTAGGGCGGCAGGATGCAGTACAGGGAATGCCGGTGGGGCCCTCTTGGATGAAACATGGTCGTGTCTCCCGTTGGGGTGTGTCTCCTGAAGCTAGGAACGGCGCCCCTGGCGCAAGCGGCATGTGGCCGGCGCAAGGCTTCGTCGTTCCCACGCAAGACGCGTGGGCGCTCCTGCCGCCGGTCCTCGGCCAGGGCGCTCCCGCCTGGTGACCAGGCAGCCAGGAGGCGCGCCTGCGCTGCGCTGGAGAACGCCCGGCACTGCGCACCGCGTCGGGCCGTAAACCCTCGGGATCAGAAGGCAATCGTTGGTGACTTGACGAAAGGTCAGCCATCAATTCTATCGTGGGCACAATCAGGTGTTTAAGGGGTTATATGGTATTCCAGTTAACGGGCATCCATGCCCCTGGGGGTCACCATGTCGAAGATCGGTGAGGGCAGGCCTGGCGTTTCCGCGCCCAAGCAGCAGCCCACGAATGACAAGGCGGCGACGAAGACCGTCTCCGCGCAGCAACTCGCCAACCTGTTCGGTTCGCTCACGAGTGCCTCCGCGTCGCCGGCGAAGCCCGTGACGGCGACGAGCGCGAAGCAGGCGATGGTCGCCACGCCCGCGATGACCGCGGCGCTGGCCCAGCCCATGGCGGCGACCCGGGAGGTCCTGCCCAATCTGCTGGCGCCTCTGACCGACCCGAAGATGAACGAGTGCTTCGACAAGGCCTTCAACGAGGTCTACCAAGGCACGAAGCTCCCCAGCGGGAAGGAGCGAACGGAGATGTTGGCCTTCGCGACGAAGCTGCGGGAGAAGCAGCCGGACATCACGGCGGCGGACCTCCGCGAAGCCCTCGTGGGTGAGCTGCGCAAGCGGCGCGACGGCGGGGACGTGGTCACCCCGGCGAAGATCCAGAAGTACGTGGAGGAGGCGGTCAGTTGGACGGCCACCTGCTACGAGGGCGGGGCGCGCAGCCCGACGCCCTCGGAGATGGCCGAGTGGACGGCCTTCGCGAATCAGCAGATGAAGGACAACCCGGAGATGACGCCGGATCAGCTCTCCGCCGCCATCATGGACGCCGTGCGCGACAAGGCCACGGGCATGTCCTCGGGCGGCTCGGGCGCGAAGGGCAAGGTCAACGTCGACAAGTTCATCCAGGACGCGGTGAGCTGGTCCTCCAATGTCTACCAGGGGGGCTCACGTTCCGCGACGGCGGCGGAGCTCCAGAAGTGGCGGGCCTTCGCGGACAAGACGATGGCGGACAACCCTGACATGACGCCCTCGCAGCTGTCCGCCGCCATCATGGACGCGGTGCGCGACGACATGACGGGCGTGGGCGGTCCGCCCAGCCAGGCGAACGTCGACAAGTTCATCAACGACGCGGTGAGCTGGGCGGCCAAGGTCTACCAGGGCACCGATCGCGGTGCGACGTCGGGCGAACTCCAGAAGTGGCGGGCCTTCGCGGACAAGACCCTGGCGGACAACCCGGACATGACGTCCGCGCAGTTGCAGGCGGCCATCCAGGACGCGGTGCGCGACGAGGTGACGGGCGTGTCGTCGGGTTCGGGCGGCGCCAACCTGGACAAGATCATCAACGACGCGGTGAGCTGGGCGGCCAAGGTCTACCAGGGCGGTGAGCGCGGCGCGACGCCCGCGGAGCTCACGAAGTGGAAGGAGTTCGCCAAGAAGAAGCTGGAGGACAACCCGGGCATGACGCCCTCGCAGCTCTCCAGCGCCATCCAGGACGCGGTGCGCGACGACATGCGCGGCGTGGGAGGCCCGGCGGAGTCGGCCCCGCTCGAGCGGTTCGTGAAGGACGCCTTCAAGTGGGTGTTCGAGCTGTACATGAACCAGCCCACGGACAAGCCGCGTGAGCCCACGGCGCGGGAAATTCGCGACTGGTCCAACTACGCGAAGGAACAGCTCAAGAAGAACCCCGACCTCACGGCCGAGGACCTGCAGTCCGTCATCCAGGACGGCCTGCGCAGGGCCCTGGGCAACATGTAATCACCCCCGGAAGGGAGAGGGGCGAAAGCCCTCTCCTGGCCCGGAGCGGAGAAGGGCGGGAGAACACCTCCCGCCACCTCCTTCGCGACTGTGAGCACCGCCTCGTCCGGGGAGCAATGATGAGGGTTCTGGCTCTATGCACCTGGATGGTGGCGGCTGGCATCGGATGCAGCCATGGTCAACGCCCGGGAGGGAACCAGAGCTACGTCATCACGGAAGATGCTTCCGGCGTGGGTGGTTCGGGTGGACGGAACTGCGACCAGGAGCAGGTCGAATGTTTCACGGCCTGTTGGAGCACTCCCGAACTGCCGTACCCTCATGTCAAGCGGGACGAGTGGTACTATAAGTACTGCACGAAGAAGTGCCGCGAGGAGTACGTTGAGTGCGTTCAGGAGAAGGAGGCGGTGCGCAAGGAATCCGCCCGGCTGAGGTTCTCGAACATGGACGCTGCTCTGGACTGGCTCCGAGAGCACAAAAAAGGGCTCGTCATCGGTACGGTCGTTGTTGTCGCTGGCGGCTCGTTTGTCATTGCGACAGGCGGAGGCGGGGCGTTGCTTCTTGTGCCCATCGTGCTCTAACCCGGGGGCAATCATGAAATATGATCCGCATTTCAATGTGGACACCGCGCTTCTCACCATTGAGTCGGTCAGCCGCGGCTTTCAAGACGGCTCACCGGAAGAGGCTTCGCTCCGAGCCGCCGCCGCTGCCCTGGTCTACGTGCGTGAGATTGGAAGGCTCGAGGATTATCGGGAGTTCTTCCGGCAAATCACGACACCTGCGGTTGAAGGTGTGCGGGCAGCACATTCATTCGAAACTCGCACGGAGGCGGATGAATGGCTCAAAGCGGCCGGTGCCCATGACGGAGAACTCGTCAGTATCGCTGGCAAGGGATACCAGGTCGTGAACCTTCCCCAAGGAGCGCGATTCCTCAGGAATCCGCTCCCTCAGGAGTTGGAGGAGTAGCAGCTCAGCTCCGGGGCTGCTGGGTGGGAGTCCAGGGCGCGGTCTCGGTCAGGATGGGCTCCGGCTTGCCGCTGGACATCGCCAGGAGCCCCTTGATGCACTGGACGGCGAGCAACCAGTTCTTCGGATTCTTCATGTCCAGACCCCCGATGAGCTGCTTGAGGATGCTGAGCGTGTCGAAGTAGACGCGCTCGCAGACCAGCGTCTCGTTCGCGTCGAAGATGAAGTACCCCGTCATTCGCGCCCGGAACCGGTTCCCTGTGGGCGGGATCTTGCCCAGCGGACCCAGGTGGGTGCCCTTCAGCCAGAACTCCACGATGACGGCGTCGTCGCTGTGCCGCAGCGCGATGATTTCGTGGTCCTGATCCGGGAAGGCGATGCGGGTGTCGCGGTAGTAGTCGCGCACCGCGCTGTTGCCGTCGTGCACCGTCAGGGTGGGGATCAGCTCGTAGTGCGGATGCGGGAAGGTCGCCAGGACGTCGTCCCAGTCCTGCCTCACCTCGTCGTGGAAATGGTCCAACACCAACTTCTCACGTGCCTGGCGTACCTGTTCGGTGATCACGTTTGTCTCTTCCTGAAGAGGGGGCGCCGCGGTCAGCGGCGGTGATGAATGGCCCGGTGGCTGAACGTGGGGGCCGTGCCGGGATGGGTCCAGGCGGCGGTCAGCTCGCTGGAGGGAAAGAACTGGAGGAAGCGCTCATCCGCCTGGGACCGGTCGACCAGCGTCTTTTCGAGGACCAGCGAGTTGTACTGCTCCGCCGTGTTCTCGATGCTGTTGGCGTTGAGGATGACCTCCTGCTGCCAGGTGCGCGCCCACCGCGCGCCGCGAAGTACGGCGTCTTGCGGCCGAGCTCGACGTCGCTCGGCTCGAAGAGGAGCACGCGCTGCCTGCCATCGGTTTCGCGCCAGCGGATGACCAGCATGCGATTGGTGATGGACAGGAAGGGCGCGACCGCCGTGCTGGCGCGGAACAGTCCGAACTTCGTGGGGTAGGGCAGCGTGACCAACTCGCAGGTGTCCACGCTGTCGGGCGTCCCCGTCGAAACGAACGCCGCGCGGAAGTCCGTGGCCCGCGTCCTCGCCCAGCGCAGCCTGGCGCCGGGACCTCCCGGAACGCGCTCCATGCCGTCGAAGGTGTCGATGTGCGTGCCAATCATTGGCATGTCCGTGACATCGGATTCCCGCCAGCCAGGTCGCATCGAAGGCCTCCCAGGTTTGTCTACGCTGTAGGGTTGGACGTAATTCTACGCTGTAGGTATTGTCAAGTTCATGAAGCGACCCGACAGGTCCGAACCCGCCCCCCGTCCGGGCCTCGCGCCTGCGGGTGCCACGCCCCGGCGTGGACGGCCCAGGGGCGGTTCAGGGCTCACGCGCGAGAAGGTCCTCCAGACGGCCCTGACCCTGGTGGACCGCGACGGCACCGAGGCGCTGAGCATGCGGAAGCTCGCGACCGTGCTCGGTGTGGACGCGATGAGCCTCTACCACCACGTCGCCAACAAGGACGCGGTCCTCGACGGTGTCGCGGAGTTGTTCCTGGCGGCCATCGAACCGCCCGAACCGACCGATGACTGGCGCGAGGATGTTCGCGCGCTCGCCGCGGCATTCCGTCACGCGGCGGTTCAGCACCCCCGGGCCGCCCCGCTGGTGCTCACGCGGCAGCTCAAATCCAACCAGGGGCTGGCGGGCACGGAATCAGCCCTCGCCATCCTGCACGCGGCGGGCTTTGCGCCGGAGGAGGCCGTGCATGCCCTGCGTTCCGTCCTCGCCTTCCTGATCGGGACGCTCCTGCGCGAGGTGTCCTCCGGTCCGACCTTCAGCGGCCAGAACCTCGGAGAACTGGCGGGGCGCCGCGCCGACCTCAAGGACTCGGGCTTTCCCCACGTGGCCT
This sequence comes from Corallococcus sp. bb12-1, assembly GCF_026626765.1. NCBI lineage: Bacteria > Pseudomonadati > Myxococcota > Myxococcia > Myxococcales > Myxococcaceae > Corallococcus > Corallococcus sp. bb12-1. The sequence goes on along the minus strand of NZ_JAPNJZ010000018.1, from coordinate 175,352 downwards.
GGGCCGCGCCCCACCTGGCCGCCTGCCATCACCTGACGGAGTTCAACTTCGGGCTGGACCTGCTGGTGGCGGCGCTTGAGCAGCGATTGCGTCCCCGACGCACTCCCTCCCCAGGTCCAGGCCCCCGGACGCGCAAGGCTCGGTAGCGGCCCCCTGACGAACGGCCCCCATCACGGGCACGATGGGGTTCGCGGAGCTACGCGGTCCGCGTGAAGTACCCGTTGTCGCGCATGTCGGTCCTGAGGTCCGGCTCCTGCGGGCTCCATCCCAGCGTGTCGCGGGTGATGGCACTGGAGGTGGGATTGTCGATGGCGACGAAGCCCGCCAGCCAGTCGAAATGCGTGCGCGCCTCATCCGCGGCGATGCCGCGGACGGGGACGCCGAGCCCCGCGCCAATGGCCTCGGCGAGCGCGCGCAGCGGAATGCCTTCCTCGGCGACGCCGTGCAAACGCGTTCCCGGGGTCGCGCGCTCGAGCGCCAGACGGAAGAGGCGTGCGACATCCAGCCGGTGCACCGCGGGCCAGCGGTTCGCTCCCTCGCCGATGTATGCGGAGACGCCCGTGCGGCGTGCGATGTCAATGAGCGCGGGAACGAAGGCATGGTCGCCCGCGCCGTGGACGGAAGGCGGCAGCCGCACGACGCTTGCGCGCACCCCACGACGGGCGGCTTCCATCACTATCGCCTCCGTAGCCGCGCGAGGGCCCGCCGCGCTCCCGGGGGAGGGAGCGTCTGCCTCCGTGCCGAGGCGGCCGGGCGCGAGCATCGCGGTCCCCGAGGTGGAGACGAAGGGCTTGCCTGAGCCCTCCAGCGCGCCGGCCAGCGCCTCCACCGCCCGCCGGTCTGTCTCGGCGGCGGCCGCGTACTGGGAGAAGTCGTGGATGAAGGCCGTATGGATGACGCCCTCGCAGGCACGGGCGCCCGCGACAAGGCTCGCGGTGTCCGACAGCTCGCCCCGATGCGCCTGGATTCCCGCTCGCGCCAGGGTGTCGGCGGAGGCACCGCTGCGCGCCAGTCCGAGCACTTCGTGCCCGGCGGTCCTCAACTCACGCACAATCGCTGTCCCGATGAATCCTGTCGCGCCCGTCACAAAAACACGCATGCTGACCTCCTCGTTGTTCGCAGGCGGTTTATGTTCCGGAGCTCAGGGCTGGAAAAGCCGAGGAGTTATACAGGTATGACCACTAACAGCCTGCCGGGCCCGGCCCTGACCCTGGGTGGCTTCCTTCGCGACCGCCGCGAGCGCTTGTCGCCGGCACCCGGCGCCCCGAGCCGGCGCCGGACGCCGGGGCTCCGGCGGGAAGAGGTGGCCACGCGGGCGGGCGTGAGCGTCACCTGGTACACGTGGCTGGAGCAGGGGCGCGGCGGCCCGCCCTCCGACGAGGTGCTGGAACGCCTGGTGCTCGCGCTGGAACTGGACGCCGCCAGCCGCGAGGTCCTGTACCTGCTGGCCCAGCAGCGACCGCCGCCACCGATACCGACTCCACCGCCTCCGGTCCCTGCCTCCTTGCAGCGCGTGCTGGACGCCATGCCGACCAGCCCCGCCTATGTGCAGACGCCCGCCTGGGACGTCGTGGCCTGGAACGCGGCGGCGACGGCGGTGCTGAGCGACTATGCCGCGCTACCGCCCGGCGAGCGCAACGTGCTCAGACGCCTTTTCGGCTCGGCTTCCGTCCGCACTTCGCTGCCTGATTGGGAAACACACGCGCGCTTCGCCGTGGCTGTGTTCCGCCTCGACGTCGCGCGCGCGGGCGAAAGCGCCGAAGCCGTCGCGCTCGCGGCCGAACTCCAGGAGACCAGCGCCGACTTCCGCCGGCTCTGGGCCGAGAACGAGATGCGCAGCCATGGGGTGGGGCTGAAGCGCATTCATCACCCCATCGCCGGTCCGCTCACGCTCGAGTACTCGGCCTTCTCCGTCGACAACGGAAACGGATTGAGCATGGTTGTCTTCACGCCGGCTTCTCCGGCCGACGTTCGCGCGATCGACCTGCTCCTCTCGCTCAGGGCGCGGACCTCATGACGGCGTATGCTTGATGCCGAGGGTCATGGAGGAGGAGTCCCTGCGATGAAGGAGCGCGACATCCCTGAGGCAGAGCCAGCGCTGCGCGCGAGGCTCGAGGAGTTCGGGGCCAGGAACTGGTCGGAGCTGGCCGGGGTGCGGCTGGCGTGGGCCCACGGCAGGACGTGGTTGGCGCTCGGTGCCTGGTTCGTGCTCTCGCCCTGTTCCATCGAGGAGCTGAGCGAAGCGCTGAGAGGCTCGCACGCGGACCTGGATTCGGAGGCGGGCTTCGAAGAGGTCATGGAGCTGGTGCGGTCTGCAACTGGGGCCCGGGTGATTCGCACGGCGGATGACCTGGACGACCTCACGGAGGACAAGCCGGGGCCGGAAGTGATTCGCAGCGGCACCATCGGGGCGCGCGGGCTGGCGCTCTGGGAGGCACCGCGACGGGATTCCCAGGGGTTGGTGTTCTTCGCCAACCTGTGGCGGGTGGGCGGCGCGGACTTCGTGCGCCTGAAGGTGGATTTCGCCACGCGGTCGCTCTCGGTCGAGGTGATCGACTGTGGATGGTTCGAGGTCGCGGCGTTCCTGGGGTGAGCGGAAAAAGGGCCCGGACCGGCAATCGACCGGGCGAGGATGCGTACACCGCACGTCCCACTCCCTTCCTTCGGTGAACCCATGCGTCGTCCCCTGTCCCGCTTCGCCCTCGCGGCCGTCCTGTTCGGCTCGGGAGGTGCTGCCCTCGCGGCGGAGGGGACGAAGAAGCCCGCCACGCAATGGCTGGCCAGCCCCGCACAGGCGGCCCGCGCGGCGCGAGTGGAGGCGGGATTGGCGCCGTTCGTCATCGAAGGCGACAAACCCCAGAGCCTGACGCTTCCGCAGTGGATGGCGCTGTACCGGATCCCCGGGCTGAGCATCGCCGTCTTCGACAAGCACGCCGTCGTCTGGGCCAGGACCTATGGCGTGAAGGAGGCCGGCGGCTCGGAGCCCGTCACCCTGGAGACGCTGTTCCAGGCGGGCTCCATCAGCAAGCCGGTGACGGCCCTGGCGGCGCTGCACTTCGTCGAAGCGGGCAAGTGGTCGCTCGACGAGAACATCAACGACAGGCTGCGCTCGTGGAAGCTCCCCGAGAACGACTTCACGAAGGAGCAGAAGGTCACCCTGCGCCGGCTGCTCAGCCACAGCGCGGGGACGACCGTGCATGGCTTCCCTGGGTACGCCGTAGACGCCCCCATGCCCACGCTGGTGCAGGTGCTGGAGGGCGCGGCGCCCGCGAATACCGGTCCGGTGCGCGTCAACCTCGTTCCCGGCACGAAGACGCGCTACAGCGGCGGCGGCACGTCCATTGTCCAGTTGATGATGGTGGATCAGCTCCAGAAGCCGTTCCCCCAGCTCATGAGCGAGGTGGTGCTGAAGCCGCTCGGCATGACCCGGAGTTCCTACGAGCAGCCCCTGCCTCCGGAGCTTGCCTCCAGGACGGCCACCGGGACGTACTCCAGCGGGAAGAGCGTCGCGGGGCGCTGGCACGTGTACCCGGAGATGGCCGCGGCCGGACTGTGGACCACGCCGTCTGACCTCGCGCGGGTCGCCCTGGAGGTGTCCAATGCGAAGGCGGGGAAGTCCAAGCGCGTGCTGTCACAGGCGATGACGAAGCAGATGCTGACGCAGCAGTCGGAGTCGTTCGGGCTGGGCTTCCAGGTGGAGCCCGCCACCGGCGGCTTCCGTCACGGAGGCTCGGACGAGGGCTTCCAGGCCGCGTTCATGGCCTTCAGTGACACGGGCTCCGGGGTGGTCGTCATGGCCAACTCCGACAACGGCTTCCTGCTCTTCGACCGCCTCATCGCCAGCGTGGCGTCCGAGTATGCCTGGACCGCGTTCAAGCCCGAGCCCGTGTCGCCGTCCGCCCAGGTGGATGTGCTCATGCGGCTCAAGGGCGTCGACACCGCGCTCGCCTGGTACACCGCGAAGCATCGCGAGAACATGAAGGGCCTGGAGTCGGGGCACCTGAACCAGCTCGGCTACCGGTTGCTGGGAGACGGCAAGGGCGCGGACGCGGTGCGGGTGTTCGAAACGAACGTGAAGCTCTTCCCGACGGATGCGAATGCCTACGACAGCCTGGGCGAGGCCCAGCTCCAACTGGGCCGGAAGGAAGAGGCCATCGCGAGCTACAAGAAGTCGCTCGCGCTGGACGCGGGGAATGCCAATGCCGTGAAGGTCCTGGAGAAGCTCGGCGCGCCCGCCGGGAAGTGAGCGCGGGGCACTCGTCAGCCGTCCTCGGCGGGCCTTCTGGGGGGCCGGTTTGTTGTTCGTGATCTTCCGAGCACGACGTAGCCTGACTCCCAAGCTACCCACCCGCCCACCGTTGGTGCCCTCCGCCATGACGCAGCGCAAGCCCGCCCCCAGCCAGAATCCCGCGGACAGCCACGACCTGATCCGCGTCCGGGGTGCCCGGGAAAACAACCTGAAGGACGTGAGCATCGAGCTGCCCAAACGGCGGCTCACGGTGTTCACCGGTGTCTCGGGCTCGGGTAAGTCGTCGCTGGTGTTCGGCACCATCGCGGCGGAGTCGCAGCGGATGATCAACGAGACCTACAGCACGTTCGTGCAAGGGTTCATGCCGACGCTGGGGCGGCCCGAGGTCGACGTCCTGGAAGGGCTGACGACCGCGATCATCGTCGACCAGGAGCGGATGGGCGCCAACTCCCGCTCGACGGTGGGCACGGCGACCGACGCCAACGCGATGCTGCGGGTGCTGTTCAGCCGCCTTGGCAAGCCGCACGTCGGCTCGTCCAACGCCTTCTCGTTCAACGTCCCGTCGGTCCGCGGGGTCGGGCAGATCTCCGTCGAGAAGGGCGGAGGCAAGACCGAGAAGCGCGTGTTCACGGTCAACGGCGGCATGTGCTCGCGCTGCGAGGGCATGGGCTCGGTGAACGATATCGACCTGGCCCAGCTGTACGACGACACGAAGTCGCTCTCCGAGGGCGCGCTCACCATCCCGGGCTACACCGTCGACGGCTGGCAGGTGCGCATCTTCGCGGCCTCGGGCTTCCTCGACCCGGACAAGCCGATCCGGAAGTACACCAAGAAGGAGCTCCACGACTTCCTGTACCGGGAGCCGACCAAGGTGAAGTTCGAGAGCATGAACCTGACCTACGAGGGGCTGGTTCCGCGGATCCAGAAGTCGTTCCTGAGCAAGGACGTGGATGCGATGCAGCCTCACATCCGTGCGTTCGTGGAGCGGGCAGTGACGTTCACCACCTGTCCCGAGTGCGGCGGCACCCGGCTCAACGAGGCCGCCCGGTCCTCCAGGATCAAGAAGGTCAACATCGCCGAAGCCTGTTCGATGCAGATCAACGAGCTGGCCGAGTGGGTGCGCGGTCTGAAGGAGCCGTCCGTCGCGCCGCTGCTGGCGACGCTGCTGCGGACGCTTGATTCGTTCGTGGAGATTGGGCTGGGCTATCTCAGCCTTGACCGGCCGTCGGGGACGCTGTCGGGCGGCGAGTCACAGCGCATCCAGATGATCCGACACCTTGGCTCGTCGCTCACCGACGTGACCTATGTGTTCGACGAGCCGACCATCGGGCTGCACCCGCACGACATCCAGCGGATGAACGGCTTGCTGCTGCGGCTGCGCGACAAGGGCAACACCGTGCTGGTCGTCGAGCACAAGCCGGAGGCGATCGAAATCGCCGACCACGTCGTCGACCTTGGCCCCGGAGCAGGCACCGCCGGTGGCGAGGTGGTGTTCGAGGGCACCGTCGCCGGGCTGCGGGCCAGCGGCACGCTCACCGGGCGGCACCTGGACGACCGGGCCGCCTTGAAGCCGTCGGTGCGAAAGCCGTCGGGAGTGTTGAAGGTGCGCGGGGCCAGCGCCCACAACCTGCAGAAGGTCGATGTCGACATCCCGCTTGGCGTGCTGGTGGTGGTGACCGGCGTGGCCGGGTCGGGAAAGAGCTCGCTGATCCACGGCTCGGTGTCGGGCAAGGATGGAGTGGTGTCGGTCGATCAGGCCCCGATCCGCGGGTCGCGGCGGAGCAACCCGGCGACGTACACCGACCTGCTGGAGCCGATCCGCAAGGCCTTCGCGAAGGCCAACGGCGTGAAGCCCGCCCTGTTCAGCGCCAACTCGGAGGGAGCATGCCCGGTCTGCAACGGCGCCGGGGTGATCTACACCGACCTGGCGATGATGGCGGGTGTCGCCACGGTCTGCGAGGAATGCGAGGGCCGGCGGTTCCAGGCGGCGGTGCTGGAGTACCGGCTCGGCGGGCTCAACATCGCCGAAGTGCTCGACCTGCCCGTGAAGGATGCGGTCGCCTTCTTCGGCGCCGGCAAGGCACATACGCCGGCCGCGCACGCCATCCTGACGCGCATGAGCGACGTCGGGCTGGGCTACCTGCGGCTCGGCCAGCCGCTGACCACGCTGTCGGGTGGCGAGCGGCAGCGGCTGAAGCTCGCGACGCACATGGGGGCTGACGGCGGCGTCTACGTGCTCGATGAGCCGACCACCGGACTGCACCTGGCTGACGTCGAGCAGATGCTCGGGCTGCTGGACCGGCTGGTCGACTCCGGCAAGTCGGTCATCGTGATCGAGCACCACCAGGCGGTGATGGCGCACGCCGACTGGATCATCGACCTGGGGCCGGGCGCGGGCCACGACGGCGGGCGGATTGTTTTCGAAGGCACCCCGGCCCACCTGGTCGCGGCGAAGGCAACGCTGACCGGCAAGCACCTCGCGGCCTACGTCCGCTGAGGTGTTCCTGCCAGGGCCTTGAATGAACCGCGCTGTCGTCCTTACCGACAGACACGGCCCGGAACGCTCCGGCCCCTCTGAAGGAGTAGGACCTTGGCGGCTCAGGCTCAGTGGAAGAGGATGCATGCGGCGTGGGTGGTTGCAGCGGTGCTCCTGGGAGGGGCCGCCACCGCGCAGGGCACCCGGCCGCCGTCTCCAGGGCGCGCGGGCGGCCAGAAGGTCTGCAGCGCGGTGGTTCCCGACAACTGGCGGGACTCCATCAACGTGCCCGCGAGCTGGAATCCCCAGACGTGCGCCGAGTGGGCGCGCTCGGTGGGGGCCGTGAACTACCAACTGGGCTGCTTCTTCGAATCGCGGCGAAACAGCCCCTCGTTCGTCTGGGGCGAGTCGGCCGGCACTGGCGGCGTCCATCAGGGCATGATTCCCGCGACGAACTGCGGCTGGTAGCCAGGGGGGCCAGGGGCTGGACGACTCCGAGCCGCGCGCATCGGGGCCCGGCTCAAGGCAGCACGACGTCCCGGATGAACCGCGTCAGGGACTCCGCCATCTTCCGGTGCGTGGCGGCGGAAGGATGCCAGTCCTCCGCGACGCCATCGGTGGCGGGGTCCTGTTCAGCCATCACGTGGCGGTGGATGCGGGTGTCCCCGGCGCGGCGTTGTTCCTCCACGAGTCCGGTGATCCAGTCCCCGATGTGCACGGACTTCACCACGCCGTTCCTTTCGAGCTTCTTGGATCCATCCGTCATGCTGCCGAGCGTGCACACGATGTGCGCGCGGGGATGGAGTGTCCGCAGCCGCTGGAGGAACGCGCGGTAGGCGGCCTTGAAGCCGGCCTCGTCCGGGAGGACGAAGTCGGTGCCACTGCCGGCGAGGATGTCATTGGTGCCGACGTTGATGACAATCACCCCAGGAGAGCCCTCCGTGAACTCCCACGCAGCGGGATGTTCTGGCACCGCGAGTTCATAGAGAGCGGGCAGCAGTCCGGACGTAGTCAAATCCAGGTTGCGGTAGACGCCATGGCCCGAATAACAGACGAAGACGGGCTCCGCGCCCAGGTCCATGGCGGTGAGCCACGCATAGGTCCGTCTGGGATTCTGGTGCTTCGACGTGAAGGTGGGGGCCCTCCAGGAACGTGACTCCGGGATGAACGCGACGTCAGTGCCGTAGCCACAGGTGATGGAGTCCCCGATGAACTCCATCCGGAGCGCCGGGCGGGCCGGCGGCTCCCGCAACTCGCCATGGACTTCCAACGCGACGAGCTTGCTGGGGCCCACGATGGATTCGGTGCGCTTGAGGAGCTCCACCGTGTGGAGGCCGACCTCCAGCGCTGGGGCGAGCGGGTAGGTGGCCTCACCGCTCCGCACGGCGAGCCGGGTCGGCGGGGCGCCGTCAATCGAGACGTCAAAGTGGTTGGTGCCCACCTCGCCGCCCATGCCCGCGTCGTCGAGCCGCATGCGCAGGGCGTCCCCCCAGAAGCGCGCGCGCACCGTCACGCCCGGATGGGAGAAGACAACCCCGGTGCTGGAGCGGTACGTCCGGCCGACGTATTGGATCCGCGCGTCCGTGGCGGGAACGGTCATCCAGGTCAGGGACATGGTGGAGGTCTCCTGTCGGGTCGTGCCCTCCGGCCCGCGAGTGGAACCCTTGCAGTCCCAGAGCAGGAGTCCAAGGGCCAGGGCCGGAAGGAGTCGACGCGCGGTGTGCGGGCTCAAGCTTCCTCCGGGCCGGCCTTCGAGGCGACCTCTTCCTGGGGGAGCGTAGCGCATCCCGTCCGCCGCCAGTTCCCGGCGCGACATCCGGCCGGAAATCCCCCAGGATGACGAAGGACCGGGAGGCGGAAGATGCGTCGAGTGAAGCGGCCGTATGTGATTTGCCACATGGTCCCATCCCTGGACGGGAGGATTGTCACGAAGGGCTGGAAGCTGTCCTCCAGCGCGTTGGCGGAGTACGAGCGCACGGCCCGGAAGTTCAAGGCCGACGCCTGGATGATTGGCCGCATCTCCATGGAGCCCTACGCCGGCAAGGCGAAGGTGCCCGTGCGCAAGGTGTCGCGGCCGATTCCGCGGACGGACTTCGTCGCGCCGCATGACGCGGAGTCCTACGCCATCGCGTTGGATCCGTCCGGCAAGCTCACCTGGAAGTCGAACGACATCGATGGCGAGCATGTCATCACCGTCCTCACCGAGCAGGTCTCGGACGACTACCTGGCCTTCCTCCAGGCCCGGGGCGTCTCCTACCTGTTCGGTGGCAAGACGCGGCTCGACCTGGAGCAGGTGTTGGGCAAGCTCCGGAAGGCGTTCGGCATCAAGAAGCTGCTGCTCGAAGGCGGAGGGAAGATAAACGGCTCGTTCCTGGCTGCCGGACTCATCGACGAAGTGAGCGTGCTCGTGGCGCCCCTCGTGGATGGTTCCGTCGGGACGCCCTCGCTCTTCGATGCGAGCGAGGGGAAGGGCGCGGCCCAACCCCTCCGATTGGTCTCCTTCGAGAAGCGCCGGGGCGACCTGCTGTGGCTGCGCTACAAGCCAAAGCGCTGACGGAACCCGCCGGTCCGCGCCGGACATAAATTATGTCGGGTTCATTTGGATTCCCTGGTCAGACGTGGACGGCATTGAGAAGTCTAGTATGACTTGAGCAGATGCGAGAGGGGCCGCGGGTGTGTGGTAGATGGGCGCCCATGAACCTCTCTCTATTGTCGATGACGGGCCTGGGCGTGGCGTTCCTGGTGGTGGGCTGCGGTGGAAGCCGGAGCAACTCCAAGGTGGACCTGTCCGGAATGGGGCCGTCCATGAACGCGAAGCGCTATGCGAACCTGGAGAAGCTCGCCGCCAAGGACCTCAAATGTACCGAGGAGCTGACGCCGACCTATCTGGGTGAGAACCAGTATCAAATGAGTGGCTGCGACGCCGACACGACCTACGAACTGCGCTGCAAGATGGGCCAGTGCGCCTGGGTTCCGGATGTGAAGGGCCGTGCGGAGTTCGATCTGGCGTGTGAGCGGGCGAACCTCACAACGACCCAGTTGGACCCCGTCACGGTCGGGGTCTCGGGTTGCGGAAAGCGCGCGGCCTACCGGTTGCTGGGATCGGTCTACTCCTACTCCTGGACGTTGAATTCGCCCGTGACCCTGGAGGAGGAGGCGCAGCCGGCTTCGCCTTCCACGGGCGCGGCGCCACAGCCCCAGTGATGCATCCCGCGTGAGGCGCGAAGGCTGAAGGGGCCTCAGGGCTTGGGCGGCACGGTAATGGTGCCCAACTCGAAGCGGTCCTCGGGCACGGGCGTGCCGTCGTCGGTGAAGGCCTTGAGGCGCTCGCCGTCGCCGCCGGCGTACCAGAGGCCCACCAGCACCTTCCATTCACCCGGCTCCCAGTCCTTCGCGGACAGGGCGAACGCATCGCGCAGCAGCGCGCGGCGGGGGGCATCGCGGAAGAAGAAGGTGCCTCCCACGACGGCATGGTCGGCGGTCTTGCGTTCCCCGGGACCGGAGACGTGCACCCAGATTCCGACCGAGCGGGGCACCTTCCCCTCCACCTGCCAGTAGAGGACCAGCGGAACGATGCCGCGTGCGTCGGGAGCGGACGGCACCTGGGCCGCCACCAGCTCCACGGGCCGCTCGAAGGTCCCGTGGATGAGCCGCGCGTCAGGGGGGAGCTCCGCCGTCCCGAGCAGCGACCCGTCCGCGTTGCGCAGCACGGGCATCGCCTCCGGTTCGCGCCACGCCACCAGCATGGCGCCCATCGCCACCAGCGGCAGGGCGGCCACCACCACGGCCCCGGGCCCCGGCCACAAGGAGGAGCGCCCGCGCCGTCGCGGAGCCCAGGCCAGAAGCGCCAAGGCCCCCCACGCGAGCACCGACACGGCGGTCCCTCCCAGTCCCGACCGGGGCAGGAATCGCAGCTCCACGCGGTGCTGGCCCGCGGGCAGCGTCACGCCGAGCAGCCCGTCGCGCGAGACGACCTCTCCGACCGAGGACTTCCAGCCCGGATGCCAGTTCTGGTTGATGAGCAGCGCGGTGGGCCGCTTCGCGTCCACGTCCACTTCGAGCCGGTTGGGCGTCCACGTCACCCGTCGCGCGGTGCCGGCGCGCGGGTCCTCCAGGTACTCCTCTTGCGGAAGGTCGCCCCGGAGGCGCTCGGACATGGGGACGGGCCACGCCTCGCCGCAGGCGATGGAACCCCGGTTGAGCGGGAGGAAGTAGCCCTGGGCCCAGCGGTTGCCTCGGGCCTGGGCGAAGGGCTGGTCCTCGGCGATGGGCGTGGGCACCAGCGTCACGCGGCTGGCGAGCACGCTGAAGCCGATGACCTGGACGACGATGCCCGCCACCGCCAGGGCGCACGCCGCCCCCGAAGCCCACTTCCACGCGCGTCCGCGCGACGAGCGGATCAACAACGCCGCGAACCCCAGCGCGGTCAGCTCCGCGAGGAAGAGTCCGGCGGGGACGAGGAAGCGCTCGGGATAGCGAAGCGTTCCGAAGACGGGCAGCAACCGGAGCGCGGCGAACAGCGAGGGCTTCGCTGCGTAGCCCGTGGCCAGCCAGAGGCAGAGTCCCGCGAGCACGGCGGGGTGCGCGGCCCGGCGGCGAGCCAGCACGGCGCCCAGCACGAAGACGAGGGCTCCGGGCACGAAGAAGAAGTGTCCCACGTCGGCGTTGCTGGGGAACTGGAACAGCTCGCGCCCCACCGTCTCCAGCGAGTGGCCCGGGGTGCCCGCCATGAGGCGAGGGGCCGCGCGCATCGTCTCCACCATGGGCCACAGGCGGAACATGCCCGCGCCCAGGGTGAAGAGGGCCGTGGCTCCGAGCGCCCACACCCCCGCGCGCCACCGGCCGCTACGCCGCAGGGGCCGGGACGCCAGCGTGCGCACCGCCTCCAGCGCGACGAACAGCGCGCTCATGGGAACAGGGTACGAGCTGCCGAAGCCGAGCTGGAGCGCGAAGCCTCCGGCCACCCACGCCGCGCCATCCAGGTGCCCCTCCGCCGCCCGCCGCGCGCCGAACAGCAGCCACGGCAGCAGCAGGAAGCCCGCGAAGTTGAGCCACCCCAGCGACCACGCGTGCGCGGTGAAACCCGCGAGTCCGAAGAGGGGCGCGGCGATGAGCGCCCCCGCCGCGGAGCCCGTGCTTTGTCGCGCGAAGCGGAAGCAGCCCTCCATGCCGATGAGGAGGAAGAGCCACAGCACCACGGCTTCCGCGCGGTGCGAGCCCAGCGCGGCGGAGAGCAGCAGCGTGGGTGAGGCGACGCGGGTCTGCGGGCTGCCCAGGGCGTACTGGCCGCCGCACGTCCACGGATTCCACAGGGGCGCCTGCCCATACATCGCCACGGTGCGGGCGCCCGCCTCTTCGTAGGAGTGCAGGAGGTGCGAGTCGCGGAAGTCGTTCGTCTGTCCCACCTGCGACAGCGGCTGCCACGCGGCCACGAGCGCGAGCAGGCCGAAGAGCCCCAGGCGCACGCCCGCCGTGGTGGCGATGCGGTGCAGGACCCGGAGCAGCGTGGAGGGAGTAGGACTCATGCGTACGTCAGTCGTAGAACGCGCGCGGCTTGCAAGGCGCCGTCGTGGCCTTGCGCGGGGGCCGGACCGGACCGCTGGAGTGCAGCTCCTCGTCGATGGCGCGGAAGACCTCTTCCACGGGCACGTCCCGGCGCTGTGCTTCCCCCACCACCCAGGAGCGCTCCGACGCGCTGAAGTCATCGTCCTGCGACCAGGCGTCTCCCGGGAAGTTGTGCAGCGATTGGTCGCGCCACGCGGGCTCCTGGGCGGCGGCGGCGCTGCCCACCTGGACCCGCTCGGCGTCCGACAGGTGCTTGCGAGGCGGCGCCGGGGCGACGGTGGACGCTCGCACCCCCGCGGTGACACCGCACAAGGTGAGGGTCAGCCATCCCGCGATGCTGGCGCGTCGCCAGCGAGCCCGAGTCGCCGTCATGCCTCAGTACCCGTGCCGTCGCCGCGAGTCCATGAAGGTGCTCCTACTCCAATTCGGGGGCGCGGTTCATCCGCTTTCAAGGCGGGGCGGGGAGGCGAGTCTTCCTGGAAAGGAATCTCTGAGCGCCTGTTGAACCGAGCCGGGCGCGCTTCAGTGCCCCAGTTGGCTCATGAGCGCGACGATCCTGGGCGTCCCGTTTTCTCCACCGCCACATGGCGGCCGCGACCAGGGCCGGCGTCACGGCGAACACCGCGACCTCCGCGAATCCAAGCGGGAGGAGGGCAAGGCTCGCGAGCACCCCCACCCCCCACAGTCCCTGCGCGATGTGCCACGTCAGGGTGAAACAGGGCAGCAGCAGGTGGCTTGCCAGCAGCAGTCCCGCGTAGAGGCCCAGCAGCACGGCGGGGAGCGGATGGTCGTTGACGTGCAGGGCCACCGCGGCGCCGAGGAGCGGGAAGCAGAGGCTCGCACCGAAGTTGCGAAGCGTGTCCAGCCAGGCATCCAGGATGGCGACCGACGTACCGTAGGGCCGGTGCTGGACCGCGTGACACCCGCGACAGCGCGGCCACCGGGCGGCGACAGGCCGAGAACAGTCATTGCATCGGAGCATCACGCACACCACCACGCGCGCCAGGCCCTCCAGGGTACGGCTTTGCCGGCCCTGCGATGGCGGGCAGAAGGTGGGCGTTGAGCATCCCCAGTGCGTTCATTCAACCGGAGGCGCTGGACCTGGCCGTCATGCTCCACGCCCAGCCCGAGCTCAGCCGCGGAGTCCGAGGATCGTCGGGGTATACAGATTGATCTGGGCGACGTTGTTCGCATTCGCCGCGCCCGTGGCCAATGGGCCGTGCGCTTCGTCGTCGTGGTCCACGGCGGGATTGCTGAAGTGCCCGATGACTGGCAGGTCGCGATCGTGGTGGGGATTGTACGCCATGATCGTTCGCCAGTAAGGCGTGACGAAGCCATAACACGACGCATGGGCGCGCACCCTGACGGACTCCCGGTTGTGCTCGCAGCCGAAGAGGTGGCCAATCTCATGCGCTGGCGTGAAATCCTCCAGCAGCTTGGTGTGCGGCACGACCACGAAGGCGTTGGCCCTGTGCGTGGCGCCAAGGGCACCGGCGATGGGGTCCCCTCCGCCTCCGGTCACGAGGAGGACCACGTGCGCCTCATGCTCCGCTCGGAGCCCCCCGCAGAGCCTCCGCAGGTCTCCATAGTGCTCCACGAGCTCTGGGGGCGTTATCCCCTGCAATCGATCGTCGCGCTCCTGCTCGTTGGCGGGCTCCCCGAGCAGTGCGTCCCTGTACATGCCGGTGGGCAGGAAGGGCCCAGGGGCCGCGAGCTGCACGACGGATACGAGGTTCCCTCGCACGCCGACCCCGCTGCGCGCGAAGGCATCGTTCATCTCGTCGACGCACCGCCGGATGTTGCCAATGAGCACGTCCCGGTCGATTCGCTCGAACTGGTCCTCGTTGAACGCACAGTCGCTCATGAACACAGCCAGGATGCGGAAGGTATTGCCGGGATCGCCCCCGTCGTGCTCCCACACGCGCTGGGTCGCCCAGGGATTCGTCTCCCACGGACGCTCGAGCACAACCGGTTCCTGCGGCACGCGCCGCAGTCGCGCGGCCCGCCTCCTGCCAAAACAACAGCCCATGTCAGCCGACCTCCGCTACGAGCGACTCAATCCCGCTGCTCGCCCGGAGCGCGAGGTGAAGCTGCGACAAGGCTTCCTCGTGGAGCCTCTTGTATCGAAGTGGCTCGCTGGTTCCGGAGTCTCGCAGGAGCTCCGCGGCCCACGCGTACCGCGGGTCGGTCTCGAAGTGGCTCCCCAGCAGGAACATGAGCACGGGATAGAGCGTCCGCACGCCCTTGCTGTGCTGCGCCGTGAGCGCCTGCGCGAGCGCGAACAGGTCCGGGATCTGCGACCTCATCACCTTGCACTTCTCGGGGTGGAGGGTCGCGAGCAGCATGGCCAGCTCGCCCGGGGAGCCGCAGATCTTGTCCACGAGGGACGCAGGGATGCACTTCCGCGTCCGGAGCAACGCCTTGATGTAGAGCTGGCCGGTCTCCCCGGAGATGACACCGAGATAGCCGAGAGCGCTGTCGAAGAGCGCTGACATCGATTTCCTGCTCAGCGCCGAACTCACCCAGGGGAGCTGGGGATCGACGTCGAACCGGTGCCCGAACATGACCATCAGGTCGAGGTAGTTGTGGACGTCCGCGGGCTGGGTGAAGCCCTGGCTCAATGCCTGCTGGCTGGCCGATTCCACGAAGGCGACACCGCCCGAAGTGCCCATCAGGATGCTGTCGATGGGGTGGACCCTGACGAGGCGCTTGAGGAGCACTGACTGCTGCGGAGGCGGCTTCTTGAACGGTGCGCTCACCGCTGGCCGCTTCCGGGCGTCGAACGGCGAGGATTTGGGTTGCTCTTCGAACAACACCTTCAGGGACTTGCTCCGACTCCCCGTATACTCAGACATGGCCAGCCCGTTCAAGATGACCTGCGATGTATTGAATACGCGAGTCCGACGAACGGGTGAAGAACCCCGGCGGTTGCTCCTGTTTGATTCAGCGGCCGGGTCAGCCGGAGCGGCTGGAGACACCCATCTGCCCGCGCGCCGCGTCGATGGTTTCGAGCACGGCGATGCTGTGCGCGAGCGTATGCATTGGCGACTCCGTGAGTCCCTCGGCGATGTGTCGTGCGACCGCGGCGGCCTGATAGGCGAGGCCTTCGCTACCGTGGATGCCGGACGGGTCGGTCCAGCGCAGCCGCTGGTCCGACCTCGCGGCCTTCAACGTGAAGCCGCCGGGGGTGAAGAAGCGCGAGTCGATCTGGAGGCGCGCGTGCGTGCCCGCGATGACGGCTTCCTGGGGCGTTTCGGCGAAGAGGGTGGTGTGCAGCAGCGCCTGGGCACCCGTGGCGTAGGAGAGGACGAGGGCCACCTGTCCATCCACGCCTGTCTGGGTGAGGGAGCCTGTCGCGTGCACCCTTGGGGGCGGGCCGAGCGCGAAGTGCGCGAGCCAGATGGGATAGATGCCGATGTCGAGCAGGGCGCCGCCGCCGAGCGCGGGGTTGAAGACGCGGCCTTCGGGTTCGAAGTCGAAGTGGCCCCCGAAGTCCGCCATGACGAGCCGGAGGTCTCCGAGCACCCCGTCGCGCAGCAGTCGTTCGATGAGCAGGGTCTGGGGCAGGAAGCGCGACCACAGCGCCTCCATGGCGAAGACACCCGCGGCACGAGCGGCCCGGGCGATGTCGCGGGCCTCGCCAGCGTCGAGCGCGAGAGGCTTCTCCACGAGGACGTGCTTGCCGGCGGCGATGGCGAGCAGGGCCTGGCGTTTGTGCTCGCTGTGGGGCGACGCCACGTAGACGATGTCGACGTGGGGATCGGTGACGAGCTGCTCGTAGGACTCGTGGACGCTCGGGATGCCGTAGGTCGCGGCGAAGTGCCGGGCGCGCTCGGCGGAGCGCGAGGCGACCGCGTGGACGCGCTGGTCGGTGTGCTGATGCAGGGCCCAGACGAAGCCTCCCGCGATCCGTCCGGGCGCGAGCACGCCCCAGCGCAGCGCGGGCCCTCCGCGCAAGGGGATGGCTTCGGAAGGGGGGAGGGCGGTCGGGAAGAGGCTCACGGACCCGAATCTATGCGCGGGGCCTCACGGGGTGCGTGGGCGCCGCGCACCGCCTTGCCCTGAGTCCGTTTCTCAGCCGCCCTTGGGCATGTTCAAGGCCATCGCCACCAGCGAGAGGGTCAGGTCCCCGGGCTGGTAGGGCTTGAACGGGTTCAGCGTCGTCCCCGTCGAATCGAGGTGATCCAGCCCTTGGAGGGTCACGGACTTGGAGCCGGGGATGAACGCGTCCTGCGGGAGCACCAGGCCGTCCGACTTCACGCCGTAGCGCTGCTGCATGTACTCCTCGGCGACGAACAGCGGCGAGGTGGGGTTGGAGGTGGTGGAGGCCATGCACACGGTGGGGATGCCCGCGGGCATCGGGTGCTCGGCCAGGAACTTCTTGCGCGAGTCGTACGTCAGGTCCTCACCGGACTGGATGCTGCCGCCAATGGCCTCGATGGCGCCGCCCACCCCGTAGCGCACCAGCGGGTTGTCCAGCAGGTCCTGCGCCATGGGCGAGCCGCCGTACGGCGACTGGATCGTGACCAGGGCGCGCACGTGCTCCTTGAGCTCCGGGTACAGCGCCAGGGCCGCCGCGGAGTCCAGGCCGCCCTTGCTGTGGCCCATCAGCACCACCTGCTTGCCGTTCTTGGCGGCTTCGAGCACCGCCTGCCGGACGATGGCCGCGTTGTGCTCAACGCCCATGTCCGTGTCCACGGGCACCCGGCCCACCTGAAGGCCCTGGGCCTCCAGCGCGTCCAGGTTCTTGTCGAAGTAGATCTCCTTGGGAGCCGCTTCCGACAACAGCCCGCCCACCGCCAGGAACACGCAGTCCTTGGCCTCGGGCGGCATCACGTCCTGGCCCGCGCGCACTGCCTGGTTGAGCTTCTGGAACTCCGCCGTGGAGTCCTTCGCCGGCGGATACGCCTTCTGGATCCAACCGATCTTGTCCGCCTCGCCCTTGCCCGGCCAGGGGATGGGCAGGCGCAGGCTGTTCACCTGCGAGAGCGAATTGCCCCGCTGCGCACCCGCCGGAGCGGCCGTGGTGAAGCTGTCGCCCGTCCTCAGGGTGTTGGCGCCCTTCGAGGGCCTGGACAGGGTGGAGGCTTCCGAAGCGACCCGCGTCTGGGGGAGCGACGTGGGGCTGGAAGGACGCTTGACCTGGACCATGAAGGGACCTCGGGGGGGAGAACCGAGTGAGGCTGAGGGGGACTTGCCTACATTGTCGGGGGAGGGCGCTGTTTGTTGCGTGCCTCGTTCCAAGGACGTGAGAAGCCGAGAACCCGGGCGCATGTCGCGGCGCGTTGGGCACTCACTGCGCGTGCGTCCCCGGCGGCGCGGAGGCCGCGGGCAGAGAACAGGCCGTTCAGCGCGCCGAGGCCGAAGCCGACCCTCGGCGACGGCGACTCCGGAACCAGATGGCTCCCGAGGCCATGGAGGCGTACTTCGGCCGCCCGTCTGTCCAGATGAACAGCATCAAGGAGGTCTCCACCGTCGTGGCGAACTTCCCGAACCCCGACGGCAATTGCCAGCCGTTCCCGGCCAATGCCAGTGCTCTCGTTGGATGGAGCAACGTCGAAAACGTGGTCGCCTACTGGACCGATGACTGCAGCGGACAGCCGATCGCGCTCGGCACGCTGCGGACGTTCCAGCCGGGCGAATACGCGAGCTTCACCACCTTCTGACAATGAGGACAGGCCCAACCCTCCTGTCCCCGCCGAAGTCCCTGCGCTGTCACACCCTGTGAGCAGGGAAGACCGGGCGTCCGCCTCAGTCGGGGGGCGCCTGGGTCGGTGAGGGCGGAGGGGGCGCGGGTTCGCCAATGAGCAGGCGCAGCTCCGCGCGGCGGTTCTGTTCGCGGCCTTCCTGGGTGGCATTGGTGCTCGTCGGCCGGCGGGCACCGAAGCCCCGGGCCTCCAGTTGCGAGGAGGGCACGCCCTTCTGCACGAGGTAGCGGAGCACCGCCTCGGCGCGCGCCAGGGACAGCCGCTGGTTGACGGCGTCGGAGCCTCCCGTGTCCGTGTGGCCTTCGATGCTCACGCGCGGGAGCTCGGGATGCTCCAGGAGCACCCGCGCCAGCTGGTCCAGCACACGCGAGGCACCCGTCAGCGTTGTTGCGCCGGGTTCGAAGAACACCTGTCCATGCAGGAGCAGCCGCTCCCGGGTGAGGGTGACCAGGGGCCGCGTGCCGGCAGGGCAGCCGGACTGTTCCCGGGTGCCCCGCTCCTGGACGCAGGCGTCCAGCGCGTCGGGCACGCCATCCCCATCCGTGTCTGTCTCCGGTTCGGGCACGGCTTCGGGAGGAGGAGGGGGAGCGGGCGGGAGCGGCTCCTCGATGGGTGCTTCAGCCGGGGCGCGGGGCAGGGCGGTGACCAGCTCGTAGACGATGTTCTCCGGCGGAGGTCGCGGGGCCGGTCCGCTGAAGAAGGCCAGGCCCGCGAGCACCCGGAAGGTCGGCGTGCCCGGCGCGTCGCCCAGACCCACTCCGCCCAGCGCGAAGCCCTCCAGCCACCGCGCGAACGCATAGCGCAGGCCTCCCAGCACCTCGCCCCGCATGCGCTGCTGCTCCCAGGCGTACGCGCCGCGAGCGGAGACCTCCCCGCGCAGCGTCCGCCCCACCGTCAGCCCCGCGCCGACCTGGAGCTCACTGCCCACGCTGTCGCTCACATCCGTGCTCGAAGCTGGCGAGACGGAAGGGCGCAGGAGCACCCCCGCCTCCAGCGCGGGTGACACCCATCCCAGCTGTTTGCCCAGGAGCAGCCGCCCCCAGCCGCTGAAACCGCTGTCCCGCACCAGCGCGCCTGAAGCGCCCACGGGCAACCGGACGCCCAGGTCCAGCGCCAGGTGGAGCGCCTCTGGGGAGGGCCTGCCCAGCAAT
Organism: Corallococcus sp. bb12-1; assembly: GCF_026626765.1. Classification (NCBI taxonomy): domain Bacteria; kingdom Pseudomonadati; phylum Myxococcota; class Myxococcia; order Myxococcales; family Myxococcaceae; genus Corallococcus; species Corallococcus sp. bb12-1. Next base: position 156,203 of record NZ_JAPNJZ010000018.1, on the reverse strand, counting down.
CCCAACCGGGCGTCGAACCGGGGCGCGCCCAGCCCGCTGCGCGAGGGAGAGGCGATTCCCTGGGACGCGGTCAGGTCGTCGCCCCGCTGCCTCACGACGACGGGGAGCTGCCCCTGCAACTCGAGCCACGGCAGCACGCCGACCGCCAGCGCCAGCAGCCCGGTGGTCCGGTAGCGGAGGAGGGATGCGTCCTGTCCGTCGACGTGGAAGACCCGGGGGGCCCGCTGGTAGTGCCCCAGCAGGGACACGCGCAGCGACCCCGGGGCCAGCAGTTCGCCGTTCCCGAGCGTCAGCGCCCCCAGGCCCGGGTTCACCTCCAGGCGCTCCAGCGAGAAGGAGGTGAGGGGCGCGGCCGCCTGGGCACGGCCGGGGGCCGCGAGGAGCAGCAGCCCCAACGCGGCCCTTCCATATCGATGCAGGGCCAGACCCATGGCCGCATCATCCGTCAGGTGCCCTCGCCGAGCGATGGGTGGATCGACATGTTCGGCCTCCATCCCCCGGAGCCAGGCCTTCGGCGGGGAGGTGCGGCACCTGGAACGTGTCCAGGAACCCGGAGGCCGTTCCTGCACGGAGGTCCGGGCCGAGCCCGAGCGCGTCCAGGTGGCGCTCACGGACACGCGGTACAAGATCCAGGAACTGGAGCCAGACGCGAGGGCGCCCGCGAGCAGCGCGCACCTGCGCCTGGGAGTTGTTGTCCTGGTAGCGCTGGAAGGCCGCGCGCCAGTCGAGTGCGCCGAAGGCGAAGACGTTGTGGTGGCAAGGCTCCGGACCACGGTGGAGATTGCTGCTGGCGTGAACCCGGCAGCCTACCGCGCCCCTGCTGCCATCAAAGGGAGCGGTTCTCATTCCCTCCGGCATGGACTTCGCTTCAGGGAGCGCGGGGCTTGCGTTTCGTGGGCTTCTTTCCGCCAGAAGTATTGAGAGCGACGGCCGCGCGGATGAGCGCCTTGAACGCATCCGCGTCGATCTCCTCATCCTCGTGAATGTCGATGGCGCGCCTTGTGTTCCCATCAAGGCTCAAGTTGAAGAGCTTGGAAGGATCCTTCAAGGAAGCCCCCTTGAAGAAGGTCAGCTTCACTTTCTCCTTGTACGACTCTCCCGTGCAGATGCCCCCGTCGTGGGACCAGACCGGGGTCCCCATCCACTTCCACTCTTCCAGGACTTCCGGGTCGGCCTCCTGGATGAGGGCGCGCATCCTCGCGAGGGTATCGCCTCTCCAGTCTCCCAGTTCGGCGATCCTCCCGCTGATGAGTTTGGAGGCCGCCGCTCCTGCCGTCTTGAGTTGATCCGTCATGTGCCTGCCTTCCTCGCTGGGGTTCGATAGCAAACGACTCTTGGACCCCTCCGAACAATCGATTTCCGGTGACCGCGACGCAGGGCTACTTTTTCGACACCCATGGCGTCCGCCGCGTGCAGATGGGCGCATCGCGCTGTCGCCGCCATCGTCGCCGGTTGAACGGCGCAACCCGTTGAGGAGACCCGCATGAACGACGAATCGAAATGCCCGGTTGCGCATGGCCCCCGCCGCGCCCGCACGAACACGCAGTGGTGGCCCGACCAGCTCAACCTCGCGATGCTGCACCAGCATGGTTCGCTGTCGGACCCGATGGTCGAGGACTTCAACTACGCGGCGGAGTTCCGGGCGCTCCCGCTCGACTCGGTGATCAAGGACCTGCACGCGCTGATGACCGACTCGCAGGACTGGTGGCCGGCCGACTACGGCCACTATGGCCCGTTCTTCATCCGCATGGCGTGGCACGCGGCGGGCACCTACCGCATCTTCGACGGCCGTGGCGGCGCGCGCTCGGGCGAACAGCGCTTCGCGCCGCTCAACAGCTGGCCCGACAACGGCAACCTCGACAAGGCGCGCCGCCTGCTGTGGCCGATCAAGCGGAAGTACGGCCGCAAGCTGTCATGGGCCGACCTCATGATCCTCGCGGGCAACGTGTCGCTGGAGTCGATGGGCTTCAAGACGTTCGGCTTCGGCGGCGGCCGCGAGGACGTGTGGGAGCCGCAGCCCATCAACTGGGGCCCGGAGTCCACCTGGCTCGGCGATGAGCGCTACAGCGGTGAGCGCGAGCTCTCGAATCCGCTGGCGGCCGTGCAGATGGGATTGATCTACGTCAATCCAGAAGGCCCGAACGGCCGCCCCGATCCAGCCGCCTCCGCGCGCGACATCCGCGAGACGTTCGCGCGCATGGCGATGGACGATGAGGAGACCGTCGCGCTCGTCGCCGGTGGCCACACCTTCGGCAAGTGCCACGGCGCTGGCCCGGCGCACCACCTGGGCGCGGAACCGGAGGGCGCGAACATCGAGGAGCTCGGACTGGGCTGGAAGAACGCCTACGAGAGCGGCATTGGCGCGCATGCCACCACCAGCGGCCTGGAGGGCGCGTGGACGCCCACGCCGACGAAGTGGGACATGAGCTACTTCGAGACGCTGTTCGGCTACGAGTGGGAGCTGACGAAGAGCCCGGCCGGCGCGCAGCAGTGGAAGCCCGTCGGCGCCAGCGGCGCCGGCACCGTGCCCGACGCGCACGTGCCCGGCAAGCGCCACGCGCCGATGATGACCACCGCCGACCTCGCGCTGCGCTTCGATCCCGTCTACGAGCGGATCTCGCGCGACTTCATGGCCGACCCGGTCAGGTTCGCCGACGCCTTCGCGCGCGCCTGGTTCAAGCTGACCCATCGCGACATGGGCCCCAAGGTGCGCTACCTGGGCCCGCTGGTGCCGGCCGAGGACCTGCTCTGGCAGGACCCGATCCCGGCCGTCGACCATGCGCTGGTCAACGACGCGGACATCGCCGCGCTCAAGGCCGAGCTGCTCGCCTCCGGCCTCTCGAAACCGCAGCTGGTAAAGACGGCCTGGGCCTCGGCGTCGACGTTCCGCGGCAGTGACATGCGCGGCGGCGCGAACGGCGGGCGCATCCGTCTTTCGCCGCAGAAGGACTGGGAGGCCAACGAACCCGCCGAGCTCGCGAAGGTGCTCGCCACGCTGGAATCCACCCAGAAGCGGTTCAATGCCGCGCAGGGCGACGGCAAGCGGGTGTCGATGGCCGACCTGATCGTGCTGGGCGGCGTCGCGGCTGTCGAAGCCGCCGCGCGCGACGCCGGTCACAAGGTCACCGTGCCCTTCACCCCGGGCCGCATGGATGCGTCGGCCGACCAGACGGACGTCGAATCCTTCCTCGTCCTCGAACCGGCGGCCGACGGCTTCCGCAACTACGTCCGTGCCGGCGCCGAAGCGACGACCACCGCCGCGCTCATCGACCGCGCCAGCCTGCTCACCCTCACCGCGCCGGAGATGACGGCGCTCGTGGGCGGCCTGCGTGCGCTGGACGCCAATGTGGGCCACACGCAGCACGGCGTGTTCACCCAGCGCCCGGGTAAGCTGAGCACCGACTTCTTCGTCAACCTGCTCGACATGCGCACCGCGTGGAAACGCTCGGAGACGGCGCCGAACGTGTTCGAGGGCCGCGACCGCGCCACGGGCCAGCTGCGCTGGACGGCGACGATCGCTGACCTCGTCTTCGGCTCGAACGCGCAACTGCGCGCACTGGCGGAGGTCTACGCGGCCGGGGACGGCGAAGCGCACTTCGTGCAGGACTTCATCGCCGCATGGACCAAGGTGATGAACCTCGACCGCTTCGACCTGCCGGGGAAGAAGACGATCTGAGCGAGCCTCGTTCGACGTGAGCGCGAAGCGCCGGGAGTGGACCTGCCGGCGCTTCGCGTTTCCGGAGCCGCGTTGCTTGAAACCGCGCTGTTGCCCGCCCTGGCTCAGAACAGGTTGGCGATGTCCTTCACCGGCTGCGGCGCGGCCTCGGTGCTGCCCAGCGCGCCCATGGCACCTCCGAAGAGCAGGGAGGCCGGGTTGGCGCGGCCCTTCGTGATGGACCCGATCATGCCCTCCGCGGCTCCCTTCAAGGTGTTGAAGTAACCGGTCGCGGCGCCTTCGACGACTCCCTTGAAGCCTCCCTCCGAGTTGCCCACTCCCGTCAGGACGTTGCTGACCGCCGGCAGGAACCACAGGGCCTTGCCCGCCTCGCCGGCGGCCCACTGGAAGTTGTCCTTGTTGCTCCCGTCCGCCTTGACGTGGGTGTCCTTCGTGGTCGGCAACTGGTGTTCGCCCAGGAAGGAGTACCCCTTCTCGGCGAAGTCCTTGACCATGCCGGCTTCGGTGCCGTGCCGCGCATCTCCATCCTTGGTGATGCCCTCGATGTTGCCGTCGCCCTGGCCCTCCTTGACCTTGTTCGAACGGTCTCCGCCCGTGGAGGCCTTGGCGCTGTCGATGAACTCCAGCACCTTGGCCAGCCGGTAGACGGCGTCGGGGTTCTGCTTCGAGTCCTTCACGTCAAGCTTGGGGTCGATGCCCGTCTGCTTGCACAGCTGCTCGAACTTGATGTCCTTCTGGCGGCCCAGGCTCTTCAGCGCGGGGGTGTCGTTGACAATCTGCGCCGCCGACCGCTTGTCTCCGGCCGGCCGCTTGTCATTGGCGCTGGGGACGCCAGAACCGGAGACCTCCGGGGCCGGGGCAAGATCCTCGAGCTGCGTGGGGGCCCCCCGGGGGGCGAAGGTGATCGAGTCCGCCGGATTTCCCAGCATGGGCGCGGCGGTAGGCTGCCTCCTGTTGATGACACCGGACTCGAACGCGTCCACAGGGCTGAAGCCTCGCGCGGGAAGGCTCCGGGGGCTCTGGAGAGCTTGAGTCCCCATGTCCTGAACGGGCCCCGCCGAGAGCAGTTCCCTCGGGTTGACGGAAGAGGACTGCGCAACGCCCGGACGCATCATGGAGTGGGAGCGGGCCGTGGCCTTGACGTCGATCATGGGTATCACCGGGTTCTTGGCAGCGACGGAGGACCGTCGCGGCGAGTCTGTTCAGCCTGTGCGCTGTCTCATTGCAGCGCACATGCCACCCAGGAGGGACCTCGCAACCCGTGGATTTCCCAGGGATGGGATGGCTCCGGGGGACTCGAGTCAGGCGCTCCGGCGGTGACAGCAGTCACCAGGAGGATGGCGCCAGTCACCACCTCGGGCTGGCCCGGCTACGGCAGGAGTTCGACGTACCCGTCCGTTCCGTGCACGCGGATCCGCTGCCCGTCCCGGATCAGCCGGGTGGCATGCTCCACCCCCACGACGGCCGGCAAGCCGTACTCCCGGGCGATGACCGCGCCATGGGTCATCAGGCCTCCGACCTCCGTCACCAGTCCCTTGATCGCGACGAAAAGGGGTGTCCAGCTGGGGTCCGTGAAGGCGGTGACCAGGATGTCGCCCGCTTCGAGGTCAGCCTCCGCCATGTCCAGGATGACGCGGGCCCGTCCCTCGATGGTCCCGGCGGAGACCGGCAGGCCGACCAGCGCTCCGGCCGGAAAGTCGTCGCGTCGGTACGCCCCGGCGATGACCTCGCCATCCGACGTGAGCACCCGGGGCGGTGTGAGCGCGTGATACGACCTGAAGGCGTCCTTGCGCTGGCGGATGAGCAGGTCATCCACCTGGTTCGTGCGCACGACGTCGTGGAGTTCCTGGAACGTGAGGTGGAAGATGTCTTCCTTCTCACGAAGCACGTGGGCCTGCACGAGGCGCTCGGCTTCTTCCAACAAGGCCTGCTTGTAGACGCAGTAGCGGTTGACGATGCCGTACTTCGGATACTCCCGGTACCCGATGAAGGTCCGGACCCGGTCGATCATCTGCTTGGCTTCTCCGGCCTTCCGCGCTCCGTCCGGCAAGGCCCCCAAGCGCTCCAGCAGCTCCTGTTCCTTCTTCCAGGCCTCCTGCCGCCCTTGCTCAAAGCGCCGCGCGCCAGCGCCCGGTTCGAAGTTCTTGATGTTGCCGAGGATGATGGGCACGAGCGTGGTGGGGCGTTCGCTCCAACGCGGCTTCGTGATGTCGATCTCACCGGCGCAGCGCATGCCGTACTTGTCGAGCCAGGCCTGGATGGCGTCTCGCGCTTCCCGCCCGCCCGCGATCGTGGCCAGCTCGTCCAGGAAGCCCTCGTCCTCGACGTGCTGGAGAAATGCCACCACGTCCGGGTGCGGGCGGAGCACGTCCGCGACATCCAGGAGCGCCAGCCCCATCTCCGAAGTGACGTTGTGGGGGACGGACTGTGTGAGCGTGTCGGCCGCGTTCTTCTCGCCCAGCCACGCCTGCAACTGCTCGTTGATCCACCAGGTGGCCTCCATCCCCGCCATGATGACCTGATGGCTTCGCGGCTCGAACAAGAGCCGCTTCAGCTCCTGGATGTCCGCCAGGATGAAGTCGAGCAGCGCCGCTCCGGACTTCGTCTGGATTTCGCGCTTCAAGACGGCGACGGAGGCCTGATTGCGCCCGATCAGCTCGTGGACGATGGCCGGATCGGTCTCGATCGGGGCTGGCGCGCCGACCGCTGGCGCCCCGCCGGGACCCGCGTCCGGGAGTGACGGGATGAAGTCGCCGCGTCCGAGGAGGGTCCGCAGCGCGTCCCCGATCAGCGGATCGGATTTCCCCAGACCCGCCAGGAGGCCCGCGCGGCTCGCTGGCGAAGCCAGGCCCTGGGTGACGTCGACGAACAGCCTCCCGCCGGCCTCGTACATCGGCCGCAAGGCCGTCAGCTGGAACAGGGAGAGCCCCAGGGGCTTCATGGCGTCGGTCATCATCTGCTGATGACCGACGGAGACGTAGACGTGGTTCTCCCGGTCGCCGGCCGCGGGGATGGGGAACAGCGTGGTGATTGGCCGGCACTGGACGATGTGAAAGTCATCATCGACCCGGCACCATTCGATGTCCTGGGGGCGGCCGAAGTGCGCTTCGATCCGCCGGCCCAGCTGCTCAAGCCGCAGGACCTGCGCATCCGTCAGCGCTGGCTGCCGCTGCCGCTCCGGCTCGATGGCCTGTTCGTGCGTCCCGCCTGCCGGCGAGGCGCGGATGGCAAGCTGCTTGGTGGCGACCGCCTTGGAGATGATCTCGCCGTCCCGTATCTTGTAGGCGTCCGCGTTCACCAGTCCGGCGACCAGGGCCTCGCCGAGACCGAAGCTGGCCTCCACGGAGGCGACCTTCCGGTTGGAGGTGATGGGGTCGGCCGTGAACAAGATACCGGCCGTCTGCGGGAAGACCATCCGCTGCACGACCACTGCCATGCGGACCTTCCGGTGGTCGAAGCCGTTGCGCAGGCGGTAGGTCACGGCCCGCTCGGTGAAGAGCGAGGCCCAGCACCGGCTGACGTGCTGGAGGATCGCCGCCGGCCCTACGACGTTCAGGTACGTGTCCTGCTGGCCCGCGAAGGAGGCCGTCGGCAAGTCCTCCGCTGTCGCGCTTGAGCGGACGGCGTAGGCGGCCTGCTCGCCGAGTTGGGCGAGTGGACGGGTGATTTCCGCCGCCAGTTCGTCAGGGATGGCGGTCACTTCGAGGGTCCGGCGGATCTCAGCGCTGAGCGCGCGGAGCTGCTCCCGGTCGTCCAGCGTCAGGCGCGACAGCCGAACGAGCTGCTGGTCGAGCGACGGCGCTTCCGCCATGATCCGCAGGAAGGCGTCCGTCGTCACGCAAAAGCCAGCCGGCACGCGGATGCCGTCGATCCGCGAAAGCTCTCCCAGATGCGCGCCCTTGCCGCCAACGACCGCGACCTGCGTCTGGTCGAGCTCCTGGAGACCCAACACGTAGCAGCCCATACGCCCACCTCCTTCTTGCGAAGGGGCGGCACTGTACTCCTGCCCGCGGAAGGGTTGGGACAAGGCCTTCTATTCTTGCTCCCCGAATGAAGACTGCTGCGAACCCGTTCTCGGCTTTTCTCTAGAGTGCTCGAACTCTCCGAGCATAGCGAAAGGCCGCTGCCAGCTTTCTCCCTACAAGCGTAGAGGTGGGGGAGTCGTATGGTTCAGAGGAGCGCACAGTCCTTGAATACGCGGGGCGGCGTAGGCGGTGCCTCGGTGATTCCGACCCCGCGATTCCGTTACGGGAACTCGCCGACCCCGTGCGCGCCGTGCTCACCCGCCTTGACGCACCCATGACGCCGCGACCGACTTTTGGGTAGGCACAGGTGACGGCCTGGGCGCTTCCCGCCTGGAAGCGCCGGGTCCGGGGGAAACCTCGCTCAGGGTGACGCGCGCTGTCGCTGGTGTCCGTGCCGCGCAGCACGAAGCTCCTCTTGCTCAGGGGCACATACCACGCGGGCACCGGCGTCTCCTCGGCGGGCGCCCTGAACACCGCGCCATTCTCCGACAGGTCCCGGATTTCTCGCGACGTCCACGTCTGATCAACGCCCATGTCTGCCGGCGCCAGGGGGTCTTCTCTCCCATCGCTCCAGGCCAGGAACTCGACCTGGAGCGGCCCCAGAAATCTCGCGGAGGTCCTGGCGGTTGAACTCAGCCACCAATCCGCGCCCAACCGGTAGCCCTTGAGGTCGGAGGCGACCAGATAGGAATTCAGGCAGTTCAGGCCCTCGCATGCAAAGCGCTTCTCGGAGATCTTCCACAAACAGAACTTCTCGTTGCAGGCAATGCGGTGCGCGGTCTCCCTTCCCTCGTTGTCGAGGGGGCCCCCCACCAGCGGGGGATTCGCCTCCGGGGTGGGCCGCCCCGGGGTCCGGGGGCTCGCCTCTCCCGTGGAGGCCAGCGACAGTGCGGCCAACATCCCCGCCCAGATACCTCTGCGCATTCCGTGCCTCGCCCTTCGTTCTTCCTGCAGTCTGTCGCTCATGGATACACCGTCGCGCACCGAACAATGCAGGCGTGATGCCACGGGGGCTCAGAAGCTCTCGGGGGCCGGGTCGCGCGGTGCCGAGGGGAGGCGTGGCGGCCTCGCCGCATGGCTGCGCGCGGGACATGGTGGCGCAGAGGCTGGACCTGCGTGTGGTGTGCGAGCCGCGCGCCGTGGCTGACCGACCACGGTGGAGGGGCCCCGCATGGATGCTGGCCCTCAACTCCGGCATCCACGTCCCCGTGGGACCTACCATGATCAATGGACGGGCCCACCCCGGAGGCCCCGCATCCAGGGGCGACCTGTGATCTCCTCCGCAGGTATTTGGGCACGACGAGGCTGCGGTGGGTTGGGGGGTACAGACTCTCCCTGCTGATGAGTTTCTCGCCTTGTTCATCAATCCGAGCCTGACGCTTTACGTCGTCCTCAAGGTGAGCGAGTCTGGCATTGAAGCCCAACCGTTGTGAGCGCCGCGAAGAAGGACGTATCCAGCTCCGGCCGCTGGAGAGCGCCATTCTCGCGTGGCGAGGTTCGGTTTGAATTCTGCCGAGGTGCAGGCATTTGGAGGAGACGTGATGAGCGCTGACACGCGTCTGGCCCGAGAGAGCGTCGAGGGGCTCCCCACTGGCGAACGCCTTTGGATGCTCATGGAGCCAGCCTGGGACCATGACGCGAAGGCGGGGACCCATGGTCAGCAGGTGCTCGCCCTCACGACGTTCTTCATTCGAGACGTGGGGAACGGAGGGCTGGACCAAGCGCTGTACAACTTCGGCCCGTCTGCCGTGGACTTCGTGCTGAAGAGCTTCGACGCGCTTGGCGCGGACGAGCACGCGGCGACGGTGAGGGCCGGCATGCTTTCTCTCTTCGGCGCCGCCCCTCCAGAGACGCAGAACGAGCGTCGCCGGATACTCGATGCGCGCCCGCGGGCATGGCTCAACGAGCACATCGACCCTCTGAGCGAGCGCCTCCATGGCGAGGAGAAGCTGGAGGCTTGCTTCCTGCGCTACATCGACGCGCACCCGTCCGAGTTCTTCCGCGACTGAGAAGAGGGGCTGGGCGGGGCTGGTCCAAATTTCCCGAAAGCTGGATGGGGGCGCTGGGCATCGAGGGGCTCGCGCCCAGGACTCAATCCGCCCAGTACACCTCGATTGGCTTCGGGCTTCGGTGCAAGGAAGCCGGCGTGCGCCCCTCCATGGGCAGCGTTGGCGACGCGTGCGACAACGCGATGTGTGAGAGCTTCTTCGCCACGCTCGAGTGCGAACTGCTCGCACTCCGCCGTTTCACGTCTCACGCCGAGGCGCGGATGGCAGTCTTCCGCTTCATCGAAGGCTGGTATAACCCGCTCCGGCGCCACTCCGCGCTCGACTACGAGTCACCCGCTGGTTACGAGAAGAAGCACCGCGCTGCCGCTTGAGGGCGAAAGCGCGGAACGCTCTGTGGAACCGGGGCAACTTCACTCGACGCATCCCCCCAGCGTCACGGAGATGGCGCGCTGGCCGTCGGGCGCGGTGGCCGCCAGCGAGTGCGTGCCCGCCCAGGTGAGGTCCGCCCAGGGCGCGGCCAACGCGTCCTGGTAGAGCCAGCTCACCGTCGGGGCGGTGGCCTTCGCGGGGGGCTTCGGGGTTTTGGGGGCGGCGCTTCGGGCCGGACCTCCCAGCAGGAGGAGCGCCAGCAGGGCCGCGGTCTGATGGTTTCGCATGACCTTCCAGAAAAAATGGGCTGTCAGGATATGACGCGCGGACCCGGCTGTCCCAGGCCAGCGTTGCGCTGGAGGCCCCAAGGCCTGTCGGGGAGGGTCAGGCGCAAACCAGGCCCCGCGTGCCGCCCTCCGGCACGTGCTCCATGGCCTCGGAGTTCATGGCGTAGCGCGCTGCCCGTGGTGGATGGGGCCGGGTTGCCGCGCAGGAGCCGCGCCCCCATCCGTCGGCGACATGTCGCCGACAAATCGCCGCGATTCGCACCGGGCCCCCGGCGCGGCGTCTCCCCTCTGAGGCGGGCCCTGGCAGGCCCCATGCACAGGGCTGGAGCGGTAGTCCTACGCTCTGGAGAGCTCCATGAGAAGAGAGAGTCGAAGCGGGCTGGCGTTGCTGGCCCTGGGCCTGGTGCTGGCGTTGACCGGATGCGGTGGCGCCCAAGCGCCCGAGGAGCAGGAGGGCAGCGCGCAGGCGGTGGTGACAATGCCCCAGGCGTTGAGCGCCAGCGACGTGTCTCGGGTGGAACTCACCGTGTCCGGCGCGGGCATGACGACGCGCACGGAGGCGCTGGTGAAGTCAGGTGGGCAGTGGATTTCGGTGCTGGGCCAGGTGCCCGCCGGCACCGGGCGCACCTTCAGCGCGAAGGCCTTCGACTCCGCCAACACCGAGCGCTACGCCGGCCAGGCGACGCCCGTCACCATCCAGGCCCACCAGACGACGGCCGTGACCCTGCTGCTCCAGGAGGTGAACGCGCCGCCGCCTTTCGAGAACGCGGCGCCGCGCATCCTCTCCCTGGTGACCCAACCCGGCACGGTCGCCCCGGGCGGCCAGGTGTCCCTCCAGGCCACCGCGGATGATCCGAACGCGGGCGACACGCTCACCTACGCCTGGACCGCGTCGTCCGGCACGCTCGGCGCTCCCTCCAGCCTCACCACCGCGTGGACCGCCCCCGCCACCGCGGGCCAGGCGACGCTCACGCTGACGGTGACGGACTCCAAGGGCGCCAGCACCTCCCTCAGCGTCACCGTCACGGTGAGCACCGGCGACGGCAGCGCGGGTGTCAGCGTCTCCTTCAATACCTGGCCGCAGGTGGCGGGCATCACCGCCACGCCTTCCTCCGTCGCCGTCGGGCAGGCCACCACGGTGATGGCCTCGGCCAGCGACGCGGACGGCGACAGCCTTACCTACCAGTGGACGGCCAACTGCGCCGGCACCTGGACGAACGCTGCCTCCGCCAGCGCCAGCTTCACGCCCACCGCGCTGCCTTCGGGCGGGGCCTGCACCCTCAACGTCAAGGCGCAGGACGGCCGCGAAGGCCAGGGCACGGGAAGCTTCACCATCCACGTGACGGCGACGCCCACCACCGGCCGCTTCCCGCCGGAGGTGTTCGAGTCCTCCCAGTCCACCGCCTCGGTGCCCGCGAGCGGCGGCACCGTCCTCTTCCGCGTGCGCGCCAGGGACGCGCAGTCCAGCGCGCTCACCTTCGCGTGGACCGCCAGCACCGGCGCGTTGGGCACGGCCACCAGCACCGCCACCACCAGCGACGTCGTCTGGACGGCGCCCGCGTGCGTGGCCTCGGGCAACCCGCCCACGGTGACGGCCACCGTCACCAACGCCCTGGGCCTTTCCGCCTCCTATGTCTTCTCCCTCCAGGGCGGCACCGCGTGCAGCGCGGCCACGGGCCCGAGGATGGCGGGGGGCGACAGCCACTCGGTCATCGTGAAGTCGGATGGCACCGTCTGGTCCCTGGGGACCAACGGCAATGGCCAGTTGGGAGATGGGACGCAGACGGAGCGCCGCACGCCGGTGCGGGCGCAGGGGCTCACCGGGGTGAGCAGCGTCGCCACGGGTGACTTCTACACGGTGGCCGTGAAGTCGGACGGCACGGTCTGGGTCTGGGGCTCCAACAACTTCGGTCAGTTGGGGGACGGGACGACGACGGACCGCCTCACGCCGGTGCAGGTGCCGGGCCTCACCGGAGTCATCGCCATCGCGGCGGGCGACGCTTACTCCGTGGCGCTGAAGTCGGACGGGACGGTCTGGACGTGGGGCTACAACGGCTATGGCCAACTGGGCAATGGGACGACGGCGGGGCGCTTGAGTCCGGGCCAGGTGCCGGGCCTCACCGGCGTGGTGTCCATCGCGGCGGGCGGCACGGGCCACACGCTCGCCGCGAAGTCGGACGGCACCGTCTGGGCCTGGGGCCGCAACGGTCCTGGCCAGGTGGGTGACGGAACGTCGACGTCGCGCAGCTCGCCGGTGCAGGTGCTGGGCGTCTCCGGCGTGGTGACCGTCGCCGCGGGCGACTTCCACTCCCTGGGGTTGAAGTCGGACGGCACCGTCTGGGGCTGGGGCTACAACGGCCCGGGTCAGTTGGGTGACGGGACGGGAGGGGACCACCCCACGGCGGTGCGGATGCCGGGCATGAGCGGCGTGGCCGCCATCGCGGCGGGGGACGCCCACACCGTGCTGCTGAAGTCGGACGGCACCGTCTGGACCTGCGGCTACAACGCCAACGGTCAGGTGGGTGACGGGACGACCGCGAACCGCTCCACGCCGACGCAGGTGCCGGGGCTCACCGGGGTGGTGGCCATCGGCGGTGGGGATCTCCACAGCATGGCGCTGAAGTCGGACGCCACGCTCTGGAGCTGGGGCGGCAATTCTGGCGGCCAGTTGGGCGACGGCACGTCGACGGGTCGTGGCACACCGGTGCGGGCGCAGGGCTTCTAGTTTCGACGATGCAGCCTTCGGCTTCAGCGCGGACATCCGCGCCGAAGCCGGACGTCGTTCAGCTGAGATTGCTAGATCTGAAGGTGTGCCGAAGGCGGGATTCGAACCCGCAATCAGGGAGATGGGAAATCCCAAGCAGGACGCGCAGTTACCCGCCATCTCCCTGATTTCGCTCGGACTCGACATCCCGCCTCGTCCCAGCCTGTTCCCTGGTGTGCCCCCTCAATCCACGCTGGAGGGGCACACTGGGGGCACACGGCGGCTCCTTCACTGGCTGGGAGGGCCGCCGCTTCCGGTCAGGCTTCTTTGTCGGGGAGGAGCGTCCGGAGTAGCTCATCGTCAGGACCGAGCGGGCGCCAGCCGGCAGGGGGTGGGCTGGCAAGAAGCGCATTCCCTGCCAAGTCAACTCGCGCCCTGTGGGTTACTGGGGTGTAGGCGAACCACGACCCGAGCGCCATCGCAACCTCTCCACGGGTTGCATCGTCCAGCACATCAGGCCAGCCATTCGGGAACCTCTCGGCCAACTCGCGCACGAGGACGTCACGAACCAGGCGCGTGACCTGCTTGTGCTGCTCCGCCTCGTACATCAAGCCGCTTAGAATCTGCACGGCAGCGACGTCGTTGCCCAACTCGTCGGCCAGGACGTACAGCGGAACGGCAGGGCGTGCTTCGGCAAAGGCGATGAGTGAGCCGAAGCCCCGTTCACGAACCCTCTCGTACAGGCGCGCCTTGATGTCGCCCCGCCAAGCCTCTCCACCACTCATCGTCCTCTCCCAGAGGTGAAGTCCATGGGGATTCGATAGTCCCGCATATGCCTCGCGACTTCCTTCAAGATCCCATCCCGCGTCAACATCCGGCCGGCTCTCGTCTCCGCCTGGAGTAGCGCATCCATGATCATCCGATTCCACTCGCCGGGCCAAATGCGTCCCAGCTTCCAGTTCCCCCCTCCGTGAATGGCCTCGTGATGGGCCTGTTCCAGCCGGACGCAGAACTGGTCGATGTCCATGTCGCCCTTGAAGCCGCGCCGCTCGAACCACTCGCGGTGCTCCTGCGGCAGCACATGGTGTTTCGGAGCGTCCGACATGCCCGCCCCCGCTCTGCCCGTCACCTGCATGCTGCGCACCTCCGGGCTGTCGCCCAGCGCTTCGCGCACGCCCTTGGGCAAGTCCTGGTGCGCTTGGGCCATCGTGACCTGTCCGCCCTGAATGAGGACGGCCGCGCCGACGGCGGGCACGGAGATGACGCCCGCCTTCACGAGCCTTCGCATCATCTCCACCCACTCGGTGGAAACCACCAGCCGCGAGCCCACCATGACTCCGCCCGAACTCATCACGAGGCCCACGCCCAGCGTCACAGGGGCCGGGGGCGGCACGCGTGGCAGGGCCATCTTCATCGTGGAGATCATCGCGACCATCTCCACCGCCTGCATCGCGGCGATGACCTGCCCGCCCAACTTCAGGGTCTCGCGGGTCTCCCGCTGGAGCGTGTCGAACTCGCGCGTCAGCTTCCCCATCAGCTCGGGCATCGCGGTGGTCGCCGCCTCCACCCTTTCCGGGTCCAGTGAGGCGAGGTCCGTCAGCGTGGGCTCCATCAGCGCTTGCACGCGATGAAGGTCCACGAAGAGCTTCTCGGCGCTGCACATGGGGCAGTGGCGGAGCACGGCGTCCGCGAGGTGCAGGAAGTCCACCCAGGTGGCCAGCAGAAGGGTTCCGAACCAAGCAGCCTGGAGCTTCGGCCCCGTCATGCGCAGCAGGCCCAATTCCATATCCGTGTCGCCGACTTCCACAGCCGCATCCGTCAACACGGTGGCACTCCCAAGCGCGGCGTGAAGCCACGTCACCTGCTTGGAGCCCTGGTCGAGGTAGCGCTTGAAGACGCCCGTGAGGCTAAAGCCCCAGAGGTCTGGAGGACGGACCGCCAGCTGGGTGAACGCGGTCTCGACGCCGCGTAGCGAGCCCTTCACCTCGCCCGTGGCATCGAGGACTGCCTGCCGCGTCGATGCAGTGCTCCGGGCCCCGCCCCCGACCGCGCTGTCTCCCACGGCGGTCACGTCGTCACGCGGCTGCTGGCGGCGCAGGAGCCGTTGCTCAGGCCCGGAGAGTGCGCGAGGGCGAGAATCCCAGGCGCGCGGGGGCTCATCGGTCGGAGCCTCCACCCAGGCGGGCGAGGAGGCTTCTCGCGGTGCGTAGCTCAAGCTTCGACGTCGCCCAGGAGCTTGCGACACGGAGACGCATCCCGTGGCCATCAACACCAGGGCCAGCACCAGGGCGTCAGCGCGCATCGTCCACCCCCAGGCCCACCGAGGCGAACGCCCCCGGCCGCAGCGTCACTTCCGGCGAGGGGAAGAGCAGCGTGCCGCCCGTCCCCATCGCGTAGAGCTTCCCGTCCAGGAATCGCCAGCGGGCTTCGGCAGCCCCCAGGTAGCGCGCCCCGGGTTGACCCATGCCGACTCCGAGCCCCTTCAACGCCACTTCGAGGCTGCGCGCGAAGAGCTGCACCGCCACGCGCCCGTCCACGTCGAAGCGGCCCCACGAGAAGGCTTCCGCGCCCAGTGACAGCTTCAAGTGCCTGGAGAGGCCGCCGTAGCGGACCGCGTCCCAGCCCATCTCCGCCTCGCCATAGGCCGAATACCCGTCCGGGAAGAGGGCCGCCGCCAGTGGCACTCCCTCCGGCCCCGCCGCCTTGAAGCGGGCCAGTTCATGGTCCGGGCCGAAGTAGCCCTGTCGGAAGCCGCCATGCTGCCTGCGCACCTCCAACCGCAGTCGCAAATCCAAGGTAGGCGTCAACACGTCCGCGCCCGCGCCCGCCACCGCACCCCATGCGCCGCCCGTACCGGGACGTCCGCCCCAACCGGCAAGCAGATAGGTCTCGAATCCCGGCCGCACCAGCACCACGGCGGTGCCATCCAGGTGCGCCAGCGTCACCGGGGGCGCGAATCCTCCGGCCCTCCCCCAGTCGTGCACGGCGGAAAGGGCCAGCGTGTAACGGCCCGGCTCACGGGGCTGGCCGAAGAGGACGTGCTCCAGGTCCAACGCGACTTCCGCTCCCACGAGCCGCGCGCCCAGCACGTCCGAAGCGAATGCCTGCGTGTAGAGGGGGCCCAGCGTGCCCGTGAGGAAGCCTCCCGCTGGATGGTAGTCGGGATTGCTCCGGTTGGAGTAGTGCCGCACGAGGTGCGAGGACAGCAGGCTGTAGGACTCCAGCGCGCCGAACCAGACGCCCACGGGCGCGTTGTTCGAACCCAGCTTGAGGCCGCGCACCACCTGCCCGAAGTCCGAGAGGCTGTCCCAGTCCTCCTTCCTCACGAAGCCCGTGACGTCCCCCCACAGACGCAGCCGCACCGGGGCGCCCAGGTTGAGGCCGAACTCCGGACCGCCATCCAGGACGAGCGTGGGTTCCAGTTGGACGAAGCCCTCGGCCTCACCGCCACCTGAGCCCGGAAAGAACGCGAGCGGCGCTATCTCCATCCGCGCCAGTGAGGACCAGGAGCGGGGGGGCGCCTGGGGGGCCGAAGCCTCGGAGTCGGGCGAAGCCGTGGCCGCTCCTCGCAGGGAAAGCAGCCCCAGCCACATCACCGCCCACCAGTGGTTGCCCATTGCTCGCGCCTCCTGACTGCACTCCGGTGTGGCGTGCAGAGCCCCGTCATACCCGCCGAGTCCGACAACTCGGCCGGACCGGACGGTGTATGCCCCCGAGGGCATGGAGGGAGGCAAGAGTCAGGGATTCAGCCAGTGGGCGGCTGATTCCCAGTCGGACGCGCTTCAGGGTCTGGCACTGTCGTCACGTCGCAGTGGGCGTCCCTTTTGGGCCAATCCTCGTCACGGCTCAACCCATCCCCGAACCTCACCCCAGTAGTGCCGACGATGATCGCAGTTACGTGACATGTTTCACGCGACAACTACGTTGACACTCACCGGCAGGGCCTTTCGAGATGCTCCAGGAGAGGGACTCGAACCCTCAACCCCGCGGTTAACAGCCGCGTGCTCTGCCATTGAGCCACCCTGGAAGGTGTTGCGTGACGACGTTGCCGGGAGCGGGATTCGAACCCGCGAGCAGGGTGATGGGAAACCTCAAGCAGGACGCGCAGTTACCCGCCATCGCCCTGATTTCGCTTGGACTCGACATCCCGCCCCGTCCCAACCTGTTCCCTGGTGTGCCCCCTCAATCCACGCTGGAGGGGCACACTGGGGGCACATGCAGAGACTAACGATGGCAACCTGTCCGAAAGCCATTGGTATTGTCCGACTAGCGGCTGTCCATGATTACCGCAGCCAAAGAAGCATGGAAGCAGCGTGCAGGACGGCGAGGTAGCTCTTCGCCGTCTTGCCGTAGCGGGTGGCCGCAGCCCGAAATCGCTTGAGGTAGTGGAAGAAGCACTCCACCCGGTAGCGAAACCGATAGGGGGCGGTTCAGGGCGGGCGGTTGCTTCCTACTGGGATGGAGATGAATGACAGGCGTCATTCCTACCGTCAGACCGTTGGCGCGAATGCAGTCGGTGTCATAATCGGTATTCTCGATAAAGGCCTTGCCCTCGGCGCGCATCAACAACTCTTATGGCATTGCGGATTCATACTGATGGCCGGATGTTACTGCGCGGTGAAGCGGACTATCATATTCTTGTTACTGCATAAACTTTCGCTAAAGGCCTCTTTGAGAACGTTCCAAAGTATTGCTTCGGTTCCCCCCTTCCGCCCGAGGCGTCTTGAGGCGCTCGGACTAGAGTCATCTGCGAGAGAGCCGCACTCATCCATTTCTAGTCGCGGGGGCTTGAAGATGGCTGCTTGGCGCTCAGCCTGCGCCCACTGGTGGAAGCGGTTGTAGACCGCCTCACGGTGGCGGTACCTCTCAGGCAGGTCTTTCCACTGCACGGCCCGTCTTCAAACGCCAGATGAAGGCATTGCTGAAGTCGCGGACCTCGTTCCGAACGAGGTCCGCTGCGAGAGCCCAGCAGGGGCTCAATGCGGCTCCATTTGGTATCGGTCAGCTCGTGTCGGCGCACAGTCAGCGTTGATCCTGCCTGACGTTGGCTGGCAGCCTCCAGCGCCGCTTCGAAGCTGGGCCCGATCCCGAGGCTCGATCCGACAGTTTGATTTTCGAGCTGGAGATAAGGGACGCCTAGGGCTTGAAGCACTTCTTTGGGCGTCGACAGGCCGACCTCAAACTCTTCGATCCATGTGGCCTCCGACCGATTCAGATGAGGCGTGAATCAGCCAATCGGCATTACGCACTTGGCAGAACTGGCACTGTCGATTGTTGCGGAGATTGTTAAATCAGGTTGTCAATATCGAACCGTAATGTCCGTAAAGCTCATCGATAATTTCGCACAAGAAGCCAACGGTAGAGTCCCAGGAGCGGGACATAGGAGAGGGTTGGCCCGAGCGAAAATGGGCAATCTCATTGCGAGTCTTATAAATTGTTCGAGCGGCCGTATCGTTGACATCGGCTGTGGAGCCTGAGGCGCTAGGTTGAAGTGACTTGTAGGCGCTTTCGACAAGAGTAGGTGTGCACAAGGAAAGCAGATGCTTTAGCGCTGGTTCCTCGCGAGGATGCCAGTCCAGGTGATTCTCGACGAAGCTTGCAAGCTTTGCATGGGATGGGCTTGCCACGGCGCTCCTAAGTGCTTCCAGGCGGGGGACGGGATATAGTCTTTCGATGCACCGGTAAACCTCAAGATAGGCGTGCTCCCAGTGAATTGCAGTCAGAGCGCGAAATGCAGTCTCTGCCACAAATGGTCCGGCTGTGCCTTCAAAAACCTGCATTAATTTTGCGAGTGTATTGGGGGTGAATTCTAGCCGGAGAAGGCTGGGCTGAGCTGCAAGCCGACCGGCGTACGCTCGATAAACTGTAGCAGGATCCGTCGGATTAAGGATCAAGGGGTCTACCTCCCAGATGTCAATACTGGGGAAGTAGGTGCGAATGAGAGAAAGAGGATAGCTGTCAGTCACCCCAAATACTTGGTCGGCTAGTTTAAGGCCTATGTCAAGATCTGCGAGTGGAGTGACTTCGTTTAATGAGAGAATAACTGCCATGAGTCCTGCGTTGTCGCTTGCTTGGGAAACAAACCCCCGCATCGCTGGAGCAGTGGACGCCAAAGGCTCTGTAAAGGCTATGTAAGCTCGATGGTTATCTGAAATCGAGAAGGCAATTTTCCCGGGCAGACAGCGTATTGCATGGTTGATTGTGCAATTTTGTATGGACTTTGCCTCATCGGCAGATGTTCCAATGTAGCGCTTTACGTTTGAGCCGATAGTGAGTCCCGTGATGCCTGATGGAAGAAGTTTTTCGAGTTTCTCGAAAATAGCGCGATGAGTTTCGATTTTATTTCTCCCCATTGTCTAGCGGGCTCGCCAATAGGCGGTCATTGATGAGAGTTCCTCTTGCGCAGAGAAGAAAACTCGAAAAGCTTCAACGAACACCTCCCGTTCGTAGTCGCCAATTTTGACAGACGACTGGGATGTTATTTCATTGAGGACTTCGAAATCCAGGAAGCCACCCAGCTCCTCGACAGGTAGGCCGGAGACGTGTTTGACGACTAGGTCGCATCGATGAATGATTTCCTCTAGCGAGCGTTCTTGTGAGGCCAAATCCTTTATTGTGCTTCCAGGTCTCCCGTAAATTCTTTGGGCCGCTGCTGCCATAAAACCAACGCAGGCGGGGACGCTGTCGAAAAGTTTGCGTCCAGAGGAGAATCGCCCACTAGGCACTGCTGGTTGGTGACGGGAAAAAGCGAAGTCAAGTTGGATGAGGCAAAGAAGTGTGGCGACAAAAGAGGAGAGGAAGTTGGCGTTTGAAACAGCATCCACCATGTCGAGGCGTGAAAACTGATCCGCCAGCACGGTCTCCGTGTCGACCTTCTCTTTCCTTAGTCCAAATGATAAGTACATCTCAATAATTTCGTTCGCCTGGAACTCACCTGGCTCTGTTCTTCTATGGTTGTCGTCGACGCCAAAGATTTTTATCTGCTCGCGCAGCTTTTCGGTTCTGCCCGGGACAAGATTGTCGCCGGCTCGATCTTGAAGTGCGGTGCGGATCTCGGACAATAGCGAAGTGTTGATTACTTCGATCTGGCGCCTCAGGTTCCATGGCACTTGCCCTGTATTTAGGACAAGCATTCTGTATGTGAGTGCGGATGTCTCTTTGACGAGCCAGAGTTCGACCCGAATTTCTCTGTCAAGAAGCTCTTTGCCTAATTCGTTAAATACGGTTGTGCGCTGCATTCCATCGATGATGGAGATGTTTGCTGTGGGGATTTCCTGTAGCGCATGATTCAAGTCGTCGTCACTCCATGAGTCTGATGCCTCAAGGGGGACGGCCGCGACAAGAATGCCAAGGACAACTGGCGGAAGAATGGCACCCAGCTCAAAGTCCGCACGCATTCTGCTGCGGATTCTGAGCGCCGATGTTGTTTTGACTGCGGCTCGTTGTCCTTCGATGCTGCCGCGCTGTTGGTAGGCACTCTTCGTGAGTTCCAAATACTGGCCGAGGGTTGTTGATATTAGTAGCGAGCGACCATCGATTCGGCTGTCTTTTTGGCGGTGGATGAGTTTTAGGTTCAAGGATTTCCTCTGCTGGTTCGGGGCGAACGATTAGCGGCGAGCGATTCTAGCAGAATGGACTCTGTGATGCAGCAAGGTGGAAATTTTGATGGACTGAGCACATGACGGTAGGGGCACTATTGAGAGTTTTAGGGGCGCTCTTCTGCGCAGACGCGTTCAGCAAGGGTCTGCACGTCCTTTTCAGCGGCCCGTCGAGCAATCCGACCAGAAGTGGTCTGCTGGTCTCCTTGGCTGCTGTGTGTCCGTCTGTCAATTTGGGTGTATTTGGTCTTTCTGGGGGCCTTTCAGGTTTAAGATTGAGGGCTAGAGCGCTTCGGTGAGTCGTTGGGTGCGGTTGTTGTTTCGTCTTGGTGTCTGTATTTTGTTGAATGTCTTTGCGGATTCTGGCGAGGCCCCGGTTCTGTGGAGGCCATGTCTGGGTTTTGTGAGTCGAGAATGGGCACGCCAATCCCGCCTTCATCGTCCGGGACGTCGATGTCCCAGAGCTGATTCTCCGTTTCTGCGAGGGCTTGCTGAACCTCCCTTACCGCGTCTTCCCCCGAGTAGGGCGGCGACTGTGCCAGCCTCGCGCGCAGGAGGCCCTCCAGTTCCGATGCCGTGGCGAAGCGCTCCGAGGGCTCGGGCCTTAGCAGCGTGTGGAGGATGTCGCGCAGCGGCACGGAAAGGCCCTCCGCCGCGCGTTCCACGTCCACGGAGCGGTAGGATATGGCGCACCGGATGATGTCCTCCGCGAAGGGCGGCAGCGTCAGTCCCAGCGAGGCCACGGACGCCGCCAGCACCTTCTCCCGCTCCTCCCGTGACAGCCGCGCCTCCACACCGTCCGCGAGCAGGTGGCCCGGGTCGTAGAGGTGCCGCCCCGTGGCGAACTCCAGCAGCGTCAGCCCTAGGGAGAAGAGGTCCGCCCGTGCATCCACCGCGTCGCCCATCAGCGCTTCGGGCGCGGCATAGAGGACTTCCCCTTGGGGCCGGGGGAAGGACGTCGCTACGCGGCCCGTCAGCCGGGAGAGGGCCACGCCGAAGTCCATCATGCGCACCTCGCCGTGTGGCCCCAGTCGGATGCGTCCCGGGTTGATGTCGCGATTGACGATGCCCAGTGGCGTGGCCGCTTCATCCGTGCGTGTGTGCGCGTAGTCCAGCGCCGCCGCCACCTCCGCACCTACGTAGAGGACGAAGGATTCGGAGAAGTAGCGTCCGCGCGCCTGGGCCACCGATAGCAGCGTGTTGAGGGACAGGCCCTCCAGGTTCTCCATCACGACGCACAACCCATGCGTCATCTCGACAAGGCCATGGACACGCGCGATGCGCGGGTGCTGGAGGTAGCGCGCGAGACGCACCTCTTCTTCCAGGCGCGTCCGCGTGAGCTGGAAGCCTTCGGGAACCTCTTCGTCCTGCGGTAGGGGGATGCACTTGAGCACCACGCAGTCGCCCAGCCCTTGGGGCGTCCGGATGAAGGCGAGCAGGACGCGCTCCCCAAGCCGACCCACTCCCAGGTCCCGGAAGAATTCGTATGAGGTATCCCCTTGAGTGAAGAGCACGACGCCGCTGGAGAGCGGAGGATTGGGCGGGTGAGCCATGCGGTTATCCCTTGCGCCCGCGCGAGAGGAGGTCGCGCGAAGGAAGGTTCAAGGTAGGGCTCGCGTCGCCTACGGGGAACGACGCAGTAGGTTCAACGTTTCCCGGAATCCCTCTCACTCCGGGTGAGAAGGACAGGGCCTGAATCGTAAACAGGCGTTACGTCGGGCAGGCGCCTCAACGCCAACGTTTGACCACGACGCCGGACATTTGACGGCGGGCCACGATCTCGCCCGGTTTGGAACCTTCATCGGTGTGCCATCCGAAGTCATCCTGATTACCGATTTCGATGCAGACCGGCACTCGCTGGCCGTTCGGAAGACGGGCCTCGGTGTAGCGCCCCAGGAGCAGGTCCTTGTTCCCCGTCCACAGGTAGCCGGAGAGCAGCGTGCCCTTGGGGAGTGCACGGAGCACGTCGTCGTAAACCTCACCCGTCACGGGCCCCTCGCGGTAGACCCCAGGACCACCATCGCCCTTCTGACGCGTGTCCACCCAGAAGCGGACGGGGTGTTCCGGACGCGTCCGTGACCCCTTCACGGGGTCCGCAGCGAACATCCACTGGCGTGCGGCCTCGGGGCAGTCCGCGGGCTCGGGCCGCACCTGGGCCCCCGGGCACCCCACCTGGAGGGCGGCGGCGGCTGTCAGGCCCGCGCATGTCTTGAGGAATCCTCCCCACTCCGCTGGAGGCCACCCCTGGGAGAGGGCCAGAGGCTTGGGCTTCCTGGTGGAGGTGGCGGGCGGAGGCGACAGGGGCGAGGGAGCACGCTTCACGGGAGGACTTTCCTTCGGCTCGGGGGCGGACACGGGAGAGGCTACGTCAGAGGGCATCGTGACGGGCGCTGGAGGCGGAGCAGGTGCCTTCGACGCTAGGGCCTCCTGCCGTGCGGAGGAGGGCGTTACCGGCGCTCGCAGTGACGCCGGAGGAGGCTCCGAAGGCGTCGTGAAGCGCCAGAGCACGAGGCCGCCCAGGAGCACGGCGAGCCCCGCCACGAAAGCCCTTCGCGTGTTCGCGAGTCCAGGCCGGGCAACCGGGGTAGGCACCTCTTCTGACGGCGTGAGGGGCGACGCTTCGGAGGCGACCTGGACAGGAGGCTTGGGAGCATGGAAGGGCTCCCGCCACGCGACTCCCACCTCGGGCAGCAGCCCCGCCAACTCGCGCTTCATCACCTCCGCCGTGGGGGCTCGCTTCTCCGGGGCGCGGGCAACGAAATGGAGGACCGCCGCGCCCAGGGCCGCTGGCACCCGAGGGTTGAGCGAATGCGGCGCGGGCAACTCCAACCGCCCTCCCAGGAAGATGGAGGGAGGATCACTCACGGGGCGCGCAACCGTCAGCAAATCGTAGAGGCAGATGCCCAGCGCGTAGATGTCATCCGTGGCCTTGAACTCATAGTGCGCTTCGGACTCCTCGCCGTGCTCGCGCAGGAACTTCGTGGCCTCGGGGGAGCGGTAGCGCCGGGTGCCGGGCGGCAGGATGGAATCCGTCAACGTGGGCGCCTGCGCGTAGCTGCCGATGCCGAAGTCCAGCAGGAACGGCTCGCCGTCGGAGGCCCGCACCAGGATGTTGTTGAGCTTCAGGTCCCGGTGGAAGACGCCTCGCGCGTGAACGTGGGCGAGTGCGGAGGCCAGCTTGACGAAGAGGACTGTCACCTCGTGCGCCGTGGGGTGCATCCGCTCCATCCACTCGCCCAGCGTGCAGCCCTCCACGTAATCCACCACGACGTAGAGCCAACCCCGTGTCGCATCCCTCCACCGGCCATACGCATGGGGGCGCACGATGTTGGCGGTGAGCGTCAAGGTAGTTGTCGCATGAAAGGGTTCAGCCGATGCGCTTCAGTTCCTGTCCTTCCGGTGAGGGGTTGAGGCGCACGGGGCCCGCGGGCGTCCAGTCGCGCGTGTCGCGGCTCCATCGCTCGGGGTGACGTGCGCGAGCACGCAGGTACACCTGGTGGCGCTGGGCGAGCAGGGCTGCGTCGAGGCCGAAGTGCCTGGCTTCCGGCGTGACGAAGCGGATGGCGGAGTGCCGGTGCTCGGTGTTGTACCAGGTGACGAAACGCGCCACCCACGTGTGCGCATCCTGCGTCGAGGCGAAGGCTCGCTGGGGGAAGCAGGGGCGGTACTTCAGCGTGCGGAAGAGGGCCTCGGAGAAGGCGTTGTCGTCCGAGACGCGAGGCCTGCTGAAGGAAGGGGCCACGCCCAGCCATTGCAGCGTGGCCAGCATCGTGGCGCCTTTCATGGGGCCGCCGTTGTCCGAATGCAGCACCAAGCCCTCGGGGCAGCCCGCCTCGTGCCAGCTGTCGCGGATGAGGGCCGCGGCATGCGCGGAGGACTCCTCCTCGTGGACGCGCCAGCCCATGATGCGGCGGCTGAAGACGTCCACCACGAGGTAGAGGTAGAGGAAGCAGCCCTTCACCGGGCCCTTCAAGTAGGTGATGTCCCAGCTCCACACCTGGCAGGGGGCGCTGGCCGTGTGCTCGGCCTTGGGGCGCGGCGTGGGCGGCTTCGCGGGGCCCCGGTGGGCCAACTGGCCCGCTGCGCGCAGCACCCGGTAGAAGCTCGCCTCGCTGGCCACGTACTCACCCCGGTCGGCGAGTCTCGGCACCAGCTGCTTGGGCGAGACGTCGCGGAACTCCTCGCTGTTGGCCACCGCCAGCATGCGGCGCTTCTCCGCCTCCGAGAGGCGGTTGGCGGGCCGGGTGCGCGGACCGCACCGCCCATCCTGCGCGGTGGCCGGCTTGCTCCAGCGTTGAATGGTGCGCGGAGCCACCCCGAGCCGCTCGCAGACGGCCTCCAGCCGCACGCCCTGCTGGAGGGCCTCCTGCACGTGGGCGAGCGTCATTTCTCGCGCCTCTCGTCCGCTGCGTCGTCCTCGTCGTCCAGGTGTCGCTCGTCCCAGCCCGTCGCCTGGAGTTTTTTTTCGAGCACCAGCAGCGCCGCCGTCTCCGCCAGCGCCTTCTCCTTGCGGCGCAGCTCGCGCTCCAGCTCCTTCACCCGCTTCTCCGCCGCCGCCAACCGCCTGCGCTCCTTGGCCGGCAGGGCTTCCGTGGCCGCACCCGCGAGGGCCTGCTGCCACTCCTTCAGCTTCTCCTCGTGCAGCCCCTCGCGGCGCAGCAGCACCCCCAACGCCTCGCCTGCGAGCCCCTGGGCCGCCACCAGCACGCGCAGCTTCTCCTCCGGCGTCCACTTCTTCGGTCCAGACGGCGGGGCGGGCTTTTCCTCGGGCGGGGGCGTCATCGCCGCCAACTTATTCGCCTCCCGCAACCACTGCGACAATGTCGGCTGCGACACGCCCACCTGGCGAGCCAACGCGGCGGCACTCACCGCGCCCGGGCCCACCATCCGCTTCACCAACTGCGCCTTGAATCCATCCGTGTACGGCACTGCGTCCTGCCTGCTCTCGCCCCCAAGGCGTGGTCATCCCGGCCGCTCAGCCGAGGCGACAACTTCCCTGACACAGGGGGTTGGGGTGGCCGCTCACCTGGGCGAGGCAAACCAATTCCCGCATCAGGCGCGCGTCCGACTGCTCCGCGTCCCCGCTGCTGGCGCGGCGCATGGCCATCTTCAGCGCGAACTTCTGGCCGTCCTTCTCCACGAGGTAGACGGCGCCGAAGCCCCCCGCCCCCAGGGGCTTCACCACGCGCCAGCCGTCCACCATCTGCCCGGGTTTCAAGCTGGAAGGAATGAAAAGCACCATGGCCCGCGCTTCTAGAACACCAGGGAGGGGATGAGAAGGCGCCGCGCCCCTGTGCTGTCGCGCAGCTCTACCCGGCGGTCGGAATTCACGGGCCAGTCCTCGCCACGGAATTCCATCACGACCCGCACCTTCTCGCCGGGGGCGATTCGCGGCTCCTTCATCGCCACTGTCGAGGCTCGGGGACGTCCTCCCTCCTCGGGGAACAGCCGGGCCTCCGTGGGCGCCCAAGGCGCCGCCCCTTCATTCGTGACTTCAATCGAGAGCGCGATCCACCCCGTCCCACGGAAGGCCGTGACACGCTCTGCCTTCAGACCGTCAGTGAGCCTCAGTGACCCGACTGTGAGATCCTTCGCTTGGACACCGGCTACATCCATCGTCCCGGTCAGGATCATGCCCGAGGGACCCGAGACCGCGCTTCGTGCCCGGAGCGCGTCCAATTCGGCCTCCTTGCCCGAGCACACGGCGCGCACCTCGTCCAGTTCGGCCTGCACTGCCTCGGCCGTGCGTGGCAGCCGCATCACCTGGACTTGCACATCCACTTGAGTGGCGTTCGTGACGAGTGCGAACACGGCCCGCGCCGGAGACATGCCGTCCGCAAAGGGAACAGTCAGCAGGATGCGTTCACTCGCCGCCACGTTGGCCGTGGGCTTGAGCATGATCAGCCGCTCAGTGGCCACAACCAGTTCCAAGCGGTCTCTGGCGTCCCCCAGCTTTACGCCCGCGCGATCCACGGAGGAGTCAAACTCCAGCACCGTGACGGAGCCCGAAGCGACGTGCAGGTCCACCGGGTTGCCGGTTGCCGCCTGGGCGAGCATCACCCGCCGCTGCACCAGCTCACGCCCGCGTGGGGGCTCCTGAGCCGTGACGGTTGTTCCCAGCAGGAGAAGGGACAGCATCAGCAACGGACGGGAAACCAGGAGCACCGGCAGGCAACCTCCGAGAAGACGGCGCCGACCGTAGCAGGTGCCCTGGGCTCGCAGGTCTCCGCGCGTCCCTCGCCTGCGGTTGTTTCGGCAAGGAATCAGGGGGTACGCCGCGCATAACGAGGCCCCGCGTTTTTCCTGAGAATTTTTCGAGCGTGTGGGACCGCCGAGCAAGGTCTCTCGGGGCGACGCTTCGGAAATCGGAACCGGGGGGAGCCATGGACCTGCCGCAGCGGGCAGTGACGCTGAACCGCTCGGGTCCACGAGCCACAAGCAAGGGAGCGTCGGCGGCCTCTGCCATCGGAGCGTGAACCACCTTCGGAAATCGCACCCATTTACAGGACGCGAGGTCACATCCAACGAAGGACAACCATGTTTGAAGCTGTCGAGAGCTACCGCCCTCACATCATCGCGGCGCTGGGGGACGCGGGCACCCAGGGCCTTACCGTGAAGGAGCTGCGCGCGCGCCTTGAAGCCGGAGAGGGCGTCATCCGCCGCACCCTCACCCTCCTGCTGTGCACGGGCGTGGTGCGCGAGGCTTTCCGCTACACACCCGGTGTGCGGGGCGCTGTGCCACGGGCCTATACCCTCGTCCCAACCGGCGACTCCATGTTGCCTGCCAGCCCCACAGCCGCATCGGAACGCGTGGTGACGGAGTGACTGACTGGTCTGGCGTGCAGGGTGTGGCGTCGCGCGGCTTCAACATCGGCCGAATGGCAATGCGGCACTGTGGGCGCCTCCTCCGGTTCCAGTGCCCCAGTCGTGAGCCCCCGCCCCGATGCCCCACCATGTCGGGGCGTGAAGCGGGGCAGGTCACGTTCCGCCAAGTGCGCGTGACCCCAGCGTTTTTGCTTGTGGCGCCTCTCCCTGCCCCGCCTGCCCCGCCTGTTTTAGAGAAGAGAGAGAGGACGACGAACACAGCCCCCAAGGCGGCATTTGCCAGTCATTCAATTCCTCTCATTCCTCTCATTTGGATTCGTGTGTGTTCCACCGGGGCGGCGGGGCAGCGGGGCAGGTCGCCAGCGCCCCCGGTGATTCCCGAGGGTTAGCCCCGCCCTGCTTTCTGGTTCGCCACCCGTCCTGCCCCGCTTCGCTCCCCAACGCCATCGTGGCGGCCCTCTGGCTCGCCGCGAAGGCCCGCCCATTCCCTCCTGTCCCTGGAACTGTCGTGGACGCCATTCACCTGGATTCGACTCCCTCACTGGAAGCTGCGGCCCTGAAGTACGCCGGGCGCGGCTGGCGTGTCTTCCCCTGTTACGAGCCCGCTCGCACCCCCTCCGGCGCCCTCATTTGCACCTGTCCGAAGGGCGAGCGATGCGGCAACACGGGCAAGCACCCACGCACCGCCAACGGCGTGAAGGACGCCACCACGGACGCGGTGGCCATCCGCGAATGGTGGCGCCAGTGGCCTACGGCCAACGTCGCCATTGCCACGGGCGCATCCTCCGGAATTGACGTTGTCGATGCCGACGCCAAGGCCGACGGAGTCACAACGCTCTTCAAGCTGGAGGCCGAACGGGGCGCATTGCCCGACACCGTCACGGCTCGCACCAGCGGCGGCGGCTGTCACATCTACTTCCGCCACGCAGGCATGGTGTCGAAGGCCGGCAGCATCGCTCCCGGTATCGACACGCGAGGAGACGGTGGATACGTCATCGCACCTCCCAGCCTCCACCGCACCGGGGAGCGGTACGCCTGGGTGGAAGGACTCGCACACCACGAAATGCAGCTTGCGGAAGCGCCGGAGTGGATCCGCAACGTGGCCCAGCCGAAGCGTTCCCGTTCCGTCCCCGCGCTACCCGCCAACACGGTCACCGCGTGGCAGCCGCCTCTCCATGACGGCCTTACGGAGGCCCAGCTCAGGAAACGGCTGCGCGCGACGAGTGAATCCAAGCACGCCGCGACAGTCGAACGAATGCTGGCGGGAGAAGAGCTTTTCCCCTCGGGCCACCATGACGATAACCTTTGGGCCTTCATTTCGTACCTGCGTTTCAAGTGCCCCGAGGCGTCGGACGCAACGCTCTTGCGACTCCTTGAACCTTCCGTGTGGGCCATGGCGTGCGATGACCATGATGCGCGCGAAGCGGCCCGGCTTCTCCTGCGGGTTAATGCGGAGTACGCCGCGTCGCGGTCGGATTCCGAGCAGGTCGCCGCAGCGTTGAGCGGCAGAGGGGGCCCGCGTACATCCTTGACCGCAGACAGCCCATCGCCTGGAGAGCATCCCGGCGCTGATGACTGGATGGCAGCTCCGGGCTACGCCATCTACGATGGTCAAGCTCTCGGCATCTTCAAGTTCACCGACAAGGGCAACCTCTCCACCATCGCCTCCGCCCCCATCAACATCACGGAAACGGGCGATGACGAGCACGGCACCTGCTACGTGACGGTGCGCTGGCTGTACGGGCAGCGCGAGCGGGTAGAGACAGTGCCGCGTGCCAAGGTGTCGGGAAGTGACATCCTGGAGTTGGCTGGAAGAGGCGCCCCGCTCACCAGCAACAACAGCAAGCGGGTGCAGGACTTCCTCCAGGCCCAGGAGCAGCACTCTCACGCGAGCTTGCCCCGGGTGCGCATCTTCACCCAGAGCGGCTGGTCTCACGACTTGCAGAGCTTCGTCGTGGGCCGTCAGGTCATTGGCGAGCCCGGCAGGGTCATCATGCCCGGAGACGCGGCCTTCCTCGACGCGCTGAAGCCGGCGGGTTCGGCGGGCGAACACCTGCGGCTGATGCTGGCCGTTCGGGACAAGGGACCCATCGCGGAAATGGCTTGGGCCGCTGGCTTCGCGGCGCCACTGCTCCGGCTGCTCACCATGCGCAGCATGTGTCTGTCCGTTTGGGGCCCCTCCGGCGCGGGCAAGTCCGCCGTGCAGGCCATCACCACCTCGGTTTGGGGACGGCCCTCCGGACTGAAAATCAGCGGCGACGTTTCGTCAGCCGCGTTGCAGGGAGAGCTGGCCCGCCACCGCGACCTGCCCACCTGGGTGGATGACACGCAGCTCACGCGAGAGCACATGACCAGCCTCATTGCCTACCTTGTCGGGACAGAGACGAGCGGCGCGCGAGCGACCCAGACGGGAGAGCTGCGCACGCGCAAGACGTGGCGCTCGCTGGCTTTCATCTCCGGGGAGAAACCGCTCTTGCAGGTCGGCGGCGCGGCGGGCGCGAAGAACCGCACATTGGAGGTCTGCGCGCAGCCGCTGGGTGACGCGGCCCTTGCCTCGCTCACACACCAGGGCCTGGAGAAGCACCACGGACACGCGGGGCCACTTTTCATCCTGGAGCTGATGGCGCGGTACACGAGCACGGACCGGCTGGAAGAACTCCGTGAGCAGCACCGGCAGCTTGCCTCCCAAATGGCCACCGAAACGGCAGAACAGGCTCGCTATGCGGCGCTGCTGGTGCTGGCCGACGTGCTCGCGCGCACGCTCGTCTGCGGCGAAGAAGAGTCACGCGCACGGGCCGCCGCAATCGACGCGGGGCAAGCCTTCTGTGCCGCCGTGAAGAAGGAGTCCCGGGAGACACAGACGACTGCCGATGCGGCTTACGAACTCATCACGAGCCACGTCACCGCGCACTGGACCGCGTTCTCGCAGCCCGTCGCCTTCAAGCGCCCCGGCATGGTGCTGGCCGAGAAGGACGCCAGCGGACGGAGCATCGTCGCCCTCTTCCAAACGACCATGCAGGAGATCGCGCGGGAAGGGCGCTTCGACACCCGGCAGGTGATGACGGAACTGGTAACGAAGGGACTGGCGCTCAAGGACGAAGGACACCTGACGCGAAAGGTGTCGGTCGAAGGCAAGCGCGTGAGGGCCTACTGCGTGGTGCTGGACGACGCGCGAATTGAAACGGGGCGCACGCCAGGCCCCGCACGGGGGGCCCGCATGATGGAGGGGAAGCCATGAGTGCGCGCGCTGATGATGAGCAAGAAGTCAGGGGCACCCGCGAATCCAGTGCGTCCGAACCCGGTTTCCTGACGGTCGAGGAGGCCGCAGCGCTCCTGCGCGTGAACCGGAAGACGCTCTACGAGTCGATCCGGCTCGCTCAGGTTCCGGGGGTGATCCACATCGGCCGATCCATCCGCATCCGCAGCGATGCGCTGTTAGCATGGCGACCGGGTAACGGCGGTCCTGCGCTCGGAGTGAAGCCATGAGCGTCAGACTGCGGAAGTGGAAGACGAAGGAGGGCAAGGTGCAGGAGGCGTGGTGGGTGGACGTGAAGTACCAGCACCCCGATGGGAGGGTGGAGCGAGTCCGCAAGGCATCGCCCGTCAACACCCGCCGGGGGGCCGAAGAGTACGAGCGCCAGATCCGCCACGCCTTGCTCACGGGAGCCTTCGGAAAGGAGCAGACAGAGAGGAAGCGCATCACCTTGGCGGAGTTCGCACCGCGCTTCATCACCTACAGCGAGAACAACAACAAATACTCCAGCGTCATCAGCAAGAAGCAGATCCTTGACGACCACATCCTCCCTTTCTTCGGGGAGAAGCTTCTGGACGTCATCGGCCCTGCGGAGATCGAGGACTTCAAGGCGCTCCTGCGCAAGAAGAAGTCCGGTGCTCATGCACGGAAGGTCTGCGCCACGAAGTCCGCGCTTCGCAAGCGCAAGGACGTGAAGCCCGCGCCTTTGAGCCCGAAGACAATCAACAACGTCCTGACGGTGCTCGGCAAGCTCCTGGTTGTCGCGAAGGAGCAGCAGGTCATCCAAGAGGCTCCGCGTGTAAAGCTCTTGGGGCGCCTTGCCAAGCCCGCTTTCGACTTCCTCACCTTCGAGGAAGCGGACCGGCTGGTCGCTGTCGCTGAACCGGAATGGAAGCCACTGATCCTGGTGGCGCTCAAGGCGGGGTTGCGGCAGGTCGAGCTGATAGGGCTCCAGTGGAGCGACCTGGACTTGCCGCGTGGAAAGCTGCGCGTCCGGCGCACCATCTGGCGTGGCGTCGCGGATCTGCCGAAGGGCGGACGTGAGCGGACGGTGGATCTGCCTGCCTCCGTGGTCGAAGCACTCAGGACGCACCGGCATCTGCGCGGGCCCTACGTGTTCTGCCAGCAGGACGGACAGCCACTGACGGCCAGCCGGATGCAGTCACCGCTTCCTCGGTTGCTGCGACGCGCGGGCATCACCCGTGAGCAGGGCTGCATTGGTTGGCATGATCTCCGCCACACCTACGGCAGCCATCTCGCCATGCGCGGCGTACCGCTCAAGGTCATCCAGGAGCTGATGGGCCACGCGGAGATCGCGATGACCCTGCGGTATGCCCACCTCGCTCCAGAAGCCCGGGAGAGCGCGGTTCAGCAACTCGACAGGCCCGTGCCTCGGTTCCATCCGACGCCGGAGGGGCACATTGGGGGCACATGACGCTGACGGGATGAGAAACAGCCCAGCAACCCGTTGAGATTGCTGGGCCTGAAGGTGTGCCGAAGGCGGGATTCGAACCCGCAACCTCCGCGTTCTGAGCGCGGCGCCTCTACCAAGATTGGGCTACCCCGGCGTGATGCGGTGATGAGTCGGGACGACTGGATTCGAACCAGCGACCTCGCGCGCCCGAGGCGCGCGCTCTGACCAGACTGAGCTACGTCCCGATGTGAGGTGGATCATCAAGGGAGGACCCGGACATGACCGAGGCCGGGTCCCCCCTCGGGAGCCCGGCCTCTGGCCCTGCGTCTTCCCTGGGTTCCAGGGAGGCGGGGTCAGGTGCCGGGTGGACTGCCGCGGAAGGAGGCGATTGCCCATTCCAGGCTGTCGGGAGCGGGGACCGGGTCGGGTAGTGGATTCGGGTTCAGCTCGTTGCGCGTCGTCATGGTCACCGCTCCTTTCGGGGATGAGAGACGCGGCGGAACTCCGTCCCTGACACGCCCCTGCGACGTCGTGCCCGCTCGCCCGCTTCCGGCTGTCTGAAGAGGTATTTGACCTGGAGGTACAGAATGCGTAGAAGGCCGTCATGGCACGCCCACGGAAGTTCAAGCCCGAGGCCGTCGTGGAGAAGGCGATGGAGGTCTTCTGGACGAAGGGGTACGCGGGCACGACGCCGCAGGAGCTGGGCGAGCGGATGGGGCTGGGCCGGGGCAGCCTGTACAACACCTTCGACAGCAAGCACGGCCTCTTCGAGCACGCGCTGCGCCACTACCTCGAACACGAGTCGGTGAAGCTGCTCGCGTTGTTGAAGCAGCCGGGTTCGGCCAGGCAACGCCTGCGGGGGCTGATGCTGGCCATCATCCGGGTGGACCTCGCGGATCCGGAGCGCCGGGGCTGCATGGCCATCAACACCGCCATCGAGCTCGCCGGGCGTGATGAGGCCGCGACGAAGCTGGCCGCGCGCATGTTCGACCAGACCGAGGCGGCGTTCCTGGCCGTCATCGAGGAGGGCCAGCGCACCGGCGAACTGGCGGCCTCCCTGGATGCTGGGGCGCTGGCGAGCCTGCTGCTCAACACCCTCACCGGATTGCGCGTGCTCGGAAAGACAGCCCAGGACGCCACGCGGTTGGAACGGATTGTCGACACCGTCCTGAAGGTCTTTTGAGCATGCCCCGAATCCCTTCCATCCGACTCGTCGCGCTCCTGCTCGGGATGTTCACGGGCGCATGCGCGAACCGTTCTCCGGTGGCACCCGAAGCACCGGGGGCCGCAAGCCTCCCCTCCGTCCGCCTCTACGCGCTGGACTGTGGCCACATCGACGTGAAGGACATGGGGTTCTTCGCGGACCGCAGTCCACCGGGAGGGCGTCCCGGCGAGCTGGTCGTTCCCTGCTTCCTCATCCAGCACCCTCGCGGCACGCTCCTGTGGGACACGGGGCTGAGCGATGCCCTGGCCCGACAGGCGGGCGGCGCGGAGGACCCCGTGGGCAATCGCTTGCGGCTGGAGACATCCTTGGGCGCGCAGCTCACCCGGCTGGGACTGACCCCCGCGGACGTGCGCTACGTGGGCTTCTCCCACCTGCATGCCGACCATGCCGGCAATGCCAATGCGTTCACGGCATCGACGTGGCTGGTGCAACGGCGTGAGTTCGACTGGGCGACCCAGACGCCGACACCCCTGGGCGTGGACCCGGGAGCCTTCTCCTCCTGGCGTGAAGCGAAGGTCCAGTGGCTGGAGGGGGACTTCGATGTCTTTGGCGATGGCAGCGTGCGCATCGTCTCCACGCCGGGCCATACGCCCGGACACCAGTCCCTGGTGCTGCGGCTCCGGAAGGCGGGGACCCGGGTGCTCTCGGGAGACCTCTGTCACACGCGTGAGAACTGGGCGCGACATGGAGTGCCCGCGTTCAACACCAGCCGCGAGGACACCCTTGCCTCCATCACCCGCGTGGAGGCCTTGCTGAAGGACTCGCACGGACACTTCATCGTGCAGCATGCTCCGGAGGACTTCCAATCCCTGCCGACGTTCCCCTCGGCGCTGGAGTGAGCGAAGCGCATCCGCCCCACCGTGGGTGCACGGTGGGGCGGACTCGCGGTCCGGGGCTTTAGCGCGAGTGCTGCTTGAAGAAGTCCCACATGATGGCGGTGCCGTCGGGCCCGGCGGGGTCCGCGAACGGATAGGCGGGGTTGCCGCCCGGCCACGCGTGGCCCATGCCTTCAATCTCATACTGCTGGACCAGGAGCACGCCGCCGGTGACGTAGTTCCTCACCGTGTACCTACGGCCTCCCGGCGAGGTGGCGGAATAGGTCTGGGCGGGCGAGTTCGACACGCTGTTGTTGTTCGCGCCGTCATCCCCGTAGTCGTTCGTCTGGAGGAACTGGCGCACGGTCTGCGTGCCATTGATGGGACTGACGACATCGTCGGCCGTGCCGTGGACGACGAGCACCGGCACCTTCCGGCGCGGCTTGCCGGAGCAGGCCCAGGCGTCATACCCCCGGTCGTCCGGCGAATAGATGCTGCCAAACTTCATGGCGAAGAGGCTGCCGGAGGCCGTGGTGGCTGCCTTGTACATCGCGCCCGCGCCCACCATGCCGGCGGTGAACACATCCGAGTAGCAGGCCAGCAGGATGGTCGACATCACCGCGCCAGCGGAGACGCCTCCCACGTAGACACGGCGCTCATCCACCGTGTAGTGGCCCTTCACCCAATCCACCATGCCGACAATCACTGACGGCTCCAGGCCGCCCCGCTCCTGGTTGATGGAGAACATGAAGTTCCAGCACTGGGTGCCATTGGCGAGCATGGCCTGGTTGGGATAGAGCACCAGGAACTTCTCCTGGTCCGCCTTCTCATTCAGCCGTGACAGGCCGGCGAACTGGTCGGGATTCTGGAGACAGCCATGGAGCCCGACGACCAGCGGGAGCCGCTCCCCGGGCTGGTAGCCCGTGGGAACCCAGAGCTGGTAGCTCCGGGTTCCCCCGTTGCCGCTGTAGATGCCATGGACCCACGAGCCCGCCTGGGCCTGACTGGCACCCAGCATTCCGAACAGCGCGCACAACCCCACGACCGCCCGGCAAAGGGCGCCGACATTCCGAGTCACCGACATCTGACTGCCTCCTGCTTCAACGAGGCCGCGGAATGCGGCCTCGGGAAGTTGCGGATGCGTCGGCGCTCGGGGCGGGGACTCAGCCCGTGTGGAGCGCGTCGCGCGAGGGGCCTTCGACTTCCCGGAGGAAGCCCTCCACCGCCTCGACGACCTGTCCGGGTTGGTCCACCGGCGCGGCATGGCCGGAGTCCGTCAGCACCTGGAGCCGGGCCTTCGCGAGCAGGTCCACGTAGGCCTGCTTCTGCGCCTGGGGCGTGTAGTCCCGTTCGGAGTGCAGCACCAACACGGGGCAGGCCACGTCCTTCAGCCGCGCGAGGACGCTCCACCCGAGCAGCCCCTTCGTCGCGCGCAGGTAGACGTCCGGTGCGTTGGAGCCCAGTCGCTCCACCGCCTGTCGCCGCAGGGACTCCTGCTCCGGCTTGGGAAACAGCTTCTTCGCCACGATCTTCGCCAACCCCTGGGGCCCCAGCGCGCGCAGCGCCAGGAGGCGCGTCAGGTACGCGAACCGCTGGCGCAGGGTGCGGGGGACCATGTCCGGCCCGCTGTTGATGACCACCAGGCTGCGCACCAGGTCCGGCCGGTCCACCGCGAGCTGGAAGCCCATCATCCCGCCCATGGACAGCCCCACGATGTGCACCGACGACAGGCCCAGCCCGTCACACAGCGCGGCGATGTCGCGCGCGAAGAGCGCCACGCCGTAGGCCCCCGCCGGCTTGTCACTGCGGCCGTGGCCCCGGGCGTCCGGAATGAGGAGGCGGTGGTGCGCGGAGAGCCGAGGCGCCACACCCTCCCAGTCGCTCCCCG
This sequence comes from Corallococcus sp. bb12-1, assembly GCF_026626765.1. Lineage (NCBI taxonomy): Bacteria > Pseudomonadati > Myxococcota > Myxococcia > Myxococcales > Myxococcaceae > Corallococcus > Corallococcus sp. bb12-1. Next base: position 120,115 of record NZ_JAPNJZ010000018.1, on the reverse strand, counting down.
AGGACCCCAGCCCGTGCAGCAGGAGCACCGGCGCGCCCTCGCCAGACTCCTCGAAGTGGAGGGTCACGCCTTCCTGGGTGCGAAACGTGGGCATCGGCAGGGCCTCTTCATCCTGGGGGCAGGCCACATCGGGATGAACGACTGTTCAGAGGTGCGTTAGACTTCACGGTCGTTGATGTCGTTGAAGGCTATCTGAACGAACGTTCGTTTCGCAAGGCCACCCATGTCCGTTCCTCCTCCTCCTACGTCCCGGCTGCGTGCACGCAAGGCGGTCCTTCCGACCTCGGCGGTCCCTGACGGGACGCGTCGTCGCATCCTGGAAGCGGCGCTCCAGCTCTTCGCGAGCCGGGGTTTCCACGGCGCGTCCATCCGGGACCTGGCGACGGCGCTGGAGCTGCGGCCCAGCGCGCTCTACGCGCACTTTGCCTCCAAGGAGCACGTGCTGGCGGAGCTGGTGCTCATGGGCCACGAGGCGCACCACGAGGGGCTGCGCACGGCGCTGCTTGGCGCGGGTTCGGAGCCCATTGAACAACTGAGGGCGCTGGTCCGGGCCCACACGCTGCTGCACGCGAACCATCCCCAGCTCGCGGTGGTGGTGAACGAGGAGATCCACGTGCTGCCCCCGGAGCTGGCGGCGCCGGCCCTGGCCGTGCGGGAACAGTCCGCGGCCCTGTTGCACGCGGTCATCGAGCGGGGCAGGGCGCAGGGGGTGTTCTCGGTGCCGCACGCGGGGGTGACGGCGGCGGCGATCTCCACGCTGGGGCTGCGGCTGCCGTACTGGTACGAGCCCACCCCGGCGCTCGACGTCGACATGCTGGCGGACCTGCACGTGGAGCTGTCGCTGCGGATGCTGGGCGTCCAGGGCCCGCCCGCCCCTGCACCCTAGGGAGCCGGGGGAGCTCCGGGAGGCAGGAGCTGGCTCCTCCAGTCGCGCTTCTCGATGCGCCTCACGTTGTCGGCCTCCGCGAGCGTCGCCAGATACCGGGACAGGTCGAGCAGTTCGGTGTCGTGCTTCTGCCCGTCGTACTCGCGCACATAGATGGCATTGCCGTGGTTGTGGACGCACTTGGCGGGTGTGTCGTCGACAATCAGGACGCGCTCCAGCCGGTAGCCCCGCCGCTTCAACTTGTGCAGCTTCTTGACGTAGCCGTAGTGGGAGTCCGGGTCGAGGTGGCCGTCGTTCATCACCCGGGTCTTGTCGACCGCGAACGTGCAGCGGCTCCTTCCCCAGACGAACGCCAGGGGGATGGCTGGCGGGAGGATGCGCTTCACGATCTCCGTCACGTAGTCATCCGTCCCGGAGGACCAGATCGCGAGCTGGAACCGGGAGGCGCATTCCGTGAGGAAGGGCTCCAGATGCGGGCGCACGTGGCCGAAGAAGCCCTGGAACCGGAAGTCCGCCTTGCGGCCCAGGGGCTCCTCGCTCACGTGGACCAGGGTCTCATCCAGGTCGAGGATCAGGAGGATTCGGTCGGTCAGGTTCATCCCGTGGATGTCTCCTTCAACCCCTGCGTCAGTCGGGGAGCAGTACCTCCGCTCATGACAATTAGCACAGTGACGCACAGGTCAGTCTTCCTCATGGTTCGAAGCAGATCGGCTTGAGTCAGTACTAGATGGATTCTCACGTCTTCGATTTTTTAGAATGAGGCCCGCTTCGTGGGCGAGAGGCTGAACTATTACGTCAGCTCGTGATTGAGGGCCGATATCAATTCAATGCAGGCAAAACAGAAGGATACGGAAAGACCGACCGAGAGCCTTGAATTGTTTTGATGGTTTCTTGCGTTCCCCAGCCCTGCGATGAAGTCAATGATAAGGAATGTGGGCTTCGACAAACCCTGAGTCTGTTGCTGGATTTTGTCTGTCCCTGTGGCCACTCTCAGGATAGCGCAGTGCTCCCCCCGCCTGTCGGGAGCAGGAAGTTTGCGATTGGCGGGAATGCGATCAATGAGACTGCTGATTCCCTTGGATTTCCATTCTTGAATCCAAGCCTCCGGAATATAGCCGTCTGGAGCTTCGAAATTCCAAATGATCGATAATGTTCGCTCAACGACGTCACGCGCGTTGCCGAGACACCCGGCAGGATCGGAAGCCACATCCTGAACAGCTCTCTTTACAAGACGACGAAGAGTAGGATCGCCACCAATCTGCCCAAGGCGGAGTTCAAGTAAGGGGCGGATGTTGGATTCGTAGTCAGTTGGTTTCTCGAAAAGCTGTCGTACGCTGCTCACATCGAGCTGTCTTGCAGTGGCTAGATGCTCGACAAAGCGGTTTGCAAGTTTGACCTTGTTGCCCGACTGTAGCGCAATGCCACGTGCCAACAGAAACTTGAGGCGGTCTGGCGGTAGATCTGAGACCAAAAGGCTACCGCGCGCGAGTTGGACAATGTCCCCGCGGTTCTCATCTCCTCCATCCCGCCACAGGGTTTCGAGCACCATGCTTTGTCCTGAGATAAGGCTGAGTGCCGCTTGGTCTACATTTTCCTTCTTCACTTTCTCTAGCGCATACTCTGATACTCGATCCAGGAGTAGCGAAACAAGTGCCGGATGCCCCCCAGTCCAATTGACAATTTCCCGGACAGCGGGTGATTCAAAATTCTCTCTGTATTTTGATGACATGTCCTCCCAGTCTGGCTCGGCGAACGGTCCAACTTGAAGAGGTGTGGTGTAGAAAATATTAAAGAATGGCGAATCGCGTGCTTCGGGATTGTAGCAGAGCTGGACAAGACGATCTCGGGTGCCTGTCATGAGGCGAAGCGAATTTCGTTGCGCCAGTGCTCGTATGCTGTTCCAGAGATCGACTGGGATTGATGGGTTTTGAAGGACAGTGTCGCAGCCATCAAGCACAATCAGTATGCGCTTTCCCGCCTCGTCCACCAAATCGAGAGTAAGCTTTAGCTGGTCGTAGAGCTCTTCTTCCGGTGAGTCTGGGTTGAATTCGTTTGCCAAGAAAGACAATGCGCCTGCGGTGGTTGTGGTAAAGATATCTCGAAGAACTTCTCCCATTCGACGAAGAACTGCGTGGGTGCTGGTGGGCGGATTATGTCTCAGATCGACTATTCCTGCGCCCATGAACAGCGCAGAGCCTGCTACGTGCTTGCGGACGACCTGCTGAAGTAGGGTTGTCTTCCCCATTGAACGAGCACCGACGATTGAGATGTGTTGATTTCGATCGTGCAGGTTGTCGATTTGTTTGAGAATAGAATCTCTTCCGATGATGTTCTTCATTACGATGCTCTTCTCTGCGCCTCTTGAATGGCGCGACGACGTTGTGCCTCGGCATCTACGTTTTTGTTCATCCATCGCCGCATTAGGGGGACGGCAACTTCATACTGAGGGCCTAGTGTCGTGTTGTTTAGTGCAAGTATCTCGAGTTCGATGAGGAATTTGAGATCGTCATCCACCATGTCCACAGGAATGATCAGGCCAGCTTCTTCGAGCCGTTGGGTTAGTAGGGCTGCATTTACGCGATGGGGCTCATCTGTGAGTCGATGACAAAGCCATAGGATATACCTTCTTCGTTCGCTCTCTGCGTAGGTCCACAGTACATGGAAATGCTCATTGTCATGGACCAGCTGTGCGGCAGCTTCATTAACTTCTGGCACTCGGATTATTCTCCAAGAGTGCCGCTTGGCGAGCTCAAAAATATGGGCGCAGAGTGATTGAACTAAGTATGGCTGGCGAGCGGTGAGCTGAGCGATTAGCTGGAGAGTGTCTGTTGTGAACTCAAGACGTCCCTTCACGGGGCGTGTTATTAGTTCGGCGACTTCTGTCGCTGTTAGCGGGTCGACGCCAATTCGATGTCCGATTCCGAAAAGTGCGGACCAGTAGTCCTCGCGAAGGCGCTTGAGTCGACGGGAGCCGGCGATGATGGCGGCAATGCTGGGGCGCGTCTGAAGTAGATTGCGAATGTTTTCCGGTACTTGGGGACTGGTGACTCCATTGTCGATGCCGACTTGGAGCTTGTCGAACTCGTCGAGCATCAATAGAAGTCGCCGAGGGGCGATAGCAGTTATTGTTGTGTCGATAAAAATCTGCAATGCCTCATACGGATCGATGCCGGCGATGTAGTTGTTTAGTGCCTTTGCGAAGTTGAAGCGAAAGGTGCCGATGTCTGCCGATGGGGGCATTTGGGGGAGTTCGACCGGAAATCCTGCTCTGGCGCAGGCGAATCCGATGTCTCGAATTAGCATGCGAAAGATTTCCCTGGTTGAAATACCGCTCCTTGATTTGTCGCCCACTGTTCCTTGGAGGCTAGATTCAACCATGAGCCATTGTTGCTTATTGGGTGGGCTGTCTGTTTTCTGGATTTGACGCAGGATGGATGTTTTTCCTGTGCGCCGATTGCCTTCCAGGAGAATGACTTTTGTTCCGCCGTTGATGTGTGTTTGTATATCTGTGAGTAGTGATTTGCGTCCGAAGAACATGCCTGGGTCGTCAACGACGTCGCCTGCGACGTATGGGCTGTTTTCGTATTCTAGCCATTTTGAGGTTTTGGGCGCGAGCTCGGTGTCTGGTGCTGGTTCGAATGGACCGGTTCCTCCCCAGTCTGTCCACGTAAACCAGATCTGAGCTTCTGATTCGCCTGACAGTGCGCCGCCGTCTGGTCCTTCGGCAGACCAATACAGGGGCCGGCGGAAGCCTCCACCGGATTCGTGTCCTTGCCACTGAAGATTGTCAGGTATTTCCAGGTCGATGTCGAAAGGCTTGTCTGGTTGTATTTCTCCTATGTATATCGCTCCCTTTAGGAGATCAGGTACTCTTGCGATGAAATTTCGCAGTGGAATAGTTCCCCGCAGGGTTACGCGGATCTTTGTGTGGGGCACTCCTTTGGCGTCGCGGCGAAAGTCGAGACCATCATGCTCGGTAGTGAGTTGAACCTGTGTTAGTAGGTCTGCCCGTGCCGCCTCTTCCCATCGTGCCAGCCACTCAATCAGGCGAGTGACGTAACGCCCTAGTGTGCTGGGGATTCGTTTTGCTATCGGCTCTGCTGTTGTAGCGATTGCTCGCATGGCGCTGGCGGCTTCAAAAAAAGCTTCGCCACCTTGGCGCAACGTGTGGATTGGGATTGCCCCCAAGAGTATCATTAGATGTGTTATGTCATCGGTCGGGTTTGTGTTGGGAAGGGGTTTGGAATTATCTCTCGGTGCTGTGATTTTGTTTCGGAATTGACGGAATTCGTTCAATGCCTCAAAGGTGAGATTTTGAAGTTCGGAGGTTTCAGGGACAGCGTCTCCGGTGAGGCGCGATAGGGCCGGGCTGTTTCGGAAGAGATGTAGCAATGGATCCTCAGTGTTGTCTGCTAAGACGAGGATTAGTGCCTCTAGCGCATCTCCAGGTTGAGCCTCTAGTCTCCTGAGCACTCGCTCTTGTATTGGTGTGGGTGGAATAGGTATTCTGATCTTGCGGAGTATGTTAATTGGTAGATGTGCAATGACTACCCCTCTCGATAGTCTGCGCATCAATGCTTGAAGCGTGTCGCTTGCGAGCATCGCCGCCAGAAAGCGAGCATCAAGCGAAGCGTTCCTGGGGCGGAGGATTACCAAACCTTTTTGTGCAATTCCGACTAGTCCTTCTGGGCTTGAAAGTACTTGACTTGATGATGCGAAAACCGCGCGGACGTATTGGACTTTGCCGATTGTGCCGTTAATGGAAATTAGAACGTCTCCCCGTCGTATGTGCTGATCTGGCAGCAGAGGCCGAATCGATCTTGACGGGTTCCAGTAGCGCTCGCCGATTCGTACCGTGCCCTCTGATAGATCGCTGATTCGGAGCAGCGGAAGGGCGCCGTCGACAGGATGGCTTGTTACATCTTCGCTTCTTACGGAAATGCCTGAGACTAGGTTGGCCACGTTCTCAAGGGGTAATAGCTCGACCTTTTTTGATAATCCATTAAGGGCGTTGTTTTCGGATATTTCTAGTTCCACCGGGACAATGAGTTGTGCGCCTGTCTTAAGCAGCTCTGAGACGGGTACGATCCTCACGGTGTGAGGTGAGACGTCGCCGCCAGACAGAAGCTTTTGGACGAGTGCGTTGCAATCCTCATCTGTGACTGGCAAAAGAGCAAGGTCAAGGAAGCGTACGATATTCGTAGGAGGAAGCCTCCGAACTAACACTAGTGCTGGAGGCACACTACGGACCCCACGAAAGGCCCTAGCCGGAAAGCGAACGACTGCTTCAACTCGGTAGTTTGTAAGAAGCCAATCTCTTAACTCTTGGTCGTGGCCCCCACGTTCTAGCAGCGCCGGAGGCAGAGACAGCACGGCGCGTCCCCCATTGCGAAGATAGCTGACTGCGTGCTGCACGAATAGGTTTTCGCTAGTGCGCCCTTTTATTGGGAATTCAAAGACGTGAGGCCCCTCGACCTTCGCGCCCCACGGTGGATCTGCGAGGACACAATCAAAAATTTGATTTTGCTGACGATGAGCCGTCTCGCGCGTGAGCGCATCGCCGAATACGAGTAAGGGACGAACACCAGCGAGCAGGAGCCGAACAAAGGCAATGAGAGATAGCTCTGGTTGGCGCTCTAAGCCAAATATAGGCATCCGCTCATCCCGGCCTTGAGGTCCTGGCTCTGATTTGAGTCTCCTAGCCTGAAGTGCCTCGGCAGCGTTAACCAGCAGACCTCCAGTGCCGAAACAAGGATCATAGATGCAGTCGCCCGGACGCGGCTCCGCGAGAGCTACCATTAGGCGGCTGGCGACTTGTGGTGTGGTGAGTTCGCCGCCGAATCGCATGGATTCAAATGTAATGTTTATTATTTCCGTGAGTGCTTCGCCTGCCTTCTGGCACGAGGTAGTCGTGTCTAGGGGAAATGCATCGGTCCAAGCGAGCATTACGGTAAGGACTGAGTCATCGGGAAGCCGCATCGTGCGATATGGCTCGTTAGGCGCTCCCGTGAGCCCAATGGCTGTACGGATTCCTGACCACAGCGTAGTCGCCTCGCTATCGTTGAGCGGACGAGGATTTTTCCGCCATGTAGCCCAACGGAGGCTAGGGGAAAGAATGATTTGTAGATTCTCCTTGTTGGCGGACGCTGCGGCCTCTATTTTTGTGTCATGGGCGTCTGCCCATTTCAGTGCGAGAAGCGACGCTAGTGGTCCAGTGATTGCTTCTAGCGTGTGGATTGAGATTCCTTTGGTTCGTGCGGTGTCAAGTAGGGACCAAGTATTTGATGTCGTAGGCACTGGGGCGGAACTCGTCTGTGAGGGGTTGGTTGTCTGGGGGCTCTTGAGGATGGCTAGGCGATAGAGTGTGGAATCAGTTTTCCTGATGTCACCAAATTCTATGCGACGCAGGTCAGACGCGATGAATGTCGGCTGTTCGCTCTGTAGATCGAGGCTGGCTTACTCAGAGGTCGAAATTTAGTGGATAATGCACTTGGCTTTTCAGCGCCAGGATGCATCCCGCTCCTGCGGATGGCACTTGCTTTGGCGAAGTCTCATCCAGGTCGAGGAACAGAAGGAATCGGTCCGTTGGGCTCATCCCGTGGGCGTCTCCTTCAACGCCTGCACCAAAGGGGGAAACAACACCTCCGCTATCCCTCGTGCTCTGTGTAGAGCGCGTCGAACCAGAAGACGTGGGGCCGAAGCCGGCTGCGACGGCGGGTACAGCGGGGCACGGTCTCCGGACTGGGACTCGCGTGGAACGGCCCGAGTCCACGCTCGAGAGCGGCAGCGTTCCGCGTGGCGGGCTGTGACGGCAGCCCCGGTTCGTGCACCGGGCCTGCTCCAGACTTCCATGCACCTTGATGAGGGCACGGCTTCCCGCCTGCTCGTGGAGCGTGTCGACATTCTGGGTGACGAGGGTGAACTCGCGGCCCCTGGCTTCCAGCCAGCGCTCCCAGTCGGCGAGGGCGAGATGCGCCGCGTTTGGTCTTGCCGCGCGCGCCCATTCGAAGCGCTGGAGGTACATCCACCATGACTCATGAGAGGCCTTCTGGAAGAAGGCCCGCGTGCCCTTCTCCAGCACCTCGTTCGCCCAGACCGCGCCGGGATCCGTCCCCCGAAACGTGGGGATGCCGCTGGCGAGGCTGACACCCGCGCCCGTGACGACGAGGGTGGCCCTGGCTGCCGGCCCACGCGCCAGGGACAGCAGGGACTCGAAGCCCGAAGGGCCTGACATGGGTGCATCTCCCTCCGTGCTGACGCGTCCGCACGTCCAGGCATGACGGCGCGGGGGTGGGAGTCTGCCCCGAATGGTCCGAAGATGCGCCCGGCGGTTTCATCCTTCCTCGCGGGGCGTGCACATGACGGAGCTGGAAGACCTCACGGCGTTCGAGCAGCACCTGGCAGGAGGCCGAAGCCTCGCCAACGTCATCCTCCAGGGCCTGGACCTCACGGCGTGGAGCGACGCGGTGCTGCGCTCGGACCTCACGGGCACCATCTTCCTGGGGTGTCACCTGGAAGCGAAGACCCTGCTGCGGGTCGTCGAACAGGGCGCCATGGTGTTCCCGCCGTTCTCGGGTCTGCCCTATTCGCCCTACCGGGGCACCCTCTACACCCCGGAGGAACTGTACGCGGGCTTCGACCCCGCGCATCCGGAGAGCTACGCGGACACGCCGGATGCCCGCATCTACGCGCACTGGAACTCGCGCGGAGGCGCCAACCCGCCGTCCCTGCTGGAGACCCTGGCGCAGCGGCTGCACGACCACGCCGTCAGCGATGCGCTGGAGGAGGTGCTCCTGCACGAAGGCAAGCCTCGCAGGGTGGTGGCCATCATGGGCGGGCACTCCATGCTGCGGGGTGCGCCGGACTACCGCTCCGTGGCGGAGCTGGCCCGTGCCCTGGCGCGCCGGGGTTTCTTCCTGGTGAGCGGAGGTGGTCCGGGCGCGATGGAGGCCACGCACCTGGGCGCGTGGTTCGCCGGGCGGAGTGATGGCGACCTGGACGCGGCGCTCGCGCTGTTGTCCCAGGCCCCGTCCTACAAGGACCGCGAATGGTTGGCGCGGGCCTTCGAGGTGCGCGCGGCCTGGCCGATGCGTGATGAGGACCGGGCCCTGGGCGACAGCCTGGGCATTCCGACCTGGCTCTACGGCCACGAACCGCCCAACCCGTTCGCCACGCGCATCGCCAAGTACTTCGCCAACAGCGTGCGCGAGGAGGGCCTGCTCACCATCGCGCGGGGTGGCGTCGTCTACTCGCCGGGCAGCGCCGGCACCGTGCAGGAGATCTTCCAGGACGCCTGTCAGAACCACTACAACACGGTCGGCATCATCAGCCCGATGCTCTTCCTTGGCCGCGAGTTCTGGACGAAGACGCGGCCGGTGTACCCGCTGCTGGAGCACCTGGCGCAGGGCCACGAGTACGCGCGCCACCTGCTGATCTCCGACTCGCAGGAGGACATCATCCAGGCGCTCGTGCGCTTCGACCAGGAGCGCGAAGGCTCGCTGCCCCCTCCCTCCCGCTAATCCGCCGCGACCGGCGTCACGGCGGACAGGTTCACGAAGGCATCCCGCTTCACCCCGTGCTCGCGGAAGTCCTGCACCGTCCGGGCGAGCGTGGCCGCCAGCAGTCCCAGGAAGGGCAGATGTTCGCCGCCTTCACAGGTGGCCTGTCCCTGCGTGTCCTCGGCGTCCGGGACGAAGCGCTCGTCCCAGCGCACCAGCCCGAACGTCCCGTCCGCGGACACCGCGCCGTGCACCAGCGGCGTGCCCGTCTTGCGTGCGTGGTCGCTGAGCAACTGACGGCTGTCCTGGTTGTCGAAGGCGTCCACCAACAGCTCCGCGCCCTTGCACAGCGCCTCCACGTTGTCGCGCGTGAGGCGCACGCCGAAGGACTCCGCCTTCACGCCGTGCAGGTTGTGGAGCTGGAGCTTCAGCGCCTCCGCCTTGTTCTTCCCGACGGACGGCTTCACGTACGCCTGTGACAGCAGGTTCTTCGACTCCACCCGGTCGAAGTCGATGAACACCAGCGTCGCATCCAGGTTGCGACACAGCAGGGCCGCCGTGGATCCGATGGCCCCCACCCCGCAGAAGACGATGCGCATGGTGGCCCTCAGCACGCCCCGAAGGGCACCTTCGGACGCAGGTAGATGCGCTCCTCGCCTCGCGCACCCCGGAAGCGGTCCACGACGTAGTGCTGGAACGCGTCCTCACCCAGGTGGATGCGGTGCAGGCCCGGCACTCCGCCCGAGCGCACCAGCTCCACCGCGATGCGACGCACGTCCGTGTCGCTGATGGCCCGCTCCAGCTCTACCGGCACGTCGGCCGACAGTCCGTCGAAGGTGATGTTGAGCGTGGTCATGATGGCTGCCTCCTTGGCGCGCGCGCCCCGGACCACGACCGCGGAAGCGCGGCCGGCCGGGAACCCTGGCCCGGGACGTCCCTGCCACGTCCTTCCTGACAACCCCAGCCGTCGGGGGGCGCGGCCTCCCCGCGGTGTCTGGCGAAGCGCGAAGGGGCAGGCGCGCGGCCGGGCGCCTGCACACGTGACGTGGCCGTGTCACGTGGCGGGCAGTCATCGCCTCTTCGCGGGGCCGTGCACAGTGTTGGGCTCCAGGAGGAATCCAACGCATGGAGTCGCCCCCCGCACCGCATACCTGGAACGTGACACCCCGCGAGGCCGTGGCGCTGCAGATGCGCCTGCGCGAACAGCTCGTCCTCCAGCCGCCTCCGGGGCTGAAGGTCACGCGGCTTGGGGGCGCGGACATCTCCACGGAGAAGGGCAACGACACGGGCTATGGCGGCATGGTGGTGCTGGACGCGGCGACGCTTGCGCCCATCGCGCGGTCCGTGGCGGCGGTGCCGCTGTCCTTCCCGTACGTCCCGGGGCTGCTGTCGTTCCGCGAGCTGCCGGTGCTGGCGGCCGTCTGGGCGCGGCTGACGGTCCGGCCCGACGTGCTCGTCTTCGACGGCCAGGGCACCGCGCACCCGCGCCGGCTGGGCATCGCCTGTCACGGGGGATTGCTCTTCGACGTGCCGTCCATCGGCTGCGCCAAGTCGCTCCTGGTGGGCACGCCCGGCAAGCTCGCGGAGCGCAGGGGGGCCACTGCCCCCATCACGCACCAGGGCGAGGTGGTGGGCATGGCGGTCCGCACCCGCCAGGGCGTCAGCCCCGTGTTCGTCTCCCCCGGCCACCGGATGGACCTGGAGACCGCTGTGGAGTGGGTGCTCAAGGCGAGCCCGCGCTACCGTGAACCGGAGACGACGCGCCACGCGCACCGGCTGGTCAACGCCTTCCGCCGGGCGGGCGGTGAGGCGGCGGAGCTGGAAGAGGGGAGTTCCGGATGAAGCCCATGGGATTGATGCTGGTGGCGCTGGGCCTGGGGCTCGTGGTCGTGGGGCTCCTCGTCTGGGCCGGGGCCTTCTCCTGGTTCGGTCGGCTGCCGGGGGACATCCGCGTGGAGAGCGGCCACACGCGCTTCTTCGCCCCCATCGCGTCCATGCTGCTCGTGTCCGTGCTGCTCAGCCTGGGCGCCTGGGTGCTGCGCCGGTTCTTCTAGCCATCGGTCCCAGTCGATTTCTCCTCAAGGATGGGCGCGCTCGCCGTCTGTCCGGCGGGGCCTGACCTGTCGGGTTGCCTGCCTGCTGCCCGGACGGGCGGCAGGGGGCTTGTCCTGGTGCTACCAGGGCGAGCACAAGCCGGACGAGGAGTGGATCCGCGCCTTTGAACCGCGCAGCATGCGGCCCCCGTCTTGTCCGGCCCCGCCCGGGAATAAAAACGACATTCGAAAGAGGGCGGCTGACCGGCCGTCAGGAGCGAGCATGCGTAGGTTGTCATCCCCATTGAGCGAGCTGGCTTCGCACTACCCGGTGGTCGTCGTGGGGTCGGGGTATGGCGGCGGCATCTCCGCCAGTCGCCTGGCTCGCGCGGGACAGCAGGTGTGCGTGCTGGAGCGCGGCCGGGAGATGCACCCTGGCGAGATGCCTCGCACGCCCGCGCAGGCCCTGGCCGAGTTCCAGCTCCACTGCGCGCCGGGCCAGGGCGACCTGGACGTGGGCAGCCCCACGGGCCTCATCGAGGTGCACCGCAACGGGGATGTGTCCGTCATCAACGGCTGCGGCCTGGGCGGCACGTCGCTCATCAACGCCAACGTGACGATGCGGCCGGATCCGCGCGTGTTCGAGGATCCGCGCTGGCCCGCCGCCCTGCGCGCGGACGTGCACGGCCTGCTGGAGGATGGCTTCGCGCACGCGGAGCTGATGCTGCGGCCCCTGCCGTACCCGGAGGACCATCCGCCGCTGCAGAAGCTCAAGACGCTGGGCATCTCCGCGCAGAAGCTGGGCGGACGGCTGATACGGCCGCCCCTGGCCGTGACATTCGAGGCGGGCGTCAACGCCGCGGGCGTGCGGCAGCCGGGGTGCTCGCTGTGCGGCGACTGCTCCACCGGCTGCAACACCGGCGCGAAGAACACCATCCTCATGAACTACCTGCCGGACGCGCACGCGCACGGCGCCCGCATCTTCACCGAGGTGTCGGTGCGCGCGGTGGTGCCGGACGGCGCGAAGTGGCGCGTCTACTACCGCCCCCACCACACCGGCCGCGAGCGCTTCGACGCGCCCGACGCGTGGCTCACCGCCGACCGGGTCGTCCTGGCGGCCGGCACCATGGGCACGGCGGAGGTACTGCTGCGCTCGCGCGAGCAGGGCCTGTCCGTGTCCTCGAAGCTGGGCCACCGCTTCAGCAGCAACGGCGACGTGCTGGCCTTCGGCTACAACCTGGACATGCCCGTCCATGGTGTGGGCCACGGCGAGCAGGACCATGAGAAGCGCGACCCGGTGGGCCCCTGCATCACGGGCGCCATCGACCAGCGCGACACGGAGCGGCTGGACGAGGGGATGATCATCGAGGAGGGCGCCATCCCCGGCGCGCTCGCCTCGCTGATGCCCGCGGCGCTCGCGGGCGCGTCGGCGCTGGTGGGCGAGGACACCGACGAGGGCATCCTGGACTGGGTCCAGGAGCGCATCCGTCAGGCCGAGAGCCTGGTGCGCGGCCCGGACCACGGCGCGGTGGAGAACACGCAGACGCTGATGGTGATGTCCCACGACGAGGCGAAGGGCGAGCTGCGGCTGGAGCACGACCGCGTGCGCCTGCACTGGCCGGACGCGGGGCGCGAACCCCAGTTGATCCGCGTGGAGGAGCGCCTGCGCCGGGCCACCGCCGCGCTGGGCGGGACCTACGTGCGCTACCCGCTCTGGACGGAGGCCTTCGGCAAGGAGGTGCTCTGCACGCACCCGCTGGGTGGCTGCGTGATGGCCGAGCGCGCCGAGGAAGGCGTCGTGGACGACGAGGGGCGCGTCTTCTCCGGGGCTTCCGGTCGCGCGGTGCATGAGGGGCTGTACGTGTCCGACGGTTCGGTGATGCCACGCTCGCTGGGCATCAACCCGCTGCTCACCATCTCCGCGGTCGCCGAGCGGGCCTGCGCCCTGATGGCCCGGCGCAACGGCTGGACCATCGACTACGCGCCGCTGTCCGAGCGCGACGCCCGCCCGGTACCCGGCCCCGTGGGCGTGCGCTTCACGGAGACGATGCACGGCTTCGTGTCCGGCGCGGTGGCCGCCCCGTTCCTGGATGCCGGCAACCCGGAGCGCGACGACGCCACACCCCTGCGCTTCGTCCTCACCGTGACGGCGGAGGACCTGGAGGTGACGCTGCGCGATGAGCACCACCCCCTGACGCTGATGGGCACGGTGACGGCGCCCGTGCTGTCGTCGCGTCCGCTGGTGGTGACGAAGGGCGAGCTGCGCCTGATGACGCGCGAGCATGCCCGGCCGGGCGGCCAGCGGATGGAGTACCTGCTGAACCTGCTCACCGAGGCCGGCGAGCGGTACTACCTGGAGGGCTACAAGGACCTCTACGACGATCCCGGCCTGGACCTGTGGAAGGACACCACCACGCTGCTGGTCTCCCTGCACAAGGGCGACGGGGCCACGGCGCCCTGCATCGGCCGGGGCTTCCTGCGCCTCACCGCGACGGAGTTCGCCCGGCAGCTCACCACCCTGAAGGTGCTCAACGGTCGCGACGAGCTGCACCGGCTGGAGGCGCTGGGCCGCTTCGGAAGCTTCTTCTTCGGCGCCCTCTGGGACACCTACGTCCGCCGCGTGGCTGCCTAGCAGCCGGGCGGGCGGCGCAAGGTCCACCAGGCCGCGATGACGTGCCCTCCGGGGTGGGCATGGGCACCCTGTTTCCCACCGGGACCGACAGGGAGGACCCCATGGCTGAAGACCGTGACCCGCAGCGCCGCTCGGGTGCACCCCAGGATGACGAGCGTGCGGAGGAGCACCGCGAGCCGTCCATCGAGGAGCGGCGTGCGCGGCGCAGTGCCATGCGCGCAAGTCAGACCTATGCGCGCTTCATCGACCACCTGTGCGAACGGGGAGGCATGTCGCCCGCCGTCGCCCAGCAGGCGGCCGTCTCCGTCCTCTGTGGGCTGGAGCAACGGCTGCACGCGGAGGAATCACACGACCTGGAGGCGCAGCTTCCCCGCAAGCTCACGGAGCTGTTGCACCGGTGCGAGCGCCACGATGCCGAGGTCCGTCCGGAGAAGTTCGGGCGCGATGAGCTGCTCAGGCAGGTGGGAGATGACCTCGCCCTGCATCCGGACGCGGTGGAGCCGGTGGTGCGCGCGGTGATGGACTCCGTCCGCCATCTGATCAGCGAAGGCGAGGCCGAGGACGTGAGCGCGCACCTGCCGCAGGACATCCGCCACCTGTGGCTGCCGACGATGTGACGCGGGGCCCGCCCGACGGTGTGTCGGGTGGGCTCCATCCCCGGGCCCTTTCGCACGCGCGCGGACACGTGGCGCGTGTCAGGGGGAGCGAGGTGCCCTAAGGTCTTGAGCGCACCCTGCCGGAGAACGCATGGCCCTCGACGATGACTTCAGCGCCGCCCAGACCCGGGTGAAGACGCTGACCAAGGCTCCCTCGAACGACACGCTGCTGGAGCTGTACTCCCTCTACAAGCAGGGCACCGACGGGGATGTGCAGGGCAAGCGCCCTGGCATGCTCGATATCAAGGGCCGTGCGAAGTACGACGCCTGGGAGAAGCGCAAGGGCGTGGCGAAGGACGCCGCGAAGCAGCGGTACGTGGCGCTCGTGGACACGCTGCTGAAGAAGTAGACGCCACCCATGCCCCGCTGGCTCAGCCTCGCGCTGTTCCTCGTGCCGGTCATCTCGCTGCTCGCGGTGGCCCACGTCTATCTGTACCGCCGCCTCGTGCGGGATGTGACCGCGCGCAAGAGACCGCGCCGTGCCGGACTCGTGCTCTTCGCCGGAGGCTTCGTGGGCTCCGTGGGGGCCCGCATGCTGGGCGCGATGCTCTCCTCCGAAGTGGCCCGGGCCGTGGGCATCGTGCTGCTCTTGTGGATGGGGCTGGTGCTCTACCTGCTCATGTTCACGCTGATGCTGGACATCGGCGGTCGGATTATCGCCCGTGTGCGCAAGGCGCCGGAGCCTCCGTCGCCGGAGCGCCGGGCCTTCCTCGCGACGGGCCTCGCGGCGGGCGCCTCCGTGGCCGGTGCGACGGTGAGCACCTACGGAGCCTGGAGGGCCTTCCATCCTCCGGACGTGCGCGACATCCAGGTGAGGCTGCCCCGGTTGCCCAAGGCGCTGGAGGGCTTCACGCTGGTGCAGCTCACGGACATCCACATTGGCGGGGTGGTGCAGCGCCGCTTCGTGGACGAGCTGGTGGCTCGCACCAACGCGCTCAAGCCGGACCTCATCGCGGTGACGGGGGACCTGGTGGACGGCACGGTGGAGGAGCTGGGGCGCTTTGCCGGTGGCTTCGGCGCGCTCAAGGCCCGGCACGGCGCGTTCTTCATCACCGGCAACCACGACTACTATTCGGGCGCGGATGCGTGGGTGGCGTTCGTCCAGGGACTGGGCATCACCGTGCTGCGCAACCGCTCCGTGTCCATTGGCGACGCGGGCGCGTCCTTCGACCTGCTGGGCGTGGATGACTGGAGCGCGCAGCGGCTGGGCGAGCCCGGCTACGACCTGGACGCGGCGATGCGCGGACTGCGTCCGGACCGCGCGTCGGTGCTTCTGGCGCACCAGCCCTCCAACTTCCAGGAGGTCGCCCGCCGCGACATCGGTTTGCAGGTTTCAGGGCACACGCACGGCGGACAGATGTTCCCGGGCAACGTGCTGGGACACCTCATCTGGGGCGAGCAGAACGCGGGCCTGAGCCAGATGGGCAACTCCCACCTCTACGTCAGCCGGGGCTGCGGCTTCGTGGGCCCGCCCATGCGCGTCGGCGCGCCGCCGGAGATTGCCCGCATCATCCTGCTGCCGGGCTGAGCCGGGGCCGGCCGTACAGCAGCCCCGACGCGATGCGGAGTGGCGCGGCCCACGGAGGCTCGTGCCGCACGGGCACATCCTCGCCGCCGACGCGGGCCACCATGCCGTCGGGCGCCACCACGGAGAAGCGCAGCGGCCGGCCCAGCGCCGCCTGCAGCGCGGCCATCGTCGTCTCATCCTCCGACGAGAAGGTGAGCGGCCCTTCGGGGTGGCTGTGGGTCACCTCCACCAGCGTGTCCCGCAGGCTCCAGATGGCCTCCCACCGCGCCCGGGAGTCCGGCAGCGCCACGGGGTCGTCGAACGAGTCGCCCCACAGCACTTCGTTCCCGGGCCCGATGAGCAGGCACACTTCACGCGTCGACATGGGCCCCTCGCTTCTCCGTGGCCTTCCCGGACGCGGGAGGCGTGGGTGTTCAGACATGCCGGGTGATGACCAGCGCGTCCGTGTCGATGGCTTCCTTCAGCACCGACGGCAGGCTCTCCAACGTCACGCGCGCGTCCGCGCCCGCGAGGCACACGCCCGCGTCGCGCACCCGCAGCGTCGCCATCTCCACCACGGTGACGAAGCGCTCGCCCATGAAGCTGTAGACCACTTCCATGAGGCCCTCACCCAGCCGACGGTGGTCGAGCATCCGGGCACCGGCCTTGTTCAACGCGCGTTCCGCCCACTCCCCGGGCGCCGCCTCCGCGCGCCGCCGGGCTCCGAGCGTGAAGCCCTCCGCAGCCCACGCCCCCCGCGACCGATCCGCCCGGTGCGCGGAGGCCTCTCCGCGTGTGAACCGCTCCTGGGTCGTCAGCTCCTGGGCCCTCGCGCGGGCTTCGGCATCCTGACGGAGATCCTGGAGGGTCTGCTCGCGCTCCGTCCATGCGGACTCCAGCGCGCGGGCCTCCGCCTCCCAGCGGGCCTGTTGGACCGCCTGCGCCCGCAGGAAACGGGCCCGCTCGTCCTCGAGTCGCCGCAGACATGCCTCCGCCTCCGGGCGTCCGTCCCGGGCCACGTCGAGCACGTGCGCGCGCGCCTCCGCCGGTGCGAAGGGGATGCCCGTGCCGCGCGACGCGGCCTCCAGCACCGCGAAGCCGAACGCCGCGCGCAGGGACGCGCCCACGCCGCGCGCATCCCCCAGCGGACGGTCCTCTTCCAGCGCGTGTCGCGCCAGTTCCTCTGCTTCGCCCTCGAACTCCACGCCCTCGAAGACGAGCGTGCCGTCATGCCAGCGGCGCGCCGTCACCGGCGACAGGCGCTGGGGCTGCTCCTCCGGCATCAACGCCAGAAGCTCCGCCACCGCGCCCTCGCGCACCAGTCGTGCGCCCCACAGGTGGCCCCGCACGCGCGGCCGGGCCTCCAGCCCTTCGGCGGAGGCCGGCTCGCGCGCGGTGGCCTGACGGCCCTTCACTTCAAAGCGCCACCAGCCCGGTTCCACGGGTGAGGTGACGTGCAGGCGGCGTGAAGGCGCGTCCACGGTCCCGCCGCCGAAATACGGCAGCACCGCCGACTCCACCTTCCCGAGCAGCTTCCGGTAGTCCACGCCCCTGCCTCCTTCTTCACGCCACCTTCAGCAGGGGCGTGCTCATCACCCGATCCACCCAGCCGGACTGGCGGGTTCCCGCCATGCGCGGCGCGTCCATCAACGTCTGGAGCACGCGCGGCACCTGGTAGGGGTCCGCGAACTGCCCCACGCTCACCTCGCTGAAGGGCACGCCCAACTGCGTCGCGCCCGTGCGCACCGTGTTGCCGCGCGCCCCCGCCACGCTCACCAGCATCGCCATCGCCGCCACGGTGTAGCCGCACGCCGTGAAGGCCTTGGCGAACTGGTCGCCCGCCTCGCCCGCCTCGTCACCCACCACCATCACCACCAGCTTCGCCTCCGCCGGGATGCGCACCCCCGCGCGGTGGAGCGCGTGCACCGCCGCTCCATGCACCGTGCCGCCCGACGCCTTCATGTCGGCCAGCATGTGCTGCACCGCCGTGCGGTTGGCCGCCTTGGGCTTGAGCACCGTGCCCATGGTGTCGAACGCCGCCACGTGCAGCTTGTCCATCGGGAAGCCCGCGAGGATGCGCGACAGCGCCTCCTTCGACTGCTCGATGGCACCCTCCATCGACCCCGACTTGTCGATGAGGAACATCACCCGCACGTCCATGTCCGCCGTCGCCTGCGCCACCGCGTGTCGCGCGGCGTTGTCGCTCGCCTCCTCCAGCTTGCGGCGCAAACCCTCACCCCGGACGTTCTTCGCGATGTTTAGCGAACGCTGATCCGTGGCGCGTGACACCGCCCGCTCCCAGCGCGCCTTCACGCCAGGCTCCTCCAGCAAACCCAGCTCCTCCAGCGTGGGCGTCATCAGCCGCAGGTCGCGGTCCGACAGCGACGGCAACAGCGTCGCCAGGATGGCGGGCGTGAGCCCCACGTCCTTCGGCAGGCGGCCCACGACCTCCTTGTAGGAGAGGCGCTCCAGCTCGATCCACTCGCAGATCTCCGCCTCGCTGAGCCCGTCGAAGCGCTCGCGCTTCACCAGCGTGAGCCCGTGCAGGCCCACGTCGCGGTGGCCCCCGCCCGCCTGCTTCTGCTTCCAGCCGAGCACCTCGAAGAAGCCCTGCGACATGGGCTTGTAGCCGGCCTTGCGCGCCAGCTTCTTCAGCGTCTCCTTGTAGCCCGCCTTCACCAGACCCTGGAGCATGGGCAGGTTCGCCTCGCGCGCGGCCAGCCACTTGCGCGCCACGCCCTTCCAGCGGCCCATGGGCGGCTTGTGCGACGCGGGGTCTCCGAAGCCCGCCTCACGGTTGAGGCGTGCGATTTCGGGCACCTCCAAGAGCTCCGCCACGCGCAGCACCGCCTTGGGCGTGAGCATGCGCGTGGAGCGGCGCACGTAGTGCAGCACCATGGCCTCGCCAATGGCGCGGAAGTCGTCGTCGTGGAACGCCACCGCACCCTGGCCGTCGCGCACGGGCAGGCCCGCGTGACCCTGCACCAACATCAGCGCGCAGGTGGCCACCTTCAGGTCGCGCCAGTCCGTCTGCGTCAGCGCGTACGACGCGAAGTGCGCCATCAGGGTGGGGTTCAGGCGGTACAGCTCCAGGAGCTGGCCGTACAGCTTCACCGCCGCGGGCACGAACAGGCCCGGGGCCACCTTGGGCCAACGCGCGCGCGCCTGGGGATGCGCGTGCGCCGCGGCCTCCCAGGTGCCGGACACGTTCAGGCCGGGGCGGTGGTGCCACAGGTGCGCGGAGCCGCCGAGCACCACGTCGAGCAGTCGCTCGGCGGGTCCCCGCTGCGTCTCCGGAAGGGTCGTCTGGGTGCGCGTCGTCATGGCAGTCCCCCTTTCGGGACGTCGGGACAAAGGACAAAGGCATGCCCGGGAAGGGCAGCCAGGGGTGGGAGGGAAAGGTGAGCGCCCGAGTGAGGAAGCCGGAAGGCTGAATTAACAGTTCAGTGTCGGACCGCCGACGGGCTCCCCGCCCTTTCGAGCGGGGAGATGGAGTCGAACCATGGCTTGTAGGGCCTCTTCGGCCGGGCGCTCGAAAGCGATGCGCCCCTGGACGCCCCCTTGTCCGGATTCCTGACGGGGGATTTCCCCAGGCTTTTCCGCTGCTTCCCTGGCCTCATTAAAGGGCGAAGGGAGCCCGTGCTTTTTCTCGAAAAGGGGCGTCAGGAAGCCCTGGTGGGTCGCGTCGAGGCATTCCAGGTGCTCCCGACTGTCCGGTGGTTCCGGCACGCGGGCGCCCACGACTTCATGGGAGGCTGTCCGCGGATGCCAACGTGGTACCTTGCCGCGCCACATCCCCGCAACCCAACCTCCCGGGATGATGCCCGTCCAGGGACAGCCTCCAGGGCCTTCCGGTGTACGAGCAGCTCACGGATGAGGAATTGTTCGCGGAGGTGTCCCGCCGCCGCACCACGGGCGAGCCCGTGGGCAACCCCTTGGGGGCCCTCTGCGCGCGATGGGCGCGCCCGGCCCGCTACGTCATCAGCAGGATCCAGGGCAGCTACGGACGTGGTTCTCCGGCGGACGCCGACGAGCTCTTCCAGGACGCGGTGGGGAAGTTCCTCGACCGGGGCCTGGACCAGTTCCGCGGCGTGTCCGAACAGATGCCGGGCAGGAGCGCGTCTCCCAAGACGTTCTTCCTGCGCATCGTCAAGCACGTCGCCATCGACTTCTACCGGCGACACCGGGAGGAGCTGGCGCCCGCGCCGTCTTCACCCGACGACGTCATGGAAGAGACCCCGTCCGAGGTGGCCCGGGCGGTGGAAGGCGCACGGCGTCGCGAGGAGCGCGCCGAGGCGCAGGAGTTGTATTGGGCCGCCTACGCCAGGCTCCAGCAGGAGCACCCCAAGGAGGCTTCAGCATGGGAGCTGTATCACCACGAGGACGTGGAGGATCACGAGGAATGCGCACGGCGTTTGGACATCAGCGTGGTGAATTCGTACAAGCGCGTCAGTCGCGCCCAGGCATACCTGCGCCTGTACCTGCTCGAATTGCAGCGGGACGGTCAGCCGGAAGAGCCGTCGTGAAATCCCTCGGAGGGATGCTGTCCTCCGCCCCGCGCGGGATGCCGCGATGAAGGGCGACACGCTGTCCCGCTACCAGGCCCGTCACGCGCGCCTGTCCGCGGGCCCCGCTCCGGTGGGCGAGCTGTTGGAGGCGGTGGGGGATGTGCTGCGCCGCTCGGATCGGCTCGGCACCGAAGGGGTGGAAGAGGCCCTGAAGGCGCTGGGCCGCGCGGAGCTGGAAGCCTGGGTTCGCGCGCAGAAACCGCAGGCGCTCCAGCCGCTCCTACTCCGGGCCGCCGAGGAGTCGATGGAGGCCGCGCTGGGCGACGAGGGTGAGGAATCCGAAGTGTGGCGAGCCTCCGCGCTAGACGGACTCTCCGCCCGCGACCGGGCCGCCTCCGCCGCCCGCGCGCTGAGCACCTGGGAGATGTTGAAGGGCCCGCTGGAAGGGGACGCTGCCGCTGCTCGCGAGCGCTTCCTCGGGGCGCTGGGGCACCTGGACACCTCGCTGCGCCCCCGGGCGCGCTGGTTCATCCCCCTCAACGCCGAACGCCGTGCCGAGCGCGACCTGTTGGACCCCGTGGAGCGCCCCGGCGCATGGTGGTTCTCCGCGCGGGCCGGTTGTGACGACCTGCTGGCGTCCTGGACGGGCAAGCCCCTGAAGGACCCCGAACACCTGAAGGACTGCGCCGGCTGCCGCGCGGACCGTGCGGAGACGGCGGTGGTGGACACCCCCCCCCGGCGCCACCTCACCGAGGACGAGCTGTGGCGCCTGGACGCGGGCGAGATGGGCGGCGAGGAGAAGGCGCGCGTGGAGGCCCACACCGCCTGGTGTGGCGAGTGCGCGCAGGCCGTGCTGGCGCTGGAAGAGGGCGACGCGGCCATCGACGAGGCGCTGGAGCTGGAGGAGGACGGACTGTCCGCCCCTCGCGCGGCCAGGGATTCCCGCGCGGACGCGGCCCGGCGCCCCGGCGCGGCCCGTCTGCCGGAGCACCGCGAGGTGCTGGAGGAGCGGCGTGACTTCCGCGTGGTGCTGGTGCGCGAGCGTCAGAAGCTGCGGCTGCTCGTGCAGCCCCTGGGTACGCGCGCCGTGACGGCCGCCGTCTTCCTGTCGCCGGGGCGTCCGTCGCTCAAGCCGACGCAGGGGCCGGAAGGGTTGTCCTTCGACCTCTCCACCGCGCTGGCCACCGGCGCGCATGCGGCCCACCTCACGGTGCAGGCCGGGCAGGAGACGCTGGAGCGCGACTTCGCGTTCTAGCCGTCGCTGGCGGACCCGGGCCGGGGGGAGGTCTCCCACCGGCCCGTCGCATGACCGGGCTGCTACTGGCGCAGGGGGGGCGGGACGTAGCCCTCGCGGATTTCATAGCCCTGGGACGAGCGCACCGGCGGGCGGATGTCCACGGTCCGCGGCGCATCCGAGTCGCTCCGGAAGCCGCTGGACAGGAAGGCCGCCACCAGCTGCGTCAGGGGCGGCCGGGTGGCGAGCGCCACGCCACACACGTCGAGCCGGTCCTCCACGTACCTTCCCCGGGACTGGACGTAGGCGTTGCATCCCTTCTCCGTGACGATGGTGGGGTCGCGACGCAGGGAGCGCCTGAGGGTGCCCCAGCGCATCTCGAGCGTGTCCGCGCTGAGCCGCACGAACACCGGCGAGCCTCCCCAGGTGCCCTCGATGAGGGTCGCGGCGCCGCCGGCGCGCACCTTCACCGCGAGGTCGCGCACCTCATAGGCGCCGTTCACCTCGATGCCGTGCTCGAAGAGCTCGTCGCCGAAGGAGCCCTTCCACGTCGAGCCGGTGCCGCGCACCAGCGGCGTCTTCGTCTCCACGCGCTGGCTGTCGAACCAGAACGCGCCCACCCGGCCCAGCGGCATGTTCTTGCGGCCCCAGATGGGCGGAGCGTCGTCCAGGCCCTGCGGCCCGGAGGGCAGGGGCTGCTGCGGGGCGCTGAGCAGGTCCGTCGTCTTCACCGA
The DNA here is from genome assembly GCF_026626765.1 of Corallococcus sp. bb12-1. Lineage (NCBI taxonomy): Bacteria > Pseudomonadati > Myxococcota > Myxococcia > Myxococcales > Myxococcaceae > Corallococcus > Corallococcus sp. bb12-1. The sequence continues at coordinate 97,427 of NZ_JAPNJZ010000018.1, read as the reverse complement.
CGCGTCCACCGGTTCGAAGCGCACTCCGTCCAGCCACGCCTGTCCGGCGCCGCTCATGATGAGGCCCGCCATGATGGTGGTGGCCTCCCTGGGCACGTCCAGCACCACGTCGTAGCGCTTGCAGCCGTGGGTGCCCACCAGGGCGCGCGACTGCATGTTGTCGAAGGCGAGCGGCTGCTTGGGGTCCACTCCCTCTACGCGCATCCACAGCCCGGCCCAGCCCTTCACGTCCTGGTGGCGCACGGCGGCGGTGAAGCGCAGGCGCTTGCCCTGGAAGTCCTTCGCGCTGAAGGCCTGCATGAAGGTGCCGAAGCTGTCCGTGGCCTGGGTGCGCGAGCGCAGGAAGGCGCTGCGGCTGCCCTCGCACGGGGCGCTCGCGTCCACGCCGGCCTCGTAGTGTTGGGGCGCGCTCTCCGTGACGTACCAGCCCTGTGGCAGCTTCGACTGCGTGGCGCTGGGCGTGGTGGCGGGGAGGCCCTTCGACGGGGACGCAGGCGTCGCGGGAGGCGTCGCGGACGGCGGCGCTGGGGACGGTGGGGTCTGGGCGCTCGCGAGCGACGCCCATCCCGACAGGAGCAGCCCGAGGATGCGGGTTCGCGGGCTCAAGGCGGACGTCCTCACAGGGCCGCCGGGCGCGAACTCAGCGCGACTTCGGGACGGTGCGCGGAGGCGTCGTAGCGGGGGACTTCGCCCATGCCGCCGGGGTGGTAGACGAGCAACCCACGCGCGCTGGCGGAGCGCAGGCAGTGCTCCTGCGTCGCCAGGTCCGGGCACGCCACCCTGATCTCCATGGGCTCCGTGTCGTCCTCTGGCTGGGCGTCCTCCACCGTGGCGACCGGGCCGGGCCCATCCCCTGGAACCTCCGGGGGGCGCAGCATCAGGAACACGGAGGCGGCCACCGCCATCAGCGCTGCCGCCGCTGCGACGGGGCGGTGCCAGCGCGCGGGGCGCAGCACGACGGCCTCGCGGGAGGATGCGGCGGCGACTTCGTATAGCTGTTCATCCAGGAGGGCTTCTTCCTGGAGCAGGCGCGCGCACGCGTCGCAGGTGAGGGTGTGGGCCTCCAGCTCCGCCGCGGCGTCCGGCGGCAACGCGCCCAGCAGGTACTGCTCCGTGCGGTCGCGGGTGACGTGGGGCGTGAGCCTAGACATGGGTTTCCTCTTCGAGCGCGGTGCGCAGCTTCTTGCGGACCTCGCACAAAATCTGTCGCACGCGCTGGACGGACAATCCCACGCGGGTGGCGACCTCGGAATGGGGAAGCCCCTGGCCGTCGCAGGCCAGGAGGAAGACGTTGCGCGCACCCGGGGACACCTGGGCGAGCGCGTCGCGGGCGCGGGTGAGCTGCTCCTCGGAGAGCAGGCGCCTTTCCGCGGACTGCGTGGGGTCCACCGGCTGCTGGCGCTCCGGCAGGTCCTCCACCGTGCCGTCCACCGATTCACGCCGGGTGCGGCGGGCGTCGTCCGCGGCCAGGAAGGACGCCTGGGCGAGCGCGAGGTGGGGCAGGCGCAGCTCCGTGAGCAGCCCCCGCTGTTGCTGCTGGATGAGGCGCGCCCACGTCTCCTGGGCCAGTTCCTGGGCGCGGTCCACCCGGACGCCCCGGGCGAGCAGCGACACCACCACCCGGCGCTGGTGCCTCGCGACGAGCGCGTCCCACGCGGCCCTCTCTCCTGTCAGCGCGCGTCGGGACAGGGCCTCCTCATCCGGAGCGGCCCCGGGCCTGACGGCCCCGTCTGTCTCCTGACGCGACTGGAGCGTCGTCATCCCAAAGCCTTGTACGGCTGCATCCATGCCGTCTTCCCGTAGCGCACGTCGGTCGGTCGGGGACGCAGTGTGCCCCGGTGCCCGTGGGAAACGCGCATCCAGCCCGGTCATATCGACAAAGGAGGCCAAGGGGGGTGGAGGGGTAGGGGGGTGTCAGTTGGTGGCGGGGCTGTCTCCAGCGGCCCAGGGCTTGGTGGAGACGCGCACGACGCCCTGGCAGCGGGCGCACACCCGCCCCTGGCTGTCGAGCAGGCGGGCGGACGCGAAGACGGTGGTGGGCCCGCCGTGGTCGATGACGGCCTCCACGTGGAGGCTGTCGCCGGTGGCGGGGCGCTCGAAGCTCATGGACAACTGCATGGTGGCGCAGCGGCGGGTGGGATCCCTCAGGGCCGGGGTGCACCCGATGGCCAGGTCGAACAGGGCCGCGAGCATGCCGCCGTTGACGGCGGAGGTGCCCAGGCCGCCCCGGTGTTCGGGCTTCACCTCGGGGAGGGTGACGACGACCTTGCGGCCTTCCGGGAAGGACATCCGGGCGCCGAAGTGACGCAGGGTGAGACTCTGGTTGAAGCCCTCCGCGAAGCGGTCGAGCTGGGCCTGGGACGGGGGGGGCGTGGGGGTGTCGGACATGGGGGCTCCCCGCTTTATATCCCACGCCTCCCGCCCGTCCCGGGAGCGGACGGCCCGGCGGGCGGCGGGGGCGGCGGAAGACCCCACACAGGCGGGCGAAAGACGTTAGAAGACGGGGTTCTTCCTGCCGTGGAAACCCCCGTGAACCCGCACGAATCCGCCCTCCTCGAAGACCTCAACCCGCCCCAGGCGGAAGCCGTGCTCCATGGCGACGGCCCGCTGCTGGTGCTGTCGGGCGCCGGCAGCGGCAAGACGCGCGTCATCACCCGCCGCGTCGCCCACCTGGTGAAGGTGCGCCACGTCTTTCCCTGGCGCATCCTGGCCGTCACGTTCACCAACAAGGCCGCGCGCGAGATGCGCGACCGCCTCTTCGCCCTGCTGGGCACGCAGGCGAACGAGCTGGTGGTGAGCACCTTCCACTCGGCCTCCGCGATGATCCTCCGCCGCGAGGCGGAGCACGTGGAGCTGACCAAGTCGTTCGTCATCTACGACGACGGAGATCAGCTCAACGTCGTCAAGCGCGCCATGCGCGACGCGGGCATCGAATCCATGATGCAGCCGCGTGAAATCCTGAGCCGCATCGACCAGGAGAAGAACGCCGCGCGCCTGCCGGACGACATGCGCCTTTCGGGGCCGGATGACGTGAAGGGCGCCACCGTGCAGCGCGTGTACCGGGCCTACCAGCGCCTCTTGCGCGCGGCGAACGCGGTGGACTTCGGGGACCTGCTGCTCCTCCTGGTGAAGCTCTTCCACGACCGGCCGGATGTCCTGGAGCGCTACCGCACGCGCTTCACGCACGTGCTGGTGGACGAGTTCCAGGACACCAACCCCGTGCAGTACGCGCTGTTGCGGCAGCTGGCCCCGCCGCCGTCCTCGAACCTGGTGGTGGTGGGCGACGACGACCAGTCCATCTACCGCTGGCGCGGCGCGGACGTGCAGAACATCCTGGAGTTCCCCATGCAGTACCCGGGCGCCCGGGTGGTGCGCCTGGAGCAGAACTACCGCTCCGACCAGAACATCCTCACCGCGGCGCACGAGGTCATCTCCAAGAACTCGCGCCGGCTGGAGAAGAAGCTCTGGAGCGAGCGGCCCAAGGGGGAGAACCTGGAGCTGATGCTCCACCGCGATGAACGGGCGGAGGGGCAGGAGGTCGCCCGTCGCATCCTCGCCCTCCAGCGCGAGGGCTTCATCAAGTTCTCCAGCATGGCGGTTTTCTACCGGACCAACGCGCAGAGCCGCGTGCTGGAAGAGGCGCTGCGCCTGGCGCGCGTGCCGTACACGCTGGTGAGCGGGCGCAGCTTCTATGATCGCGCGGAGGTGCGCGACGCGGCGGCCTACCTGCGGCTGATGGTGAACCCGCGCTCGGACGCGGACCTGGAGCGCGTGCTCAACGTCCCGGCGCGCGGCATTGGCGGCACCACCGAGGAGCGGCTGAAGGACTTCGCCGTCCAGGAAGGCCTGAGCCTCTTCGAGGCCCTGGCCGAGCGCCACCGCATCCCCGCCCTCAACTCCGCGGCGCAGAAGCGGCTGGGCGGCTTCCACCAGCTCCTGGTGTCGCTCAACGCGTTCGCCCAGACGGCGAAGGACGCGGCGGGCGCGGTGGACCAGATGCTCCAGGAGACGAAGCTCGTGGAGACGCTCGTCGCCGACGGCAGCGAGGAGTCGAACACCCGGGCGGAGAACCTTCGCGAACTGCTGGGCGCCGCGCAGGAGTTCGACCTGAAGCGCGCGTCCGACGCCGTGGCGATGGCGATGGCGATTGAAGCGCGCGAGGAGGCGGCGCCAGAGGGCGTGGACTCCGCGCCCCTCACCGCGGACGTGCCTCCGTTGCAGGCGTTCCTGGAGCAGATCAGCCTGGTGGGCGACGCGGACGCGGAGGTGGGCGACGGCCGGGTGGCGCTGATGACGCTGCACGCGGCCAAGGGCCTGGAGTTCGACGCCGTGTTCCTCACCGGCATGGAGGACGGCGTCTTTCCGCACTCGCGCGCGCTCAAGGGCGCCGAACCGGACAGCGGCGAGGAGATGGCCGAAGAACGGCGGCTCTGCTACGTGGGCTTCACCCGCGCGCGCAAGCGGCTCTTCGTGAGCTTGGCGCAGTGCCGCTCCCTCTTTGGCGAGCTCAAGTACAACCCGCCCAGCCGCTTCCTGGCGGACGTGTCGCAGGCGCTGTTCGGCTTCAAGGAGAACGACCTGCCCCCGCCTCCGCGCGCCGCCGCCATGGCCCCGCGCCGCCGCGCGTGGGACGAGGAGGAGACCGGCCCGCGCGTGGACCGCAGCTATTCGCAGACCTCCGACATGGAGGCCGTGAGCGGCGACGTGCGCGGCATGCGCGTGCGCCATGAGCAGTTCGGCTCCGGGCGGATCATCTCCGCGGATGGCAGCGGCCCGAACGCCAAGGTGACGGTCGAGTTCGGCGGGGACGTGGGCCTCAAGCGCGTCATCGCGCGCTTCCTCATCCCCGGATAGGTGCCCCGCATGCGGTGTCGACATTTGTTTTCAATGTCGACGTGACGGGACTGTCCGGTTTGTCCGGTGTACGGATTGACTTTCCAACGCCTCCTCATTGGGATGAGCACCAATGAACGGAGGCGTTCGCTTGATGGCGCGTAGACGACGATGGTGGAGTCCGGCGCTGCTGGCCGTCTCCGTAGGACTGCTGGGGGCCTGTGAAGGCCAGATCCTGGATGCGGCGAAGCCTGGAGGCCCTGGGCCGGGCGGTGAGCCGGGCCCGGGCGGCACGGGCAATCCGCCCGTGGGGGTGGAGCAGCCGGCGCGCTCGGTGCGCGTCGCGCGGCTGACGCACCCGCAGTGGGTGGCCAGCGTGAAGGAGCTGCTGAAGCTGGACGCGGCGCCCACGACGCTGGCGCAGAGCTTCCGCGCGGATCCGTCCCAGAGCGGCTTCCTCTTCGACAACGACGCCCGCGCCCTGTCGGTGGACGAGGCCCTGTGGGGCGCGTACCAGCGCGCGGCGGCGGACCTGGCCGGGCAGGTGGCCACGGACTCGACGAAGCTGGGGAAGCTCTTGCCCCCTGGCACCAACACGGACGAGGCGCGCGCGAAGGCGTTCGTGGAGTCCTTCGGCATGCGGGCGCACCGCCGGCCGCTGACGGCGGACGAGGTGGAGTCCTACCTCGTCCTGTACCGCAAGGGCCCCACGGCCTACGCGACCATGGCCCCGTTCCAGGCGGGCCTGCGGCTGGTGATGGAGGGGTTCCTCCAGTCGCCCCTCTTCCTCTACCGCGTGGAGAAGAGCACGCAGGCGGCGGACGGCAAGGTGCCGCTGGACGCCTATGAGGTGGCGTCCCGGCTGAGCTACGCGCTCTGGGACTCCATGCCGGACGAGGCGCTGTTCACCGCCGCCCGCGAGGGCGCGCTGGGCAAGCGCGAGGGCGTGGCGGAGCAGGCGCGACGGATGATGAAGGACGCGCGGGCGCGCGGCGTGGTGGGGGCCTACCACCAGGTCGTCTTCGACGTGCCCCGCTACGCGAGCATCCGGCCCAACACCACGCGCTTCCCCACCGTCACCGCGAAGCTGTCCGAGTCCGCGGCGAAGGAGAACGCGCTCTTCGTGGACGACGTCGTCTTCAAGCGGGAAGGGCGCTTCTCCGACCTGCTCACGTCGCGCGACACCTTCGTCAACGACGAGCTGGCGCGCGTCTACGGCCTCACCGGGACGTTCACCGCGGACTTCGTGCCGGCGACGCTGGATGCGACGCAGCGCCGGGGCGTGCTCACCCAGGTGGGCTTCCTCGCGTCGCACGCGACGTCGATGGACCCCGACCCCATCCACCGGGGCGTGTACCTGTCGGAGCACCTGCTGTGTCAGAAGATTGGCGCGCCGCCGGCCAACATCCCCGCGCTGCCCGCGCCCAACGGCCGCACCAACCGCGAGGTCGTCACCTCCCACACGGAGGCGCCCGGCACGGTGTGCGCGTCCTGCCATTCCAACCTCATCAACCCGCTGGGCTTCCCCTTCGAGAACTTCGACGCCGTGGGCGGCTTCCGCACCACGGACAACGGGCACCCGGTGGATGCCACGTCGTCGCCGTCCATCGGCGGTGAGAAGGTCGCGGTGCGCGACGCGGTGCAGTTGTCGGACACGTTGGCCAGCTCGCAGGCGGTGCACGAGTGCTACGCGCGTCACTGGGTGGAGTTCCTGAGCGGACGCCCGGCGGCCACGGAGGACGCGGCGCTGGTGGCCCGGCTGGGCAAGCTGTCGCGGGCAGGTGAGCTGTCCGTCGTGGACCTGGTCGTCGAAGTCGTCACGGGCGTGGGCTTCGTGAACCGCCACCCGGAGGAGCTGCCGTGAAACTGAGCCGTCGACGCATGTTGCAGGGCCTGGGTGGGGCCATGTTGGGGCTGCCGGTGCTGGAGGGGCTCCTGCCCCGCAAGGCCCAGGCGGCGGAAGCAGGGGCGCTGCCCTTCGCCATCTTCCTGCGCCAGGCGGATGGTGTCGCCGCCGAGCAGAGCACGTCGGAGCTGGGCAGCGAGCCGGAGCGCTTCTGGCCGGTGCCCCTGGGCAACCTCACCACGGCGACGCTCGCGGGCAAGTCGCTGGTGGAGCTGGCCGACCACCGCGCGCGCCTGCTGGTGGTGCGCAACGTCAACATGAAGGACTACAACTACGGGGATGGCCACGCGCGCGGCGCGTTCCAGGCCCTCACCGCGCGCGGCCCCGCCGTGGAGGGCGTGGGCGGCGACTCCGAGGCGTCCGGCGAATCGCTGGACCACCGCATCGGCCGGGAGCTGAACCCGCAGAAGCGCGACTCGCTCTACCTCTACGCGGGGCAGGCCGGCGGCTGGCTGGGCGGCCCGTGCATCTCCCACCGGGGCAGCGCGGTGCGACGGGCCGCGCTGCATGACCCGTGGGTGGCCTACCAGACGATGGTGGGCGGCCCCGGAGGCCTCACGCCGGAGGCGCGCGAGGCGATGCTCGTGCGCCAGAAGAGCATCAACGACCTGGTGTCCGGCCAGCTCAAGGCGCTCCAGTCGCGGCCGGAGCTGAGCCGCACGGACCACGAGCGCCTGGACCTGCACCTGTCCAACGTGCGCGACCTGGAGGTGGCGTTGACCTGCCGCGCCCGCGCGGACGAGGAGCTGCGGCTCCAGCAGCAGGCGCCCGGCTACAACAGCACGGACGGCGACGAGGTGCTGGCCACGGTGCGGCTGCACATGGACATCGCGGTGCTCGCGGTGGCGTGCGGCACCACGCGCTCGGTGGCCATCCAGGTGGGCAACGGCAACGACAGCGCCACGCGCTACCGGGACCCCACGACGGGGCAGTTGATGGAGAACTTCCACTACATCTCCCACCGCCGGACGTCGCACGACGCGTCGGGCGGCATCATCGCCGGCTCGGACGTGCTGCACTCGCGGGTGGATGCGCAGTTCGCGCAGACGTTCAACTACCTGCTGGACCGGCTGGCGGCCTATGCCCTGCCCGACGGCAAGAAGCTGGTCGACCAGGGTGTGTCCGTCTGGTTCAACGACCTGGGCAACGGGCCGGCGCACTCGGCGCGCAACATCCCCTTCATCCTGGCGGGTAGCTGCAATGGCTACCTCAAGCAGGGCGTGGCGGTGACGGCGTCCGGCGGCGGCAATCCCAACCTCAACAAGCTGCTCAACACCATTGGCACCGCGGTGGGTGTGCGCAACGCGGCGGGCGGCCCCCTGGACGACTTCGGCGACCCGACGATGGCCAAGGGCCTGCTGACGGAGTTGGTGGCCTGAAACAGGAAGCAGGCGGGCGCGGATGAAACATCCTGGTTTTTTCCGCGCCCGGCTTTGACCCGAAATGATTCCGCCCCGCCTCCTTCTGATTGAAACGAAGGAGGTCGGGATGTTCGCAGGAATCCAGAAGGCGCTCGCATCGTCGCTTGCCGTGGTCTCACTGCTGTCCGCCAGTCTGGCGGCGGCGCACGGCTCCATGGAAGTTCCCATCAGCCGCGTGTACGGCTGTTTCAAGGAAGGGCCGGAGAGTCCCAAGTCGGCGGCGTGCAAGGCCGCGGTCCAGGCCGGTGGTACGCAGGCGCTGTATGACTGGAACGGTGTCCGGCAGGGCGCCGCCAATGGGCGGCACCGCGAAATCATCCCCGACGGCAAGCTGTGCAGCGCCGCCAATGAGAGTCACAAGGGGTTGGACCTGGCGCGCACGGACTGGCCGTCCACGCTCATCACCCCGGACTCCAGCGGCAAGTTCGAGTTCGTCTTCCACGCCACCGCGGTGCACGCCACGGGCTACTTCCAGCTCTTCGCGACGAAGGAAGGCTACAACCCGGCGCTGCCCCTGAAGTGGTCGGACCTGGACGCGACGCCCTTCTGCAACGTCACCAACGTGTCCGCGACGAACAACCGCTACCGCCTCAACTGCCCCTTCCCGTCGGGCAAGTCGGGCTCGCACGTCATCTTCGCCATCTGGCAGCGCGCGGACAGCCCGGAGGCCTTCTACGCCTGCACCGACGTGAAGTTCAGCAACACGCCACCCCCGCCGGTGTCGTGGAAGGAGTTGGGCCAGGTGCAGGCCCGCGAGGACCTGGCCAAGGGCAGCAAGGTGACGTTCCGCCTCTTCGACAGCGCGGGCCGCGACGCGGAGTCCTACCCGCTGCTGCTGGATGCGGCCACCCCGGCCGCCACGTGGGTTTACCGGCTGGCGCAGCAGGTGAACGCCGTCTCCAGCCGCGTGCAGGTGGGCGTGCTCCAGACGACGGGCAGCATCAACCCCGCCCAGGATGCGCTGGCCAACCGCGTGTATGCGAAGGAGACGGGCTACACGTTCCAGGTCGACATCGAGAAGCCGGCGCCCGGTGGCGGCTCCGACGGTGGCACGGATGGCGGCTCGGGACAGACGGCCCAATACAAGTACCCGGCCGGCCTCTCCAGCTACACGGCCGGCACGCTGGTGGAGGGCACGGACTCGCGGCTCTACCGCTGCAAGCCCTTCCCGTACTCCGGCTGGTGCAAGGGCGTGGCGTCCTACTACGCGCCGGGCTCGGGCATCGCCTGGGCGGACGCGTGGGACCTGGTGCCGTAGGCAGGCGCTGACGCTGGAGACGGCTCGGGCCGCCTTTCCCGTGGGAAGGGCGGCCCGTGGCGTTGGGACGGAAAAGCAGAGCGGTGGGCTTCAGGCCGCGACACGTACAGGACTACTTCCACCGGACCCAGGCGACGACCGCGTCTCCGGATCTGACGAAGCAGCGCGAGGTCTACCAGGTGAAGAACGGGGCCTCGCCCGCGAATGAGATTGAACTGCTGGCCTTCCTCACCGCGCCCGCGACGCTCGAAATCGAGGTGGCCGGCACGGTGCAACGCAAGGACGTGGGCGCGGGCATCCAGTCCTTCCGCATCCCGCTGCGCGAAGGCACGCCGCGCTTCCGGGCGGTGCGCGGCGGCGTCACCGTGGCCACGGTGACGAGCGCGTCCCCCATCAGCAACAGCATCGTCTACCGGGACCTGCTCTACCGCGCGGTGGCAGCCTGACGTGTGACCGGAGCGCGTTCTTCCCCTGAGCCAGGTGCACGTCGGGCCGCTTGCCTCAGGGCCCGAGGGGACGCCACACCGCGCGCACGTCGCGGGAGTGCTCACCCACGGCGGGGACCTCCAACTCCTCGCGGTGGAGTTGGTTGCCGTTCCTGCTCATGGCGAAGAGGGTGTAGCGGCCCCCTGGGAGATGTTGGAACGTCGCGACCTTCGGCGGTCCGTCCTTCCACTTCATGGGATGGGACTGCTTCTGCAGCCAGTCCATGGACTGGAGGGACTCCGGGAAGGGCACCGGGCCCGGAATGAGCAGGGCGAAGTCGATGTCGTCCGCCATGTTCAGGTGGAGGGTGCTGCCTTCCTTCAAGGCTTCGAGCGTGACCGCCACCGGACCGCTCGCTGGGATCCGCAGGGGCTGGGGACGAAAGCGCTCCTCGCTGTCCTCGTCGACCGGCTTGGCCTGCATCCAGTAGAGGCCTGGGGGCAGGGCCTGCACCCGCACCCTCCCCTGGGGCGCTTCGTGGACGTGCGACGTCCCATCCGCTTCCAGCAAGACGACGGTCGAAGCAAGGGGCTGGCCCCGGGTGTCTCGCACCTGGAGCTCCACCGAGGCGCCAGGGTCCAGCACGTCCTTGAAGGTCTGCTCTTCCGCCGCCAGCGTCCGCTGGAGCGGCAGGTAGCCGTCCACCTCCAGATGGAGCGTGAGGGCGGTGGCGGGCAGGTGCTTCAACACGAGCGTCCCGTCCGGGGCTGGCACCACCTGCTGAAGCGCCAGGGCCCGTGGGGCGTCGGCTTGCTGGATCCCGACGCGGACCCGCGATGGGGGTGACGCGGCGCCGCGGCCGGTGAACAGGGCCCCCGTCCGGGCATCGTGCAGCACGCCCCGCACCGTCCTGCCGCGTGACAGCGTGAGGACTCCCACGTCCAGGTCGCCGTCGTCCGGGAGCGTGAGGGTTCGCTCCAGGGGCGCGAAGTCCAGGGCGCGCACCACGAGCCTCCCCCCGTCCGGCCTCGGGGGCTGTTCGAAGGTGCCGTCCTTGGACGTGAACTCGCTGCCGTTCACCGAGAAGGCCGTGACAGGCTGGCCCCCTTCGTCGACGACCCGGCCCCGGAGGACAGGGCTTCGCTTGAGGATGAGGCGCAGGTCCTGGGCCTCCTCCCCAATCCTCCACCTCCGCTTCACGGCTGTTCCTCCCTGGGAGTGGACCGGATCGAAGTCGTGGCCCTCAAGCCACACGAACAGCTCGTACCGGGGCGCGCTCAGGTTCTTGAGGACGAAGCGGCCCTCCTTGTTCGTGCGAACGCCCTCCGGCTGTCCGTTCCCGCAGAACCCGCGCCCCTGTTGCCAGTCCGGGGTGTCCTCGGAGGGAATGGAGGCTCGGACCATGGCCCCTTCCAGGGGGCGGCCCGCGGGGTCCACGGCGATGCCGGAGACCGTCCGTCCTTCCGGGAAGCGCAGGGTGACGTCCACGCGCTGTCCCTCCACGACCTCCACCGGCTGCGTCGCGATGACCTCCAGCGCGTCGGTCTGGAAGGAGGCTTCCACCGTGAAGTGGCCGGAGGGAATGCCCCGCAGCGTGAACCGTCCGTGCCCATCCGTGAGGTCGGTGCGGTTGTCGATGTCGAGCTTCCCGGTGCTCCAGAGAGTCACCCGGGTGCCCTCCATGGGCACGCCCTTCGCGCTCAGGAGGATGCCGAACACCTCTCCGCCCCGACGCACGACGAACCGGACGTCGCGGGAGGGAATGCGCACCTCGAGCCGCTCGGTGACGAGGTCGTCCTCTTCGAGGAAGAGCGCTCCTTCACCCTCGCGCCTGGCATCCACCACGAAGCCTCCGGCCTCGTTCGTGGTGACGCTCTCTTCCGCCCGGCCGTGGTCCCAGCGAAAACCCGTTCCCCTGCGCAGCGACACGGTCCGGCCGGGCAGCGGCTGGCCCTCGGTGTCGACGAGGATTCCCTCCACGGACACGGCGCGCGTCAGCGTGAAGTCGAGCGGTTCAGTTCGCGCGTCGATGGACTGCTCATCGCTGGGAAGGTCCAGGTGGTGCGCCGCCTGGACGCCCAGCCTGTGGGAGCCGGTCATCAGGGGGCCCAGTCGGTAGTGTCCCTCCGCGTCGGTCAGGGCGAACGCTTCCCCGGAGGCAATCGCTCCCTCGACGTTGGAGCGTGCCGCCACGCGAGCGTCCACGATGGCCTGCCCCGCGTCGTCCCGCACGGTGCCTTGCAGGAACACCGCGGGCTCCAGTCGGAGCTCCGGCTCCACCGGAGGGTCATTCGCCTTGGACCGGAAGATGGCGAAGGCATCGCGCGACGGCGTCTGGGCGAAGAGCGCGTGCGGAGGCGCATGCGCGGATTCGAAGGTGAAGCGTCCCGCGGCGTCCGTCGTGGTGAACCGCTGCTCGGTGTCCAGCAGGGACGTGGTCAACATCACGTCGACCCCAGCGGCGGGAGCACCCTGGGCGGACACCACCCGGCCCGTGACGCGCACGGGTCGTTCGAGCCACAGGGGCTGGAACTTGAGCGCGTGGGCCCTCGTGAAGAAGAGGGAGGTCCAGCCCTCCGCGGTGATGAGGACGGCGTAGTTCGTCGCGGGCAGGGGGCCCACGAGGAAGTGGCCGCTGGCGTCGGTGCGCGCATCGAAGAAGCGCGTGTGCTCCCGGGAGAACACGGTGACGCGGGCCCCGGCGATGGGGCCCTCGTCGCCCATCTCCTGGACGACGCCCGTGAACACCACGCCCTCTTCGAGGCGCAACGCCACGTCCTGACTTCCCGTGGCGACGTCGGGCTGCTTCGCCGCGCCCGCTTCCCCCAGGGCCCAGAGCGTGACGACGCCCTCGGTGAGCCCGTCGAGCACGAAGCTTCCGTCCTGCGCGCTGGTCGTCTCCGCGAGCACGCGCGCTTCCCCTTCACGGGCGGCGACCCGCGCCTGGATCTCCCCGATGAACCGGGGGCCGCAGTCCATCCACTGGAGGGGACGCTCGCGAGGGCCGGAGGACTCCGTGGCATCGGTGGGGCAGGGCAGCTCCGACAGCGTCTCTCCCGGCTCGGCGCGCGACGCGGACACGCGCACGCCCGCCACGGGACCGTGCTCGTTGCTCACGGTGCCGGTGATGCGCGGGCTTCCGGCGAGCACGCGCACCGCCTGCTTCGTGGCGCGGGGTCCGGTGGACGACCTTCCGGCGGAGGGGGAAGCGGGGGCGGTCGGGTTCACGGCCTCGCGCGAGCCGTACAGCAGCGCGAGCAGCAGCAGCACTCCGATGATGCCCCCGATGCCCGGCAGCCACCCGCGGTTCGCCTTGCGCATCAACGCCCTCCCGTCGTGCTGTTGCCTCCAGGAGGATACCCGCGAGCGGCCAGCGCCGTCTCAACGGGACCGGACGCAGTGCTTCCGCTAGGGCTGCGCCACGCTGGCCTCGGCGGTGAGGTCCACCTCTCCCCGCTCGGGGATCCGCACCGTTCGGGCTGGGAAGGTGCTCCCGCTGTGTCCGCCGAGCTTGCGCGTTCTCAGCAGGTATTCTCCCGCCACCACCCCACGCAGCTGCGCTGTCCCCGCGGGCGCCGTGGCTTCGTAGGACTGGTGGCGTCGGTCCTGGGGCGCCAGGAAGAAGTGCGCGGGCACGGGCTTTCCGTTCGCATCCCGTGCCGACAGCCGCACCCTCGCCGCAGGATTCAGGGACACCGTGAGCGGCTCCTGGGTGCGCACCTCGATGCTGATGGGCAGGAAGCCCTCGACGGACAGGTCCAGGGTGAACGGCAGCGGCGGCAGGGTCGGCAGCTCGTGGACCCCGTCGCGGAAGACGGGCTGTTCGGGCACGGCCCTGAAGCGGACGGTTCCTCCCATGACGGGCTCCTGGAGCTGCGCGTAGAGGCCCTTCGTCTGGGTGACCGGGGCTCCAGTCTCCTCGTCCCGCAGGTGGAGCCGCAGCGTCCAGGGCCGGGGGAGGGTCAGCGTGCCCAGCTCCACGTCCACGCCTTCCTCCCAGGTCGCGGTCTGGTGCAGGGGGGCGAAGCCGGGCGCCTTCAGCGTGAGGGCATGGGTGCCAGAGCCGGTGACGGGGATGGTGAAGGTGCCGTCGTCCTGGGTCTCCGGCTCCATGGCCTGGAAGTTCGAATCCCCTATCGCCCTGAAGGTGGTGATGGCCTTTCCGTCCGGATCCACGAGCCGGCCCTTCAGGTGGTCGTAGCGCACCAGCACCAGCCGCACCTGCTCTGCTTGGGCCTCCACCCAGAAGCGCTGTTCCTCCGCATCGAAGGTGCCTCCCTGGGAGCGCTCCTCGCGAAAGATGTGGTCCTGCAGGTACGCGTCCAGCGAGTAGCGAGGGGCCGTCAGGTGGCGCAGGATGAAGCGGCCATCCGGACCGGAGCGGATGCCGGCGAGTGCCGGGACGCTCCCGATACCCTCGTCGAACTGGTTCCAGGCGTCGTCGTCCTCGGGCGTCTTCGCGGAGATCAGGACGTCCGCGAGCGGCTGGCCCGTGCCATCCACCACCACCCCGGAGAGGGTGCGGCCTTCTTCCAGGCGCAGGGGCACGTCCAACTGCTCGCGCTCCTGGAGTTCGATGGGCTGAGACACCCGCTCGTTCATCCACTCCCGGGAGACGGTCGCCTCCAGCACGTAGCGCCCGGGCCGGAGCCCCTGCAGGAGGAAGGTGCCCGGGCCCTCCGTCTCGCCGTAGCGCGTCCCCGCTCCTTCCGTGTCGTCGCCTTCATCCGCCTCCTCTTCTTCCCGCACCAGTCGGATGGAGGCATGGCGCACCGGCAACCCCTGCGCATCCGTGACGTGCCCCGACACCGACGCGCCCCGGCTCATCACCAGTCGCAGGGACGTGGAGGGAGCCTGGACCTGATGCGCACTGGGAATGAAGGCGTCGCCCTCGGCGATGATCCAATAGGAGTCCGCTTGCGGTGCGTCCAGGACGAAGTGCCCGTCCGCGTCCGTCAGCGTGACGTCATCGGGAGGGCAGCCCCTGCCCCTGTCGCCGCAGTAGTGAAGTCCCAGGGAGATGCCCGCGAGTGGTTGCCCCTCCGCATCGACGACGGTGCCTTCGGCGGAGGCAGCGCGGTCGAGCGTGAAGTCCAGCGGGCCCTGTCCTCGATCCAGAGACTGGTTCTCGACCTCCATGTCCAGGTGGTGGGCCGCTTCGAGCTTGAAGGTATGGGGCCCGGCTCGCACGGGCCCCAGCCGGTAGCGCCCGGATGCGCTCGTCACGGTGGTGGCCTCCGCGGACACCGGACCTCCATCCTCCCGGAAGGTGCTCACCTTCGCTCCCGCGATGGGCCGGCCGGTGTCGTCGCTCACGGTGCCGTCGACGTACACGCCGGGCTGGAGCTGGAGCACCACGTCCTGCGCGGGCGGTGTCACGGTGAGCGTGGCGAACGCGCCCAGTTGGACCGTGCCGACGTTGAGCTGATGCGGAAGCTCCGGCACGTCGTCGAAGGTGAACCGGCCGGCCCCGTCGGTCGTGGTGACCTGCTCCGTCGCCAGCGCGGTGTCGCCATCGAGCAGGACCAGGAGCCCCGCCGCGGGACTTCCATCCACGGCCACCACGCGGCCCGCGAGCCGGGACGCGCGGGCGAGCGTCACGGGTTCGAGCGGGCCCTCCTGATCCAGGTCCTGGATGAAGCGCGGAGCCCAGCCCTCCGCGGAGATGGAGACCGAGTAGCGGCCCAGGGGCAGGGGGCCCAGTTGGAAGGTGCCCTGGGCATCCGCGACGGTGCTGAAGAAGCGCGTGTGCTCGCGGTCGATGACCGTCACCCGGGCGTCGGCAATGGGCGTCGTCCCGTCGAGGGCCGTGACGTTGCCTTCCACGACGCGCCCCTCCTCCATTTGCAGCTCCACGCCCTCCCGGCCGACAGGGACGTGGGGCTGCACCCCCGCGCCTGTCTCCGCCAGGGCCCAGAGCGTGACGCTGCCCTCGGGCAGGCCCTCCAGCACGAAGCGGCCCTCCGCGTCCGTCGTCACCTCCGCGAACACGGGGGCTTCGCCCAGCCGCGCACCCACGAGTTCCAGCAGCATGCGCCGGTACTCGATGCCGCAGTCCCGCAGCCCCACGGGAAGCTTCTCCTGTCCCTCCACGGTGGTGGGGCAGGGCAGCTCCGACAGGGTCCTCCAGGGCTCCGGCCGTGACGCGGAGACGCGCGCGCCCGCGACCCAGCCCCGGGCATCGCGCACGCGGCCGGTGATGCGCGAGCTTCCCGCGGGCTGGGGCGCGGTGGTCATCACCGGCCTGCGCGGGCCCGGCATCCCGGAGGCGGTGGGCGGAGTGGACGGGGTGGATGCAGGGACGGAACGGGAGGCCCTGCTGCCCCAGAAGACGACGGCGAGGAGCGCGACGACGGACAGCACGCCCACCGTCACCCAGGTCCCCGCGCGCGACCGTGTTCGCTTCCCCATGCGCACCAGGATAGCCGCCCTCCTGTCACGCCGTCAGGGGCTCCGGACAGGACCTCCGTGCCGCTCAGGGGGCGAGGGGACTCCACACCGGGCGCACGTCGTGGGAGGGCGAGCCTTCCGCTGGAACGTCCAATTCCTCCCGGTGGATCAGCTCCTTCGCGCGGTTCACGCCGAGCAGCGTGTAGTGGCCCGCGGGGACGCGGCGGTAGATCAAGGACAGGCCGTCCCATTGCCTGTGGGGATGTGGCAGGAGCCTCAGGCGCTCGAAGTCCTTCGCGCTGGTGGGCTTGGGTACCTGGCCTGGAAGCAGGAGGAGGGGTTCGATGTCCCCCGTCGTTCGCAGCGTGAGGGTGACGCCAGCCTCCGTGGCGTTGAACGTGAGGGTGACTTCACCGCTTGGCGGAATGCTCACGGACCTGGAGGGGAAGAAACTTTCGGAGGCGTCTTCGTCCGCATGGGCGCTCACCGTGTAGAGGCCCGGGGCCACGGAGCGGAGGCTGAAGTCACCCGGTGGGGGATGATGCTCATCCTGCATCCCATCGGAGCGCGTGAAGACAAGCGTCGCGTGCGCGGGGTTTCCCCGTGCATCCCGGACGTGACCCGACACCCGCGCGCCCCGGCTCAGGAATGCCGTGAAGGTCTCCTCCTGCGCGCCCACCGTCCTGCGCAGTGGCAGGAACGTGAACGCCTCCAGTTCAAGCGTGAACGCGGTGGTGGGCAGGTGCTCCAGCAGCAGGGTTCCATCCTGCCGCGGCACGGCGCTGTGCTTCTCCGGGTAGGGCGGGCCTTCCTGCGCGCCATCCGCGTGGATCCGGTACTTGACGGGCACGGTGAGCATCGCCCCCGAGTCGACGTGCACGCGTCCGGTGAACGGCTTGCCCGTCTCCTCGTCGCGCAGCAGCGCGTGCACCGTCCTGCCACGCGTCAGCGTGAGGACGCCCAGGTCCACGTCGGAATCGTCCAGGGTGAGGGTGCGCTCCAGCGGCGCGAAGTCCGGGGCCTCCACCCGCAGCTTCCACGCGCCGGCCTCCTCTGCCTCCAACTCGAAGCTTCCGTCGGGCTTCAGGAAACGCCGACCATTCACCTCGAAGGACGGGAGCGCCGCGCCTCCTTCCGCCACCACGCGGCCCCGGACGTGCGGCGTGCGGCGCAGGACCAACCGGACCTCCTCCACGTCGCTTCCCACCCGGAGCGTGTCCTTCTGGGGCGAGGTGACGCCCTGGCAGCGCGAGGGTTCGACGCGGTGGTCCGCCAGGCGCACCGACAGCTCGTAGCGGCGCTCGCTCAGGTGCCGCAGCGTGAAGCGGCCTTCGTCGTCGGTGAGGACGCCCTTGGGATCATTCGTCTCCAAGCCATCCAGGGCGTAGGCGTAGTCGTCGGTGGTGTTGGCGCGGTAGTGGGGTGTGTCCCCGTCCGGGACCTGGGCGCGGATGGCGGCTCCGGCGAGCGGCTGGCCCCGGGTGTCCACGACGATGCCCCGCAGTGTGCGCCCCTCTTCCATCCGCAGGGTCACCTCCGGGTTCTCTCCCTCCACGATGTCCAGCGCGCGCGAAGCGCGCTGATCCACGTCGCGCGTCATCTTCACGGCCTCCACGACATAGGGGCCGGGCTTCAGGCCCCGGAGCGTGGCCCGGCCCTGTTCATCCGTCGTGCGCCTGCATTCGATCCGATTGCGTGCGTCGCGCCTCCACAGCGTCACCTCCAGGTCGTCCAGCGGGGCTCCCGCCGCGTTGCGCACGGTGACGGCCACGCTGGCGCCCCGGCGCATCACCATCCGCACCTCCTGGGAGGGGATGGTGACCGCGAGCCGTTCGGGCAGGAAGTCCGGGTCCTGGACGTCGAGCCACCCGGGTCCTCCCGTCCGCGCATCCAGGCTGAAGCGTCCGGCATCGTCCGTGCGGGTCTCGGCCAGTTCGGCCCCTTGTTGAGGGTCCGCCGACGATCCCTGGCGGAGCCGGAGCATCTTGTTGGCGAGCGGCTGGCCTTCTTCATCGACAAGGACGCCCTCCACGGAGATGGCGCGAGTGAGCGTGAAGTCGACCGGCCCCGTGTCCGTGTCCAGCGATGGGATGATCACCAGATCGTCCAGATATCGGTCGGCCTGGGCAATCAGGTGGGTGCGTACGGCGAGCAGGGCGCCCAGTTGGTAGTGCCCGCTTGCGTCGGTGACCGTCTGACCGCCCTCGGAAGGCCCCTCGTCCTCCATGATGCGCGTCACACTGAGCCGCGCTCCCTCGATGGGCCTCCCCACGTCGTCGCGCACGATGCCCTGGAGGAGCACCACCGGTTCGAGCGTGAGCACCACGTCCTCCCGGGGGCCTGTCTTGACGGTGGCGAAGGCGTCCTTCGCCGCGGTCTCCGCGAAGAGCGTGTGCTCACGGGCGCCCGCCACCTTGAAGTCGAAGTGTCCCTGCGCGTCCGTGGTCGTGCGGGAGGGGACCCAGCCGTTCCAGGGCGACAGCATCCGGACGTGGACCCCGGGCGCGGGATTTCCCTGTGCGGACACGACCTGGCCCGCGTAGCGCGAAGGGCGCTCCAGGAGGATCCACTCGGATTCGAACGGGTTGGCTTCCTGGCGGAGGATCGGGCTCCTGCCGTCGGCCGTGGCGAGGAGCGCATAGGTGGCCGACGGAAGCGGCCCGATGCGGAAGCGGCCCCGGGCGTCGCTGGTCGCGTCGAAGAAGCGCGTGTGCTCGTGGGAGAAGACGGTCACCTGGGCTCCCTCGATGGGCGGCTCCAATCCACGCACACGCTCCACGACGATGCCCTCGAAGACGTGCCCGTCCTCCAGGGCCAGCACCACGTCCTGCCTTCCCGCCTCCACGTCGTGGACCTTCGCCGCGCCCTCGTGTCCCAGGGCCCAGAGGGTGACGGTGCCCTCTGGCAGTCCGTCGAGCACGAAGGTGCCGTCCTCCTCCGTGGTGGTCTCCGCGAAGATTCGCGCCTCTCCCTGCCGGGCGCCCACCTGCTCCACCAGCTCCTCATAGGCTTCGGTCCAGCAATCCGTCAGTCGGGCCCGCGCCTTCGTGGACTCGTAGGACGGAGGGCAGGAGCGCTCCGACAGCGTCTCCTCCGGCTCCACGCGCGACGCGGACACATTCACCCCCGCGACAGGGCCCCGGGCATCGCGCACGAGCCCCGCGATGCGCAAGCCCGCGCCGGGCACGGGTGTGACGCGCGGCCCGGTGACGAAGCTGCCCGAAGACGCCGCGGCGGTGGCGCTGCGGGACACCGGGTTTGAGGAAACTCCGTGTCCGCGCAGGAAGTACGTCACGAGCAGCAGCCCGGCGATGCCCGCGATGATGAGTGCCTGGCGGCGATGTCCCTGGCGCATGCGGTGGCCAGGATAGCCGCCGCCCTGTCACGTCGTCAGTCGCTTCGGGCAGGACGTCCGTGGCGCTCAGGGGGCAAGAGGACTCCACACCGGGCGCACGTCATGGGACGGCGTGCCTTCGGCGGGCACGTCCAGTTCCTCGCGGTGGATCCGGTCCTTCGCGCGGTTCAGGCCAAGCAACGTGTAGTGGCCCGCGGGGACACCGCGGTAGATCAACGACAGTCCCTCCCATTTCTTGAAGGGATGTTGGCGGATCTCCAGGCGCTCGGCGGCCTTCGCGCTCGTGGGCAGGGGCACCTGACCTGGAATCAGGAGGACGGTGTCGATGTCCCCCACCGTCCGCAGCGCGAGCGTGACCCTTGCGCCCGCCGCGTCGAACGTGAGGGTGACCTCGCCGGTCGGTGGAATGGTCACGGACCGGTTGGGGAAGAAGAGCGGGTCGGAGTCTTCGACGGGATAGGCGCTCGCCGTGTAGATGCCGGGGGGCACGGCGCGGAAGCTGAAGTCGCCGGGCGGGGGAAAGCGCTCGTCCCGGTTCCCATCGGGGCCCCAGAAGACGATCTTCGCGTGGGCAGGGCGGCCCTGTGCGTCGCGGACGTGGCCCGACACCCGAGCGCCCCGGCCCAGCGAGGCCGTGAAGGTCTCCTCCTGCGCGCCCACCGACCTGTGCAGGGGCAGGAACGTGGGCGCCTCCAGTTCGACCGTGAACGCCGTGGCGGGCAGGTGCTTCATCAGCAGGGTTCCATCCAGCTCCGGCACGACCCTGTGCTTGTCCGGGTAGGGCGGGCCTTCCAGCTCGCCTTCCGCGCGGATCCGGTACGTGACGGCCACGGCGACCTTCGACCCCGAGTCGGCGTGCAGGCGTCCGTTGAACGGCGCGCCCGTCTCCGCGTCGCGCAGCAGCACCCGCACCGTCCTGCCCTGCGTCAGCGTGAGGACGCCCAGGTCCACGTCGGTGTCGTCCAGGGTGAGGGTGCGCTCCAGCGGCGCGAAGTCCGGGGCCTCCACCCGCAGCCTCCAGGCACCCTGCTCCTCCACCGTCAGCTCGAACCTGCCGTCAGGCCACCGGGAGTGATGACCGTTCACCTCGAACGTCTGGAGCGCCTCGCCTCCTTCGGCGACCACCTTGCCCCGGACGTGCGGTGTGCGGCGCAGCACCAGCCGGACCTCGTCCACGTCGCTTCCCACCCGGAGCGCGTTCTTCCGGGGCGAGGTGACGCCCTGACAGCGCGAGGGTTCGACGCGGTGGTCCTCCAGCTCCACCCACAGCTCATGGCGGGGCCCGCTCAGGTGCCGCAGCGTGAAGCGGCCTTCATCGTCGGTGAGGACGCCCCTGGGCTCATCCGTCTCCAAGCCCTCCAGGTCGTAGTCGTCGCCGGTGCGGGCGCGGTAGTGGGGTGTGTCCCCGTCCGGGACACGGGCGCGGATGGCGGCTCCGGCGAGCGGCTGGCCCCGGGTGTCCACGACGACGCCCCGCAGCGTGCGCCCCTCCTCCATCCGCAGCGCCACCTCCGGGTTCACTCCCTCCATGATGTCCAGCGGCCGCGAGGTGCGCTGATCCACGTCGCGCGTCGGGTTCACGGCCTCCACCACATAGGGGCCGGGCTTCAGGCCCCGGAGCGTGACCCGGCCCTGTTCATCCGTCCTTCCCGCGCGTTCGCTCCAGTTGCGCGCATCGCGCTTCCACAGCGTCACCGCCAGGTCGTCCAGCGGGGCTCCCGCGGCGTTGCGCACGGTGATGGACACGCTGGCGCCCCGGTGCATCACCATCCGCACCTCCTGGGAGGGGATGGTGACCGCGAGCCGCTCGGGCAGGAAGTCCGAGTCGTAGACGTCGATCCACCCGGGGCCTCCCGTCTCCGCATCCAGGGAGAAGCGTCCGGCATCGTCCGTGCGGGTCACGGCCAGTTCGTCCCCCGCTTGAGGGTCCGTCATCGGTCCCTGGCGAAGCCGGAGCTCCTTGTGGGCGAGCGGCTGGCCTTCTTCATCGACGAGGACGCCCTCCACGCAGATGGCGCGCGGGAGCGTGAAGTCGAGCGGCCCCGTGTCCTTGTCGGGCAGGTGGAGGACGGACGACCCCATGAGATGGCGGTCGGCCCGGGCCATCACGTGGGTCCGCACGGCGAGCAGGGGGCCCAGTTGGTAGTGCCCGCTTGAGTCGGTAACGGCCCGCCTGCCTTCGGAAGCGCTTTCTTCATCCAGCATGAGCATGGGCGTCGCACTGAGCCGTGCTCCCTCGATGGGCCTCCCCGCGTCGTCGCGCACGGTGCCCTGGAGGAGGACCCCCGGTTCGAGCGTGAGCACCAGGTCCTCCCGGGGGCCGGTGTCGACGGTGGCGAAGGCGTCCTGCTCCGCCGTCCGCGCGAAGAGCTTGTTCACATGGGTCCCTGCCACCCTGAAGTCGAAGCGCCCCTGCGCGTCCGTGGTGGTGCCGTAGGTGGCCAGGTCGTTGAAGGGCGACAGCATCCGGACGTGGACCCCGGGCGCGGGACTTCCCTGCGCGGACACCACCTGGCCCGCGTAGCGCGAAGGGTGACCCAGGAGGATCCACTCGGAATCGAGCGGGTTGGCTTCCCGGAGGAGGCGCGGGCTCCTGCCATCGGCCGTGGCGAGGAGTGCGTACTCGGCGGATGGAAGCGGCCCGATGCGGAAGCGGCCCCGGGCGTCGCTGGTCGCGTCGAAGAAGCGCGTGTGCTCGTGGGAGAAGACGGTCACCTGGGCTCCCGCGATGGGCTCCCGGTTGCGCACGTCCTGCACGACGATGCCCTCGAAGACGTGCCCATCCTCCAGGGCGAGCACCACGTCCTGCCTTCCCGTCGCCACGTCGTGGACCTTCGCCGCGCCCTCGTGTCCCAGGGCCCAGAGGGTGACGGTGCCCTCCGGAAGTCCGTCGAGCATGAAGGTGCCGTCCTCCTCCGTGGTGGCCTCCGCGAGGATGCGCGCCTCTCCCTGCCGGGCGCTCACCTGTTCCAGCAGTTCCTCGTTGGCTGCGTTCCAGCAATCCGTCAGTCGGGCCTGGACCTTCGGGGACTCGTAGGACGGAGGGCAGGAGCGCTCCGACAGCGTCTCCTCCATCTCCACGCGCGACGCTGACACGCTCACCCCCGCGACAGGGCCCCGGGCATCGCGCACGAGCCCCACGATGCGCAAGCTCGCGCCGGGCACGGGAGTGACGCGCGGCCCGGTGACGAAGCTGCCCGAAGACGCCGCAGCGGTGGTGCTACGGGACACCGGGTTCGAGGAAGCTCCGTGTCCGCGCAGGAAGTACGCCACGAGCAGCAGCCCGACGATGCCCGCGATGATGAGTGCCTGGCGGCGATGTCCCTGGCGCATGCGGTGGCCAGGATAGCCGCCACCCATGAACTCCGTCAGGCGGCGGTCATGGGAGGGACGCCCGCGTCAGGGGGCGAGCGGTCTCCACGCGGGACGCAGCTCGACGGACACCGTGCCTTCGGCGGGCAGCTCCAGCTCTTCCCGGTGGATCCGCTCCCCTGCGCGGTCGAAGGCGAAGAGTGTGTAGTGGCCCGCGGGGGCGCGGTCGAAGCGCAGCGTCACGGGCAACCGCGCCAGCCGCTCCTGGGGATGCCCTCGTGCCCCCAGCCGCCGGGACGCCATGACGTCTTCGGGCCAGGGCTCCGAGCCGGGGATGAGGTGGGCCTTCAAGACGTCGTCCGCCAGCCGCAACGTCAGGGTGGCGCCGCGCTCCAGCGCTTCGAGCGTGAGGACGACCTGCCCGCTGGCGGGGACCCGCAGGGACTTCGGCTGGACGTTGTTCTCGGAGAGTCTCTTGTCGCCTTCATCAAGTGAGGTGGCGGTGAAAGCATGGAGGCCCGGGGAAAGGCCGCTCATGACCAGGGTGCCCGTGGAGGCCATGCGCTGCTGCATGTCGCCGTCCGGCATCGTGATGCCGACAATCGCCGGAATGGGGCGACCCTGGGCGTCCCGGATGTTCACCTCCACCCGGGCTCCGCGCTCCAGCAGGCCCGTGAACTCCCGTGCTCCGGCATCCAACGTCTGACGCAGTGGCAGATAGCCGGGGACTTCCAACTGGAGGGTGAGGGGCGTGGAGGGCAGGTGTTCCAGGAGCCAGGTGCCGTCCGGCGCCAGCGCGGCCCGGAGCCTGGGGTATGCCAGCACGGGGTCTCCGGGGCCTTCGCTCCGCAGCCGGTAGGCGATGGTGTCCGTGCGCCGGACCTTGTGCCCCAAGCCGTCGCGCACCTCGCCGGTGAAGGGGAGGCCCGTCTGGGCGTCGCGCAGGACGCCGCGCACCGTCCGGCCTCCCGACAGCGTGAGCGTGCCCAGGTCCACGTCGGCCCCGCCCTCCACCGTGAACGTCTGCTCCAGCGTCGCCAGGCCCTTGGCGCGGATCACCAGGGTGTGTTGGCCGGTGGCTGCGGACAGGTCCACGTCGAAGTCGCCGCTCGGGGAGCGTTGTTCGTCGAAGTTGACGGTGAAGGCCGTCACGGGCGCGCCCCCCGGTCCCACCACCCGGCCCCGGACGTGGGGCCTGCGGTGGAGGACCAGTCGAACCTCGCGGACGTCGCTTCCCACCCGCAGCGTGTATTTCTTGCCAGGGAGGCCTCCCTGGGAGCTGGCGGGCTCGAAGTCGTAGTCATCGTGGTTTGCGGTCAGCACGTACCGGGTGGCGTCCAGGTGATTGAGGACGAAGCGGCCCTTGTCGTCCGAGCGCAGGCTCTCCAAGCCCGACCAGGGCGCGTCAGGGCTCTCCCGGTAGAGCGGGAGGTCCTCCTCGGGCACCCACATCCGGATGCGCACCCCCGGCAAGGGCCGGCCTGCTTCGTCCACGGTGAGGCCCGCCAGCATCCGGGTCCCCTCCATCCGCAGCGACACCGTCGCGGTTTCCCCGTCCACCACCTCCACCGGCTGCGAGACGCGGCGCGTGTGGGCCTTGGCCCGGACGGAGGCCTCCACCACGTAGCGGCCGGGCTCCACACCCTGGAGGGTGAAGCGTCCCTGTTCGTCCGTGACCCCCGAGCGTTCGGCGTCGTCCTGCACGTCGCGCTTCCAGAGGGCGATATCAATCCCGGGCATGGGGGCTCCCGCCACGCTCACGACGGTGCCGCGGACGGTTGAGCCCCGGCGCAACATCCGTCGGACACCTCGCGAGGGAATCCGCACGGCGAACCGTTCCGGGATGAAGCGGTCCCCATCGATTTCAATCCACCCGGGCCCCACGGTCTGGGAGTCCAGCACGAAGCGCCCGGTCTCATCCGAAACGGCGACGTCGTCCGTCGAACCCGTCCCGGTGAGCGGAAGCTCGCCGGTGTGCAGCGTCACCTCCAGGCCCGCGAGCGGCTGACCCGCCTCGTCGACCAACTGCCCTTCCACCGAACTTGCACGCTGCAACGTGAAGTCGCGGGGCTGCGTGTCCTCGGCGACCTCCTGGTCCACGGGCCCGTCATCGAGGTGGTGCTCGGCCTGGACGAGGAGGTCGTAGTTCGCGGGGGCCAGCGGGCCCAGCCGGTAGCTTCCATCCGCGCGGGTCACGGCCTGCCCGCGCTCGCCGAGCGCGACGGGCTGGAAGGATTGTGCCGTGATCTTCGCTCCAGCGACTGACTTCCCGGTGTCGTCCCGCACGGTGCCCTGGAGGAAGACGCCGGGTCGCAGTTGGAGCAGCAGCCCTTCCCCGGGCGGGGACTCGATGGAGGCGAACGCATCCTGCGCGGAGCTCCACGCGGAGACCTCCATCGCGGAACTCCACGCGCTGCCCTCCATCTCGGAGGGCAGCGCCGTGGTGAACGCGAAGCGCCCCTGGGAGTTCGTGGTGGCGGCCTGGAGAAGGTGATCGTGCTGGGAGATGAGGGGCGCCAGCCAGACCTGGACCCCCGCCGCGGGCGCACCCTGTTCGGACACCACCTGTCCCGAGAAGCGCGAGGGACGGTGGAGTGTCAGGTCCTCCAGGTCCCCGGGCCTCACCTCTTGGATGAGGAGCACGCCTTCGCCCTCGAGGGCGAAGAGGGCGGCGTAGCGTGTGCGAGGAAGGGGCCCCAGGCGGAAGTGCCCCCGGGCATCGGCGCGCACGTCGAAGAAGCGCGTGTGGTGATGGGAGAACAGCGTGAGCGTCACCTCCGTGAGGGGGGCCGGCGAGCCCTCCACCTTGACGCTGCCCTCGAACACGAGGCCGTCATCAAGCGACAACACCACGTCCCGGGTCCCGGCCAGGATGTCGTGTTGCTTCACCGCGCCCGCTTCCCCCAGCGCCCAGAGCGTGATGGCACCCTCCGGAAGTCCATCGAGCACGAAGGTGCCATCCGCTCCGGTCGTCGTCTCCGCGAGGACGGGCGCTTCGCCTTCGCGGGCGTTCACCTGCTCCATTACCTGGGCCTGGGCCTGGGGCCAGCAGTCCATCAGCCAGGGGGTGGTGGCGAACCCAGCGGCTCCGGCGTCGGTCGTGAGGAGGTCGGGCGCGGGGCAGGGGCGCTCGGAGAGCGTCTCCTCCGGGTCGACGCGCGAGGCGGACACCCGCACGCCCGCCACGGGACCGTGCTCATTCCTCACGGTGCCGGAGATGCGCAGGCTCCCTCCAGGCACGGGCGTGACGCGCAGCCGGGTGACGGATGGGCCCGCCGCGTTCGTGACCGTGGAGGAACGACGGGATGACGGGGACGCTGCCTGCCGACGAAGGAGGAACGTCACGAGCAGCAGCCCGACGATGCCCGCGATGACGAGTGCCTGGCGGCGATTCCCCTGGCGCATGCGGGGGCCAGGATAGCCGGGAACCGGAGCGCGGGCTCAACGCGGACGGGCGGGCACCGTCACCGTGACGACCTCCTGGTAGGCATCCAGTGCCACGTCCAGACTGCGCTGGTCCCGCTCCAATTGGACGGTGATGACGATGGGCGTGAAGGGCAGACCGTCCAGGTCGACAGCGCCCTCCGTGTCGAGGTTGCCAGAGAGGGGCGGCGGAACGGGTCCCTTGAACGGTTGGGGGTTGCCGTCGTAGCTCGTGAACACGGAGACGGGGACTCCCGCGAGGGAGCCCGGGTTCGCTTCGTCGCGAACGATGAAGCGGGCCTTGCGGCTCCGGGTCATCACCAGGATGCCCAGGTCCACGTCTTCACCCGGCTTCGCCACCACGCTCCGCGGGATGTCGAAGAAACCCTCCGCGCTCACCACGACAGACTTGCTGTCGTCCCGTAGCACGACGTCGAAGGCGCCGTCGGAGGATTGCTCGCGCCCGTCGTTGTGCACCCAGAGCGAAGAGGGCAGGGGCCTGCCGTCGGCGCTCACGACGCGCACCTTGAGGCGCGAACGTCGCTCCATGACCAGCCGGACCTCTGCCCCGCCCGGGACCACGTGCAGCGAGGATGCGTCGGCCGTTCCACCCCGTGAACGCGCGGGGGCGAAGGCCTGGTCCTCCTTCCAGGCGACGAGCTGGTACGTCGGAGCCACCAGGTGCTTGAGGACGAAGTGGCCGTCCGGGCCGGAGCGCACCCCGCCCCCGCTTAGCAGGTCGCACGTTTCAACGGAGAGCTGCCACGGGGGGACGTCATCCAAAGGCAGGCAGGCCCGGACCTGGACGCCCGGGATCGGTTGCCCGTAGGTGTCCACCGTCATTCCTTCGAGTGTGCGACCTTCCTCGAAGCGCAGCGCCACCACGGCCTGGGTGTGCTCCTCCAGTTCAATGGGCAGCGAAGTGGACTGCGCCATGCCAGGAGTCCTGCGCCAGGCCTCGAGCATGTAGTGCCCGGCCTTCAGGCCTCGCAGCGAGAAGCCGCCTTGCCCATCCACGGTTCCGGTGCGCGCCTTCCCGCTCCCCGGTGTGGTGTCCCACAGCTTGACGGTCACGTCCGTCATGGGGGCTCCCTTCGCGTCCACGACGATGCCGGACACGGAGGCTCCTTGCTGAAGCACCACGCGGACCTCCGTCGACGGCACCTTCACGTCGACCTCCGTCGAGATGAAGTCCGTGGCCCTGGCGAAGAGCCGGCCTGTGCCTTCCTGCTCGGTGTCCAACAGGAAGCGGCCTGCCTCGTCCGACACGGTGTGCTCATCCAACTGGGAGGCCCTGTCTCGGATGAAGCGGGAGGTGACACCGTCCGGTGAAAGCCCCACCTCGACCCCCGCCAGGGGCCTGCCTTCGGTATCGACCACGCTGCCTTCGACCGACATGGCGCGGGCCAGGGTGAAGTCCCATGTCGTCGTGACGCCGTCCCTCCGGGGGATGGACTCCACCTTGTTCATGAAGTGGGCGCGGGTGAGGAAGAGGTCCAGGGCGGATGTCAGCAGTGGCCCCAGCCGGTAGTGGCCTGCTTCGTCGGTGAGGGCTTCCCGAATCGGGGCGTCGCCCAGGGTCTGCCTGTTCACCTTCAGGCGCACGCCCTCCAGCGGGCGGCCCTGATCATCCCGCACCGTGCCCTCCAGGAACGAACAGGGCTCCATCCGGATGAGGGTCTGCTCCGGGGGCTCCTCCTGCGTCGATGCCTCACCGAAGGCGGTCCGCTCCGCGTTCCAGACCCAGAGGTGGTGCTCGACCGCCGGGACCTCTTCGAAGGTGAAGCGTCCCCGGTCATCGGTCCTGGCGGTCAGGATGTCTGCCCCCTGGAAAAGGGCCCGCAGGTTCACGGTGAGCCCTGGCGCTGGCAGCCCCTGGGGCGTGAGCACCACACCCTCCAACTGGCGCATCGGGTGAAGCTTGAGGGCCACCTCCACATCGGCGTCGAGCCAGACTTCGTCACGCAGGACGCCCGCCCGCCAACCTTGAGCGCTCGCGACCTCCAGGTAGCGTCCCGGAGGAAGGGGACCCACGCGGAAGCGCCCCTGTTCGTCCGCGAGCACGTCGAAGAAGCGGGTGTGGGCTTCGTGCACCACCGTCACCCGCGCTCCGGGAATGGGCGTGCGTCCCAACGCCTCCGTCACGGTTCCGGAGATCTGGATGCCTTCCTCCAACCCCAACTCCACGGCTTCGCTGCCCGCCGGGACATCCGGACGCAGCACCGCGCCGTGCTCGCCCAGGGCCCAGAGGGCGAAGGCTCCGGAGGGCAGTCCCTCCAGGGTGAAGGTGCCGTCCTGCGCCGAGACCGTCTCCGCGAACACGGGCGCTTCGCCTTCGCGCGCCTCCACGAGTCGCGCGACCTCCTGCTCCAGTCCCGCGCCTGCGCAAGCGGTCAGTCGGAGGGCGTTGGAGGCGTGGTCCTCGCGAAACGCCTCGGGACAGGGCCGCTCCGAAAGTGTTTCGGCATCCACGCGGGAGGCGGTGACGCGTACGCCCGGGACGGGCCCCCGCGCATCGCGCACCACGCCGGTGATGCGCAGGCTCCCGGTGGGGGTGGGCACGGCGTGCTTCGCCGCTTTCCACGTGTTCAGCGCGCCCGCCCGCGAGGAGGGCGCTCGCGGTGCAGGCTCCCCGGGCGCCTCCTCCGTTCGCGGGAAGAGCGCCATGAGCAGCAGTCCGAGGACGACGACCGCGCCTGCCAGCCACCTGAACCGCATCCCCTTGCGCATGCGGGTGCCAGGATAGCAGTGCGGCCGAAGGTCGAGGCTCAGGGCGTCGCGAAACCCACGGCGCGCGCCTCCATGTCCGACGGCTGCTCACGGAAGGCCACCCAGCCCTCCCGCTGCGAATGACGGGGCACGTACGCCAGCACGAACTCGGCCTCCTCGGCGCCCTCGCCGCGCAGGGACACGCGCACGTGGACCTCCTCGGCCGCCATGTCGCCGTGGTTCTCCACGGTGACGGGCACGCGCCACCCGCTGGCGCCGCGCGCGGGCGTGCCCACCGTGACGGTCAGGTCCGGGGGCCCGCTCCCCATCGTCCAGGCATCCACCGCGAGGTAGCCCAGCACCAGCGCCACGAGCACGCAGCTGGACACGAAGACGACGCCTTCCAGCCGGTTCCAGGGGATCTTCATGATTGGATGAGCAGCCTTCCCGCGGACGCGCCCAGCGTCGACGCCAGCCCCAGCACCACCACCTGCGCCACGCACATGCCCAGGCCGTTGCCGGCGAACCGGCCGAAGAACCACAGCACCAGTGCGCTGCACAACAGCGCCAGCGCGTACGTGATGACCGTCCCCGCCAGCACGTCCCGGCCCAGGCGGCGGCGCGTGAAGCGGTGCGCCTTCGTGAAGTCACTCTGGAAGAGGATGAGCCCGCCCAGCAGCATCGACAGCACGGCGAGCCCCAGCAGTCGCCACGGTGGGGTCTCCACCGCGATCATCACAATCTCCTCCGTGGGCGCCACGTTGGCGGCGAACAGGATGGCCCCGCAGAACGCGATGACGAGCTGCGCGGGAACATGCTCCGCGGACTCCAGCCGCCGCTGGTCTTCCTCCGGATCCTCTTCCCGGTGTTGTCCGCCGAACTGCGCGGAGCCCACCGACACGCCGATGGCCACCGTGCCCGCCTCCACCACCACCATCCCCACGGCTTCCTGCAACGACGTGCCCCGGGTGATGCGGCCGATGAGCACGAGCACCGCCGTGGACACGATGAGCCCCAGGCCCAGCTCCTCCAGCGAGTCGGTGAAGACGTCGAACCAGCACACGTCCCGGCGGAAGCCCCCGAAGCGGTTGTAGCCCAGCAGCAGCACGTAGGTGCCCAGCAGGTAGCCCAGCACGCTCAAGGGATGGGAGGTGAAGCCCGCCCACCACACCTCCATCGTGTAGAGCAGCGGCAGGCTGAAGAGCAGCCCGCCCGCGATGCCCCGGCCGTACTCGCGCAGGGACTCCGGCACCGGACGACGGCGGCGGGGCGCGTTGGCGGGGAGGGCATCAGCCATGACCTGCTGGAATGTAGGGTCGCTTTGTCGGGAGGGAAGTCTCCAGGAAGGCAAACGCGCGCGGGATGCCGGTCTACGCCAGCCGGCGATGCAGCCCGTGCATGACGCGCAGGTGCGGCAGCGTGATGACGGCCAGGAAGATGAACAGCAGGGGCAGCGGATCCGTCCGCTGTCCCGTGACGCGCCATGCCGCGGCCATCAGTGGCAGTGCCCCCAGCGCCAGCGCCGTGAAGGGCAGGGCCTTCGCCCAGAGCCGGAGGAGCGACGGCGGCGCGTCATTCCGTTCGCTCAAGTAGCGGTGGATGGCCCGGAACGAATGCCACGCATGCCAGCCGCTGAAGTAGAGCGAGCAGGCCAGCAGGAGCGGCAGGAAGCACCCCAGCAGCAACACCCCGGCCCAGCCCAGCCGGGACTTCGCGAACAGGTGTCGCAGGGGATGGGGCTCGCGGCTCCAGAAACACCAGGAGCGCGACAGCGTCTCCTCGGGCACGAGCAGCAACACGCCCAGGGTCTGGCCACCCGGCTGCCGCGACAACGCGTGCAGGAGCTGGAAGCTGGCGCAGCCTCCCCCCACGATGGCGATGTCGTAGCAAGGGGGCGTCGGTTCGGGCATGGGGGTGCCATCCAGTCAACGGGGCGGGGGGCCTGGGACTGAGATGGGCCGCGCGCGAGCGTCGAACAAGCCACGGTGCCCTTGCGTCCAGGTCGTGGCACTGGCCCGGCGAGGGCAGGGGGCCGCTATAGTCGGCGCCGCCCATGACCGAGCGTCCCTCCCAATACATCCTCACGCTGTCGTGTCCGGATCAGCGCGGCATCGTCCACGCCGTCTCCGGATGGCTCGCCGAGCACGGCTGCAACATCCTCGACAGCGCGCAGTACGGAGATCCGCAGACGCGGCTGTTCTTCATGCGCGTGCACTTCGCGGACGAGGCGTCCAAGACGGAGCCC
This sequence comes from Corallococcus sp. bb12-1, assembly GCF_026626765.1. Classification (NCBI taxonomy): domain Bacteria; kingdom Pseudomonadati; phylum Myxococcota; class Myxococcia; order Myxococcales; family Myxococcaceae; genus Corallococcus; species Corallococcus sp. bb12-1. The sequence goes on along the minus strand of NZ_JAPNJZ010000018.1, from coordinate 66,149 downwards.
GCGTCCCTGCGCGAAGCGTTCGCGCTGCTCGCGCCGCGCTTCTCCATGGACTGGCACCTGCACGACGCGTCTGTGAAGCCGCGAGTGCTGTTGCTCGTCTCGAAGATTGGCCACTGCCTGAACGACCTGCTGTATCGCTACCGCAGCGGCATCCTGCCGGTGGAGATTCCCGCCATCGTGTCGAACCACCGGGACTTCTACCAACTGGCGGCGTCCCACGACATCCCGTTCCACCACCTGCCGGTGACGCCGGAGAACAAGGCGCAGCAGGAGGCGCGGCTGTTGGAGCTGGTGCGCGAGCAGCGCGTGGACCTGGTGGTGCTCGCCCGCTACATGCAGATCCTCTCCGCGCAGACGTGTGATGCGCTGCGCGGACGGCTCATCAACATCCACCACTCGTTCCTGCCCAGCTTCAAGGGCGCGCGGCCCTACCAGCAGGCGTATGACCGGGGCGTGAAGCTGATTGGCGCGACGGCCCACTTCGTCACGGGGGACCTGGACGAAGGCCCCATCATCGAACAGGACGTGGAGCGCGCGGACCACACCCTGTCGCCCGAGGCCCTGACGGCGATGGGCCGCGACGTGGAGAGCGTGGTGCTGGGCCGCGCGGTGACGTGGTTCGTGCAGCACCGCATCCTGCTCAACGGCCACAAGACCGTCGTCTTCCGCTGAAATCCCGGCGCCGCTATCCGGCGGGGCAGGCCGCGCCCGCTTCGAGCACGTCGGCGTCGTGGTGCACCTGCACGGCGCCGGAGGCCTCCAGGTGGCGCACGAACAGGGCGCCGAACACCTCCGCGTTGCCGCTCAGGTTGAGCTGGGCCTGGGGCGCGTAGAGGTTGCCCGCGAGCGCGCTGCCGGCGGAGATGTCCAGCGCGTCGGTGCCGGCCACGTACACGCGCACGCGCGAGGGCAGGGTGGTGGAGCCCAGCGTGAGCTGGCCGGACACGACGAAGCCTCCGGCCACGAACAGGTCCAGCTCTCCCGGAGGCTGCACGTCCACGGTGAGGGCTTCGACCAGGTTCACGCCGCCGGGGATGAACACCGCGGTGCGGCCCCGGATGCGCAGCGTCGCGTGGCCCGTGCCCGCCACGCGCGTGAGCAGGAAGCGGCCACAGGGCAGCGCCAGCTCAGCGTCGCCCGTGACGTTCTCCAGCGACGCCGGGTCCAAGCCGATGGCCGCGTTGTCATTGTCCCGCGCGTGGTGGGCGATGAGCGTGGCCGGCTCGAAGCGGGACGCGGCGTCACAGGCGCAGGGGACGACAGGGGCCACGGGTTCACGGCGCAGCTCGGCCGCCTGGGCCGGGCCGGGCGTGAAGCCAGCGGGCACCGTGAGCACGCCGCCCACCGTCAGCGACGCGAGCGCCACGTCGCCGTTCACCCGTGCATCGCCCGACACGGTGGCGGACGCGCCGGGGCCCGTGAGGGGACCGCTGCTGTCCAGGCCGCCGCCCACGAAGAGCGGGCCGCTGAGCTGGAGTCCGGACGCGCCGCCCACCTGGAGCGCGCCGCCCACCTGGACGCGGTCGTTCGCGGACAGGCCTCCATTCACGCCCACGTCGCCGCCCAGGCCTCCGGGTGCGTACGGGCCCGCGCTGCTCCGGAACGCATCCGCGATGAAGGGGGCGCTCAGCGACAGGCCTTCGCAAGAACACGCCGCGCGGCGGAACAGGGCTTCCGCCAGCTGGCCACTGCACAGCAGGGGACCGGCGGCGGGGTCGCCCAGCAGGAGGGGAGGTCCGCTGTTGGCGCAGTGCTCGGCCCACGCATCCGGGATGGGACCCCCCGCGTCGGGCGTGCGCAGCGTGGCCACCGGATCATTCACGGGGCACGCGGAGGCCAGGAGCGCGGTGCCCAGGACGAATGCCGCGACACGGGGCTTCATTGACAGGGTCTCCTGCGCGGCATTCCCGGCCGCGCTGTTCCACCGCGCGACGTCGGAGGCCGCACGGCCGAAGGGGGCGTCATGGCTGGGTTAGCGCTCGCAGGCGACCGCGCGAAGCCGCGCTCAGGGGCGAGTCAGGGTGAAGCGCGATGAACGCCGTCAGCACCCGGGCCTCCGCCGCCGTGTCGCCCAGCGCGCGGTAGGCCTCCGCCTCGCCATGTCGGGCCTCCGGATCCAGCATGCCGCCGGGCTGGAAGCGCTGGGCGTCCTGGAATTGTCGCAGCGCTCCCCGTGCGTCGCCCAGGTGCTCCAGCCTCAGCGACCCCGAAGCGACGCGCGCCACATACGCCGCCAGCGACGAGGGCTGCGCGCGGATGACGCGCAGGTACAGCGCTTCGGCTTCCTTCCACTTGCCTTCCGAACGCAGCGCATTCGCCTGCCGCAGCAGGTCCTCCGGCCGCGCGGCCTCCCGGGGGGCCACGGCGGTCGGACGGGAGGGGCGGGGGTGCTCGATGACGAAGGGCTCGGGCGGGGCCGCGGGTTCGGGCAGGGGCACCGGCTCCAGCGTGGCCAGTCGGGTGGGTTCGGGCACGCCGGGCGTCAGCACGTGCGGCGGGGAAGGCTCCGGGCGCGACAGGCGCCACACGGCGGCGGCCGCGGCCCCGGTGAAGACGAGCGCCGCGCCCGCCATCAACCATACGGGGGGCCGCTTGCGCCGTTTGGGGAGCGGGGGCGCGGTGGGTTGGAACGCCACGTCCAGCGCCGCCGCCACGAGCGCGCTCGAACGCTGGCGGGACAGCCGACGCGCCGGCCCCGAGTCGTCGTCGAGCGGCCGCAGGAGGTCCTCCAGCGGCTCCTCGTCGCCCTCTCCTGGCGGAAAGGAGGAAGCCATCACGCTTCCCCTTCCGGCCCGTCACCTTCGGCGGCCAGCGCGCGCAGGGCGGTGCGTCCCAGCCGCAGTCGGCTGCGCACGGTTTCGAAAGGGATGCCCAGTTCCGTGGAGATCTCCTGCACGCTCAATTCCAGCACGTGATGCAACACCAGCGCATGCCGCTGCTCCGTCGAAAGCCTGTCCAGCAGCGTCACCATGTGACGACGGTGCACGTATTCATCCGCCAGGGCTTCATCGGATGGCACCGCCAGCAACTCCACTGGATCTCCACTGTAACGTGCGTCGTGCCCACGTGAACGCTTGAGCCACGCGAACGTGGTGCGCACCACCACGCGGTCCACCCAGCCGTGGAAACGCCCGTCACCGCGATAGGTGGGCAGCCCCCGCACCAGCGCGATGAGGGACTCCTGCGCGATGTCCTCCACGTCCGAGTCCCCCCGCACCAGGTAGCGCACCAGGTTGCGCACCCGGGGCAACAGCTCCAGGAGCAGGGACTCGATGGCGGCGCGCTGACCCCGCATGGCCGCCGCCAGTCGGGCGTCTTCCGGCGCGCGGGGAGCGACGGTCGCATGTGAGCCCGAACTCCTCATGTCCGATACAGAGGAGGCACGCGGCGGAATCGGGTCATCGGTGCTCACGGAAAAATCACCATTCCCACTCCCAGTCGGGGGCGCACGGACCAGCCGTCCTCCCGGAACACGAATGCACCGTCCCGCGCGTAGCCCAGCCGGGGCCGCCCCAGGAGCAGCTCCCCGGACAGCGCCGCCTCCAGCGCCAGCGCCGGGCCCACCCGCCACCACGCCCGCACCGCCGGCCCCACCACGAAGGCCGCGAGCAGGCGCGACGGCGCTGGCTCCACGTCGCTGCCCAGCGCCTCCGTGCGCCGCCAGAAGCCCGCGACGCCCGCGCCCAGCCCCACCGAAGCCTCCAGCGCGCCCGCCTTCCCGAAGGGCACGTCCGCCCACACCAGCGCCGACCCCTGTCCCAACCGCACGTCGGTGTACGCATCGCGCAGGTGGACCGGGAGCGCCGCCAGCACCTGCGCCCGAAGCCGCAACGCGCGCCCCGCCCACCCCGCGCCCAGTGACAGCCCCTGCTGTCCCCCCGGGTGGTAGCCGTCCAGCGCCGCGTGCAGCCCCACCTGCAAGAAGCCCCCGTCCACGGGAGCGCTCGCCACCGGCACGGGCTCTGGTGGCGGAGGAGGAAGCTCCGCGGTCGCCGCCACGGGCGCAGGCGGCGGGGGCGCGACGATTTCGCCCAGGGGTTCCCCTGCGTCCACCGCGCGAAGCGCCGAACGCACCGCCAGCGCCAGCGCCTCCGCCCCGACCGACCACGTCAGCGTTTCGGGTGTGCCCTCCACGTGCGCGGTCCGCACGAACAGGTGCCCCGTCCGGGGCGCCGCCACGGACACGCGCACCTCCGCCCCGTCGCGCACGAACCAGAGCACCGCGCGAGCGTCCTGGCGCAAGGCCACCCGCTCCGCCTCGCGCCACGCCCTGTCAGGACTCGCCTCCAGCGGAGGACCTTCCTCCGCGCTCAGCACCACGGGCAGGTCGCTGCTCTGTCCCCGCACCCGCTCCAGGAGTGCGCGGTCTTCGGAGGACCCCACGCGCGCGACGGCCCGCCACGCCTCGGCCGCCCACGCGGGGCTCCCCAGGGCCAGCAACACCGCCAGCCCCACCACGCGCTGCCACACCCCGACCGCCCACTGGGACATGCAGTAAAACCTACCTTCCAGGGAATCCGTACGGAAGCACCTCCTCGTGCGGATTGTCGTGCACCCCCCGGCGGGGAGGCCGGGAAGGCCAGGGCCACCATCGCCTGGTCTCCTGGACCTGGAGGGGGTCCCATCGTTCCCGGAGTGGGGGAGGGCAGCCCCGCGGGCGATGGATGTCTGTGTTTGGCGGAGGCTCCAGGAAGAGTCCGGGCTCCCCGCTGCACCTGATGCTGCGCCTTCGCGGAGGGCGTGGCGCGCCTCGCCTGGAGGCATGCGGCGGTTTCACCGGAGGCTTGCTCCGCGCCCGGTGAACGCCCTTAATCCCACGCCATGACACGGCTGAAGGATTTGCGCTCGGTCCTGAACCTCACCGTCCTCGTGGCGGGGCTCGGGTACTTCGTCGACCTCTTCGACATCACGTTGTTCGGCGTGGTGCGCGTCGCCTCGCTGAAGGACCTGGGGCTCACCGACCCGGCGGACATCCTCCAGAAGGGGCTCTTCATCTACAACGCGCAGATGGCGGGGATGATGGTGGGCGGCCTCTTCTGGGGAATGCTCGGGGACAAGAAGGGCCGGCTGTCAGTGATGTTCGGCTCCATCCTCCTGTACTCGGTGGCGAACCTGGCCAACGCGTTCGCCTGGGACGTGACGAGCTACGCCGTCTGCCGCTTCTTCGGGGGCCTGGGGCTCGCGGGCGAACTGGGCGCGGCCATCACCCTGGTCGCGGAGTCCCTGCCCAAGGAGAAGCGCGGCCTGGGCACCACCGTGGTCGCGACGCTGGGCATGCTGGGCATCGTCGTGGCGGCGTTCGTCGCCCAGCACCTGCACTGGAAGACGGCCTACGTGACGGGCGGCGTGATGGGCCTCGCGTTGCTCTTCACCCGCTTCAAGGTGTCCGAGTCCGCCCTCTTCACCCACAAGGCCGGCCCCGCGAAGGCGAACCCGCTGCTGCTCCTGCAAGGGGGGCGCTTCATCAAGTACCTCTGCTGCATCGGGGTGGGCGTGCCCATCTACTTCACCACCGGCATCCTCTTCGTCTTCGCGCCGGAGCTGACGGCGGGCCTGAACGTCCAGGGCACGGTGACGGCGGGCAACGCCATCCTCTTCGGCAGCGTGGGCCTGACGCTGGGGGACCTCTTGTCCGGCCTGCTGAGCCAGTGGCTCCAGAGCCGCAAGCGCGCGGTGGGCTTCGGCCTGTGCGCGTGGTTCGCGCTGGTGCTGGTGTACGGCCTGGTGCCCGGGCTGACCCCCACGCTCATCTACTTCCTGAGCTTCCTCATCGGCCTGTGCGTGGGCTACTGGGCGGTGCTGGTGACGATGGCCGCGGAGCAGTTCGGCACCAACATCCGCGCCACCGTGGCGACGACGGTGCCCAACTTCGTCCGCGGCTCCGCGGTGCTCGCGGCCAGTGGCTTCGGGTTCCTCAAGGGCCACCTCACGGTGGGCCATGCGGCGCTCACCGTGGGCGCCGTCTGCTTCGGCCTCGCGCTCTTGTCCCTGTCGCGGCTGACGGAGACATTCCACCGCGACCTGGACTTCGTGGAGTCGCCGGACGCGGCCCGCGCGGGCGCGGAGGACTCCCAGCCGGGGCCCGTGGGTTAGCGAACCGAAGCGCGCGCAGCGGAAGACATCAACTGGGCGGCGGCACGCGCAGCCGCCACGCGAGCACGCGGCCATCCAGTCCCAGCACGAACACCAGCGGACCGCGCACCACGGGCCGGGTGCGCAGCGACGTGTCCGCCCTCACCGTGAACGCGGGCGTCCAGCCCGGGGCCCTGAGCGCCACGAGCTGTCCTTCGCGCCCGGACGTGGGCACCAGCAGCAGGTCCTCCAGCCCCACCTGCACCCGCCCCAGCAGCGGAGACGGCAGCACCACCCGCGCCACCTCACGCCCCTCGGAGGTGGACAGCCCCACCAGCGACGACGGCCCGGCGCCCAGCCACAGCGCGCCCAGGGCCCGCGCGGGAGGTCCCGTCACCCCGTCCGCCAGCCGCTGCTCCCAGCGCGTGCTCCCATCCTTCACCGACAGGGCCAGCACCCGCCCGGCCCGCGTGGCGACGAAGATGGTGTCCCGCTCCGAATCCAGGCCCACCACGTCTGTCACCGGCAGGGACCAGCGCGGCGCCCCCGTCTCCGGCTCCAACGCCCACAGCCCCGACGTCCCGAGCGCCACCACCAGCACACCCTCCACCAGCACCGGCGCGGGAGGCGCCCCGCCCTCCAGTGGGGCTCCCGGCACCGGACCGGGAGCGGCGGACCCCGGGGGCTTCGGCGCCGGCCGCTTCCAGCGCACCTGCCCGGAGTCCGTCGCCAGGGCGCGCACCGCGCCGTCCGGCGCCACCAGGAACACCGAGTGGTGCGCCTCATCCACCACGGGCGGTGTCAGCAAGGGGGGCTCCCCGCCCAGGCGCCAGCGCTCCTTGCCGTCCTCCAGCGCCAGACAGACGACGTCGCCCACCACGGTTCCGGCGATGACCGCGCTTCCCGCTTCCACGGGCGCCACCGCCACCTCGCGGCCCAGGGACACGCGCCACACGGGGCGGCCGTCCCGGTCCAGGCGCAGCACCGCGCCTGCCTCGTTGCCCAGGAGGACGCCGTCCGCCACCGCCGTGAGCCCCGTCCGGGACGACGCGTCACTGGAAAACTGGAACGCGGTGTCCACTGGCGCGCGCTGGCAGGCCATGACGGCCAGCGTCAACGTCAGGCAGGGCAACCAGGGCAGGCGTGGACAGGCGCGGGACGACATGGTTTGGGGGAGGATGACGCAAGCAAGGAACTTCGACCATGCCCTCGATTCGTGAAGACGAAACCCCCAATGCCACCGGCATCCCGTCGTCCGCCCGGCGCTCGGACATCATCCCGCCCCCGACGCTCGCGGTGACGGAGGAGCTGCTCCACGCGCTCCCCAAGACGGACCTGCATTGCCACCTGGATGGGTCCATGCGGCTCAAGACCATCCTGGAGCTGGCCGAACAGCAGAAGGTGAAGCTGCTCGCGGACACCGAGGACGGCCTCGCGAAGGCCATCCACATGGGCCAGGTGTGCAAGAGCCTGGAGGAGTACCTGGTCGCGTTCGACGTGACGCTCTCCGTCCTCCAGACGGCCGAGTCCCTCTACCGCGCCGCCTATGAGCTCGCCGTGGACGCCGCCGCGGAGAACGTGCGCTGGCTGGAGGTGCGCTACTCGCCCGCGCTGCACCTGCAGAAGGGCCTGAAGATGACCACGGTCATCGACTCCGTGCTGGAGGGCCTGCGCGCCGCCAAGCGTGAGACGGGCATCAAGTGCGCCGTCATCGTCTGCGGCATCCGCCACATCAACCCGCAGACGTCCATGCGGCTGGCGGAGCTGTCCGTCGCGTACAAGAACCGCGGCGTCGTCGGCTTCGACCTGGCGGGCGCGGAGGCCAGCTTCCCGGCCAAGGACCACCTGGACGCCTTCCGCCTCATCCTCAAGAACAACGTCAACTGCACCGCCCACGCGGGCGAGGCCTACGGCCCCGAGTCCGTCTCCCAGGCCATCCACTCCCTGGGCGCGCACCGCATCGGCCACGGCACCCGGCTGCGCGAGGACGGCGACCTGCTCAACTACGTCAACGACCACCGCATCCCCATGGAGGTCTGCCCGTCCTCCAACGTCCAGACGGGCGCGGTGCAGTCGCTGGAGTCCCACCCGCTCAAGTTCTATTTCGACTACGGCCTGCGGGTGACCATCAACACCGACAACCGCCTCATCACCGACACCACGGTGACCAAGGAACTCTGGCTCGCCCACCGCGAGCTGGGCCTGTCGCTGGAGGACCTCACCACCATCATCGTCTCCGGCTTCAAGAGCGCCTTCCTGCCGTTCCGGGAGAAGCAGGACATGCTCCGGCAGGTGAACCAGGAGATCGCCACCACCCTGGCCGCCTTCGAGAAGCGCCCCGTCCAGGCGCTGCGTCAGCCGGCCTGAGCGCGGTCCCCACGCGCCGCCCGGCCTTGAAGGCTTCGGGCGGCGCATGGTCGTTTGTCCTGGCGCGCGGTGCCCGGGCCCGGGTGGAATGCCCCCCGCATGGCGCGGGCACTTCCGCCGTCGCGCGTGCCACGCCTCGCGTGGAGGGATGATGGAAGACACCTACGGCACACCCCCGACGCCGGAACCCGGCCCTTCGCGCGCGAAGGCGGCCCAGGACCTGGCCGTCCCCTCCATCCTGATGCTGGTGATGGCCGGGCTCACGCTCCTGTACTCGCTGGTGAGCATGGCGAGCCCCGCGAATCCGGAGCAGCTGGCGACCTTCTTCGACAATCCGGACATCCCGCAGCAGTGGAAGGACATGCTGCTGTGGGTGACGTCGCCGCTGGGCCGCATCCTGCTCACGGTGCCCGGGCTGGTGCTCAACGGCGTGGTGGCCTTCGGCGCCTGGAAGATGAAGAACCTGCAGAGCTACGGCTGGTCCATGGCCGCCGCCATCATCTGTTGCATCCCGTGCTGCGGCCCGTGCTCCTGTCTGTCGCTCATCCCGGGCATCTGGTCGCTCATCGTGCTCAACCGCCCGGACGTGAAGGCGGCCTTCGTCTAGCCCTGGAGTCCCCACCGCTTCGGATGCACATCGGGCGCCCCGGAATCACTTCCGGGACGCCCGTCGCGCGTCGTGGACTGGCTTCGTGGCCTGGGGCCCGTCTTGAAGCTCAGGTGACCTTCATCCCCTTGGGGATGACGACGACGCCACCGGAGGTGACGTGGAAGCGGCGCTTGTCCTCGGCCGGGTCGTAGCCAATGGTCATCCCGGGAGGAATCTCCACGTTTTTGTCGATGATGGCCCGCCGGATGCGGCTGCGGCGGCCGATGGTGACGTTCTCGAAGAGGATGGAGTCCTCCACCTCCGAATACGAATTCACCCGCACCTTGGGCGACAGCACGGAGCGGTGCACGCTGCCGCCGGAGATGATGCAGCCCTCCGCCACCAGCGAGTCCGTCGCCTTGCCCACGCGCTTGTTGTCCGCGTCCGCGAAGACGAACTTCGCCGGCGGATAGTTGTTGGGCTGCGTGTGGATGGGCCAGCGGTCGTTGTAGAGGTTGAAGATGGGGTCCACCTCCACCAGGTCCATGTTGGACTGGTAGTACACGTCGATGTTCCCCACGTCGCGCCAGTAGCCGCGCTCCTTGTCCTCCTGGCCGGACAGCGTGTTCTGGGCGAAGTCGTACACGTACACGGGCTCGTGCTTGTACAGCTCGCTGATGATGGACTTGCCGAAGTCGTGCGCGCTCTTCTCGTCCGCGGCGTCCCGCACCACCTCCTTCACCAGCGTGTCGGTGCTGAAGAGGTAGTTGCCCATGGACGCCAGGCACATCTTCGGGTTGCCCGGCATGGGCGGCGGGTCCTTGGGCTTCTCCAGGAACTGGAGCATCCGCCCGTCCGGCCCCACGTCGATGATGCCGAACTCGCGCCCCTGTTCGATGGGGACGGGGATGGCCGCCACGGTGCACGCGGCCTTCCGCTCGATGTGGAAGTCCAGCATCTTGCGGACGTCCATCCGGTACACGTGGTCCGCGCCGAACACGAAGATGTGGTCCGGCTCCTCGTCCGTGATGATGTTGAGGTTCTGGTAGATGGCGTCCGCGCTGCCCTTGTACCAGTCCACGCCGGTGCGCATCTGCGCGGGCACCGCCTCCACGTAGTGGCCCAGGAACGCCGTCATGCGCCACGCGCGCGACAGGTGGTTGTTGAGCGAATCGCTCTTGTACTGCGTCAGCACCTTCATCCGGTACACGCCGGAGTTGGCGAAGTTGGACAGGACGAAGTCGATGATGCGGTAGCGCCCGCCGAACGGGACCGCGGGCTTCGCCCGCTCACGCGTCAGCGGCTCCAGGCGCGTGCCCGCGCCTCCCGCAAGGATCATGGCCAGCAGCTTTGACATAGGTACCGGCCACGTTAGCCCCAGCCCGCCCGCCCACAATGCCCGTGCGAGCGCCTCTTCGCATTCCGTTGAATGCCCAACCGCCCGCCCTGGATGGAGCCGGACCCAGGTCCCATTCTCCTCCCGGTTTCAGAGGATGTAGGAGGAGGAGCGCAACCCGGTGGGTCCCCCCGCCTTGCGTGGCTTCCCTGGACCCGGCGTGCTAGCGTGAGCGGTGCGATGTCTGGCGACCAAACCCGAGTCACCAAGATCTCCAGCCTCACCCCAGGACCCGAGCGCGGCACGGAGTGCTGCCTCGTGCAGATCCACGGACCGGAGCTGGGCAAGAAGTACGTGCTGGAAGAGACCGAATTCACCATCGGTCGCGACCAGCACAACCACATCGTGGTGGACCTGGACAACGTGTCCCGCCGCCACGCTCGCATCTGGGGTCGCCAGGGGAAGATGTTCGTGGAGGACCTCCAGTCCACCAACGGCACCTACCTGAACGACAAGGAGGTGATTCAGGCCCAGCCCCTGCGCAGCGGGGACTTGGTGAAGGTGGGCGGCTCCATCTTCAAGTTCCTCGACGGCGACAACATCGAGACCCAGTACCACGAGACCATCTACACGCTGACCATCGCGGACGGTCTGACCGGCATCAACAACAAGCGCTACTTCCTGGAGTACCTGGAGCGGGAGATGGGCCGCTCGCACCGGTACCAGCGCTCAATGTCGATGTTCATGTTCGACATCGACCACTTCAAGCAGATCAACGACGTGCACGGCCACCTGGCTGGGGACTACGTCCTGCGAGAGCTGGCGCAGTCCATCAAACGGCTGGTGCGCCGCGAGCAGTGCTTCGCGCGCTACGGCGGCGAGGAGTTCGCCGTCGTGATGCCGGAGGACGGGCCGGACAAGGCGCGCGTGTTCGCGGAGAAGATCCGCAAGCTGGTGGAGGACAAGGTCTTCACCTTCGAGGACAAGGTCATCCCCGTCACCATCTCGCTGGGCGTGGCGGAAGTGGCTTCGGAGATGTCGGAGCCCACCCAGTTCATCAAGGTGGCGGACATGAACCTCTACAAGGCCAAGAAGACGGGCCGCAACCGCGTGGTGGGCTGAAGCGCATGGCGTCCGAAGCGGGAGGCCCCTCCTTCCTGGCGCGGCTCCTCTTCGTGCTCCTTGGCATCGCCTTCTTCGGCGCCGCCTGGGTCTGGTACCGCAAGGACACCGACCCTCGCGCCGCCCGGCTGGTGGAGCAGGTGAGCGGAAAGCAGCACGGCGCGGCGTCCGCCCCGTAAGGGGAGACACCGCGCCGCTTCACTTCCGAGCTTCGGAACCTCAGGACAGCTCAGGTGCCTTCGCGCGTCTCGGCCAGCCGGCCGCGGGTGCCGGGCAGGCTGTCCGGAGGCATCTTCCCGTAGACGTACTGCACGGTGTCCAGCAGCGTCTCGTGGACGTCGCGGGCCTTGAAGCCCAGCTCGCGCTCGGCCTTGGCGGGCTCCAGGTAGAACCAGTGCTCGCCAATCTCGACCTCCTGCGGGTCGAGCTTCGCCACGGTGCCGCGCACCTTGGCCCACTGCTCCAGCAGCTTGCCGCCCCAGATGTTGAGCTCGCGGGGCAGCTTCATGCGCGGCGCGGGCACGCCGGTGAGGCGCTGGAGCCTGTCGAAGAAGTCCGCCAGGGACATGTTCACGCCCATCAGGTGGCGGCCGTAGACCTCGCCCCGGGTGAGCGCCTGCACGAAGGCGTCCGCCGCGTCGCGCGCGTCCACGAAGGAGATGCCGCCGCCGGGCATGGACGGAATCTCCCGGTTGAGGAACTTCACGACCGTCCAGGTAGACGAAAGCCTGTCATCCCCGGGGCCCATCAGCAGGCTGGGGTTCATGACGACGAGCGGGATGGCGTGCTTGCGGCAGTACTCCAGCGCCAGCTTCTCCTCGTAGATCTTGGACAGGTAGTAGGGCCAGTTCGCGACGGTGGTGATGGGGTAGTCGTCGTCCTCCGTGCCCACGCGCTCCTCCTTGGACACCGCGATGGTGCCGGAGGTGGAGCCCAGGATGACGCGCTTCACGCCCGCTTCGCGCACGTCGCGCAGGAACTCGCGCGTGCAGTCCACGTGCAGCTCGTACATCCGCCGCGCGTCCTTGTTCTGGAAGGAGACGAGTCCCGCCAGGTGGTAGACGGCGTCCACGCCCACGAGCGCGCGGCGCACCGCCTCCCGGTCCTTCAGGTCGCCCTGGAGGACTTCCGTCTTGTCGAATGCGGCGCCTGACGGCTTCGAGCGCGCGATGAGGCGCACGTCGTGGCCCGCGGCCGTAAGCCTGGGCACCAGGTGCGTGCCCAGGAACCCCGTGCCTCCAGTGACGAGCAGCTTCACGAGTCCTTCCCTCCCGTCAGGGTGCGGGCCGGCGGGGTGAAGACGCGGTCCGCGCCCACCTGCTCCAGGTCCAGCACCTTGCCCGCGCGCAGCGTGCGCACCGCTTCCTCCGCGATGTGCGTCACGTAGCGGTAACCCTCCGAGCGCGACATGCCCTGCGCCCGGGCCTTCAGCGACGCATGTTCCAGCGCCGGGCCCACGTGCACCTCCAGCTCCTTCGTCTTCGGGAACATGGAGCCCTTGGGCAGCGCCTCATAGGCGCCGTGGATGTAGAGCGGCAGCACGTCCACCCCGTAGGTGAGCGACAGGTAGCCCAGCGTCGGCTTGAACTCCATCAGCTCGCCCGTGGTGGAGCGCGTGCCCTCCGGGAAGATGAGGACGTTGAAGCCCTGGCGGAGCGCTTCCCCCGCCACGCGCAGCGATTCACGCAGCGAACCCTGCCGGTCAATGGGGATGAGGTGCGTGAAGTTCTCGAACCACGCGCGCTTGAGCGGCGTGTCGAAGAAGTAGTCGCGCGCGGCCAGCGACACCATGCGCTCGCCCTGCTCGCCCAGCACCACGCGCACCAGCCCCGCGTCCAGGTGGCTGGCGTGGTTGGCGATGACGAGGAAGTTGCGGTTCTGCGGGATGAACGTCTTGCCCGTCACCTTCACGTCGAAGACGCCGCCGTAGAGCACCTTCTGCCCGAAGGACAGGAGCTGCCGTCCCACCGCGGACACGGCCTCCGGAACGGGAATCTCCTGGGCCTCCGCGCGCTCGGTCTCCTTGAGGATGTCGCGCGCCCGCGTCTCCTGCGAAGGCCGGCGGCCGGACACCACCACCAGCTTGCGCAGGTCCTCCACCGTCTGCACCTGCGTGAGGTCCTCAATCGCGGGCAGGGGCACGCCCGCACCCTCCAACGCCACGGACATCTCCGTGAGCATCAGCGAGTCGAAGCCCAAATCGCCAATGAGCTGCGCGTCCGGACGCACGTCCGACACCGGGCGGTGGCACACCTCCGCGACCAGCGGGTAGAGCCAGTCCGCCACGCCGCCGGTGGGCGTCGCCTGCGCCTTCTCCTTCACGCGGCCCGCGCTGGCCGCCACGCGGTCCAACCGCTGCAGCTCCTCCACCACGCGCTTGCGCTTCACCTTGCGGGTGGACGTCTTGGGCAGCTCGCCGTCCCAGAAGCGCACCGTCTTCACGCGCCGGTAGAAGGGCATGCCCGCGCTCACCTTGCGGAAGTGCTCCTCCAGCTCATGGCGCACCTCCTCGCGAGGACGGTCCTTGAAGTCCGGCACGCAGAGGCAGGCCACCTTCTCGCCGCCGGAGTCGTCCGGCAGGCCGACGATGGACAGCTCCTTCACGTGCGGGTGCTCCTGGTACAGCTCCTCCAACTCGTCCGGGTAGACGTTCTTGCCGTTGGCGTCGACGATGACGTCCTTGGCGCGGCCCATCAGGTACAGCCGGCCCTCGTCGTCCATGCGGCCCAGGTCGCCCGTGTGCAGCCAGCCGTCCTTCACCACGGCCTCGGTGGCCTCGCGGTCTCCGAAGTAGCCGGCCATCACGTTGGGGCCCTTGGCCAGCACCTCGCCGATGCCGTCGTTGTCCGGCGTGAGGATGCGGAACTCGATGCCCGGCAGCGCCTTGCCCACCGAACCCCGGATGCGCTTGTTGGTGGCCTCCGACACCGCCAGCACCGGCGCGGCCTCCGTCAGGCCGTAGCCCTCGCGCATGGTGAAGCCCAGCTCGTGGAAGGCCTGGTGCACTTCGTCCGACAGCGCGGAACCACCCGACACCAACACCTTCACCCGGCCGCCGAACTTGCGGTGCACGGGCCAGAACAGCAGCTTGCCCAGGTTGAGCGAGCTGCGGTTTCTGAGCTCCCCGTTGGCCGCCATCAGCGCCTTGATCGCCTGCTCCACCACGGGCGGACGCGCGGCCATCTCCTGCGTGATTTTACGGTGCAGGAGCTGCCACAGCGCGGGCACGCCAATCATCGCGGTGACGCGGCCCGTCTCGAACACGTCGCCCAGCCGGTCCGACGTGAGCTCGTCGATGTACGTGATTTCCGCGCCGCGCGAGAACGGCGTGAGGAAGCCGGCGGAGAATTCGAACGTGTGGTGCAGCGGCAGGACGGACAGCACGCCGTCGCCCACGCCCACGTTGAATGCGCCCGCGAGCTTGGCGACGAGCGACGTGAAGTTGCGGTGCGTGAGCATCACGCCCTTGGGCGTGCCGGTGGTTCCGGAGGTGAAGATGACGCTGGCCACGTCGTCGGGGGCCGCGGTCTTCTTCACCGGCCCGATGCGGTCCGGGTACGCCGGGTCGCCCGTCATCGCCTCCGCGAGGCTCGCCACGCCCACGCCTTCACCCAGCGCGGTGAAGAGGCCGGGGAAGTCCTCCGCGGCCTGCTCGGAGATGAGGCACTGCTTGGCCTCCGCGCGCTTCGCGATGTTGACGACTTCCGCTTCGGTGAGGGCGGGGTCCACCGGCACGACGGTGGCGCCCGCGCGCAGGATGCCGAAGTAGCTGATGGCCCACTCCGGCCGGTTCTCCGACACCAGCAGCACGCGGTCGCCGCGCTGGATGCCCGCGGCCATGAGGTAGCTGCCCACGCGCGCGGCGTAGCGGTGCACCTCGCCGAAGGTGAAGCGCTCTTCCTTCTCTCCGGCGGCCATGCGGAAGGCCACCCGGTGACGCCACGCGTGCACGGTGGCCTCGAACATCTCCAACAGGTCGCGCGACGCGGGGATGACGGTGCGCTTCTCGAGCTCCTCGTCCAGGCCCGGGAACACCCACTTCTCCAGGCCGGGCATGTGCGTGCCCAGGAAGTACTCGCGCCAGTCGATGCGCTCCGGCGCCCAGTCAATCTTCGCGCGGTCCGCCGGCACCATGCGCTCGTAGACGGAGCGCGTGTTGTCGCAGCGGAAGACGTAGCGGTTCTCCCAGAGGAAGGGGAGGAACAGCTCGATGAGGCTGGAGAGGCTGCCCGCCTGCGACTCCACCTCGTCCAGCGCGGTGACGGCCTTGTCCACCATCGCCTGGATGCGCGGCGCGCCCCAAGCGGGCCGCACCTCGCCCAGCGTCTTGCGCAGGAGCTTCGCGCCCTTGAGCAGCATGGGCGCGCTGAGCAACTGGAACTCCTGCTTGCTCACCGGCTGCGGCTCGATGCGCGAGCGCAGCGAGTTCATCAGCGAGTTGCCCGTCTCACGGTTGCGGTAGAAGCGGCGGCGGTACAGGCCCACCAGCTCCACGGAGCGGCTGGCGAGGAACGGGTTCACGTCGCCGGAGGCCAGGTTGTAGACGCGGCGCTCCTCCACCTGCATCGCGTGCGCGGTGATGCCCAGCGTGGCGCCCGCCACCTGATCCACCGGGATGATGTCCAGGATGGCGTGGTCCCCTGCCGGGATGCCGCGCTGACCCTTGATGCCCGCGTACGCCAGCGGCGCGGACGTGGTGAAGCCCTCGTTCCAACCGGGGAACGGGAAGTGCGCCGCGCTCTCCACGATGGAGGGCCGCACGATGGAGTAGCGAAGGCCCGGCGTGCCGGCCATCACCTGTTCGCCCAGGTGCTTGGTGTACGTGTACGTGTTGGGCCAGCCCCAGTGCAGCGCGCGCTCCATGCCCGCGCGCACCAGCTCACCGGACAGCCACAGCTTGCGCTCACGGCCCACCGCCAGCCGCAGCGTCTTCTCATCCGTGGCGTCGCGGCCTTCTTCTTCCAGGCGGTCCAGCGCCTTCTTCCGGAAGAGGGAGGTGAGGGCCTTGTCGTCCGCCTGTTCGCGCAGGCGGGCCACGGTCTTCTCCGCGTCCACCAGCTCCTGCTCCAGGCTGAAGTCGCGCCCGTCCATCTCCTCCATCTTCGGGAAGTAGCCCGCCACCTGCTCGTCCTCGAAGACGAGCCCGCTGCGGTTGCCCGCGACGAAGGCGGTGGACATGTGGATGAGCGGCACCTTCCAGCGCAGCGCCAGCTCCACCGCGTTCTTCACGCCGTGGGTGTTGACGTTGAGGCCCACCTCCAGCGACGGGTTGAAGGACACGAGCCCCGCGCAGTTGACGATGGCGTGCACCTGCCCCGTCATCTTCGCGACGTCCGCCTCCTCCAGGCCCACCCAGGGGTCCGTGATGTCGCCGTCCAGCACGATGCACTTCTCGCGCAGGTACTGCATCGCGCCGTCGTCGCCCAGGCGGTCGCGCAGCGGCTGGAAGGGCTCGCTGGGCGCCACCTTGTCGAAGAAGCGGCGCTCCGCGGACGCGGCGCTGCCCTTGCGCACGATGACGTAGACCCGATCCAACACGTCGCCGTAGTGGAAGAGCAACATCGACAGCGTCACCTTGCCCACGAAGCCGGTGGTGCCGACGAAGACGATTCTCTTGCCGGTGAAGACCTCGGTGACGTTCAGCTCGGAGGGCGTGGCCATGTCCGTGTGCGACCCTTTCACTTCACGTCCACCATCACCGTGGGCGCGATGCGCAGCAGGCTGATGGACGCCGAGCGCCCCATGAAGCCGCGCGCTTCTTCAATCGCCTCGGAGAGGGTGTCGGTGCGATCCCAGCCGAGCAGCGCCGGGACGTGGTTGTTCTCCGCGCCCGCGACAATCACCTTGCCCACGTGCTGACGGCCGTTCTCGCCCCAGTACCACATGTAGAAGGGGTGGACGCCGTGGTAGGCGTTGCCCTTGCGGTACAGGTGCACGTAGCTGGGGTTCTCCGCGAACTCCTTCTCGTACTTGTGCTCCAGCTTCATGGAGTCGCGCGTCTCCGGCAGCAGCCGGTGGAAGAACTCGATGTAGCTGGGGTGCTGCACCGGGTCGAACTCGTCGTAGGCCGGGTGCAGGAGGATGAGCACGCCCCCCTTCTTCACCAGGGGCACGCCCCGGTTGAGGTTGTAGAAGTAGCCCAGGCCCATCACCTGCACGAGCAGGGGGTTGAGCACGGAGTTGACGCTGTAGGGGCTGACGAACGGGATGGGGAAGATGACGATGTCGCTCTGTCCCTCCACCGGCACCACGTACTGCTTCCAGCTCTGCTCCAGCGTCTTCTGGTGTGTGGGCTCCGTGGCCCCCGCGAACACGCCCGTCACGTCGTAGGGCGCGGGGATGGCGTTGAGCACCTTGCGCGCGGCGGCGCGGGGCAGCTTGGACAGCGTGAAGCGCAGGGCCTGGAACTTCAGCCGGTCCGCCTCCGTGTAGTCCTCTTCCTTCTTCGCGAGGAAGTCCGTGGGCGCGCCGAACATGCGGTTGTTGAGCGTGGTCTCGATGTGGAAGACCTTGAGGTTCTGGTCGATGACCGTCCCGATGCGCGTGTTCTTCGTGTACAGCGCGCTCGCCTTCGGCTCCATGTAGCTGTCGGAGTCGCGGATGGTCTTCGGGTTGTGGTGGTGCCGCAGCGACGCGTAGTTCGTCACGCCCGTGCCCATGGACTTGTGCCCGCCGTTCATGGGCACGAAGTTGATGTTCACGTAGACGATGAGGTCGCTCTCCGCGACGCGCCGGTTCACCGCCACCACTTCATTGTGGCTGGTGCGCTCCAGCTCCGTGATGCCGTCCGGGTCTTCCGCGTCGTGGTTGTAGTAACGGTCCGGGTAGTAGGCGTCGTAGATCTTCGCGCCCACCATCCGCTTCATCTCGCCTTCGGTCATCCGGCGGTGAAGCGCGTTGGCGATGACCAGGTGCACGTCGTCCACGCCGGAGTCCGCGCACAGCTCCAGCACCACCTCCAGGATGGACTGGCGCACGTCGGGCGTGACCATGGGCGGCAAGGGCACGCTGATGTCGTCGATGACGCAGGTCAGCCGCATGCCGGGGCGCAGGAGCGCGTGCAGCGGGTCCATGCCCTCCGGGTGGTTGATGGCCCAGCGGATGGCGGCCTTCACGTTGGGCACGCCCTCCAGCGGGGGGCGGGGGAAGATGACCCGGGTGCCCACGGGCAGGTCTTCCTGCATGAAGCCCTCACCGTAGAAGAGCGCCCGGGGCGGGCTGCCCTTCTCCGTGATGACCACCTGGCTTTCCTCGTCGTACAGCTTCTGGAGCGTCTTGAGCGGGCGCATGGGCTTGGGCCGGGGGGAAGGAGGGGGTTACTTCAAGTCCAGGATGGGCCAGTTGTACGCACGCGCGAGCGAGCGCAGCCGCGGGTCCGGGTTCACCGCGGTGGGCCGCCCGACGACGGCGAGCATGGCGTAGTCGGAGGCGCTGTCCGAATAGCCGTGGCACTGGTTGAGGGCCAGGCCCTCCTTCTCGCAGTAGGCACGGATGGCGTTGGCCTTGTTGGCGCCTTCGATGATGGGCGGAACCACCTTGCCCGTCGCCTTGCCACCCACGAACTGCATCTTGTTGGCGATGACGTCATCGCAGCCCAGGTGCCGGGCCAGCGGGCGCATGGTGAAGTCCAGGGCCCCGGTGACGAGCACGATGCGGCAGCCGGCACGACGCGCCTCGTCGATGAGGTCCTGGGTCTGCTCGTAGAGCGCGGGCTTGAGGACGTCCTCGAACATGTCCTCGGCGATGGTGACGAGCCGGTCCTCGCTGAGCCCCGAGTAATAGCGGTAGAAGAACTCGTTGAAGGCCTTGCGGTTGACGGCATCCAGGATGCCGAACACCGGCAGCCCCAGGGCGGTCCCCAGGGTGCGACCCACGATGCCCCGGAGCGAACCCCGGTTCATCGCGTAGTAGGCATAGACGTGGACGATGTTCGTCCGGACCAGCGTCCCGTCGACGTCGAAGAAGGCGGCTTTGGCGGGCACTTTGGGGGGCATGGGCGGTCGGGCTTCCTCCCATCCTGGGGGGGGTCCGGTCAACGACGCCGGAAGGGGCGGGGCAGGGGGACTGCCCTTTGGGCGCATGGGGCTATAACCAGCCCTGCGCGCGATACCATTCACCACTACGGGTGATCGACTCCGCCAGATTTCTTCGCGGCCGGAAGCCCAGCAGCCTTTCGGCCTTGGCCCCGGAGCACGTCCAGGCGGGCGCCAGGAGCTGCCGCGCCAGCTTCCGGTTCAGGGGCAGCTTCTTCCCGGTCAGCCGCGTCACCCCGTCCGCCGCCGTCGCCAGGGCCGTCAACACGGCCGGGGGCATGCGCACCGTCCTGGGGTGGTAGCCCAGGGCCTTCGCCCCCAGGTCCTGCATCTCCTCCAGGGTCAGCCGCTCCGGGCCCGCGCAGAAGAACGCCTCCCCCAGGGCCTCCGGCCGCTCGGCCAGGACGATGAGCAGGTCCACCACGTCCTCCACGTCCACCAGGGACAGGGGCCGGGGGCCTCCCACCAGCTCCAGGCGGATGCCCTGCTTCGCCAGCTTGAAGAAGGACAGGTTCTCCCGGTCGCCGGGCCCCAGGATGCGGGGGGGGCGGATCACCGTGACGGGCAGCCGGTCCTTGAAGGAGAAGGCAATCCGCTCCGCCTCCGCCTTGCTCTCGCCGTACCACTCATGGGGATGGAAGGCGTCCTCCTCCACATGGGGCCGCTCCGGGGTGGAGGGCCCGTGCGAGGCCAGCGACCCACACATCACCAGCCGGGGCTTCGGGGCAGGGCCGGGCAGGGCGGCCAGGGCCTCGCAGAGCAGCCGGGTGCCGCCCGCGTTGACGCGGATGAACTCGTCCCGCTGCGCGGCGCGGCGGATGCCCGCCAGGTGGAAGACGACGTCCACGCCCTTCACCGCCTCCTCCAGGGAGGCCCGGTCCGTCACGTCCCCCAGCACCCGCTTCCAGGGGTGGCCCTCCAGCGCCTTCTCCAGCTCCCGGGCGTCGGTGGAGGGGCGCAACAGGCATGAGACACGGTCGCCGCGAGCGACCAGCGCGCGTGCGAGCCAGGTCCCCAGGAAGCCGCCGGCACCGGTGATGAGGGCATTCATGGGTGCTGTTTCATCCGAAAAGCCACATCCCGTCCACCGTCGAAATGGGCCCCCGCCCCCAGAGGGAGCACGCTGTCGCGGGGCCGGGAAATCGCCTCCAGACGTGTTCACTGGCCCAATCCCAGAGGGAAAACGCCTTCCGGAGGCGGTTTCTAGGGCTCCGGATGCGTCGCGAGACTTCCGCTCCCGAGGGAAGAATGCGCTGCGGGGCCGAGTTCTAGCCTCCGAACACGTCGCTCCGGGCGTTCCCCGAGGGAAAAAGCGCGTGAAGAGCGCTGTTTTTCAAGCTTGACCGTGCTACTACGCGCCATCGGCTCTAGCTTGAAGATGCAAGCACGCCGTGCAACGTCCCCTTCGGAGGGGAGGAGACACAAGACGAATGGCCGCCAAGAAAGCCGCTGCGAAGAAGACCACTGCCGCTCCCGCCGCCAAGAAGACCACCGCGAAGAAGGCCGCCGATGGTGCGCGCAAGCCGAACGCGGCGTTCATGAAGGAAATGACGCCCTCTGCCGCGCTGGCGGAGATCGTCGGCCCCAAGCCGCTGCCCCGGACCGAGGTTGTGAAGAAGCTCTGGGCCTACATCAAGAAGAACAACCTCCAGGACGCGAAGAACAAGCGGCAGATCAACGCCGACGACAAGCTGAAGCCCATCTTCGGCGGCAAGAAGAACGTCACCATGTTCGAGATGACCTCGCTGGTGAACAAGCAGCTGAGCTGATTGGCATCCGGGCCGTCGGGGGCCATCGTTGGCCACCCGAAGGACCACTTGAGGGCTCGTCACGCATCGCGCGGGACGGGCCCTCTGCTTTTGGTGCCGCCCGAGCGTTGAAAAGGGGGCGGACCCCTCACTCGACGCTGGCGGACGTGCCGCGTCGGGCCTACCTGTGGGCACCATGTTCCAGGACGGGCTCGAGGCAGGGGAGCGCACCGCGAAGCAGGCGGACGCGGATGGCACGCACACGACGGTGGAAGCGCTGGCGGACGGCCTGTTTGGCCAGGTGCGCCAGGAGCTGGAGTCCCGGCGCGTCACGCCGCTGTCCACCTACCGGATGCAGCTGCACCAGGGCTTCACCTTCCAGCAGGCCAGGGCGGTGGTGCCGTACCTGGCCCGGCTGGGGGTGAGTGACTTCTATGCGTCCCCCTACCTGAAGGCCACGCCGGGCAGCACCCACGGCTACGACTGCGTGGACCACCAGCGGCTCAACCCGGAGGTGGGCACGCCGGACGACCACGCGGAGTTCTGCGAAACCCTGCGTGAGCACGGCCTGGGGCAGGTGCTGGACGTGGTGCCCAACCACATGGGCATCGAGCGCGACAACCGCCTGTGGCTGGACGTGCTGGAGAACGGTCCGTCGTCCGTCTACGCGAAGTTCTTCGACATCGACTGGCGGCCGGTGAAGGACGAGCTGGCGGACAAGGTGCTGCTGCCCATCCTGGGCGACCAGTACGGCATCGTGCTGGAGCGCGGCGAGCTGAAGCTGTCCTTCGAAGCCGGCTCCTTCTACCTGCACTACTACGACCACCGGCTGCCGGTGGCCCCGCGCCAGTACGCCCGCATCCTGCGCCACGGGCTGGAGCGGCTGGAGACGCAGTTGGGCGCGGAGCACCCGCATCTGGTGGAGCTGCTCTCCATCCTCACCGCGCTGGAGCACCTGCCGCCGCGCACGGAGGTGGAGCGCGCGAAGGTGATTGAGCGGCACCGGGAGAAGGAGGTCATCAAGCGGCGGCTCGCCACGGTGGTGGCGGACAGCACGGAACTTACGGCCTACATCGATGAGAACGTGCGGGTGTTCAACGGCTCGCCCGGCAACGTGCGCTCCTTCGACATGCTGGACGCGCTCCTCCAGGAGTGCAGCTACCGGCTGGCGCACTGGCGCGTGGCGGGGGAGGAGATCAACTACCGCCGCTTCTTCGACATCAACGGGCTGGCGGCCATCCGCGTGGAGGATCCAGACGTCTTCCTGGAGGCCCACCAGCTCATCTTCGAGTGGTTGCGCGAGGGGCGGGTCACCGGCCTGCGCATCGACCATCCGGACGGCCTGTTCGACCCCACCGCCTACTTCCTGGACCTGCAGGAGCGCTTCTTCGTGGAGCGCGCGCGGGCCCGGTTCGAGGCGGGGCTGAAGGGCGGTTCGGATTCGCGCTGGCCGCAGGTGGAGACGCTCCTGCGCGCGAAGTGGCGACAGGAGGTGATGGGCGCGCCGGACAGCCCGCTGCGCAAGGCGCTCTTCGTGTCGGTGGAGAAGATTCAGGGCGGCCGCGAGCGCATCCCGGACGCGTGGGCGGTGCACGGCACCACGGGCTACCGCTTCGCCAACGCGGTGAGCGGCCTGTTCGTGCACCCGGCGGCGGAGGCGCATCTGACGGAGACGTACGAGCGCTTCGCCGGTGGCACGCAGGACTTCGCGGAGCTGACGTACCAGAAGAAGCTGCTCATCATGCGCGTGTCCATGGCCAGTGAGATCAACGTCCTGGCGCATGAGCTCAACCGCATCTCGGAGATGAACCGCCGCACGCGTGACTTCACGCTCAACAGCTTGAGGCGCGCGCTCATCGAATTCATCGCGCTGTTCCCCGTCTACCGCACCTACGTGGACGGCTGGCGGCAGGAGCTGGACGCGCGCGACGTGCAGTACATCGAGTGGACCCTCCAGCGCGCCAAGGAGCGCAACACCACCACCAACGCGTCCATCTTCGACTTCCTGCGCGACATCCTCCTGGGCCGCTACCCGGAGCACGTGGGCGACGACGAGAAGGCCGTGATGCTGCGCTTCGCGATGAAGCTCCAGCAAGTGACAGGTCCCGTCATGGCCAAGGGCCTGGAGGACACCGTCTTCTACATCTACAACCGGCTGGTGAGCCTCAACGAGGTGGGCGGCGAGCCGGAGCACTTCGGCATGCGCGCCACCACCTTCCACCTGCGCAACCAGGAGCGCGCGGAGCGCTGGCCGGGGAGCATGCTCACCTCCAGCACCCACGACACCAAGCGCAGCGAGGACGTGCGCGCGCGCATCAACGTCCTCACCGAGTTGCCGGAGGCGTGGCGCGAGCGGGCCCGCTCCTGGGCGGACCTGACGCAGCCCTTCGTCTCCCACCTGCCCTCGGGCCCGGCCCCGTCCGCCAACGACACCTACCTCTTCTTCCAGACGGTGCTGGGCGCCTGGCCCATGGGCGAGCACGTGTCCACGAAGCAGATGGAGGACTTCCACCGCCGCGTGCGCGAGTACATGGGCAAGGCCATCAAGGAGGCCAAGGTCCGCACCTCGTGGACCAACCCGGATTCGTCCTACGACGACGCGATGGCGCGCTACGTGGACGCGTGCTTCGACCCGAAGAAGGGCCAGGCGTTCCTGGACGACGTGCACGCGTTCAAGCGCCGCATCGAACGCGCGGGCCAGCACAACGCGCTGGGGCAGTTGCTGCTGAAGCTCGCGTCGCCCGGCGTGGTGGACACGTACCAGGGCTGCGAGCTGTGGGATTTGTCCCTGGTGGATCCGGACAACCGCCGGCCGGTGGACTACGCCCTGCGGGAGAAGCTGCTCGCGGGGCTGGACGCGCAAGCCGCGAAGGACCGGGCGGACCTGTGCGCGCGGCTGTCGAAGGACCTGGATGACGGGCAGGTGAAGCTGTTCCTCACGGCGGAGACGCTGCGGCTGCGCCAGAAGCACTCGGACCTGTTCCGGGGGGGCGGCTACGAGGCCCTGGAGCTGTCCGGGCCGCGCGCGCCCGCCGCGGTGGGCTTCGCCCGCACGCATGGTGACACGGTGCTGATTGCCTGCGCGCCGCGTTACACCCTGGAGGCGCTGGAGTCCGGGGGGCTGTCGCAGGCGTATGACGGTACGTTCCTGGACCTTCCGGAGGCATATGCGGGCATGATGTTCCGCAACGTCTTCACCGGGCGCCAGGTCCGTCCCCAGCAGGGGCCGGGAGGCGCGGGGCTGGCCCTGGGGCCACTCCTCGCGGAGTTCCCGGTGGTGCTGCTGGAGATGGAGAGGAGCGCTGGATGAGGAGGGCCGAGGTGCTTCCAGGGAAGCCGTTTCCCCTGGGCGCCACGTATGACGGGAGCGGCGTCAACTTCGCCGTGTTCAGCGAGCATGCGAAGAAGGTGGAGGTCTGCCTCTTCGACCCCGCGGATCCGAAGAAGGAGACGCGGCGCTTCCCGCTGTTGGAGACGACGAACCACGTCTGGCATGGGTACATGCCGGACGTGCCCGCGGGCACCCTGTATGGCCTGCGCGTTCACGGACCGTACGAGCCGAAGAAGGGGCTGCGCTTCAACCCGCACAAGCTCCTGGTGGATCCGTACGCCAAGGCGCTGCACGGCAAGGTGGACCCCAAGGCCCCCTTCCACGCCTATGTGCACGGCGGCAAGGAAGAGGACCTGGCCATGGACACCCAGGACGATGCCTGGGGCGTGCCCAAGGGCGTCATCCTGACGGACGGGTTCGACTGGGAGGAGGACCGCAAGCCGGAGGTCCCCTGGCACAAGACGGTCCTCTACGAGGTGCACGTCAAGGGCTTCACCAAGCTGCACCCGCGCATCCCCGAACCCCTGCGCGGCACGTATGCGGGCCTGGCGCACCCGGCCTCCATCGAGCACATGAAAAAGTTGGGGGTGACGTCGGTGGAGCTGCTGCCCATCCATGCGTACATGGATGAGCCGTTCCTCACCCAGAAGGGTCGCTCCAACTACTGGGGCTACAACACGCTGAACTTCTTCGCCCCGGACGCGCGCTTCAGCGCGTCGGGTTCGCTGGGCGAGCAGGTGGCGGAGTTCAAGGGGATGGTGAAGCTGCTGCACCGCGCGGGCATCGAGGTCATCCTCGACGTGGTCTACAACCACACCTGCGAGGGCAACCACCTGGGCCCCACGCTGTCCTTCAAGGGGCTGGATGCCGGCGCGTACTACCGGCTCAGCGAGAAGGACCCGCGCTACTTCATGGACTTCACCGGGTGCGGCAATTCGTGGAACGCCACGCACCCGTACGCGCTGAAGCTGGTGGCGGACTCGCTGCGCTACTGGGTGGAAGTGATGCACGTGGACGGCTTCCGCTTCGACCTGGCGACGACGCTGGGCCGCGACAGGCACGGCTACGACACCCGCGCGGCCTTCTTCCAGATCCTCCACCAGGACCCGGTGCTCAGCCGCGCGAAGCTCATCGCGGAGCCCTGGGACGTGGGCGACTACGGCTACCAGGTGGGCAACTTCCCGGTGCTGTGGAGCGAGTGGAACGGCAAGTACCGCGACACCATCCGGCGCTACTGGAAGGGCGATGACCGGCAGGCGGCGGAGATTGGCTCGCGGCTCACGGGCAGCTCCGACCTGTATGCGCTGTCCGGCCGCAAGCCCACGGCGAGCGTGAACTTCGTCACCGCGCACGACGGCTTCACGCTGCACGACCTGGTCACGTACAGCCAGAAGCACAACGAGGCCAACGGCGAGGACAACCGGGACGGCGCCAACGACAACCACGCCTGGAACTGCGGCGTGGAGGGGGAGACCGCGGACCCCAAGGTGAACGCGCTGCGCGAACAGCAGAAGCGCAACTTCCTGTCGACGCTCTTCCTGTCGCAAGGCGTGCCCATGCTGGTGGCGGGCGACGAGATGGGCCGCACGCAGAAGGGCAACAACAACGCCTACTGCCAGGACAACGAGCTGTCGTGGGTGAACTGGGAGCTCAACGAGAAGCAGCGCCAGCTGCTGGAGTTCACCACCCGGATGACGAAGCTGCGGCGCGAGCAGCCCGTCTTGAGCAAGCGCCGCTTCTTCCGCGGCGCCCACATCTGGGACAGCGAGCTGAAGGACCTGGCGTGGTTCCGGCCGGACGGCAAGGAGATGAAGCGGGAGGACTGGGAGAAGCCCTATGTGCGCTCCCTGGCCTTCCTGCTGGGCGGAGACGCCATCGCCACGCCGGATGACGAGGGCTACCGCATCGTCGGGGACACGTTGCTGGTGCTGCTCAACGCGCACCACGAACCCATCACCTTCCTGCTGCCCGCGCTGGAGTGGGGCGCGGACTGGGAGCTGGTGGTGGACACGGCGGCCACGGGCGAGTCGCAGCGCACGCACACCCCGGCCGGAGGCAAGGTGCAGGCGGCGGGGCGCTCCGTGGTGGTGTTGCGCCGGCCGACGACGGAATGGGAGTAGCCCCCGGGGCCGTCCCGGGGTAGGCAGCGGGCTTGAACGCGCGAGGTGGCCTCTTCCCCTGGGGGCCCCTCACTTCGCGCGGCGTCTTCGGACCGGGAACGGGCGCACGTGCTAACCGAATCAGTCTGGCCCTGGGTGGGCTTCAACGTCTTCGTCCTGGCGATGCTCGCCCTGGACCTGGGGCTGTTCCACCGCAAGGAGCACGCGGTGTCGCCGAAGGAGGCGACGCTCTGGACGCTCGTGTGGGTGAGCATCAGCCTCGCGTTCTGCGCAGGCATCTGGCACCAGGGCGGACGGGGCCCGGCGCTGGAGTGGCTGACGGCGTACGTGGTGGAGTACGCGCTGTCGGTCGACAACCTCTTCGTCTTCCTGATGGTGTTCGGCTACTTCCGGGTGCCGCCGCAGCACCAGCACCGGGTGCTCTTCTGGGGCATCCTGGGCGCGTTCGTGATGCGCGCGGTGCTCATCATCGCGGGCACGGCGCTGGTCGCGAAGTTCCACTGGCTCATCTACGTCTTCGGCGCGTTCCTCGTGTTCACGGCCGTGAAGATGCTCGTCGCCAAGGACGACGAGGACGTGGATCCGGAGGCCGGCTTCATCGTGAAGATGTCCCGGCGGCTGTTGCCGGTGGCGCGTCAGGGCGACGGCAGCCGCTTCTTCATCACCGAGGATGGCCGGCGCAAGGTGACGCCGCTGTTCATCGTGCTGATGGTGGTGGAGGCCACGGACCTGCTCTTCGCGATGGACTCCATCCCCGCGGTGCTGGGCATCAGCAAGGACGCGTTCATCATCTACACGTCCAACGTCTGCGCCATCCTGGGTCTGCGCTCGCTCTTCTTCGTCGTCTCCAGCCTGATGGAGAAGTTCCACCTGCTGAAGATTGCCCTGGGCGTCATCCTGGGCTTCGTCGGCGTGAAGATGCTGCTGGAGTACTTCTACAAGATTCCCATTGGCATCTCGCTGGCGGTCATCGCCGGGTGCCTGGTGACGGCCGTCGTCGCGTCGCTGGTGTTCCCCAAGCCGCCGGAGGTGGCCCAGGCCCCGGAGGCTGGCAAGCAGCCGGAGGCCCCCGCCCGGGAGCAGGAGCGCGGGTAGGACCGGGAGTCCCGGCGGGAGGCAGTGTTTCCCTTGCATCGGGCGGGAGTCGCTGCCAAGTCTCCCGCCATGTCCACCGCCACCACCGATGGCATCCGCGTCACCGTGGAGCCGACCTTCTGGCCGGAGCGCAGCACGCCCGAGGCCGGGCAGTTCGCCTTCATGTACAAGGTGGAGATCGTCAACGACGGCGATGCTCCCGCCCAGCTCCACGCCCGGCACTGGCTCATCACGGATGCCCAGGGCAACGTGGATGAGGTGAAGGGCGAGGGCGTGGTGGGCCGCCAGCCCCGTCTGGGGCCGGGCGAGCGTTTCGAATACACGAGCTGGGCGATGCTGAAGACGCCCTTCGGCACCATGCGCGGCAGCTACGAGATGGTGCGTCCGGATGGCACGCGCTTCGAGGCGCGCATCGCCGAGTTCGCCCTGACGTTGCCGCACGCGCTGCACTGAAAACCCCACACCGGAGTCCTCAAGCGCATGGTCCTGCCGAGCACGAAGCGGGGATTGCTGCTCATCAACCTGGGGACGCCGGACGCGCCCGAGTCCGGGCCCGTGCGCCGCTACCTGCGCGAGTTCCTCAACGACCCGCGCGTCATCGACATCCACCCGGTGGGGCGCTGGTTCCTGCTCAACCTCTTCATCCTGCCGTTGCGCCCCGCGAAGAGCGCGGAGGCGTACCGCAAGGTGTGGACACAGGAGGGCTCTCCGCTGCTCGTGTACAGCCGCGCGCTGGAGGCGGCGGTGGCCGAGCGCCTGAAGGGGGACTACGAGGTGGCGCTCGCCATGCGCTACGGCAACCCGTCCCTGCCGGACGCCATCGCGGCGCTCAGGGCGAAGGGGGTGTCGGAGTTCACCGTGCTGCCCCTGTACCCGCAGGAGGCCACGTCGTCCGCGTCGTCGTCGCTGGCGCGCACGTACGAGGTGCTGACGGAAGGTTGGGACGTGCCCAACGTCCGCGTGGTGCCGGCCTTCTTCGACGACGCGGGCTTCCTGGATGCGTTCGCGGCGGTGGCCCGGCCGGTGATTGACGACGCGCGCGCGGACCACGTGCTGTTCAGCTTCCACGGGCTGCCGGAGCGCCACATGCGCAAGAGCGACCCCACGGGGCAGCACTGCTTGGCGTCGGCGGGCTGCTGCGACGTGCTGGGGGAGGCGAACCGGCACTGCTACCGCGCGCAGTGCTTCGACACGGCGCGCAACCTGGCCCGGCGGCTGGCGTTGCCGGAGGGCGGCTACACCGTGTCCTTCCAGTCCCGGTTGGGGCGCTCGCCGTGGGTGAAGCCCTACACGGACATCGTGCTGCCGGAGCTGGCGGCGAAGGGCGTGAAGCGGCTGGCGGTGATGTGCCCGGCCTTCGTGGCGGACTGCCTGGAGACGCTGGAAGAGGTGGGCATCCGCGCGAAGGAGCAGTTCGTGGAGGCGGGCGGCGAGTCGCTGACGCTGGTGCCGTCCCTCAACGCCCACCCGGAGTGGGTGGACGCCGTGGTGCGGCTGGTGCGTGCGTCGGATGGACCGCCGCTTACGGCGCGGGCGGCGTCGCTGTCGGAGCCGCGGGAGCCGGCGTCGCGCTGACGGGGGCGAGGCGGGCCTGGTAGGTGCCTGGCGGCAGGCCCACGGCGGACTGGGCCGGTCCCTTCATGCTGGTGGCGAGGGTGCCCTCCCAGGAGCGCCACTGCCCGGCCTTCACCAGGAACTCGCCCCGGCCGGTGATCTTCACCGTGGCGCTCAGTTCGGTGCCTTCGGTGGGGCGGGCGGCGGCGTCATCGCTGGCCGGGCCCTGGGCGCCGGGCGGGCGGGCGCCGCGATTGGGGACGGCGCGCGCGGGCGTGAGGAGTCCTCCGAACTGCTCCAGGAGGTCGTACTCGAGCGTGGCCACCTGCTCGCCGTTGTCGGCGGGGGTGACGGAGACGAGCTTCACGCGGTTGTGCCGTTCAGCGCCGCCGGTGGCGCGGCGGAACTGGGTTCCCAGCGCGTCCGGGGTGAGCAGCGCGGTGGCCAGCGACCAGGTCTCACCGGGGCGCACGGGGTCCCGGGGCAGCTCCAGCACGAGCGTGGCCAGGTTGCGCTCGCGTTGTGGAAGTCCGTCGATGATGAAGCCGCGGTCGCTCACGGAGGCGTCCTCCGGCGCGCCCCCACCCGAGGGCGTCATGCGCAGGTGGCGCTCACCGGCGCGGTCCAGGTCCAGCACGTAGGTGTATTCGCTGGGGACGGTGGCCGGCGCGGCGGCGGCGGCGGGGGCTTCCGCTTCCTTGTCGCCCTTCTTCTTCTTGTCGGCCTTGGGCTCCGCCGGGGCGGATTCGAAGGCGGGCGCGCCGCGATCCAACGTGAGCGACAGGCGGAAGGAGACCGGGGTGCCCGGGGTGGGCTTCCAGCGCAGGAGCACGGCGTCCTTGGGAATGACGGGCGCGGCGGCGACGGGCGCGGGGGCTTCCCCGGTGGACGCGGGCGCGGGCGGCGCTCCTGGCGGGCGCTGGAGGGGCTCGATCTTCCCGGGCGCCTCCTGGCTGCAGCCGGTGAACGCGAGGGCAACGAGCAGACCGCACAGACTTCGCTTCACGGGGACACTCCTGGTGACGGTCGCGGGATAGCGGAGCGGGCGACGGTTGTAAAAGGGAGAAGGTGGAATGACGCGGCCCGTTGCGACGGCGGAGCGCACGGACGGCTCAGTGGCAGGCACGCCAGTCCACGGGTTCGGGCGGAAGGGCTTCGCCGGCCGCGATGCCCTGGCGCTCCAGGGTGCCCGTGTCGAAATGCTTGCTAGCGCAAGCACTGGGGCACTCGGCCAGGAATGGGTCGTAGCGCCGGCACTCCGGGCTCCGGTCCGACGCGCTCCGAAGCGGAGGAGGTGTCCTGACGGGGGCCGGGAGGCCGGCGGGGGCGGGGCAGGGTGGTGGCGAGGCGCGGAGCCCTGGAGCGCAGCAGGCCGGCCAGCAGCGCCTGTTTCTCGGCGAGGGGACTGCGGGAGGAGGCGGCGATGTGGGCCACGCGCTCCGGCGGAGGCTTGCCCCGGAGCGATTCCCTCACCCCTGTGATGAGACCCATTCGCGCGTCCCCTTCTCCTGGAAGGCAGCCTGGGTGAGCCGGACCCCTGGCCGCAAGGCCCCTCGGGCAACGGGAGGACCCCCATGCTTTCGCCGTGCTCGGGGATCCTCTATGTCCAGGCCAGAGGGGGCCATGCCCTTCCTCCGCGCCTGGATGGGGTGAATGAAGGCTGGCGTGGATGTCTTGTGTTCCCCTGGGGGGCCGCCGTGAGGATGGATGTCCTGGTGTGTGGGTTGTTGTTGAGCCTGACGGTGGGCTGCTCGTCCCGTAACAGGGGGCCCTCGAGGCGGGCGCTCCAGGAAGCCCGACAGGATTGGTCCCGGCAGGGCGCGAACTACCGGAGCCCGGAAGGGTTCCAGGAGTCTCGCTGGGGCATGACCTCCAGCGAGGTGCGGGACCTGTATCCGGACCTGACCGCGCTCAACAGCGGTGCGTTCTTCGCGCGGACCGAAGTGGCCCGGATGCCTGCCGTCGTCACCTTCGGGTTCCTGGGAGACAGGCTCGTCGCCGTCGAGGTCGAGCTTCCCGAAGTGACGGACCTGAAGGGAAGCGAGCGGCTCCTGCGCGACCTGCTCACCCAGAAGTACGGACCTCCTGTTCGTGTCCGGGACACCGACGAGGAGGCGCGAAGAAGGGCCGGGGCCTATCGCACGGCGGCCGAGGTGACCCACGCCCTGGGGCACCCCGTCTCTTCCGACAGTGCATCGCCGCAGGACGCCTCTGAACAGGCTGCTGGGGAAGACCCCGAGGCTCCACCGGAAGTGGCCGCCGGCGATGAGGCCCAGGCCGTGCGAAGGAACCACAAACCGTGGATTCGGTTCAGGACGGTGGAGAGCCACGTGAAGCTCTCGATGGCGAAATCCCGAGGAGCCTCTTCCATGGTCATCGAATATGAAAGCGCCCGGTATGGGGATGACATCCGCCGGGCCCGCGCGCTGGGCCGTGAGGGCCTGCTGAAGGACCTCTGAGCGTGACGTCACCGCCCCAAGGGCAGTGTGGGCGGTGACAGCCTCAAGAGGAACGCGTCGCGGCTGCCCAGGGGCGGGCTGCCTGGAACCAGCCCGCCCTCGGTGGAGCCGACGACCACGGCATTGCCACACGCGTCCACGGCCAGTCCGGTGACGTGATCGTCCTGGGGCGTGCCCTGCTGCCAGAGCCCCAAGAGCCGCCCGTCCGCGCTGAAGCGCAACACGAACAGATCCCTTCCTCCCTGATTCGTGAAGCCCGGGAAGCTGCCCAGGGTGTCGCCCGCGACGTAGATGTCGCCATGGGGGGCACGGGCCAGGGCCGTGGCCTGGTCGCTGCCCCGGGTGCCCACCTGCCGCACCCATTGGACCTGTCCGGAGTCAGGTTCGAGCAGGGCGAGGAAGACGTCCGCTTCGCCCACGATGGGGACGCCGGGCTCCAGTGCCAGCAGGCTGGAGCCGGCCAGCAGGAGCTGGTGGTCGGGCGTCAGGAGCAGCTCGTCCGCCTCGGTGCCCGTGGGAGCGATGACGCTCGTCCAGACGACGTGTCCGTCCGCCGGGTCCCGACGCTGGACGAAGGCGCCGCCCGGCCCGTCTTCGTCGGCGAAGAACCGGAAGCCCGACGTGAACAGCGCATCACCGTCGGGCGTGAGGGCAAGGCCCGTCAGCCGGTCCGGATTGTCCACGACCTGCGAGCGCACCCGCCAGGAGGGCCCGAGGGGCCCCTGGGCCGGAGCGGGGAACCGGGCGACAAAGCCATTCTCCGCATCCAGCGACACCTTGTTCTGGACGAACAGGTCGTCGTACCCGGCGACCACCACCTGGCCGGCGGAATCCACCGCCACCTTCGCCGGATGTTGGGGGCGCTCGTCACCCTGCTGCACGGTGCGGAGCGTGTTCCCGTCGCCATCCAGTTGCAGGAGGAACACATCGAACTGACCGCCGTTGGCGTGGCCCTCCAGCGCGCCGGTGGTGCGCCCCACCACCTGCACCGTGCCGCGCTCCCTGCCTCCGACGACGTGCTCCGCCGTGTCCGTCCCCGCTGTGTCCAGGCTCCGCCGCCAGAGGAGGCGTCCATCGGCCGCGTGCCGGGTGATGACCGCGCGCGAGTCTCCCGAGGGCTCGATGTTGCTCTCGCCGAGGCGGCCGTCCCAATAGCCGGTCGTGTAGAGGTCGCCTGCCTCGCTGACCCAGACAGACAGCGTCTCGTCCGCCGCCGCCGTTCCCTCCTGGCGGTCTCCCTGCCAGGGCGAAGCACAGGTCACCGGGCCCGCGTCGGGCTCGCCTCCGTCCAGGCCGCCGTCATGGCCTGCGTCGGATGTCCCCGCGTCGGGTGTTCCCGCATCGGGTTCGACCGGGCCTGCGTCCAAGGTGCCGCCATCCTTCGTGGGGCCGACCTGGCCGGACGGTGAAGGCGTGCAGCCCAGACCGAACACCCCGACAAGGAAGGCCAGGGCCATTCCCAGACGTGGGCTGGAACTGCCTGGGGCCGGCTTGTGGCTCGTGTCGCATCCCAGCACGTGGCACCCCCGGCCTCCATGGCCTTCCCCCTTCCCATATCAGACAAACGCCCGGGACCGATGCCGGCCCCGGGCGCTGAGCGTCAAGACAAGGAGGGCCTTCCCTACTGGGGAAGCAGCTCCTCCGGCACGGAGCGCTGCAGGATGATGCGGTTCATGAACCCGACGTCTTCGTTCTGGTAGCGGGCCGAACCCACCAGGAAGCCCTGGGCCACCACCACGTTGGTCACCTGATCGCGGGTGATGGGTCGCAGGTTGTAGACCTTCCCGAAGTGCGTCGTCTTCTCCACGCTCACGACGCGCTCGCGCGTACCGTCCTGGCGCAGCAGCTCGTCATCGAGCTTCAGGTCCGCCGCGCGGACCATCCGGCCCTCGCTGTTGACCACCGGGTGCTCGTTGGTCAGCCGCAGCTTGCCGCCGTGCTCGGTGGTGATGGTGTAGAGCAGGTGCTCGCTGTCGCGCGTCTCCGACGTGTAGCTGTAGACGTGGTTCGTCTGGAGTTGCACGTCGTCCAGGGTGGCGTCCGGCGTCAGGGTGATGATGTCCGTCTGCTGCTCACGGACGGCCTTGGAGATGGGCACCGAGCCATTGCTGAACAGCAGCTCCTGGTCCGGCGCGTAGCAGCTCGATTCGCATTGGGCCACCACGTAGAAGGACCCGGTCCCGTACAGCGTGTCGCCCCGGGCGTCATTGTTGGTGTCCCGATAGAGGCGGCAGTCGCTGGTGTCGGTGGGGTGCGGATAGAGCGCTATCCCGGTACCCGGGACCTGCATCGACTCGAACGTCGGGTAGAGGGGCCGTGCGCGGGAGATCGTCGTGGGGGTGGCAAGCCACTTGAAGAACCCCACGGTGGGGCCCGAGGGCTCCGCCTCCACCTTGAGCATGGGCGTCGCGTCATACATCGCGATCGCGTAGTAGTAGTTCACCCTGTAGGCCTGCGAGTTGCCCGCGTACGCCCGGTCGGGGGTCTTCTCGATGTATTCCTTGGCCCACACGATGCTTGGGAAAGCTGCTGCATCGAGGGTGGTGTTGGACGACACAAAGCCCGTAGGGCCGGCGGGGATGAGGTTGTTGAGCAGACCGCACTTGCGAGCCCATTCGGTGCGCACGATGGCCTGGCTCGGCGCCAGGCTGTCGATGTTGCAGCGCCACTCCTGTTGGGTCTGCGCGCCTGCCACGGTGGGAAACAGCGCGATGGCGGCCGCGCCTCCCAGGACGATTCTGAAGACAGACTTGGACATGGAACTCCCCTTCGGACTTCTTGGACGGACTGCCGCCCCCTCTTGATTCAGCAGACCTCGGCGGTGCCCTCCGGACGGGATCCGATGGGCGCCGCCCGAACCTCCCCAGGGGGCGTGGGAGGACTACTCCGGCAGCACTTCCGCCGGGATGGCTTGCTGTCGCAGGACCCGGTTGAGCTGCTCCACGTCCTCTTTCTGGACGCGGGCCGGGCCCACCCGATAGCCCTCGGTGAGCAGCAGATCCGACACCGCGTCGTGTGCCACGGGCCGGACGTCGTGGACCTTCGCGAAATACAGCGTCTGTTTCACCGTCACGATGCGGTCCGGTGTCCCGTCCCTGCGCTGCAATGCATCCCCGAGCAGCAGTGACTCCGCCTTCACCCGGCGTCCCCCGCTCATGAGGACGGGATGCCCGGCGGGCACCCGCAGCAGGTCGCCGGACTCCGTGGAGAGTTCGTAGACGATGTGTTCGCTGTCGCTGGCGTCCGGGGTGTCGCCGGACGCGGTGTTGTTTCGCAGCGTCGGGGTCTCCCGCGCGGCGTCCCCGTGGGGGGCCTCACCGGAGCTGGACGTCAGGAACTGGTCCCCCGGGTGACAGCCGGCCTCGCAGTAGGCCACCACGTAGAAGGGCTTCTCCACCGTCTCCGTGACCGGGTAGCAGCCCTCCCGGATGATCTCTTCGCCCCCCTGTGCCTTCATCGAATAGACAGGCTCGTCATCACAGACGGTGTACCGGGTGATGGTCACCCACGGCGAGGTGCCCGTCGGCGTGCTGAAGAGACGACAGTCATTCGTGTTGGTGGGGTGCGGATACAGGACCGTGCCGCTGCCCGCGACGATGGTGCTTTCAAAGGTGGGATAGAGCGGCTTCGCGCGCGCTGTCGTGTGGGACCACTTCCAGTAGCCGGCGGAGGCGCCGCTGGTCTCCTGGAACACGGAATACATCGGCGTCGCGTCATAGAGCGAGCGCGCGTGGTAGTAGTTCACATTGTTGTAATGCGTGTTGCCCGTGTATGCGTGGCTCGTGTCGCTCTCGCGGTATTCCTTGGCCCACGCGAAGCTGGTGTCAAAGGCCGCGTTGGTGGTGAACCACGACGTCGCGCCCCCGGTGTTCCGTGTCAGTCCGCACCGCCGGGCCCACTCGGTGCGCGCGACGGCCTGCGTGGTGGTCAGCGCGTCGCTGTTGCACCGGGTCTGCTGGGGATCCTGCGCGTGGGCGAAGGAGGGCAGCAGGCCGACCACGAGAACCTTCAGGGCAAGGTGGTGGCTTCGCATGAGGTGTGTCTCCGTGGCGCAGGGCAGCCGCTACTTCGTCTTCGCCATCACGGTTCCGGGGCCACGGTTCTCCGTCCACACGACGTGGTTGCCGCCCACCGCCACGCTGGTGAGGCTGAACGTCGGGGTGAAGGCCGGCACCGCGGCGCCACCGCCGACGGGCACCCGGAGGATTTGTCCGGGCATCCCGTCTTCCGCCAGCCACAGCTGGGTGCCGTCACTGGCCAGGCCGGTGATGGAGGCCCGCGTCAGCGGTGTGGAGACGGCGCCGCCGCCCTTGGCCACCTTGCGGATGGCATCCCCCTCCTGCCAGTAGACGTGGGTGCCATCCACCGTGATGCGGCCCGTGACGTTGGCGCGCTGGGTGACGACATCGGAGCGGGTGCCGCCCTGGTTGGACATCTTCCGGACGGCGCCGCCCTCGGTCCAGAACAGGTTCGTCCCGTCCGTGGCGATGCCGCCCAGGTTGGTGATGCCGGTGGCCAACACGGTCGGGGTGGCGAGCGGGGTGGCCACGGGGAGCTTGAGGATGGAGCCCGCCGCCTCCGTCCAGTACAGGTGGGTGCCGTCGGTCGCGATGGCCAGCGGCTCATTCCGGTTGAAGGCCATGAGCTGCTCGCCGCCGCTGTCGAGCGACGCGCGCATCACCACGCCTCCCGCGCGGCGCTCCACCCAGTAGGCGAAGCGGCCGTCCGTCGCCGTGCCGGACAGGTTGAAGCGCGAGGGCGGCGTGAGCGGATGCTCCGCGTTGAGGAAGTTCTCCATCACCTGCTTGCGGAACGGGATGAAGGTCTGGGTGAGCGCGCTGGAGAGGAAGAAGCGGTTGCCGTCCGGCCCCGGCTCGGTGAACTCCATGTTGTGGATGAAGCCCGCGGCGCTGGGGAAGCGCATCGTGCTGCCATCCGGCAGGACGCCCACGTCCACGCCGTCGCTGCGCTGGTGACAGCCGCTGCATGAGAGCGCCTGCGCGCGGGCGACAATCTGGGTGGGCGTCAGGTCGCTGCCAATCATGTCCAGTCGACTCTGGATGTCGTTGCGGAAGGCGCTGGGCCCCGAGCCGAAGCGCAGGCTGTATTCATCCACGGGATTGAAGGAGCTGGAGTCGCCCTGGACGGCGTTGAATTGATCCGGCACCGCGTAGTTGAAGGTGTTGAGGTTGTCCGCGGCCAGCGCGGGCACCTGGCTGACGAAGTGCGCGCGGAAGCTTGGGGCCAGCGAGTGCGTGGAGGCCGGGTTGAACAGCTCGCCGAAGGGGTTGGTCTTGACCGTCACCGGGGCGAACTTGAGCGTGCACACCCCACCCGGGCACTGCCGCTGGAGCTTGAACTCCTTCAGGACCCACAGTGGCTCGATGAAGACGTTGATGCGCACCTGGCCGGTGTTGTCCGGGTTGAGGCCGTAGTTGTTGATGTGGAACACCGGCGAGAAGCCGGGCAGGCCCGTGAAGTAGAAGTCACGCAGGGCGGTGCCGCGGTCCGCGACGTTCTTCGCGCTCAGGTCGCGCCAGAAGGACTGCACGGGGCGGCAGCCGTCGAGCCCCAGGTCGGGACGGGGGTTGGGCAGCGCGGCCTCCAGGATGAGGAACGCCCGGCCCGAGCCCCCGGACGTCTTGCCGAAGACGACCCGGTACTCACCGCAGTGGGCCCCGGAGGTGGGCGCCAGGTCGAACCGGTTGTACAGGCCGATGGCGGAGTAGGAGTTGATGCTCGTGGGGCTGTTGGCCGCCGCCTGGGCGCCCTCCTGGGGACGGCAGCCATAGGGGAAGCCGTTGAGCAGGTTGCCACTGTCGTTGCAGTGCGCGCTCGGCTGGAGGTCCGGCTGGCCGGGAGACGGGTTCTGCGTGTCCCAGAGCTGGCGGAAGAGCTGGGTGGCGTTGAGCCCCGAGCCCCCATTCTGGGCCACGAGCTGCTGGAGGACGCTGGAGAGGGTGAAGGGGGCGAGGATGGCGGCCTCCGTCACCGCCACGGACTTGCGCCCATCGACCGTCTGGGGCGACAGGGTCGTCAACGCCTGCTCATGGGCGACGATGCCAATGCCTCCCCGTTCGGAGAAGGGCGCGGGGGCGGCGGACTCCGCGTCCACCGTGCCGGGCGGCTGACAGCCCGTCCCCATGAGGGTTCCCGCGGCGAGCAGCGCGCGCGACCAGTGCTTGAACATTCAGGTCTTCCTTTGTCGGACGAAGTCGGGGGCGCTGCGCGAAGGGGCGCTAGAGCGGAGGCGTCTGGAGTTGGGGGACATCCACCTTGAGCAGGAACATGTCGCGGCTGCCCTGGTGCTGGATGCCGGGGACGAGCGCGCCCTCGGTGTAGCCCGCGATGAACACCCTGCCGCACGGGTCCACCCAGAGGGCCGTCGCCTGGTCATTGCCGGACGTGCCCCGCTGCAGGGTGCCCAGCAGCCGCCCGTCCGCGCTGAAGCGCAGCACGAACAGATCCCGTGCGCCCTGGTGGGTGAAGCCCGGGAAGGCGCCCAGGGTGGAGCCCGCGACGTAGATGTCGCCATTGGGCGCGCGGGCCAGCGCGGTGGTCTGCTCGCTGCCCTGCGTGCCCACCGTGCGGATCCACTGGACCTGTCCGTCGCCGGGATTGAGCTGGGCCAGGAAGACGTCCACCTCCCCCGCGATGGGGACGCCTTCCTCCAGGGGGAGCATGCTGGAGCCCGCCAGGAGCAGCTTGTTGTCGGGCGTCACCAGCAGCTCGTCCGCTTCCGTGGCGACGGGCGCGATGGCGGTCGTCCAGACGGCGCTGCCGTTCGCCGGGTCGTGCCGCCGGACGAAGGCGCCGCCGGGCCCCTCGCTGTCGGCGAAGAACTTGAAGCCGGAGGAGTACAGGGCGTCCGCGTTGGGACTGGTGGCGAAGCCCGTCAGCCGGTCCGGGTTGGACGCCAGCGTGGAGGCGAACTTCCAGGCCGCGGTGGACGCGAAGCCGTTGCCCTCCCGGTTGATGCGGGTGACGAAGCCATTCTCCGAATCCAACACCACGCGACCCTGGACGAACATGTCGTCGAACCCGGCGACGAACACGCTGCCGTTGGGATGGACGGCGACCTTCATCGGGTGCTGCGGGCGCTCGTCGCCCTGTTGCACGGTCCGCTGCTTGTTGCCCTTGCCATCCAACTGCGTCACGAAGAGGTCGAACTGCCCCCGGTTGGTGGCGTTCTCCAGCGCGCCCGTGGTGCGGCCCACCACCGTCAGCAATTCCTGGGTCTCGCTGCCGGTGATGTGCTCGGCGACGTCAGTGCCGCCCGTGTCGGTGATCTCCGTCCGATCCAACGTTCCATTGGGGAGGAAGCGCAGCACCACTGCCCGAGAATTGCCCGAGGGTTCGATGTTGGTCTGTCCCAGGTTGCCCCGGTCATAGCCCGCGACGTAGACGGCGCCGGAGCTGCCGGCCCAGATGGAGAGCGCCTCGTCCGCGCTGGAGCTCCCGCCCTGGTAGTCCTGCCGCCAGGCTGTCTGACACGTGCCCGCGGGCTCCTGCGGGTCTTCCTCGCCCGTGCAGCCCACCGTCCCCAGCACCCCCACGGCCAGCACCAGCCCCATCCCCTTGCGCGCGCCCCGGCTCTCTCTGTGTTGCGACACTGACCACCACCTGTTGTTTGTGCGAGGCATGGGGAATCCATGCGCTGGAAGACGCGTGCGGTTGGAACGGGGCATCAAGGCGTGGCGGAGTTGCGGGCCTGGGCCTGCATCTCCAGGCGGATCTGCTCTTCCTGGGTGCGGCGGCGCTGCTCCTCCGTCGCCATCCACGCGGTGAGCTGCTCCATGTGGGTGCCCCGGGCGCGTTCGCCGAGCGCGAGCGCCCGCTGCATGTCCTGTTCGGCCAGCAGGCGGTACATCTCCATCTTCCCGCCCGCGAGCATGTAGCGGCGTTCGGTGTCCTGACCGCCGAAGATGTTCTGCTGGAGGATGACGTCCTCGGCGTGCGCGAGCAGTTGTTCGCGCTGGGGGTTGTCCTTCCACGCGAGCGCGGCCTTGAAGTAATCCACCTCCATCAGCCGCTCGTACTGCTCCCGGGGCTCCACCTCGCCGCGACCCGGATCCTTCAGGCCGTCGGCCATGGTCTTCATCATCTCCGGGCCGGAGAGCAGCTTGCGGTACTCGTCGCGGCCCTGCGCATCCAGCAGCACATGCTTGTGGTAGTGCATGAACAGGCCCAGGGGCTTGTTGTCCTCCAGCACCTGGGCGATCAGCTCCTTGGGCATCAGCGGAGGACGCTCGAGGCCCGGCACGGGCGCGGGTGCCGCCGCGAGCGACGGGGGCGTCTTCACGCTGGGGGCCAGCGCGGCGGTGGGCGCAACCGGAGCGGTCGGTGCCTTGACGTCCGCCTGGGCCACGGGGGGCGCGGTGGCGGGCGTCTCCTGTCCCAACCACAGCCATGTGCTCACCCCGCCCGACAGCAGGGCGACTCCCAGGACGATCCGCGAACGG
Organism: Corallococcus sp. bb12-1; assembly: GCF_026626765.1. Taxonomy (NCBI): domain Bacteria; kingdom Pseudomonadati; phylum Myxococcota; class Myxococcia; order Myxococcales; family Myxococcaceae; genus Corallococcus; species Corallococcus sp. bb12-1. The sequence goes on along the minus strand of NZ_JAPNJZ010000018.1, from coordinate 25,861 downwards.
CTGCGCTTCATGGTGCTCCTCTCCCGTGATTTCCAAGAAGGGGCCCGGAGCCCCTGCCGGGCTCCGGGCGTGCTGCGCGTGACTGGGTGACGTGCTCCGGAACCGCCTAGTCCGGCAGCGCTTCGGCCGGGACGGCGTGGAACAGGATGATGCGGTTCATGTATTCGACGTCGTCGTTCTGGAAGCGGGCGGAGCCGACGAGGAAGCCCTGGGCGACGAGGATGTTGGAGACCTGGTCGCGCGCTTCCGGCTTCAGGTTGTAGACCTTGCCGGCGTGGGTGCCCCGCTCCACGGAGACGATGGCGTCCGGGGTGCCGTCCTGGCGCAGCAGTTCGTCACCGGCCTTGAGCGTCTGGGCCTGCACCATCCGGCCCTCGCGGGTGAGGACGGGGTGCTCGTTGGTGACCTTCAGCTCGCCACCGGACGCGGTGCGCACGTGGAAGATGACGTGCTCGCTGTCACGGGTCTCGGAGGTGTAGCTGTACACCTTGCCCTGCTGGAGCTGGAGGTCGTCCAGCGTGGAGTCGGGGCCCAGGGTGATGATGTCCTCGCGGCCCTGCTTCATCGCGTCGAGGATGTTCTTCTCCCCGCCGCCGAACAGCACGCTCTGATCCGGCGTGAAGCAGGACGACTCGCAGTAGGCCACCACGAAGAAGCTGCTGCTGTTGGCCACCGGCGCGCCGGTACCCTCCGGATTGCTGTAGAGCCGGCAGTCGTCGGGGTTGGTGGGGTGGGGGAACAACTGCGTGCCCGTGCCCACGGAGGCGGTGTTCTCGAAGGTGGGGTACAGCGGGCGCGGCCGGGTGGCGGTGTGCGACCACTTGAAGTAGTTGGCCGTCAGCCCGGTGGTCTCCTTCGCCACGCTGTAGATGGGCGTCGCGTCGAAGGTGCCCCACGCGTGGTAGAAGTTGACGTTCCACTGGAATGAGCTGCCCGAGAAGGACTTGTCACCCAGCGGGTTCACCGCGGTGTTGACCTCCTTGTAGTCCTTGGCGAACTGGAAGCTCGCGTCGAACGCGCGCGAGGACATGAACCACGCGTCGGGGTTGAGGACGTTGCGGAGGAGGCCGCACTTGCGGGCCCGCTCGATGCGGATGGTCGCCTGCCCGGGGTTGAGGCTGTCGGTGCTGCAGCGCCACTCCTGGAGGGGCTCGGCTTGCGCCGCCAGAGGGAAGAGGGACAGCGCCGCCAGCGCGGCGAGGGGACGTGAGATGGGTGAAGTCATCCTGCTTGCTCCTTGGGTTTTCAGGGACACGGCCAGACAGCGCACCGGGGCACTACTGCGGCAGCACGTCCTCGGGGACGCCGCGGTACAGCAGGACGCGGTTCATGTATTCGACGTCGTCGTTCTGGAAGCGGGCGGAGCCGACGAGGAAGCCCTGGGCGACGAGGATGTTGGAGACCTGGTCGCGCGACTCGGGCTTGAGGTTGTAGACCTTGCCGAAGTGGGTGCTCTTCTCCACGGAGACGATGGCGTCCGGGGTGCCGTCCTGACGCAACAGCTCGTCACCAACCTTGAGCGTCTGGGCCTGCACCATCCGGCCCTCGCGGGTGACGACGGGGTGCTCGTTGGTGACCTTCAGCTCGCCGCCGGACGCGGTGCGCAGGTGGTACAGCAGGTGCTCGCTGTCGCGGGTCTCGGAGGTGTAGCTGTACACCTTGCCCTGGGTGAGCTGGAGGTCGTCCAGCGTGGCGTTGGCGCCCAGGGTGATGATGTCCTCACGGCCCTGCTGCATGGCCTCCAGGAGGTTCGTCTCGCCGTTGCTGAACAGCACCTTCTGGTCCGGCGCGTAGCAGGACGACTCGCAGTAGGCGATGACGTAGAAGTTGGTATTCCAGACGGTGGTGCCCGTCTCGTCCGAATACAGGTTGCAGTTCTGCAGGGTGGGGTGCGGGAAGAGCTGCGTGCCGCTGCCGGCCACCGGGCTGTTCTCGAAGGACGGGTAGAGCGTGCGGGGGCGGGTGCTGGTGTGCGACCACTTGAAGTAGTTCGCCGTGGGGCCGCTCGTCTCCGCGGCCACCGTGTACATGGGCGTGTTGTCGTACTTCGAAAACGCGTGGTAGTAGTTGACGTTGTACTGGTTGAGATTCCCCGTCCACGCGCGGTTGGTGTTGAACTCCTTGTACTCCTTGGCCCAGTCGAAGCTCGTGTCGAAGGCCTTGCCCGACAGGAACCACGAGCTCGGGCCGCCCGGGTTGAGGTTCTGGGTGAGGCCGCACTTGCGGGCCCACTCGATGCGGGCCTGGGCCTTGTCCGGGGTGAGGCTGTCGACGCTGCAACGCCATTCCTGCATCGGTTCGGCGACCGCGGCGGCGGGCAGGAGGGTGAGGACCGCGACCTTCAGGAAGGTGGGAAGGGAAGGCTTGCGCATGTGGAACCCATCGCGTGAGCGTTTGAGAGGGACAGCCGGGCTGGGAAGCAGAGGCCCGACCCCCTCTGGGAAGGGGGGGCCGGTGATGCGTCGCTGGCGGGCTACTTCACCTTCGCCATGACGACGCCGGGGTTGCGGTTCTCCGTCCAGACGACGTGACCGCCGCCCGCGGAGATGCTGTTGATGTTGAAGGCCGCGGCGAAGGTGGCCACCGGGGCGCCGCCCGCCAGGGGGAAGGCCAGGACGTTGCCCGGGTTCAGGTCCTCGGCCACCCAGAGGCGCACGCCGTCACTGGCCAGGCCGGTGATGCCGGGGCGCGAGGTGAACAGGCTGATGGCACCGCCGCCCTTGGGCATGCGCTGCACGTCGTTGCCCTCGTGCCAGAAGAGGTTGGCGCCATCCACGGTGAGGCGGCCCGTGAGGCCGGGGCGGCCGGTGGCGAGGGCGGTGGTGGCGCCGCCCGCCAGGGGCAACGACAGGAGGGAGCCGCCCTGGGTGATGAAGAGGCTGGTGCCGTCGGTGGCGATGCCGCCCAGGCCCGTGAGGCCGGTGGCGACCGTGGACACCGCGCCGCCGAGCACGGACACCTTGAGGATGGAGCCGCTGGCTTCCGTCCAGTAGACGTTGAGGCCATCCGTGGCGACGGCGATGGGGTCCGGACGGTTGAAGGCGAGGACGCTCTCCCCGCCGCTGTCGAGCGAGGCCTTCATCACGACGCCAGTGGCGCGGCGCTCCACCCAGTAGCCGAAGAGGCCATCCGTGGCCGAGCCGGAGATGTCGAATCGGGAGACGGGGGTGAGCGGGTGGTCCGCGTTGAGGAAGTCCTCCATCACCTGCTTGCGGAAGGGGATGAAGGTGTTGGCCAGGGCGTTGGACACGGCGAAGCGGGTGCCTTCCGGCCCCGTCTGGATGTTCTCCGTGCTGTGCACGAAGGACGCCGAGTTCGGGAAGGAGAAGCCGCCCAGGGAGGCGCTGTTGCTGCGGTCGTGGCAGCCGCCGCAGGAGAGGGCCTGGGCGCGGGCGACGATCTGGTTGGGCGACACGGTGCTGCCCAGCCGGGTGAGCTCCGCCTGGATGTCGTTGCGGAAGGTGCTGGCGCTGTTGCCGAACTGGGCCGAATAGTCGTCCTCGATGCCGAACGACTGCGCGTCGCTCTGGGCGGCGTTGAACGTGTCCGGGACGCTGTAGTTGAAGGTGTTGACGTTGTTGACCGCCAGCTCCTCCACCTGGGTGATGAAGTGCGCGCGGAAGCTGGGGGCCAGCGCGTGCGTGGAGGCGGGGTTGAAGAGCCGGCCCGCCGGGTTGGCCTTCACCGTCACCGGGGCGAACTTCAGCGTACACACGCCGGCCGGGCACTGGCGGTTGAGCTTGAACTCCTTCAGCATCCACGGCCCGCCGATGAACATGTTGACGCGCACCTGACCGATGCCCGCCGGGTTGAAGCCGTAGTTGTTCATGTGGATGACCGGGGAGAAGCCGGGCAGTCCGATGAAGTAGAAGTCGCGCACGGCGGTGGCGCGGGTGGCCACCGGCTTCGTGCTCAGGTCGCGCCAGAAGGCCTGGACGGGGCGGCAGCCGTCGATGCCCAGGTCCGGACGGGGATTGGGGAGGGCGGCCTCGAAGATGATGAAGTTGCGCCCGCCGCCGCCGCCTGTCTTGGCGAAGACGACGCGGTACTCACCACAGTCCGCACCGGAGGTGGGCGCCAGGTCGAACCGGTTGTAGAGGCCGATGGCGGAGTAGGAGTTGATGTTGGTGATGCTGGTGGGCACCGCCTGGGCGCCCTCCGAAGTACGGCAGCCATTGGGGAAGCCGTTGAGCAGATTGCCAGTGTCGTTGCAGTGCGCGCTCGGCTGGAGGTCCGCCTGTCCGGTGGTGGGGTTCTGGGTGTCCCAGAGCTGGCGGAACAACTGGGTGGAGTTGAGGCCCGTGCCCCCGTTCTGCGAGGCGAGCTGGTTGAGGACGCCAGACAGGGTGAAGCCGGTCAGGATGGCCGTCTCGGTCAGCACCACCGACTTGCGGGCATCCACCGTCTGGGGCTGCACCGAGCCCAGCCCCTGCTCCTGGCCACGGTTCGTGACGCCCATGCCGCCACGGTCGGAGATGGGATCCCGGGGATCCACGGAGGCTTCATCCGGCCCCTCGGCCTGACAGCCCGCGCACAACACGGCTCCAGCCGCGAGCGCGGCCTTGAGAGAGTGCTTCAGCATGTGGGGATTCCTTCCGGGGCGGACGGGTGCCGTCAAAAAAGGGCATGCCTGTCGTTGACCCGGGGAATAACTATTGTCGCACTGTAAGTGAAAGTCAAACCTGTCCTAATGATTGGCTTGCAAAGCTTTTTATGCGGCTCAGGCGGTCTTTGCTGGTTGAGCGGAACCGACTGATTTCCAGTGGATTGCAGAGACGGGATTGTCTTTGAGGAATATTCCGTGCGGGATGCGGGCCGCGCTGGAGGACCCCAACGTGCAGAATCCGCCTGGAGGAGGTCTGGCGTCGCGTCTGGATGCGTCAGCCATGCCGCGGACAGACGTGCGGGGCGAGTCTGCGATTGATGTGCTCTACAACTCTCGCGGGGCCGCGGCGCGAGACAACCGGTCCCTCACCGCGATGCCCAGGCCGCTCGCTGCCAGCAGACATGCGACGAGCACATCGTGGACCGTGGGACAGGTGGAGGTGCTGGGACTCGCGGTGGGCTGCGCTTTGGATCCGGCAAGGCCGTCCGTGTTGGAGCGGCGGGATGCGACTCGTGGCGGTGGACAAGACCTACCGTTCGTCGGAAGGGTTGCAGGAGGCGCGCTGAGGCATGACGTCGGCGAAGGTTCGCGCCGTGCTTCCTGAATCGAGCGTGTCTCCGGATGGAACGCTGCGGATGAAGACCACCATTGCGGAGGTGCCGGCGGAGGTAGTGTTGGGCTTCCTTGAGGACCGGCTGGCTGCGGTGGACGTCTTCTTCCCGGAGGTGGCGGACGTGCGCACGTTTCAGACGTTAATGCGCGATCTGCTCACGCGGAAGTATGGCGACCCGATGCGCACCTTCGACGTGGCGCGGCAGGTGACGGAAGGCAACGTCCCGGTGCGCTTCGCCGCGGGCCTGTGCCCCGTGCAGGAGGAGGCTGCCCTGGCCGATGCTTCCACTGCGGAGATCTCCCTGTCAGCCTGGGGGAAGTTCCGCGTGCTCCACCGGGGGACCAACATAGAGAGCCAGGTGAGCCTGACGAAGTGGGCCCTGCCCGGCAAGGTCGTCATGTCCCTCCAGTACGAGAGCTCGCGGTACGCATCCCGGCGCGCTGGCCTCATCGGGCGCTCCAGCCAGAAGGCGCACGAGGAGATGGTGGAGGACCTCTGATGCGAAGGTGTGTCCGGACGGGCCGCCGTCCATGGAAGGCTGTCTCATCCCAGGCGTCTTGGGTGGCGGACTCGGACTGCGGCGCCTTTCCGGGGCATCGATAAGGTGCTTCAAGCGGTTCACGGCGCCTCGGCGGAAGGGTTCGAAGTAGTGCGAGGTGCCGCAACCGGGATGAATAACTACCAGGTTGCGGTCAGTCCCGTGCACGTGGCTCCCTCTCAAGGACCGGCGCCGTGGATGCCCACGGTCGCTTGCTGCAAGGCCCCCTGGGGCGACCGGACCCCGGGCTTCTGCTGGGGGCCTCTCTCTTTTATGTCGAGCCACTGGCGTGCGAGAATCCTGATTCTCCACGGATCCGCGATAGGTCGAAGACCTTCCTGATTGTCTCGTGGCCCAGGTCGGAGGTCCCTTGAGGCTGGATATTCTGGGTTGTGTCTTGATGTTGGGGCTGTCCGTGGGATGCGCGACCCGGAGAGAAGGGCCCACCGCGCAGCAACGTCGTGAAGCCCTGCGCGACTGGGAACGGCAGGGCTCGCGCTATCGTAGCCCCGAGGGGTTTCAAGAGGCCCGCTGGGGAATGACTCTTGAGGAAGTGCAAGCGCTCTTCCCTGAAGCAGGGTTGCTCAATGGCAATGCGCTTCGGTGGAAGACCCTGCTCGCGAAAATGCCCGCCATCGTGACGCTTGGATTTGTCGAGAACAGGTTCGCAGCAGTGGATGTCTTTTCCCCGGAGGTCAGAAACTCAAGGGAGGCCCATCTGCTGCTGCGTCGCCTGCTTTCTCGGAAGTATGGGACACCGGGGCGTGACCGGGACACTGTCCACGAGGCTCAGCGGCGGGTGGGAAGCTATCGATCCGCTGCTGATGCCGTGTACTTCCTGGGGAAGGTGACTTCGTCGCTACCGGGTGGAGTGCCGCCGGATCTTTACGGGCAGCAGCGGATGGACCTCCGGGCGGAAAATGATGAGATGGAGGCGCGGCGAGAGGCTCGCGCCGCCCAAAAGCGGTTCTTGCTGATGAGCCATTGGGAGACCGTTGAAAGTCAGGTGCTGCTCACAAGCGTGACGGCCCCAGGCGTCGTGGCGGTGGTCGTCGAATACGAGAGTTCGCGGTATGCGCCTGAGATTGCGAAGGCGCGTAGGCAGGCCATGGAACTGGAGCAGAAGCGAATGGCGAAGGACTTCTAACAACCCCTCGCTGTTCAGTCGCGCGGGGCCGCGGCGCGAGACAGCCGGTCCCTCACCGCGATGCCCAGGCCGCTCGCCAAAGGCAGACAGGCCACGAGCACGTCGTGGCCCTGTTCATCCGCCTCCCGCAGCCGGGCATACAGGACGCGCGCGGCCTGCGCCGGTTCTCCCGGCACGTCGAAGCGCTGCACATCCCCCGGCAGTGACAGCGACGCGGGGCCGAGCACGCCCACGCGCAGGCCCTGGGCCCGCAGGGCTTCCACCCGCTGCGACACATCAGAAGGCTCCGCCAGCACCACACCCGCGCGCGGTGCGTAGTGCGACGCGAGCGAACCGGACACGCGCACCGTGGTGGACGCGCGCACTGGCACCGTCCTGCCCAGCACCCGCTCCACCTCCTCCGTCGCCAGTCCTCCCGGCCGGAGGATGGCGGGCGCACCGGAGGACAGGTCCACGATGGTCGACTCCACGCCCACCGTGGACGGGCCACCGTCCAGCACCAGATCCACATCGCCGCCCAGGTCCTGCTCCACGTGCCCGGCCGTCGTGGGACTCACGCGGCCGAAGCGGTTGGCGCTGGGCGCGGCCACGCCTCCGCCCAGCCGTCGCAGCACCTCCAGCGCCACCGGATGCCCCGGCACGCGCAGCGCCACCGTGTCCTGGCCTCCCGTCACGGCGTCCGTGGCCCTCGCGGTGCGCGGCAGGACCAGCGTCAACGGTCCCGGCCAGAAGGCCCGCGCCAGGGCTGTCGCTTCCTCCGGAACCACCCGGGCCCACTGGGACAGGTGCTCCGCCCCGGGGATGTGCACGATGAGGGGGTGGGTGGCCGGCCGGCCCTTGATGGCGAAAACGCGACGGACCGCCAGTTCGTCCTCGGCGTTGGCCGCGAGGCCGTAGACCGTCTCTGTTGGCAGGGCGATGACACCGCCGCGTCGAAGCAATTCGACTGCACGGTCGAGGAGGTCGGGATTAAGCATGCGCGGTCGCAATCTCCCCCCAGGAGCACCCATGGGCAAGTCGCACGTCTTCGATGCGCGCAGCCAGATGCCAGTCCCCGCCGCCGACCTCTTCGCCTGGCACACCCGTGAGGGCGCCTTCGAGCGCCTGTCGCCTCCCTGGGAGACCGCCGAGGTCGTCGAGCGCACCGGCGACGGCATCCGTCCTGGCGCCCGCGTCGTCGTGAAGATCCACCTGGGCCCCATCCCCCAGCGCCTGGTCGCCGAACACACCGGCTACGTGGAGGGCGCCTCCTTCCAGGACACCCAGCGTGAAGGTCCCTTCACCAAGTGGGTCCACGACCATCGCATGCACCCAGGCACCACCCCCCAGGCGTCCGTCCTGGAGGACGCGGTGGAGTACGTGCTGCCCGTGGGGACGCTCGGGGACACCTTCGGCGGCGGCTACGCGCGCGAGCGCCTGGAGCGCATGTTCGCGTACCGCCATACCCTCACCCGCATGGACCTGCGCCGCCATGCCGCCTTCAAGGACCAGGCCCCTCTCACGGTGGCCATCGGCGGCGCGTCGGGCCTGGTGGGCAAGGCGCTGGCGTCGTTCCTCTCCACCGGCGGGCACCGCGTGAAGCGGCTGGTGCGCGGCCGTCCGAACGCGGCCCGGGGCGACATCGCCTGGGCGCCCGACCGGGGCACCGTGGACGCGGAAGGGCTGGAGGGCCTGGACGCGGTCGTGCACCTGTCCGGCGCCAACGTCGCGGAGGGGCGTTGGACGGAGGAGCGCAAGCAGGAGATCCTCAAGAGCCGCACGGAGAGCACCCGCGTGCTGTGCGAGGCCCTGGCCCGCGCCAGCCGCAAGCCTCGCGTGCTCGTCTGCGCCTCCGCCATCGGCCTCTATGGCAGTCGGGGCGACGAGGAACTCACGGAGACGTCCGGTGTCGGCGGTGGCTTCCTCGCGGACGTCACGCGCCAGTGGGAGTCCGCCACCGCGCCCGCCGAGGCCGCGGGCATCCGCGTGGTGCACCTGCGCATCGGCGTGGTGCTGGACGCGAGCGGCGGGGTGCTCGCGAAGCTGGCGCCCGCGTTCCTCGCGGGTGGGGGTGGGCCCATCGGCTCCGGCAAGCAGTGGATGAGCTGGGTGTCCCTGGAGGACCTGCTCGGGCTCATCCAGTTCGCCATCGCGACGCCGGCCGTGCGCGGCCCGCTCAACGCCGTGGCGCCCCACGCCGTGCGCCAGGGGGAGCTGGCCCGGGTGATGGGCAAGGTGCTGCGCCGTCCCGCCCTCTTCCCGCTGCCGGTGGGCGTGGTGAAGACCGTGTTCGGACAGATGGGCGAGGAGACCCTCCTCTCCAGCGCCCACGTCCTGCCCACGGTGGCCCAGGCGCACGGTTTCCCCTTCCTGTTCCCCGACCTGGAAGGCGCGCTGCGCTTCTCCCTGGGCCGGACCACCGAGGGCGCGGAATTCCGCCACACGTAGGCCCGTGCTTGACACTCCCGGGGCGGGGGGACAGAAGTGCGCCGCTTCCCCCTCGCTTCGAGGAGTCCTGATGATCCAGGTCGATGGGCTGACGAAGTTCTATGGCGAGCACGCGGCCATCCGCGACCTCGCCTTCACCATCGGTCAGGGTGAAGTGATTGGCTTCCTGGGCCTCAACGGCGCCGGCAAGTCGACGACGCTCAAGATTCTCGGGTGCGTGCTGCTGCCCACGTCGGGGCGCGTCGTCATCGACGGGCACGACGTGGTGAACCAGTCCCACGAGGTGCGCCAGCGCATCGGCTACCTGCCCGACGTGCCCCCCGTCTACGAGGAGATGACGGTGGGCGAATACCTGACCTACGTCGCCCGCCTGCGCGACGTGCCCGCGAAGGCCACCCCCGTCCACGTGGGCGAGGCCGAGGAGAAGACGGGCCTGCGCGACGTGCACGACGAGGTCATCTCCACGCTCAGCCACGGCTACCGCCAGCGCGTGGGCCTGGCGCAGGCGCTGGTGCACCGGCCCGCGCTGCTCATCCTGGATGAGCCCACCAGCGGATTGGATCCGCTCCAGATAGTCGAGATGCGCGACGTCATCCGCGGCCTCAAGGGCGCGCACACGGTGCTCGTGTCCAGCCACATCCTCCCGGAAATTTCCCAGACGTGTGACCGGCTGCTCATCATCCACAAGGGCGCGCTGCTCGCGCAGGGCAGCGAGGAGGAGCTGTCGCGCAGCCTGGGCGGTCCCTCCATCGAGTTGGAGGTGCGGGGCTCGCGCGCGCGGGCGCTCGAAGCGCTCCAGGGGTTCGGCGCGGTGGAGGTGCGGCAGGGGGAGGGTGAGGTGCTCGGGTTGAAGGTGGCGGCGTCCCCGGACCTGCGGCCCCAGGTGGCGCGGGCGGTGGTGGGCGCGGGGCTGGAGTTGCTGCGATTGGACGCGGGAGAAGGGCAGTTGGAAGCGCTGTTCCTCAAGCTGACGGGCCAGGAGGTGCGCGCGTGAAGGCGCTCCTGATTGCCCGCCGCGAGCTGGCCGGCTACCTGCGCACGCTCAGCGGCTACGTCATCCTCGCCATCCTCCTCGCGGTGAACGGCCTGTTCTTCAACGCGTACGCCCTGGGCGGCGCGAGCAAGCGCTCCGCGGAGGTGCTGTCCGGCTTCTTCTACTACTCCAGTGGCTTCACCATCGTGGCGGCCATCCTGGTCTCCATGCGGCTGCTCGCGGAGGAGCGCCAGACGGGCACGCTGCCGCTCTTGTACGCGTCGCCGGTGCGCGACCGGGACATCGTGCTGGGCAAGTTCCTGGCGGGGCTCGCGTTCCTCGCGCTCTATCTGTTGTGCACGCTGTACATGCCGCTCCTGGTGCTGGTGAACGGCAAGGTGTCCTTCGGGCACGTGGCGGCGGGCTACCTGGGACTGTTGCTGTTGGGCAGCGCGTCGCTGGCGGTGGGCACGTTCGGCTCTTCGCTGGCGAAGAACCAACTGCTCGCGGCCATCTTCTCCGCGGTGATGCTGGTGGCGCTCATCCTGTGCTGGTTGCTCGCGCGCATCACCGAGCAGCCCCTGTCGGATGTCTTCAGCGCGATGTCGCTGTGGAACCAGCACTTCCCCCCGTTCCAGGCAGGGCTCATCCACGTGCGCGACGTCGTCTACTACCTGGCCGTCACGTACGTGGCGCTGTTCGCGGCGACACGGGTGTTGGAAGCGCGGAGGTGGCGATGAGCACGACAGCTTCCTTCGGTACCGGGCTGGCCGCGACGGTGGCCTTCGTCGCGGGGCTGGTCGCGGTCTTCATCGCGGAGCGCGTGCTGGGCGTGGGCTCCGGCCGCGTGGCCCTGGCCGCGCTGGGCGTCGCCGTCGCCGTGGGCGCCACGGGCTGGCGCGTGGTGCGGATGCTGGCGGCCCCTCCCGCCCGGCGTTCGCTGGAGCGGTGGGTCCTGGCCCTGTACGCGCTGGGGCTGGGGGCGCTGGTGCTCTACTTCGTCCAGGGGGACGTGGGCACGGCGCTGTTCGGGGCGCCGTTGTCGCGCTCCGCTCCGAGACTTTCGGGCGTGCTGGCGGTGCTGTTCCCGGCGCTGCTCGTGTGCGCGCTCCTGCCGCTGGTGCTGGTGGAGACCGCGCTCGTGGCGATGGCGCGGGCGCCGGTGCCGGAGACGGGGCGGGTGCGCAGCGCGCTGTTCTCCGGTCTGGGCATGGCCTTCGTGGGCGTGTTCGCGTTCGCGGCGACCTACGTGGCGACGAAGGCGGATGCCACCTGGGACCTGTCGTACTTCCGCACCGCCCGGTCGGGCGAGGCGACGCGCAAGCTGGTGCTCGGCCTCAACGAGCCCTTGCAGGTGACGCTCTTCTTTCCGCCCGCCAACGAGGTGGGCGAGGCGGTGCGGCAGTACTTCCGCGACCTGGAGCCGGAGAGCCCACTGCTGAGCGTGGAGTCGTTGGATCAGGCGGTGGAGCCTGCTCGGGGCAAGGCGCTGGGTGTCAGCAACAATGGTTCGGTGGTGCTGTCGCGCGGGGACCGCAAGGAGGTCCTGACGCTGGGCCTGGACGTGGAGCGGGCGCGGGGACAGCTCCAGCGGCTGGACGCCGAAGTGCAGCGGCGCATGCTGTCGGTCGCGAAGCCCCGGCGCATCGTCTACCTCACGGGCGGCCACGGGGAGCGCGCCGACACGCGGCCCGTTCCCGGTGAAGCGGCCCGGCCTTCGGTGGCGCAGTTCAAGGAGCTGCTGCGCGCGCAGAACGTGGACGTGCGCACGCTCACGGCGGCGGAAGGGCTGGGCTCGGAGGTGCCGCGCGACGCGGCGATGGTGGCGGTGTTGGGGCCCACGAGCGAGCTGCGCCCGGAGGAGGTCACCGCGCTCCAGGAGTACTGGGAGCAGGGGGGCCGGCTGTGGATCGCGCTGGAGCCGGACGGTGCGGCGCTGGATCCGTTGCTCAATCCGCTGGGGCTGCGGTCGCTGCGCGTGCCGCTGGCGAATGATCGCGTCTTCTTCCGCACCACGCGTCAGGTGAGCGACCGGGGCAACCTTGGCACGGCGAGCTTCTCCTCGCACCCGTCCGTCACGTCGCTGTCCGCGCTGGGCTCACAGGCGGCGGTGGCGTTCCCGGGCGCGGTGGCGCTGGAGCTGGTGTCGCCGCCCGTGCCCGGCGTGAAGCTGGACGTGAGCGTGCGTGCGCACGCGGAGACCTTCGCGGACCTCAACGGCGACTTCGAGCCCCAGGCCGCGGACGTCACGCGGGCATGGCCGCTGGTGGTGGCGGTGGAGAAGCCGGCGGCGGGGGAGGGGAAGCCCGCGCCGCGCGCGGTGGTGATGGCGGACGCGGATGCGCTGGGCGACGGCATCCTCGGCAACGTGGGCAATGCGTACCTGGCGGTGGACACGCTGCGCTGGCTCTCCGGTGAGGAGGCGCTCTCCGGTGCGACGACGAGCGAAGAGGACGTGCCGTTGCAGCACACGCGCTCGCAGGATGTCGCGTGGTTCTACGCGACTGTCTTCCTGGCGCCGGTGGTGGTGCTGGCGGTGGGCTTCTTCGTGACGCGCAGACGCGGACGGCGTGCGCCTCGGAGCGCCGCAGCGGTGGGAGGTGCGCGATGAAGGCGCGCGACGTGGCCGTGCAAGGAGTCCTGGCGGGCGTGGCCCTGGTGGCCGCGTTCTTCGTGTGGCAGCGCGAGCCGTCCCGAGCAGCGGGCGAGGTGACGGTGGAGGACGCGCAGGTGCGTTCGCTCGACCGGGTCCGCTACGAGGACGAGGCGCGCTTCGTGGAGCTGTTCCGCGACGCCCAGGACCGCGACGCCATCTGGGTCCGTCTGGGCAGCAAGCCCGCGAAGCCGAAGGTGGAGCCCGTGGGCGCGGATGCGGGTGTCGATGGCGGCGATGTGGATGCGCTCGTCCGCGCGGCGCCCGACGCAGGCCCCTCCGATGCAGGCGAGGGTGCTCGCATCGCCGACGCGACATCCCGTGCGAACGCAGCCTCCGATGCGGGCCCCGCTCGTGCTTCGGACGCGGGTGCCCTCGCCACCGCTGGCGCCGATGCCGGCACACCGTCAACCCCGGCCCCCGTGCCACCGCCCCGTGAGCTGCGAGGCAACGACCTGGCCCAGAAGCTGTTCGCGAAGTTCGCCCCACTGCGGGCCCAGCGCGAGCTGGGTGTCCTGGACGCCAAGAAGCTGGAGGAGCTCGGCCTCGCGAAGACGGAGCGGGCGCTGACGCTCACCGTGGACAGCACGCCGAAGACCTTCCGCCTCGCGGCCCCCGCTTCCGGCTGGGGCGCGCCCTACCTCCAGCGGCCCTCCGACAGCCACGTCTTCCTCCTGGGCCCCGCGCTGCTGTCGGACCTGGAGGCCGCGTCCAGCCGGCTCGTGGACCGGCGCCTGCACACCTTCGACGTGGACGGCTTCGACCGCGTGGTCATCACCGCCGGCACCACCTCCCGCGCCTTCGTGGCCAGCGGCCAGCCCCCGGGCGCCGTGCAGTTGTCGCCCGTGGACGCACCCGGCACCCCGGACGACTTCACCCGCAACTGGCACGACCGCGTGTGGCGCCTCACCCCGCTGGAGTTCCTCGGCCGGGGCGAGTCCCCGCCGGGCCTCGCCTCCACGCCCGCCTTCCGCATCGAATACCAGCGCGCCGGCAAGCCCGTGGGCGAGCTCTCCATGGCGATGGCGACGGATCACACGTGGTACGCGCGCACCGAGTTCACGCCGGGCTGGACGCGCATGGGCGGCGGCCTGGAGTCCCTGGCCGAGGAGGCCGCGAAGCTCACCGCGCCCCCGCGCTGAAACGCCCGTCAGGACGCCGCGGCGGGGCTGGCCTCCACGCCCAGCCGCACGTCCACGAAGCTGTAGCCCGGCCAGGGCCCGGTGAAGCGGTACGCGTACAGCTCCGTGCGCGCCGCCAGCGTCTTCAGTCGTGCCTCGAAGGCGGACACCGCCGCGCGGTCCACCAGGAAGGCCGCGTTGAGCAGCATCCGCTCTCCCAGGGGCGCGGACTCGTGCGTGGCCGCCACCAGCGGTCCCAACCCGTCACGCAGCACGTCCATGTCCCGCGTGGTGCGCTCCAGCAGCGCCAGCTCCATCCGCTGCTCGTGGTCCTCTTCGGGCTCGGAGGGCCGCCGGGCCAATTGGGGCGCTTCCTCCTCCAACTGGCGCGCCAGCGCGTCGCGGTGGCAGTACACCTTCAGCCCCAGCTCCACGCGTCCGTCCAGCATGGCCAGCGCGCGCACGAGCGGGGCGTGGGCCGTGCGCAACACCTCCCGCACGCGCTCCTCCGACGGCAGCACCGTGCCGAAGGCCACCGGCACCAGCGTGTGCTCGCGCAGCACCGCGTCCGTCACGCGCTGATGGGTCAGCAGATGGGCCCGCGTGGGCGCCACCCGGAGGCCCGCCGTGTCGGACACCAGCGCCAGCAGGTCGTCCTCGCGCACCGTGCGCACCGGCGCCGTGCCCAACCCGGCGAGGTCCCGCTCCCAGCCGCCTTCCGCCCGCACGATGGCGTACAGGTAGTGCGCCCGGCCCTCCCGCGTGACTTCCGCCTGCTGCTTCGTCGCCATGGCGTGCTCCGCCTTTCGACTGGGAACGCTTCAGCTCGCCGAGGCCGCCTCGCGCCGTGCGATCATCTTCTTCACCTGCTCCACCAGATTGTCCGGCAGGCACGGCTTGGTGACGTACGCATCACACCCGGCCTGGTTCGCGTCCTCCGAGTGCCCCTTCAGCGCATGCCCGGTGAGCGCCACCACCGGGATGTGCCGCGTGCGCTCGTCGCCCTTCAGCCGGCGCGTCGCCTCCCAGCCATCCATCACCGGCAGGGACAGGTCCATCAGGATGACGTCCGGCACCAGCTCGAAGGCCTTGTCCAACGCCTCCTGGCCGTTCTTCGCCTCCGCCACGCGGAAGCCGGAGAACTCCAGGTACTCCGCGTACATCTCCCGGGCATCCTGGTAGTCGTCCACCACCAGCACGAGCGGCTTGGGTTTTTCCGGGGTGTTCGTCATGTCCGTCTCGCGCGTCGTGGAAAGTGCAGGGTGAAGGTCGAACCCTGGCCCGGAGTGCTCTGGAGGGAGACGCGCCCCCCCAGCATGGTCGCCAGCCGACGGCAGATGGACAGTCCCAGGCCGGTGCCCCCATAGGCCCGCGTGGGAGAGCTGTCCACCTGCTGGAAGTCCTCGAAGATCTTCTCCTGGTTCGACACGTCAATGCCGATCCCCGTGTCCTTCACCGAGATGGCGAGGGTGCCGGTGCCGTTCTGATACTCCACCGACACATTCACGCTGCCCTCATGCGTGAACTTCAGCGCGTTGGACAACAGGTTGAGAACAATCTGTTTCACCTTCTGTCGGTCGGTCCACACGCCCGGCAGTCCTTCCTCCAGGTGCGTCTCCACCGTCAGCTTGCTGCGCGCGATGATGGGATCCATCTCCCCCATCACCTCCAGCAGGAGCTCCTGCATCCCGAAGTCCGTCAGGTGCAGCGGCATCCGCCCCGCCTCGATGCGGGTGATGTCCAGGATCTCGTTGATGACCTCCAGCAGGTGCCGCCCGTTGGAGTCGATGCGGGTGAGGTTGCGGCGCTGCGGCGGCGTCATCTCTCCGGACACGCCCTGGAGCAGCATGTTCGTGTAGCCGAGGATGGCGTTGAGCGGCGTGCGGAACTCATGCGACATGTTGGCCAGGAACTGCGACTTGGCCGCGCTCGCCTGCTCCAGTTGGATGGCCTGCCGGCGCAGCTTCTCGTTCTGTTCCGCCAGCTCCGCCGTCGCGGACAGCACGCGCGCCTCCAGCTCGCTGGAGACCTCCTTCACCCGCTCCAGCAGCCGCGCCCGCTCCAGCACCTCCGTGCGGTCGTGGAAGACGGTGACGATGCCCGTCAATTCGCCCTGGTCGCCCAGCACCTTGTTGGCCATGGCCTCCATGGGAACGGGCGCGCCGGTGGCGGGGTCGTCCAGCGTCAACTGGCTCTTCCACCGCGACACGCCCGCGTTGTCGGGGCCCAACAGGTGGGAGAGGAAGGAGCCGAAGAGCGCGTCGTTCGCGCGCACCCGGCGCATGGAGGCCTCGCCCGACTCGTGGGGCCACGCGAAGAGGCGCTCGGCCGGGTCGTTCATCATCACCATGCCGCCGGCCGGGTCGGACAGGATGATGGGGTCCGCCACCGAGTCCAGCACCCGGTCCAACCGGTGGCGCTCGCTGCGCGCCTCGCGCTCGGTGGCGCGCAGCCGCCGGTAGCTCTCCCCCAGGGCCTGCGCGGCGCGGCCCAGGTCCGTCACGTTGCGCAGCACGCTCACCACCACCGCGGGGCCGTCCGGCGCGAGCACCGGCGTGGTGACCAGCTCGAAGAGCAGGTCCATGCCCTCCACGGGATCCACCAGGGGCACCTCGCGCCGGTGCACGCCCGTCCCCAGGGCGCCGCCCTGCACGAGCGTCTCGCGGAACAGGCGCTGGTTGATCTCCACCGCCCGCGCGCGTCCGGGGCTGGCATCCGGGCCCGCCACCAGCAGCGCCTCCGCGCGGCCGTTGGCGAAGAGCAGCACGCCCTCCGGGTCCGTCAGCAGCACCGGGTCCGACACCGCGTTGATGACCCGGCGCAGGAGTCGGTCTGGCTCCAGCCGTCGCGGCGCCCGGGCATCGGAGGCCACCAGCCGCGCGAGGAGCGGCCCGGCGCATGACGCTGCCCACGCCACGTCCTGCGGCACGCCGGGCCCGGACAGCCCCACCGCCAGCAGCGCGACCGCGGGCGCCCCGGGCCGGCCCAGTGGCACCGCCAGGAAGCCGCCCGGAAACACGTTGCCTTCCAGCGCGTCCGCCGCCAGCCACCGGGCTCCGGGCCGGGTGCGGAAGGCCACCAGCGCGGACGCGGGCTCCTCCCACGCGAGCCCGAGCGCGGTCTGCTGGGCTCCCGTCAGCCCTTCACTGGCCAGGCAGCCGGCCGCGGGTCCACCGTCGCTCGGCCCCAGGCAGGCGACCGGCACCCCGGTCTGCCGCGTGAGCCACTCCACCAAGGTCCGTGCACAGGCGATGGCGGACTCGCAGGCGAGCAGGTGCTCGGCGAGCACGAGGCGCGCCCCGGCATCGGCTTCGGCGGGGGGCAGCGGGGCTGGAGACGCCACGAACTTACGCTCCGGGTGAGGGTTCACGCGGCGGGAGTCCGCGTTCCGGCGAGTCTGCGGTGCGGACCTCCGAAAATGCCACGACGATCCGCGCCTTTCCCTCCAATGAGGCGGCGTGGCCCGGAGTTCCCAGGGCCCGCGCGTCGAAGCGCAGTCCCCGGTCCAACATCCGGTCCAGCAGGTCCACGAGGCTGGCCGAGCCAGCGATGCGTTCCACGGGCATCTCGACACCGCTCCTTGGCCCGCCCGGCGCGCGGACCCCCGGCTCAGGTGTTCTAACGCGCTGGGGTCATCGCGCCCCAGCCACTCCTGTTCCAAGGGCCTGACTTGCCAACACCCGGAGCGGGGCTCTGTTGGGTCGCACACACCCCGAGCTGGGCAGGCGGCCGGTCAGGGCATGGCAGGCGTGGCTTATGCCCTGGGGGGCGGATTCCTAGCCTTGAGCCATGAATGACGAGCGCCTGAACAAATCCCTCTGGACGGTGACGACCCCGCCCCGGGACCTTCCCACCCTGCCGGGCGACCTCGCGGTGGACGTGGCCATCATCGGAGGTGGCATCGCGGGGCTGACGACGGCCTGGCTGCTCAAGCGCGCCGGCAAGAAGGTCGCGGTGCTGGAGATGCACCGCATCCTCTCCGGCCAGACAGGGCAGACGACCGCGCACCTGACGGAGCTGCTGGACACGCCGTACACCACGCTGCTCCAGGACTTCGGTGACAAGGGCGCGCACCTGGCCGCGTCCTCCAGCCGGGCCGCCATTGAACAGATTGCCTCCCTGGTGGAGTCGCTCGCAATCGACTGCGGCTTCACCCGGGTGCCGGCCTTCAAGTACGCGCAGACCGACCGGGAGCTGCGCGAGCTGGTGCTTGAAGTCTCCGCCGCGAGGCAGGTGGGGCTGCTGGCCTCCTTCACCCGGGACGTGCCGCTGCCCTTCCCGGTGAAGGGCGCGCTGCGCGTGGAGGACCAGGCCCTGTTCCACCCGCGCGAGTACCTGCTCGCGCTCGCGGACGCCATCCCTGGCGACGGCTGCCACCTGTTCGAGAACACCAAGGTGGTGGACCTGCATGACGGCACGCCCTGCCGCGTCGTCACCGAGCGGGGCACCGTCACCGCCCAGACCGTGGTGGAGGCCACCACCACGCCGCTCAACCGCGTGGCGATGCACACCAGGCTCTACCCCTACCGCACCTATGCGGTGGCGGGGCCGCTGGAGGGGCCGCTGGAAGCGGGCCAGTACTACGACAGCCAGGAGCCCTATCACTACATCCGCACGCAGCAGGTGGGCGGCGTGCCGTACGTCATCGTGGGCGGCGAGGACCACAAGGTCGGCGCGGAGGAGGACACCGCTTCGCGCTTCACCGCGCTGGAGGACTACGCGGTGAGGCACCTGCCCGTGAAGCGCCTCACCCACCGCTGGTCGGGGCAGATCATCGAACCCGCGGACGGCCTGCCCTTCATCGGCCGCAACGTGGGCCGCCGTCACGTGTACGTGGCCACGGGCTTCTCCGGCACGGGCATGACGTTCGGGACGCTGGCCGGCATGGTGGTGTCGGACCTCATCCTCGGCAACCAGAACCCCTACGCCGCGCTGTACGCCCCTGGCCGCGTGAAGCCCAAGGCCAGCGCGAAGGACTTCCTC
This sequence comes from Corallococcus sp. bb12-1, assembly GCF_026626765.1. Taxonomy (NCBI): domain Bacteria; kingdom Pseudomonadati; phylum Myxococcota; class Myxococcia; order Myxococcales; family Myxococcaceae; genus Corallococcus; species Corallococcus sp. bb12-1. The sequence continues at coordinate 6,800 of NZ_JAPNJZ010000018.1, read as the reverse complement.
CAGGAGAACGCGGACGTGGCCTTCCGCTTCGTCGCGGACCGCCTGGCGAAGCCGGACGGTCACCACCTGGCGGACGTCGCCCCGGGCGAAGGGAAGATTCTGGAAGTGGAGGGCCACAAGGTGGCCGTCTACCGCGAGGACGATGGCACCGCGCATGCCGTGTCTCCCGTGTGCACGCACCTGGGGTGCCATGTGAACTGGAACAACGCCGAGCGCTCCTGGGATTGCCCCTGCCACGGCGGCCGCTTCAGCCCCACCGGCCGCGTGCTCAACGGCCCCGCGCTGAAGGATCTCCCGTCGCGGAAATTGCCGGTGAAGTGAGAAGTGCGGGTGGGAGGCTTCCATTCACGGGCCCCCACCCCCATCTATCAGCACCTGACTAGCACCTGTCCTGGGGGACGACATGAACGCACTGGAACTGCTCAAGCAGCAGCACGAGGAAGTGTCCAAGCTGTTCAAGAAGTACGAGAAGCTCGCGGATCACAACGACGAGGAGCGACAGGAGCTCTTCGAACAGATCGCGGACCGGCTGGGGGCGCACGCGAAGATCGAGGAGCTCTACCTCTATCCGGCGCTCAAGACGGACGACACCGAGGACAAGCTGCGCGAGGCCGCCGAGGAGCACCTCGTGGTCAAGCGCCTCATCGCGGACCTGCTGGGCATGGAGGCGGACGACGAGGAGTTCGACGCCAAGATGAAGGTCCTCCAGGAGAACGTGGAGCACCACGTCGAAGAGGAGGAGGACGACCTCTTCAAGTCCGCGCGCAAGCTCCTGAGCAAGGAGCAGTTGGAAGACCTGGGCATCCAGATGGAGGAGGAGTTCGACTCGATGATGGAGGGCGAGCCCCGCATGGAGGTGCCCGAGGAGACCGACCGCGCCGCGCCCATCTAGCCGGAACGCGTGGGAACGGGGTTGCGCGTGGCACGGGGCAGGGCAGCATGCGGTCCATGCCGCGCGCTCCCGCCCCGTCCCCTTCGTTGCTTCCTGACGCGTACACGCCCGCCGTGCGGCGCTCGCTGCTCAAGGCCGACCCGACGCTCGGGCCCCTCTTCAAGACGGTGGGCCCCTTCCGCATGGAGCGCAGTCCGCTGCACAGCCCCTTCGAGGCGCTGGCGCACTCCATCGTCTACCAGCAGCTCCACGGCCGCGCGGCGGCGACCATCTTCGGGCGCGTGTGCGAACGCGTGGGGCAGGGCAAGGGCTTCACGCCCCAGAAGCTGCTCGCGGTGCCGGACCTGTCCTTGCGCGAAGCGGGCCTGTCCGCGAACAAGCTGCTGGCCATCCAGGACCTGGCGCGCAAGACGGTGGATGGCACCGTGCCGACGCTCGCCCGCGTGCGCCGGATGTCCGACGCGGACCTGATTGAACACCTCACGCAAGTGCGAGGCATTGGCCAGTGGACCGTGGAGATGCTGCTCATCTTCCGCCTGGGCCGGCCGGACATCCTGCCCGTGGACGACTACGGCGTGCGCAAGGGCTTCATGGTGCTCAACGGCTTGAAGGAGATGCCCAAGCCCAAGGCGCTCCTGGCCTACGGCGAGCGCTGGCGCCCCTACCGCACGGTGGTGAGCTGGTATCTGTGGCGGGCGGCGGACCTGCCCGTGGGCACCTTCGCTCCGCAGTAGGGCGACCCGGCGACCTGGCCCTCGGGGCGCACCGTCCCTTGTCGTGGCGCGCGGCCGTCCTCACCCCTTGGGGACGGAGGAATCACCGCGCATGCGTGCACTCACCTATCAAGGTCCCTACCGCGTCCAGGTAGAGCAGAAGCCCGACCCGCGCATCGAGCATCCCCAGGACGTGGTCCTCAAGGTGACCCGCGCCGCCATCTGCGGCTCCGACCTGCACCTGCTCCACGGACTGGTGCCGGACACGCGCGTGGGCTGCACCTTCGGCCACGAATTCACCGGCGTGGTGGAGGAGGTGGGCGGCGAAGTGGCGCAGCTCAAGAAGGGCGACCGCGTGGTGGTGCCCTTCAACATCTCCTGCGGCACCTGCTTCTACTGCCAGCGCGGCCTCACCGGGAACTGCGAGAACAGCAACCCGGGCAGCGACGTGGCGTCCGGCGTGTATGGCTATTCGCACACCACCGGCGGCTTCGACGGCGGGCAGGCGGAGTACGTGCGCGTGCCCTTCGCGGACGTGGGCCCCATGAAGATTCCGGACGGCATGGACGACGAGTCCGTCCTCTTCCTGAGCGACATCCTGCCCACCGGCTATCAGGCCGCGGAGATGGGAGAGATAAAAGGTGGGGAGACGGTGGTGGTGTTCGGCGCGGGCCCGGTGGGTCTCTTCGCGATGAAGTCCGCGTGGCTGATGGGCGCGGGCCGCGTGGTGGCGGTGGACCCCCTGCCGTACCGCCTGGAGTTCGCGCGCAGGTTCGCGAACGTGGAGACGGTGAACTTCAAGCACGTGGACGACATCGTCCTGCACCTGAAGGACATGTTCGAAGGGCGGGGCCCGGACGTCTGCATCGACGCGGTGGGCATGGAGGCGGAAGGCTCGCGCGCGCACCGCGTGCTGGGCCTGGGGTTGAAGCTGGAGGCCGGCGCGCCCACCGTCATCCAGTGGTGCATCAACAGCGTGCGCAAGGGCGGCAACATCTCCATCATCGGCGTGTACGGGCCGCCGTGGAACTTCATCCCCATTGGCACCGCGATGAACAAGGGCCTGACGCTGCGGATGAACCAGGCGAACACCCGGCGCTACATGCCGCACTTGCTGGAGCACATCCAGAAGGGGCGCATCGACGCGAAGGCCATCATCACCCACCGCTTCCCGCTGGAGCAGGCGCCGGAGGCCTACGACCTGTTCTCCGACAAGCAGGACGGGTGCATCAAGTGCGTCCTCATGCCCCACGGCCACGCCTGACCTGAACCCGCTTCAACAACCCGGAAGCCTTTCATGCGCCAGAAGACACCTCGCAAACCACGCACCGCGACGCCCCGGGCGAAGTCGAAGCAGAAGGCGACGGACATCGCCGTGGACCTGGACACCTCCCGGCGCCCGGGCGTCCCGATGGAGACCGCACCGCGGCCGCTGGCGGGGGCGCGCGTGCCCATCGCGCCGCAGCACGCGGATGTGCCGGTGTACAAGCACGCGGGCCGCAGGCAGATGCCCCCGGTGTTCGGCACGGCCCAGCCTCCACAGGGGCTGAGTGGCCTGCTGCGAAGGGCCGCCTACGGCAAGCCGGACCACGTTCCCTCGCACTGGATGCTGCTGCTCCTGGCGGACCGGGTGGACGTCTGGGAGCACCGCCTGCGCAAGTCGCTTCCCTGGGTCGCGCCCACGGCCGTGGTCCTCGCCGCCGGCCTGGTGTGGCGGGCCCGCCGCGCGTAGGCGGCGGGCCGTGCGGGATGCCTACGCGTCCCGGCCGTTGTACGGCATGGGCGTGAGCGTGGAGATGTCCACGCCGTCCAGGCAGCGCACGTTGATGGCGAACATCCGCTTGCCATCCGGGCCCATGCCGGTGCCGTAGGACTCCACGCCGCAGTTGGAGCAGAAGAGGTGGTCGATGACCTTCTTGTTGAACTGATAGAGCTTCTGGTTGTCCACGCCGGCCAGGGGCTTGAACTGCTCCGGGGGGACGAAGGTCAGGAGCAGGCCGCGCTTGTGACAGATGGAACAGTTGCAGCTCACCACCTGTGCCAGGTCCGTCTGGGCCTCGTACTTGACCTGTCCACAGTGGCAAGCACCCGCGTACGTCTTCATCTCCGCCATGTCGCTTCCTCCAGGAGTTTGTTGAGGGCCGGGCCGGAGCGTGCGCTCCGCCCACCCGGACCGTGGCGCGAATCAATGACAGAGGCGGCGGGGACCGCAAGCGACCCCGGGAGGAACGCGGGGCCCGGGGCGCTTTTGCGGCGGTGCGTCAGGGCTTCACCTCTTCACGGGTGCACGGGCTGGGCCGTGGGCGCGGGGCTGTTGCGGCGCAGGGGCGCGAGCAGCGCGAGGAACGCGGCGGACAGCGCGACGCCCAACAGGAACACGTTCGGATAGCCCCAGCCGCCGAACTTCGGATCCGCGAGCAATCCCGCGAGCGGCCCGGCGGGTGCCTTGCCCGCGACCTCCACGCTGGCCAGCAGTGTGTAGTGCGTGGCGCCGATGCGGCGGTCGGTGCGCGACATCATGAAGGCGAACATCACCGTGGTGAGCGCGCCGCCGAAGAACTCCTCGGTGAGGGTGACGCCCAGCACGCCCGCGTCGCTGACGCCCACCTGGGTGAGGAGCCACCGTCCCGCCAGGGGCAACAGGCGCAGCGTCCCGGTGAGCGCCACCGCGCCCAGCAGCGGCAGGCGCGCGGCGAGCAGGCCGCCACAGGTGGACCCGATGAGCGACGCGGCGGTGCCCCACGTGCCCACCCACAGGCCAATCTGGGCGGGCGTGTAGCCTGAGTCCACGAGGAAGGGCTTGTAGAGGACGTCGGACATGGACTCGCCCAGCTTGTACGTGCCGATGAAGAGCAGCAGCCACCCGGTGCCCGGCAGGGTGAGCGCGGACTTGAGGCGCGCGAAGAGCGCGGGCCAGTCCAGCTTCGGCCCGGCGGGCCCCTCCTGCTCACGCGGGGGCGGCTCTCGCACGAAGAGCACGACGGTGAAGACCGTGAGGCACAGCGCGGCCATGACGAGGAACAGGCCCGACCAGCCGATGCGCGAGCTGGCCCACACGAGCAGCCCGCCGCCGGTGAGCATGCCCAGCTTGTAGCCCACGACCTGCGCGGTGTTGCCCGGGCCCAGCTCCTCCGGACGCAGCAGGTCCACCGCGAGGCCGTCCACCGCGATGTCCTGGGTGGCGGCGAAGAGGTTCATCACGAAGATGAGGCCCAGCAAGAGCGGCAGCGAGTCCCGCTGCGCGGCGAAGGCGGCGCCCACGCACGCCAGGGCCAGGCCCGCCTGCATGGGCAATATCCAGGAGCGGCGCCGGCCCACGCGCTGGGAGCCGTAGCGGTCCACCAGCGGGGCCCACAGCGCCTTGAGCATCCACGGCAGCGACAGCGCGCCCGCGAAGCCCAGCGCGGCCAGCGAGACGCCGCGCGTGCGCAGGTAGACGGGCAGCGCCGTCACCTGGAAGCCGAACGGAAGTCCCTGCACGAAGTAGAGGGCGCACAACAGCCACAGCCGGGACGGGATGCGTCGCATGGTCGTGGGGGCAGCCTATACTCCCGCCCTTCCAAACGCGTGGGGCCGCACACCCGCGAAGAGGGGCGCATGTCGGAGCAGGCCGGGACCGAGTCGGGACTCATCGTCGTGGAGCTGTCCGCCGACCACGAGCTGGAAGCGGACCACGTGGACGCGGTGGTGGAGGTGAAGGCGTCGGCCTTCTTCACCGGCAACGCGGCGTTCACCAACGCGCGGGAGGTGGTGGTGCTGGTGCGCGCGCTGGAGGATCTGGGCGTGCCCCGCACGGCCTTCACCCTCCAGTCGGTGCAGGCGGAGATGTCGGAGGGGCTGCTCACGCGCTCGTCCTCGGCGGTGTACGTGCTGCGCATCCGGCTGGAGCAGGTGGAGCGGCTGGGGGACGTGCTCGCGGCCTTCAGCACGATGAAGCAGGCGACGCTGCGCGAGCTCAAGTGGGGCTATTCGCGCGAGCTGGAGTTCCGCCAGGACTGGCTGGAGGAGCTGGCCCGCGAGTCGGTGAAGAAGGCCCGCCGCGTGGCCGCCGGGCTGGGCGTGAAGCTCGCGGGACTGCACCGCTTCTCTGAACGGACGCTGGAGGCGCACCTCTTCGCCACCGGGCGCGGGGGCTACAACGCCGGTGACGAGGGCTCCTCGGTGTCCATGTCTTCCGGTGGCAACTACCTCAAGGGCCGCGTGGCCCTGGGCTTCCCGCTGTCGCACCGCAAGAAGGTGCACGTGATGGCCACGGCGGAGTTCCGCGGCGTGCCGACCCCGGAGTCCTGACCGGGGCCGGCCCTGCTGCGTGCTTCAGGTCGCGGGCGTGTGCTGGAGCACCAGCGCTTCCAGTCGCTGGAGCGCCTTGTCCAGCGTCTCCCACGAGGGGCCGAAGGACAGGCGCACGTAGCTGCGGAAGCGCGAGGCCCGGGCGCGGCGCTTGCCCGGGTTCACGTCGAAGAACTCACCGGGCACGCTGATGACCTTGTGCTCCAGCGCGGCGCGGAAGAAGGCCATGCCGTCGTTGAGCGGCGCGGGCAGTCCGGACAGGTTGCCCCAGACGTAGAACGTCCCGTCCGGCGCCCGGTCCGTGCGGATGCCCAGCCGCTCCAGGCGCGAATGGAACTTGTCGCGCTTCTCGCGGAAGGTGGAGTGGATGGCGCGCGTCTCCGCCACCACCGTGTCCTCCTGGAGCAGCGGGATCGCCGCGCGCTGCAGGGGCCGGCTGCCGCCGCCGTCCAGGAAGCTGCCCGCGCTCGACACCGTGTCGATGACCTGCTTGGGCCCCACCGTCCACGTCATGCGCCAGCCCGGATAGCGCCAGTTCTTGGTGAGCCCGTCGAAGAGCACCACCGGGTCGCGGTTCACGTCCTCCACGTACCGCGCGGCGCTCTCCACCGGCAGCACGCCCGGACGGCCCGTCCAGATGTAGTGCGAATAGAACTCGTCGATGAGCAGCGTGCACTCCAGCTCGCGTGCCACGCCCACCCACCGCGCCAACTCGTCCCCCTGCACCAGCTTGCCGGTGGGGTTGCACGGGTTGGAGAAGAGCAGGGCGGACAGGCCGCGCCCCTGGATTTCACGGCGCAGGTCGTCGTGGGTGAAGGCGTAGCCGCGCTCGCCCTCCAGCAGGATGGGGATGGCGGTGAACGCCTTGAAGACGTCCAGCAGCTCTTCGTACGCGGTGTAGTCGG